>NZ_JBMHEO010000001.1:1400000-2117500 GCF_050498885.1 Enterococcus sp. AZ179 | reverse complement strand
GTGCAACCCCACATCCTTTTCCACTTAATAGTTATTTGGGGACCTTAGCTGGTGGTCTGGGCTGTTTCCCTTTCGACTATGGATCTTATCACTCACAGTCTGACTCCCGGATATGAATGAATGGCATTCGGAGTTTATCTGAATTCGGTAACCCGAGATGGGCCCCTAGTCCAAACAGTGCTCTACCTCCATCATTCTCAATTCCGAGGCTAGCCCTAAAGCTATTTCGGAGAGAACCAGCTATCTCCAAGTTCGTTTGGAATTTCTCCGCTACCCACACCTCATCCCCGCACTTTTCAACGTACGTGGGTTCGGTCCTCCAGTGCGTTTTACCGCACCTTCAACCTGGACATGGGTAGATCACATGGTTTCGGGTCTACGACAACATACTCATTCGCCCTATTCAGACTCGCTTTCGCTGCGGCTCCGTCTCTTCAACTTAACCTCGCATGCTATCGTAACTCGCCGGTTCATTCTACAAAAGGCACGCTATCACCCATTAACGGGCTCTAACTTGTTGTAGGCACACGGTTTCAGGATCTATTTCACTCCCCTTCCGGGGTGCTTTTCACCTTTCCCTCACGGTACTGGTTCACTATCGGTCACTAGGGAGTATTTAGCCTTGGGAGATGGTCCTCCCGGATTCCGACGGAATTCCTCGTGTTCCGCCGTACTCAGGATCCTCCTAGGTGTTATCCAAATTTCGCCTACGGGGTTTTTACCCTCTTTGACATACTTTTCCAAGTATTTCGACTATCTGAATAGACTACCATATCGGAGTCCTACAACCCCAACAAGCAAGCTTGTTGGTTTGGGCTTTTCCCGTTTCGCTCGCCGCTACTCAGGGAATCGAATTTTCTTTCTCTTCCTGCAGGTACTTAGATGTTTCAGTTCTCTGCGTCTACCTCGACTGCGCTATGTATTCACGCAGACGTAACATCCTATAAAAGATGCTGGGTTTCCCCATTCGGAAATCTCTGGATCATAGCTTACTTACAGCTCCCCAAAGCATATCGGTGTTAGTCCCGTCCTTCATCGGCTCCTAGTGCCAAGGCATCCACCGTGCGCCCTTATTCACTTAACCTTTGACCTTACGGTCGGTTTTGAGTACTTCTTCTAGCGATAGAAGGTTGCTCAAGAAAATAAGCGTTGAACTTATTAAAAAACTCTTTTAACATTTCAACTCGGTGTGTGTTACTTGTTTTGATTTTTTCTTCGATATCCAGTTTTCAATGAACAAATTTGTTTGAGAGTAGACCTCTCAAAACTGAACAAAGGCAAACGATGTGTAGTCTTCCGAAATATTCCTTAGAAAGGAGGTGATCCAGCCGCACCTTCCGATACGGCTACCTTGTTACGACTTCACCCCAATCATCTATCCCACCTTAGGCGGCTGGCTCCAAAAAGGTTACCTCACCGACTTCGGGTGTTACAAACTCTCGTGGTGTGACGGGCGGTGTGTACAAGGCCCGGGAACGTATTCACCGCGGCGTGCTGATCCGCGATTACTAGCGATTCCGGCTTCATGTAGGCGAGTTGCAGCCTACAATCCGAACTGAGAGAAGCTTTAAGAGATTAGCTTAGCCTCGCGACTTCGCAACTCGTTGTACTTCCCATTGTAGCACGTGTGTAGCCCAGGTCATAAGGGGCATGATGATTTGACGTCATCCCCACCTTCCTCCGGTTTGTCACCGGCAGTCTCGCTAGAGTGCCCAACTAAATGATGGCAACTAACAATAAGGGTTGCGCTCGTTGCGGGACTTAACCCAACATCTCACGACACGAGCTGACGACAACCATGCACCACCTGTCACTTTGCCCCCGAAGGGGAAGCTCTATCTCTAGAGTGGTCAAAGGATGTCAAGACCTGGTAAGGTTCTTCGCGTTGCTTCGAATTAAACCACATGCTCCACCGCTTGTGCGGGCCCCCGTCAATTCCTTTGAGTTTCAACCTTGCGGTCGTACTCCCCAGGCGGAGTGCTTAATGCGTTTGCTGCAGCACTGAAGGGCGGAAACCCTCCAACACTTAGCACTCATCGTTTACGGCGTGGACTACCAGGGTATCTAATCCTGTTCGCTCCCCACGCTTTCGAGCCTCAGCGTCAGTTACAGACCAGAGAGCCGCCTTCGCCACTGGTGTTCCTCCATATATCTACGCATTTCACCGCTACACATGGAATTCCACTCTCCTCTTCTGCACTCAAGTCTCCCAGTTTCCAATGACCCTCCCCGGTTGAGCCGGGGGCTTTCACATCAGACTTAAGAAACCGCCTGCGCTCGCTTTACGCCCAATAAATCCGGACAACGCTTGCCACCTACGTATTACCGCGGCTGCTGGCACGTAGTTAGCCGTGGCTTTCTGGTTAGATACCGTCAAGGGATGAACGTTTTACTCTCATCCTTGTTCTTCTCTAACAACAGAGTTTTACGATCCGAAAACCTTCTTCACTCACGCGGCGTTGCTCGGTCAGACTTTCGTCCATTGCCGAAGATTCCCTACTGCTGCCTCCCGTAGGAGTCTGGGCCGTGTCTCAGTCCCAGTGTGGCCGATCACCCTCTCAGGTCGGCTATGCATCGTTGCCTTGGTGAGCCGTTACCTCACCAACTAGCTAATGCACCGCGGGTCCATCCATCAGTGACGCAAAAGCGCCTTTCAACTTTCTTCCATGCGGAAAATAGTGTTATACGGTATTAGCACCTGTTTCCAAGTGTTATCCCCTTCTGATGGGCAGGTTACCCACGTGTTACTCACCCGTTCGCCACTCTTTTTCTTTCGGTGGAGCAAGCTCCGGTGAAAGAAAAAGCGTTCGACTTGCATGTATTAGGCACGCCGCCAGCGTTCGTCCTGAGCCAGGATCAAACTCTCATAATGATTTGTTTGAATGACCATACGGTCATTAAGCTCATAAAAATTAACTTTGCTAGCTATTGCTTGCATGTATTTGTTTCAATAAATTGAAACGTCCTACACATTGGTTCGTTTGCTTGCTTTGTTCAGTTTTCAAAGGTCTACAGTGCTGTGTTAGCAACTTTTATATCATATCAGAGCGACAATTGATTGTCAACTCTTTTTTAAAAGTTTTTTTCGCTCGTTGTTTTTCAACTTCGCAGCGGCTGTCTCAGCGACTTCATTAGAATAACAAATGATTTGTTATTTGTCAACAACTTTTTTTAATTAATTTTGTTGATGTATCAACGTCAATTAACTATTTTATTGTTGCGACTTCGTTATAATATCATCTGTTTCATTTTTGGTCAAGCATTTTTTTGAATTTTTTTCAAACGCTCTTTTGACCCGCTGACTCAATTGCCAACGTTGACTAATTTACCATTCTTCTTGACTTAGGTCAAGGAAATATTTCATTTTATTTACAAAAAGTTTTCAATAAAAAAAGACCGTTGTAACGGTCTTCAGTCTTTTCGCTAGTATTCAGGTGCTAAAAGAACGGAACGCCTTCGATCTTATAGTCTTCAATGATCTTACGAAAGATATTGGGCTCTTCCCACGCATACCCCTCTGGCAGCTGTTGCGTTTGTCCTGCTTCTTGTGTTTCAAAAACAAATAAAGGAATATTTTGCGTATCAATATTTCCGTTTGTGAGTTCAACGAGTTCGATCGCTGTCACATCAAGGTGAATACGGTCTTTAAACAATTGTAAGATCGTAGCCAAGCCGGTTTTATCTTCAGAAAAATCCGTTGACGCTAATTCCGCAGTGCCTTCGTGTATTTGCATCAAAAATCGTTTCGAACCATTTGTTAAGTGCATCATAACTGTACCCGCTACTTTTTTGGATCCCAAAATACCCACCTCAGTTATTCATCTGTTTGTAAACTAATTTTAGCACATTTTCAGAAAATATGCACGATTATCTGTTGCTGTTTTCTTTTTCTAACATTTCTTTAGCTTCTTTCACCCACACTGGTAAAGCTTCTCCAACCGTACGGAAACCGATCCGCTTATTCTTATTTGTAAAGTAGCGTTTACGCTTAAAGGGTGGCTGAACAAAACTTGTTTCCAATGTACGGCGGGACAAACTGATCTTTTGGCTGTATTCGTCAATATCAATGATTTGTACACGGATTTTTTGGCCGATCTGTAAGACTTCATGGATATTTTTAGTAAACCCGGATTGGATCTCTGAAACATGGATCAAGCCTTGCGTTTCTTTATCTAACGAAACAAATGCACCATAGGGTTGAATCCCAGTGACTGTTCCTTCTATAATGTTCCCGATTTGATAATTCATAGTCTTTCCTCTCTTTTCCACTTTCATTATACTTGAACTAGTGGTAGATTTGAAGCATCAGAAACAACGTTACACAATATAGGAGGGAAACGCATGATCAATTTTGACAAAGTTCATCCGCGCTTAAATACCAATAGCGTCAAATGGGATACAATTGCAAAAACCTATAAGGAAGAAAACTTATTGCCGCTTTGGGTAGCCGACATGGATTTTCTGGCACCAGAACCAGTGAAAAAAGCGTTAGAAAAAGCAGTTGCCCAAGGGATCTATGGGTACTCCACCATCCCTGATTCGCTGCTTGAATCCATCATCGATTGGCAGCAAAGACGTCATGGTTATACCATCAATAAAGAAGCGATCCTTTTTAATAGCGGTGTCGTTCCTAGTATTGCACTAGCGATCCAAAGTTACACCCAAGAAGGAGATGCCGTATTGATCCACGATCCGGTTTACCATCCCTTTGCCCATGTTGTCAAAAACAATCAGCGTACCTTAATTCAAGAACCCTTATTGGAAAAAGATGGACGCTTCGTCATCGATTTTGATGCGATGGAACGAACGATCATCGAAAAGAAGGTAAAATTGTTTCTTCTATGTAATCCGCATAATCCTGGTGGCCGGGTATGGTCCAAAGAAGAACTACTGGCGATCGGCCGTATTTGTCAAAAACATCAAGTGATCGTTGTCAGTGATGAGATTCATCAAGACATCGTTTTTGCGCCAAATCACTTTGTTTCTTTCCAAACAGTTGAGCCAAACTTTGCCGATTTTTCAATCATCTTGACTTCAGCAACCAAGACCTTTAATTTAGCTGGGATCAAAAATTCGATGGTATTCATCAAAGATAAAACCTTGCGCAGCCAATTTGCAAAAACACAGGAGCGTAACGTTCAAGGGGAGATCAATACGTTTGGATTGATCGCTACTGAAGCAGCGTATCGTGAATCTGAAGAATGGTTAGAAGAACTATTGTCCTACTTAGAGGCAAATCGCACCTTTGTCTGTGACTTTTTGACTGACCAACTGCCAACCGTGTCGTTTCAAAAGCCTGAAGGAACTTACTTGATCTGGCTAGATTTTTCTGCCTATGGCCTAACGGACAATCAGCTACATAGAAAACTGATCAAAGAAGCCAGCGTCGTGTTGAATCAAGGAAGTATCTTTGGTCCCCACGGGAGTCACCATATGCGGCTAAACTTTGCCTGCCCTAAAGAGCTATTAGAAAAAGCACTCAATCAAATCGCCGCCGCGTTTAAAGACCAACCGATCGATTAACGCTTACGTGTAAAAAAAGAACCCTAAAGCTGCCATTTCAACGGTCTCCTGAGGATGACCGTTGAAACTGCTTTGGGTTCTTTTGTTTTATTCGCTGATTTCGATCGTTTCGATCACTACATCATGCACTGGACGATCTTGTGGTCCCCGTTGCACGCCAGCGATTTCATCAACAACTGACATTCCTTCGATCACATGACCGAAGACTGTGTGACGGAAATCTAACCAAGGAGTACCACCTGCTTGATAGGCTTCGATGATTTCAGCTGGATAACCAGCACCTTCTAATTGACCTAACATGTTGCTAGGAACATTTTGATTGTTGACGATGAAAAACTGACTGCCGTTAGTATTCGGACCAGCGTTTGCCATGGATAAAGCGCCACGAAGATTGAACAATTCTTTTGAAAATTCATCTTCAAAGCTGCCGCCATAGATGCTTTCGCCGCCCATTCCTGTACCAGTTGGGTCACCGCCTTGAATCATAAAATCAGGAATGACACGGTGGAAGATGATCCCATCGTAATACCCTTTTTTCGCTAATTCAACGAAGTTTTTCACTGTTTTTGGTGCCAATTCTGGGAACAATTGTACAACTACATCCCCACGATTGGTTTTGATGACTGCTTTATGGCCAGTTTGTTTTTCTAATGCTAACTGTGGAAATTTAGACACATTAACTCCTCCTTCTCTCTCATAAATCCATGATAGCAGAAAATTGAAAAAATGCTAGTTTGGATAATTTTTGCTATAATGAAGCTATTCGTACAACACGAACATGCTTCACCCCAACGTGCTTAGAAAAGAGGAATAACATGGATATTTTTGATATAACGATTATCGGCGCCGGACCTAGCGGGATGTTTTCTGCCTTCTATGCCGGTATGCGTAACGCCAAAACCAAGATCATCGACAGCTTGCCGCAATTAGGCGGTCAGCTTGCTACTTTATACCCAGAAAAATACATCTACGATATCCCAGGTTATCCGAAAATCAAAGCGGGCGATCTTGTCCAAAACCTGGAAAAACAGTTGACGACCTTCAATCACCAATATTGTTTAGAAGAAACCGTCTTGTCGGTCGAAAAACAAGAAGACTATATCGAAGTCACTACCGACAAAGGAATCCATTACTCGAAAGCCGTGATTTTGGCTTTAGGAAACGGCTCCTTCCAGCCGCGCAAACTGACTTTGCCAGAAAGCGAGCGGTTTGAAGGATACGGCTTAGACTATTTTGTCACCGATTTGATGAAGTATGCCGGACGCAAAGTAGCGATCGCCGGTGGCGGCGATTCTGCCATCGATTGGGCATTGATGCTGGAGCCGATCGCTAGTGAAGTCTACTTGATCCATCGCCGTCCTGAATTTCGTGCTCATGAACATAGCGTCAGCAAATTACAAGCTTCTGCCGTCAACATTCTGACTCCTTATGTGATTCAAGAGCTCCAAGGAGAGCAACGTTTGACTGGTGTCTCGTTGCAGCAAGTCAAGGGTGATGAAACGGTCAGCCTTTCATTGGATGCTTTGATCGTCAATTACGGTTTTTCTTCCACATTGAACATCAAGGATTGGGGCATGAAAAGCAGCCGCCAAGGAGTCTTCGTCTCTTCAGATATGAGCACGTCTGTTCCTGGGATCTATGGCTGTGGGGATGTCGTTTTATACGATGGAAAAGTCGACCTGATCGCTACTGGTTTCGGGGAAGCCCCAACTGCGGTGAACAATGCACTCCATTACATTGATCCCAAAACGCGGACGCAACCCGCCCACAGTACGAGTCTTTTTAAGGAGTAGCTGAGATGAAACAAGTTGGTCTTGCCACCTATCTCCCTTTACAGGGGAAGACCCTCACTGAGCAAATGGTTCAGTATCTGGAAGCCTTCGATCATGCCGAAACGGCGGTCCACAATCTAGCCGTTGCCCAAGAAGCCAAAGGATTGGCAGAACGGTTTCAAGTCAACGCGGACAAAGCTTACTCAGCAGGACTGCTGCACGATGTCAGCGTCGTCATCCCTAATGACCAGCGAATCGCCTTGCAGATAGCGGTAGGCGAACCGATCTTAGACGCGGAGCGGCAAGCACCTTTTTTGCTGCATCAGCAGCAATCCGCTTTGTTGGCAAAAACGGTTTTTCAGGTGTCTGACCCAGAGATTCTGTCCGCCATCAGCTGTCATACCACCTTAAAGGCCCAATATAGTCGTCTCGATCTGATCGTTTTTTTAGCCGACAAAATCAAATGGGATCGCAAAGATCAAGCACCTTTCTTAACCGGTTTATTAGAGCGCCTCGATGATTCCTTGGAATCTGCCGCTGGCTATTATATGGACTGGCTCTTTGCCGGTGACTTAGTGGTCCCCCATCCTTGGGCAGTGGCAGCCAAAGCAAAATTAGCAAACACCTAAATGTCAGAAGGGACTAAACCCAAACGGCATGGGCTGCAACTGGAATAGGGCACAACTTATGATTGCAATCCATCAGTCGCATGTTGACTTTTGAATAAACTATTTTTACATGGAGGGGAACTATATGGTATTAGAAAGCAAAACACTTGAAGACAAAGCAAGAGAATTGTTGGCCGACCGCGGTGTCTCACTGCAAGACATCGGCGAATTGGTGATGTTCTTGCAAAAAGATTACATTGAAGGCATCACGTTGGAGATGTGTATCGAAAGCGTCAACGCTGTCTTAAGCAAGCGGGAAGTCCACAACACGATTTTGACGGGTGTCCAATTGGATATTTTGGCAGAAGAAAATCAACTGCTGCATCCACTGCAAGAAATCGTCAAAGAAGACGAAGGGCTTTATGGGATCGATGAGATCCTCGCACTATCCATCGTCAATGTGTACGGCTCCATCGGTTTTACTAACTACGGATACATTGATAAAGTCAAACCGGGCATTTTGAAAGAACTGAATAAGCACGACGGTCCCCGCGTTCACACCTTTTTAGATGATATCGTAGGTGCCATTGCCGCTTCTGCCGCAAGTCGCTTAGCCCATCAACACCCAAGTAAATCTCATTACATTACGCAATAAAAAAAGACCGACGATCCGCCTTCTTCAAAGGAAGTGGATCGTTGGTTTTTTTTTCATTACGCTGTTTTTTTCAAGCCTCGTTTGCCCCACCAATAGAAAGCAAAAAAGAAGACTTCAATCAAGACAAAAAAGAGAATAAAGCAATGCATGAAAAACGTTTCTGGCAATACGTTGATGATCGGATCGGTGGCTGGATTAAATAGCCAATCATCGTTACTGAAGAAAATCTCATGGAACGTAACGAAAAAGCGATCAAAGCCGACTGCCATCAAAAACCCGAAAATCAGCGGCAATATCATCCCCCATTGAAAAGGACGAATCAAGCGCCATTGCTGTTGGTTTTGTCGTAGCCGATTGACGAACCAGATACTCGGCAGCAACGTGACGATCATCACAGCATAATTTAATAGAAACAACTGTTTTACATCGTAGAAATGACCAGCCCCCGCTTCAGACATTGGAAAATCTGGCAAGGCGAGCGTACTTGCAAAGGGATTGTTTAGAAAATCTAACAATAAGCCATAGTTCTTCAACAACTCTTCTCTTGTTAGCGAGGTATAATCCAGCAGATTTAAGTGATCGACATCAAACCAATATAACGGTCGAAAATTGATCGTTAGGGTGATCGCTAGACTGACCAAAAACAAAAACAAGCAGACAAATCCTAAGCGTTCAAGCCACACTTGTTTTTTCATTGTTCAAAATCCCACTCATCTAAAGAATCAACCACATAGGTTGGTGCTACCGGTAATGTCGGAACCGCCGCTTTCGGGGTAAAGCCAGATAATACGAGCAAAGAATCGATCCCGTTTTGGATCCCCGAGCGAATATCGGTTTCGTAATTGTCCCCCACCATCAAGACCTCTTCTTTTGATAAGCCGATGTGTGCCACCGCTTTTTCCATAATGATGGCTTCTGGCTTGCCAATAAAAATTGGTTGCGTTTGGGTGGCAGTCTCCACCATTGCAATCAGTGAACCCGCACCTGGCAACAAGCCTCTTTCCGTCGGGATATTTTTGTCTGGATTGGTCCCGATAAAGGTAGCTCCTTTTTGGATCGCTAACGTTGCTAAAACAAATTTTTCATACGTCACGTGGTTGTCTAAACCAACCACGACATAATCCGGATTGGTTTCTTCCCACTCAAATCCAGCAGCTAAGATCAAATCGATCAACCCCGCTTCGCCGATCACAAACACTTTGCGGCCTTTGCCATGGTCTTTCATAAAATCGATCGTTGCCAAGCTTGCGGTATAGATCGTTTCTGGTGCCACGTGAATCGAAAATTCATCCGCCAATCGCTGTGCCACGACTTCGGGACTGCGGGTCGTATTGTTGGTCACAAATAAATAGGGCAGTCCTTTTTCTTGTAAGGATTCTACGAAGCGTTTCCCAGCAGGGATCGGCTCTTTTCCTAAATAAATCGTGCCGTCTAGATCAATCAAATAGCCTTTATATTTCATCTTATTCTTCCCTTTGTCGAATCGTAAACTCTTTTTTGCCTTTTTTCACCGTAGTTGTTTCGGTTTTTTTGACGTTTTTTTCTTTTGGTTTACGATTTTTGATCGTTGGTTTGCTTTTCTTCTGCGGAATTGCTTCACGCTTTTCTTCTATATGTGCGTTTTGTTGTGTAGTTTGATTTTGATTCGTTTGAGCTGGCTTTTTCTTACGTCTTCGGGAGGTACTTTTTTCTTTCTTGCCGCCAACCCTCTGGATCACGAAATAGGCACAACCGAAGTTGCAATACTCATACAAATAGTCTTCCAGCATGTCAATACGCTGATCGGGTAATGCTTTGCGGTTATCCTTTTCAAAAAAGCCTTTCAAGCGTAGCTGTTCATAACCCCAATCACCTACGATATAATCATAGCGTGCCAAAACTTCACTGTAACGCTCACCAAGTTTTTCAGGATCGAAGCCTTCACGATAATCCATGACCAATTTGTATTGTCGATTGCCAATCATTAATTCTTCATCATTCAACAAAGTCACCAACTCGCCTTTTTGCGGTTGTTTCGCTGGTTCTTCAATAATTTCTTCTAGTACAGATGTCATTTCATCTGTGATCGTTTGTTTTTCGGTCATTTTTTCACCACCTGCTGTTTATTATACCTTGTTTTATTCCTCAATGATAGTCGCGGTTTTCCTCAAAAAACCACTGGAGGGGTACCAACTACTGAATAGGGTATTTCTGACTCAAGTAATCACCGACCACCGTCCGAATAAAGTCTGGAAAAAGAAACTCAACTGTTCCAGCAATCTCGATCGTCGGGAAAAACGGAATAAACAAGTAGTGATCCACAAGAGTCAACGTGTAGCTTTGAGCAGGATCGACGGGCTCTTGTTTCCACAATACTTGGTGGTTTTTTTCATCAAAGCGAATGCCTTCATAAACCAGTTCGCCAAAAATCTTCCCTCGAAAGCCCATTCCCATAATTGGGAAATTGCGCAAAAAGTTGCGATTTTTTTCCATTTCTAAGACCAGTCGAATGACATCTGCGCCTTGCAGCGTCACCCGAATCAAATGCATCGGATGGGGTAAAATCGTGTGCAGTTGATCTTGATCGACCCGTCCTTGCGGCAAATCATCTAAAAATAGCCCCGTATTTAAGATGGCGGCATCCGTCTGTCCTTTGGCACATAATGCCAAAAGTGCCTCCCGAACCAAGGAATGTTGACTTTGCCAATCCCTCGTAAACGCTGCTGGAATTTCTGCCACCTGATTTGCCCGCAACAAGCGATGACCGATCGATTGATATTCGACGATCTCTTCCTCATCTTGCGGAAAAGCCACCAGCGAATCAGTCGGAATCACACGTGCACGATGCTTGATCGGGCGGTGGTGTTCATCTAAGACCACTTCGACTTCGCCAATGTTAAAACCAAACTTGCCAGCTGCGCCAATTTGAACCCCATTGATGACTTCGCCCTTTTCAAACAAATGGTGCGTGTGGGAACCTAAAATAACATCTAGTTCTGGAAAGTCCCTCGCAATCTGGCGGTCAGCATTGATGCCTAGATGGCTCATCAAGACCAGCAGATCGACCTCGGGGCGCAAATGCTGCACCAGTGAAGGCAAAATCTCCAAGGGTTCGCGAATGTCCCAACCGTTGGGGGCATATGTCAGCGGAAACGGTGCTGTAAAAGCGATCAGACCGATTTTGGCTCCTTGATTGCTTTCCATGATTTTGTATTCTTGTGCCCATTTGGGTGGACGTAAATCCTGTTTATCAAATAAGTTGCCTAAAATGACAGGAAATTCTGCTTGGTCATATAAATGCTGCAAGACCTCTTTGGGATTGCCGACCCCTTCATTGTTCCCAATCGTCACCGCATCATAATGCCCTTGATTCATCAAGTCGACATTCGCCTTGCCGTCAGTTGCTTCTGTCAAAGGATGCCAGCGATCGACAAAGTCGCCTAAGTCGACCGCGATCACTGTCTCTTCGGTCGTATCCGCTTCTCGTTTTCTTTGATCCAAATAACGCCGCATCTTCGGCCAATGTTCTAGGTGGGAATGCAGATCGTTGGTATGGATAATCGTAATTTTTTCCATTGTGCGCCTCTTTTCAAATACGTCGCCTGAAATCACTATCCGTTTCTCTTGGCATCAAGGGTTGCCAGTAGAAAGACGACGGAATTCTCTACAAAATAAGCATAGCATAAAATCTCTGGGAAACCATTGGAATGCTTGGAAAAGAATGGTGACTTTTTGTAAAAAAGAAACAGTTACAGTGACAGTTGTTCAAAAGAAAAAATCACTTTTCTGACTGTAAAAAGGAAAGTGATTTTTTCTGGTTATTTGGGGGAATTGCAACCGATAACACGGCGGCGGCAATTTGTTGAAGCGAAAATAAAGAGTTCTTGAAACGACGATTCTATCGAATATCGAGAGCAGGTATTCCATGTTTCAGTTCGTCAGAACTACTGATTCTTTGAGAGTACAAAAATCGCCAACGGAAAAGTTATCAGAGTAAGGTTCTAAACAGGAATAAAGCCTTTGTATCAAAAATACAACTTACCCCTCTGAGAGCTGCTATCGATTGCCTAGATTTAAAGCAGAATACAATTAGAACAGCCCTTGGTGTCACAAAGACTTTCAGACAATAAAAAAACCTAAGACAGTCTGTCTCAGGTTTGAATGATCATCGATTCAATTAGTACTACTGCTTTCTTCAAAACAAGCAGTTTTTCAATCAGACACATGGAGAATCCTGCTTAGTGCTGCTTCCTTCCGGATCTGACACGCTTCACAAGACCTCCATTGTCCTAGCCTTTCGGCAAAACTTAGTATAACGTATTTCGTTAGAGATTGCCAGCCTTTTTTTGTTTTTTCTTTTCTCGTAATGCTCGGAAAAAATCTGTTAGCAGCTGGCCGCATGCTTCTTCTAAAATGCCGCCTTCCACATAGGACCAATGGTTGAAGCGCTCATCTTCCAATAAATTCATCAATGTACCAGCAGTGCCGCCTTTGGGATCGTAGGCACCAAAATACACTTCTTCCACCCGTGCCAATAACATCGCCCCACTGCACATCGGGCATGGTTCCAAGGTCACAAACAGCTGCGCTTGTTCTAAGCGCCAACTTCCGACAGTGCGACAGGCTTCCTCGATCGCAAACATCTCCGCATGCGCTGCGGCTTGTTGCTGCGTTTCTCGTAGATTGTGCCCACGACCAATGATTTTGCCATCCAAGACGACGACAGCACCGATCGGTACTTCTGCCACACCTTCTGCTTTTCGGGCTTCTTTGATTGCTTCTTCCATAAAGAACGCTTTTTCCTCGGCAGTCAAGGTACTTGTTTTTTCCACGACTTCACTTTCACTCCTCTACCTCGCACCATTTCGTGCATTTCCTTGTTAGTATAACGAAAAACGCTTAGAAAGACGAGAAAAACTCGCAAAGACCGATGTCCCTGCGAGTTTCAAATGGAATGATTGGCTTAAAAGACGGAATCAACAAAGCTCGTCAACTTGTCTTTGACATGTTCTGTCGAATCTTTGATGTTGTCTCCGTAAACAGAGATTTTGTTGCGACCCTCATTGACTTTTTTCATCACACCTAACAACGAATCCAATTCATTGTCAGACAAGCCGTCTACGACATCCAACAATTTTTCATTGCCGTTGAATTTGTCATCGACAAATTTCTTTACTTTGTGTCGGTTGCAAGCGAAGCGTACTTTATTGAATACTTTGTCTGATACAACGACGGCAGTAGTGATCCCAGCGATCGCTGCAATGCTTAATCCAATCGTTACTTTTGATGATGTTTTCATATCGATCAGCTCCCTTATTTTGCTACTTCCATCATAGCACGAGGACTGAAATAAAAACACTATTTCGTTTAAATCGCTTTGAATCTTAATCCTTTTGGAAAGAAGTTTTTCACAGTTCCTTGGACTTGTTTTCCAAAACCGACGGGGATCTCATCGACTGTCAAAATCACCCATCCAGCATTTCCTGGCACGCTCATGGTTTCACCTGCCACATACTGCTGCCATTGCCGCAAAGTGATCGGCACTGTCGGTGCCCCTTCTTCTGCATGGATCGCCAATGCCAACGCATAACTAGGTTCGATCCGATTCTTCTTAACGACGCCGACATGCAAACCTGGGCGCATAAACTTGATCCCTTTTAAAGAAGGCATTTCTTCAGGGACGAGCCAAAGGTTTTCTCCTAGCAGCTGAGGTGTCGCATTCAGTGCCTGTAAAAAAGGAAACTCCTTGTGAAAGGCTTGCCACAACTTTTGAGTCGTTGCATCCAATGGGCTCTTGGCTGTCGCTCCTTTGCCTTTTTTCTTCTTTTTCACTGGCGCTGCTTCTGCTTGGGAGGTCAATTTCGCAGCGAAATGACCTTCTCCTTGGTTTAAATGCGGCCATAAGCGGATGGTTTTCTCGATCCCAGATGCAGCTCCCCACTCGCTGCGCCCATGAGATACATTGGCCAAGTCGATCGCTTCGATTGTGAAGGGATACTCCTCCATTAACCAAGCCATCATCGCTTCGTTTTCTTCAGGGGCAAAGGTACAGGTGGAATAGATCAGCTGGCCCCCCGGTTTTAGCATCGCAACGGCTTGTGCCAAAATGTCTTTTTGCCTGATCGCACACTGATCAGGTGTTTCTGCCTGCCATTCTTCTAAGGCGACGGGATCTTTACGAAACATCCCTTCACCAGAACATGGGGCGTCCACCACGATCTTGTCAAAAAACTGAGGAAAATGGCGGCTCAATTCTTGTGGAGCCTGATTGGTGACGACTACATTCGGAAAGCCCCAACGCTCCACATTTTCTGATAGGATTTTGGCACGCTTCGGGAAAATCTCATTTGCTACAAGCAGCCCTTTTCCTTGTAATTGGCTTGCCAGCTGCGTTGTTTTGCCTCCCGGTGCCGCACATAAATCTAAGACCCGCTCCCCTGGTTGAGCGGCTGCGATCGTTGCCACGATCATCGCACTAGGTTCTTGGCTGTAGACATAGCCAGCTTGATGGAGCAACGAACGGCCTTTGACTTCGCCAATATAAGCCGCTTCTGCATAGGGGGCGGGTACAGCAGCTGGTCCATATTTTGCCAGCATCGCTTGTGCGTGCGGCTTAGCAACATTCAAGCGAAAGCCTTTGACTGGCTGATTATCGGTTAAAGCGGTAAAAAAAGCTGGTGCTTCTTCTCCTAGCAACCGTTGGTATTTTTCAATAAATGGTGTTGGTAATTGCATACTACCCCTCCTCGGCTTTTTTATTCTAGCGACTGAGAAGCAATTATGCAAGAATTCCTTGAGCAAATGGCAAAAAAACTGCAGCTGAGTGAAGTGGGCGACTAAATCGCTTCGACTTCTCTTTGCTGCAGACCTTTTTTTATTTAAAAATCGCTTTTTTGACACTGCTTTCGATGAATGGCTCAGAGACACGGTTGTCCCAGAATTTGATCAGTGGGCCCACTAAAAAGGCACTGATGAAGGTTCCGATCCCGATCGGCCCGCCTGTGAAAAGTCCAATCAAGGCAAAGGCAACATCTTGAATCACCCGCACCACTCGATAATTGGCTTTCGTCTGATCGACGATGGTTGGGGCGATCGCGTCATAGGGGGCGCTGCCCAAATTCGCTGACATATAAAATGAAGCTCCGAAGGTAAAGAAGATGATCCCGATCAACAAGAACAAACCTTGCTGCCACCAATTATTCGGACCGACGGATAACCAATCAAAAACGTTGGTATAAAAGTCGATGAAAAATCCTGTCAGCACCATATTGATGACCGTCCCGATGCCGATATGACGACGGCCAAAGATAAAAATCAATACTAGGACAGCGATATTGATCATCAATTGATAGACCCCAAGGGATAACCCTAGCAGCTCGCCGACACCGATATTGGCTGCTGTGTATGGGTCTAGCCCCACTCCGCCGACCCGCAGCAATGCCGCCCCGAATCCTAAAATGGCGACACCAATCAACGCATAAAGCGAGCGGATTCCTGTTTCTTTTTTCATTAAAATTTCCCCTTTTTTCTCATCTGTTCTTTCAAGTATAACGAGAAAAAAGCAAAATGGGAATTTCAACGCTTCACAGGGCTTTTTGTATGGAAGGGATCTGGCTTAGTCATCTCCTTTGCTTCTATATGAAAAGCCAGCGGCAATAATCATTGCTATTGCGTATCTTAGTTTTCGTTTCTTACAGATACGCGTGCCTCGTACATTACTCGGGCTTCACTGGAACCATCACTTCAAATATCTGCAATTCTTTTTGTGTGGTAAAGACTTCATCTTGCCATAACAATTCCCAAACATCGCCATCGATTTTCAACTGCTTCTCTTTTAGAAAGGCTTGGATGCGGTGGGTAAAAGCGGCAATTTGTTCTTCTCCCTCACTGACAAATCCAGAAACATACGTACCAGCGGGACGTGTGATGATCAGCTTTTCCGGATAGAGATGTAGCCGATCTTGGGGAATCAAGATCAATGCCCGATAAGGCGATGCGTGAAAAGTCTGATCCTCCAACGTCGTTCCTGCACTTAAAAAGCCGATGGGATAGCCACTGAAGGCATCTTTATAATCCACTAGTGGATAAAAACGGGCGTACACTTGATAAGCAGATTCTGGATCATCGCCAGCGATCTCTTCGGAAACGATAAACGCCTCTGCTTCGTGCTGCGCTATCGTAAAGGTCTCAAAATCGGCTTTCTGTACTTTTTCATAGCGCTGGATGTAGCGATCGAAGGTTCGTTCCAATTCTTGTAGCGCAGCGATTTTGTCACGGACTTGTCCTCGCCGTTCCACAAGTTCCTTTTGCGTATATTCCGGGTTGCGGTTTTTCAAAAATTGGCGAATGTCTTGCAAGGGCATGTCTAAAGAACGCAACATCAAAATCACGTCTAACTCAAGGCATTGTTCAAAGCCGTAATAGCGATAGCTGTTTTCACCAATCGATTGCGGTTTGAACAAATCGATTTGATCATAATAAATCAATGTGCGCCGACTCACGCCAGCATAAGCGGACATCTCACTGATGGTCAATTGTTTTTTCAAAAAAATTTCACTCCTTGCTTGACTGTAACGTAACGTTACAGTTTATTCTACCATAGAACGACATTTTTGGAGGGAAATCATGAAACAATTACAGTTATTTTATAAAGAAGAACGACGCTTCTTTTTCAGTTTATTTCTTTTGATGCTAGTCCAATCCTTCGGCACACTCTTGTTGCCGTATTTTTTGGCAAAAATCATTGATGAAGGGATCTTAAAAGTCGACACGACGGCCATTTGGCACAATGGCTGGTGGATGTTTGCCATTGCCATCGGCACCGTGATCGTCTCGGTAGGCGGTAGTTATTTATCTGCCCACCTTTCAGGAAAATTCGGGCATTTTTTGCGGATGCGCTTTTTCAAAAAAACACAAGAACTCTCTGTATCCGCTGTTGATGGCTATGGTACACCCACTTTGCTGGCACGTACCACCAGCGACATCAACAACATCCAACAAATTTTGATGATGGCGCTGCAAATGATTTTGCCAGCCCCAATGATCGTCGCAGCTTCGATTTTTCTAACCGGCACCGTCTCTTTACGGATGATTTGGGTCCCAATCGTAGCGATCCTATGTTTTTCAATGATCGCTTATGGGGTGATTCGCAAAGCGATCCCATTATCACAAATCACGCAAAAACTAGTCGATAACATGATGCGGATCTTACGAGAAACCTTTACCGGCGCTCGGGTGATTCGGGCATTTGACAAAGCGGCTTACGAAAAAGAACGGACAGATCAAACCTTGACGGAATATGCGAAAACCATGATTAAAGTCAATCGCCTCTTTGCTGTCTTGAATCCGACCGTCAACTTAGTAATGGGACTCTCGATTTCGACCATCCTAGTCTACGGCGGCTATCAAAGTCTTCAGGGCCACCTAGCTATTGGTAGTATTACTGCCATTATCGAATACACGATTTTGAGCCTTTGGTTTTTGACCATGGCAGCGATGGTGATCGTGATGGTGCCTAAAGGCTTGACTTCCTTACAACGAATCGAAGAAGTCTTAGAAGAACCAATTGATTTGATTGACGGTGACCAAACCTTAAACAAATCCGCCTTGTCAGAAACGATCGCCGCTTTCAATCACGTGCAATTTACGTATGAAGGCGCCGAAGAACCTGTCTTAGAAGATATTAGCTTCGAGATCCACCGAGGCAAAACGACAGCGATCGTTGGCGGAACCGGCTCTGGCAAAAGCACCATCGCCAAAGCGCTGTTGCGTTTCAAAGATGTGACTGCTGGTTCGATCACGCTTTTTGGCCGCAACATCAAAGAGATCTCACAAGCCGAATTACGGGACCAAATTAGTTATGTCCCGCAAAAAGCGCTCTTGCTTAGCGGCACGATTCAAGAAACCTTGCGTTTCGGCAATCGTCCAGCAACCCATGAGGCGATGGCAAAAGCCGCTGAAGTTGCCCAAGCCAAGTCATTTATCGAAGGCTTACCTGAAGGTTATGAAAGTCCAGTTGCTCAAAAAGGCAGCAATTTCTCCGGCGGTCAAAAGCAACGGCTGAGTATTGCCCGAGCGCTAACAAAGCCCGCAGAAATCTACTTCTTTGATGACAGCTTTTCTGCTTTGGATTATCAAACAGACGCCAACTTGCGGCGTGCATTGAAAGAATACACGAAAGATGCAGCCGTCATTATCGTTGCTCAACGGGTATCGACCGTTAAAAATGCCGATCAAATCATTGTCTTGGATAACGGCAAGATGGTCGGTAAAGGAACCCACGAAGAATTATTACGCACTTGCCAAACTTATCAAGAGTTTGCCTCATCTCAAGGAATGGGAGGAATGAAGGATGAGTAAACAAACAATGGATACACCAAAAAACATGAAACATACAAGCCGGCGCCTACTTCGATTACTAATGGAACAAAAAGCCCGCTTTCTGCTGATCATCGTCTCTGCCTTGTTCTTTTCCTTACTGATGTCCATCGCCCCTTTGATCTTGGGACGTGGACTGGATAATCTGATCGCCTTGTTTCAACAAGAAGGCTGGCAGATCAATGATTTTTGGCAAAGTATTTTAGGTCCAGTCGTCCTTTTAGCAGGAACCTGGCTTTTGATTAGTCTCTTTTCCTTGCTGCAAGAGTATACGATGGCCAGTGTCAGTGAAACCCTGACCTTGACTTTACGCAAACAAATCAGTGACAAATTCAATCGCCTGCCTATCAGTTTTTACGACAAACATCATACTGGCGATATTTTAAGCCGAGTGATTCTCGATTTAGATAAAGTATCTGAAGTCTTGCAAGTCGGTTTGATGCAGTTGATCACCGCAACCATCAGCATTACCTTCGGCTTGATTGCCATGCTTTATCTCAGCCCATTACTGACGATCGGCGTGGTTCTGATTTTGCTTTTGAGTGCTTTTGTGACCACCGTTCTCGCACGAAAAAACTTGAGCTACTTTACCAAAAACCAAGAAACATTAGGTGCAGTCAGCAGTCGTGCGGAAGAGTTTTATACCGCAAATCCGCTGATCAAATCCTACAACCAGCAAATTGCCGTTGAAGCGGAAATGGCGGAATTGAGCGAAGCTCAATTTAAAGCTTTTCGGAAAGCACAGTTCGTCAGTGCAGCGATCAATCCTTTCGTGCGCTTTATCAATCAAATCGGCTTTATCTTAAGCGCCGTCGTTGGTGGTCTGATGGTGTTGCAAGGGCAATTATCCATTGGTCTTGTACAAGCCTATCTGCAATACATCAACCAAGTGTCTGAACCGATCACGCAAGCTTCTTATATTATGAATACCTTGCAAAGTGCCTTAGCATCTCTCGAACGAATTTTTGAGATCCTTGATTATCCTGAAGAAGAAACAGCGACCCAGCAACTGCCGGTACCGCAAACCATCAAAGGAAAAATCGATTTCCAACACGTCTCCTTCGGCTACAACAAGGAAAAACTCCTGATGGAAAACGTCGAATTTTCCGTCAAACCAAAACAAACGGTTGCGATCGTCGGACCAACAGGCGCTGGAAAAACCACCATGATCAATCTTTTGATGCGCTTTTATCCTTTGAACGGTGGAAAGATTTTGCTGGACGATCAAGACATGATGTCCTTTTCGGCACCGGCAGTACGGAAAAAATTCGGTATGGTGCTGCAGGATACATGGCTGTTCCAAGGAACCATTGCTGAAAATATCGCATATGGCAATCCCGATGCCACTCGGGAAGACATCTTGGCTGCAGCCAAAGCCGCCCAATGCGACCACTTCGTGCGGACCCTGCCCAACGGTTACGATACCGTCATTGGCTCCGAAAGCGAACTGTCTCAAGGACAACAACAATTATTGACGATCGCCCGGGCGATTTTAGCGGACCCAACGATCCTGATCCTTGATGAAGCCACCTCCAGTGTCGACACTCGGACGGAACAAATGATCCAAACGGCAATGGATCGTTTGACCCAAGGAAGGACCAGTTTTATCATCGCCCATCGTCTTTCTACCATCAAAAATGCCGACTTGATTCTAGTGATGAAAGACGGCTCCGTCGTCGAAAAAGGCTCCCATACTCAATTGCTGGCACAAGATTCCCTTTACGCCCAACTATATAACAGCCAGTTTGCAACAGCTTGATGAAAAAGCCGAAAGGTCCAACGATGTCTATGACGAATCGTTGGACTTTTCGGTTATTTGCTTTTCATCCCTAAGTAGCACAAGTGTTCCTGTACAAGAAACACTTGTTACCTACCAAAAACCTTTCCCTTGCCTTGCCAGTATCCATATTCCATAATCAGACGTGAGAGACGATCCACCAAACAGACCATATGGGAGTGTTATGAATGAAAAATTTTCAGATGACGTTTATTACTTCTACTACCACCATTCGTTGGTTGAAACTATTGAATCTCTTGGAACGGCATAAGACCCTTTCGAATCGTGAGTTATCAAAAGCTGTCCAGAGTTCGCGGCGCACGATCATTTATGATATGGAGGGGCTACGGAGCTACTTTGGAAGTACTTTAATGATCGAATCCACGTCGAATGGCTATTCTCTTCACGAATTACTACCGAAGGAATATCTTGAACGAAAACGAGCGCTCCTTCAGAATGAACCATTATTCGTTATTCTTGAGCATCTGTTTAAGGGAGAATATCGGACAGTTTCCGAATGGGCAGACTATTTTTATCTTTCTGAAAGTTCCCTTTTACGCTATTTAACGCTTTTTGAAAAAGCCCTGAGGCCCTTTCAGTTATCTGTTGATCACAAGAATTTCCGTCTGATCGGATCAGAAGCGGATATTCGCAAATTTTTTCATACCTTTTATTATGAGTCAGACGCTACGCCTCATACGGTACGCCCAACGATCGCTGTGCAAAACATCGTCTTAGATTTTTTTCGAAATATACGCGGCAAAACCAATAATACGGCTTCATTTTGGTATATCAGTTATTGGTTGTATATTGTCCTTGAGCGTACTCAAGCAGGAGAAACTGTCATTGTCTCCGATCAATTAAAAAAGATCGTCTTGGCAGATGAGCTCTTCCAAGAAATCCAGCCCCTCAATCAACGACTCCAAACGGCTTTTTCCTTGTCTTTACCGTCAGAGGAGCTGGTCTACCTTTTCGCTCTACTAGCAAGTAACCGTGGGATAAACAACTATCTCAGGGAAATATCATTTGTTAACCGCTTTGACCATTGGCCTGAGCTAAAAGAACTGACTGCCAATTTTTGCCAGTTTCAGCAAATATCCGATCATGATCAGTCCCGAGAGTTTATTTTTCTCCATTCTTTCTTTATAACAGAAAAAATAAAACAGCTGATTTCCCCTACCTATAATCTAAGTATGGAAGAAATTTCCAGTTATGCACAAACGCAATACCCTAAAGAGTATGAGGAAAATACAGAGTTTCTTTTTAGGCAGCCCCTCTTTGAAGCAATCGCTCTGTCAGCAATCAGTGCCCGCTTCACTTTATACTTTGAAGGATTAAAAGAAAAATACTGGGGCAACCCACGCCGAATCGCCTTTCTTTTAGAAGGGGATGCGCATATTTGTCTTCACATCAATGCTTTTGCCGTAAAATATTTTGGTCGATATCATATTTTGCAATTTCCTGATTCCAGTGAGTTTTCTTTAGATTATGTTGAACGAAACAAGATTGATCTAGTCGTGACGAATTACGCAGAGTATTTGGAAGAGTATATTTTAGATGTTGAATGCCTCCTGATAAAATCGATCCCAGATGCAGATGATTGGAACAATTTCTTGAAAATCATCAACCCAAAAATCATCCATAATTTTGCGTTGCGAAACATCGAAAAAAGCACCTTTTCCATTCGTTTCTTATTGCCGACTAGTATTCTTTCTTCACTCTGGCACACTACTTAACGACCATTCAATCGTTGCACGGTACCATCCCAACTTGGGATTTGCACCAGCAGGCACTTCCAAGGCGACACTGGTGGCTGCCGTCTCTTGATCACCAAAACGATAGACCCATGTTCCCGTACTCTGACTGTCGCCAGTTAGTAGAGGCTGCGCTTCACCTGGCGTCAAAGTTACACTATCATTCACCGTGGAAAGCTCTGGCATACTGGCATTGGAATTTGCTGAGGTCGTCATAAGCCGTTGATTGGCTAAGCTGATTTGAGCACCGATCAAGGGCTCATTGTCTTCATTTTGGAAGCCCTGCGAATCAAGAGTCGCCGATAAACGCCAACTCGTCTCTTCTGCATCGTTACGCTGATCCGTGATTTGCACATAATTCGGACGTTCCTTAGTTTCGGTTGCCCCTTCGGCAAGATTCATATGCTGAGGCAGTGCGTGATACGTTCCTTTGGCACTGCGGATCGGCACCTGACCAAATCGGAACTGGGAAACAAAATCAAGACTGAGCAACCCTTGGTTCTCAGGAATGACCGACGGATTTTCTGGATTCACTTCTACATCCGGTTCTAATGGATCAACCGGTGGCAGTGGTCCAGTCTGGGCGATTCGCAGGGTAGTTGCAGCGGGAAACACAGCGTCCCGAAAAACAACTTCTGAGGCTGGATTCTGATTGCCGTGTTCGTCATTCGTTGTCGGCGGATTGATCACTCCAGCTTCTTTTGCCGAACCAGCAGAATCTTTCAGAAAGACTTGGATCTCATCCCCCGCTTTTAACTGCCGATCACTTACATCAATCGTAAATGTTCCATCTTCATCGATAACCACCGCCTCTGTATCAAACCAGGCACCATTATGTGCAGCACTTAGCTCAACCTCTTTGTCTTCCGTGTGGCCATGGATCTCAGTTGTTTCTTCAAGAAGTACGTAGGAAGCAAAAGCTGCGGGCGTTGGCGGCAAAACAGGGAAAACCTGCACAGACTCGGTCCGTATTTGATGTTGGGCACCTTCTGTCAGTTCGCCGCTGGTTAATTCGACAGCGACGACTCGGACGATGGTTCCTGCTTCCAAAGGAGACTCAAGAGGAATCTCAAAAATCCCTCCTTGCGGCTCTTCTCCATAGATACTGATCCCCGGTGTTTCTTCTGTATGTCCGACGGTTTTCGCAGTGACTTCTTCCTTCTCACCATCTGCTGTTTCAATTTCAACGGTCACTTTCGCTTCATCATCCCAAGCAGGGCGAGTGCCATCAAAACCAACAGGCAAGCTGACTCGCCCATGAATTTTTTTGTCCGCATTCGTCGGCACCCGTAACTCATCGACGATCGCCCAACGCGCATTGTTTGAACTTACTCGAGAGTACGCTGTCAGTCCCTGGTTGCCAAAGGTCTCCGTATTCAATATCTCTGGTTTATTCGTCAAACCTAACGTGCCAAAATCAGCTCCTGAAAAAGCAAAATCGAGGGTTGGGAAATTTAGATCGGGATCTCCTAAGAGATTTGACCCGTTTTTCCAAACAGCTAAGTCACTATTCGTCGCTGTTAAAGTTGAAAGATTAGAAACACTAAAGATGTTTCCTCCATCAAGCCGCTCATTACGAAAATCAAAAAAGACTGGATCGTTCAAGAAGACAGATAGTTTACCTGAACGAAACACGCCACCATTCGGGGAACTTGTCCGCCCTTCCACTTGGAAATATCCTTGTTCAACGTAGATCGTTGAATTGAAGTAGGTATGCATGTCAATCCCCGGACCACTATCTGCTACACACATAAATTTACTATCGACACCTACGATTGAAAAATTATTCTCTGTCCCGTTATTATGGATGCCTCTCGCATAAAAAATTCCTTGATTTCCTCCAGCGACATTCCCATCATGCGCGTTGCCGTTTCCCGGATTATAAAGGTCAACGATGCCGCCTTCTGTGATCTCAAAAGAATTTCCTCCACTAGGAATTCGGATCAAGGGTGCGCTCCCCCCTATTTTACGAACTTTTACTATTCCACCATCCGTTACATGAAAGGTCACCAAACCAAAGTATAAAAATCGAATCACTGCATGGTCCCCGTCAGCCTCATGGCTGCTAGCTATTAATTGTCCATTGCTTTGAACTTTAAAAGTAAAGTTCAGACTAGTGATATTGATCGCACTAGCAGTGATGCTTTCGACCTCTAAGACTGCTGATTCACTCAAAGTAAGAGCCCCAGCTTCTGCCGCATTCGACGGTGTCGATAAAACAAAGGATGCTGCTCCTTCTGCCGCTGCAATCTCACTGAAAATCCGTACATGTGTCTCTTCGCCACTAATGGTGACGTCGGCATTTTTCCCATTGACCCGTAAAGCATTCGCATTTTCGGCGGTCAAGCGTACTTTTGAGCCGTTCTGGATCGTCAACTTAGGATTCTCACCAGTCAGAAATACGCCGCGCCTTCTTTGTGTCGTTTCAATCTGCAATAAGGCAGCATCCCCCACAACCATTGTTGGATCCGTCCCCTTCATAAATAGTGCAATATTTTGTTCCTCCGACATTGCTGTGGCTGCTCCCTGACTTTCTACAATGAGCGTACCACCATCAAAAAGATAAAAATTGCTGTTGTCTCCTACTAGTTCGATCGCATTGGCATCTGCCGCCGTCTCATTGTTCACCCGTACTTGTGTTTCATCTCCTGCGATCGTAGCAGAAGGAAAGAAACCATTTAAGAGGATGGCGCTCGCATTCATTGTGTTTATCGTTACGTTTGCACCAGATTGGATCGTCAATTCTGGCTGCTCTCCAGTCAGAACAAGCCCGCGTTTTCTTTCTGTAACCTCGATTGAAAAAACTGAATTCTCTGCTGCGATAAAGCGAGGATTTCTCCCAGACAGAATAACGGCATTATTATTACCATTGGTCGGAGCAGCAGTCGTTCCTGGACTGCGAATAGTTAAACGAGCACCATGATTGAGTTCCATTTGACCATTATCGCCACGTAAATCGATTGTATTCGCATCCCCTAGTCGCGTAGTAATGCTCACTTGCGCACCCTCATCGATCAACAACCTAGGATCTTGAATATCTGGTGCTGTATAAAAAATCCACATATTCGGCTTATTAATAATCACTTGCGCTTGATTTCCGACCTCCACTTCTTTCAGATTGAACAAGGTATCGGAAGCCATCGTCATTGCTTCGAAGTGATTGATCCCACCAGTAAAGTGAACCTTCGCTTCTCGTGCTAAAATAAAAGGTGACCGATTCTCCGAGGCTTCTTCTACTTCCTCTAGTTCAACGACCCAGTTTTTACTCAACGCATTGGTGGTCTGGATCAAAGCGGTATTGCCTATTTTTTGGTATGTGAGATTTTCGATACGAAAAATCGTTTCTTCGTTAACGGTTAATAATTGAAAATAAGCACTATTGTTATTGAGGGTCAATGCATGACCATTTCCTTGAATCATTATCGGACGATCGATGGTCATTATGCTGGAAGTAGATTGGACAAGGTCCGCTTGTATGGAAAGAATGGATACGGCTGGATCTTGTAAAGCACTAATAAACTCCGCCATGGTCGTTACGTAAGCTGTGCCACCATCAAAGGCGCTTGGTACGATCTCACTAGCCGCCTGTACCGCTGACTCCTCCTGCGGACGCTCAATGTCTGCTACTTTTTCAGCAGGATCACTATCCGTTTCTTGCGATTCTAAGGACTCATTTTCCAAGTCTTTCGGTGTTTCCTCAGTGTCTGTCTCTGCAGCAGCTATTTCAACGATCGCTTCGCTCCCTGCACTGGCTATAACAAAACTTCCAGGAAGTTCGGCAACGATCAAAACAGAAAATGTCTGCCGTGCTTGACTTGCTTTGATCTGCCAGCCTTGATCGCTTTGTTTTACTGCTGTTTGTCCGGGTGCCAATACATCAGTCATCAGCTTGACTTCTGCTGGTAATTCTAGGAAGATTTCTGCCACCGCTTGGTCGCTGACCAAATCGATCGTAAGCGGTTGACCTACCGTACCAGCAAATTTAGGCTCTTTGAACTGCACCGTCCCTTCAGACTCAGATGTTCCTGTGGCAAACTCCCCCAGAACTCCCTCATCCGCTAGCGGTTGTGCGAGGTATGGCGGTTCGGTTTCAGCAAAAACAACGATGAGGGGGACACTCATCAAGCGTAATCCCATAAAAACAAGCAGCAAGCGAATCCAATATTTCAAGTTTTGCTTTTTCATTCCATGCTCTCCTTTACTTCTTACGTATCCATGGTCGGCTTTTTGTTCTTCCATAACAGCCAAATGATTATTCCAAGAAGGAAGATCACTAGTCCTAATGCGCTGATCAACCACCAGTTTTGCCCCTCTTCAATGGTGACATCCTCACGATTCAACTGTTGTGCTGTGTCTGCTTCCACAGTAAACGGATATTCCCATGTCCACTCCTCACCTTCAGCTCGAGCTGTTAAGCTCATTACATATTCTCCGCTGTAAAAACGATCCCCCTGTAATGAAACGGGAAAATGAAAATGTGAATTTGGCGCCATTTGCATCCCTTCACGCTGCGCCTCATATAAGACTTCTTCCTGATCCGCTCGTCGAACAGTTGCCTCTACCTCTAGTCGATTGACAAAACGCGGCAACGGATTTTGTAGCGTTGCCCGAAACGCATTGCGATAATTGACTTGACCGGCAAACACATCCAATAACGCAAGCTCTGGTTCAATAATAGACGCTTCATTGCGGACAACAACGCCTAGGATATAAGCAAACCGATTTTGGATCGCAACACCTTCTTCCTCTGATCCAGTCGCTTCTGCGATGACCTCTCGAATACGTAAACCGCCGACTAGACTACCAGTAAAGGCTTCTTCAGGCATATGTATGGGTAACTCGATCGTCTTTTTTTCCTTAGCTGACAAAATAATCTCTCCAGGTGATTCGATTAGATCAGCTATCGAATAAGGCAAAGTCGGATCAGGTTCTGCGGCATCTTTGCCATATTCCACGACGCCATTTCCGTTAGTGAACGCCGTATGTGCGGAAACTTCGATCGTGATTTCCTTTTCCGCGCGATTTTGAATCGTCACCCCCAGAACATCATCGGTCCCTGGTGCTAGTTCTAGATCAAAATAGCCACTATTCCCATCTGGCAATTGGCTTTTCGGCAAATTGGGGACCACATGAAATGGCAATTCTGATTGTGTTTCTGCCCAACCTGTCATCGGCAATCCAACGAGTACCATCACCAGTAAAACAAACCCAGCTACTAGCCTATTCTTGATTGATCTCTTGCTTTGTGTCTTCATAATGAATCATTCCTTTCAAAATAGGCAGGAACAACTCGTCTCCTGCCTATTCCCTATATCCCTTACTCACTTCCTGATTCGTTTTTCCCTAATCGCAACACGCGTATCATTCGCTATCGCGCTTACTGGTAAAATGATTCGTTAAAATCATGTGCCTTTATTCATGCTTCTGAGCCAAGCTAAAAGACTGGCTTCTTTGCTGTGTTCTTCCAAAAAACTTATCCCTTAATTCCCAGGAGTGGCACTTAAATGCCAAGTCAGAGTAGCCGTATAAGCGGTTGCTTGCGGATTCGCTCCTGTCGGTATATGGAGCCAAATCGCTTCATTGAGAATATCCTCTTCCCCAGCTGCATGCTGTTGATTTAGCAGGGTTTGATTGCCCCATTGAACCGTTGAAAGTCCCGCCCCTTGGCCAGGAGCCGCAGACATCAAGGTGTTGCCTTCCGTTCCAACATCGATGGTTTGATGGTTAAATTGATCGCTAGGTGCTGTTGGGAAAGTAGCCGAATCTAATGCATTCGAACGAATCTGTGGATTTTGAAATTCGATATAAGCCCCACGTAATACATGATTCGAAGTGGCATCTGTACTTGTAAATTGATCCAAATCGACATTTAACGTCCAGCCGTTGTGTCCACCACGGGTATCCAATACTTGAGCAAAAGAGACATATGGCGCGGTTCCTGACCCATCAGACAGTCGTTCCAGCTCCGCAAGCATTGCGGATTTTCCAGGGCCTGTGCTGATCACTTGGGTTCCAAAATCGAAGCGCTTTGGCACATGCACCAAAGTGAACGGACCGGTTACCTCTGGATCGATCGGATCAATTTCTACCTCTGGCTCTTTTTCAGGTAACTCAACATCGATCTCTTCCTCCTCCCCAGGGATGAAATCTACTTCATTTTCGGTATTTCCTTCCAGGATGGGGGTTGCTGCTGCGGTCACTCCCCCAGATAACACAGCGATACTCATGACACCGATTGTTGCTAAATAAATACGTTTCATAAAAAATTACTCCTTTTACTATTATTATTCGCAGAAAGAATCTACGATGATTACTATTGATTGATGCGTAAACCTTTTTTCGCTAGAACTGGTTGCCAGTTGGCTTACTAATCCTCTCACTTCTTCAAAAACCACAACAGTCGTTTCCTAAAACAAGCGTGCGACCGTATTGCCTAAAGGCTATTTTTCTCACGATCTGATCGTCGTGTGCTTAATTTCAAGTAAGCGACCACACTCAAGAGGACGAGCAGCAGACCTATCCAGCGAATAAGCAGTCGTTGGTGACTGTTCGTTTGCGGAAAACGATCATTTTTTGCGTGACCAGATGAATCATCTTCAGGTACTGGCCATTTTCCTGTCGGCGGTTTTGGCTCTGGCTTTGCAGGTTCCTGACCACCAACAAAACGGATGACCCCTTCTGTTCTAGCGGTGGACACTTCTTTGGCTTCTACGAAATCAGCGACTAGCAGACAACTTAAAACCAACATCGCTACAATGAAATACCTCAATTTATGAAGCGGCATGTATTCCCCCTCATTTTCCTTTCGCCCCTTTTTCTCTTTCAAAAAACATACTTCAGACACAGACGAAGTCCTCCAATTCTTCATTTAAGATGGAGACAACCATTTTAATCGCTTCTTTATACCCAATGTATTTAGGCAAAAAAAATACCTGCGGTTGCTTTTCTATGGAGTAATCAAATGGAATGATATTGGTGATCAAAATATCACAGTCAAGCTGGGTGATCTGTTCCGATGTTAATTGTTCTTCATAGAGCACAGCCATTCGACCACTAAAATGATGTTCAAAAATACTATAGACCCATTCATCGATCACATAATTATTGGCAAGCAACACCACGATTTTTTGTGAAACCCGGATCAATTGATTGCCAAAAAGATAGAGAACGAAGGAACAACAAAAGTCCCTCAAAAATTGATTTTTGAAACATTGCGGAATCTCATTCACTTCCATAAACCTAATCAAAGGCTCATAAAGATCAAAAGGCAAAGAAAACACAAATTGATTCGTACTATCCGGATTTTTTAGGTAGATAGGTGCTAAGCCAACTTTTGCATATTGCCGGACTAAAAAATCTTCCACGACCTGTTGAATTCCACAAGGCTCGTCAAGGTAAGTATTGTGCTGTTCAAAAAAAGCAACAAAGAGTTCAACGAATCGCTTACTCGTTTTTGAAAAGGTATTGAGAGGAATCCTCGTTTTCCCTCGAAGCGCCCACTGCGCATAAAGCATTAAGTAAATAAAGCACGATTCCTGAACGAGCCGTTTTTTCGCAATGGGTTGGAGACTGCTGCTTTCTTGAAGTGTTTCACTGATCGTCAAAAAAAGCGGATCTTGCTGGATCAATGCTAGGATCTCAGGATCAAATATCAAGGTTCCAAAAGTGGCACGCTGAACAGACAAACGAATAATATTGATGACCTTTTTTCTTGAAACGATCCCCACGTTTTGCTCAATTCTTCTTAAAAGCGTTTCTTGAAGCTGATGTTCAATGACCGGCAACTCAAAATAGTGCGTTTCGCAATAAAAATCCCAGAAGAACTTTCGCTGATTGATCTCTTCTCCCATCAGCCCAATCGGTGCTTTGGTTACCACCAAACCGTATTCATCAAGAATCAGCTGTAATTTTTTTATGAGTCGATTTGCCGTTGATTCTGAAATATGCATGGCTCGAATCCAAGCTAAAAAAGGAAACGTTTGTCCCGCATAAAAAGCTTGTACTAATAAAATAAGTGGTTCTCGCTCATAGAAGGAGCGTCGTTTTTTATAGTATTCACCATGATCATTGATTACCAACTTCATCCCGTGATGGGTCCCTTCAAGAGAGATCGCATCACCAAAAAATGTGCGTAGTGCTTTTAAGTCCGTTAAGATCGTCCGCCGAGAAATACTCGCTTTTTCTGAGAGCTGTTTGACACTCAAAATCTGTTCGTTTTCCATGTACGCCAATAGTATAAGGCTTCTTCGATTCACTGAGTTCGTTACCAATTGGAATGTAAGACTGTTCACGGGCGTAATCTCCTTTAGCAAATTTCCTATAAATTTTCCATCAAATCGTAGGTCCCTCCTTTAGTGCTGCCTTCGAATCGTTGCAATGTTTCTTGTTTGATTCTAACAAAATTACCACCTATTTTTTATCCAGCATTTGCACACGAGGGTGCAAAAATATTGACTTTCCGCAAAGAATCATTTGTTCTGCGGGCTCTCAATGGTAAATATTAGATGTTATTTTAAATAATTCAGACACGTTTTTGTTTATTGTTTCTCTTTTATAAATTGCTAGCTGTACTCACCAATAAGCCGCAGCTTTTTTAGTAACAGCGCCGATTTCAACTGCCTAAAGCACAAAAAAACAGCTAGACACTTGTCTAGCTGACTTTATAGAATTATAAGTTAGAGCTAACTCCTATTTCCTTTTCAGTACGCTTGTAAACACACCGCCTACCATGATTGCGCCTAGAATCACCAGCCATGCAGCTCGTTGCTCATTCGTTTTAGGAAGAGCCTTTGCTTTTTCTTGACTGGAAGATTTCGTGGTTTCGCTACTAGCACTTGTTTCAGTAGACTGGCTCTCATGGGGATTTACTAGCGTGGCACCGTCATGGTTTGTGGTCGTTGTACTTGGTTCTGCTATACTTGGCTCGGTCGTACTTGGTTCTGGGGTACTTGGCTCCGTTGTACTTGGTTCCGTTGTGCTTGGTTCTGTTGTGCTCGGTTCTGTTGTGCTTGGTTCCGTGGTACTCGGCTCCGTTGTACTTGGTTCCGTTGTACTTGGTTCGGTAATGCTTGGTTCTGTGGTACTTGGCTCCGTTGTACTTGGTTCGGTTGTGCTCGGTTCTGTTGTGCTTGGGTCCGTGGTACTCGGCTCCGTCGTACTTGGTTCCGTTGTACTTGGTTCGGTTGTGCTTGGTTCGGTTGTGCTTGGTTCTGTGGTACTTGGCTCCGTTGTGCTTGGTTCCGTTGTACTTGGTTCTGTTGTGCTTGGCTCCGTTGTACTTGGTTCGGTTGTACTTGGTTCCGTGGTACTTGGCTCGGTTGTACTTGGCTCCGTCGTACTTGGTTCCGTTGTACTTGGTTCCGTTGTACTTGGTTCGGTTTCTTTTTTTGTATTGGTGATTACAAGGGTATCTCCCTCAGTCGTCACACTGCTTTCGAAGCCGTCGGGGATATTGACTTCTTCAACCTGATACACGAAGTCTTCCCCTTGATTGTTGTATTTTGGTAAGTCTGCCATTTGACCAGCAACGGGTATCTTTGTTAATGATGCTTGAAAATCATTGGCTTTTTCAAGGGTCAAACGGTCTGACTGCTGCCAACTGTCTGCTGCCGTAGTGGTGGTTCTTTTGACTTGATAATCGATTTGGTCTGGAATCTCAGCTGCTGAGACATTGACCCACTTTTTGAGAACAGCAAGGGAAACATTGGGTGCCTTGATGGAAGGTATCGGAAAATCCAACGCTTCATCATCGCTTGCTGGTGTTAAGGTCGTACGGCCATTGCACAACACCCACGCCTCTCCTTTAAAATCTGGGGCTTCCGTATTCAAGCGAACTTGGTAGGTCAAGGTCAATTTTTCATTTTCACCTAAGGCTATCCCACTGACGGTAATAGTCTGATCCTTTTCAGAAACGGTTACTCCAGTTGCAACTTCCGGCGCCTCGACCCACTCTCCTTGCGCATTTTTGCGCCATCCGACTAACTGATACTGATCAGCATCAAAATTACCTGCCCCTTGCAAAAGAATGCCCTCTCCCATCGGATCTGTAATCGTCCCGTCAGGGATGGTTTTATCGATATGATTGGCGATTTCTGTCAATGCTGAACCCAATCCGCTCAGGTTTTCATCCGTTGTTAAGTAATTGCTCGGTGCAGACGCCAGATTGCGCCCAATGTATTCCCCTCGTGCGGAAGGCGCCGTTGCTACCGAATAATAGGTAAAACCAGATTTTTTAAGCGCGACGATCGTGCCAAGGGTCTCGTCTGTCACCACAGTGTTGCTAACAGGAATGGCTTGCGAATCTGATGGATTTTTACTTGTCGTATGGTAAGCAGTGGCTGACGTTTGAAATTCTTCAATATAGCTTTCCGTGTGATAACCGTTATAGTCACTGATTGCGCCGGTATTTTGATAAACCGCTGCCTCATCTACTGGCAAATAACTACGATTGGCACTGTCGTCACCGATATGAATAAACAGCTTTTCCGCTTCTGGACGACTTTCTTCCAGTAACAGTTGTTGTCCAGCCAATAAGCCTTTTTGCATAAAAGTTCCAGAATGGGATTCGGCCGTCTCACGCAGAAATTGTTCCAAGTACGCGATATCGGTAGAAAAACCGTTGGTAGTGTAAACTTCTCGATTGTAGGCAACGATCCCGATCCGAATGGAGCCATTCGCTAGCGAATCAGCTAATTCATTTCCAAACTGTTGCAGCCCCAACAAGGCGTTGGTTAATTTTTCTCCAGTCATGGAGGAAGAATAATCGATCACCATGACCAGATCAACAGGGGTACTGGTCTGATTGCCTTTGACAGCTAACGTTACATCAAATAGTCCTTGGCCCGCAGCTTCTTTGACACTCTTTTTCAGATAAGCTTCATCTGCATAATTGACATAGTTCTCTTCATCAAAAGCAACCCCCGGCGCCTGTCCATACTTGTAGTTGTACGTATCTCCTTGCGCCGTTCCATTTGTCAAATACTGTCCGGTCGCATCAGTTTGATAGTCAAAATCATACGTGGTGGTTTCACTGTTTACAGTCAGACTGCCCATGAGAACCCCCATCAACAACAGGAAAAAAATCCCTGTATACTTTTGCCAACCTCTTTTGTGTTTCATCACTTTCGCTCCTTTATTTCCGCACTGCTTTCCTCAGCAGACCATGAATGCTGAGAAAAGCGAGTCTTTGTCAGAAAACAGTATAGAAGGTTTTGCTGCGAAAAGGAGACAAAAAATTGCTGATTTCATTTACAAAAAAATCACGTTTTTTGTGCTATCATAAGAGAATCGAGTACATAGAGAAACCTTTAGAACGGAGCTTGAATTATGGAACGGTTTTATCCATTTTTTGGACACACTCTCAAGAGAGATATCGACCTGTTGCGGTTTTTGTATCTTCAAAAACGTTTTGTTCCCATTGAAGAGATCAGTCAAGCGTTGGCTTTGGATCGCCGCTCCATCCAAAAAAGCTTCGACACTTTAAGCAAACGCTCGCTTTCCTTACAAGACGATCCCTCACCGCTTTTGGTTGCCAAACACGGCTTTGGGTTATCCTTCATTGGGACTAAGCGAGACTACAAGCGATTGAGTCGGCAGTTGCTGGAAGCGAATCCCTTTTTTTATTTACTGGAAACCCTTTTGCTGCAAAATGAGATCAATTTGATCCAATTCGCCGCTGACCATTACTTCTCCGAATCAACCGTTCGTAAACGAATCTATGCGTTGCAAAAACTGCTTGCTCCATTGGGATTTCAGCTGCAAAAGCAAAAAGGGACGGTTCGACTCGTAGGCAGCGAAGCCCGTATCCGCTACTTTATGATGGTCTTCTTTTGGCGAACATTTGCCGGTCTGCATTGGCCCTTTACTGGTCTTTCCCAGAAAAAATGTGAAACCATCGCACAAGACTTCTACCAAAACAATCAGATTCCCTTTAACCCGATCGAATTGAAAATGACCACATACATTTTGGCTGTCACTATTTTGCGGTTTCGCAAAGGACAACGGATTTCAGCAGAAGCAGTAGCGATCGAAGCCCCTTTGATTGGGGAAGATCTTTCCCTGTTTCAATCCCTGATTGATGAAGAGACCGCCATCTACAACCATTTATCGTCAGAACTAGCGGAACACTTCTTTCTTGATGAGAATGAACGCCGCTTTTGTTTTCTATGGCTAGCATCGAATCTCGATCGAACGTTTGCCGATGCGCAACTGGACGCTGCGTTTTCCCCAAAAAAACCAACGACGAGCATCCAAAAACTTCTCTGGTCGATGACCGCGTTCGCACCAAAATCCGAGTTGACCCGCCCTTGCAAAAGTAGGATCGTGAATACCCTCTTGAATGGGCTTTTGACTGTCGAATTGTTTGGACCGGTCGACCATACATTAGCCGGCTATAATACTGCCCAGTTTTTAACAGAACATTTTCCTGATTTGCAAAAGCAAGCCGAAAAGCTAGTGACAAAAACTTCGTTATACCAAAAAGAGCCGCTGAAACAAAGCGGATTTTCTCTTCATGTCGCTATGGCGTGGACGCTGATTTTACCGCCAGCTACTTTTCAGCAGAAAATCAAGATCAAACTGGAAACAGACTTGCCGCTGGCGATTTCGCTGACCATCAGAGAACTGATCAAAGCGCCCTTTCAAGGGTTCTACAACCTTGATATTCGTGATCAGTTTGTCGACGACGACTACGATCTCTGTCTAAGCACCACTCCATTGTCTGAAACCTATGAAAAAGCACCGGTCCTATTGATCAATGCACAAGTCACCCTTCCTGATTTGTTAGCAATTCATCAGGCGATTGAAGTATTCCAATCGCAAAAATAATGATTGCTCTGCTCAAATCACTCCAACAAAACGAGACGACGAAGTAATGAAAGTAGGTACTTCGTCGTCTCGTTTTGTTTCATTCATTCAATACAGTATTACTTTTATACAACCAATAGTTAAATCTGTTGCTAGTTCCTTTAACGAAAAGGAACACTCGAGTGTTGCAACTGGATTCGAACGTTGCCGTCTTCATCCAACATATACCCAAATGTATATTCGACCTTTACCTCTTCTCCGGTCTCACCAGATGTAAAATAATAATTGCCTGAAGAAAGTGCTGTATCACCATTTAGAATCGTATCGTGGTTGTCAAAGCGTACATTTGTCCACGGCTCTAAAGCAAACCCGCTGTCTTCTTCAATATCACCACCAACGAAATAAGACAAAGCTTCTTCCTTTGTTGAGCGGAAAGGAATTTCAGCAGCTTTCGTCGGTTTAAAAAGGACTGTTCCTTCATCAAATGCATACAACGTATCAAGGGTTTCTTTAGCTTGTTCTTCTGCAGCTTCCTCACTCTGCGTACTTGCTTCCCCAATAGCTACGATGCTCTCAGCCCAAGCTTCTTGTGCTTCTTCGATTGCAGCGAGGGTGATCGTTGGCACTTCAACCGTATCAGCTTGTGCTGTGTCGTCTTCATTTTGAGCCCCACACCCTGTTAAAGTAACTAAGATTATTGGTAAAACCAGTGTTTTTTTATTCATTTTATTCCTCCTTCTTTATCAATCAGTCTAATAAAGAATAGGTTTAATTGAAATAATAACCATAAAATCTTAACAAAAATAGAAAAATACTCGTATTTTGATTATTAAATGCATTTATCGCAGCTGATAATGAGAGCTCATTATTCAATCCGTTGTCTGCTTTGCTGCATATGTCAAAAAATACTGTTTATACGGACGCCCAATTTTTGTATACACATTTTCACTGCGAATGGCTTTGGTCTTTTCTAAGTGGGCGACATACTTTCTTACCGACACATGGGACAATGCGCAAGCTTGCGCCAATTCTTGGACTGTAAATGGCTGTTTGATAGTACGAATCGTTTCTTGGATCAACTGAAGCGTGTCTTCTGTCAACCCTTTTTCTAGTTCGATCCACGGACTTTTTTGGTTTCCCTGCAGCAGCAGATCGATTTGCTGCTGAGCGATCCGCGGATGTTTGAGACTTTCGCGTCGTTGCTGAAATACTTGGATACTTTGGGCAAATCGTTCGAAGGAAAACGGCTTGATCAAATAATCCAGCATCCCCAAATGTAGGCTTTGGCTGATCAATCGTGTTTCATCGGCAGCCGTGATCATGATCACATCCACAGCCTGTTGTTGTTCCCGTAATGTTTGCAACAGCTCCAAGCCATTGCCATCTTTCAAATGGATATCCAGCAAGAGCAGCTCAATGGTTTCTTTTTGTAGCATTTCTTGCGCTTCTTCCACTGTTTCCACCGAAAAAATTCGCTCAAAAACCGCTAAACGTTCTAAATAGCTGCGATGAATAAATTGAACCATCGGATCGTCTTCAACAATCAAAATATTGGCTTTCATAGCTGCTCCTTCCGATAATCATTCGTGATCGTCACTTCTAGGACGCCTTGCGCTTCCTGAAAAGTGATGGTCCCATTGACTTCATGCAGTAATTGCTGAAAATAGCCTACTTGCTGTAAAGTCACTTGTTCCGCTGGTGTCAACATTTCTTCCACTAGCTGCCAACTCGTTTGCAACTGATTTTCTTGGTACTCGATTTTCATAAATACCTCTTGAGTCAAATGCTTTTGCAGCAAAAGATGATGTATATATTGATAAAGGTTTAATAAGACTTTGGTTTCATGTGCAACGGCCCCTTAGGGAATCTCTGGAAAAATTTCTAACAACAGCTGGCATTTCTTTTCTAAAAATTTTTGCCGCTCGCCAATCAAAAACCCTGCCAACAAAGGGTTTTTAATAAGAATCGCTAACCGATGAGCAAATTCTTTCTCTGGTTTCAAAATATCATCCAAATAGATCGTCAACTCTTCATAGGCTTCTAAATCCACCAAACCATAGATGACATGCAGCTTGTTCATAAATTCGTGGGCTTGACTTTGCAGTGCCGTCGCATAGGCTGTCGTATTTGCCAACTGATCCGCAATAAATAAAGACTCTGTCGCATTTCTTAGAAAAATAATATGCCCTATCTGCTGATTTCTCACGATGATCGGCGCCGATGAAAAGACATAGTCCTGCCCTTCTTGCTGTACTAACCGCTCTTGCTTCTTGTCAAAATCGACGTGCTGCAAAGCAGGCAAGATCGTTAGCAGGGATTGGCCAACCAAGCCATCTTCTGATGCAGTAGCAAGCGGCAATGCCGTGGCAGCTCGATTTGCCAGCAAGATGTTCTTCGCTAAGTCTAAGACAAAAACAACATCCTTGGTTTCTTCCAGCATACTATTGCGTTCTTCTAACAAACGTGAGATTTCTTGCGGTTCCAGATTATGCAGTTGTCGTTTCAAATAAAATGCCACGAATAATGCAATCCCCCCGCCTAATAGCAAACTGATGAACAATGCTTTCCGATAGCCTTTTTGCGATAGTAAGATTAGCGATTGCAGTGAAGTCATTTTAATCCCTAATGCCACGACGCCAAGTTGTTCTCCATCTTCTTTCACTGGAACGAACCCACGTAAGGACTGTCCTAAGGTGCCGTTGCCAATGGAGAGAGACTCCTTGCCTTCAATTGCCGGTGTTTCATCGCCACCTGTAAAAGGTTGACCAATCTTTTCAGGGTCTGGGTGCGTGATCCGAATAGCGTCTTGATCCATCAAAACAATAAAATCCAACCCATAATTTTTTGCTAATTCATTGGTATATGATTGCAACTGGGGACTGGCTTTCTTTTCCCGCAGTGCTTGCTTGACCTCCGCTTCTGATGCTAACTGACGACCGATCGATAGCAGCAGCGTTTCTTCATCCCGGTGCATTTGCTCTTTTTGTTCCATCATCATCAGTACATAAAATAATGTTAGAACGATACATAAGGTACTGGTAAAAATTCCTACTAACAGCACCCACAGCCGAACTGGCCGCTCTCGCATAGTCGTTCCTCCTCAATTGCTAATAAGCGTTCATTACACGCTCATTTTAACATAGGAATCTTTTTCCGAAGGTCTTTTTTTAAGTTGTATTTAATTAAATTAGTTAAATAATCTTCTTTGTTTGTGAGCGCTTCCTTATACTGGAAACATCTAAAGGAGGTATTTGAATGAAACAAGTCGTCGCAAAACAACCCGTTGTTGAAAAAAAGCAAACCAAAGCAAAGTGGTGGTCTTTCTATGTTGGTTCCGTTCCTTTGCCCGTCTATCTGGTAATGTCTGCCATTATCTTGATCACTGCTTTTCTACAGCAACTGCCTGTCAATATGTTGGGGGGGTTCGCCGTTATCCTAAGTTTAGGCTGGTTATTAGGAACGATTGGTGCCAACATCCCCATCATCAAGAATTTTGGTGGTCCCGCTATTTTTTCTTTGTTGATTCCGTCAATCCTGGTCTTTTTTAATCTCATCAATCAAAACGTATTGGAATCAACTAATATCTTAATGAAGCAAGCAAACTTCCTTTATTTCTATATCGCCTGTCTGGTTTGCGGCAGCATTTTAGGTATGAATCGCAAAATCTTAGTCAAAGGGTTGATGCGAATGATCATTCCTATGATGTTAGGCATGGTCTTAGCGATGGGCGTAGGTACCCTTGTCGGTGTCCTGTTAGGGCTAGATTGGAAACACACTTTGTTCTTTATTGTGACTCCTGTTTTAGCCGGCGGTATTGGGGAAGGAATCTTACCACTTTCCTTAGGCTATAGTGCCATCACTGGTTTAGGTAGCGAGCAATTGGTCGGTCAGTTGATTCCAGCCACTATCATCGGCAACTTTTTCGCGATCGTTTGTACTGGCTTGTTGACTCGCTTAGGGGAACAAAAACCGCAGCTTTCAGGAAAAGGCCAACTCGTCAAAATGAGTGATGGGGATGATTTGAAAGATGCGTTGGTTGAAGATCAATCACCGATCGACGTCAAATTGATGGGTGCCGGTGTGCTGACCGCTTGTACGCTCTTTATTCTCGGCGGTTTGCTGGAACACGTCACTGGTTTTCCTGGACCTGTTCTCATGATCGTAGCAGCCGCTTTCTTGAAATACTTGAATGTCGTACCAAAAGAAACACAAAAAGGATCGAAACAGCTTTACAAATTCATCTCTGGTAACTTTACATTTCCACTCATGGCAGGATTAGGACTGCTTTATATTCCTTTGAAAGATGTCGTCGGTATGCTGACCTGGCAATACTTTTTAGTCGTTATTAGCGTCGTTTTCACTGTGATTGCCACGGGATTTATCGTTTCTCGCTTTATGAACATGTACCCCATCGAAGCAGCCATCGTTTCTGCTTGTCAAAGCGGAATGGGTGGAACCGGCGATGTCGCGATCTTAAGTACCGCCGACCGCATGAATTTGATGCCATTTGCCCAAGTAGCTACACGTTTGGGTGGCGCGATCACGGTTATCTCAATGACCGCACTTTTACGACTATTATTTTAATTGTTTGAAATCGGAAGGGAGAAATCAAGAATGTCAACGATGAATGTCAAAGAAGCAGCTATGAAACAAGCCGAGGAAAATGGGGGCAAATTAGCCGTCGTTTCTAAAGTCACTATTGATTCAAAAGAAGATTTAAGTATCGCCTACACCCCAGGAGTCGCAGCTGTTTCATCAGCAATTGCTGAAAACGAAGAACTCGCCTACACCTTGACCACCAAGAAAAATACTGTCGCCGTGATCAGCGATGGCTCAGCGGTGTTAGGTTTGGGCAATATCGGTGCCAAAGCAGCTATGCCGGTCATGGAAGGCAAAGCGGCCTTGTTCCAGCGCTTTGCCGGAATCGATTCGATTCCGATCGTCCTAGATACGCAAGACACCGAAGAAATCATTCAAACGATCAAAGCGATCGCACCAACCTTTGGTGGGATCAACCTAGAAGATATCAGCGCCCCTCGCTGCTTTGAGATCGAACGACGCTTGATTGAAGAATTACCGATCCCCGTGTTCCACGATGACCAGCACGGAACTGCCATCGTGGTATTAGCCGCTTTGATCAATAGCCTGAAGCTGATCGACAAATCCTTTGAAGAGGTCAAAATCGTGATCAACGGCGGTGGTTCAGCTGGCCTTGCCATTACCCGAAAATTTTTGGCTGCTGGCATCAGACACATCACTGTTGTCGACAAAGCAGGGATCATTTCAGAAACGAACCATGAACTTGCGCCCCATCACGCAGAAATTGCCAAAGTCACCAATCGTCAACATCTAACAGGAACACTAGAAGATGCCCTCAAAGGAGCAGATGTCTTCGTAGGAGTTTCAGCTCCCGGTGTGCTGCACCCTGAGTGGATCAAAACGATGGCAGAAAAACCAGTGATTTTTGCTATGGCGAATCCAACGCCAGAGATTTTCCCTGATGAAGCACTGGCAGCTGGCGCCTTTATCGTCGGTACTGGTCGCAGTGATTTCCCTAACCAGATCAATAATGTCTTGGCCTTTCCGGGAATCTTCCGAGGCGCATTAGACGCTCGAGCAAGAGACATCACGATCGAGATGCAGATCGCAGCAGCACAAGGGATCGCTAGTTTGATCCCCGAATCAGCATTGACTCCAACCACTATCATTCCAGATGCGTTTCAGCCTGATGTCGCTAAAGTCGTGGCAGAAAGCGTGAAGAATGCGGGGAAAAAAGATTAAATAGATTGGTATCATTAGTGACTGCAGCGCTAGTTGTTTGATACCAATAAAATGAAAAATAGCTACAAAAATGTACCGACTATGAAAACTAGTCGGTACATTTTTGTGTCGGATTTTACAGATAATCGAAAGTTTCCTCCCAGAAGACAGTCCGAAAAAATACTCCCTAACTTCCCATTCACTATTGCTTCACTTGGTTCACTTCACAGAGGGCACTCTTTAGTTTGAGGATACAATCGACAAATCACACGCTCCCAATCTTTCTTCGTTGGTATGCTACTTAACAAGATATAATCATCCGTCAAACCATAATCCAGGATATAGGGACGATAATTTGTGACGATCAAAACCTTCTGGTCCGCTTTTAATCGTTCTTCTGTTAATTCGTGCAATGAAAGAAAAATGACTTGATACTTGTTTGCAAAGAGCCGAATTGCTTGTAATCGAATCATTTGAACGACCATTGAGTCCCCTTCTATAAGAAACAAAATATTTTTTTTCGGCTGATAATAGTCGCGCAGTAAATCACTTACCGTTGTAAAACTGATAGCAATATCTTCCATAAATTCTGTCGCAAAAGCTAACTCTTCTTTGTACTTTTCCAAAAATGCTTTATTTTTGTAGTAAGACTCTCGATGGTATGTTTTTATTGAGGCGACTTCTTCAGCTTGTCGCTTGTTCAAAGATGGACAAATCACTTCATTAAGTTTTCTAGACACCAGAAAGGAGGTTAGATAATCTTCTAGCAGTGACTGATCCCAGCCCTTAAATTCGGCACCAGCAAAATACGCTTTTACGATCGGCTTCACTTCTGGCCAGAAATTAAATCGAGCTAGAAAAGTTTTTTCTCGATCGTATTGATTGATTGTCCGCGTACATATAATCATGTAGTGAAGCCAAGCAAGTTCTTCTTTGGGTAAAGATACCCCATACTCTTTGAAAATGACTTCTTTCAGAATCTCTAGCAATTTAAAATCATTTTCTTGATAGACAAGCTCTTTTGCCCAGTCAGGAATCGAAACATAGTGCTCCTTTTGCGCCCGTACAATCGTTATATACAGCAGTGAATAAAAAGCCGAGATCGTCAAGCCAGTACCTACTTCATATTTTCCCAATTTATCAGAAAGTCCCTTTAGAATTATATGATGCAGGCCTTCTGGTGGTCTGATCGTATAGGGGGTGGGCTCACCTACATAGTAAAAATCAAAAAAGAATTTACGAATATTTGCTTCATCGCCTACCAAAGTAACCGGTGTGAAACTTAGAGAAAGTCCATACTCTTTTAAGGCTGGTTGCACACGTGCAATAAACCTTCGTAATGTTGTTTCCGCATAATTGTATCGATAAGCCAATTCATTCAGATCAACTACTTCTCCATAAAAAATGTTCCCAATGATTTCAAATAAAACTTCCTGATTTAATAGCTGCTCTTTTTTTTCTTTAAAGAGAACACGATTTCGTTCTTCGAAATGAAATCCGCTATTACCTGATACCAATTCAATACATTCGCCAAAATGCTCTTTGATCAAGCGTAGGTCTTTCACCAATGTCCGCTGAGAAATAGCCAATCGCTCAGAAAGAATCCCAACTTTAAAAACTTGTTCTCGTTCAATAATCGTTAATATCTGCATCCAACGCTTTGTACTCGGACTTGTAATAAAAGACATCTGAAGTTCCCTCATGCCATTTCTTCACTCATTTCCTTTTCTGACTTGGCTCTATTCATTCTACCATACAACAGAAACCCCTTTCTTCGCTACGTCAAATGAACTTCTTTCTAAAAACATAAGATGTGGCACGAAACATCCATTGTCAGAAAAGTTCGCTTTCGCTTTTTTGAACTTGCTGCGGGCTTTCTTTCAATCCATAGCAAGGCAAGCACCATTCTTTTCCTGGATCAAATGATAGCACTGCGACACGCGACAAATAAGAAAAGTGCTGACACCCATGTATACACACAACCTTTTGCCTGTGCGCAACAGATTTTCTATTGCAGATTCAAATAAAGAAGCTTAACACCTCGTAGATGTTAAGCAGAATCAGCTATCATTCTATGTTTGTTCAATACTCGGTGCCCGATTTTCATTTGGCATTCTTCTCTGGATCGGATTTAAAACCTCACAACCGCTTTGACCAACGGATCATCTTCTAACGTTTGGCGTTCTAGCGCCTCTTGCAGTTTTTCCAATGGGTATTCATCCGTGATATATTTTGTGGGATCGATCATGCCACTAGCAATCAAATCGATCGTTTCTTCAAACTCTTGGCGGGTGCATGAAACGCTGCCGATGAGCTTGATTTCTTGCAAGACCAACCGATTTAATGAAAAAGGAATTTCGGGAACAACGGAATTTCCAATCGCCACGATCGTTGCGCCAGGACGAGCAGCCTCAATGCATGTCGCTAAGGAACTGCTGGAACCGACCGCTTCAAAAATCAAATCGAACCCACCAGCAGACGCGTCTTTCAATACTTCCCCGCGGTTTGGATCCTTAGCGTCAAAGTAATCGTCAAAGATTCCCAATTCCTTGGCTTTCTCAATTTTTGTATCGTTGATTTTGGACATGGCCACATAAGAAGCCCCAGCTTTTTTTGCCAATTCGCCAATCAATTGCCCGATGATCCCACTTCCAGAAACCAAGACTTTGTCATTTAACTTAATATTGGATTTACGGACGGCATGATAGGCAACCATCAAGGGATCAATCAAGCTAGCTGCTGTATCTGAAACTGTATCTGGCAATTTATAAGCATTGGACGCTTTTCCGACAAACCGTTCGGCATAGGCGCCATTGCAGACAAAGCCGATATAATTGGTGCCGTTTACTTCCCGACACAAATGCTCTTGACCTTTTTGGCACATCTCACATTTTCCACAATAAAGATTTGCCCAAAAAGCGACGCGATCGCCGATTTTAAAGGAACTATCGCCTGCATCCGTCACGACACCGCAAAACTCGTGACCCATGATAAAATCGGACTCCCCTGTTTTGCCCCAACCTTTCCCTGCTTGCCACATATGCACATCACTGCCGCAGACGCCGCAAGCTGAAATTTGGATCTCGATCAGTCCTTCTTCCACTTTCGGCACAGGTACTTGTTTGACCTCGATCGTTTCTGGTCCTTTTAATACAGCAGCTTTCATGTTTTTTTCTGTCATCTCTGTTTCCTCCTCATTGCTTTTTCCTTTGCTTACCGTCATACTAACATTAAAGTTAACTTTAATGTCAACGTTAAGGAGTGAAAAAAATGACCTATACGATATCCCAAGTTGCGAAAGCCTTAAATATCCCCACGTCAACCATCCGCTATTACGACAAAGAAGGCCTTTTGCCGACGTTAGCGCGCAAAGAATCTGGCTACCGTTTATTTTCAGATACCGAAATTGAGATGCTGGAATTGATCGAATGTCTGAAGGAAACAGGCATGACCATTAAAGAGATCAAAGATTATGCACAATTGACACGCCTTGGTGATGACTCGCTGCAAGAACGCCATAAAATGTTTCTTGAACAAAAAAAAGCGCTGCAAGCGCAGATAGACGCTTTGCAGCAATCGATGGCGTTGATCGACCATAAGTGCTGGTATTATGAATCAGCGATCGCAGCCGGTACAGAACAAATCCATTTCCCAATCAAAATGTCGTTGAGAAACAAAGAAAAGTTTCAAGCGATCACCGCCCAAAGCGAAGATCGCTAACGTTATGTAACGTTCACAGGACTATCTGCCTGCTTCTAGTGATCCGAAGCAAACCTATTCTTGGTACTTTTCAAATACTTGCTTGTCTGCTAGTGAATAGACTTGTTCATACAAATAATCAAAGAGAGTATTCATGTTCTCTTTCGTATCGCTCACTTCATCAAGGATCTCTTTTGCCGTACGATGGGCGATATTCAAGCGCATTTTAGCGTTGTAGATCATCCGTTCTGCTTCAACCTGCGCTTCTTCAAGTGTCCGGTCTGCTTTCTTTCTAGCAAACAGCAAGATCTCTCGCATCTCCGCTTGAAACTGCTGATTTTCTTTTTGTAACTCTTGGTTTTCTTTTTGCAGCTCATTGACCGCTTTGCGAAGCGCAGCGGCTTCTTCTTCCTGAGGGCCTCGAGCCTGCTCCTCCAGCTGTGCTTCTTTTTCAGCGAGTTGGTTCGCCAAATTTGTGATGACCTCTTCTTTTTGGAGCAGCAGCTGTTTTTGTTCTTGGGCTTTGCTTTCATACCATTGTTTTTCTCTTGCCCAATCCAAGCGTTCAAAAATCGCTTTTTCTTTCACTTGCTGGATATCCGACTGTGAGCGATGCAAGGTTTCTGCATGGAGCCGCTTTTCAAGTTCTGTGATTCTCGTTCGTGCCAACACTAACTCTTGATGGGTTTGTTCAAAGCTCATATCTGCTGGTGAGACAGGCGCCAGCTCCATCTGCTCCCCGTTCGCTTCCGCGGTAAACGCTTCAAAAGAGCGTTTTTCTTGATAGCTAGGCAAGGGCGCATTGACAGTTTCATTACGCTTTTTGGTGCTTTTACGCTTTCTCTTCCCTTTACTGCTTACTGGATGTGGCATGCCCGTTTCTGAGGACCAGGGTTGCGTCGAGTGCTTAGGCGATCCTTCTGGCTCCAATCGTTCCTCTAGTTCCGCTTGTACTGAAGGAGACGGTGCCGGCGCCTGTCCACTTCGTTGCCCTTGTTTTTTGCCTTTTTGGGGTTTACTACTGGTACCCGTCATTTCTTGATCATTGCTAGTAGCTTTCTTTTTTGCGGTATCGGCGAAGGATTCTTTCGCCGGTCCATTGGCAACAGCTGTCTCAGCGGTTCTGTTTTCTTTCTCATACGTTTCTTCAAATCCTTTTAATTCTTTCAATGACACTTGGTTCATTTCGTCGAATAGCGTCTGAGCAGAAAACCACCCACGTCCCTTCTTCTTACTCATCCCTTGAATCCCTCCCTTTCGTCAATAACTCTTTTGATTGTTTCATTCTAAGTTCCCGTGTCTGAAGCTTGGACAAGCTCTTTTCGGTTGAGTACTTGCCACTGTCCCTGAGCATTGCGGACGATCGTTTGTTCAAATGACGTATCGGGCGTATCTGCTACTTGCAACACGAAATGGCACCGTTTCACGCCTTGCGCCTGCGATAGATCATCGATGATTCGCTGCAAATTAGCTTCCCAAGCAGGAAAGTCCGCAGAAGAGTTCAAATGACTTGAACTCGTTAGGGTGATTTCTTGCAGCGGTTGGTCAATATGGATCAGCACGACTGTCGGTCCTAAAAAAGGCGTCACTTGCGCCCCAAATTCTTCTTCTAGCTGAAAACGCGCTTCTCGATCATCCGCCATCAGTAGCGTATGCCAAGCAAGATTTTCAAAAGGGAGACCTGCAGACGGGTACACCGATAACGGTCGTTGCGTCCCTTCAATCTGTTCTTTTTGTAAATGTAAGATTTCCTGTTTCATCTGCTCCCTATCCTCTGCTACCCTACGGCTTTGCGCATGTATGGAAACTTGAGTAAAAGTCAAAAGCAGCAAACTCATAAGAAACAGACCACTCACCATCAGCAACGCTAACGGATGTTCATTACGAATCTTATGCTTAAAAAAAGCCAGTTTTCTTTTTTCCAACTCCGTCATCTTTGTTCGTCGCTCAAGTCTTCGAACAAAGATTTCGAGGTATCCCCGTTGAGCAAGCACCCCGATCGCCACAAAACAAAGCAGCAGTATGCTGACATAAACAATCTTCACGGACATCCCCCTTTCCATCTTTTGTCCATAATTGAGCCTCGATTTTCAAACAGACACGCTGACTGACCTCGTTGAATCCTTAAAAGAAATTCAAGACGACCCCACGAAGCGCCTCGCTCGTCACCATACCAAATTCACGACTATCGATCGAGTGCATGATCGCATCCCCAACGACGAAATACTCTCCTGGCTGCAGGATGCCTCCGACCGGCAATTCCCTCGCCGTTTCTTGCGTCAGTGTAAAGGTATAGGAAAAATCATAATAGGACCCTGATGCACCCAATAGCAATCGATTGCCACTGCGCGCATAGGAATCCCCAGGAACCCCGATCACTCGTTTTACGATCAGCAGCCCTTCATGCTCAAAAGCGACGAGATCATAACGATGCGGCAACTGATTCTTTTGAATAACGACTAACTCGTTGTTTTGAATAATGGGGGCCATCGAATCACCGCTGACACGAGCCATTTTGTAGTTTGAAAAGAAATAGAACAGCAGCAGTAGCAGACAACCTATTCCCAACACACGAAGTGCCCATTGCTTTTGGAATCGACCCATGATACCTGTTGCTCCTCTACCATAATTTTACGTCGTACGTAGCCTTTGACTATTTATACCGTTGGCTCTACCGCTTTTAGCGAGAGGCAGACGCTGCTTGAAGCTCTTCACTAGGAACAGAGCCTTTACATTGACCAAGAAAATCGGCTAAAATCGCCTTGCCGAGACGTTCAATGGAATTTGGCTCAATCGGTCGTTCCAACCGATAGATGGGCTGTTCCAATTCCAGCAAAAAGAGCGGTTGATCAGTGACTACCACCTGGCGGGCGGTGAAAATCGACAGCTCACTCGTAGTCTCGACGACGACATCCACTCCTTGGGCAGCCAGCCAATCACTCAGACGTTGTTTGATCCAGCCTTTGATTTTCTCATTTCCACACAAATGATAGGTGATCATCAGCTGGTTGTTTTTTAACTGCTGGTTCTTTAGATAGGACTCGCCTATTGTCAGCAAATAGTGAGAAGCAGCGCTAGAAAGTGCCTTCGTCTTTCCAATACCAGACACTTCTGGCTTTCGACGATCCCGCAGCAAAGGAGGTGGCACATGGAAGAGCCGATCCAGTAACATGACTGCTAACGTCACTTGCACGAATACGCGATCTTCTCTCAATGTCTCTGCTTGCTTAGGAAACGTCTCTCGCAAGCTATCGATTGGATCAAAGGGCACCGTTTCTTCGACCCACGGATGTTTCAATAAAAACGAAAGTACCCCTTCATCTGCCATCATCAAAAACAATAGGACACACCGTTCTTGCTGCGACAAGGACCTGCAGACCTCCAAGCCTTCGATGACAAAACCCGTTTTTTCTAGAAACAACCGACAAAAGTCAGCCATTTCCCAATTTTCTTCCAAGCGTCCACCTTGTTGCGCCCGCAAAAGAAAGACCTTCGTCCACTGCAACGAAACCACTGGATCGATCGGCAAGGACGGACGATACCGCAGTGTCAACGTTTCAGCCAGCTGCTCAAAGATTTGGTAGGGCTGTTCCTCTTCTTCAAAATAAAAGGCTTTATAGAAATACCGTATGTTTCCTTCTGCCCCTTCTAGGCACCACTGCTTTTTATTCAAGGTCAGTTCATAAGCAGCGAACAAGGTCTGAAGCTGACGACATTGTTTCAAAAAGGTTTGATTGCCTAATCCGGTGATCGCAACAAGTTTTTCCGGTATCGCCGTTTCTTGCTGACACAAGAAATGCAGAAACAACAGATTCGGGTCATCCGCCAACAATGCTCGCTTTTTTTCCTGATACTCTGCCAATTCTTGGATCATCAATTCATAACCATTGCTGGCAGATGCGAGGATCGTCGAAGCCCCAAAGAGTTGGCGCAGTTCCTCAATGTCTGAAATAATCGTCCGCCGAGAAGCGCCGCAAGCATGTGCCAGCTGTTGCCCACTTAAAGGACCGCAACATTCCAACTGCCGCAAAATCGTCAATTGCCGCTTGCACGTCATTGAAAATAAACTGTTCATCAATAAAGACGGCTTGTTTCTCATCGTTTCACCTCCCCACACATTCGAAAGAAGAGAAGCTGCAGGCGACTTCCAGCAGCTTCTGCTTCCTTCTTATTCAAACTTTTATGACTCAGGTCTCGGAACAAAGCTTAATTCCCAATAAATCGTGCCGCGATAAGCAGTTGCTTGGGGGTTGGCACCAATCGGGACTTCCAGTTCCACACTGTTTTCCATTGTTTCACTTGAGCCATAATGTTGGATCCACGTCCCTCCACCATGATTCTCTTGAGCCGAAGCCAAGGTTTTACTTTGACCTGCAATAAGTTCAATGGCTTCTTGATAGTCTGGCGTCTCCGACTCATTCGAACCAGTGGTTACCATATGGATATTTGACAAATAAACGCTTGCCCCTCTTAGTCGTTGCCTTTCATCATGCGTACCCACAAAACCCTCTTCAGATAAGCGAGCACTCAGTGTCCAACCAGTAGTAGCGACCCTCCGATCCGATACTTGGATATAATTGGGACGGTCCCCTTCATGCACATCCTCATAAACTTCCCGCAACGCCTGCGGCTTTGCTGGATATCGAGTGGTACTTGAAAGAATTGGTACTTCTCCAAAATCGAATTGAGAAATAAAGTCGATGCTGACAAATCCCTGGTTTTCTGGCAAAACAGGAGGATTCACAGGATCGACCGTTTCATCCGGGCGAAAAGGATCCCGCGGATCCACAATGTCGATTTTCTCTACAATCACCGAATCCTTTCCCCATCTCCCATTCAAAAACGCCTCGGCTGTCACTAGCTCTTCGTGACGAAAATGTTGGAAGTTTGGAAATTCGGATAAATCAAACTGAAAGTTTCCCTCTTCATCAGCTTGGACGTGAAAGAATTCTCTGCGTCCATCTGGATCCGTTACAGTACCAAGGGAAGGATTTGGTTCGGGCATAAATGCTTCCCGCTCAAAACGAATATAGCTATTGGGATTTGCTCTTCCAGAGATGATCCGAGAATTTGATAAGGTCGGATCTTCCGTTAATGGATTCAACTCTATTTCAACTTCAGAAACTTGCTCGAAAAGCAATCGTTGGCTATGAGTCGAAAAATGACTACGTACCCCTTGTTCCACTGTTGGATCCAAAGTTACGACACTGTTGATTGTTGGATTGATCCAAGTAAGGTTGGTACTCATATGAATCAAAGGCATCCACTCATGGGTAGACTGCACCTCATCAAACTCACCGTATTGCCATTGTTTGATTCCTTGAAATTCGATTTCCAGTTCATTGGTTCCATTTAAGTTGATCAAACTTCCGTTATTAAAAGAAAGCGGCGCCGTTCGTTCTAAATTGACCTTTCGGGCCTTATTGAACGTCAACTTCGAAAGATTTCCAAAAAAGATCAAATTTTGAGAATCATTGCGACTGTCCGAACGAATATCTAAAATAGCATCTTTACCAACAGTGATACTGTTTTGAGGTTCCCAGAAGCCAACAACATGTGCCGATAAGTTGGGTTGATTTTCCGCATCAATTTTTAACATACTACGTTCCTTTAGATTGATATGGGTGTTGCCTCCTTGAAATGAAAGAATATTCCAATTCCATCCATTCGTGTGGCTTCGATTCTCTAAGGATTGGATATGCACTTTGCTGTCTTCCAAGAGATCGATGGTATGGTTTCCATGAAGTGTGGAAATCGCAGAGGCGTTGATCTGAGTGTCAAGTTTTAATTCTGCTCCCTTGCCAACAGTCAGATTCCCACCACCATTTCCAAAATAGACATTCACACCATCGGCTTCCCCTCTAGTCCCTTCAAAATTTGCTTTCATGGAAACTTTGGCATTCTCTCCAATAACCAGTTCTGGATGATTCAAACCATGATAAAATAAATTTCCTGAACTGATGGTCGACAATTCTACTTCTGCATTGGGACTGATCAAAAGTCGATGGACTTCAAAATTTGCTTGATTCCAAGCATTGATCTGCCAATTTTCATTAAAAGTCGAACGGTAGCTTCGTGCTTGATGTGAGGTAACCTTTCCTGAAAGCACTGCGGTTGTACCAACGGAATGCAAAAGCTGATTCCCAATGTTTTCAACATTATGGTACCGCATGGTGGATATGGCTTGATTGTTAACACCCAAAGTAGTAACGTTCATAGGTCCGTAATAATTCCCATGATAAAGGGTAATATTTTGATACGAAATATCCCAAGGAGATTCTGGTACCATCGTACTATCCAAGAAGCCAACAGCAACCGCACGAAAATCAATTTGGTATTTTCCTTGTCCATCAATAATAAGAGTTCTTGAGATTCCCGGTTGGCTGATATAGACATAAGAGTCTCCACTCGAAATATTAATTGTACTTCCTGATACGCCTGAAGCTATACCTTCAATCGGATTATCACTAGATTCAAAGCTATCGATCAACTTTATATGATTCACCTCTGGGTCCATGACAGCTTCTAAAAATTCTAGCCAGGAGCCTACTTCTTGTTCTCTTCGCCTATCTTCCAAAAGATCAAGATTGCCTTCATCCACCTCGATGTCATCAAAAAATGAACCATCTGATTTGACAGGATCCGCTGCTAAGTTAGTGCCAATCGGGTGGTCGTCCGTTTCCATAGGGGGCCTCTCCCCCTCATCTCCGGATTTTCTTTCTTCCACGTTCAAGGTAAGCACTGTCTCTGCTACCGTTATTTCATAAGTACCTACGGATTCTATCGTCAGTGGTAGACTAAACGACGTCAACGGCACTTCGGAGTTCAGAAGCCATTGCTCGGGATCCTCGGTTTGGGTGATCACTATTTCTTCCATTAAAAATGTTTCTTCTATGATCGTGGCTGCAGGCAGCTGGATGTCGATGCTTGTTAGTGGGCGGTTTGTTAAAAACATGATCGGAAACACTTCTCCAACATAGGCTTGCTGGATTTCTTCCAGAAAAGAAACCACCAACTCCTCTTGATCCTCTAAAGATTCTTCAAAAGAAGATCCAGTGAACACCTCGCCTAACGTACCTTCTCTTCCTTGCCATGCATGTAGTGGTTCAAAAAAGAACACACGAATAGACGGAAAAAACAAGTAAACACTAAATAGTCCTACCATAAGTGATAGTACTATCTTTAGTGTTTTTTTTTTCATTTTACTGATCCCCACCTTCCTTTGTCTTTTTTTTCTTGTTAATGATTAAAACAACAACGATGATCAATAACAAAACAAGTGCGGCGATTCCGCCAATCAGCCACCAATTGGTTTCTGGTTCCAATGTCACGTCTTCCTCATTTAAACGTCGGGCATCAGCAGCCGCAATCGTGAAGAGTTCTTCCCAATGCCATTCCTCCCCTTGTGAACGGGCCGTCATAGTTAGAACATAGTCTCCCGGACGGAAACGCTCGCCATTTAGAGGAATCGGAAAATCCATCTGCGAATTTGGGGCCATCTGCATGCTTGTGCGCTGCGTTTCATACAAGACGGTGTCACTGCCGCTGGCACGAATCTCAGCATCAATTTCTATGTGGTTGACGAAAGTCGGTGTGTAATTTTGAATCTTGGCACTGATCACGTTCCGATAATTGACTTGACTGGCAAAAACGTCCAGCAATTCAAGGCCCGGATCCGTTGACGAGCGGTTATTGCTTACGACGACTCCTAAAATAAAGGCAAACTCATTACGAATCCCGATGCCTTCTGTTTCTGACTCCGTTGCCGTAGCATCGCGGACCTCTTCTACTCGGATCGCCCCTGCCAGTATCCCATCAAATTCTTCCTCAGGCATCGTCAGAGGCAGTGTAAGGATCCGTTCTTCTTGGGCTTCTAAGGTGATGACCCCTGGTGCTTCAATCAATTCTGCAATCGAGGCAGGCAATGTCGGGTCAGGAGCTTCGGCATCACGACCGTATTCTACTACCCCATTGACATTCGTGAAAGCAGTATGAGCCGATACTTCGACGTCGATGGTTTCTTCCGATGTATTTTGGACGCGCAGCTGCAATTCTTCTTGTTCCCCTGCGCCTAAATTCAGATCAAAATAACCGCTAGCACCGCCTTCGATCTGACTGTCAGGGAATATCGGGGTTACAAAAAAATTCAACTCTGATTCAATGTCATCATTTGCTCTTACTGGTGTCGGCCAAGCAATCAATGAGCATAGCACGATCATTGCAGTCAAAAGCCGCAGCCAGCGTTGGTTTGTTGGTTGTTCAATCACTGTTGTTTCTCCTTCCAAAAAAGGCAGGAATAACGGTCTACTCCTGCCAGTTGTTTCACATTATTGTTGCGTTGCTTTGAAGATTAGTCGTCTTAGTCTGGCACTGTTTCACCATCGGCGTCCATCGTACTTGTTAAATGCCAAGTTAGTGTTGCCGTATATTCAGTAGCTTGTGGTGTAGCCGTTCCCGGGATATGCAGGCGAATGGCTTGATTCAAAACTGGATCTGTTTCTGACTCGTGAGCAGCATTTAATTCTTCTTGATCCCCCCAATAAATAGACGATACACCTTGCCCTTGCCCATCGGTAGCAGCCATCACTGTAACGTTGGTCGAGTTTGCAGGGACAATCAAACTCTGGTTTCCTAATTCGTCTGGTGTGGTAAAGGCATTAGGAAGTAACTGCAGTAAATAATCCCTATCCTCATGGTCATCAGGCAGTGCCTTCAGCTCTTCCTCAGTAGCGCCATTGTGAACAATGGTTGGATTAAGGAATTCTAAATAAGCCCCTCTCAAATTACTCCCGCTGGATGTAGTAAACTCTGTTAAATCAAGATGCAGTCCCCACTGTGGATCATCCAATCCGCGAGTATCAACGATTTGCGCGAAGGATACATATGGTACTCTTACCTCTTCGCCATTATCTCTTGAGATTTCCTCCCCCTCATCATCACCGGTGACAAGCTTTTCTTGTTCAGCGATTATTGGATAAAATTCATTAGTAGTTGAAATTCTTTGTATGCCAAAATCAAATTTTTTCGGTACATGGGCAATCGTTAACGGTCCGGTTGGTGGATCTGGATCAACGATTGTTACTGGTGGATACGGTACAGGAGGAACGACCTCTACGCTCTCCCCATCACCAGCTCGGAACTCAATATTATTTTCTGTATTCTGACGACGTCTTTCTCCACTCGGCTCTGGGTTCGGTGTTGGTTCATCATTTGCTACTGCTTGTACACCGCCTGCGAAGATCGTAGAGGTCAGTGTTGCGACTGTTGCTAAGCGAATCCATTTCATTTTTATTCCTTCTTTCTTTTCTTTTAGTTTGTTTCATCGGCTTGCGCCGTTGGAACTGTTTCTCCTGATTGCGAGGTAGTGGTCGTCAATTGCCACGTCAAAGTCGCCACATACAAGGCTGCATCTTTAGCAGTCGCTCCCGGGACGAACAATTGGATCGCCTCATTGCGAACCACCGGCGCCTGGGCTTGGACCTGCGCATTCAACTCATCTTGGTAGCCCCAAACGACGGATGAAGTGCCTGCCCCTTTGCCGGCATCAGCAGTCAGAACAGCTTGTGCTGAACCATTGGCATCCAAACGCAAGCCTGCTTCATGTGCGGCCGGTGCGTTTTCTTGATTGTGGCTATTGTAGTCAACTTCTCGTGAGGCAAAGATGATTTGTGCCCCTCGCAGTTCGTTGTGTTGCGTCCCTGATTCAAACGCACTTAGTGCTACAGTCAAACGCCAGCCAGCATTTGACCCACGGGTATCTTGTACTTGGGCGAAGGAAACATACGGTACTTGGTTTTCTTCCCCTTGGGTATCCGCTAATTGTTGCTTTTCTGCCACCATCGAATAGACGGCATCTCGGTTGGAGATTTCTTGGGTACCAAAATCCAAAGTCGGCGCATAAGCGATCGTCAATGGTCCTGTTTGTCCATCTGGTCCGATCGGCGGTATCTCCACATCGGGGCCATCGGGGCCTGGATCAGGCGGTAACACTTCCGTCGGGTCTCGATCATTGGGCACAAAACTGACTTGCCCATCGGTTTCAGCGACTCTTACTTCAGCGGCGGTCCCTTGGATCCCACCAGTCAAAAGGGTTGCGGCAAGTACGGTGCTCGTTGCAAATCGCAAAAATCTCATAAGATCATTCCCTTATTCTCTATTACTCAACTTTTCTTGTGTTCTTGAGGTTGTTCGTTCTTTTTGGTACCTGCGTGTCTTCTTCACTGTTGAATAGCCAGCGATCAATAGCAGCAATGATCCGAGTGCCGTGGCACTGGAACTTTTTCGGGTATTTGTCTGCGGCAAACGTCCCCCATCCCCGCCAGGTTGTGTCGGTCCGGTCGGTGGTGAAGGTTCTGGTTTGTCTGGTTCATAGACACCCGTGAACTGGACTGAGCCTTCTGTATCGACGGAACGCTCTTCTTGTGCCGAAACTAAAATCGTCGAAGCACTGATCACTTGAAAAAAAGCAGCGAAGATCATCAGTTTGACCCAAAAATTCCCCCTCGCTCTTTTCATTCTCCCTCCCCCTTTTTGACATCATCAAGCCTAAAAACCACCCTTTTTTAGACACCTTTACTTAGACGGTAACCTTGAACAAAGTCGATTGGTCTTTGTTTCAGTTGGCTTCCAAAAACGCTGGGTTTTATCCTCGATATACTTCATTATAGCTATCTTTGTGATGCGGGAAAAATCAATAAATTCACTGGCTGATGAAATCTATGCCTAAATAAAAAAACAAACCCCCGTTTTAAATAAATTATTCAACATAGGATATGGCTAAAGTGAGAAATCCTTAACATCTACCAAAGTGCTTGTTACCATAGAAAAATCATATATCAATCTCCAAAGCACCTGCAGTTCTCCATTCTATAAAAGCCACAATAAAATAACGGTAAAAAAAGAGGGGGGGACTATTATTATTAAGAACGTTCCTCTCTTTTCATCTGATCCCCCAAGCTACGTTTGTCGGGTATTCTTTCTTTTATGTTGTTTTTCTTAGAATCACTAAACTGACAAGAACATGAAGCATGCCTGTCAGTGGTCATCTCCTGCTCGTTTGGTATTTCTCTACGGAAAACAGTTGGGTGGTTCCTCGACGATTGGCGGATCATCAGCTATGGTTCTTCTTTTGGAGCGCCACCTTTCCCATTCATTTTCACTTGTCCAGCCCTTTCCCGGTACTCTTTTGTTGCCAATACAGATGCAGCCAAACCAACGCATACTCCAATAGCTATTGCAGCGCTAAAAACTTTGGCGTCTCTGTCCATTGCTTTATCTTCTCTATCTATTATCCTTCGGTACTCCCTTGAAATGCCGCTTGGCTAAATCAGCCATTCCTCCATGAAGCATTTTATTGACTCTCTCGTATGTAGTTCTTCGGCCATCCATTTTTTGATTACTATTTACAGAACGAATCGATTCTTCCAGCCTCCCCCTTAAGAATTTTTCATTTCCTTGAAAAAAGCTCTCCACGGGACATTTGAAAACAGGCCTATTTGTTAGCACAAAAAAACAGCAAACGATCCCTTCTTGGTTTCACCAAAAGAAGCAAACGTTTGCTGCAGATTTGTTTATGTTAAGTAAGAGCCCACGAAAGGCTCGTCTCGGTCGTACTATTTTATGTATACTTTTGCTTACAAACAAGCGCTTTCTTCCTACTGTAAAAACGCTTCTTTGCTGATCATTGCTGTTTAATTCTTGATCATTCTCCTAAAGATTGCTTCTCTTTCCTTGTTCTGCCACGCTGTACCCAAAAATACATAACCAGCAGAAAGAAATAGCCAAGCAAAAGAATGGTTTGCCCCAATTGAAACCAGCTGCGAAGGATCACAGATATGCTGGGAAAGAAATCATACATGCCGTATTGTGCCACCGATATGCCTACCGACAAGTAGGCAAAAATAATAAAAAGTTTCATTCCGTTCATGTCCTACCTTCAAGCGCTTTTTGCTTTTTTTCACGTCTTACACAGTAATTATTTTATGAAGAGAAAAAAACATTCGTCTTTGTCGTTGACTTTAGCGGTCAATCTGTTGTTTCTTAAAAACAACTCTTACTCAAGCAAGGAAGACCAACCAATTGCCTTCCCCACTGCGTTGTTTGAGTAGTCCATCTGCCCTCTGTCATTCTCAAGGGTACGTTCCACCTGAAAATCATCCTTTTAGCCCCACTACTACTCTCCATTTATTTCTCCAAAAAACTATCTATGAAACTTCCCCAATAGTCTACTGAGCATCATCGTTTCCCATTTATCTCAATTTTTTTCCTAACTCTCAGGTCTACTCGACGTATTAGACATAAAACTTCAGGACTCCGCTAAGTGTTCACTCAAATAAATCAAGCCCATTTTGGGTTTTTGCGTTAACTTTGCCCCCGTGATCTCACGGTAAAAATACTTATGGTCATTTTCTATCATTTCAATGACTTCTTCCTCACTCATCCCAAGGTCATCTAGCAATCCCTCTTTGCGATTGTTGCTGTTTTCCATCAATATTTGCAATTGTGCATCAATCGCCAATAAGTGGCCCCACTGAACAAACAGGTTTTCTTCCTTGCTATGAAAAATCGTTAAAAACTCTTTTGCTAACCGATGATAAAAGGCATTTATTTTTGGAAAAAAGCGTAACACCCCTTGTTTTTCTAGCTCTGTTTGAAAATGCGCCAAATATTCTTCTGCTCCCGCTATCTTTTCTGCCAGCATATTAGCCTCCTCGTAATCTATCTGCATGTTCGTTTCCAGTTTACACTTTCTGGTAACCGTAGATGTTCTTCAACCAATCAATGTCTTCTATTTTCTTTCTCTCTCATTCGTGGATACCCCTCAAGTACACTGCATTTCTAGGTATTGATGGCACATTCACTCATTTGCTAGTTACATTTACTGTTTATTTTCTCCCTTTTGATCCAACCAACAGTTCACAGGTTTCCTCTTGAGAAAAAACAAATACTCCTAAGCATCGGACTATGGTCTCACTATAGCGTCAAATATCCTTAAAAAAAAATAGCAATTTTCACCTGTCGGTGAAAAAACCTACATTGTATCAATTCGTTTCAACCGTTTACATCCACCAGAATAATAAAAAATCGAATATTTAGTCAAATAAAATAAAATTAAACATAAAAATTGAAGTTTTTAACCAATTGTTTATAATGTGTTTAATTCTTTTTTAAATTCAACGGGGGCAACTATGAAAAATTTTCAGCTAAAATTTATCAAAAATCGTTCTTTAATCCGACGATTGCAATTATTAAATGAATTTGAGAAGAATCCATCTGCAACATTGGGCGATTTATCAGAAGTAACAAAAAGCAGTACCCGTACGATCATTGCGGATATTGCCATGATTCGCGAACATTTTAATGATGCGATCGAAATCTATTCCTCTAAGTTTGGGTATTTATTTGAAGAACTTGATCCCGAGGGGTATATCAAACAAAAACAAAATTTAGTTAAAGACGAGCCATTTTTTATGATTTTGGAGAGTATTTTTTTTGATGAATTACAATCTGCTCTGGATTGGAGCTTGACCCTTAATCTTTCTGAACAAGCATTGCTCAGTTACTTAAAAAAAATGAACGAATTATTAAAGCCCTTCAAACTTCGTCTATCAACAAACCCTGTCACATTGATAGGTTCCGAAATCGATATTCGCCGCTTTTTTTGTCTGTTTTATTATGAGTCAGATATCAATGTCAATACGATCTTCCCATCGCTGGATGTCCAAGATGCTGTCATTGAGATCACCAATCTTTTGCATTCAAAAAAGCAACCGGCTTCTACTTTTTCTTACTTTTCCTATATTCTCTACATTACACTGGAACGCAGCAAGAAAGGGTTACAAGTCGAACTTTCACCTGAACTAAAGGACATCTTTTATGCTTATCATTCATTGATTGCTCCAGATACGTTAAGAGAGATCCTTTATTCCTATTTTCATTACCATCTGCCAGAGGACGAAATCATTTATTTGTTACTTTGTCTCATCTGTCGCCGAAAAATCAATCATCCTTCGATCGAAGAATTTTGCCGAAAGTATAATCGCTGGCCTGAGATCCAACAAGTGACAAAAGATTTCTATGCCCTAAATCAAGGCAATTCCTATGATGAACAAAAAGATTTACACTGGTTAGAATCATTTTTTACGATTGTGAAAATACGCGATATGCTCTCGCCCATCATGAATGTCAATATTGACGATCTTACGCAATTCGTCAAAGAGAAGTTTTCCTACGAATATAAGAGAAACTATGCATTTTTGGCAAAACACAAGCTAGTCAAAAAGCTGTATTCATCCTCCTATCTTGACGATTTCTGTGCCAGCTTAACGATTCATATGGAAGCGATCAAAGAAGAAAATTGGGGATCACAACGGACGATCGCTGTGATTTTTGAAGGAAACGAATATGTTTGTGAATATGCCGAAAGTATCGTGCGAAAATATTTGGGTCGCTTCCATACATTGTATTATCCTAATGCCAGTGAACTCTCTCCAACCTATTTAAAAGAAAAGCAAATTGATCTATTAGTCACCAATTATTCGGAGTATACGACAGAATACTTACTGGAAGTAGAATGCGTTCTTCTAAAATCTTTTCCAGATGCGACAGATTGGAATCGATTACTTAATCAAATCAATCCACGGATCTTGCGTCTGGTTGTGTTGGACAATGCGTAAGTCAACTTGCTAGACACTATCTTGTGGAATCATTACGGTCACAAAGCATTTCGAAGTGTTATTTTATAAAAACCATTCTTACCCAACGAGTGGTTGACACTCTGATTTATCTCAGCGATCACAGTGTTCATTTCTCGCTGAGATAAATCAAGCCATGGGGCGCTTTCTGGTTTGTGCCGATCCCTGCCATTTGTCGGTAATAGACATTTTTGTCCTTTTTGATCATTTCGACGATCTCTTCTTCTGCTAATTCGATTTCTTTAAAAAAGTCGTGTCGGAAAAAATCTAAAAACATTTGCAGTTGGGCATCGATTTCTAGCAAATCCGCCATTTGTTGTAGCACATTATCGTACTCGGTATAGCAAATTTCTTTGAATCGTGTTTGCAACTCTGTACATACTTGTTTGATTAAGGGAAATTCCTGCAAGTAACAAAGTTCGCTGTAATTTTTTAAATAGGCTTCTGGTGTCATATGTCCTTTTTTCATCATGATTGCATCATTCCTATCTTTCATCTGAGAATTATTTTGCACCTGGACCATTGTTAAAGTTTAAAGTCGATCAATGACATGAGTCTGCGCCAATCGGTTGAGTTCGGGATTTTATTGAACAATAAATACACGCCAGAACAAGAAAAATTCGACATATGCTCATTATAATTTGTGACGACGATATCAAATTGGTTCGCCTCAAAATAGCCGGGATTGATATCTAATACATTCGGAAAAAAGAGTTTCTGATAACTGCCTAGATACTTACGAGCAGTGACCTGAATTCGTTGCGAGATAAATTGATTCCCTTCTAACAGGAACGCAATTTTTTTAGGCTTCCCCCAGTACAATTCTTTCACACAGTCCATATGAATGGTAAACACTGCGCTGATATCTACGATCATGTCTAAAGACAGACACTTCAGTTGTTTGAATTGTTTTTGTAAGAACGCTGTGTTTTGTGCCATTTCCTCTGGAAAATGTTTTTTTACAAATGAGATCAAATCGGGAATCACTTTGTTCAAGACCGGTGAAAGTTTATTTTTTAGTAAGATCGTCGCAAAAAAAGACTGGATCAAAACCGTACTATATTCCAGCGCATACGGCGGTACGCCTGCCTCCTTTAGATAACGTTGGGTTAGTTGCAGGATCTGCGAGTCTTTGCCTAACTTGTTGCAAAAGTCCCTTTCCATATCAATATCAAACACCGTCCGTTTTCCCATCGATAACGCATAAAAGTAGATGATTTCTTTTTCGGCGATCGTCGTTTGCAAATGGTTCGATAGCATCGTCTTTAATTTTTTCAGCTCAAGATAATACTCTTTACGAAACTGCTTGACGATGGCTGGATCGATCGTGACGTAATGGCCATGAGAGGTTCGCTCTAAAATGATATAAAGCATGTAACTGATTTCCTCAAAGGCAAGATTAGAGAAATTGCTATCGAATTCTTCTTTTTTCAAGTTTAAACCGATCTCATGAATGATCAACGGCGGAAATACGGTATGCGGCGTACTATCGGATTCATAATAAAAGTTCAGAAAAAAATGGCGAATATTGACTTCCTCACCAATAAGATCAACGGTGGTTTTGTTTAATGTCAGTTGGTACTGTGCTAAAATTGGGTCGATCTTTCGAAAATACCGCATCAACGTGGCAGGGGAAATAAACAAAATGTCTGACCACTCATTGATGGTCAATATTTCCCCTAAAAAAATGCTCTCAAAGATGCGAAACAACGGCTCGTTACTGATCAAATTCCGTTTTTTTTCTAAGTAGCTTTCTGTATCGATGACTTGTAGCTGATAGCCACTATTTGACGTTTCCATTTCGATAGCATCTTCGAAATACTCTTTAATGTTTTGTAAATCTTCAATGATGGTTCGGCTAGAGCTTTTGATCACTTTTGACAACCCACGGATCGGTGTATGAGAAGCGTGCTCCATATGTTCTAGCAAATGTAGCCACCTTAGCGTCGTTTTACTAATGACAAAAGATGATTGGAATTGTCTCATAGGTTCGCCTTCCTCTACTCGAAATAACTTTTTAATTCAGCCACGATCCGCTCACTGGCTTGTCCATCTCCATAGGGATTTTTGGCTTGCGCCATCTGTTTGTATGCTGCCTCATCAGACAATAAATGAACGATTTCTGAATACACATGCTCCTCATGGGTACCAATGAGTTTCAAAGTCCCTGCTGCCACCCCTTCTGGGCGTTCCGTCGTTTCACGTACGATCAAGACAGGAATCCCCAAGGAGGGTGCTTCTTCTTGAATCCCTCCTGAATCGGTCAAAACAAGGTAGCTGTCTGCCAGTAACTGATAGAATGCAGGGGCATCCAATGGTTCGATCAACTCAATATTTTGCTGCCCTTCTAAATAGCGCTTGGCTAGTGTACGGACACGAGGGTTTTTATGCATCGGAAAGACGATCGTCAGTGCGGGATAAGCAACAGCGATCCGTTTTAGTGCACGAAACACTTGTTCCATGGGTTGCCCAATGTTTTCTCGCCGGTGCATTGTAACTAAAAGGATTTTTTTCTCACTGATTGGTTTTCGGTCTTTTTTTTGTGCCAAGGTGTGGTACAAAGCATCAATAGACGTATTGCCAGTAACGACGATGCGGTCTTGTGGATGATTTTCTTTTAGCAGATTTGCCTGGCTTTGATCTGTAGGGGCAAAGAGAAAATCTGCTAGTTGATCAATCAACCGGCGATTCATTTCTTCTGGAAACGGATCATTCTTGTTACCTGTTCGTAGCCCAGCCTCCACATGACCAATCAAGATCTGCTGATAAAAAGCGGCCAGCGCAGCTGCCACTGCCGTCGTCGTATCGCCATGGACCAACACTACGTCTGGTTCTTCTGATTGAAAAATACCTTCGAGTCCTTCTAAAATACGACTGGTGATACTAGACAAGGTTTGATTTTCTCGCATGATAGCCAAGTCGTAATCAGGGGTCAGCTCAAACGCCGCTAATGTTTGCTCAAGCATTTCTCGATGCTGCCCTGTCACGACGATCTTTGATAGAAAGCGTGGATCATTTGCTAGTTTTTTTATGACCGGTGCCATCTTGATGGCTTCTGGTCGTGTACCAAAAATAGATAATACCTTTATTTTTTGCATCGTACTTCTCCTTTTTTTCAGCAATTTGAGCATTAATCAAGTTGCTTTTTGTAAATCTTCTGCCAGCGCTTCATATACGACGTTAAGGCATACTGTTGCTCAATCGTTGCTCTGGCTTGTTGGCTGCTTTTGATTCGTTCTTCCTCGTTAGCTAACAGACCGCTCAACGTCTCGATCATTGCTTGAATATCACCGGCAGCTACTAGGTAGCCGTTTTCACCCGATTGGATCAACTCTGGGATTCCCCCAACCTTCGTCGTTACATTGGGGATACCTGCCGCCATGGTTTCTAAGATCGCCATCGGCAAGCCTTCGTGATAAGAAGGGAGAAAATGGATGGCTGCCTTACGAAAAACAGCTGGTAACGCATCGGTTGCTACCCACTCATTTAAGAACACATTGGTGAGAGCCTCTTCTTGGAGCTGTTGGGCAACCTGTTGATTTTCTTGATCGCCAAATAACATAAAGCGAATCTCGGGAAAGGAAACAGCCATTGCTTTTGCAACTGCCAACAGATCAAAACTGCCTTTTCTTTGCCCGATCCTGCCAAGAGTGATGATCCATTTTGCGGTGGGGTCATAAAAGGATTCCTCCGGCACCGCTACGGCATTTGGCAAGACCTCGATTGAGGTATCGGTAATCGTTTGGTAAAATGCTGACCAGCTACTACTTAGCACTACGAGCTGATCCACCCGAGCTAAGGTAAAACGGACCCACCACTTTGCCCACGAAGGACTGTTTTGATAAAACTGGTCAAATTGCGAAGCATGCATATGAAAAATCGTCTTGCAATGTTTTGGTGCTAGCAACAACAGCAAACTCTTGCGATAGAAACTGCCCTTTTGCGCAACGTGGAAATGAAGGATCTGGCACCTTTCTTTTTTGATGTGCCGACGAAACGTAAGAAACGCTTTGATCTGCGTCCAATATTTTCCTTTTTCCGACCAAGTCTTATGGACGACGAAACGCACGTCCTCTGGCGCTTTTGCTTTTTGGAAATTATGAATGACCGTTGCGATCCCCCCTTTTGCTGCTGGATCTGGACCGATAAGTAAGATATTCATGCTTTGTTGATTTTCCTTTCTTGTACAAATCTAGTTACCTGCTTTAGTTCCTTGCGATAAAGAACAACGACGAAGAGCATCAGCAGCAAAACGAGGCTCTTTTCCAGCCAAAGAGTCCGATTGAATGCCGTAAACAGCGCAAAGCAATACAGCATGATCGAAAGGCTGATTTGGCGTTTGACTGAGAACCCCTGCCAATAGGTCATCGAAAAATATGTACGGGCAAAAAAGAAGACCAAGTACCCTAATGCCGTAGCACAAGCCGCTCCTGTGGCGCCAATTGTCGGTACGAGTAGGAGATGACCAAGGGATGTGGCTAAGACCGCCAACAAAGAGGCAGCAATATTCAAATGACTTTTCTTATAAAAAACGATCCCGAGATTGGTCGTTTCACTGATCGTCATCATCAAGGGATAAAAACATAACAAGGGAAACAAGTACTGGGCCTCTAAGTAGTCTTGCGACAATAAGATGACGATCGTTTCTTTGAAAAAGACCATCAGTAAAAAGAAAATCGACAAGACGAACATGATAAAGTGACTGACTCGTTCGTAATAAATCAATGGTTTGCCTTTTTTGAACCATTCATAGGAGGTGGGAATCCAAAAATTGGCAAAACTAACTTGTAGAATCATCAAGGCACTTGCCACTTTGAATGCAGCCGTGTAGATGCCCAAAGCGGCAAAATCAGCAAAATAGCGCAGCATCATTTTGTCGATAATCATTAACAGGCTATAGAGGAACGTTCCCACCACCGTCGGCAAGCCAAAACGACTCAGCTTTTTGATCAGGTTGCGATCGATTTGGCGAATGAGCGGCATAAAAAGCGCCAGGTTTGCCAGAATCAACAGACAATCACCGATAATCTGACCGAAGAGCATGCCATAGACCACCGTAATAAACGTCGGCGGACCAAAAAAGAGAAACAGCAACGTGATGAACAAGACCATGAATTTCACCAAAATACTGTAAACGGAGAACTGGATCGCTTTGTTTTGCATTCGAACCGTTAACAAAAGAAACCGTTCAAAAATCAGCAGTCCCGACGAAAGAGCAAATAAATAAATCGCACGGGTGTACTGTGGAGATTCAAATAAAAGCTGCGAAAAAACTGCCGCAAAAACCACTAGGATCAGCTGAAAGAAAAATGAACCGAGCAACGGGACGAGCATCGCTTGTTGCAATAACTCGCGTTTGTTTTCGTGGTCATGGTATTCCCTCGTAAAGGCTTGGTCGAAGCCGAGATAGATCACGTATATCAAAAAGGTCTGTGCAAGGAAAAACATACTGGTCTTCCCATATTCTTCGGGTGTCAAAAAGCTGGTCGTTACGGGCAAAAGCACCAAGTTTAAGACCGCCGAACCTAACGAACCGAGGGAGAAAAAGCCCAGCCTCAAAAGTAATTTTTTCAATCAGTTGTTCACTCTTTCTCTGTTAAAATAATGCCTCCACAAATCAATCCTAAAAAGGTGGAAGACAATGCCGAATACAAAACATGCCCGGCAAAAAAACTATAAAAAAGCACCACGATCAAGGCAAAACTATAAACCGATCGTTTTCGTGGCTGAAAGGCCAAATAGACAAAATAGGCGAGCATTAGCAGCAATAACGCTATTCCCAGTAGGCCTTGCCCGAAAAGGGTGTCGAAGAAGTCCATTTCAATTAAGCCAAGACGACCAAAGTGTGCCAAACGGTATTCAAAGCCTTGGCCAAAGATCATGGTAAAGTGTCGGGCCTCATCATTTAAGAAGGCGTTCATCCCACCAATCAAAAAATCACTTCTTGAACTAGAAAATAGCCGGATCAAGTCCCCGTCGAAAAGATGATAAAAATACACCATGCGAAGATAGGTTCCTTCGACGGCTTGGATTAGCAATGGTAGTCCTTGAATAAGCAGCCAAGCAATCGTAATAAAACTCATAAACCAGATAAACAATTGTTGCAGAAATGCTTTACGTTCAATGCCTAGCACCAATCGGATTAAAAGATAGAACAACACACCGACACCATAAAACACGCCGGTTTTCGTACCGACCAAGACCAAACAGACGAAATTTCCAGCGAATAAACTAGCCAAAAACAGTGAAAACTTATGGGTCTGTTCTTTGATCGAAACAATTAGTGCCTGGACTGTAAAGGTGATTGAAACAATAAAGGCAAAGCTCGTATCATTATTGGCAAAGAAATAGCCTTTATACCCAGCATCAGAATTGTCATAAGTTTGGTAGCCTAGCCCTAAAAAATAAGGAATCAGTAGCCCCAAGGTGAAGCAGACACTGATAACAATAAACAAGCTGTCGTAGTGCAGTTTGGAGAAGTCGTTTTTTCGTTGATAGACATAATAAGGAATCAGTACCCATAAGAGGTATTTGATATACACCGATAGATCCTCGATCACCCACTGCCAGCTGTACCCTAGAAAAAGTGCTTGTAACAGAAAAATCGTAAGCGTCACAGCGATAAACCCATACGTTAAATATGTATAGTAGCTATGGGGAATCTTTTCTGTCACGATCATAATCACTAAGAACAAAAAGAACAGCAAACGGTAGAACACGCCAATGGGAAAAGGAATGCCCAGACTTAGAAATAAGCCGTTTAAGACGTCGATTATCGGAAAAATGGCCACAATCCCCAGGAAGAAGCGGTGATGGCTTTGCTGTTTTGATTTCATGCGTTTCTTCTTTTTTCTCCCCACACATACTGTAAAAAGCGTAAATTTCCTATGATATAGCGATCAAACATCCTGACTGGCTCTTGCGCAAAGCGATAAAACCATTCCAAACCTGCCCGCTGCATCCACAAAGGCGCTCGTTTGGTTTTGCCTGCGACGATATCAAAGCTGCCGCCAACGCCCATCGCAAATGGCACTTGCAACACTTCGCTGAATGTATCGAGCCAAATCTCTTTTTGCGGGCTAGAAAAAGCGACAAACAGCAAGTCTGGTTGCGTCCGTGCAATCTCTTTTGCCACGTCCAATGATTCGACTTCGGAAAAATAGCCATGGTGAAAACCCGCTATGTTCAGGTCGGGATAGAGCTGTTGGTCATGTTTGACGACGGCTTCTACGACTTCGGCAGTTGCTCCTAAATAATAAGGACGCCAGCCTTTTTCTGCTGCCAATTTGACCAGCTCGCGAAAAAGATCGATGCCTGTTACCCTTTCTGGTACCGGGCACCCTAAATATTTCGCTGCCCAGACAATCGACTGCCCATCAGCCGTGATCAAAGCTGCCCGATTGACGATCGATCGCAACGAGGGATCTTTTCGCATCAAGTTTATTTTTCCCGCGTTAATTGAAACATGCTGTGCGGGCATCCCCTGTTCGATCATTGCCTCGATCTTAGTAATGGTTTCCTGAAAGTTTAAGGAATCGAGATTGCTGCCTAAAAGTGATACACGTACTTGTTGCTCCATTAGAATGCTCCTTTGGGTAAGAAAACAACGCCAATCGTTTTCATAATTATTTTCAAGTCCAATAACCAGCTCAGGTTATTGATGTAATAGAGATCCAATGCGACCATCTCTTGAAAGCTCAATTCGTTTCGTCCACTGACTTGCCACAACCCTGTGCACCCGGGTGTGACACACAATCGTTGCTTGTCTTTTTCTGAATAACTGACGACTTCTCTTTCTAAAGGAGGACGGGGGCCGACCAGTGCCATCTCCCCTTTCAAGACATTGATCAATTGGGGCAGTTCATCAAGACTCGTTTTTCTTAAAAAACGGCCTAAGCGCGTCACTCGCGGATCTTTCTTCAGCTTGAACATGGCCCCTTCAATTTCGTTTTTATCAAGGTATCGCCCTAATAATTGATCGGCATCAGGCACCATCGTTCGAAATTTGTACATCACAAACGTGGCCTCATTTTTGCCAACACGAACTTGCTTAAAAATAATCGGTGCCTGCCAGTTAGAAAATTTGATCCCTATACAAATCAGCAGTAACAGCGGGCTAAGGACGACTAATAAGCCCAAGCTAAAGATAGTTTCTATCGTGCGTTTCCAACGTAAATAGCTAGTCGCTTGAACCCTTGACTGCTTGTCTAAAGCGGGTCTTTCCACAAAGTTCCCCTCCTTAATAATAGTAATTTTCACCCGTGTCCGTGCCATTCGCCACGACACCTAAGATGTTTGCGTTAACTAGGCGTAGCTTTTTGACGGCATTTTTTGCGGATTGTTTGTTCGTTTTATCCGCATGAACGACTAAAAGTACACCGTCGACTTTCTTGGCTAGGATCAAGGCATCCGAAACGACATTGACTGGTGGCGTATCAATAATGACCACATCGTATAGTTGTTTGACCTCTTGCAAGGCTGCGGTCATTTTCGAAGAAGCGAGCAGATCATTAGGGTTTGACATAATGGCTCCACTAGTGATGATTGAAAATTCGCAATCTTCTAAAATCACTTGTTGGACACAGCTTTCGATCGAGATGTCCCGTCGGATATAGTTGGACAAGCCCACGTGCATTTCTTGTGAAAACAAATAATGTTGGGTGGGTTTACGCAGATCCGCATCGATCAATAAGGTTCGGTTCCCTTTTTGGGCATAGGCGACCGCCAAATTTGCCGAGACCGTGGATTTTCCCGTACCGCTTTCTCCTGAAGTAATCAAAATCGTTTGAGCATCTTGTTGTTGGCATAAATAGTCGACATTTTCGCGAATCAACTTGACTTGTTCGCTGATGATGGAATAATTTTCCTTCATGCTACGCATCACACACGCTTCCTTCCTCTAAAGCTTCTCGACTGGATGGTTTTAAACGAAGCAACTCGTTTTTCTTTGCTTATCTCTCCGATGACCTTTACCCCTAAGACCTCTTCGATTTCCGTATTCGAAGCAAAACTGCGCTCAAAAACCAACAGGAGGAACACATACGTAAAAGCGAAAAGAAGACTTAAAAAAGTGGTCAAACTGTACAACAAAAACTTGTTTGGACGAGCAGGCGTTTCTTGTGGCAAAACGGTTCCTTCTGCTAAGATCGTGACATTATCAATGTTCATGATTTTAGGGATCTCTTCACTAAAAACGCTGGCGGTCGTATTGGCGATTTCGGCTGCGATCTTCGGACTTTGATGGTAAGCGTTGATTTCGATGATCTGCGAGTTGGTGGCATTGGTAACACTCAAAATCTCCGACAATTCAGACACATCGTAGCTTTCCTCTAGCGCCTCACTGACTTCATTTAAGATGCGAGGACTCATGATGATGGTGCTATAGGTACTGACGAGTTGAAGGTCTGCCTGAATCGTCTGGTTTTCCAGACGATTGCCAGCTATCGTTTCTGACTGACTAATCAGCAACTGTGCACTTTTTTGATAAATGGGTTCAGCAAACAGGGTTAGATAAAGCAACATCGCTAGTAAGGGAATACTAATGATCATGAGGATCCAGCCTATTCGTTGCTGAAGGACTTGCTTCAATTTTTTCATATTTATTTCTTTATTCATTGGTTTTCCCTTTCAATAACAGAAATAGCAATCAAACCATTTACTGGGCGCTTGGTAATGACCCAAGAGAATAGGCAGCCTCGAACCTCGTTTTACCTGTCACAATATTTTTCGTGTCAAAAACGATTTTTTGTTTCATCGCTTGAATGGCTGCCGGCGCTATGTCTTTAAAGGCATCATGGTCACAGAGGATCAATGCCAGATCACTGTCTGTTAGTGCTGCTTCAATTTGTGCAACATCAGAAGTGGCGACATAAGGATCATAGGTAGTGACTTGCAGAGCTTTCTTTTGTTTCAATCTTTTGGCGATCTCAACAGCCGGACTTTCTCTGGCATCGTCAATGTTGCCCTTATACGCCAACCCTAGGACCGCGATTTTGTTTCCACCATGAATCGCTAAGATCTCTTCGACTTTTTTTATAATGAATTCAGGCATCTCTGTATTGATCATCCGCCCCAATTGAATTAACTTCGCGTCATCAGGTGCTGCCGCGACAACAAAATACGGATCGACTGCTAAGCAATGACCGCCGACACCAGGTCCCGGTTGATGGATATTGACCCGTGGATGCTGATTGGCTAACTCAATCACTTGGAGTGCATCAATGTTTAGGCGATCCCCAATTTGGACCAATTCATTGGCTAGTGCAATGTTCAAGTCGCGATAGGTGTTTTCCATCAATTTCGATAGCTCAGCGATACTTGCAGAAGTCTCCAGCACGTTTCCTTTGACGAAGGACTGATAAATGCGTTTGCCTTGTTGGGTGCAAGCGCTCGTCATGCCACCAATGATTCGATTGTTCATCACCAGCTCTTCAAAGATTTTCCCTGGCAAAACTCGCTCTGGGCAATGCAACAAATAGAGATCTTCTCCAATGGTATAACCTGCTTTTTCAAAAAAGGTTCCAACGATGTCTTCCATCGTGCGGGGTTGAATGGTCGATTCAACAATGACTGTGTTGCCTTTTTCAAGATAGGGTAAGATAGCAGCCATCGCCGCTTTCACGTAGGACAAGTCGCAACTACCAAATTGATCGGCGATATTTGGCGTTGGTACGGCAATAATAAAGACATCCGCTTTTTCTGGTACCAACTGTGCCTTGAATGTCTTTTTCGCTAAAGCTTGTGCTAGATAGCGATCAATGTCGGGTTCTTCGATTGGTGCCTGACCTGCTTGAAGTGATTGAACGACTGTTTCTGACACATCAACCCCAACGACTTCAATCCCATGGTTTGCAAAAGTAAGTGCTGTGGGTAGCCCGATATACCCCAATCCAATAACGTTTACCTTCATTCGCTCTTAACATCCCATTCTGCTAATTGTTCTTCACCGGGTTTATAAATCAGTTTTTTCGCCACTTGTCCTTCTTCTAAAGCAAAGGAAACTTGTCCAGTGATGGTTTCACCTACAGCGATCTCATTGCCAAACATCGCCATGGTATGATCAAGTTCAAGAAATTCTCCCTCTTCAGTTTCTAAAAGAAAATCAATCGAACCTAATCCAGCGGCAACTGATCCCATATTTTCTGCTGTGATGGTAAATGTATGTAATACTTGTTCCCCATCTTCTGTTTTCTTTTGATTGATTTCTTGTTTGTCGATGATGATCTTTAATCCACCAATGATCGATTGCGGCTCGGCATTGCTTTGATCCGTGATTTGTTCGATTGGTTCGCTGCCTTGGGTAGTATCCGTCTTTGCTTGGTCATCCGTCGAGCAAGCCGCTAAAAAACTCCCCATGAGGGCAAGGCTAAAGAGGCTAACGATTTTTTTCTTCATGTTCATTTGCTTTCTCTCTTTCTATCAATGAAGAGCCCCTTGCAACAGGCAAGGTACAAGGGGCTCTCGTAGTTTCTGTTTCTTATTCTGTGATTGAAACGGTTGCTTGTGCAATCTCTCGTGTACTTAAGTCAGCAAAGCGATGCAATGCATAGATCGTCATCTGGCTGTCTTTTGTCACACTGTTGGCTTGTTCTTGGTTCAAGTAGGCGGTAAAGGTACCATCCGCAAAACCGCTCACCCACAGGATCATGCCATCAATTTCAAGTCGACCAAAGTTGATGTCATCTCCTGTATAGGTTCCCGTAACGATTCGATCACCTAATGTGTAAGGGTTTGGCGTAATTGTGCCAACAAATTCTTTGTCGATAGTGACTACACTACGATCCAATTCGGTGTCTACCGGACGGCCACTAACAACCTCCCGATGGTAAGCAACCAATTCAACTGTTTCCGCATCGCGAATCAAGTCGCGGGTCGTTTGATTGACAAAGTAAGTAAACGTCTGGTTTGCGGTGTTAAAGGTGCCTCCCCATGAAATTGAACGTCCATCAACGATCAAGTTGGCGAAATTCACATCGCCTGTAAAGGTTCCAGTAATTTCACTCTCTGTCACTTTGAAGGCTGCTGGTTGAATCGTGCCTGCTGCTTTGACGATTTCTATCGGCTGCAACACCAGCTTATGATCAATCGTTTGTCCATCGACTGTTTCACGATGGTAGGTTTGCAATTCTACTTTCGTTGCCGTTCTGATCTGTTCTCTAAATTGTGCGTGAACAAAGAATTCAAAGCGGCCAGTTTCTTTATTGAATGTGCCACCCCAGTTCCCTACTGACTGTCCATCAATCACTAAGTTGGCAAAATTGATATCTCCCGTAAAGGTTCCCGTAATCATGGTATCGGTGTAACTGTATTGATCCGGTGTGATCGTCCCTTGAAGTTGATCAATCACTGTTACTTCTTTGGTTTCTAGCACTTCGATGGCTTCCGTGTTACCGTTAATTTGGCGGTTCAACGCTTGGATCTCAACTTTATCGCCCGCTTTGATTCCAAGATTCGCTACATAAAACGAGAAGGTGCCATCGGCATTGAAGGTACCACCCCATGCATTAGAAGGCGTGCCATTGATCACTAAACGTGCAAAATTGACATCACCCGTAAAGGTCCCTGTAATCATTGTTTCGCCAACACGGTATTGATCCGGTGTGATCGAACCAGCCAAATCTCTAGTTAATTCAACGGTTGTCCGATCAAGTACTTTGCCATATTGATCCAAGGCTTCGATTTCTACGACATCATCTACGGATTGGATGCGATTGCCGATAAAGAATTCAAACGAACCATCAGCAAAATTCCCACCACGAACGGATGATCCATTTACATACACACGGGCAGATACAACATCACCGGTATACGACCCTCTCAGGAACTGATCGGCCGAAGAAACATTGTAGCTTGCTGGTGTAATCGTGCCTTCAGTGTTTGCTGGATCAGTGACAACGATCGTTGAAGCAATATTTGATTGCAATCCATCGATGCTTGCTTGAGCAGTAATAATTGTTCCCGCTGCTTGTTGATCAATCTCTACTTCAAAATTGCCATCACTGTCAACAGTGGCATTTTTCGTTTCATCACCAATCGTGATTTCCACATGTGCATCGGGTTCAGCTGTTCCGCTAACGGTAGTGGATGTGGTTGTCACCTCATTCAATGTTGTTTCGGCGATCGTTGCTCGCTCAACCATGGTTTCTGCAATATTTGATGAAATGCCATTTAAGGTTGCTTGGGCGGTAACTACCGTACCAGCTTGTTGTTTCTCAATCGTCAATGCATAGATGCCATCACTACCCACTCGTCCATTCGCAATGATCGTGTCACCGGCTTTGATCGTAATCTCAGCATTCGGCTCAGCCGTTCCCGTCACACTTGTGGAGTCAGTATTTAGCTCGGAAATCGTTGTTTCGGCAATCGTTTCTTTTTCACTATCCTCTACAACTGTTTCTGCAACCGATTGAATACCATTGGACGTTGCGGTAACAGTCACTTTTGTTCCAACTGCTAATGGTGCGTTCGGAATCGCAAATTGATAAGTTCCATCACTTGCAACGCGTCCCGTTAAACTTCCTTGTCCTTCAATAGTGACTGCTAAATCGGCATTTGGCTCAGCTCGCCCCGTAATGTGCGTTGAGCTTGTGGTTAAGTCGTCAATGGTCGTTTGTTGAATCGTTGCGGTATCCACAAAGTCACCAAAAGCGATTTTTCCGATTTGAGAACTATTGAATGTTGCGTTGAAGATTGAGTCATTGGATTCAATTCGCGAAGTAACTTGTTTGTTCGTATAAGTATTTAGTGAGAAAGAACCTTGTCTAAACTCTGGATAATTAAAGCTGGGCTCTCCTGAAAAATCAGCTGATCTTCTCCAAGTTTGCATTCCTGTCGATGAGTGGATCGTGTAGTTCGTTGTTCCTGGATAGGACCCAATTGCGGTTCCATTCGTATGATTGTTTTGGATTCGAACATTTGATCCTTCGTGGAAAGTGCTTGATTGTCCAACGTTTACCGTTGAATACGTGCTTCTTCCCACGACATCCAGTGTTCCCCCAGATAATACGGTCAAAGCACCTCGCAACCCCAATGCTTCTTGTGTTTTTTGCGTATTTGGCGCACTTGTGATCTTAAACGTTGCATTCGAATTAACTACTACGCTTGAGGCACTTCCTTCGATCAAGACTGCTTTTGCTGTATTTGAAGGATTGTTTTGAGTAACGTCTAATAAACTGCCTTCACCTAAATCAATTCGACCACCACTTGCAAGATAAATCGCACGAGCTGTTCCATTGTTATTTGCAACTACAGAAGCACCACTGCCGATATTCATTCGGACATTCGAAGTAGCCCAAATCAAGGAACCTGCATTTAATCGGTTTTCGCCAAAGAAATTAGCTGAAGAATTGCTAGCGGCTAAATAGAGTAAGCGCCCCGTTGCATGACTATTTTCATGAGTAACGTTTGTGAAGGAAACACTGGACGTTCTATTTTGATAGATCGTATTTGTTGCATGAGCCACGATTCTCACATTTCTGATACTTAATCCTTGATTTACCGTATTTCCATACAACCGAACATTATTCCCGAAGGTTAACGTATGACCATTACCTTCAATCGTTTTGGTCGTCCCTGTCCATGTCACACTACTGGTCATCGTGATGTTATTGGCTAAGCTGATTTGTGTAACCGTCGCATTGGCTAACGCTGTCCGTAATTCAGCATCAGATGTTACTTGGACACTTGCCCTTGTTGAACGGGTTTCAGCAGCGTCTTCTGATGATTCGTTAGAATTACTTTCTGAGGTTTCTTCATTTGGTGCATCCGCTTGTTCATCATTTTCTGCGACTTCATTATTTTCTGAAGAGTTCTCAGTAGAAACTTCTGTTTGAGCTTCTTCACTTTCAGTAGGAGAACCCTCTGTTTCCTGAACTGCTTGCTCATTGGTTGCTGTATGGTCATTTTCTGTGCTTTGAGTTGCTTCACTATCTGATAATAAATTTGGAGCTTCTATTCTCTCTTGTGTCACTCCTGAAGAATTATCAGTTTTTTCTGTCGCCATCGCATTTATTGGCAACGCCGATAAAGTTAAATGACTAATCAACAATAAACCTGTGACTTTTTTACTAAATTTGTTATTCATAAGTAACTCCTTTTTCTCTATTCTTTCTCTTGTACTTTAAAGATTCATTTCACGTTTTTATCAGTCACCCTTTCTTACTCCCTCGAAAAAAATCAGTTATAGCTCTTATCGGAACAACCTATTCGATACAAACTCTCTAAAAACCTAAATTAGAGCTATAAAATAATGCTTTTTTGACGAAATTTTATCGTTTTTAACGAGATTAAATTTACCATGGTTGATCATCAATCGATAAATCAAGATTTGCAAACCTGTATGAATAAATTGATTTTCATTTTCTTTTTAAATAAGGCATTTTAAAAGTTTGTGCAAAAAAAAGTGTTATAAAAAAAAGACGATTCCTTATCATTTAAAAAGGATCGTCCATTTTTGTTATTACCTGTAACCACTTGACTCAATACGATGGATACAAGGTTTCTGCCTACTAATTCTTAGTATTATCACAAACATTTTTAACAACAGTTCCTTTCAACAGAACGCTTCTTTTCTTCAAAAAAGGTCCCAAAAAAAGCAAAATAAAAGAAATTGTATGTAATTTTACACATCTTCTAAAAAAATTCATTTTTCTTTGGTATACTAAACATAGATCTGCATATCATTAGATTTACGTTGCCCGTTAGTGAAGTTTCAGGCAACGTTTCTTTATGGGGGATAGATAAAAATGGAAGAGAAAAAGATTTTTGAGAAGCGGTGGTTATTAGCTACCAGTGAACAACGAGAGAAATACCATGCCTTGATTGCCTCTTACCCTTCGATCGAATGGACATTCAAAGAAAAAAGCTACCTTTTATGGCTTTGTCAGTTAGATAGTGATACGTTCAAAACCTTTGAAGCAATTTTTGATAAACTAGTAAATGCCAACTAACTGTTTCAACGTAGGCTGTTCTTTCACCAAAATAACCCAATCTTTTGGTATTCAGGATCAGTGGGCCTATTTTCAGATAACTCCCTTTTTTATTAGATGAACGAATAAAAGCCGCAACCGTCGATCGCAACGGTTGCGGCTTTTCTCTTTGATTTATCCACACATGTCCTCGTCATGCTCTTTTTCAACACGTATATTAGGCTGTGGGAGCGTTTAACGCTTGCCCTAACTGAGGATCGATTTTTTCAATCACTCTTTGCCAATCTTGATAATCGGGGATTGCTTTGAGCAAAAGATAATCTGTCGATAAGATGAACTCTGATAAATATTCGCTATAATTTGTAACCACAAGATCAATGGCATTTCCCTTCAAATAATCGGTCGTCAATTCATTGATTTTTGGAAAAAATACCAGATGATCATTGCCGACATAACGCAAAAATCGCGCACGAATCGTGTGACAGGCATAGAGATCGCCTTCTATTATCAATGCGATCCGTCTGACTTTTTGAGCATAGAGCTCCCTGATTGCTTCACTGTAAAGGGTCAGTGCCGCACAAATATCTACCAGATACTCCTGCTTGATCCCAAGAATCGCTTGGTGCTGCTTCATAAATGCCAGATTCCTTTGATAAGCGGCAGAACGATGCTTCTGCGCTTCATTTTTTACTTCTGTTAGCAAGTGATTTAAAACGGGCGCCAGTTGCTCATTGATTTTCTTTGACAGGAAAAAGGCGTGGATCATCGTATTGACCCGTTGGGGCTCTTGAAAGGAAATGCCCCATTCTTGAACGAAGCGCTGACTCAGTTCTTCGAGTTCAGGATACAGTCCAAACGATGCAACGAATTGCTGCTCTTTTTCAGGCTCGGTCAAAGTCCGTTTCATCACGGTCACTAAATAAAGCCACATAATTTCTTGTTGCGGCAGTCTTACTCGGTATAGCGCTTCGATTTTAGGTGCTAAGTCATTCATTACGGCAAATGCCTCATGGGTTTCGATGATTTTTGCCAACGATTGAGGAATCTGAACCGTCTTTCCCAATTGGTAACGCTTGATCGCAATATACAAGCTATAATAAAAATCACTCGGAGAAACGCCTGTATTCACCAGCTCTGCGGGAATTTCTGAGAAGACATCACTGACTAGTGCAATCAGTTCTTTGGGGGGCAAGAGCGTATGAGGGGTGACATCTGATTCATAATAAAAATCTTTAAAGAACTTGCGAATATTGGCTTCGGAGCCACTCAAATTAACCGGTTGCAAGATCCACTCCACATGATACTTTCGCAACGTCACAGAAGCAGTATTCAAATAACGACGCATCGTACTTTCTGATACATACAAGCGCTGCGCCCACTCTTCAACCGAACAGAATTCACCGTGGAAAATGGCTTCCACGATTTGATACATTCCTTCTTCTGCAACAAGCTCCTTTTTTTGGGACAAGTATTTTTTCGGATTCGTTTCCCTAAAATGATAGCCATTGGCTACAAGCGAAAATTCGGCTGCCTCTTGTAGATAGGTTTTCAATTCTTTGATATCCGAGCTGATCGTCCGTTGGGTCACATCAAGTTTGTTTGCTAAACTTGCGATGGAACAAGTCCGTTCTCGCTCAAAAGTATTTAACATTTGAAGCCAGCGAACGGTCGTCTTATTTAGCATAAAATTTAACTGCAATTCTCTCATTTTCCCCTCCGTGTTTCTTCCTCACCGACTAGTGTCTTTACTATAGTACAATATTTAGGTGCATAAAAAAACCTTCCTATTTCCCAAATTCACATTAAGAAGCTTCTTGAATGTGTACTTAAGTGAACAAACAAGGTATTCTCTATGTAGACTTATTTTTGTGCAACTGGAGGAATTCGTATGACAAATATGGTTTATGGGTACGCACGTGTCTCCACAAGACAACAGGATCTCTCGCGTCAGTTAGATTTACTTGACCGGTATGAGTGCAATAAAATTTATACGGAAAAGATCAGTGGTGTTCGTGCGAATCGTCCTGAATTAAATAAATTAAAAAAACGAGTGAAAGAAAACGATAAAATCATCATTGAAAGTTTCTCGCGACTAGGAAGAAGTACCAAAGATCTCATTGATCTTGTCTACTTTTTTGAAAAAAAAGGAGTAAAGCTTATCAGTATTAAAGAAAATTTTGATACGCAAACCCCACAAGGGAAATTGATGATGACTGTTTTCCAAGCCTTTAGCCAATTCGAACGAGACATCATCGTCGAACGGACCAAAGAAGGCTTAGAATCCGCTCGTGCTAGAGGAAATATCGGTGGTCGCCCACGAATCGATCCTGGACTGATTCAACACGCATTGAACCTTTATCAAAAAGAAGGAAAAGCTGTTGTGGATATCTGTGCCCAAACAGGGTTAAAACGATCAACTTTTTATCGTTATCTTAGTCTGGAAAAAGAGGAAATCGTTTCATAAATACAAGTGCTGGCTAAACTTAGTACTCTCGGCTGCTCACTATATAAATAAACAGGACGAACATTGCTGATGTTTGTGATTGCTTTTTTGTTCTCTCTTAAAGCAATTCATCCAGCTTGTTCGTCCTGTATGTTTTATTCTTCTAGCTCTTTTGTCGATCCTATTGTTATTTTCTCCATGATTTCTTACGGTACAAGAGCACCAACCCGCCGATTAAGAATAGGATACCTGTAACACTTAGCAAAACACTGCTTGTTTCTCCTGTTTTTGGCAGTTGCTTAACAGTGGATTGTTTGCTTGCTTTGATCGGTGTTGTCTGTCCTGTTGCTGAGGGGTTGTCTGATTGTTCTGATGGACGTTTTTCGTTTTTCTCATCATCGTTTGTTTCTGACGTCTCTGTCTCAGGACGTGCCTTAATTGGTTCTTCTGTTATTGGATCAGACGCTTCAGTTTCAGGAAATTCAGTCCCAGGCGACTCACTTTCCGGGCGATTTTCTTCTGGTACTTCTGTTGGCGTTTCGTCAGGTGTTTCGCTGACTTTTGCTTGTATAGTAATCACGGCATGGGCAATCACTGCTCCGTAATGGTAGGAAACCGTGTATTGACCGACTATGTTGTTGTTCACTGTGCCATTGACTTCTACTTCTGAAAAGGCTACTTTTTTGCCATCACGATCGGTGGCAGAATCAAAGTTTGTTTCTGGCAACCATTCATCGCCTTGCTTGATCGTTGAATCGTGGACTTTTAGGGATGTTTCATCCGCTTTGACGGTGATAGTGGCTTTGCTTTCTACACCACGATAAATGTAAGTGACCTCGTACTCGCCTGCTTTCGTTGTGTCTGCTTTTCCTGTAACGGTGATATCTTCAAAATCAACAGGTTTACCATCCCGATCTGTTGCGCTATCGAAGTTGTCTTTGGCTGTCCAGTTTTCCCCTGTGTACAACTCGCTATCGTGGACTTTGACTGTAGTTTGATCGGCTTTGACGGTGATAAGGGCTTTGCTTTCTAAGTCATGATAGCTGTATATAACTTCATACTCGCCTACTTTCGTCGTATCGACAATCCCTGTGACAGTGATATCCCCAAAATCAACAGATGAACCGTCTCTATCTGTTGCATTATCGAAATTATCCTTAGCTGTCCAGTTATCCCCTGTGTACAACTCACTATCGTGGACTTTGACTGCCGTTTGGTTGGCTTTGACGGTGATAGTGGCTTTGCTTTCTACGCCGTGATAGCTGTAAGTGACCTCGTACTTTCCTGCTTGCGTTGTATCGACAGTCCCCGTGACAGTGATATCCCCAAAATCAACAGATGAACCATCTCTATCTGTTGCACTATCGAAATTATCCTTAGCTTTCCAGTTGTCCCCTGTGTACAACTCGCTGTCATGGGCAGTCACCTTGGTTTGGTCAGCTTTGACGGTGATCACAGCTTTTGATGCTACTCCATCATAACGATAAACTACCTCATAGGACCCCGTTTTTTTAGTATCTACGCTTCCTTCAACGTTCACATCCGCAAACGAAACTGGGTTGTTATCCCGATCTACGGCTTGATCAAAGTTATCTTCTGCGGCCCAGTCATCGCCGACGTATATCGAAGAATCATGAACCTTAATCGCAGTGAATCGTGGTTTTACGAGTATCGTTGCTTCTTTACTCACATGATTCAATTGATAACTGATTTTATACGTAGCGGCTTTGTTAGTATCTACTTGTCCGGAAACACGACCACCCTCAGCAATAAATTCCTCATAAGTCAAAGTTTTGCCTTCTTTTGAAATAGCTTGCTCAAAATTATCCGCCGCTGTCCATGTATCCTGTTCATAAATAGTGGTATCTTTCACGGTCAGATCGGTATAGTCAGTCGGTGCTTTTTGATAGACGTACGTCACCGTTACTTCGCCACGAGGAAGAACACCTTTTGCATTCGTTGGCAGTTGACTGGTATCAAGGATGTACCCCGGAATTTGTGGAATAAACGCACTTGTAGAGACATCATAAGGCTCATTGGTACTATCATTGATCGTTTGGTAAGGATAGATCTCCATACCAGTCTCATCCACATATTTAATGGTCAGATGGCTATTTGTAAAGCGAATATTATATGTTGCTGTAAACAAAAGGTTACCGTTAGCGTCGGTATATTCTAAAACCGCTGTTAAACCGTAATAGTTGATCGTAAAACCTGTGAAGCTTGTCCAAGATATATTTAATTGATTGGTACCAGTCACTTCACTTGTATACCATAGTCCCACTAGCATGTATACCTTATCCGTTTTGTAGACATAAAAATCTTCTGTCAGCTGCGGGTCTTGGTATAGTGTTTGGTGTGCGTATTTTTCCGGGATTGGCAAATCCAAAACCAGTGCTTTATACTTGATCGGATCATATTCTACAGTCAGATCGTAGTTGAAACTCTCGATACTCTTCGTTGATTCTGCAGCGAGAGGTTGACTATCCGTAGATTCTACATTGGTTTCAGCAGATGGGGCAGTAACTGAAATTTGAGTTTTTTCTGCAGCATCAGCTGCGTTAGATTGATTTGTTTCTGAGTTTGAAGTGGTGGTCACCACTTCACTTTCGGTTGCTTCAGAAGATATGACGTCAGCATTTCCTTCTTGGGTATCTGTCTTTTCTCCTGTGTTCATGCTTCCTGTTGAATCTGCCAGCAAGGGAACCGATGAGTCTATGAATGGTGTTTGCTGCTCTGTTTGTTGTGTTTCTGTTGCCTGAGCGATCGGCCATGTGCTTGGAAAGGTTGTCCCTAAAATCAGCATCCCTATTAAACCACTCTTAATTATAACTACGCGTTTTTTCATTTTTACTTTTTCTCCTTTTTCTTTTTCCAAACTTTATTCACACTTACTTCCGTTCCAATCTGTCCAAATTTTGGTTGACTGCAACTGGCAGGGGTGTTTTCTATAAAATAACTCCCTTAAATGACTGTCCTTCGCAAAAATATGTGGGCGCCGCATCTTTAACATGAATTCCTTCAATTTTCAAGGGATAAGACTTCTTGAATGGCCCAGAGTATTATATAATTTACTTAAAACGAATGGTTTTTATATTCGATCGCTGATCGCTCCCACAGGGTCTTGAAAGAGGTGGTGACATCAATGTTAGAAAATTTATCCATCAACTTACATCGAGATAAGGCATTTTCTCGTCAAGTAAAAATTCTGCAAGTGCTAAATGCAGCACCCGCAGGGTATCACCCGCAAGAGTTGGCGACATTATTGGGACTTTCCTTGCCTACAGTCTCTAAAGAATTAAGTATTTTAAGCGACAGTTTGCCGGAAGATCTGGTCAAGATCAAACTTTCTGGATCCAACATCGTTTCGATTGAGTATGCACCAAATGCTTCAATCAATTCTGCCATTCAGCTTTTGGGCATGGAAACGTTGGAGTTTAAAATCATGTCTAGTATCATTGATAATAAAAAATACTCTATTCACCGAGCAACGATCGAATTTGGCTATTCCCGCAGTCATCTGTTGCGAACGATCAGTTATATGAACAAATCTTTACAAACCTATTCTGTGACCATCGCAACGAATCATCTTGATTTTATCGGTACCGAAGCCGATATTCGCTTTTGTCTGTTTGTCTTTTTCTCCGCTTATGGCGATAGCACGATCTTAGATAAAGACAGCCCTGCAGATGCGCGTCTTCTGGTCCAAAAAGCAAAAGAAGCCAACAAAAAAGATTTGCATTACAGTCATTATCGACTTGCCCTATGGCTAAGTATTGCCAAGCGTAGGTGGCGCTATTCTTACTTTTTGACATTGCCACCGTCTTTAGAACGCAATCTATTAGAGAAAGAACGCTTCGCTGTTTTCTCAAAAATATTAAACGAACATTATTTGAAAAAATATCGGATCATCCACTTGCCGCAACAAGAACTCCTTTGGATCTTCCTCAATGCTCTCCACTGCATTTCGTATAGTACGATGGATATTAATGGGGAAAGCGAGGCGGATTATATTTTTCACCATACAGAGAAACCAGAAATTCTCGCAGAAGTTGCTGCCTTTTTAAAGAAACCTGGAATAGCTATCCTTCCTGCAGCATCACACAAAATCATCGCATATCTCGTAAATCTCCGCTTGTTAACGATGATTTCTGCGAATTACGAATTTGCCGATCCCCAGATCAAAACCTTTGTTGAAGCGACATTCAAGACGGACTACCTTGCTTGGAATAAATGGTTGAAACAGTTTAATGAACAAAGTCGTTTCTTTTCGTTTACTCACTTAGAGCATGTCGCAGTTACGTTTACCTTGTTAAGCGAACTTTCTTCTAGCAATCAGTTGAAAAAGCATCTCAAAGTGGCCTTTGCTTTTCAAGGTGGTGCTGGATTAGATGCCTTTTTAGCCGCATCAACAGAGCTATTCAAAAATGACCATACAGAAATCAGTTATTTTTTTGAAGTGGCTCCTGATGAACAAGAATTGATCCATCGAGAAATTGATTTGATCGTTAGCAATTTTGACTTGCAGCTGAAAAGTAACACCAAATTTCAGCAACTACGAATTTCCAATGTTCCTACCCTTTCGGACTGGACGATCATCCACAAAACGATTGAACAGCTGATTCAGCCAAGAATCACACCGATTCATTGACCTAAGGCAACTGTCGGCCTTCTTGAAGGAAGCGCCGTCAGTTTTTTCATTGCATGGTTTGCTATTTTAGTCCTTTCCTAAGTATCCATTTTTCTTTTCTCTTAGCGTGTCTATTTTTTTCACATCCGAAAAAAATCAGACCTTTTTTCAAGATTCCTCTCCTAACAAACGCTTTTCTTTTCAAGCGCAGCGTAAAAATTCATTGTCTTGTTTTCGTGTGCTGCTCGTAATCCCTGAAAAGTTGGGATGTTTGGTGTATTTTTTATGATAGAAATTTTAGCAGCTACTCTTAGCACCAAATGTGAAAAGCGTTATTTTAAAAGCAAAGAAACATACGATCAAAACAGACTGCATGTTTTAAATAACTTTTGTATCTATTTTTTTTATTTACTAGAAAAAAAAGAAATCTTCTCCCCGCTCCTTTTTTGTATAATAGGTAAAAAGAGAGGGGGACCAATGTGGATTTTATCAAAGAGCTGCACTCCTTTAAAACGATCGTTGAAGAAGGTACGTTTACGAAAGCTGCTGCTAAATTAAACTATGCCCAATCGACGGTTACGAACCATATCAAAAAGTTAGAAGAAGAGTTAGAAGTAGCGTTATTTTTGGAAGGAAAAAGCAATGTACTCACGTTGGAAGGTGAATTGTTGAAACAGGCGGTTCCTGGTCTGATCGCTCAGTGGGAGGAGGTCAAAGAACAGTTGCTCAATGCTTCGAACACAGTCGAATATTCTTTACGGATGGGCATCGTCCCCCCTTATGACATGTTGATTTTACCGGAGCTTCTCCATGTATTTTCCCACCAATACCCAAAAATAAAATTCGAGATCATGGTGGGATCCACGCTGGCATTAGCCGATGCATTAAAAGAAAATCGTATTGATTTTGCGTTATGCTCACTTCCTCACGAAGATTCCTTTGTCTATGAAGAACTTTTACAAGAAGAAATCTGCTGCATCACTTCGATCACGAACCCATTGATCATTAAGGAATTAGCCGACCTTACAGGAATCCATCTATACAGTTCCGGCGGTGACTGTCCTGCACTTAGAAATATCGAGGGCTACCTTGACCAGTGTGTACCTTCGCTCCAATGGGAATATGTCAGCAGCAGCACGACGATTCCTTATTTGATTGAACAAACAGGCTTCTGCGGTCTAGTCCCGCGTTCGATCATTGATCAAACATGCGCTCAAGTAAAAATTTTATCACTGCCTTTACCGAATCTCCGCATGACGATTGGCTTACTGTCAAAGCAACCATTGACACTTTTCCCGAATATTACAAAAAAGTTTGTCTTTGAGTTAAAAATGCGCTTACTGTAATTGTTATAAAATCAGTTTGATCACGATCGATTTTTATGCAGTTATTCTTCAAAAAAAAAATGATAGTATTTATTCTAGCAGCAAAGAAGCAGCGTGAAAACAAATAGCCGCACAACCTCTTTCTGTTCTACAGACGTTGTGCAGCATAGCTTTTCATTTCGCTTATTATTATTCAATCAGATGATTACCTCTTGTTTCGCCACTCACTTTTTGTTATCATTTTACTTTTTTTATGCAAAATGGTACGATTATTCATACTATCCGCAGGAGATAAAAAAGCCACTGTTGTTCTTTACATTTCAGAATTTTTTACCGATTATAAAAAATAGAAACGTTCTTTCATCCTTTCCAATGTATACTCTACTTTGGAAAAGAACAATCACCAAAAAAGGCTGGACTTGAAAACCGTTCGATCATGTTTTTAGTAGCAGGCAGTTATTGCTCAAGGAGCCTATTTTTGCAATTGTCAGAAAAAATAGACGATGAGAAAAGGAGGAAAAACTATGTTTATCATTGAAGCGATCTTCAGCTTTCTAAGAGACACATTAGGTGTGATCCTGGCCATTCTCTTAGGGACGCTTTGTTTGTCGATGGTGATCAATCTGATCGTTATCGTTGTAAAAAACACCTATTCAAAATTTAAAAAGAATTATTAACGAATCGCTGTCTTCTAATAGATAGCTTTTTTAGATAGTTTTTTCAACCTCTCAGGTCTCTTTTTTGCCTTTATAGTATCTTTTTTCAAACTCAATCCAAGATTTGCTGAATTCATGGTTGGAAAAGGCACTTTTTAAGCCTGAGCGCTGCTTAAAGCGAAAGACCTCTTCGCGGTCCATCCCCAATTCCTTGGCAATTCGTTCATCCGACCACTCGTTAGCGACCAACTGCTGCACGATGTTTCCCATCTTCTCGATGCCATGGGTACCACGTGCTCGATTGTGGCGAATCGTTGAAGCGATGCGATTCTCAAAAGGCTTATCGATCACTGTGACCGGAACGCTTGGCAACGCCAGGCGGTCTTTTGCTACGACATACCGATGAAACCCATCGATCAAAATATACTTGTCCTGCTCCTTATCGTGGTAACAAACCAGTGGCTGCGTAAAGCCATCTTCCCGAATCGACAGTTCCAGCAAATCCATCTCTGGAGCAGCCACGGTGTTGGGATTATACGTATTCGCGTGAATCTTGCTGACTGGGATCAGCTTCGCCGCTAACACTGGAAAATCGATATCGCTCATGAGGTACTACACTCCTTTTTAGAAATGAATAATTTTTTGTTTGTCGATAGACCGCAAACCCTTTTGACTCCAAAAGTGCAATTTCACTAGGCTGGTTACTAGAAGCGAGAATCTCTGCTTCTGGGTAATTGCGGCTGATATCCACCAACATTTTCCGTAAAAGAAACTTTTTAAATTGAGCAGTTGGATCTTTTTCATAAAATTCCCCTAGCTCCACTTTATTGACGCCTTTTTCATAATAAGAAAAAGCGGTCACCCGTTTTTCGTCATCAAGAATCACATACCAGTAGCAGTTCTCATCATTGACTAAGTACGGAAATTGCTGCTGATACACCCGTTCCGCAAAAAATGCCCCCATCAATTGATAGAATTGGCTTTTCTTATACGGTGGAAAAAATAAAACCAATCGTTCGTTCACAAAACCCTTCCTCTCTAGGGACACATTCGTCCATCGTTAGGTGATTTTTTTCGTTAAATACTCATATTTGGCATTCAATTTTTTTAACTGATACTTGGGTAAATGCTCGATTCCCAACGCCGCCCCAAAATCGACCGCCAACTCATACAATTCCGTCTCATCTTTTTTCGTCAGACTGTATTGTCGCGTGCTCAAAGAAAAATCATTTTTTTCTAACGCACGAGCGATCCCTTTCCAGTCATGCCAGAGTACTTCGTTTTTCAGCCACTCCTTACGTTTGGTCACATCGGGAATGTCTTCCACTTCGATTCCGTGCTTTTCTCGATAATGATCAATCAAGATCGTGATTTTGCGGTAATAATGGTCCTGTAATTTCTTTGAATAAAGTCCAATTGATTCCAGTAAAAAGACCGCATACTCTTGCCAAGTCATATGACTTGGCTTTCTCGTATTGTAATGCGCCAATAATCCCGTCTGGGCATACAATCGACCAAAATTGGCTCCTGACACGCGGTTGACGACCCGTTCCCACGTTTCCGGTTCCACCAGAGCATATTGATATAAGCCTTTTCGTTGCTGCATACCATAAGGCTGACAGATTCGCATTTGATGAATCGGAACGCCATGATCATATAATTTTTCATAAAAGCCATTTATCGGCCAGTCAAAATGGGCATAGGCGCCCCAGACATCTTCTGTCTTCCAATCATAGATGGGGTAAAAATTGACGACCATGGAATCTGCTACTTGCCGTTTGATCCAGCATTGCTTCCGAAAGTTATACTTTGGCGAAGTGATCGACCGATATCGGTATAGACTTTCCTGTGTTCGGATGCCAACGCCACAAGCAACGGGTTCACACTGATGATAGTTTGCGTACCAGTGAGCAAAGTTTCGTAAGAACTTATCTGGATTCATATTTGCACTCTGATAGATTTCCATCAATGATTCATCTAAATCAGCAAGTGAAATCGCATCTTTTGGCATCATCTGTACCCACTTCTCACGTTCTTGTTCATCCCACATCAGCCATTGTGGCTGAAATACGCTAGTGTTGTTGTCCTCGTAAAAGGGCAAACAGAAGTGAAAGGTTTGATTGATAGTTGGTAACGCTTTGATTTTTTCCATGAACGTTCTCGTAGCATCATAATTTGCCTCGATATCTAAAATCAGCAGATCAAAAGTTTTCTTTTTTTGTCGGGCGACTTGGTCAGCCAACTGAATCATGGCACCGCTATCTTTTCCACCACTGAAAGAGAAATAAACATGGGGAAAGGTATCAAAAATATATTCCAGGCGCGTCATCGCCGCTTCCAGCACATTATCCTTACAATATTTCTTCATAAAAGCTCATGTCCTCATTTTATTTGTCCTTTTTTTGAATAAGTATTACATTCTAGTATAAAGTTTCACTTAGCTTCTTACAAGGACTTAAGGGAGATTTTGCATTCGATACATGCAAATAATTGTTAGCTATCATTGCAATGTGTTCCCCATTGTTCACTACTATTCCTAGTAATCAAGAAAAATAGTGGGAAAAAATAGTAGAAAAATTCCTTCTGAAACAAGTTTTATTGCTTTTCTTGATTCATTCAGCCAAAAGGGTTTGAAGGACTTTTTCAATACGCTTCACTTGTTTTTCATTGAAGTGGGACAGCCATTCTTGATCCTCAAGTAAACGCTGAATCTCTTGCTGAAGGTCTTTGTATCGACTGGCTTCCTTGATGTTTTCAGTCATCTTCAAGAAATTACTAATTTTTTCTCCTTTAGGCAGCAGTACATACTCTTGCTTGATCCCTTCAAACTTGTCTTCATGATCAATCACCAAAAGTTGACTGATCAAATCATGAGCGATCCACCGATGATAGGAGTTTTTATGGGTATGCAAGGCCCAGATCCGTTCCCATTCATCATAAATCAGCTCAGGGTTTTTAACGGCTACTTCTTTAATGATCAAATAACTATTAAAATACTCATTGATATGATTTTGACCATCAACGATATTCTCCACTAGCCTCTCTCTTATCTTTCGATCATCGATCGCCGTTTGCACAAACGGTTGGGGATCAAAGGATGTTGTCTGGAAATGACCTGCGATTTCTGGGTAGTCCATGCTTTCACCTTCTTTAAAAATTATAAGATTATTTTACAGGTTTGAACCTCTAAGTTTATTTTAACAGAATCTATGTGCGAAAAAAGTGGCTTTTATATTCCCCTTCTTTTATCAATCATCCATTCTGATCACGTAGGTAGACTAACGCCACTTTGAATATCATACTTTTTGGAAAACCCAATTTAAAATTGAAAACAGCTGGAAAGAATCCTTTCGATCCTTTATCCACTAACACTGCTATCTATTGATTTCTTCGGTTCGTCTATTGAGCGCTAGGAAAAGTGCAAGCTTCCTTTTATATCCTTTTCTGAAAGGAGCCCTTCACAAGAGAACCTGCTGGCAACTACTTTCTCGTTAAATTCCCAATGTCACTGACACAAAAAAGGAAGTCCCGCGTTCGGGACTTCCTAACGTTCTTTTCTCTTCAAATACTATTTCACGCATAGCTGCGAGATGCTGGATCACGCGTCCTTTCTCCGAATACCTCGGTCGGTAGGCATTTTGATCCATTGTTCTGGTGGACGCTTTCTGATTTTTTTTGGTGCAAACATCAGTTGAATAGTTCTTTTGACAAAGTTATTTCGGTATACGTTTTCCATAACTTCCACGCCCTTTTCAATTGATTTAGGAAGCGATGACGTCGATCCTTCTTCCTATTTTTATTATAAGCCCCAATCCGGTACAAAACAAACAATTCAGCTGCTGTTTTCTCCCATTCGTTTAGATGAAATCTGTGATTGCTGCTAAAAAAAGAGGCATATATTCTTGAATAAAGTTCAATAAGCCACCGCATATTTATTGAAAAAAATAATGAAAAATTGCAGAAAAAGATCGAAACTACTCGAGACAAACGCCAAAGGGCTATGTTTTTGAATGAAAAATCGTTTCACTTTACTTTTTCTTAAATTTTAATTATTATTCTTTTGAAATAAGAATAATGAAGGAGATAAAAACATGGAAAAATACCAAGTGTTCCCTGGTCAAAACTATCAGGCAAATGTTATTGGCTTTACCGGTTTACAAGAAGTTAGTGTGATTCATGTTTACGAAAATACTGCAACTGTTCTAATCAAAGAAACAGCTGAAACAGGTGTTGCTAAGCTATGTAATTTTCTAGTTGGTGCCACACAATTAGTTAGTTGATCCTCTTTTATTAACCAAAACATGAGGAGCCATTTGCCATCCAACATGTTGTAGGAAAACGATTTGAAAGTAGTCCTTTGTGAGCTTGCTCTTTTCCTATTCATCAATTACAGCAGTATTTTTATTTATCTACTCAATATCTCTCTACTTTATATATAAATAGTGTTAGAATGAACAAAAGGAAACGTATCAGGCTTCCCCCAAGAGAATCTTCCCCAAGTACTCTTGTCTGATACGTTTCCTATTTTTGTGGCGAAAAAGCCACAGACCAATGGTAGCCCTTTACTCTGTGAAAAGCAAGCATTCAAAATTGATTTTTTCTTCATTTTTTTATTTTATCTCCTCAAATTCCCTTTAAAAATCAGGCAAAAACACACCTCTCGTAATAAGGTGTGTTCTTTTTATGACAATGATTATTCACGAATAATAAGTTCATAAGGCAGAATGATCTGTTCTTGTTTTCTTTCTTGAAACAAGCGAAAGGCTTCTTTGCCGCACTGATTCAGATGAAACTCAACGGAAGAAAAATGCAGCATTTGACTGATAAGCAGGTTTTCTTGCCCAATCACGATGGGTGCTGTCCCGTGGGAGTATTGATTCAAAATCATTGCTGCGATTTCGTCTCCATTTGTGATCACCCCATCGATTCCTCGTTCTTTAAAAAAGGCTGCTGCGGAAATCCCGTCTTGGGCTTTGATACAATCCCAATAAATATCGGCTTCCGAAAAAGCAGGAAACAGCTCCTTGGCTTTTGCGATGGTATTGACTGAATTGCAGCTAAGACGTTTGCTGCGCCCGAGCGTCAGTCCCAAACGTTTTACGCCTTGTTCTTTTAAATAATTGATACTAGCTGTCACAGAGCCGACCAAGTCGATCGCAACGAAAGGAACAGCAGTACCGGTCGAATTTTCACAAAAAACGATCGGTCCTTTTTCCATGTAGGGATAAAACGTCTCGATATGATTTGCGCGGGTAATGACGATCAATCCGTCAAACCCTTTTGCAGCGAATTCTTCTAGATATTCTAGTTCCAATTTCCGATCAAAATTGGTCGGCAATAACGTCACTTTGTATTTTTTAGCAAAGGCTTCTTCCATAATGCCATTTAGAATCCCATCAAAAAAGGCGTGATTGACAAACGGCACGATGACCCCAATATTATAGGTTTTCCCCGAGCTGAGCTTTTGGGCGATCTTATTCGGTTTGTAATCCAGTTCTTCCATCACCGCCAAAATCGCTGCTCGCTTTTGCTCATCGACATAAGGATGGCCATTGATCACACGAGAGACTGTCGTGATCGAAAAACCAGTGATTTTTGCTATATCGCGTATCGTTGCCATTTCCTTCATTCCTATCTGTTTGTTTTACGATTGACCTAAGTCTACCATAGAAAATTTACTGATTCACTTTCGACAAATTTTCTGAAAAGGTCCCTTGGTTGATTGTACGGTATGAAACGAGTTTCATAGCAAGACTATTGCCCACATTATTTTTTCTTTAACTACTACATAGCATACGAAAAAACTGCTCAACATCTCTAGAAGAGCAGTTCTCTTTGATAAGCGCTCAATTCATTTCTCTAAACTGCTTTGGCGAACAACCCGTTACTTTAAAAAAATAGCGATAAAAATTACTCAAATCGCCATAACCGACGAGTTCAGCAATTTCTTGGATGGGTAAGTTGGTTTGTTTTAAATAGACTTTGGCTTTGCTGATTTTCATTTCCAATATCAATTGTGAAAAAGTTTTACCAGTTTTATGTTTTAGAATACGTGCAATTTGTCGCTGGCTATAGTTGAACTTCTTAGATAAGTCGGCAATTGATACTTCTGCAAAATGATTCTGCAAATATTGAAGCATATCGATTATTTCTGACTCCTCTCCTGCTTCAGTATCTAGGCTGACTTGATTGGTTTGAAACCCTCTTAAAAGCTTGATAAAAAAGGTATCGAGAATGTTCTTCAGCATTCTTTGTGAATAGCCATCCGTTTTGTTGATCTCTTCTGTCATTAATAGAATGTCGTCCGTCAGCCCTGCTGTGGGGAGTGTATGAAAATAAAGAAATCGCTTGCTGTTTTCATAAAGCGCATTCAGGAAGAAGTGCGACAAAATATCTTTATCCTCTAATAACCCAAAGAAAGAAGCGTTGAAGGTGCTTTTGCGAATTAAAATATTGACTGCTTCCAAGCCATCTGAAAATCCACTGATTGCGTGGATCGTCCGTGGTGCAATTACTACAATGTCCCCTTCCTTCAATTCATAGGTCTGATTTTCAAAAAAATTATAACATCTACCTTTTACCACATAGATCATCTCGAAAAATTCATGTGCATGATAATTTGCTGGTAGATAGCGAATGTGTTTGATCACTTGAATGTCAGCATTTTCTTCGATCAAGTAGTGCTCCGAGAGTTCTGGTCTGAATTCCGCGAAAATTTGTTCTAGGATCAGTCGTTTGCTAGAAGCTAAATTTTTGGGAATGACTTTGTCATGAAACGGTACCTGGAGTTCTAATTCTGGGCAAGCCAAATAAACCTCTTTTAATGCTTTTTCAAGAATCGTTAGTGTCGCCATTGTGAAATCCTCCAATGTCTTTTTTTACTAATCGGGTTGGCAATAATAGCTAAGACACAAAAAAGAATAGCGCTTACAATTTAGGTATCAAAAACTTAGTAGTAATACTAACAAGCCATTAAAAGAATTGCAAGCTTCATTTAGGGCAAATTTTGAAAGAAAGAAGGACCGTTTATGACAAAAAATTGGCAAGCGACTTGGATCGAACCGCAGCAAGAGCCAACTCGAAAAGAACCACCATTCAGTTTGGCGGATATGTTTTCAGGAAAAAAAGTTGTGCAGGATCCCCCCGAAGAAAGGTTACTCCCACCACATTATTTGAAAAAAATATTCACTATTGAAAACAAGTCTATCAAACAAGCATCCCTTACGATGACGGCACACGGCATCTATCAAGCAAAAATCAATGGACAAGCGGTGTCAGAAGCATTATTTGCGCCAGATTATACCTCTTACACGCAGTATCTTCAATATCAGACCTACGATGTGACTCACTTGTTAAAAGAAAAAAATGTTTGGTCGGTAACGTTAGCTGATGGCTGGTACGCCGGCAGGGTCAGTGTCAGTGGCGGCAGTGCTCAATTCGGTGATCGACTAGGTATCTTAGGAGAAATCGAAATCCACTATACCGACGGTACGCATGAAATCATTGTGACCGACGAAGATTTTTTTAGCAGCCACGGCAAATACGTCTACAGTGATCTTTTCATTGGTGAAAAACAAGACTTACGTTTAGAAAAGGAAAACTGGGAAACCGATTTTGACCTAACTGGATTTACGAAAGTGTCAAAAGCAGATTATGGCTTCGACCATTTGACTCCTCAAAGAGGACCGCAAGTCAAACGCCAAGAAAAGCTTGCAGCAAAGGGTATTTGGTGGGAAAAAGACGCAGTGATCGTAGACTTCGGCCAAGTGATCGCAGGTCGCGTCCAGTTACAGATTCCATTGGCTGATGGACAGGAAATCACCATTGAGCATAGCGAAGTGCTCGATCGGGAGGGTCATTTTTTCAATAATATCGTTGGTAGAAACAAAGACCAAAAAGATGTGTTTATTGGCAATGGCCGTGAAGCCTGGCTAGAGCCTGACTTTACCTTTCACGGATTTCGCTACATCAAAATTGACGGGCTTGACGTCCTGCCAGATAAACAGTCTGTTTGGGCATACGCCATTTACTCTGATATGAAAACAACCGGCTCTTTTACTACATCCAATCCAAAAGTAAATCAGCTGATCGAAAATATTCAATGGAGTCAAAAAGGGAATATGCTATCGATTCCGACAGATTGTCCACAACGGGAACGGGTCGGCTGGACAGGTGACATTCAAGTGTTCGGTCCAACAGCAACATTCTTTATGGATGTTTATGACTTCTTAGGGCGGTGGCTAGACAATGTCCGCTTGGAGCAACAAGCAGATGGACAAATCGTCGACTATACCCCTGCCCCCCGAGATTATTTTGAAGGAGAGTCACTTACTGGTTCTTTGTCTTCTGCTGGTTGGGGCGACGCAATCGTTTTACTTCCTTGGACATTGTATCAACGGTACGGCAAGTTAGAGATTTTAGTCGAAAATTATCAAGCCATGAAGCGCTGGCTCTCCTTTAGTCGAAAAAGCGCCGCTGGGGACAAGACGGATGACAAACAGTATTTATGGGATACAAAGTTTCATTTTGGTGACTGGATGTTTCCTAGCTTCATGATCGGTGAGGACGCTAAAGGTCCGATGGAAACAGCATTCGTCACGAAAGACCTTTTCGGTACGGCTTTTCTAGCACATTCATCTCAACTTTTTGCTCAAATCAGCCAGCTACTGGATGAAGAGGAAGAAAATTGGAGTGATTTTAGTAATAAAGTAAAAGCAGCTTTTCAGAAATATTACTGGCGCGATGATCACCTTACCGCTGATTTTCAAGGAAGCTATGTGATCGCACTGGCGTTTGATCTTTTAGACGAAACAGCGTCAAAAGCTGCAGCAGCAAGGCTAACCGAGCTGATTATTGCAAACAATTATTGCTTAGACACTGGCTTTTTATCCATCCCTTATCTCCTTGACGTTCTTTGTGATTATGGCTATCAAGAATTGGCACTGAAGCTCTTACTACAAGAGGAATGTCCTTCTTGGCTTTACGAAGTCAATCATGGGGCAACCACGATTTGGGAGTCATGGGCATCGATTCAACCTGATGGTACAGTCTGTGATTTTTCTTTCAACCACTATGCATTTGGTTGTGTTGGGGATTGGCTAGTGAGACGTTTGGCAGGATTGCAAGTAACAGAACCCGGTTTTACTTCTTTTACAATTTCACCGCTTGAGCAAACCGCGATCTCAAGCTATCACTTGAATTATACAACGGCATACGGTGACATTGAAATCGAACGGAGCAATGACCAATTCCATTTAAGTGTGCCACAAAATACGAAAGCAATCTTCCAATATGGAGAGACCTCAAAAGTTTTAACATCTGGAAAACATCATTTAACGATTAAAGGAGAGAAAATATATGAGTAAATTGAGGTTAAAAATCGGCATCATTAGTCTGAGTTTTATGAGTATGAGTGCCTTAGTTGTGACTAATGCTTACAGTGCCATTATTGCTGATTTTCCTAATGAGCCGATTGCAAAGATCCAAATGATCGGTACGATCCCTAGTTTAGGATCTTTGATTACCACATTATTCGTAGGAGTATTAGCGATGAAATGCCCCAAAAAAATCTTAGCTCTCTTCGGAATCCTTTTAACAGCTATTGGGGGATTAGTCCCTATCTTCTTTCATTCAAGCATCAATCTCCTATTGGGGTTTGCGCTTATTTTGGGCATTGGGATTGGGTTTATGAATACACTCAGTCCTATGTTGCTCTCAGAGTACTTTGAAGGAGAAGAACGAGCCGGCTTAATGGGTATCGGAACAGCAATTACTTCGTTAGGCTCCGTTGTAATGATGCTGGGTGGCGGTTTGTTAGGTGCCTCAAATTGGCAAAATACCTACTATATTTTTCTAATAACGATCCTGGTTTTCTTATTGTTACTAGTGAATCTGCCTATGGATAAAATTCCCAAACAAACTGCAACTGACAAAAAGAACCAGTCAACCTCAGCCCCCATTGATGTTTTAAAATCAATGAGTAAACTGATTTTTGTTATTGCAGGACTCGCATTCTTCATGTCATTTATTTACACAATTTATCCAAGTAATCTCTCTATTTTGATCAACCATAAAGAAATTGGCGGTACAAGTACGACTGGATTAGTCAATGCAATTGGAACAGTCGGTGGGTTCATTGCCGGCTTCAGTTTGAAATACATCAATCGCGTGACAAAAGATAAAACACTTGCATTAGGATTTCTATCGTTAGCTTTGACGTTTCTGATCAGCCGTTTTTCTTCAACGGTACTGACCATGTCGATCGGTGCTATTCTCTCAGGATTTGCTATGGCTATGGTTATGGCTACCATTCCTTACTATATCTCATTGAAAGCAAGGCCTTTTGAGATTGCAATTGCTATGTCCGTGTTCCAATTTTTGAACTCACTGGGCGGTATTTTCTCGCCTATCATCCTAAGTTGGTTAACGATTAATCCGGGTGAACAAGCCTTCTTATTCGGTGGAATTGCTTGCGTGATCCTCAGTCTGATCATCTTAGTAACCAATATCGGCAAACGCGCATTGAATCAAGCTCCCCTAGACAAGGATTCCCTTTCACAAGTACAGTCTTAATCATATGATTGCTTAAAGCTCCTTTTGCTAAAAAATAAGCCTGAAATGATGGATAACACTCATTTCAGGCTTATTCTATTAGTTTTGCACTTTCTGCAGTGCTCGTTTCTTCGTATACCTTCGCATCAGTAACTCGATTCCCTTATCCGCAAAGCGTTGCATATAGGCGGAAAAATTCAACAAGGCAATCAAGAGAATGAGGTTGAGATAGCTGGTATTGCCTAGGTTAAAGAGGTCACGACCGACGATCAAGGCAGCAAAGTACAAGATCTGGGTGCTGAAAAAAATCATCGTTCGATAGCTGTTGATCGCTGGATAGACTTTTTTCTGGATCAAGCGATAGTTCCAAGCGGTAAAAATAATGCTCATGATCGATAGAGCTTTGCTGCTACTGTTGAACCAATAGCCAAAGTTGATGATCAGCAGAGTTCCTACCGTAATCGTCAATGCTGTTGGAAAAGCATTTTTGAAAATCGTTGTCATAAAGTCCCCTTTGATCCGATTGAAGTCTGGTTCAAAGTTTAAAAAGAAGGTCGGAATGCCGACAAAGCAGGCATTGATGATCGTTAATTGGATCGGCTCAAAAGGATATGTCGTTCCTGATAACAACGTCCCCATAGTAATCATGATGGAGAATAAGACTTGCACTAGCACCAATGAACCTGAGCGAGTAATGTTATTGATTACTCGGCGGCCTTCATCCATGACCGATGGCAAAGCATCGAATTGATTTTCCAAAAGCACCAAATTTGATACTTGACGCGCAGCATCGACACCGGAAGCCATCGCGATGGAGCAGTCGGCTTCTTTCAGCGCCAAAACATCGTTGACGCCATCGCCAGTCATCGCGACAGTATGCCCTTGTTCTTTCAAGAAGAGTACCATTTCTTTCTTTTGTTGCGGCGTCACTCGACCAAAAATCTGATAGTTGCTGACAGCTTCTTTTAATTCGGCTGCAGTTAATTTTGATACATCGATAAAATCAGCAGCCCCTGGTAGATTGACTTTTTTCGCGATTTGACTGACTGTCACTGGATCATCGCCAGAGATGATCTTGCATTGGATTGCTTGTGAACGAAAATACTCTAAGGTCTCTTTGGCATCTTCACGAATCGTGTCTGACAGTAAATAAAATCCTAACGGTTCAATATCCGTCGGCAGTCCTGCCTCCTCATAGCCTTGCGCACTGTGCGCCAAAACGATCACTCGGTAGCCTTCTTCTGCCAGCTGTCTTTCCTGTTTTAAGACAGTTTCATGGTTGGTTCCCAGTAAAATCGACGCAGCTCCGATGAAATAAGTGCCTTGCCCTTCAAACGTGACGCAACTGAATTTGCGGTCAGATGAAAAGGGGACGACTTGCTGCATCTGGTACGTCGTTTTTTCTGAAAAAAAGGTTCGTAGCGCCATTGCCGTTGGGTTCTGATCGGGTAGCTGCGCCATTAAGTTGCCGGTGATTTCTGCCAACGGTGTTTCCGATTGAAAGGAAATCGTCTTTTCCACCGTCATCTTGCCTTCGGTGATCGTGCCGGTTTTGTCTAAGCAAAGAACATCGACCCGTGCCAAAGCATCAATGCAGTTCAATTCCTGCACCATCACTTTTTTGCGCGCCAGGTAGACGGCACTGATGGTCAATGTGACACTGGTCAATAAAAACAAACCTTCGGGGAACATCCCTACAGCTGCCGCCACCGTCCGTAAGATGGCGGTGTTGAAAGCCGCATGAGAGAAATAGAACTGTTTGACAAACAAGAGGGTACATAACGGTACCAAAATCAAGCTGATCCAACGAATGATTTTATTCAAACTGCCTTGGATCAAGTATTTTTGTCGTTTGATGGTCTTGGCTTCTTTGTTGATTTTTGCGATATAGTTATCAGCGCCTACGTGGATCACTTGGCACAACGCTTCACCAGCAGTGATAAAACTGCCAGAAAACAACTCGTCTGCCGGCTGTTTGTGGATCGTATCCATTTCACCAGTCAGCAAGGATTCATTGACTTCTAAAGATCCTTGAATGACTTTGGCATCCGTCGGCACTTGATCCCCGCTTTTCAGTCGTAACACATCATCCATTACGAGTTTGTGGATCGGCAAATTCTCCAGCTTACCATCCCGATAAACATCGGCTTTGGCAACTTTTAGCAGTGCCAGCTTATCTAGCGTTCGTTTGGAACGAACTTCTTGAAAGAGATTGATGATCACATTGCTGAAGACAACAAAGACGAACAAACCGTTTTGATAAGAACCCGTCAAACAGACGAGAAAGAATAGGACACAGTTGATTAAATTGAAAAAGGTAAAGATATTGGTAAACAGGATTTTCGGGTACGTATTCGTCGTATCCTTTTTTGTCTTATTGACTTGACCGCGCTGCACCCGCGCCTTGACTTCCCCTGACGTTAAGCCAATGGTTTGGTTGTTTTCGATGATCCTCACCCTTTCTAATCATAGTCATTTACTTTTCGTTTGCTGAATATTCAGCAAACGTGCATCGGACTAGGTAATGGTTTTGCGTTTTTTCTATAAAACCAATTGGCGGCGATTGCGTAAGTTACGCCATCATCTATCGGCTTTTTTCCGTAAAAAAACAAGTACTGTCTAAAATATAGCATACCCTTTTAAGTAATGGCGTTTCATTTTTGTCACCTTCGCGTCACTTTAGGAATTAAAATAACAGTTTATTTTGTTAACTCACCCCACTACACATCAAGCGATCACAGGCTTCATCGGTTGTTTCTTACGATGACACAAAACAAAAAAACAGCTGATCTTCACAGATCAACTGTTTAACAATTCTTTAAGTCAGCTTTTTCTAGCAGCTATTAGCAGCATCATCGGTCGGCGCATTTCGTCTTTCATTCCCGGTACTTCCAGTAATTCTTCTGGCGGCTGCGGCTCAATCACTTTTTCTAAAATGAAGCCGTTTTGCAATAAGGTCATTAAATAGGTTGTCAGGGTACGATGGTATTTGGTCACCGTTTCACCTAAAAATTGCGCTTCCCGCTTGCCTTCATAATAGTAATGATCGACTGGGAAATGCTGGATTTCCCCCTGCCTATCATACTGCCAATCTTGCGATCCTTCCGCAGTATAAACCGGATGCTCCACCGAAAATACGAGTACACCACCAGGTTTCAGACAGACCGATATGCTTTTGATCAATGTTTCGAACGTTGCCACATAGTGAAACGCCAATGAACTTAAAACAACGTCTATTGTGGCTGGAGGAAGTGTCACTTCTTCCATTGCGACACATTGATACGTTATTTTCGGATCAGGGTTCCTTTTCTTGGCCTCCTCAAGCATCCGTTGAGAAATGTCAGTTCCTAGTACTGCTGCCGCTCCATGGTCTACAGCATATTGGCAATGCCATCCATACCCACAACCTAGATCAAGCACCTGCTTCTTTTTAAAATCCGGCAACATTTGTTTTAGCGTCTGCCATTCTCCAGCTCCTTGCAGGCCTTTTTGTGAACGAGTCATTTCACTGTATTTAGTAAAAAACGTTTGGTCATCATATTTGTTTTCTTTCATCATTTGTTCCTCCCATGTAAATCGTTTTTTGCTGGTCTTGATCTACATGGGCTTAGGCAATTTTTTGGGAAATAATGCCACCACACATCAGCTTTTTCCTCCTTGCTCTGATTAACGCCATCATAGCACGATTTTCAGTCTCTCACAATTGATAGCAAGTCGCTGGCGCTTCTTTGCCATTGTTTCTCAATAAACCGTTTTTTTATGTACAGCAAAAAATCACACTATGAAAAGGGTGTGATTTTCCTGTTCGATTCATTCATTTCTCTATTGATCAATGCAGTGCTTCCTTTTTCCATTTTCGGATTTTCGTTCGGAAATTGGTAAAGGGTGCTACTGTATTGATATGGATCCATTTATAGACTGGCCACTGTGCTTTGGTGGTTGCCCAATCCCGTTGCCCTGCTTCAAACAATTCCTGATCGGATAAGCCCTCGATCCACTGGCAAAGGGCCGTCACTTTTTGGTCTAAGAGCTCTTGCTGCTGTGCTAAGGTCAAACTGCCATATGTCTGATAAAAGGATTGATACAATCCGCCAAGGTTGTTCCATTTATACCCTTCAGCAGGTGTGTGAACGCTCATCCCTTGTTGTTCCTGTGCTTCCCATGACAATAACAAACTGACCCAGCCGATTTGGTAAGACAAGTTTTCTGAAGGCGTCTTATCGACCCCAGCTGTTCGCTGATTTCGTAACGCTTCGGGAATTTCAACAAATTCTTGGCGAAATTTTTGGTAACGTTCTGTGATCTCTTGGATCAAGTCTGCTTTGCTTTCGTACTGTCTCATTGACTGTCCTCCTATTCAGGAAAATGGTTACTCTTTGTCGCTTTCTTCAATGGCGATAAAAATCGTTACTTCGCCGTCTGGCGCATACTGTTCGAAATCAAAGGAATACCTGCGCTGCAACTGCTGGTTTTCTTCCTCTGACCAGACTTGACGCCAAGTAGTCAGAATGCCCTGCGCATCGCGCCGATCGACCGGATACTTTTTCCAAGTATATTTTTCTGTGTCAAAGTCTGCTTGCTCCGTTTCTTCGAAACAAAGCGAAACGGCATAGTCTCCTTGATAGTTTGACTCATACTCGTGGTAAACGCAAGCGATGACCGTTCCTTTTTCTGCGGCTTTCTTGACCGCCTCGCTGTTTTTCTCCCATAAGCCAATGATTTTTGCTTGAATCGCTGGATCAGTAAAATTATTGGTTCTTTCCGTTGCCATTATCGAAAATTTCATTGGAGTTCCTCCTTCTTTGTCTTTATGATACGATAGAAACCTAGACACCTTCTGTCAGTGTTTTATCATCTTTTTATAAAAGGAGTAAATCAATTGAGCACGACACGCCTGTTCGGCCTTATCTACCACCTGTTGAATCATGAAAAAGCAACCACTTCTGAATTAGCTAAACAATTTGAAGTCTCGACTCGCACCATCACCAGAGATATCAATACCCTAAGCAGTATTGGCGTACCCATCTATACCGAAACGGGTCGAAATGGCGGCGTCTATTTGTTAAGCAGTTTTGTGTTGGATAAAGTGTTATTATCAGAGGAAGAACGGAAAAACCTGCTTTTGGCGTTGAAAGGGATTCGCCAGCTGACGCCACAGATCAGCGGAGAATCATTGGCAAAACTGCAATCCTTATTCCAGCAAAACGATGCAGACTGGCTAGAAGTTGATTTTTCCACTTGGCATCGGCGAGAAAACGGCAACGACACGTTTGATTTATTAAAAAAGAGTATTTTAACGAACCACGTGATCACCTTTGACTATATCAGTAAACAGGGACCGCAAAAACGCGTCTGTCAGCCTTACAAACTGCTTTTTCGTTCGCAAGCATGGTATCTGCAAGCCTTCGACCAGCAAAAGAATGCCTTTCGGACATTTAAAATCAGCCGTATGAGTCAGGTCCGCGTCACTGAACAGCATTTTTTTCCGGTCACTGCGCCTAATTCTGCCATTGAATTGACTGTTGACACCTATCCCGCTCGTCTATTCTTTCAAGCCGACGTTCTTTATCGGGTATATGATGAGTTCGATCATCAGGATATTACTTTGACGGAGGAAGGCACTGCTGTGGTTACCGTTGATTTACCCGAGGAAAGCTGGGTGGTGCCCTATTTGTTCTCTTTTGGAAAAAGCCTACGCATTTTAAGTCCCCCTCGACTAAAGAATCGTTACCAAGAAGAAGTTGCTGCGATTTATGCCAATTTGACTGAGAACGAGGGTGCGAACTGATTTTTCAAGAAATGGATCCCTATTGAAAGGAGTGTTTGATTTGAAAGAAGTGATCGTAGACTATGGCGGGGTTTCGCTAGCCCGCCTTTGCCAGCAGTTGGAAGAACAGCAGATTCACTTAAACGCGTATGCCAACCAGCTCTTGCGCCATCCCCACCTCTCCCTCAGTGCCGATAAACAGCGTACTACTTGTGTGATTGTTTCCCTTAAAGAACTGGGACTCACACAAGGTGGGGCTTTGACGGAGATTTTTGCAGCTGCATTTTCTTACGGATTGACCGATTGTACCTTGGAAATGGCCTTACATTTTCGCCTCAGCTATCGTCAACTGGCAAATAGTACCGGACTGAAATCCCACGGAAAAGCGCCAGCTGCTGCAATCACGATCGCTTCTATGCCACTGGAAAAAGCCGACGATTTCCCCAAAGGATTCTACATTCGCCGCATCGATGGTTGTGACTGGTTGCGAGGCTATACTTGCGATGCACGCCACCAATTTTCCCCGGATGACCTATTTTTGTTTAAACGACGAGACCCGTTGTCAGAGACCTTCATCTGAAGGGGAAACAAATAGTTACCAATCAAACGTCCCCATTTCCCCTTACTACAATCATTCTGCAGGATAGGGAGGACCCAAAAGGACGAAAGGAGAAACAGATGAACTTAATCCCAATGAAAGACAGCGACTATGCTGCCTACTTAGCCAATGCTGTTTTAGAATACGCCAATGACAAAGTCCAAGCGGGCACATGGACCAAAGACGAGGCCCTCACCCTCGCCAAAGAGAGTTTTGCTTCTTTGCTTCCTCAAGGGACTGCCACTGAAAACAATCACTTGTTTTCTTTATTTGCAGCTGATTTTAGTGAACCGATCGGGGTGATTTGGATCAACACAGCTGCCCAGAAAGCCTTCATCTATGACTTTATCATCGAGGAAGACCAACGAGGAAAAGGCTATGGCACCAAAGCGTTACAAGCTTTGGAAAAGTGGGCGATCCAGCAAGGCATCACTGAGATCGGCTTGCACGTTTTTGCCCATAATCAATCTGCGTATCAGCTATACAAAAAAATGGGCTATTTGGAAACAGATATTACGATGGTTCGACGTTTCGCTGAATGAGTGGTGTTGAATAGTCCCGAGCATTAGTACGAAAAAATTGATCAATCAGTTCCGAGCCAAACAAAAAGAAACGACGAAAAATCGTCGTTTCTTTTTGTTTCTATTTACAGAAAACTACTCTTTCAGATAGGGAATGGTTTTTTCAGTAGCATCGCTATTGTCGAGCCTTCTTCGCTATAAGGACTACCTTTGACATCACCGAATATCTCACAAATATCAAAACCGGCAGCCCTAGCTTCTTTTATCAATGCATCTTTTGCAAAATAGGTCGTCCATAAATAATAATTTGTGGTCTCACCTTCTGCTAAAATCGTTGTTTGCTCTAGCAATACGTGATCAGGATATTTCCATCGTTGATTTAGCACAAGATGGGGCTCCCCCCGCCAAAAACCTTCTGATTCGTGACTTTCCCAGGTCTGCTCTTCATTAAGCGTTAAAAACTGTGTAATCGTAAATACATCGAACAAAAATCTGCCACCCGGTTTTAGATGCGCCAGCACATTTTTTAGTAGTAGTTTGCGTTCCTCTGGATTTAAGGCACCATAGTCGCAATAAATCAAGGTAATAAAATCAAATTGCTGAGGCAATGCCATCTCCAAATAGTTATCAAATAGATAGGTAATATTTAGTTCCCGCTTATTCGCAGAATCTCTCGCATAGGCAAGGGATCTTCTGGAGTAATCAACGCCTGTCACTTCATAGCCCAGCGCTGCAAATTTTTCCGCGTAGATCCCTGGTCCGCAGCCGATATCAAGAAGTTGCGTCTGTTTTTCTGGCGGAACAAGGCGACTGATCCATCGAACGGATTCGTCGATAAAGTCAACCTTTCTACTCGCTCCCTCAAAATCAGGATCCAAATGAGCCTTTAACATTTGCTTGGAAATATACGCATCGTCCCAAAACGCCTCTGCCATTTTTTTATAGAGCGGTGGCCGCTCGATTGCTTTTCTCAATTCTTGGTACATCTTCTTTTCCCCTTTCAAAATAATTGAAAAACAAAAAAGACCGCAGATTTCACTCTGCGGTCAACCTTCAAACGATGAAGATCAAAAAGCGAAGAGTAAAATAAAATCAATGATAGGCACTTCAAATAAAACTGCATGCAGTCAATTTTTTGCCTATGAAATTGATTTTATTTACTCTTTTCCAGTCCTACCCCTGTTAACGAAGGAATAACAGCAGATAGGCCGGAGCCATCACCTTTTTCTCTTGTTTTTCTGCTTTTAGTTTAGAAGGAGCCAGCCGATTTGTCAATGAGATTCGCCTGCTTTCCTTCGATAAAAGAAGTTCTTACTGCAATTCACACCTTGCCTAACAAAAAAACTGCATCAAACTACATCTCTGCTTACTGTCGCCTGCTGATTTTTTCAACAGGAAGCTGGATCTCAGTCAGCCATTCCTCTTCACTTTCTTTCTTCCAAATGCCATCAATATAGCTTTCACGAAAAGGCCCTGTGATTCGTTAGCCGTTGTTTTCAACAAACTGAATAACTGCAGCATAGGCTCCATTATGGACCATACAAACTGCTTCCGGCACTTCTTCTATCTGCTTGAAGGCCAAATCACTATCTTGGGATGTATAAGAAACAGCCCCCCTCACTTTATCTCCACCAATCCTATTGGTCAAAAATAGTACGACCAGCGGTATTCCAATACCAAAAAGGTCAGTTGATCATTTGTTTTGCGTCCATTGATTTCTTTTGACAGCCCAGCAACCTCAATCATTTTCTACAGAAATCGCCCCATTCTACTAAAGCATACTGGCTCCTCTTGAGGGAGAGTCAATAGCAGATTCGCTTTTTTCATGACGAACAAACTCATTCTCATTGGTTAGCTAAACGTGGCTTTTTCTTTTTTTACCTATTCGCAACAATATTTAAATCACAATTAACTATTTTTAATTCCTGACCTTGTTTTTTTCTTCTATCTCCACTATATTTGTGGGTAACCCTATTTATTTCTATGTAGAGAGGATGTTTCCCTTGAATTATCCCTTATTAAATGAACAAATGCCTCAGACCATCATTCGTGTTTGGCGGTTGCGAAGGATTACGTCACTGATTATTTTCAGCCTGATTTTCGCTGCTTCTTTTTGGTTTCTAGCCACGCAAAACTGGCTGCATTTCTGGGTGATCACCCTTTGGTCAAGCTTATTGGCGCTGACTTTGATCAGCCATCTGCTTTCTTTTGTGCTGATGAGCTACCGTTACAAATTCCATCGCTACGAGATCCAAGAAAATGATATCGCCATTCAACACGGCTATCTATTCCGCAGCACCACGTATATTCCGATCCCCCGAATCCAGCATATCGAAACAGACCAAGGGATCTTTTTGCGAAAATACTCCTTAGTCTCCTTACAGATCCATACGGCTGCCACCAACCACACCATTGAAGGCCTACCAGTGGCGCAAGCCGAACGCTTGCGAGAAACCATTATGACTTTAGTCGAGGTGGTCAAAGATGATCTATGAAAAACAACGACTGCCGTTGCTGTGTATCGGTCTTTATTGGTTCAAAAATTGCAAAAATTTTCTGGTACTAGCGTTTCTGCTTGTATTCAAATTATTCAACGACGCCCCTTCTTTGCCAATGATTCTGGGAGGCATTCTGCTATTTTTACTGGTCTGTTTGATTTTTGCGGTACTGTCATACACCCGCTTTACCTTTCAAATCGATCAAACGAGTGTGCTAGTCAACAAAGGACTCTTTATCCAAAAACAAACGATTTTGCCGTTTGAACGCATCCAAACCATTCAAGAGAATCATTACTTTTATTTACGTCCGTTTAAACTAGCTGAAGTGAAATTGGAAAGCGCCGCAAGTTCGAGTGGCGAAGCCGAAATTCTTTTCCCAGCGTTGCCGCTGGTTCTCATTGCCTCCATCGAAGCGTCAAAAAAAGCAGCTGCGACACCACAAGAGCCGACTGCCCAAGCAGCTAGTGGAGAAGAACCAACCAATAATTACGCTACTGTTTTTTCGGGTGAGGAAACAGCAAATCCGCCGTTAGAAACATTCACTTTGAAATTCAAGGAGATTTTCTTGTTTTCTATCACTGATTTTTCTGTTTTCACCTTGGCTCTAGTCATCGGCTACAACGTGATCGACAACATTCCCAATCTCTTTGCCTATGCATCGGATTTGCAGCAACTCGGCCTTTTATTTGGTGCTGCGCTTTTGCTGGGGCTGTTAATTTTGTTTTTCTTTCTTGCGATTGCTAGAAATATTTTCCGCTATTATGGCTTTACGGTGGAAACGAACCAACAACAGCTGCTGATCACGCAAGGCTTGTTTTCTAAACGACACCAAACGATACCCCTCGCTAGGATCCAAGGGCTAAGTGTCGAACAAAATCTTTATCGCCGAATCTTTCATCTAAGCTCCGTCAAGTTACTGCTGGCTGCTGGCAGTTCTTCAGAAAGCGATGATACGGTCTATCTGTTCCCCATTTTGAAAGAGGCGCAGCTGACCGAAACATTGGCCCGCTTTTTACCTGAATGGTCGTTTCAACAAACCGCTCTAGTGAAAAATCCGCGACCCAACTTTTGGTACTTTTGCCGTTGGCCACTGCTTATCGGGCTGCTTGTTGTAGGAATCTCCGCCTTCTTTTTCTGGTGGTTAGCGCTGATTTTCTTCGTGTTCTTTGGCTCCTTCGTGTTATCAAGCATCTGGCGGGGCAAAATACAAGGGTATCAATTTTTAGATAACCATGTATTGTTGTGTCAAACGATTCGCGGCTTAACAAAGGTGACCGCTTATCTGAAGAAAAATAAAATCCAAGATTTCACCGTCACCACGACGTATTGGCAGCACAAAAAAGGTCTGGGCAAGTCACAGTTGACCATCAAAACCGAAGATACCTTCACCGAAAGTAAGCTTTTCTACTTCCCATTAACCGAAGCAGAAAAGTTACGGCGCTGGTTTTTGTCGTAGTTCATAAAAAAACGTCAAACAGCAGAACTGACGCGTTGTTTGACGTTTTTTGCAAGTCCTGAAATAAATGAGAAGGAAGCACCAACCATTGATTCGTTGATGCTTCCTTTTTCTATTCCCTGACCTTCCCCTCAACTATTTGCTGCTTGATTGAAGCAGCATCTAAGCCATATTCTTTTTGCAGGAAATCGGGTGTGCCGACTTGGCCAAATCGTTCGTTGACACCAATACGTTTTAAGGGAACAGCACTGCCAGTTTCAGCAAGCACTTCGGCGACGGCACTCCCTAGTCCACCGGTGATAGAATGATTTTCGATGGTGATGACTTGCCGTTTTCCCTGAACTTCGCGGATGATCAATTCTTTATCGATCGGTTTGATGGTGAACATGTCGATCACTTCGCAGCTGATTCCTATTTCTGCTAATTCTTCTGCCACTTGCAGTGTTTCAGAAACCAGTTGGCCACTGGCAATCAACAACAGTTCATCGCCTGGTCTTAAAACATTGCCTTTTCCTAGTTCAAAGGTCGAGCCTTTTTCATAAATCGTCGGAACCGCTTTCCGATTGCCTCGTACGTAATGAATGCCTGATAATTGGCTAAAAGTTTTTATGATCCACGCCATTTGGACTTCATCCGCTGCATCGCAGACGATCGATTGGGGAATCATTCGCATCAAAGCCACATCTTCCCATGTCGTATGGGTGCCGCCGTTGTGTCCGACTGCAAACCCCGGATCAGAACCGTAAATATTGATCGTATTGCCGCCATAGCCGCCAGAAATAAACAGCTGATCGAATACCCGGCGCGTTGCAAATGGCCCAAAAGTGTGGATAAAAGGTGTATAGCCAGTTAAACTCAAGCCAGCAGCGACGCCAACCATATTGGCTTCCGCGATCCCCATGTTGATAAAGCGTTGGGGATGTTTGTTGGCAATCGCTGTCCAGCCGCTGGCAGAGCCAAGGTCGGCATCCAACGCAACTAGCTGGTTATTTTCATCCATGAGTTCCACCAATGTGTCAACGACACATGTTCGCAGCTCTTTACCAGCAGCAGTGGTTTTGCTTAATGTAAACATGCCTTAGCGTCCTCCTTCGATTTTTATCGTCAATTCTTTGATTGCCGCTTCTGCCGCTTGATTGATTTCATCCGTGGTAAACTTCACGGAGTGATTGGCATCTAATTCTTCAAAGAAAGGAATGCCTTGTCCTTTCACGCTGTCCAAGACAATGCAAACCGCTTGGTCTTCGATCGCTTTGCAGCGCTCGATTGCCTCATCAATGGCTTGCATGTCTGCTCCTGGAACTTTTTCTGTATAAAAGCCAAATGCAGTCATCTTCTGCTGGATGTCAAAGGGATCAAGAATGTCTTTGGTTGGCCCATCTAGCTGTTTTTTATTGTCATCAATAATGACGATACAGTGATTCAGTTTGAAGTGGGCAATGTATTGGAAGGCTTCCCAGCACTGTCCTTCATTTAGTTCGCCGTCCCCGACGATCAAATAAACAAAATTGTCCTTCCCTGCCAAGCGCAGACCCGTCGCGATCCCGGCAGCCATTGAAGTCCCCTGCCCCAGTGAACCTGTGGTGGCATCAACCCCCGGCGTTTTCCAGCGATCCGGATGGGAAGGCAGTCTCGTGCCGCCCTCATTGATCGTCCATAACCACGACCGATCAAAATAGCCCGTATTTGCTAATGCGCTGTACAGTGCGGCGCCAGCATGTCCTTTTGATAAAACGAGTCGGTCACGATCCGCCCACTGTGGATCTTGTGGATTGACCCGCAGCTGTTTGCCGTACAAAACGGCTAATAATTCAACAATTGAAAAGGAACCGCCCAGATGGCCTTGCCCCATTTTCTTGATGCTGCAAAGGGTATCTAAACGAATCTTTGCCGCTAATCTTTCGAGTTCGTGGTATTCTTGTTCACTGATTGCCACTATTTATCCCTCCATCCTCTATTTATTCAGAAACAGATTTTGCCCGGCTGTTTTTCTTGAAAATCGTCAATCCGATCAAGACCGCGACTACCGCAATTATCCCTGAGAAGATGGCGATTTGACCGCCCATATTGGCTAAGTTTCCTAGGAAGATCCCTGCAACTCCATAGTCGGTATCAGAGAAAGTTGATCCTTGGAACCCAAGATCCCCCATGACTGGCATCAACAAGATCGGCATGAAGCTGATAATGATCCCATGAATAAAGGAACCAATCACGGCGCCTCGCACACCACCCGTTGCATTGCCGTAAACACCTGCTGTTGCGCCACAGAAGAAATGGGGCACGACACCTGGAATAATAACGGTTGTTCCTGTGAAGACCATGATGATCAAACTAACGATCCCACCGACAAAGCTGGTTAGAAAACCAATCAGAACAGCATTTGGCGCATAAGGAAAGACGATCGGGCAATCCAATGCAGGAATCGCATTAGGAACAAGCTTTTCGGAAATCCCTTTAAAGGCTGGTACGATTTCTGCCAAAATCAGACGGACACCAGCTAAAATCACAAAGACACCAGCGGCAAACGAACCAGCTTGCTGCAACGAATAAATGATCGAGTTCGTGCCATTGCTAAGATTTTCTGTAATAAATTCACTCCCAGCAAAAATTGCTACGATCACGTATACAATAGCCATCGTAATCGTGATACTAACAGTAGAGTCCCGCAAGAAAGACAGGCCTTTCGGAAAATTGATGTCTTCGGTAGATTTTTCCTTATTGCCGACGTATTTCCCAATCAACCCGCTCAATGCGTAGCCGAAGTTCCCCGTATGCCCCAATGCGACGGAATCATTTTTAGTAATTTCTCGAGTAAACGGTTGTGCGATCGCTGGGAAAATCGTGTTACAGATCCCTAACGCTAAGCCGCCAAATAAAACTAGATTAAAAGTATTCATTCCAGTAACGCTCAAAATCACCGCAATCATGCAAGCCATATACAACGTGGCATGCCCAGTCAAATAAATGTATTTAAAGCGAGTGATACGGGCAATCAAAATATTGAAGGCCATTCCGGCTAACATAATAAGTGCGGTATAGGTGCCGTATGTCGTCAACGCTAGCGCAACGATCGCTTCGTTATTAGGTACGACCCCTTGCATGTTAAAGGCTGCTTGGAACATCTCCCCAAATGGCGCCAGAGAGCTTTCGATCACCCCAGCCCCGGCAGTGACCACGAGAAACCCAACAAAGGTTTTGATGCCCCCTTTGACGATCGTGGCAATGTCTTTTTTCTGCAGCACATTCCCCAAAACGGCGATCAGCGCAACTAAGATCGCTGGGGTACTCGCGATATCAACAAGAATATCTAAAAATTCGTTCATGACTGTCTACTCCTTTTTATAGTAATCCTTTTTCCTGACAAACGGCTTGAACCTTTTGCTTCAATTCATCGAGATCGATAATACTGTCTAACACCACGATCTCACCTAGATGCTGCGCACTATCGGCTAAATCGCCACCAACAAAGAAAACATCCGCCATATTGGGTGCGGCACTTCCTAAATCATAATGGGACACTTCCACACCTGAGACACCCAATTCATTTAAAACAGAATTGATATTCATCTCCACCATAAAACTTGATCCTAATCCTGACCCACACACTGCTGCAAATTTCATTTTTCATCTTCTCCTTCTCTGATCACTTCAATTATTTGATCCGCATTGGTTGCGGAAAGTAACGCAGTTAGTTTTTCATTATTCGACAAAATTTTTGTTAAACTCGCTAACGCTTTTAGATGGAGCTCATTGTCAACCGCCGCCAAACATATAAACACTTGAATGGGGTGTTGCGGATCATCATTTAAAAGCACTGGCTCTTTGACTTTTAATAACGACATCCCGATCGCATTGACCCCATCTTCTGGACGCGCATGGGGCAAAGCGATGCCTTTTCCAATATGGATAAAAGGACCGTGATCTACCACTTTATTGATCATGGCGGTTATATACTGTTCCTCAATTTTATTGGTCTTTTTTAATGGCGCAGCAGCTTCTCGAATGGCTTCTTGCCAAGTCAGCGGCACCTCAGTAAATTGGATGGTTTCTGCTGTTAATAAATCTGATAACATCGGACGTTGGTCTTCCCTTCTATTCAATTCTCGATTGATTTTTCTTTGCAAAATTTTTCTCAGCTTTTGCTTACTGATGCCTGCTTTTAAATCAACATAGGGCAAAATCACTTCTAACACATCGTCAATGGAATGCAAACCAGTTTTTGAAGGAAAGAATGCCGCTTGTACGTTTCTAAGCAGTTCATCCTTCTCAATGGGCGTCATAATCGGATTGATCACATAACATGGTCGTTTGGTTTTGATCGGGGCACTGGAAAAAATCAGATCAATCTCGTCATTGAAACGAACATTTTCATACTCTTCGATCGAACGAGCCGGAAAAAAATGGATCTGGGGAAACAGTTCCTTTAATTCTGATTCCAAAATCAAGGATGAACTGATGCCGCTTGGGCAGACAACTAATGCATTCAATTGGAAGTAATCACGTTTGGCCTTTTGTTTACTGATTTCTCCACCAAACAAAATCGTAAAATAACCGATTTCTTCATCAGGGATCGTACCGACTAGGTCTTCTAAAGAACCCAGTGCTCGTCTCGTCAGTTCAAACAACTCATTGTATTGCAGCTTGATTTCTTCAATCAGTACATTCTCCAGTGGAAAACCGAAGCGGATTCGAAAATACGCCGGGACAAGATGATAGAATGTGTTCATCAAAAGGGTGCGATAGTCCACAAACTCGATAGCTGCCAGCCGTTCCATTTCATGAATGATCTTACTGGCACATTCCAATAAAAACTCTAATGAAGTATCTTCGATATCTCCTTGCAGAATCGTTTTCAACAGGATCGTTACATAAAGTTCTTCTGTTTTCCGATCTTTGATGGCAGGAAATTCTGCTAAAAACTGCTGACTAACTTGATGGACATGCAGCGACTGTAGCAGCGATGTTTCTGTCTCCGCTAAAGAAACAGCCGTTTCTGCCATCCGAAAGGATAAATAATTAAGAAAATAAAGCATTTCTTCGAAGCGGCTCGGTACGATCACCAGATTGAAGGCAGTCAATGTTGCGGACAAACGATCTCTTATTTGAATATATATCGTTTTATTCTGCTCATAGATTCCCTCAAATAAAAGCAAATTCCCATTTTTCGTATTGGATAACGCACTGACTTTTCGAAAAGCAAGAGCGCGAATCTGATATTCCTCTCCCTCTAGATAAAAGCCATATTTTCGAGAGTACAATAGTTGAATCTTGAAAGCTGCAAGTTCCTCTCTGATCCCCTTTAAGTCCTTCAAAATCGTATTTTTACTGACATAGAACAGCTCTTGAAACTGGTAGACGGATAAGTCTTTCACTGCTGAAAAAGTCAGAAGATAAATCATGGACCGCCGCTCTTCTTCCGAAAAAAACAACGTGTTCTTCTGGACATCGAAAAGAATTTCCGGCCATTTTCGCTGAATCAGCGAAGGAATCAAAACTTCTCCCTCATGCATCGTGATTCGTTGATTCAACCGCTGTTCAGTGATTTGATTGATCTTGGCAATCTCCGCCAGAAATTCCTCATCCCTCCACTTCGTCAACTGAAGAAACGCCTCAATATTTGGTTCTGAAAACAGATACGTCAATTTGAAATGAATCATATTTGCTACCCCCACCTAAACTATAGCTTGCACAAAATGAAATCGCCATCATTTCTCGGTACAACTGAAGCTCCGTTTTTTTAAAACGATGGACCGAAGAGGAGATTTCAAGGATTACCATAACATCCAATAAAGTATTCGAGAAGGTTTTATTGATAGAAGCAAATGATAAAAAATACAACATTAAAAAAAGCGAATCATTTACTGATTCGCTTAGATAATGATGCTATTTGTTGTTTTATTATTGAAACTATCAGAATCATGAAGGACAATCGTCTTTTTTCCAATATACTTTTTTAAAGTTATTTTCTAATACCTAAAAATACTTATCTTAATGAATGATGGAAAATAGGCTTCTTCTATCTACTCACTTATACTCACAGGAATCGTTGTTTCCGTTTCTTGCACCTCTGCGGTTTCATTTTTCACTTGCTGCTTTTCCAATATTTTGAAAAATGGCATATAAATAAAATATGAAATGAAAATCGATACAAAAGACCAAACGGCTGCTCCAATACTACCATTAGTAGCTAAATAAGGACCAATAATAGGAGGAATAGTCCATGGAACTTGAATAACAATCGGTCCTACTATACCAATATTCATTAAGATATACGTACCGATACATAGGACCATAGGCGTTGCTATAAACGGAATAAGCATTACAGGATTCATCACAATAGGCAAACCAAAAATAACCGGTTCATTGATACAAAAAATAGCTGACGGCAAAGATAATCGTCCAATCGACTTATACATCTTACTTCTGGAGTGGAGCATATTTAACACTAGACCGAGTGTTGCTCCAGTTCCGCCTAAACACATAAAGACAATCCAAAATCCATCGGCAAAAACATGAGGTACTTCTGCACCACTTTGAAAAGCTGCCGTATTATCAGCAAGATAACTTAGGAAAACAGGGGTCGCAATTCCAGACAAAACATTGTCTCCGTGGATTCCACATATCCATAGCAAACAAACGAGAAGTGTGTATAACAGCATGCCTGGGAGTGTTCCCATCCCTTGCATTAAAGGTTGGAAAACAATAGTAATGATTTCATTGATATCAACCCCTAATAAAGTTCTGACGATCCATATAACGGTCAGAATAAATGCCCCTGGGATTAACGTTGCAAAAGAAGTTGCTACAGTGGGCGGCACACCTTCTGGCATTTTTATTACAATGTTGTGAGTGACAAACCATTTAAAAGCATGAGTGACAAATACCCCAACAATGATCGCGGTAAACATACCACTAGCACCAAAATTAGCCAAATTTATCGTCCAGTCATCGTTTAATGTTGCTAGAAGAAAGCCGATAGTTGTGAGTATCGAATTAGAAATAGCATCAACACCAAACTCTTTTCCTAAATGATAGCCTATTCCAATTGCAGATATCAGTCCAAGGATTCCGAACGTAACATTGACTGGTGCATTCAACTGCGGCCCCCAATTTGACACAAAATCCATCCATGACTGTATTGGAAAGTTACCAATGATTAGGAAGATACTTCCAACAATAGTAAAAGGAATCGTCATGGAAATCCCATTTCTTATAGCAACTAAGTGTTTACTATTGCCTATTTTCAGCAATATAGGCAATACCTTGTTCTCAATGACCTGCATCTTTTTTCCTCCTTTTAGTTCACGACTTCCTTATCAACCACCAATACAGGATCTTTGTGCAACCATAGAGAAGTAACTGGACACTCTTTTGTAATCGTACCGCATAGAAATTGTTGTATCGCAGATTTCTTTTTTGCTCCACTAGCTTGTACGATCATTGTTCCAGATTGTAATAATTGTCCTATCCCTAACGTAATTCCTTTCGTACGATCAACTTTCTCGTCTGAAAAATATTTTTTCCCAACACTTTGGGTTGATTCGTCTAAGTTCACTATATGAGCTTTATCTTCGAAGGACGAACCAGGCTCATTAAAACCTAAGTGACCATTTACTCCAACCCCAAGCAAACTCAGTGTTAATCCTCCATTCTCCTCGATAAATTTATCAGCTTTTTTGCATTCCTCATTTAAATCATCGGCTAAAGGATCAAATGTGTGAAGTTGCTTTAGGTCAATAGGAACCCGATTGAATAAGTTTCTTTTTAAATAGGATAGACAACTGCCTTCATTTTTCGGATCGATTCCAACCCATTCATCTAGTTCAATAAACTTTGCCTGGGATAAATCTATTTCTTTGTTGATTGCTGCTTCTGCAATGATGTTAAGCGTTCCTACGGGTGTATCACCACCTGCAAAGCAATATAACCCATTTGGCTTTTCTTTTAAGACATCTAAAATGAGTTTTGCACAGATCTTACTGACTTCTTGGTAATTTGCCTCAACATAGTATTTTACTTTCATTGTCATTCTCCTTTAAAAAAATTCGGCAGATATTCTTTGTGTGCTAAAAGCATTTCATCAAGTAGTTGCTTTGCTGTCCTATCACTTGGAACTAAGGGATTGATCGTCATCGCTAATAAAGCAGTGTTATAGTCTCCCGTAACAGCTGCTTGGGCCGCTATACGTTCAAAAGACTTAATTTGTTGAACTAGTCCTTTGATAGGAATAGGTAATTCACCTGTAGTCAAAGGGATCGGTCCTTGTTTTGTAATCAAACAATTTACTTCAACCGCTGAATCACAATCGATATCACTGATGGCACCATTATTTCTTGTATTGACCGTTTGAATATCACGTTTGTCATTATAGATGGAATTAATTAAATTACATGCTGCTTCACTATAATAAGCGCCCCCACGTTCTGACAATTGAGGTGGTTTGATTGCTAGATGTTCATCTTTATAAAGTTCAAACAACTCATGTTCGATTTTCTGCACAACTTCTGCACGAGTTCCTTCTTTCTCTGCTGATCGTTTTTGCTCAGACAACATAGTAGCTGTTTGATAGTAATACCTTAAATAGCCGATGGGAATCATGCCAAGTGTTCGGAAAAAATTTGGTTCCCATTCTAAATCAGCAATGTTTTTCAGACCAACTGCATCGCCAGTATCTTGCGTCATCAATGTAAGTACTTTTTGGGTCACATCAATCCCTTTATGATAAATCTTTTTCGCAAAAACCATATGATTTAGCCCAGTAAATTCAACATATAATTCTTGTTTGGGTACTTTTAATGTTTCTGCAATGCCACGTTCTATTCCAATTGGTCCATTACACAAACCTACTACTCTACGCATATTGCTATGGCGTAAGACAGCTTCTGTCACCATGCCAGCTGGATTAGTGAAGTTGATCAGCCATGCTTCTGGGCAAAGGCGCTCCATATCTTTCACTATTTCTAAGATAACAGGAATCGTGCGTAATCCTTTAAAAAGCCCTCCTGGACCATTCGTTTCTTGTCCAATCGTGTCATATGTTAAAGGAATTCTCTCGTCTTTCGCTCGCGCTTCCAAAAGACCTACACGAAATTGCGTCGTAACGAAGTCCGCATCCTTTAATGCCGCTTCACGATCAAGAGTCATATAAATTTTCATTGGAAGGTTCGCTTTTTTTACCATACGTTTAGCAAGTTCCCCAACTATTTCTAATTTCTCTCTTCCTTGTTCAATATCCACAAGCCATAATTCTGAAATCGGTAATTCAGCATATCGTTTAATAAATCCTTCTATCAATTCTGGTGTATAACTTGATCCACCGCCAATTGTTGCAATTTTTATTCCTTTATCCATCCTGAAACACTCCTTTAACTTAACTACATGGTCAGTATAGATTATTTTTATCCCCTTAAATACCGCTTTTAAGTAAACGGTTACAAAAACAGACGATTGACACCGGTTACAATCCTGTTACAATTTGTAACAGGAGGGGATTACTATGTTGTTTCTTGACTATCAACCAGACTTAAATGAAACGGATATTGAGGTATATAAAGCAATTATTTCAGAGGTAAATGCAGTTGCTTCCATGAGTATTCGAGAATTAGCTGAGAAAAGTCATACGAGTACTGCCAGCGTATTACGCTTTTGTAAAAAATTTCGCTGTACCGGTTTTTCTGAATTTAAAATTTACCTTAGTGCGTATCTCGAATCTCTTAAAGAAGAAAAAGAGGTAAAAACACTTGATTTTGAGAGTGAACTCTTGAATTTTTTAGCACGGACACAAGACAAATTCTTTGAAGATAAATTTGATGAGGCAGTTCACTTATTGATGGAAAAAGAGCTGATTATTTTTATTGGCGTAGGCTCCTCAAATGTTGTTGCTGAATATGGTTCTCTTTATTTCTCGTCACTATTTAACATGGCGATTCGCATTGAAGATCCTAGTAATTATCCTATTAATTACCTATCCACTGAGTTAGCAAAAAAAATGTGTATCGTCGCTTTATCCGTTTCCGGCGAGACCACAGAAATCATTCAATATTTAAATCATTTGAATCTATCAGAAAGCTCAGTAATAGGAATTACCAGCAGCTCTAATTCAACACTTTCTAAATTAGCTGATATTTCAATAACCTATAATATTTCGCTAGAAAAAATTAATGAAGCTGATATTACAACCCAGATACCGGCAATGTATATTATTGAAAAGTTAGCCAAAACCGTGAGAAAAAGAATGGAAACTCAATAGATTTGTAAAAAAAATTCTTCAGGTAATTCTTTCCCTCTATTCACAAGTTCACTGATTGATATTTCCACAAAAAAAAGAGACTCACATGTATCTATGTGGTCTCTTTTTGATATACAAATTTGTTCAATTTATTTGTTTCTCTTCCCTTTGGTTTGAGAAGACTTCAAAAAATCTTGTGAAGTTTCCTCTTCTCAATCATTTGCCTCTTCATTTCCTATTGTTGAGGTAACTTTTTCATCGATACGTAAAAATGGTAAGTAGATAAAAACACTCACAGCAATGATCGCAATTTGCAAGACTGATGCTCGCCAATCGCCACCAGTTGCTAAAAATCCAGATATGACGGGAGGAGTGGTCCAAGGTATCTGCACGACTACATGATTAATCAAACCAACAGCTGTCGCAAAATATGCAACTGTTAGAGAAAAAATCGGCGCCAATACAAATGGAATAATCAAACTAATATTGAAAACAATTGGTAAACCAAAAATGATCGGTTCACTGATATTAAATAGTGCTGGAGTTACGGATAATTTTGCAAAGTCTTTGTAATCTTTACGACGACTAAAGATAAAAATAGCAATTAGCAAAGCAATAGTATTTCCTGACCCTCCCATAACAGCAAACGTATCTTTAAATGCCATGTTTATGATATGTGGAATATCTTCCCTATTCGCATAAGCAGCCATATTCTCTTGCATATTTTGAATCAAGAACGGATCGAGAAGTGAACCTGATATCACTGCTTGATGAATTCCAAACCCAAAAAAGAGATTTGCAATTGAGGTAATTAAGAGGAACCCTGGTAAACCTGTCGTTACCCTACTTAAAGGCCCAGTGATTAGAGTAGTAATCAACGAATTAACATCCATATTGAATAATTGATTGACAGCAAATGAACCAATTGCGAAGGTAGTCACGGTAATCATGATTGGAATAAGGACGTTAAAAGACTTCAACACAGCTGGAGGGATATTTCCTGACAATTGAATTTGTAACTTTTTATTATTAGATAACTTAATAAAGAGTTCCGTAGCAGCTAAGCCCACAAAAATTCCAACGAACATTCCTGACGCACCAGTATGAGTGACAGGAATAACCCCACCTACTTCCAGCGCTTCTTGACTTCCTTCTGGTGTAAACATCGTCATCATAGGGGTGAGAACAATAAACGTTGAAATAGCGACTAGAACAGCAGCAATATGATTTGTATAATTTCTGCTAACACACATATGATAAGAAACTGCCGCAACAACTAATAGTGTCGTTATACTTAGCGTTCCATTACTGATGGAAGTCCCGATCTCTTGAATCGTCGTTAATGTTGCTGGATCAATAATATTTCCCATAAATCCTGTTGGCTCTAAAATAACATAGTTGATCAATGTAACAAATCCCGCCAACATCATAAAAGGCATAAAAGTGGCGAAAGCATCCCTTAGTGTTCGAAGATGAATCTGGTTCCCTAACCTTGTGGCTATTATTCCGAACTTTTCAAAAATAGCATCTTTTTTACTCATAATTCCAATCAGTCTCCTTTTTTAGTTGTAAGCGATTGCTTATGGGATGATCATACACCAGCTCTTCCAAAAAGTAAATATCTTTATTTAAAATTATATATCTTTTTTTGAAAGTCAAAAAAAGACCAACGAAATTCGTTAGTCTTCACTTCTCAACAAAAACTGCTTCAAAAATAAAATCTTTGTATAAATGTCTCGAAAGAGAATATTCAAACGGTATACCAGAAGACAATGACACCACTTTGTCTACCTCTATCATAAACTCGCCTGGTTTTACAGAAAGAATTTCCGCATCGAAATCATTTGCCACATCCCCTTTGATCCAAATATGGGAAGATTTAATCTCTAGACTAAGCTCATTTGTAATGTAGCCATATACGGAACGTTTCAAATGCTTTGGTTCTAACCCCGGTATAACAGAAAGTGGCATAAACGTTTGCTCAATAGAATAAGGCTGTTCATCAATAAAACGACTTCTAATAATATTATAGACATACTCTTTTTGATTTATTTCTAAAATTTCTGCAACTTCATTCGATGGCAATTCAATTGAGAACGTATGGATTTCAGAAGTCACATGTTCTTCCCCTACTAAATCAAAAAGACCTTCATTTGGTCCAAACACTTTCGAATTATCAATTGGTCTGCGTAGAACTTCCGTTCCAAATCCACTACGTGTTCGTAAAACTCCCTCTGATACTAGCATATCAATACCTTTCTTCACAGTGAGCTTACTTGTTTGATACTCATGCGCAAGTTCATCGCCCGTAGGTAATTTTTCACCGATTTGATAGGTTCCATTGGCAATTTTTTTCTTTACCTCCGTATAAACCTCCATATATTTTGGCTGTTTCTTCATAACTTACTCCCTCATACTCATCTCTATTACTTATACTTTAACATAAAAATTGTCTTTTTACAGCTAAAACCATACCCACCATAAAAAGATATATATTTTTAATAAAAAGTATTTATTTATATCAAAAGCAATGTTACACTGTTAAAAACGAACAGGAGGAAACGATAATGTCAATACATACTCAGTTAACATTTCCAGATGACTTTTGGTGGGGATCCGCTTGGTCAGCAGAACAATCTGAAGGGCGTGGAGAAACAGGAAAAGCAGAGACCGTATGGGATCGGTGGTTTCACGAAGAACCTCATCGTTTTTATAAACGAATTGGACCTAGTATTACGACAGACCATATCCATCGTTACCACGAAGATATTCAATTGATGAAACAAACCGGGCACAATTCATTTCGGGTGTCTATCTCATGGGCACGAATGTTTCCAAATGATGGGGTTGGTAAAGCGAACGAGAAAGCGATAGCCTATTATCGAGATCTTTTTACCGAAATGAAAAATAATAATATCAAAGTTTTTGCGAATCTCTATCATTTTGACATGCCAGCAAAATTACAAGATAAAGGGGGATGGGAATCACGTGAAGTTGTTGAAGCTTATGTAAATTTTGCTGATACCTGTTTTCTAGCGTTTGGCGACTTAGTTTATCATTGGTTCACCTTTAACGAACCTTTGGGGCCAATCTTGGGCTCTTATTTAGAAGATTTTCACTATCCAAATCTCATTGATTTTAAACGTGGTGCTCAAGCAGCATTCTTTACCATATTAGCCCATGCAAAAGCCATTCAAACTTTTAAAAAATACCAGCTATCTAGCAAAATCGGAGTAATTCTCAATTTGAGTCCGACTTTCCCAAGAAGCCAAAATTCAGCAGATAAAAAAGCAGCAGAAATTGCGGATCTTTTTTATACTCGTAGTTTCTTAGATCCCATGGTCAAAGGAGTATTTCCAGAAAAACTAGTCTCTTTGCTGGAGGAATATGACCAATTACCCGTTGATTTCAATGACACAGACCTAAAAATTATTGAAGAGAATACCGCGCAGATACTTGGTCTAAACTACTATGAACCACGCCGTGTCAAAGCAAGAACTTCTGCCGTTAATTTAGAAAGTCCATTCTTACCAGAATGGTTCTTTGAACCGCATATTATGCCTGGTCGTCGAATGAATGAATATCGTGGATGGGAAATCTATGAAAAAGGAATTTATGATTTATGTATGGACATCAAAAATAACTATGGAAATATTGAATCCTTTATCTCAGAAAACGGTATGGGTGTTGCTAATGAAGAACGGTTCATGGATGAAAATGGTCAGGTGATTGATGACTATCGCATTGAATTTATCCAAGATCATCTCGCCTATTTATGGAAAGCAATTCAAGATGGCTGTAATATAAAAGGGTATCATCTATGGACATTCATTGATTGTTGGTCATGGATCAATGCATATAAAAACCGCTACGGCTTAGTTTCTTTAGATTTAGCCACACAGAAACGTACAATAAAGAAAAGTGGCTTGTTTTACAAGGAACTAAGTAAGCAAAACGGTTTTTCCTACGATCTCGAGCGATTGGTAGATTAGCATTCACGAATATGATCGATAGTGATCTGTATAGAAGAAACCTGTTGCCACAACTCCTCTCTAGCACCTTTTAAGAAGGCGACAGGGTTTTATTAGTAAAAAAATAACCGTTTCCTTGCTAAAGTCGACGGTTATTTTTTTGTCATTTTTCACTGTGGCTAGGATACGAAAGAGCAGCACGGCAATAAATGTACCAGAATTTATCTGGAACTTATTAGCCGCTAGTTTCGATAATAATGCTTCCCTTTTCTTTAAACATTGCATTCGTTTTTAGATGTTCGAACACTTTTCAAAAATGACTACATCGAACACCTTATTCCAATTGAGAATAAGGTTTTGCCTATGTCGCTTATCGATTTTGTTTGAAAATATCCTTGTTAAAGTTGAAAAATCACTCTCTTCTTGCTATACTAACTATGTAAAGAGGAGTTGTTGCCACAACCCCTCTGCAGCGCCATTTAAGACGGTGACAGTTTTTTTAACTTAAAAGATAACCGTTTCCCTGTTAAAGTCGACGGTTATTTTTTTTTGTCATTTTTCACTGCGGCTAGGATACCAAAGATCAGCATGGCGGTAAATGTACCAAAACTGATCATTAGCCCGATTGCTTCCGCTGTGGACAAAAAGGCTTCTCCTTTCTGAGGAGTTAGTACTTACATTCATAAGCACCACCACCTTTCAAAGATAGCCACCGTCACAAACTTTACTGCAGTCAAATGGTACCATACTTCCATCAATAAAACTTTCAAATGCCAAGGATTTGTCATTATTTTTTCACGGTGCATGGTCCATTTGCTTTGATTCATTACATAAAATCGTCAAAATAACCCGCTGTTCTCTCTTCAATCCTGGTCCACTCTTTTCCGACCTTCTCCAGCCCCTTTTCTCAATCCCAATCAAGGGCCTTCCATCAAGAAAAATAGTCAAAAGTCAATATCATTCTATTCACCAAAAACCACTTTTGTTATAGTAACAAAAAGGAGAATGCAGATGAGAAATGAACGAAAAATCATTCAAGATAGCACCCTTGGTGTAGAGGCTTTATTATTTAACGGCATCCAGCAGGAGTTTCCTAACCATTGGCACGAATATTATGTGATTGGCTTGATGGAAGCTGGAACGCGTCAATTCACCTGTCAAAATACCTGCTATATCGTTGAAGCAGGCGACTTGATTTTGATTCCACCAAAGGCTGCCCATCGCTGCCAGCAACTCACGGAGGAGAAGCTGGTTTACCGCAATATCCACTTAACCCCGGAGAACATGGCGGTACAAGTACAAAAAATTTTTAACACTCAATTGACGCCCCACTTTCCTGAACCGGTCATTCGCCAAGTGAAAGAAAAAGAGGAACTTCATGCAGTTCATCGGCTGCTGCTGTCGGATCGCGGCGATGAGTTTGAAAGGCAAGAACGCTTTACTTGTCTCCTTCACGACCTGCTTGTTCAGTATGCGGATTTCACCCACGAACAAACAGATCCGGTTTCAAATAAAGCCGCAGCGGCAAAAACCTATATCGATCAGCATTATGCCGAAAAATTGTCCTTGAGTGAATTAAGTGACGTTCTTGGAATGAATCAGTACGTCTTGATTCGGCAATTTACCAAAGCGTATGGGCTGTCGCCGTTTCAATATTTAAGTACGGTGCGCATCAATGCTGCCAAGAAAAGACTGGAAGCACAAGAAGCAATTGCAGAAGTCGCTTTTCTGACAGGTTTTAGTGACCAAAGTCATTTTACCCGTATCTTTAAAAGCTTGATTGGGGTCACCCCGAAAGCTTACCAAACAATTTACCAAGAAGATGGAGTGAGAACGTATGAATAACCAAGAAAAATGTGTCATGATTATCGATGAACAATTACCGATTGGCTTAGTTGCAAATACTGCTGCAATTTTAGGCGCAACCTTGGGCAAATTGTTTCCCGAAGGAATCGGAGAAGATATTTACGATTCGACAGGCAGAAAACACCTTGGCATTGTCAACTTTCCCATTCCTATCTTAAAAACGAACAAGGAGCAGTTGCAGACCATTCGTGAATCGATCAGTCAGCAAGCAGATCCAGAAGTAACCATCATTGATTTTTCCGACGTTGCTCAGACCACCAATTCTTACGAGCAATACCGTCAGACGCTTGAGACGATTCCCACAGAAACACTGGCTTATTTTGGTCTTTGTTTAAAAGGCAAGAAAAAGAGTATCAATAAAGTCGCTGGTAGTTTGCCGTTGTATCGGTAAAGCGCTAGTAAGAAAACGGTCGTTTAAAACAAATTTTCTTTTTGTCGGCCGAACAGTCTTCTTGCTATATACGTTATTTATAAACAGTCTTACAAAAAAACAAACACTTTTGAGGTGTTTGTTTTTTTGTAAGAGATTTTCTAGCATACATTTTCTTGCTCTTTGATTTTGCCAAGATCAATTGAAAAAATAAACTACTCTCCTTGATAAATATTCAACCCCACTTCAGTATCTTCTACACAACTGTTCGCTGGTGCTTTAACAATCAGAAAAAGAAAGTAAAAGTCTCCCACACAAGAAGCGGCATGTGCGGTAGCAATCAAGGTAAAAAGAGATGCCGTCAACCAGCCAAATAAATATAATAGAAAGAGGCCCACAGAAATGCCAATGAATGGCGCCAATAAAATGATGGCAAATTTCCCTTTTGAATAAAAGGAATGGGGACTCGTGGCATATGCTACCCCATTTTTGAACCCAAACTTTACCTTCCCTTTAGGGTCAAAAAGCTTGAAGAAGGCACCATGAATCAATTCATGAACAATGATGAGAATAAAATACGCAACCATTAAGAGCAAAAGATCGAAAATAAACGAAGTTTCAGCATTTGACCCATGACCACCTAAGACAAAGAGTGTAAAGAACACATAGAAAAAAATAAAACTAGGGATCGCCGCGAGATTCAATCTCTTTATTGTTTTTTTATCATCCATTAAATTAATTTGTTTGAGTAATTTCATCGCTGTTCTCCTTTTCTTTTCGACATTCTTCTTAGTACTTAATTTCTATGAATTCCCTTTACCCAACCAACAAGAGCAGCAAACACAAAACCAGTGCCGTTAAAACGAAGAGGAAATTGATCGTTTCTGGCGCACCTTCGATCCTTCTCTTTAATGGCGGAGGACGAAAACTTGGATTCATGCTTTTCGTTTGGTAGTCCACGCTGCTTGATAAAAAGCTGTCGGAAGGGATCATAAACACCAAGAGAACGCCATATATAATGGATGCAGGAATCAGGAGTGAGCATTTGGCTAAGTAGCCAATCAGTAGACTCACGATCAAAGGAATAGCTACGTATAAAGCACTTTGGTACAGTGATCGCCGAATTGGTTTCATAGGGAAGTCTCCTTAGTCAGTCTTCGTTACACACAGGAAAAAAATAATTTTATTTACTTATCAAATAAATATACCATTACTTTCTAAGGGTGTAAACACGCAGAAAACCAATTCGATGCTGCCAAGTGCGGCTACCCAATGCTTGGTGCAAAAAAAGAAGTGGTTTCTTCCCACTTCTTAAAAAGCACTCTCCTTGCCTTTCTATCCTCGCTTAACCTCTCAAGATAATCGGAAACCGTTTAGTAAACCATTATACTTACCAGATTGCTTCCCCTCTTCCTTTTGAAAAAGCTACGACGCTGGACAAAGAAGCCTGCGAACATTGTCTCTTTATTAAAACTTCTTCTGAAAAGCATTCGTCTAAAAAAATCATACGGCCTTGTCTTTCCTTTTGGTTTCCTACAACACCCAATCTACTTGAGAAAAGACTGCGGAACCTTCTTTAGAAAAGCAAGCGTCTCAAGAAAATATAATCGTGCGGTTTCTGCCCTTCCTTTTGGCTTCGTACAATGCTTGATCCGCTTGATAAAAGATTTCTGAAATGTCTAACGTAGGACCTGCTTCTGAAATCCCTGCTGAAAAGTAAAGGGTCAGTTGTGTTCCCTCTAGTTTCAACTGTTCATTACTTAAGAACAAATGAAATTCTTCAATAATTTTTTTCACTGACACGGAAGTATTCTCTTTAAATAGGACTAAAAATTCTTCGCCACCATACCGATAGACTTCGATTAAATGGGAAGGACTTTTTTGATAGAGAAATGTCGTCAGTTTATCCGAAAAGAAGGTTAAGGCTTGATTGCCGATTTGATGTCCATGGTGATCATTGATCTGCTTAAAATGATCTAAGTCCATCATCACCACGACCAGCTGATCCTTCTCGTTTATCACCAATTTTGAAATATCTTCGTTCAAACTACGGAAATTTTTTACCTTCGTCAACTCATCATAATTGCGCTCAATGATCTTCGTATTGATTTTTTCGAGAAAGTTTTTTTGATTCTGCAGATAATACTTCCATAAAGAAACGATTGCCACTGATCCAATCCCTAAAGTGACAGCATCCCAAAGACCAACTTCACGGCGATGAAAAAGCAATGCATTGACCATCGGCGAGACAACCGTAACCACAATCGAAAATAGATAAAAGACAGTATGATTTGTCTGTCCGTAAAATCTTTTCTTTAATAAGCAAGTAATGATTAAAATGATGTAATTTAATCCGATAATAAAGAGCATGGCTCCCCATTCGAATTTATTGATCAATGCAAAAAAAGTTAGCAAGATGACGGGGACCAGCCCAATCAGATATATTTTTTCTTTGAGGATACCAAAATAATAAATAAAGATTGGAATCGTATATTCATACGCAACATAACCGATACTGTTCAAAGAAAATGATATAATAAAGTAGACTTGCGAAATGAACAGAACGACACCGATAAGAATTTTAAATGACAAGCGTAAATTCAATTCTTTGAAGTTCTTGATAAACAGATCATACGAAATGAGCAAGCTTACAACTAAAACAGAATAGATCGCAGCATAAATCAGATGGACAAACACACTATTCCTTCTTTCTTTCATAGATTTTTCTTTAAAATCCTTCGCCCATGATTTTGAAAGGCTCGATTCTTTAACAATGCAGGTAAAGAACTCGATCTTCCTTTCCTGCACTTCATGAAACCAAAAATAAAACTACCCCAGAAAGGAGCAGAAACCAATGTCTGAGAAAATAGAACAAGAACTCTTATCGATATTTCCTCAATTATATTTTGATGCCCAGCCTATCTTTCAAATGAAAGCAGATAGTCAGAAAGTGATTGGCTACGAATTATTATTGAGAAGTACCGAAAGAAATAGGTTTCCCCTTTCCTTCTTCCAGCAAGTGATCAAATACAAAAAGCTACACACTCGCTTACTGCAATGGTACCGAAATGAAATTTTCAGCTTACTTCACCCGAATGAAGAAACAAAAATCAGTCTTAATATCCACCCGCAACAACTCAGCTACCCAGAAACCTTTCTGATGTTAGCTGACTTAGCACCCTACCATGATCGTATTTTGATTGAGATCACCGAAGACGATACGGAACCTTCTATCGCCTGTGATCCCAAGTCTTTTCTTATGAACAAAATCAACCAAATAAAAAAGATGCGCTTTTCTGTCGCATTGGATGATGTAGGGACAGGCATTCATTCACTGACAAATATTGCACCGATGCTGGATAAAATCGATGTGATCAAATTTTCGCCTATCTCGTTGCGAGTGCTGTCCCAAAAGGAGATTTTCTTTTTGATCGACTTCTGGCGAAATATCGCCAGCAATCGTAAAATCCAATTTATTGTCGAAGGGGTCGAAACCTCGGATATCCATGAGTACTTGCTTGAAGAAGAGATTTTTCTTCAACAAGGGTTTTATTTGGACAAACCTTCCCCAGCTAATCAATTAATGCGAAAAAAATAGCCATCGCGTCGTTTATTTTTCTCACTATACGCGATTAAAAATAAACGAATATTAAAAAAATGAACAGATGCCCTTCAAATATAACACAAATAATTTTATTTGCAGAATTTTTACTGATTCGGCATCGTTTTAACGGTGATTTTACATGAGAGGGAGTAGAAACCAAAGCAAAGACCTTTTTCAGATAGATGAATAGACAAAAAGCATTCAAGAAACCAATTCCTGAATGCTTTTTGTCTATTCACCCTTTTTTTCGATACAAACCTTCTATTTCAATCGCACACCTTTACTAATTGCAGAAACATTAAAAATACTCATCACTTCTTACCAAATCGTTTTGCTAGAAGTGATTCCGACTATTCCCCTCCTTGATTTATCTCACGTTGAAAACCAGAGAATGCTTCGTTTCCATTCCTAGATTGTAACCGCACAATTCTTTCAGATAAAAGCGATAATCTTTTTCGACGATTCGGATGATCTCGTCATCGGAAAAATCGTCAAATCGCATCATTTCTGTGACTAAAACCAGTTTGGCATCGATTCCCAGAATATCTGGGGTGATCGCCCAAAATGTTTCTGGAGAAATCCCTGCTACCAATTGATCAAGTAACGTTAATTGCTTTTCTACATAAGAGGCTAAGGCACCATTTTCACGATTGGAATCCGTAAATTTCTTTTGAAATCCATCAAGATATTCTATCTTTGAAGTAAATACAGTCAAGCTTCTTTGCTCCTTTCTTTGAGGGGAACAAGCCCCCTTATTTTCTTCCTAAGTCTCAGCCTATTCTTTTTCGTTATCTATTCACTACTTTTTCTAGCTACTGAAAAAACACCAAGGTCCAGTAGTCAATGAAGAATATCCAGCAACCCTCTGACCAGCTGCTTGTAATGCTCTTTTTGATCCTTCGCCTCATCTTCTGCCTTGATTGAAAGACTTTGCTCAATTGCTTCTTGAGGCATCAACAAATGGGTGTTCAAATTTGAGATGTACGAGACGCATTCTTCCAACAACTGATACTCTTTTTGTAGGACACTAGGTACTTTATACGTACGAAAAATGAACAAATAGCGAGCATTCGCTTTTATTTCTTCTATGTGATTATTTTCTAATAAGTAACGCATCTTATCTATTTGTTCCCCTTCGGGATAGGGGCTAGAATCTGCAGTCAGCAGATGATAATAGTAGCCAATATATTCACTATTTATGATGGTTCTTTCAAACGCTTCTTTCCTGATCTTCATCTTCTGTATCCTTTCAAAACTATCACTGACCTCACTTATACAGCGTTTGTGGTATCACTAAGGACTGCTTACCTTTTTGATTCATTTTTTATCCGCTCTACTCTTTCATTAAAAAAGAGAAACTGTAAGTTTTCCTCACAGTTTCTCCTTTACGCTTCTAGCGATGACGATAGTTAAGGAGCGACGCTTTCACCGTGCTTCTTTTTTCTTGTCGCTGCAATGACAAACAGTACTAAGAGTGCATACCCAAGGATGATCAAACGAGTGGTGTTTGAAGAACCTGTTTGCGGTAATTTCCCTTGTCCGATTTGAGAAGCATCTGCGACGATCGTTTTCTTATTGTCATCGTCTGCTTCTTCCTCTTCCTTCGCTGTTTCACCAATTCGACCAGTCACAGTGACCTGCCCTGTTGTCGCCTCTGCGACAACGGTTTCTGATAGATCCCAGACAGTCAGAGCCAGTAATGCAGCGATGAAAAAAATGATTCTTTTTCGTTTTTTCATACGATAGATCCCTTCTTTACTGGGATTTCAGTTTTTAGTCTTCCTCTACATCCGGCGCAAAACTCAAGACCAATTTGAAACTTGGGTTTGATTCTTCTGATGCATTGACAGGAGTTGCTTCACCAGTGAACGCAAACGTCCCTTCATTCGTTCCTTGGTTGCCTTCAAGGGTAAACAATTCTGTTTCTGTTACAGTTGGTGTGCCGTTTTCAAACAACTCAATCCCGTTTACGTTTAACAAGTCTACTTCAGACATATTCAATGGTGTATCAACACCTGCAACAGAAGCGATCACACCAACTGCTGAGTTATTTGTCACTGTGTACGTAGGCGAAACGATCTCTGTATGACTTGACGCTTCTGTCGTATAGAACAAAGCAGTCGTTGGAATCGTTACATTGATCCATTGGTTCAAATCATCGGGATTTGGTCCAGGTGTTGTATTATCGAATTCACCGATGATCCCGTTTACTTGGACATCTCCTGACGTATCGCCTTCACGTCCGTCAATAGTTTGTGTCGCAAAAGCGGTGGTGCCGCTTGCGATTACTCCTGCGATCGTTGCTGTACTTAGAATAGCTGCTACAAATTTTTTCATTTTTATTTCCTCACTTTTCCTTTTTTAATTCTTAACGATAATCGTTAATTCAGCTTCAGTGACCCCTTGTTTTTCTTTGCTTTCAGGGTCGTAAATATTGATGGTGGCTTTGGCAGGATACTCGCCTTTTGCCAATGGTGTCGCCAAGGCGACATTTTCAACAAATTGATTTGGATAGATCGCACCGGAAGAATAGATGACTTCCCCGCTCGACAGTAAAGAGATATCCACGGCGATTGGGTACACATTGGTGCCTGGATTAACGATTTCGATGGATCCCGTGCTTTGACCATCTTCAAAAATGGCTTCTGGATTGATTTGCAGGGTGAAATAATTCGCATCTGCAATTTCCTGCGCCCGTTCAGATAATCGCTGATCGGTGGCATCGCCAGATTCAGGCAAAAGGTCTGCACTGATCAACGGAACCGCTTCTTTTGATTGATAGAAATAGTACCCGAGTCCACCGGCAAGTACGGCCAATAGCAACAACCACCAGAGCCATTTCCGTCGTTTTTTATTTTCGGTTTGATTCGTTTGCTCCAATGGATTCACCTCCTTCCCATTTGGTACGATCTTTTTTTCTTAGTCTCGTGGAACAAAGCGTAAGACGATGCGATAATTCGGTACAAGCAAGTCTTCATAATACCCGCCTTGATCGGCTTCTGAATCAACGACCCACTGGGGATAGTCCCCATAGAAATCCCCCGTTAAGGAAATCGGCACGCGGCTTCTTTCTTCTAAGCGAACCAAGTGTTGTTCTTCCATCGCTTCATAGAGTTGAATCTGGGTTTCTTCCGTTTTTAGGTTCAGTCGCAACAGCGGGGTTGAGATATCGTCATAAGTAAGGGTTGGGTCTTCCTCTTCGCTTTCACTTTCAGCGTAATCGAGGGGATCTTCTCCCTCTTCTAACAAGACGATTCCGGCAGGATCATCGATCGCCAATTGATTGATATAGGTATCCACAGCAATTGGCGATTGATTGCGGATCTCATACGCTTGGCTTTCAAAATTACGATTCGATTCCGCCGTATTGTACAAGGATTCAAAGACCATTTTGGTCGGGATCGTCACTCGCATATGCTCCAGTTTCGATGTCACATCGATACCGATAGTCATCTGGTAGGCTTTATTCCCCACCTCAAGAACAGCGAAGTAACTGCCGTCTTCGTCCACTTCTCGTGTAAGATCCGTTTCTACGATGCGAAAGTCATCCGTCATATCCGCTTCCGTCAACACATTTGCGGCTTGCGCGCGACTTTCTTGAAGGATCAAAGCATCTAATTCTTCTTGCGTGCTTAATTCATTAATTTTATAGCGATCTAAAGTGATATTGTATGCTTCAAAATTCACACCTTTAATCACGGTTTGACGAGCGGTCACATCGACATAGGTCTCAATCGAAGGTTTCGATAAGAAAATCGACACTTCTGTCTCTGTTTCCAATCGCTCATTTTCTCTTAAGGGAATGCGGAAATAGCGATACAGCTGATTTTCATCCCGATAGTCGCCCCATTCGATTCGTTCAGAGTTTTTGTCCAATTCGACGATTTCTCCATCGGTATTTGTATAGGAGATCAAGGTGACATCGGTATCCTCGTACATGGAACCAGTGATTTCAGTCGACTGATCACTCAATGCATCGATTCGGGCAATGAGGCCTTCTGGTTCTGAAAAACGAATCTTATTGAAGTTATTCTTAGCAATCACTTGGTAAATGTCCGTTTGTTTTTCCAGACTTTCCAAAGAACCCTCTAATTGCTCGCCACTCAGTAATCTGGAACGCGCTTCGCCATTTCCTGTGCCGCCATAAGGGAATGTATTCCCCCCATTTCGATTGATTCGCATCGTTCCGGAAATATTGATAAATTCTTCTGTTGGTTCATCTAAAGAAGCATTTTCCCAAACTGCTAGTTTTTGACTCGCAACATTGATTCTCAAACCGTTCGCAACCGTATTTTGTGCAGATCGGATCAAACGCTGCAATTGCGCATTGGCTTGACCAGTTCTTGTCGTAGGATGACTAATTTCAAACAAATTCACATTGTTTATATTCAATCGTGCATTGGCAAGTCTGAAATAAAGAACTTCAGATTTATTTCTTATGGTTTCCAATACAACCGTAGAATCTTCTCCTGCCGAAAATGAATTCCGCACATTGACTAACGGGCGATTGATAAATTCCGCCGATGTTCCCATGCCTGTCCGATTATCGGTCATGGAAAAATTAGCTCTGGCCCCTACTGTGATATTCGCAAATGAATTCGAATGATTGCTTGAGGCATTGCCTCCCGCCTGAGTATTTAAACCTCTCGCAACACCTTTAAATGTTGCCTCATCATTGAGAATGAAATTAGAGGAAGTCGTTACTCTAAAGATTCCTCCAGATTGATCCACGTCGAGGGTAGCCCCTTTACCAATCCGAACAAATGAATTACTAGCAGTCAACCAAATAAATCGGGAATCTGAAGTCGTTCGATCTCTTCTTGACGTCATGGTAGCATTGTCTTGCAACTCCACTCTTTGTGATACTCGGATTCTGGAATAATTTTGACTTGTTGCTGAATTTTGAATCGCCGTCGTTGTTGGCTCTGTCAAATGCACTTCAGCATGTTGCGCAAGCGTAACTGAACGAACAGTGGTGTTTCCTGTCATTCCTCTAGCAGCGTTTATTCTCGTATAGGAATTTTCGCCGAATAACAGATCTGTTGTTCCGACTCCCTGTAGAAATCGTCCACCAGTATCAACTTCGACTTTACTTCCTTCTTCCATCGTAAATTTCGAATTCGCCAAGGTTAAACGAAAAACGGCTCGTGCAGCTTGTCGCGTTGTATGATTGACCGTTACTTCCGCTTCACGACCTAGTTTGATTTCTTCTCTAAACCGGAAAAAATCAACATTTGCATTGCTTCGTCCAGAAACGGTGATTTCAGAGTGATCGCCCACATGCAACCGGCGAATGGTTGAAGAAGCAGCAGATGAGGTACCACCGGTAAAGCCTTGTGCGGTTTGTAGGCTGATCGTATTTGCTTCACCAATATAGATATCTGTTGTGCTGCGACCAGTCACCAATGGTCCTACTTGATTGAGGGTGATGGTTGCATTTGCTTCTGACAAAAATTGTGAAGCCGTCGACGTTGAACCCAGTGCAATGAAAGGATTGGCTGCTGATGATGTGCGAGAATAATTGATCGCTGCTTTTTCTCCTAGGAAGAAACGTCGTTGCACGGAAAAAGAATTGGCTGCTGTGCTCGTTGAATGCTCAGCAACATTGATTTCAGCCCCTTCAAGCAGCTCAAATTGATCGACCATCGTTCCAGCGGTAAAACCATTCCCTAATACGCCCGTTAGTTTTGAGTATTTCCCTAAAGTGACATGGGACAAACTTGCGTTGACAAACGCCCCTCGCTGGTTCACGGCTATTTCAGAATAGTCACCAATGGTGATTTTCCCGTTGCTTGATGCTAAGCCGATGACGACATTCGATGTACTTGCTGAAGAGGTCGTTCGCGTTCTCGGCACGTCAATTGTTGTATGACTTCCGATTTGAACCGAAGACGTTGCGAAAAAGGTTCGATACGCTTGACCAACAGTGGCATTACTAGGTTCACTTATGGTTATATCCACCTGATCACCAATCGCAATACTGTTGACTGCTACGTTGCCATTAAACCCGTTGCTATGCTGATTGTTCATTTTCACGTGGTCTTGAATCACTATCGTGGTACTAGCCACACCCGTAAACATCGGTCCATGCTGCGATATTCGCGTTTGTGTATTCTCCCCAAAATCGATGGAGGAATTTGCACTTTGGAGCTGGATAAAAGCTCCGGTCGTTGTGCCCGTCCGCGTTCCTTCAATAATGGTAGGTTGGTCCGCGGTACTATTTTCAACGATGAAGCGGTGTCCGACATTGATGGCGGGCGTCCCGCTGACCGTCCCGTACTCAGATAGTTTTAACTGACTCCCTGCTTGTAACCTTACTTCGCCTAGCGTGCTGGTGGAATTACCAGAAAGCCCCTGTCCCGTGCCAACATCTAGTGTTGCCCCGGTTGCTAGCGTCAACCGACTATCTTGATTGGCATTTGGTAGGGAAACCATTGCGCCAGATTGGCGAATCGTGGTCATACTTCCTTGACCAAAATCAAGGCTTGCTGCGGTACCTGTCATGTGAAAAACAGTGCCAGTATTGCTGTTGGTACTTCGGGTGACAGAAATTTCAGCTTGGCTAGCGACTGCTACTTGATTCATTTCAAAGATTGGTGTGGCATTTGATGAGCGATGATTGATCGTCAATTGGCCTTCGACCAAGAGTCCTTCAGCCGTGAATAACGTTGGAATGGAAGACGTCGCTGTCGTCACCACATTGGTTCCTTTGAAATGAAGATGTGCTTGGTTGTTATTCACCACGCGTCCTGCGGTAGTGGTCAGCTCCAGTTGGGTATCTTCAAAGGTAATCGTTGAAGCCCCAGTTGTTTGAGCCAGCCCTTGCGCCGACTGAATGCCTTGTTGTTGTACCCCTTGCCAAGTCAGTTGAACAGGTGCCGCAAACTGCATCAGGTTCTCTGCCGCCGTCTGCGAAACGATCACAGGTGTATCTTGACTACGAAAAGTAACGTCTGCCCGTTGGATACCACTGATTGGCTCAGTTAATGCCAAGTTGTTGGCAAAAGTAAGCACCAAGGATTGATCATTGGCGATTTCTTCGTAATGATACTCCGTGCCATCTTCATCGGTGAAGGATTCCCCAAGTAAAATTGCCCGCAATTGCGCCTCACTTGCTACAGTCAATGCGACCGCTGAAGCTTCAGCATCAAACCTTTCGACTTGCTCATTCTCAGCTTCTGTTTCCGCTTCATCTTCTGAGCTATCTGGCGTTTCTGCTTCGGGCAGTGCTTCATTTTCCTCTGCTTTTTCTTGGCTAGCTGTCGTGGAATCATCCGTGGCTTCCGAAGAAGATTGTTCTTCACTGCTTTCTTCGGTTGTTTCTTGGTCTTCCGATAGATCAGCAGAATTAGTGGTTTCCTCAGTTGAGGAGTGTTGCGTCTCTTCAGAAAGTGACTCTGTTTCTGCATAAGCAACTTGCTGGAACGCCAGCGTCGTGTTGACCGCCGTGCTGCTTAGTAGGAATACTGCAGAAAACAATGTAAGTAGTTTCATCATATCCTCCTTTCTTCAAGTCTTTGGTGCGTCAAGAAGGTTGAAGCTAAGAAACAGTCTCCTCCTTTTCACACAAAGTTGTCTCAATATTCTTCGTTTTTGGGGGAACGACAAAAAAAGACATTTGGACGAATCAAATGTCTGAAGAAAGTTGTTAGATTGGGTTTTTGTAAAATAATATCTACATACGAGTTCCTATTTCTTAAAAACGAAGGTTATTGAGACGAAAAAAACTGTAAGTGTATCACGCGTGGTCCTTACTAAACTAAGAATAGCGTGGTCCTTTAGCAAAAGAAAATCATTATTTTCATAAACACCTGAAATAGATGAATAAATAACCTACCTCTTTCACTGTGTGAAAGGTACGGGAATGGGTTTAAAAAAGCGGTTTTTGATACGGGTTTATTTTCCGTTCAAGATGTTCCCAATCTCGATCATCTGGAAGAGATTTTAATAATAAATAATCTGTTTTGACTTTGTAATCGACGAGATAGCGATTGTAATTGGTCACGATCAAATCAATATGTGATCCATTTAGCGTCTTCTTTGTTAAATATTGCAGCTGCACAAAGGTCAACTCGTGCTTGCTGCCAAACCGCTGGATTGCTCGAGTTTGAATGTGCTGGCACACAAAATGATCTCCTTCTAGGAGAAAATAAATGGTTTTTGCTGGTGCGTAATAATCGAAAATCAACTCGCTATAAATTGTTAAACTGACACAGATGTCTTCTAAGTAAGCACTAGACAAAGAGAGTTTTTTGCTCTGCTCCTTAAGAAATTGTAAGTTCTTTTGATAATTCTCGCTGTTGGAACGCATGATCACTTCTTTGATATCATCCATTTCCTTGTTCAAAACCGGCGCAGTCGCATGGTTTATTTTCCTCGATAAAAAGAAAGAACGTAAAAACGTCGCCACCGTAATGGCTTGCTCTTTGGGCACATCATGGTTCTGCAGAAACAATTCGGCCACGTTTGCAATCGCTGTACCTTGATGAAATTGTTGGTAAAATTTTTCCTCTCGTTCTTCTTGATCCAAGGTTCGCTTGCACAAGGTGACTAAGTAGATCCAAGCAAATTCTTCTTTGGGCAACTGGGTCTGATAGATTTCTTCAATGCCTTTTTTCAAGGAATAAAGTTTGGCGAAACTATTCCCTTTATACGCTTGCCTGACCAGTTCTTTGGGCACAGTGATATGATAGCCAAGGCTCGCGCGTTTGATGGCAATATAAAACGTATAGTAAAACGCTGCGGGGGTCGCCCCAGATCCGATTTCATAATAGCCGAACTTGTCATCCAATTGCCCTAAAATCAGGTCATGCAATGCTTGGTCTGGGACCAATGTATAGATCGTTTCGACCCCTTCATAATAAAAATCTTTGAAAAACTTACGTAAGTTGGCTTCGCTTCCTTCAATCGTTAAAGGATTGGAGGTCCATTGTAAGCCATAGCTTTTCAAAATAGGGTTGCGCTGATTGAGTAAGCGCCGAAATGTACTCTCTGAAAAATGGTAATGATGTGCTAGCTCATCCACCTTAGCTAACTTGCCATGAAAGATATTCCCGATAATTTCAAATAAGCATTCATTTTTTAACAAACTTTGTTTTCTTTTTTGATATTCTGTAGGCTTTTTCTCTTCGAAAACAAACCCGCTATTGCCGGAAACAAGAACTATACTGTCCCCAAAATATTCTTTCATGTATTTGATATCATTGGCAATCGTCCGCTGAGTTACCTGATTGCGCTCAGCTAAGTCGCCAATCGTAAACACCCGATCTCGCTCAATCGTACTCAACAGCCGAAACAACCGCGCGGTTGTGCGGTTGCTGATGAAGGCCAATTGCAGCTCTCTCATCCACTCCACTCCTTTTTTCAAGAGATTCTTTTCTATACTATTACATAAATAGACCACTATTTGGTAATTATATACTCAAATTTACAGTATTTTTATCAAAAAACCTACTAATAATGAAAAAAATAGCGTTCTGAATTTTATTTTCTAACTTGTAATCGCTTCTTCGATGGAATGAAAAAAGCCGCAAGCAACACTCGATGAAAAGAGCTGCTTACGGCTAGTCTTGGTTTTTTCGTTAAAATAAATACTGCGCAGTAATCGACGATTGACAATTAATCAGTTGGTCTGGGGTTCCTTCGTACAAGATTTCACCACCGCGAATCCCGCCATCAACACCGACATCGATCAGCCAATCCGCTGCTTTCATGACCTCAAGGTTGTGTTCGATCACGATCACCGTGTTGCCTTTTTCCACTAGTCGTTCGATGATCGCCAAAATACTCTTGATGTCTGCCATGTGCAATCCGGTTGTTGGTTCATCCATAATGTAGATATTGCCTTTTTTGCTTAATTCTTTTGCTAACTTCAATCGTTGGCATTCACCACCAGACAAGGTATTCAATGGCTGTCCAAGGGTCATGTATCCTAGTCCCACAGCCAAAATCTGTTTTAGTTTTCTTTGAATCGCTTTTTCCTCAAAGAATTCAACCGCTTCTGTGATGCTCATGGCAAGGACTTCATCGATCGACTTGCCTTTCAAGCGATACTGGTAGACTTCTTCTTTAAATCGTTTGCCGCCACAGGCCTGACACAAAACCTCGACGGAATCCATAAAGGACAGCTCCATCTTGATGGTCCCGTGGCCCTTACATGTTTCACAAGCACCTTCGGAATTGTAGGAAAAAAGACCTGCTGAAACCTTGTTTTCTTGCGAAAACAACTTGCGAATGTCATTCATGATTCCTGAATAGGTTGCAGGATTAGAGCGAATATTCCCCGCCACCGCTGATTGATCGATCGTAATGGCTTCAGAGTATTCTTTGGCAAAAACACCATTTACCAAACTGCTCTTTCCAGAACCAGCGACACCGGTCACCACCGTAAATACCCCTAATGGCACCCGCAGTGCTGTATTTTTCAAGTTATGCAGCGTCGATTTTTTCGTTTCGATAAACTGTTGGCTTCTGCGAGGGGCTTCTTTGAAATCCACCATCTGTCCAAAGGCTTTGCCAGTCAGTGTATCTGAGCGCAGCAATCCTTCAAAGGTTCCTTCGTAAGTAATATAGCCGCCATTTTTTCCAGCTTTAGGACCAACATCGATAATATGGTCGGCTGCTTTAATGACATCTGGATCATGCTCCACTACGATGACGGTGTTCCCTTTGTCCCGTAGTTTGACTAACAATTCATTCAATCGGTGGACATCCCTTGGATGCAGCCCAATACTCGGTTCATCAAAAATGTAGATCACATCGTTCAAGCTAGAAGACAAGTGTTTGACCATTTTTACCCGCTGACTTTCCCCACCAGAAAGCGTCGTTGTTTCACGGTCTAAGGAAACATAATCCAACCCGATATTGATCAGATCAGTGATTCTCGCTTGGATGTTTTGAAGCAGGGGTTGGACACTCTCCTCCGAGATTTCTTGAAGAACCGTCAATAGTTCATCCACTTGCATCGCCAAAACGTCCGCAATCGAATAGCCCGCGATTTTACACGCGAGTACTTGTGGATTGAATCGTTTTCCCTGACAGTCAGGACACTTCTGCTCATTCATGAAAGAAGCGATTTTCTTCTGCGTAGCAGCGGAGCTTTCATTGCCACCTTTGATATTGGAGCGATTAAAACGAGCGACTAAGCCTTCATAGGTGGAACTCATGCCTTCCATATACAAGGAATCGATTTTTTCTCCTTGGGCATACAAAAAGCGGTTCATTTCTTCTTCGCTATATTCTTTCAACGGCTTGTCATTGTCAAAAAAGCCCGTATTGGTGAAGGACTTCAGTAGCCAAGAGCCGACTTTGTAGCCAGGAAGCAGGATCGCCCCTTCGTTCAAGGACTTTTCAAGATCCAGTGCCTTTTCTAAATCTAACCCGACGATCCGCCCAATCCCTTCGCAAGTGGGACACATCCCATGAGGGTCATTGAAGGAAAAATTCCATGCAGGACCTAAATACGGTTGACCAAGACGAGAAAAAAGCAAGCGGATCAAGGGGTTGATATCCGTGATCGTCCCTAATGTAGAGCGGGAATTGCCGCCTAAACGGCTTTGATCAACTACTACCGCCATCGAAAGATTGTCGATGGCATCCGCATCGGGCTGGCTGTATTTTGGCAAAAAGTTGCGGACAAATTTCGAAAAGTTCTCATTCAGCTGTCGACCAGCTTCTTGTGCGATCGTGTCAAAGACGATCGATGACTTGCCAGAACCAGAGACACCCGTGAAAATCGTGATTTTTCTTTTGGGAATCTTCAAGTCAAAGCCCTTCAAATTGTTCTGCCTGGCGTTGTGGATTGTAATGTATTCCTGCATGCTATACCCTCCCAGATTCTATTGAATTTTTACAGTGAGCGACCATTATAGCACAAACATTCTCGCTGTTTCTCGGAATTTTGCAAAAAAACTATGTTTATTTTATGTTTTGTTCTCAATGTTGGAATAGCAAGGATAGAGGGCTTATGCAATTTTTCGATAACTATTGTATAGGAAGGAATTTAGAGTGCGAACGAAGTTAGAAGATAGAGCGAAGAAGGAGTATTTTGAATGACCTTAAATTGCTAAAAGGTAAAAAACAGTCCATTTCCCCTTGCTTGCAAAGTGAAATGGACTGTTTTCATGAAATAACCTTTAATCGTTTGAAGCCGAATGTTAGAGATCGGCCAGATCAGCCAGATCAGCTCACTACAGTTGACGGAAACGTTTTGATCAATGTCACCGTTTCTTCTGCCCCATAATCCCCTTCGGCATATAAAGCAAGATACTCTTCCAACAAATAGTCAGCAAGGTCTTGGGTAGATTGCGTAAAACCAGCCTTTTCGTAAGATCTGACTGCAGGGATATTTTTTCTCGATGGTCGCATCATCAATTTTTGAATGTCGAATGTTTCATGTAAATGATCACCGAGGGTGACGATCGCATCGGTACCAAATCCTTTACCACAATGAACTTCTCGATTCAACCAGATATCCAATTCTGCTATGCCGTCTTTTAGATGAAACGAGGAGTAACTAATAAAGCCAATAGGTTCACCTGCATGTAGAATCAAAAAGCCTCTGCCATCTTGCGGTTGGGCACCAGTAAAGTAATACTCTTGATAGTCCTCAAAAAACTCTGCTTCAGTGGCGATCGGTGCATTAGGATAAGAAGGTGGTCCGGAATGATATTTTGTGGTTTCAGAGTGAAAACACCATTGATAGACCGCTTCTTTATCTTTGATTTCCGCAGGGGTTAAAGTGACTTTGTTGCCTGTTAGCATGTGGTGTACTCCTTTCGCTCTTCCTAATGTTCCCCCCAATTATAGCGGAGGATGTCCCTTAAAAACAAACCGCGTTTTTTCTTTACTTGAATCGAACATCGACATTTCTTAAATTTTCATTGTTGCGCCAACAATCTACCGATTGATTCCTCTATTTTTTATCCTCTAAAAATTAAATTCATTTTCCCAATTAAAATCAGCAGATTCTTCTAAACTGTTCGGCCAATGATGGCACCAGGAAGGAACTCTGGGCACTTCTACACGATCCAAACTTGGTGTGTACGGTTTGATATCTATTAGTGGCGTTTGGTCGTTTGCATCAATATAAGGAATAGAAAGAATTCCTTTCTCAACATCGACTGATAATACTTGAACAACACTTAATGCAATTGGATTTGGTCGGATGGGTGATCTCGTAGCAAATATCCCCATTTTTTCAGGCGCATGTTTATAGGGTTGCTCAGCATCCAAAATCATTCGATACTTTGCATCCGCAAAATCACTGAACCACCATACTAATTGAAGGTGACTAAATCCTTCAATCCCTGCCAAAGCTGGAACATATTCTTTCTTTAGCTTGAGCAAGCATCCGTCCTCATTGTTTTGAATGATTCCGATCGGTTGTAGTTTATATTCTGTCATTTTCTTTCCTCCATTTCCTCTTTGTGCTCTTAGAATAGTGCCTGACACAATGTGAGAGTCAAGAGAAAATAGAAAAAATCTGCTACTCATCGTTTTATGAGTGGTATTTGTATTTCAGTCAAATAATTGCTTTCCTCCTGCTCATTCCAAGGACCGCGATGCACGATTTGCCTGTCTGGTCCGTCCATTTGGTAATAAGGATGTTCTTGTAGCCACTCAGCCAAGGACAAATAGACGTTGGCTATGTTGGAGAATGCACCGTACACCATCGTGCACGCCATAATTGGCACTGCCTCCGTTTCGTAGATAGAAAATACTTTGGAATCTACTTGCAGGCCTGCTTTCACTTGCACACACAATTCAACATCGACATTTTTTTCTTTAAACTCTTGGTCGTGATAAATCGAAAATGATTGTCCGAAATTCTTTATTTTATGAAGCTCCATAAAAGTGGCTAGTTCTCTCCACAGTTCCTCTTCAGCAAAATAATTTGGTATGACTTTGCGAAGGGAGAGCACATGATAACTCGGGACTGCTTTCATTGTGACCTGATAATGGCGCTCTGTTCGTTCCTTCGTCAATTCTAATTTAGCTACTTCTAGTTTGATTAATTTTTGTTTTTCCGCCTCTATAGTTGTCTCAATTTCATCTTTTTTTCTTTCTAATTGTTCTGCAAGGAAGTCCTGCTCTTGGTTTTTCAGCAACACCGCAATTTCTGCTACACTAAAGCCGCTATCACGCAAATAGAGTATTTTATTGAGTTCAGGCAATTGAACAGCCGAATACAGTCGATAACCAGTAAACGTATCAATCCTATCGGGCTTTAATAGACCCATCTCATCATAGTAACGCAACATTCTGATACTCACTTGAGAGAGCTTTGAAAATTCACCTATCTTAAACATACGCACCTCCGATAGATTTATTATAAAAACACTTTATCCACACTTCAATGCTACTCACTATAAAAAACCGAAACAAAGAACTCACTCTCTGTTTCGGTCTTGCTTCATTATTCAACATTCAACGAAAAATTCTTCTAACACTTCTTGCATTTCATAGGCATGTGCCGATTTGTTCCACCTATCGGTTCACTGAGACGGCCATTCGGTGATAGGTATGGCGCTTGCCTCTGATGGCGATGGATAGTTGCAAGATGTTCTCGGGATCAGCGGTCCCAGAAAAACCTGCATCTCCGATATGATGAAGGTCGCAGCCGGCACGTTTGCTAGTCAATGCCAAGGCACGGATCGTACCTGTATCTGCACCTTCCTGTGTAGTACCGATGGTGCCCATGACCAACTTCTCTTTTTGGTGGATAAAGGCCACTAGATCACTCATGTGTTGTTCACTCAGCCCAGGAATCGTGCCCGCAATGGGTACAAGAATAACATCGGCTCCAGCTTGAATGAACGCAGACGCAATTTCTTCATCTAACACGGGTTCATTGACACCAGCTCCGTGCATTTTTCCAGCAATAATGATCCCAGAGAAAATGGCTCTTGCTTGTTTGATTGCCGCTGTGATTTCCTTATTTGAAACGCCAGTGGAAGGATTTCCTGTCAGACAGATAAAATCAAATCCAAGTGCTTCTGCACGAGCCATGTTTTTCTTTGTTGCCAAACGCCCAGTAGCGATAGTTGTCAACTGTTCCATCTGTTCCGCACAATCGTCGACAGGCTCAAGATTGACCCCAATAGGCCGCCCCGTTAAGCACTGCAAAAAGCGAATCGGGTCATCCGTTGTCGGTAAACCTTTGATAGCGCCGTTTTCGCAATCAAAAAGGTTCAGCAAAATCAAATCCGCCCCAAATGCAGCGACGAATTCAGCATTAGTGATTCCTCTAGACATCGGATCGATTTGGACATCATTTTCTGCTACGATCGTCCGACCGGCACTTCCTCGGATACTTTCCAATAGTTGGTCTTTATCAAATGATTTAAAATCAGCTGCCGTGCAATTCAATAATCGTTTTGTCTTCATTTTATGCCCCACTTTCTGAACCGAGTTCACTGGCTAATGTCCGATTATCTAGCATTTTGAAGAATGGATAATAGATGGCGATAGAAACCGTCAGATTCACCAGCTGTAAGATTGCCCCCGAAATATGTCCGCCTGTGGCTAGATAACCGCCGATGATTGGCGGCATCGACCAGGGAACCAAAACGACGGCAGGTTGGACGATCCCCATGGCAACTGTCGTATAAGAGATGACATAGCACACGACCGGCGTCAGAATATATGGGAACAAAATCAATGGATTCATGACAACAGGCAACCCAAACATGATGGGTTCATTGACATTAAAAACCGTTGATGGAAATCCGAGTTTCCCCAACTCTTTTAAATACTTACTTTTACTTCTGACTAATAGCAAGATCGCCAAGCCCAAAATCACCCCACTACCGCCAATCCAGACAAAGGTATTCATAAAGGTATAATTGATGATATGCGGAATCGTTTCGCCGTTTTGAAAAGCGATCCGATTTTCATCGATCATTTGAATCCATGTCGGCTGCAGGACGCTCAAGACCAAGTCCCAACCGTGGATGCCCACTGACCAAAACAATGACGTAAACATAATGGCAAATAGACCACCTATAAAGCCTCCGCCAATGATCGATAAAGGTTGTCCCACAAGGCTGTACAGCAGATCATGAACATTCGTGTTGCCGAATGATTCCACTAATAAACGAATCACCCAGAAAAGCGAGAGGCAAAAGAATGAGGGGATCAATGCAATAAAGGAGCGACTGACCGCCGGGGGAACGTTTTCTGGCATGCGAATCACGATATTCTTTTGTACGAATAATCGGAAAATCTCCGCCGTGATTAGACTAGTGATGATTGCTACGATCAGCCCGCGGCTACCAAGATAAGACATTTGAATGCCGCCATCTTCAATCGGAGTGACTAAAAGAAAAACCGACGCTGCCAATACACCGGCAGATAAACCGCTGACGCGGTAAGTGGTTGCTAAACTATACGCAATAGCAAAGGAATTGAACAGCGCCATCACACCAAAGGTCACTTGGACGACAAAGTCTAATTTGCTGCGCCATTCCCCGCCAAAAATACTAGTAACAAATAGGTTAAAGCCTTCCCATGGAACGTTGGATAAAATAACAAAAATGGAACCGATAATAATCAAAGGCATCGTGGTGACAAGTCCATCACGGATGGCAACTAGATGCTTTTCACTGCCAATTTTCATTCCCCATGGCAGCATTTTTTCTTCCATAAATTTCTTTAACGAATCCTTCATAAGCTTCCTCCTTAACCTTAAAAGATCGCTGAAAGAGTGCGTTCAGGTATCTTTTCGAAGTGTGAATAGAAACCAAGGCTTGCCACCTTCAAGAACCTAGGATTGAAGTGCTGATCGCCAAAACGCTATTGCTATGAACACAGTAAGAACGCAAGGCATTGGATTTCTCAACTATGACTGCCTATTTTCCATGCAACTGTTCTCAACTGATCTTCACACCTTTTATTTGCCGCAAACGATCCTGCGCATGAACCGTTTCAAACGACAAAAAAGGCATTGGACAAGATTGTCCAATGCCTTTGGCATAGCAAAATAAGCGTCCAGCATCCCACGGTTTTTGCCCAAAAACCTGCCTGAATCTACTAGAAATCGACAAGGAAATCGGGTACAATAAACACGTTGATGCCTTTGGCGATCAACTATGGCAACTTGATTGGTCATCCGTCTTAAGGGTGTGACTGATCAGGGCCTCGTAAATCTGTTGGCGCAGAGATACGAGGTGCCTATTTTTTTGGTTTCTATTCGCTTACATTTTATAGAATGTTTTTGGGAAAAGCAAGCGAACATCGTAACAAAATTGTAAATAATGGTCAAAAAAATAAAAAACTATTGTGATTTGTTCGATTGAAATAGAAAATAGTAATTACTTTGCGTATTTATAAAAAAAGGAGGACCGAATCATCCATGATTCAGTCCTCCTTTTCGCGTTAGACAAATACAAACAAAATTCCAGAGCAGATCGTGCCTACCAATAGCCCACGAATACTGCCTTCCCCTTCATTGGGTAACTCAAATTTGATGATATTCACCAGCAAAGCGCCGGTGATCAAGGCTTCAATGATGACCACCAAATAGTAGGGCAATGATACAAAGAGGGAGAACGCCGCTCCCGCGAAAATACTGAAGGAAAGCACAAAGCGGCCATATTTGTTATAAAGGGCACCATGATGGTGATAGAGCAACCAATCGTTCATGAGAAAGTGCAAACCAAAAGCGATAAAGTAGGTCAAAATGTAGAAACGCTCTGATAGCGTATTGGCAATCACGATATAGCCGATCATAATATTATAAATCACATGAAAAGCGATATCCGACCAAAAAAAGGCGTTTTTGGCACTGGTGATGTCTTTCTTTTCTAACACCATAAACGTCCGCTCATCGATTTTGTAGATCACGTAACTGAAGACTAAGCCAAACAAAACGATGCCATAGACCCCATGACTATAAAAAATCCCCGAGTCCCAGCCAAATTCATCAATCAACACCGTTTGAAAATACGCCAAATGGGGCAATAGATGAACGATCGCATAGGAGATTCCTACCCCAGCGGCAAAGGAGCTCATGTATTGCACGTTTAGTTTTCTGGATGAGATAACATTTGAAAATAGATGGATGAAGATAAACCCTAAAGTGATCATGCAATTCACAAAATTGTTTGTTAAATACGTCATTGTTTTCTCCTTCTTACATTCCGTTTACAGCATCGTTTAATCGCAATTTTCAATAACAAAGTCTTTTTAATTAGTTATTTTTGGTTATTTTCATGAAATATTCTTGTTTACTATACAGTAAGTGGGCTTGGGGGGCAATAGGTTTTTGGGGAGAAATCTTTTTGATAGAAAACGCCCTTCATTGTTGCCGATTTTTTCCCGATGATCTTGTCTTCATTTTCGGATAGGATAATCTTGTTTTTGCTCGAGCAGACAGTAGGTCTAACTTCATTTTTTATAAAAAATTGGGCTTATTTGAAGTTATCTTCAAATTTCCGAAAAAATGTAACCAATTTGAAGTTATCTTCAACTTTCTCAATTATGTCAGATTTTTGACGTTCGTAACCAATCACTGATGAATTCAGAAAGCCATTGTTGCTACTATTCCATCAAAAAAAGAAGCAAGAACTTGCAACGTCCTTGCTTCTTTTTTTGTTACAACTCATTATACTTCTTTTTCGAATCTTTACTTTCTTTTACCGGATACTTCATGTTGTTTTTTTCCAGCTTTTCTTTGATGATCTCATCAATATCAAGCCCCAAATTGTCTGCCAGCATATAGGAATAAATCAGAACATCGGCAATTTCTTCTTTTAAATGTTCGAAATCTTGAGTGGCTTCTTCAGGTGTTTTCCATTGAAAAATCTCCAACAATTCGGCGGCTTCGATGGAGATAGAAATAGCTAGATCTTTTTCATTATGGAATTGTCGCCAATTGCGATCATCTCGGAATTTATTGATCCGTTCCATTGAAGAGGGTTGGTTTTGCATGGTAGGACTGGCTCCTTTCGTTTTGTAGGGTTAAGAGTTTTTGGATGATCGGTTTTTATCATCTCTGAATGGTTGGCGAATAGTTATCCATCCCTTTTAATACGGGCTCTGATTTCATATAGTCTTGTAAGTGGTTGGCTATAGAGTTATTTCTCCGTGGCTCACTTGTTTTTGTATGTTGTTGTATTGAAAAATGCTTTCACATAAAATACATGTTTACAATACAAAGGAATCGAATACTATTGATTCTAGTATAGCATTGTGATTTTTGTTCTTAAAGCATTTGACGAATGAAGAGCACTGAAACATCTTATTAAACTCGTCTTTTTCAAAATCACTTGATGAAACCAATCAGCAATATTCCTCCAATTATGCAAGCTCCCCCTAAGCTCAATAAAAGAAATTCTTTACGCTTTTTCTTCTGCTTGAAAACCAACAATCCGCCATACATAGAAATCAAAACAGCAAATTGTGAAAAAGTGAAACTCTTTGCTACCCCTAGCATTGGGATCATTAAAAATAGACTAATGTTCGCCATACTCCATGCAATGCCCGTACTAATATTTTTTCTGATTTGCTGCCAATCAATTTCTCTTTGTTTAAAAAAAGCAAAAGCAGCTGATGTACTCCACATACCTATTGCTTGCGGAAATAATATACCTGAGCCTCTTACTTGAAATGCCTGCGGCAAAACTACATATACGGTTAAAGCCGCAGAGGAAAGCAACAAATAGGCAATTGCTTTTCGGTTTGTCCGCTTTTGATTCTCTAATGTCTGTTTTTCTTTCCATGACGTCAGCCATATACCAAGTACAATCAGCAATATTCCTCCACTGCCAATCAGCCACATGGAAACATTTGTCCACTCTTGGAAAAAGAAGGCGGCAACAAAGGTTGTCCCTATTAATTGAGTACCATTAGAAATAGGCATTGCTTCTGATACCGGTAAAAATTGAAACGAGTAAAATTGGAAGTATTGTCCAATCGCCCAAAAACATCCAGAAATAAATGCGATCATGACGGAAATATTTGTAAATTCTGGTTTTATAAGAAAAGTAAACAATAAGCTGACTGACACAGCAGCAGTTGTCGTTCCAACTAACTGATTAATTGGTTTGGCTCGAGTCAGCTTCGCAATAAGCGGCATGACACCCCATCCTATCGCTGGTAAAAAATAAAAGAATATCATCATTTCTCCTATAATATACGCTTAAGAAAAGACTGAGCGAAAACCTCAGCCTTTTCTTGCGTTTTTAAAATTGATAGCAATCGTCTTGTATCGATACTTGTTGATTTGTTTTCAGCAGTTTTCCTTTCGACAGGTCAGGTGAAACAACGATGATAGCTGCATCTTTTTTTGCTTCAACCAGTTGTTGCAAATCCATCTCAGCTAATAAAGTACCACAAGGCACTTTCTGACCGATGGTGACGTGAATAGAAAAAGGTGCCCCTTTTAGTTCAACCGTATCAATCCCCATATGGATCAAAACTTTCTCTCCTGATTTACTGCCAATTGTTATTGCATGATACGTTGGAAAAATATTTTCGATCGTTCCTTCAACGGGAGAATAGACATGACCGTCATGATCGATGATTGCATAGCCCTCCCCCATCATTTTCGAGGAAAACACTTGGTCTTTTACAGCTGCCAAAGGAATAATTTGACCTTTTGCCACAGCTCTCAACACTTTTTTTTCTTTAAAAAAGAGCACGTTCCATCACCTCTACTTTAATTCAGGCCAATATTCTTTATTTGCCTCAATCATTTCATCTAAGATTTTTTTAGCCACTCGCGCATTCGGAACAGTCTGATTCAATGTGAATGCCTGCAATGCTTTTTGATAAGACCCTTCAAAGTAAGCATCAACAAGGAGTTTTTCAGCAGCCACTTGCGCCTCCATTAATCCCTTGTGAAAGTCACAAATCGGTTCTCTCAGTGCAATCGGCTCCACTCCCGTTGCTCCCACGTAAGCAGGCACCTCAACTACGGCATCCGAACGCAGATTAGGAATTGCTCCTTGATTGGGCACGATCAGCATAAATCGGCGCCGTTCATCATTTAATAAAGATGTCGCCATATCCACAATGTATTGTCCATGCTCACCAAAGTTAAAATTTAAGACATCTTCTTTCTCTCCGCGTCGGATTTTATCTGCCATTTCTTTGGTATTTTTCTCACGGCCATCCATCACCATATTTGCTCGCGTATATTTTTTGTCTGTATGCTCTACAACCATATCTGGATACAAATAATACTCTAAGTAATTGTTAGGGATATTGTTTGGAAAATTTCTCGTGATGACTGACATCATTTGAAACGCTTCTTGCCAAGTTTTATCCCCTGCATTAAAGTCAGCAACCTGCATTTCTTGTGTTGTCAGCTTTTCAATAATTTCCGGCATGATTTCTCGTTTTAGCTCTTTATCATAGATAGAGGTATACCAGCCAAAATGATTTAACCCATAATATGTCGGTATCCAATTTTCACGGTTGTAACCATAGTTGACGGCAATCGTTTCTTCGATCGAGATGGTCATGTCGCATGCATTGATCATTTTTGCATTTGGGTACGTTCTGCGAACCGCTTCAGAGACGATCGATTCTGGATTTGTATAATTCAAGATCCATGCTTCAGATGCATAATCTTGCACATAACCGACGATCTCTAGCAATCCTTTCATTGAACGCATGCCGTACGCAAAACCGCCTAATCCACAAGTTTCTTGTCCAACTAGCCCATGATTCAAGGGGATTTTTTCGTCTTTTTCTCTCATTTTCATTCCGCCAACACGAATCTGCGAGAATACAAAGTCACAGCCAGTAAACGCATGCTTAGGATCTTCTGTTGAAATGATCTGGACATCTGAAAAGCCCTCTTTTTTCAACATAAACTGAATAATCAAGTACATATCTGCATTTCGTTCTGCATCAATATCATACAAACGGATTTCAGCTAACGGTAAACGTTGTGCATTATTTAAAATAGCCTGAACAATTCCTGGTGTATAAGTACTTCCGCCTCCAGCGATGGTAATGATTTGTTTTTTCATCCTATTTTCTTCCTTTCTATTGTTCCAATAATTTATCAAATTCAGCCATTACATATGTCACTTCTAACCCAATGATCACTTGATAGTTTTTTTCAGTTGGCTTGATAATCCCGCTCACGCCTAATTGCTTGATTCGTTGTTCCTCTACTAATGAAGAATCAGCAACTTCAACACGCAAGCGTGTGTTGCAGCTGTATGCATCCAAAATATTGTTTTTCCCGCCAAACGCTTGGAGCATTTTTTTTGCCATGTATTCATAATTTTTGCTCGCCAATCCCAACTCTGTTTCCTCTGGAGATATTTCTTCCCCAAATTCTGTCGCAGTTTCTCGGCCCAATGTCTGGATATTTCTCGCTTTAATCAAATAATAAAAGGTAAAGTAATACAAGGCGAAAAAGACGAGCCCAATTGGAAGGATCAGAATAGCATTCGTCGCAATACGGAAATTAATAAGATAATCTACAATACATGCTCCGAAAGTGAAACCAATTCGTATATTAAACAAATAACAGACGATCCCTGCTAGCCCAGCAAAAAAGGCATGGATCACATACAGCATAGGTGAGAGAAACATAAAGCTGAATTCAACAGGCTCTGTAATATTGGCAATAAACGATGTGGCAGCACCGCTTCCCATGATTCCTTTAACCATATCTTTATTTTCTTTATACGCTGCTTTGTAAATCGCTAAACAGATAGCTGGTATTCCAAACATCATCACCACAAAAAATCCTGATAAAAACAATCCTGCCTGCGGATCGCCATTAATAAAGCGTGTCATTTCTCCTCGGAAAACTTCCCCGCTAGGTGAAGTATAGCTTCCTAAATCGTAATATACATAGGTGTTCAAAACGTGATGCAAGCCAAAGGGAATCAACAATCGATTTAAAAACATAAAAATCCCAACACCGAGTGCCCCCATGTCAACCAGCATTTTGGCAAAATTGTCGATACCCATTTGTATGATCGGCCAAACCAAACCGAAAACAACCGCTGAGATCGTCTGTAAAATCATGACCATCGTCAAAGGAAATTTTTCACCCGCAAAATAAGAGAAAACCATCGGTAATTTTTGTTCCTTAAAGCGGTTATAAGTCCAAGCGGCAATCAGTCCGGAAATGATGCCCCCAAAAATACCCATACTTACTGCTGGATTCATAATCTCCAACCCTTTTTTCAAGGTAGCTATTGCTAAGAAACCAGTAAGTGCTGGTATTCCTTTGTCTTTGGTTTTAGCAAAACCAATTGCGACCCCAATCGCAAACAGGATATCCAAATTGCCGAAAACTGCATTGCCGGCCGCTCCCAAAACGGGAATATTCAACATGTCGTCAGCTGATAGCCGCATGATCAATCCTGCTAGCGGCATTGCTGCAACTGGCAACAGCATTGCCCGCCCTAACTTTTGTACATTTGCTTTAAAATTCGTCATTATTACATTCCTCCTATATTAAATTGTTTTGTAAGTAGTTAATTCAATCGACGGATCTTTCTTTACTTTCTGAGCAAACGACGAATGAATCAAAAATTCAACCTGCTTCACACGAGGATAAATGAAACTCGACCCCTCTAATAACTCCTGATCCAAATAAGCAGTATGACACATGACTTCGATCGTTTGGTTCCCTTGAAGCTTTTTATACAAATCCTTCAAATAGGCTTCAATAGACGTACTAATTTGTCTTTTTTTCACCTCTTTTTCTCCCACGTCATCAAAATACGGCTCAAAATAATCGACATGCCGCACTTCTTCACTTCGCTCAAAGTTTCCTCTGACGGGCAAATCATATTTTTTGGCTAAAGCAATCACTACTTCCTGATTGCTGCCAAAAGAATGCGTATGGTGATGGCTGTCTAAGTGCGTAGGCAAGATCCCAGCTCGATATACTTTTTGAATCTGAGCATTCCATTCTTGATAGAGCTGATCTTGGTCAATAGCAAATGGTTGCTGATAAAACTTCAACGGTCTAAATCGGCCACCTTCTGTTAGACTATCAACGTTTTCCAAAAGTGGTTTTCCACATGTTAGGGTCAAATGAATTCCTACTCCTAGACCCGGCACCTCCTTTTTTAGTTTCACTGCATGTTCAAAACCAGGCATGTTTGCCATCAATGTTGTCGAGGTGAGGATCCCTCGCTGGTAGGCATCTAAAATGCCATAGTTAACACCATAGCTGTAACCAAAATCATCCGAATTAAAAATTACTTTTCCCATTTCATTCTTCCTTTCTTTTTCCGCTAAAAAAGCGCAACCAAATGAGCATAGCTTGTGTGCTATGTTTCATTCGGTTGCGCCTACCAACTAGTTACGCCCGGATTCACTTATTTAATAGATACGTGCTAAATGAATGGCTAAATAAATAACTTCATTCTCTTGAACTGCCAGTTGAAACTGGTTTTCTATGATTTCCTTGATTTTTAAAGCTGCTTGGTATGCTTCGCTGCTCTTAAAAGTTTCCGTAAAAAAGCCAAAATTTTCTTCTGGAGAGGCTTCGTTATAAATCAAACGCTTGACCAAGAACTTGATATGGATCATTAAGCGATGATATGTCAGTGATTCTTTATCAAAGTTTTCTAAATAAGATTTTTCTAAATAGCTCAAGATCGTTGTCGTCATTTCTAATATTTTCAAACTGTTCAAGCTATTGGGCTCACCTAATTCCGCATTTATAATGTGCATCGTGATAAATCCGACCTCATTTGCACCCAATTCCGTTTGATACTGGTGATTGATCCGTTCAACTACCTCGACAGCTGTATCATATTCGGTTGGATAAAGAAGTTTCATTTCTGGCAGCATAATGGCAGTTACATGACTGTCTTCTCTTTTTCTTTGAACGGCAAAATACATATGATCTGTCAATGTAATATAGATATTGGAATCTAATGGAGAGCTGATCCTAGTGGAAATCAGTTGAATCATCTCTTCAGTAAACTCAATAAATTCAATCGGGATTTGTGCAGCGATCTCACTAAATCGCTTTGTTTTTTCTTTTGAATCCAATGTGAAAATTTTATCTGCAAACACTGGATCAAATGGCTGATTGACTACCGCTGAAAACCCAAGACCTTTCCCCATTGCTATTTTTTCAACTCCATCATCATCAATCAAAACGGCATTATGATTCAGTTTTTTTACCACAAACATTGATTGTCCCCCTTTCCGCATAGTTCTTCAAAATTAGAATAACTATTTTTCTGAAACTATCGAGTTGTTTTCAAACAATAAAAAACGACCAAAGAAAGAAACCTTTCTTCGGTCGTGCCTAATTTAATAGTAGCACCCTATCACTTATGGACACAGTTTAGCATACTATGAAACCGGTATCAAGGGTGAATTTATTTTTTTGAATAATTATTGAGAGTGACAAGAATTGCTCAATCAATTATATTGATTCTCATTTATTCAAAAAAGATAAACCAATCGCTCTTTTATAAATATTTTAATGAACAGTTAGAACAAAAAATGTATAGAAATATTTCTATTTCACTTACATAGCACTTAGGGTTCCTTTCTTAACAAAAAAAAATTTCATTTTATTTCAAACTACTTCACTTATCTTATAAATAAAATACGAATAATGATTAAAACTAGCGAGAACAATAAAATGAAGCTTTGCTGATTTAAAAGCTGAGAGTATGATTTTTAAACAAGTTTTTAAATTTCAAAACATGTTTTTAATATCGAGAGAACACTTACATTCGTTTTGAAACCATTTATACTAATGAATGAAGAAACAGTGGCCACATCGTTCTTCTAGCTAAAAATAGCTAATAATGCTTCACTCAGTAAGATTTCAAATTGATTTAATGTTGTTCCAAAAAAAAGATTGGGTTGATAATCTGATATTCTTTTCGGTGTATATGTTTCAGTACTGATTGTTAATGTCGCCAAGTTACCTATCTTTGAATTCTTTTCACCAACAAAAGCAATCAAATCAATATGATGATCGTTCGCAACTTTAGCTAATTCAGCTAAGCGAACCGTATCCCCTGAATTTGAGATAATAAAAAGCAGGATATCGCTTTGAACATTTTCTCTCAAGAATTCAAGATGACTATTGGCAGTCGCACGGAAACCATGTAGATTAAGAGCTTCAGAAAAATAATTTGCTATATTTTGAGAAAATCCTGATCCAAGGATCATCATTCGTCTATCTTGGTAATCAGACATCAGACGAATAAATGTCTCTTTTTCTTTGTCTGAACAGATTTTAGGCAAGGTCATACTGTGCCGCTGATTGCCTACCGAAAAGACTAATTCACTATATCCTGTAAAGCCAATTTTTTTAGCCATTTGTATAATTGTAGCAGTAGAAACATAAGAAGCTTTGGCAACATCTCGAATACCTAAGTTTTTTAATGACTGACGATTTTTCCACATAAATCTTAAGACATCAGCTTCTGAATTGTTCAACTGATATTTGTCGATAAGCATTTCAATATCCATAAGATCCACCTCAAATTTTTAGTTAGGAGTATTATATCATGACAGAAAGTAAATTCATTCAAGATCCATGGGCAAAGATGACCACACGTAACGGGCTGCGAGGAGATGAAGTTATTTCTGCACTACAGAAATCGATTCGCCGTGGAAAGGAAAAAGATGCTTGCGAGTTTGCATATGAAATGTACATTACCTCGCCACAATTTGAAGAAAAATTATGGCGACGCTTATTGGCAATTAGTGTAGAAGATGTAGGAATGGGTAATCCTTTAGCTGCCATCATGATTAATAATTTGAACGTGATGCGTAGAGAATTCCAGTATAATGAATCAGACCGTGCAATGTATTTCTTCCATGCAATACGTTACTTATGTGATTCTGAAAAGGATCGTTCATCCGATTTACTCAAAAATATCGTTATAAAGAGCTTCGCTATGGGCTATATTCCAGAAATACCAGATATTGCTTTGGATAAACACACCACTCGTGGGCAAGAAATGGGGCGAGGGTCCGAACATTTTTTATATGAAGCAAGTAAAGTAATTCCTCAAGCCGATATTGATAATAATTACAAAGAACAATATGAAAAAATAATTGAGAAATATGATCCAGAACGTGTCGTGCCAAGTGCTTTTGCTTTCAACCCTTGGCAAGTATAGGAGGAAATAGTATGGAAAATTCTGCACTTGTCATAAAGCTTAATGAAATACTGAGTCCATTAGCAGCTAAAATTGGAAATCAACGTCATTTGAAAGCTATATCCAGTGGGATGATGTTCAGTCTGCCTTTTATTGTTATCGGTTCTTTTTTTCTGATTTTTGCCAATCCACCTATAAATATTGACCGTTACAACCCAGAAACAGCAAATTACTTCATGCAATTCATGGCCGGTTGGAAATATTTTGCAGTAGCAAATTATGATGTAATTACTGCGCCTTATAATTTGACGATGGGTATCATCGGTTTGATCAGTGTTTTTGGTATTGCCTTCTCACTTGCTCATGAATATAAATTCAATGCATCCATGAACGGAATGATCGCAGTAGTCATTTTTCTAACGGTTTGCACTCCTGTGAAAGATGGAATGATTTCACTAGATTTTTTAGGTACGAATGGCCTTTTCGTTGCAATTATCATCGGTTTACTTGTCGTAGAGGTGAATCGCACTTTTGAAATAAAAAATATCAAGCTGAAACTTCCAGATACTGTCCCACCAATGGTCGCAACCTTTATCAATATGTTGGTGCCACTACTTACTAACATCATTATTTTTTATGGCGCCAATCTAATTGTCTTATCGACAACAAATACAATTTTCCCAGAAGCAATAATGCAATTACTAACGCCTGCAACAAACATTGCTGGCAGTTTAGGAGGTTTTTTATTTATTGTAACTTTAGGGAATATCTTGTGGATGTTTGGTATTAACGGCTCCTCAATTATCTTCCCAATCGTCTTCACGTTAGGAATCGCCCAAACTGGCTTAAATGCTGAACAAATGACAAATAATGAGACGATGACCCACTTGATGAATCTTCAAATGTTCCGTGTTTCCGTTCTTGGCGGAGCTGGTGGAACCTTGGGATTAGTGTTACTAATGATGCGAAGTAGAGTTCCAGAATATCGTACGATAGGAAAATTATCATTAATCCCTGGAATCTGCTCCATCAATGAACCAGTCATCTTTGGATTACCAATCGTCTTCAATCCTATTTTAGCAATTCCATTTTTATTTACACCTATTGTCTCTTTATTATTAACTTATTTTGCTCAGCAATTTGGATGGATTGGATTAGGATTTATAATTGATCCCTCATTCACACCTTTCTTTGCGCAAGCCTACCTTTCTAGTATGGATTGGCGTAATATTATTTTCTGCTTCGTACTTATCTTGGTCAGCATTTTTATTTACTATCCATTCTTTAAAATAATGGAAAATAATAGAATAAAAATAATAGATGATAAGCTAGAAAGTCTATAAGGAATAACTGAAATTATACTGAATTTTTAGTACTAATTGATAGGAATCAAGCTAAGTGTCTCTCAGCGTTTATAAACTTAGGACCGATAGAAATGACTCTATAATTCATGGGACAGATGAATCAGAATTGATTCTTCAGTCCCATGAAACTGACTAAAATCAATAAATAAAAAAACTTCAAATGCTGGTATATCAACATTTGAAGTTCGTACTATATGATTACCCCACAGACCCTTCCAGCAAAGGGATGGTGTTTTCTACAAGTTTCAACAACTTCTAAATGCTGTTAGATCAACAACCGTTGTTTTGGATGGTGCCATAAAATTCTGATAATTTTTCGGGATTGGTGCTAGTTTGGGTGTTAGTTTTTATCCAAATTACTACTTGTGATATCGCCAAGATTCCTTAATTAAACTGGCAATATACTCAATATCTTGATTGTCTTTCATAATAATTTCATAATCACCGTTTCCCCAATGACCTGTCTCACTTACATTTCGAGTTATATTTTCAGGATCATTTAGTTCTCCATATTTTAGATTAATCCATATTTTCAGGGCTTTTTTCTGAATTTCGATATCTACTATATTACGTTTCATTTTAAACGAATTATATAACTTAACTGGCTTAATTCGAATATTACTATCCCAACTTAAAATAATTTCTTTTAATTCTTCATAAAGTTCTTGAACTTCTAAAGAGCCTTTCTCAAGATGCTCTTCTTCTGTGTAAATCTTAATTTCTTTAGACAAGCCTTTCTTATTAGCTTCTCTTTGATTATTTTGCTTATTAGCTTTACTCTGCTTTGAATTAGTTTTGTTGAGCGTTTCAACATCTATCAAGCCATTTTTATATTTTTTCACCATGACTAAATCAATAGGCAAATCAGGATTATTTACTGCACCATATTGATAATTAGTGTAATCATTCGCCACAAAAATAACTCGTGTTTGTGACCATTCAATTTCACTAGTACGCTTTAGTTGATCTGGATACTGCTCATTATAATTCAAGACAAATTCCCCTTTATGAGCTAATAATGAGTTTAGATAAGCATAACCTTGATCAATTACACTGAATCGCTTCCCTTTTTTGTACTCAATGATTACAAAACTCTTGGTTTCTTCATCATAAGCTACCGTATCCAGCCGAAAATCATCCACAGAAAATTCAGTAGCTACAAATTTCAAATTGAACAGCTTTTCTAAATTTGCTTCTACTAAAAATTGTAATTCTTTTTCTTTAGCAAATGGTACTTCTTGAATTTCTACCATCTCATGTTTATTAATGTGATAAAGAGCCAACAAAACACCTCCGTTTCCAAGATATTTCATGTTGAAATTATCTAATAATGTAGATTAGCTCAATCAGTTGATATAGACAAGCTAATTAATAATCTTAGCATTGGCATTAATTGAATCTATTGATTGAATTAATGTCTGAATTTGCCTCTGGTTATCACCAAATAAATTGACAATAGTTCCGATACGTTTAAAAGGATCTTCCAGAAGTTGTGCTTTTTCTAAATAACCATTCTGAACAACATAATCAATAATCAATTTAATAAATTCTGATTGTTGTGAGTTCAAATTTTCAGTAGATAAAAAATCAGAAAATACAGCTTTGGCGGCACCTTTGTCTAGTCCTATCAGCTCCCTTACTAAGAGAGTCACAGATTTTTCTCCGTAACTTTCTTTATACTGATCTTTTGAACCTAATTTCTCCCAGAGAACTTCTTCCAACATCTCTACATCTTTCTTGGTCAATGGACGGTTATGATGTAACTTGTAGACAGCAATGTTATCCAAATGCGTTCTGATATAATTTTCGACTTTCTCTTTGTAACTACGTAAGTCATTTACTTTTAGAAGTGGTGCATCATCTTCATGTATCGAGATAATTTCATCTTCAAAATTGGTGTAATAGACTTTTTGCGTGTACTTTGGAATAAAACGAATTAGCTCTCTTAATGCTAAGCGAACTTCTTCCAACGCTTCAAGAGTTGGTTGCTCCCAAAATTCTGGTTCTTGGATTTTTTTAATCAACTCTTTTTGCTCCAAAATTTGAGGTATTGTCCCCAGTTTTTGAAGTTCTTGAGCACTTTCCATTACCTGTCGAATTGCTCGTGTTGCATTGCTCTTTGTTAATGTAGATAATTCAATAGTAAATACCCATAAATCAAATCGCTTAGCAAGTTCATCATCCTTTTCCGGTTCAATCAAAGGTGAAATATGTTTTTTTAGATCATTAACATTTAAAATAGTTAGTGCTTTCCATGAGTCTGAGTGTGAGAATTTATCCACATGTTTGATTTCCATACGAACCATAAAATAATTTTGATCTAGTTGTTGGACAAATGAAAATAACTGATTAACTAGTTTGGTTCGATATGAAATAAATGAAGATTCTTGATACTGTATGGCTTGTAGTTCATAAATCAATTCAACTTTTAAATTAAAGAGCCTTTGAGTCAATGGAGTCACCAGTCTAGCTTCTCCTATTTGCTTATCTTCTCGGAAAAATTCAAAATTTCGACTATAATCAAAAATTAGAAAACCATCTTTATCTTGTCCTGGACCAAATAAATTTTCACATAGTCTTGTCCCTCTCCCGAGCATTTGCCAGAATTTGATTTTCGATCTAACCTTTTTGAAAAAAACTAAATTCACTACCTCTGGCACATCAATACCTGTATCAAGCATATCAACAGAAATAGCAATTTGAGGATACTTTTCTTTCACTGAAAAAGTATCAATCAAACTTTGATGATAATTAACACTATAGTCAATAACATCAGTATAACTATCTCCTTTATAAGGAAAAAGGAGATCAAACCGCTCTTTTATCATTTCTGCGTGACGATGATTTTTCGCAAATATTATCGTTTTTCCAATCTCATCACCGCTAGAGTCTTGTATTCCTTTGTTCATTATTTCTTTTAAAACAAGGTCAATCGTATGTTTATTAAACAGCCACTCGTTAATTGCTTCTGGATCAATATCTTTAACTTCTGGTTCATCTTCAAAAGTATCATCAAACGCCTGTTTCTCTTCCTCAGTTAAGTCCTCATAATGAATGCCTTCATTTGGAATTTTCAGTTCTGTTTCAATCGTTTTATAATTCACCAAAAAACCATCGTCTACTGCATTATCTAAATCATAAGCATACGTCGGAACACCATTCTCTAAGTTAAAGAGGTCGTAGGTATTTTTATCAATATCTTCTCTAGGTGTTGCAGTAAGACCTACTATTAGGGAATCAAAATAATCAAAAATAGCACGATATTTTTGGTAAATACTTCTGTGAGCTTCATCAACAATAATCAAATCAAAATGTCCAACCGTAAACAGCCGGTTTTCTTCATGTTTAACTGAATCAATAGCATTCATCATTGTTGGATATGTCGAAAAAATCATTCGACTAGTACGCGGATTATTCTTCTCCGTATTCGCTTCCAATAAGTTACATAATGAAAGATTTGGCAACAGCTGATTAAAGTTACGAAAAGCTTGTTTTACCAACGAAGTTCGATCTGCTAAAAACAAGACATTCTTAGCCCAATTTGCCTGTGTTAATACATCAACAATAGAGATAACCGTTCTTGTTTTTCCACTTCCTGTCGCCATCACTAGCAGTGATTCACGTTGCCTATTCTCGAATGCCTCACAAGTATTAATAATTGCTTCTTTTTGATAAAAACGATTCGTTATGTCATCGTTAATAGTTATTGAGTTCAATGATCGTTTTGTTTCTCTTCGATCAATGATTAGCTGCAACTCATCTTGTGTATAAAAACCAGATACTTCTCTAGCTGGATAGGGTTCTTCAATCATCCATGTTTCAAACCCATTTGTATAGAAAACAACAGGTTTTTGACCTTTCTTTTTTTCTAAAAGATCAGCATAGAGTTTTGCCTGCTGTCGCCCTTCTTTAGGACTTTTCATCGTTCTTTTTGCTTCGACAATTGCTAAAGGCAGCCCATTTTTCCCATATAAAACATAATCGATTTTCCCAAAACCAGATTTATTAGGCATTCCTTCAATTTTCTCTTCAATTTCAATATTTTCATCGAATTTCCAACCAGCAAGTCGTAACTCAATATCAATATATCGTTTACGTGTTTCACTTTCAGAAATTTTATCAACATAGAAATCGTAGTTTCCTGATTCAACTGTACTTTTTCGTTTGTTCATGAAATCTACACGTGTTTCATCTGGTAGAGCTTGCTGCAATTCTTTAAGTGGCGGATCAGTCACATTAATTTTTTCTGTTAGCTCTCCTAATTGACGCGGCGATTCTTTTTCTTTGATAGTTGTTGATAAATTAAGGACAGCCTCATTGAACGTCCTATCTTGATAATTTTCGCCATAACAATAATCAATCCATAAAATAAATTGGAATAGATTTTTTATAGCTAATACAGCCTCTTCTCGTTTGACTGTAGCATTATTATGTACAGCAACATTCCCTAGTTTAATAATAAAACGAATAGCAGGCAGTAAATTGGGATCAAGTATATCTTGAAACTCACGATGATTGACTAATGAAGATAGATTATCACGATAAGGAACTTTCAACTCACTATCAAATTGATAAACCCACTTAACTGAAAGTTCAAGCGCACGTCGGCAGCAAATTGCTGCCATAATCGTGCTAACATTCATCGCTTTTTCTGTGTCAATACTAGCTTGAGCAAACCCCCGATAATCTTTATCTTTTAATAAAAAATCAAAATTCCCCATTTTATTCCTCCCTTCTTTCAATGTCTGAAATTATTGCTCAGGAAAGAGCTCACCACGAAATGCTTTTTGCATCAGAGCATTAAAATTATTTTCCATTTCATGTAGGCTTTCTTCCATGACTTTTTTTTGTGATTCGATTTCTTCGACTATGGAAGCGAATTTGTTTTGATATTTAATTGGTGGTAATTTAAATTGATAATTTTCTAATTGTTTTTTATTTATTTTTGGAATATTTGTTCGCGAACTTTGCTTTTTAGCATAATTTAAAAAATCAATTGATTTCAAAAGTTCTGCTAGGTATATTCTATTCATACCATCTTTTACTAATAATGGGTAAGAATCTGCACTCGTAATTCCTTTCTCATACGGCAAAGCAACCTTGTTTAAGTTAGGTCGGATTTTACTATATATAACATGTCTTTCATCAAAAAGGTACTTTCCACTTGTAATATTCACCTCTTTAACTCTAGAAATATTAATTAATTTTCCAGTGTTTTTCTCAATATTCTCTATTCCAATATATATAAAGTTTTGATATATAGTAAAATCTTTAATCATTTTAGTATCAATGGTCACATATTCTTTCAAACAGACATTATCCCACTTAGTTAGATTTTCATTATGAAGAAATCTGTTAATAAAAGTATTCTTTTTTAGTCGCTCTAACTCAGCAATCTGTTCTTTGCGTTTTTCTATTAGTTTTGAAGCTAGATTTAGAGTATTGGCTATTTCTTTTTGATTCTCAATTGATGGAACCCATACATCATAATTTTTCAACGTATTGGGACTAATATTAGGAACTGTTCCTCCTACTGAATCTTGCTTCATTCTCTCACAGATTTGTCTTATCAAATATATAAGAAAAACTCGACTGATTTCATTATTTTTCGGTACTATTTTCGCAATACGTTGATTTAAATACATTTTTCCATTTATATCAGCAATCCCCATTTTCCCTATTGAACCCGACATGCCTAACAATATATCACCCTTTTGAATCAAAAACTTTTCATCAATATTGATGTCAACTACTCTAGCTGTATTTGCCGTAATTCTGATTTTATTCTGGTATAAATCACTCATACGTATAACTGGTACACCTTTAATATCAAACTCTTTAGATTTAAAGGCATATCCACTAACTATGTCTACATAGTCACCCAACTTCTTATTTTTCATCTGATCAAATCCTTAAGTTTATCGATTCCTTGAACAATTTCTTGTTCTATTATCTCTATTTTTTTTATGATTTCTAGAGGTTCTTCATACTCCACTTCATCATATTCAATCTCTTTATACTTATTAATACTTAAGTCATAATCATTTTCTTTCAGTTCTTCAACCGGAACCATAAATGATTTTTCTGTGCGTCTACGTTCCATTTCCTCTTCACGATTTTTGAAACGCTTGACAATATCAGGTATGTCATTCTCTTTGATTGGGTTACGCTTATCATCCAAACTATAGCCATCAGTCTGCATATCATAAAACCAAACATTGTCTGTACCACCAATTTCAGTCTTAGTGAAAATTAATATGGCAGTTGAAACTCCTGCATAAGGCTTGAATACACCACTTGGCATTGAAATCACAGCATCTAATTTATTATTTTCAACAATTTCTTTCCGAATATCTTTGTGAGCTTTAGAAGAACCAAATAAAACACCATCGGGAACAATGACTGCAGCTCGACCACCTGGTTTTAACGTTCTCAAGAATAAAGTCAAAAAGAGTAATTCCGTTTTCTTAGTTTTAATAGAAGCTAACAAGTCATTCGCTGTTGTGTCATAGTCCAAAGAACCTTTAAATGGCGGATTAGCTAATACAAGAGAATATTTTTCCCGCTCTAAATTATCTTGTGAAAGTGAATCTTGATACTTAATTTGCGGATTATCCACCCCATGAAGCATCATGTTCATTGCGCCAATTCTTAACATCGTACTGTCCATATCATTTCCATGAAACATATTATTGTGATAATGCTTACTTAATATTGAATCTAAAAATAATTCTGGATGATGTTTTCGAACATACTCACTCGCTGCAACTAGAAAACCTGCCGAACCCATAGCTGGGTCACTTATTGTATCTTGAGGTGTAGGAGCCATCAAATCTACCATCATCTTTATAATATGACGTGGAGTACGAAATTGTCCATTCGTTCCAGAAGTTGCTAGTTTAGATAAAAGATACTCATAAATGTCCCCCTGCATATCTCGATCTTCGGTAGGTAATTCTTCTAAAGCTTCTACTACTTTTTGTAATGTTCCCGGTTTATTAATTTGAAAAATTGCATCTTTCATATATCTTGAAAAAGCAGTGTCATCATTTTCACCATTTAAAGTTTTTATAAAGGGAAAAATTTTTTGTTGCATCAAATTGAACATCTCTTGTGCATCACCTAGGTCTTTAAATGTATGCCAACGATATTCAGGGTGTTTTTTGGGAAATACTGATGTGTATTCTAAATCCAATACTTTACTATTTTTTTCTTTTTCTAGTTCCGCACGATCTAAATCTTTCATGAATAGTAAATAAGTTAACTGTTCTATATTAGTTAATGGATTGGTACTTCCTTCAGTCCATAATGTTGTCCAAATATTGTCAATTTTACTCTTAATCGTTCCTGTAATCATTTTTTTATTTCTCCTATCTAGCACTATTTATAATTCAAATACAATCAATAAAAGTCATTATATATACTTTTCATTTTAATTTTTCTAGTTATATATTCCCTACAATTGTAGCATCAATTGAATAAGAAATACATTTAGTCTTCAATTTAGAAAAATTACTATTATTACAAAAGTGACTCTTTTTTGTTAACAGCACTACAAATTATTTTGAAATTAACCTTAAAAATAATTGATGGTGTGTTTCGTTCAAGCCTTTTATTAATTCTTCAACAGAAGAAGATTGTACAGGCGAAGTTTAATTTTCTATGTCTTATCTTCTATTGCTTCTTAACTCATTTTATTCATTACAAGAGGATAGTTGAATTATTTCAAAAACAATTCCTCTTGTTTCACGTTATCTAGAATATCATGTTTTTTTCCTTATTTATGGTATCTCTATCCATAACTTTTAATACAGTATATTCTATAAAATAATAACATAAATTCAAGTCCATCTTATTCACTTATAATTACATTATATACACTAAAAAGGTTTCGTCATTTTCTTCAAGATCGCTAATTTTCATAAAAAACAACTATAAACGTTGTTATACAAACGTTTATAGTTGTTTTTTCATCCCACACTGCTTTCCAGCAAAGGGATAGTGTTTTCTAAAAGTTTTAACAGCTTCTAAATACTATCAAGTCAAGTTTTTTAAATCTATTTAGCTTTATGGGAGTCGTATGATTTTTTTGATTTGGTGTTAATTTTGCTGTTAGATATCGGTTAACTACTCTAAATCAATTTACTGCGAAAATATATATGTCTTATTTAAAACGAGTGAAAGAAAAAGGCTCAAAAAGAAATGTGCATTTCTCTTAGATTCACAATGGATAGCGCCTTTTTCCAATGAGACACAACCAGGTTATGTCTCATTGGTGGAATATTTAATAAATAATATCATCTCAGGAATAACATTTTAATTTAAGAAAGAAAATAAAAAATCATTCTTTCTTCCACAAGCTATATATTTGGGTTCTTTTATTAAATGCTTCTTGCCCACCTTCCATAATATCAACAACCTTATTCTGAATATCTTTATTATCAATGCTACCCATTTCTAGAGTTATCAGACTTTCATCGTAAGCAACGGCAATTACTTGCTCCGAATCACCTAATACCGGAATATTAGCATTATGTGTAGCGAAAATAAACTGAACTTCAGGTTTTCTTTCCTTCACTTTGGTAATTATTTCATTATAAATTACCTGATTATCTAAATCATCCTCGTGTTGATCAATCATAATTAAATTATTTTCTTTTTGAGACAAAATGAAAAGCACTAATGCAGATGCTCTTTGACCAATTGAATGTTTTGCTAAAGGCTTGCCATGATATTTAATTTCAATTTGATTTGGGGTTCGGTGTTTTAATAATTCACTATAGTTGTCTTTGATTTTTTCTTTCATCTTTGCTAATTGTGTATCCGTTACTAATTCAGAAGTTTTTTTAGCATCATCTATTAAAATATCTATTAATAGAGACGCAAAGTCAGAATGTTCTTCACTTATATTTTTGTAAGTATTCTGATTTATATTAGATCCTTTAAAAAATTGAGATAAATGTTCAAGAAAAATATCTTTATTACCTTTAAACTCAATGCCTAGTTCCAACGCATCTTGACTTTCATTTATTGTGTTTATTTCAGTTTCATATAATTTAAATTCACTAAGCAACAATTGGTTTCTTGCATTTAATGCTTCTCTAATTTTGGTTTCTATTATGCTCTTGTTTTTTTCTTCCTTTTCAACTTGCTCAATAGAGGTTAATAAATTATCTTCTTCAACTTTAAATTTGGCAAAATCATCTGGATTTAAATTAGGTATATTAATTTCCCTTTTAATTTCAGCAAATTCTTCCTCGAGTGATTTTATGATCTCTTGAATCTCCATTAAATATATATTTACTTGCTCAGAGCTAGAATCTATCTTAGAGATAATCCCTTCAAGCTCACCTTTGACTTCGATAATCTTTATAATTTCCGTTGATACTTTTTCAAACAACTCTGGAACTTCATCAGAACTAAGTGGACTTAGTTCTTCCAACTCGTTGATATTATTGGAATTTATTAAATGTTTGACCTCTTTTTTAAATTTGTTTATCAACTGATATGCATTAGCTATCTTTCGCTCATCTTTTTGAAAATTAACCTGTTTAGATAGCTTTTCAGATAAGCCTTTTTCTTCAAAAATCTCTATTCTGTGCTTTGTATCTACTAGGCTCTTTCTTAGCTCGGGAAGCGCATTAACTTGATCATTTAAGCTGAATATTTTACTGAACTTATCAATCAACTGTTCATTGATTAGTGTCAAATCCCTTCGAAATGATTTTGTTTTCTTTCCAACTAATTTGTTCAACAAATCTAATTCAAATCCATTGTTCATGTAAGACAGATCCTTTTGACCAAAATATAATGGTGTTTGGAGAAAGGAGCAAAAGACTATTCATCAATGGTAATATTCTCAATATCCGTATCTGGTTGATCAAATTGAAGTGAGACTAAATCTTTTGTTCTGAAGGCTATAGACCATCCCAGAGGCTCAATAGGAAAATAATTATACGTACTTTCATAAACTTGGGGCGCTCGTACTACTGTCGGAGCCGTAATTTCATAAGTTACCTCGTTTTGCACTGTACGCATTTGATATTCTTTGTTGGAGATTGCCTCGTTGATTGTCTCATCATTTACATAATTGTCCCCAATCGCATACAAATCTCCTTCCACATTATATAATCCTGTATAACTAGAATCAGGGTAACTCACTTCATGAATAATAAATGAAAACTCTTCCTTCTCCGTCTGATTTCCTGATGAATCAGTGATAATATTGAAATAAAAATCTGATGGTTCGATATCAATTGGGTTCAAATTATTATCTGATTTCATCTTGTATAGGAATTCTTTTCCTGATTTTACTATGGAACTGTCGCTTTTCTCTATCAGCTCCTCCGCCATTGCAATATCTTCTCGTACACCTTGAATTCTAGCTGATTGATAATCAAATTCATCTTGCTTAACTTTTTCTAATATCTCTTCATCTGTCATCTTAGAGACATCGCCGATAGTTAACTTAGTATTCTTATATCTGCTAATTTTATTATTCTTATCAAATACTAAAACAGACTCAATTGCTGTATCTTTTCCAAAATCATCTTTTGTAACATACCATATTCTTGTCTCTTTACCTTTATCATTGATATAGTCAGCAAATGTATACTTTCAAAATTGGGCGCTACTAATTATTTTATTTAGGCTTAACAATGCAAAAATAACTGCATACTAGTTAAATCTCTCTAAAAATTTATATCCAAATGGTGTTACTTTATACATACCAAAAATAAAAAAAGCCAGAAACGCCTTCAAATAGGCATTTCTAGCTTAATCAATTCAATTACCCCACAGACCCTTCCATCTCATAACTAATCAACCGGTTCAATTCGACTGCGTATTCCATCGGTAATTCTTTGGTGAATGGTTCGACGAATCCCATGACGATCATTTCGGTTGCTTCGCTTTCGGAGAGGCCGCGGCTCATTAGGTAGTACAGTTGTTCTTCTGAGATTTTGGAGACTTTGGCTTCGTGTTCTAGGGACACTTGGCTGTTGTGGATCTCATTGAATGGGATGGTATCAGATTTCGATAGGTCATCCATGATGATGGTGTCACACTCGATATGGGAGATAGAGCCTGCGCTCTTCTTGCCGAAGGTGACTTGTCCACGGTAGTTTACTGCACCGCCATCTTTAGAAATTGATTTTGAGACGATGGAGCTGGAGGTGTTTGGTGCATTGTGAATCATTTTTGCACCAGTATCTTGGATTTGGTTGGCACCTGCAAAGGCAATGGAAAGCATCGTGCCCCGTGCGCCTTTGCCATCAAGATACACGCTAGGGTATTTCATCGTTGTTTTGGCACCTAGGTTGCCATCGATCCATTCAACGGTAGCACCTTCTAAGGCTTTGGCCCGTTTGGTTACTAGGTTGTAGACGTTGTCTGACCAGTTTTGAATGGTGGTGTAGCGGCAGTAAGCGTCTTTTAGGGTAAAAATTTCAACGATGGCTGCGTGCAAACTATTGCTTGAATAGGTTGGGGCGGTACAGCCTTCGACGTAATGAACGCTGGCGCCTTCGTCAACGATGATCAATGTTCGTTCGAACTGACCGGTATTTTCGGCATTGATCCGGAAATAGGTTTGCAATGGCACATCGACACGAACGCCTTTTGGTACATAGATAAAGGTACCACCTGACCAAACGGCTGAGTTCAAAGCAGCAAGCTTATTATCGGTTGGTGGGACTAATTTTGAGAAGTATTGTTTGAACAGCTCAGGGTATTCCTTCAAGGCTGAATCGGTATCGGTAAAGACGATGCCAAGTTTTTCAAACTCTTCTTTCATGTTGTGGTAAACGACTTCTGATTCGTATTGGGCAGAAGCGCCAGCCAGGTATGCCCGCTCGGCTTCTGGAATACCAATGCGCTCAAAGGTCTCTTTGATTTTTTCTGGTACGTCATCCCAATCACGGGCAGGACGATCACTTGGTTTTTGGTAATATTTGATGGCATCAAAATCGATGTCAGACAGGTCTGGGCCCCAGTTTTGCATGGGCATCTTGTTGAAGGCTTCAAGAGACTTCAAGCGGAACTCAAGCATCCATTCTGGCTCTTGCTTGACCCGTGAGATTTCACGGACGATGTCTTCGGTCAATCCTTCGCCGGTACTAAAAACAGGCTGCACGTCATCGTGGAAGCCAAATTTATATTCTTCTAATTCGGGTACACCCATGGTTCTCACTCCTTTTGTAGTGCGGTTGTCTATTCGCTGGTTTCTTCAGTGTCAGATTCATTGGCGTGGCTGTGACTGACAGATGCTTGTGTACTGTCGGCAGCAATGGCTTTTTCTAATGCTTTCCAAGCTAAGGTCGCACACTTGATGCGTGCAGGAAACTTCGCCACACCCCCAAGCATGGAAGCATCGCCTAAGCGATCGCTTTGGGGAATGTCGTTTCCTTGGACGAGCTCAGAAAACAAGCCTGATAGCTCACCAGCTTCTGCTAGTGTCTTACCGATAATCGCATCCCCCATCATGGATGCACTGGCGGTACTGATGGAACAGCCTTCGCCAGTAAACGCGATGTCTTTGATGGTGTCTCCTTCGACAGCGAGCTCCAAGTGGATCACGTCGCCGCAGGTAGGGTTATTCAATTCGACTTTGTACGTTGAATCATCCAAGGTGCCCCGATGATGTGGGTGGCTAGAATGATCCAGAATGACTTGTCGATACAAATTATCTAATTTCGTTAGTGCCATGTTGGAAAAACTCCTTCGTCAGCTTGATGGCGTCAACCAGTCGATCGGCGTCCTCTCTTGTATTATACAGGTAAAAGCTGGCCCGTGCAGTCGCTGGGACTTGCAAATAGGTCAAGAGGGGTTGGGCACAATGATGACCTGCCCGTACCGCGATGCCTTCCATGTCTAAAGCGGTGGCAACATCATGAGGATGGATGCCTGCTAGATTAAAGGCGATCACTCCCGTGCGTTTTGCTGCTTCTTGGGGACCATAGATGGTCAAACCTTCAATGGCTTGCAGTTTGGGCAAAACGTAGGCAGCTAAGTCTGCTTCATGGGCGTGGATGTTTTCTAAGCCGATTTCTGTTAAGTAATCGACCGCTGCACCTAAGCCGATCGCGCCGGCAATATTTGGTGTGCCCGCTTCAAATTTCCACGGCAGTTCTTTCCACGTGCTTTCTTGCAGATGGACAAAATCGATCATTTCACCGCCAAATTCGACGGGCTCCATTTGATCCAGCCATTGCCGTTTGCCGTATAAGACACCGATGCCAGTTGGTCCGCACATTTTATGGCCAGAAAAGGCATAGAAATCACAATCCAGTGCTTGGACATCAACTGCCATATGTGGAACAGCCTGAGCACCATCCACCACCATGACGGCTTGGTGCTGATGCGCCAATTTGGTTAGCTCTGCAATCGGATTGATCACGCCTAAAACATTGGAAACGTGCGCGATCGAAACGATGGCGGTTTTGTCTGTGATCTGTTTCTTGGCATCTTCCATGTCCAAGGTGCCTTCTGGTGTCAACTGGATATATTTCAAGGTAGCTTTTTTCCGAGCAGCTAATTGCTGCCAAGGGATGATATTGGAGTGATGTTCCATATAAGAAATCACGATTTCATCGCCTTCATTGACAAAACGGTCGCCGTAGCTGCGGGAGACCCAATTTAAACCAGTGGTCGTCCCTCGAGTAAACAGCACTTCCGCCGTCTCACTCGCATGGATAAAACGGCGAACCTTTTCTCGTGCGCCTTCATAGGAATGGGTCGCCCGTTCTGCGAGGGTATGAACCCCACGATGAACGTTGGCATTGTCTTGATGGTAATAATCGGTGATTGCCTGCAGCACCGCCTCTGGTTTTTGCGTAGTGGCGGCATTGTCGAGGTAGATCAATGGTTCGTCATTTACGAGCTGATCCAAGATGGGAAACGCTTGTTTCACTTTTTGGGCATCGATCATGCGAGCAACTTCCCTTCGATAACGGCAACCAATTCTTGTTGCACTTCTTTGACTGGGATCGCGGTCAAGACGGATCCTAAGAAACCACGAATCACCAAACGTTCCGCTTCTTCTTTGCGCAACCCACGACTCATCAGGTAGTACATTTCTTCTGGATCGACCCGTCCCACACTGGCTGCGTGTCCGGCTGTTACTTCGTGCTCATCGATCAAAAGGATTGGGTTAGCATCGCCACGAGCCTGGTCAGAAAGCATTAAGACTCGGCTTTCTTGTTGCGCGTCCGCCCCTTTGGCTCCTTTTAAAATGTGTCCGATACCGTTAAAGGTTAAGACGCCGCGTTCTCTGATAACGCCGTGTTGCAGGATATGACCAATGGAATGCGGTGCTTTGTTGGTTACGCGGGTATCGATCCCTTGTGTTTGGCGTCCAGCACTGATTGCGACCGCTTTGACTTCCGAATGCGCGCCTTCGCCTACAAGATCAGAATCAAAGTCTGCCACGACGTCGCCGTCATTCATGACTCCGATCGCCCAATCTACCATCGCATCTCGTAATACGTAGCCGCGACGATTCATGTACGTAGTAATGTTGACACCTAACTGATCAATCGCAGAGAATTTGACCTTCGCGCCTGCTTTGGCAATTACTTCCACTACGATATTGCCTGACAGTTTTTTCGCTTGGTCGCCTTTGGTTTGGAAACGTTCCAAATAGCTGAACTCACTGTGCTCATCAGCAACGATCAAAATGTGTTTGAAGAAATGCGCTTGGCTATTGCCATTGTGGTAGAAAATCGCTTCAAGGGGTTCTTCGATCACCACGTTTTTTGGTACATACAAGAACATGCCGCTATTCATAAACGCCGCATGTGCTGCGGTCATTTTGTCTTCGTCCATTGGCACTGCTTTGGTCATATAGTATTGATTAACCAACTCTGGTACTTCTTTCATTGCTGTAAACAAGTCGGTAAAGATCACGCCTTTGTCGATCAACTCTTGCGGTAATTGCTCAAAGATCGTGGTGTCATCGAACTGAACGAGGGTCGGATGGTTATCCATCGTGTCAAAGGCGGGAACCAAGCCAGCACCTGTCTCCTTAGATTCACTTGCAGGTAAGGTTGGATCGATGAAGCCTGCAAATTCTTTTTCACCAGCAAGTGCTTGTTCGTCGATATTGAACAATGGCCAACGCTCGTAACGCACCCGCTCGATTTTTGGAAACGCAAGTTCATCCACTTTCGCAAGGGCTGCTTGGCGTAATTCCAACATCCATTCAGGCTCTTCTTTTAACGCTGAAAAAACGTTGACTTGTTCAAGATAATCCTGTAATTTTGCCATTTACCTTGCCTCCTTACGCTTCTTCTTCTTTGTAGTCGATCCCTAACTCTTTACTGATCCCAGCATAGCCTTCTGCTTCTAGGCGTTTGGCTAAGTCTGCCGAACCGGTCATCACGACACGGCCTTCCATCATGATATGAACCACGTCTGGTGTGATGTAGTTTAACAGACGTTGGTAATGGGTGATGATCAAAGCGCCAAAGCCTTCGCCGCGCATTTCATTGACGCCTTTTGCTACGACTTTCAAGGCATCGATATCTAGACCAGAGTCGATCTCATCCAAAATCGCAAAGGTTGGATCTAGCATCAACAATTGCAAGATTTCATTTCGTTTCTTTTCTCCACCAGAGAAGCCTTCATTCAGATAGCGTTCCGCCATTTCTTCGGGCATATTCAATAAATCCATTTTTTCATCTAATTTTTTCAAGAAATCCATGACAGAGATTTTGTCGTCTTCGTCACGTTTGGCATTGATCGCTGCCCGCATGAATTCTGCATTGGTGATGCCTGGAATTTCACTTGGGTATTGCATCGCCAAGAACAAACCTAAGCGAGCTCGCTCATCCACTTCCATTTCCAAGACGTTTTCGCCGTCGAACAAAATTTCTCCTTCTGTCACTTCATAATTCGGGTTGCCCATGATGGCAGCGGACAAGGTTGATTTCCCTGTACCGTTTGGTCCCATGATGGCATGGATCTCTCCAGTTTTTAACACTAAGTCAACGCCTTTTAAGATCTTTTTATCTTCGATTTGGACGTGTAGATTTTTGATTTCTAAAACTGACATTTCTTTCCCTCCAGTATCTTTTCTTTCTCACTATTTTAGACTAATTGAGAATGAACTTCAAACGCTATTCCCGACTTTTTTAAAATATTTCTAATCTGTACATTGGAATTATTATAAAGTATTACATAGAGATAGTACATGGTTATTGTCTGTAATGCTAGAAATTTTTTTGATTTGTTGTAAAAAAAGAAAAAGGAATACGACATTGGCTGCCGTATCCCCTACCTTCACTTCTGCTGTGCCCATTCTTCTCGCAAGATGCCATACTTGATGGAATCATAATAGGTGCCTTCCCAGAAACGGACTTTGCGGATCTGGGCTTCTTTGGTCATCCCTAGCTTTTCTCCTAGTTTCATCATGCGGTGATTGCCCGACCACGTGGTGTACCCGACACGCTGGATATGAGGCTGTGATTCAAACAACTCATTGATCCACTGGCGAATTGCTTGGCTGCCAATGCCTTGATTCCAAAGGGAAGCATCATAGATGGCTATCCCGAATTCCAACCACTGCTGCAAGGTATTGTCTTCCCAATAAGCGGTCGCGATCCCCACGATTCTACCTTGATAGCTGATCGCTTTACGTAACGGGTTGTCGATACAGCTAGCGCCAAACCCCGTTCGAAATTCTTCCCACGTCAATACGGGGTCTTGGAAATACGGTCCGTCCCATTTTTTCCATTCTAAATCTGCCTTTGGTCCATAGCTGATCGACCAAAGTTCAGCAAGCATTTCTTCGGTAATCGGTTGAAGTGTGACTGTTTCTGCCATTTTCAAGCCCCCCTTTCTCCTAAAAAAAGTCGTCTCCTTTATTCGTAGACGACTTTCTTTCTATTTTATCTGAAATTTCCGTAAGTTTAAATAAAGGAGTCCGAAAAAAAGGACTGGAAAAAGAGTAAAGCCAAATTGCGGCTTCAAAATCAAGGCGACAAAAACGGCAACAAACAAAAAGGTTGCTAACAAACTAACAGGCCATTTTTTCAAAGTGAAGAAAAGTGCGGTACGCAGGACATCTTTCTTAGCGGCTTTTGGATTACGCACTTGGAAGTACCAAGCGTTGATACTTAGAGCTATGGAAAGCATCCCTAACAAAAGAAAGAAAGGAACGAGCCATTTGCCACTTTCAAATTGAACCGCAAACAGAATATCCACGATCGCAATGACACTTCCCAGCCAGCCGATGAGCCAATAGAGAAAACCGCGCACGGCAAAGGTTCGTAAAAAGTAGCAGAAATCTTTTACTGGATCGATGTCTTTGTGTTCTGCAAAGCGATCGATCGCAGCCAGGAGGCTGATCATGCTTGGACCAATCAGCAAGAGTGCCAATGCAAACCAAAGGAGGTTTCTAGGATCGACTGCCAAGAACATTGCCGTGAGGGTGTAGGGTGTATTCACGACCCAAAAACTGATATTCAGGGCAAAGCCAATATATAGCCAGCGGAAGATCCGCATGTAAAGATTGTTTTCAAAGGTAGGTTTGGTAAACATGATTGATCACCTCAATTTTTCATTCCCGAAGTAGCGATTCCTTCTACGAAGTATTTTTGCATTGCTAAAAAGACGATCGCTACTGGCAAAATGGAGACCACAGATGCTGCCATGATCAGGGCGTACTCGGCATCATATAAGCCGACAAACATTTTCAACCCTAACTGAATGGTTTTGTTTTCGGTTGAGGAGAGGTAGATAAATGGTCCCATATAATCGTTCCATGTATTGACGAAGGTGATGATGGTCAGACTCGCTAAAGCGGGCTTCGTCAGTGGTAGAATGATTTTTCGATAGATCCCCCACTCACTCAAGCCGTCGATCCGCGCACTTTCACACAATGAATCAGGAATACTACTATAGTATTGTTTCAACAAAAAGACGCCAAAGGCACTGAAGGCTTGTAAGAGGACCAAAGACCAAAGCGTGTCTGTCAGCCCGAACTGGCGCATCATGATGAACTGAGGAATCATATAGGATTGCCAAGGAATCGCAATCGTACCGATGTATGTCAGAAACAACAGGTCGCGTCCTTTGAAATGCATCTTCGAAAACCCATAGGCCGCAAAGCTAGAGGTAAACAATTGGATCAAGGTAATGATGATGCTCAAAAAAGCTGTGTTCTTGAAAAAAGTCAACAAAGGAATGCGATCCCAGATCACCGTATAGTTTTCTGGGTGCCAACTTTTTGGAATCCATTGGATCGGTACGCTAAAAACATCGTTATTGGTCTTAAAAGAAGCAGAAATCATCCAGAGAAACGGGATCAGTGTCACTAACGCGAGAAATGTTAATAAAAGAATCAAGGAGACACTGCCGACCGACAGCTTGGCTTTTTGTTTTGGTTTGGCTTGAACATTCTTTTTACTCAGTGTATTTTCCATCTGTACTCCCTCCTTACACCCGTTCTTGTCTTTGGTTCCACTTAAACTGGATCACCGTGATGCCCAAAACGATCACAAACAAGACCATGGCGATCGCAGATGCGTAACCAAAATTAAATTTCACAAACGCTTCGTTGTAAATTTGATACACCAAGACATTGGTGGCTCGACCGGGTCCGCCGGCAGTCATGACTTGGACCAAATCGAAGATCTTGAAACAGTTGATGACCAACATGATCGAAACAAAGAAGGTCGTTGGTCGCAAGGACGGCAACGTCACGTTGCGAAACTGCTGCCACTTGTTGGCGCCATCGATCGAAGCCGCTTCATACAATTCCTTTGGCACACTTTGTAACCCTGCCAAGTATAAGATCATGTAATACCCCATGCCACGCCAGACGCTGACTATGATGATCGCCGTCAAAGCCCAATCAGAGCTGGAGGTCCAACCAGGAGGATTTTCAATAAAAAATTTCAAAAACTGATTGATTGGTCCCATCGTTGGGTGAAACAACATGTTCCACACGACAGCGATCGCAACTAACGAGGTGACATAAGGAAAGAAGAAGGCCGTACGGAAAAACTTCATTCCACGTACTTTTTTATTCAATAAAATTGCTAAGCCTAAGGAACATACTAACGTCAATGGAACGACGCCAATCGTATAGAGAAAGGTGTTCTTTAACGAGATCCAAAAGGTGTCGTCCCCTAGCATTTTGCTGAAATTTTTCATTCCCACAAATTCAGGCGAACTAAAGGAATCCCATTCCATGAAAGCCAGAATCAATGAGAACACAACGGGCACTAAGGTAAATAAGAAAAAGCCGATAAAGTTCGGTGCAATAAAAGACAGCGCGGTTAGCGTATTTTTGCGTTTCAACTTATTAGCTGCTTTTGATTTTGAGGTTATTTCCATATTTGTCTCCTGCTGCTTGCCAGCAGGCCCCCTTTCATTAATAAAGAGAAGGAACTTTTTTGCCCAAGTCCCTTCTCTCGTTAGGACTATTCGGTTTCAGATTTCACCCTTTTTTCCATATTAGCAATGCCTTCTTTTGGTGTTTCGTCCCCTACAAGAATCAAGTCATGTTCTTCTTGCAAGATTTTGTCGATCGCTGGTCCATTTTCATCGACAGGAAACTCGATCGCGACGGTTTCTGGATTGAAGGCTTTTTTCGATACTTCATCGGCGGGCATGCCTTCACGGGAGAAGTAAAGTTCATCAATGGCGTCAGTCTTATACGAAGGAACAACACCGACTTCTGCTAATACTTTGGCGCCTTCTTCACCAGAACAAAAGTCTAAGAACTTTTGCGCAGCTTCTTGATGTTTTGAATTTTTATTGATGGCAAAAGCAGTCGGAGAACCAAATGTCGTTACTTCCCCTTTTTCATTTTGCGGCATTTCCGCAATACCCCACTCGACATCTGTCTTGCCATCGTCGATATTGGTCATCAACGCTCCCATATACCAAGTTCCCATGTACATCATGGCTGCTTTTTCATTTTCAAATTGTGATTGATACGTAACTTTCGTTGATTTTGCTGTCCCAAAGTCCATTTGCGCTTTTTCGTCTTGCATCCGCAATGCACGATCATAGTACGCTTCCAAGTAGTCGTATTGAGGATCGATCAAGTTGGCGCCATTTTGGGCAGCTGCAATCGCTTGGGTAGTGGAACGCCACGTGTGTTGATACGCACCATAAATTTGTTCGTCTGGTTTTGTTAGCTGCTTGGCAAGCTCCTCATATTCGTCCCAGGTGATGTTTGATGGGTAGTCTAAGCCTGCTTCATCGAACATTTTTTTGTTATAATACAAGACCCAAAAATCCGTCCGATACGGTTGTGCATAGGTTTTGCCTTCTACGTCATACATGTCATAGCTTTCTTGCGCTGGGGCAATATCCAATGATCCGATATGGTCGGTGAGATCCACCAATTGGTCCCGCAACGCATAATTAGAGTAAGAAAGTAAATTTTTCATGGTCAAAATATCTGTCGTATCTCCTGAAGAGAGCATCGTCGTTAGCTTGGTATCATAATCATCTGAAGCAATATCGACAGGTTCAACGGTAATGCCTGGATTCGCTTCTTCAAAGGCACGGAATAGTTTTTCGAATTCAGGTGTCGTATCGTAATTCCAAGTGGTTACGGTCAATTTGATGTCGCCATCTTCAGAAGCAGCGGAATCATCTGTCGCTCCGCCTCCACACGCTGCCAAGGCTGCGATCGTCCCAAACATCGTTGCTGCTAATAAACCTTTTTTCAAAAAGTGCATGTTCATTCCTCCATTAAACATTTTTTTAAAGGGTCGCCCCTAAAAACTACCAATAGGAATACCAACTTTGTGACACCCGCATCAGCGCTTCCATATAATAATAATCGCCCCAGATCATGCATTCATCGACCCCTTTGAGGGAATTCTTGTCATAAACCCCATGCATCAAAAGTCCGTTTGATTCGGGATGGTCGATCGTTGTATAGTTTTGGGCTAACGACGCCAAGATCGCCAAGGCGTTTTCCTGATAGGCGGCTTGGTTTGGCTGCGTGATCGGTAAATGTTTCGCCAGTTCTAGCAAGCCACAGACTGCGATGGCGGCGGCCGAACTATCCCTTTCTTCCTGACTACCATCGTTAAACACTAAATCCCAATAACTGACCTTGTCCGCCGGTAATTCCGCAATAAAGTAATCCGCAAGGTCTTGAGCAGTCTTCAAGAAACTGGTATCACCGGTGTAAAGGTAACTCAGCGTAAATCCGTAGATTCCCCACGCTTGCCCTCTCGCCCAGCAGGAATCATCGGCATAGCCTTGTTGGGTATTGCCGCCGATCGCCGCTCCAGTTTCAACGTCGAAGTAATAGGTGTGATACGTCGTGGCGTTGTCTCGCACGATGTATTTCTGGGTCTGCTTGGCATGAGCATAGGCTGCTTGTTTGTAGGATTCATCCCCCGTCATTTGGGAAGCAAAATACAATAGCGGCAAATTCATCAAGCAATCAATAATGATGCGCCCGCGTTGTTGCGGATCATCGAGATTGCCCCACGCTTGAATGATCTGGGCTTTGGGTGAGTAACGGGCCATCAATAGATCGGCGGCGGCAATCGCGAGTTTTTTCGAAGATTCCCGTCCGTTCACTCGATAGTCGGCAATCGCAGTCAAACTATACAAAAACCCGATATCATGGGTTTCTAGTCCAATTCTTTGGTCCAATCGTTCTTGGAAAGAGTGCAGTTGTTTTTCGATGGTTTCATCAAATTCTGTTGATCCCGTCAGTTCTTTACTCAAAAACAACATGCCAGTCCAAAAACTCGCCGTCCAATCATGGTTGGCTTCTGGTCGATAGACAAGCTGTTCACTTGCTGCAGGTGGGACCAACGTGTCAAAGGTCTTAGTATTCTTTCTTACTTGATTAACGGTGAAGTCGATTTGCTCGGCTACCCATTGTGATAGCTGTACGTCATAGCTGGTTTCCATTTTTTCCTCCTATTCGCTCAACCTGGATCATATGTCCGGATTGATTGATCGTAATGTTGTTTGTTGTCACTTCGACGGTCACTGCTTGTTCTTGTTCTTGTGGAAGCAAGCCGGTGACGAGGGAAACGAACAGGTGCTTTCCCGCTTGTCGTTGAGCAGTTAAATACGGCAGCCACGTTGCAGGATACAAGAGGTTCGTATTTGGCTCCGTTCGTAGGACATCGCTCGTTTCATAGCCAGCGATCGCCTCGATTTTCGAATAGCCGATCGATGTTCGTACCGCAGCGCTGCTTGCGGTTTTTTCAGTGATGGCAGTTGCCTCTTTCGGTGATGAAAACCCACCCTCATAGAAAGAAAGGGCGCGCTGAGAATTGATCTCATGAATGCGAAGGTGACTGCCTATCAGTGGAATGATTGTTGTTTTTATCTGGACGTCTTCCCATGGATTCCATTCATGAATGATCCGATCAGGTAAAAGCTGATACTGGCGATCCAATCCTTTGGTGCGAAAGTAATGGTCATCTTCTGATAAAGCCAATGTGTTGTCATAATTTCCTTCATAAAACCAATAATTGCTCTTGGGCACGCTATTGCCAAACGTCGTTGAGTAGACAAATTTGCTATATTTGCTGCTGGCATGACTTTGATAGTTGATACATTGTCCTGCAGGAAACATCAAGGCATGGGTCAAGTCTTGATTGTGTTGATAAAAGTTCTTACTGATGGGATGAGCCAGTGTTCTTTCAGTGATCACTAATGGCGTTGGGGTGGCTTGCCAATAGGGATGCTCCTTTGGTACCGCTAACAAAAGAAAGATTTTTAACGCCCAATAAGGTGAACCTGGTGCATTGTAGCCTTCGGCAAAGATCAGATTCTGGTACGAATAGCCGACCGTCAGTATCCCTTCGGAAGTAAAAATGTCTTGCTGCATCCACTGATGCAGGTGACGACTGATCAACCCTTTGATCTCTCCCCATGGCAATGCTTCAACATCCGCAAAAACCAATGCGCTGAAGAAAGAAACTTGCGCAAAGCGATACGTCAAACTTCGACCAAAAGGAACGGCAGCTCCACCTGCTGCAAACCAATGCTTGAAGGTTGGAGCAAACTCGGTGGCTCGTTGTTTGAACTTCCTTCCCCTTTCAAGATCCTCAGGGACAAATCGACAGTACAGAAGACTATAGTAGTGGATCGCAAAAGATACATAGTAATCGATTTGAGTGGCTACTCCGTCACAGTACCATCCTTCCCCTAAATAAAAGGTCTCGATCAATGCCAAGTCAGCATCGATCTTTTCTTGGGAAAAGCTGCTGCCACAACGCTTCATGGCTACATTGACGAGAACCCGAAAGAAATGCCAATTGTTTGCGGGAATTTCTCGTTGATTGACTTGGATCAGCCACGCATGGAGATTATCTTTTTGGCGTTGGGATAAAACATCCCACGTTTTTTCCTTATTTAATAGTAAAAAGGTACTTAGCGAAGCCATTTCCACGATTCGTTGGTCGAAGTCTTCCACAACACCCCAATAATCGGGACTCTCTGGATCTGTACCCGCAATAATTCCTGAGAGATAGGTTTCCATGAATGAATCTTCTTGCTGGGTTAGATAAGGCGCGAGTCCCCAAAGCGGTCGCAAGAACGCTTCAAGTTCCTGTACCTCTTTCTCATAGACAGTCCCATGGCTGCCTAAAGCCAAATGACCGGGACGACTGCTTGCAAAAGCGGACTTGAGTTGATCCATGATCGTTTTGAAGCCGGCTGCTACATCTTCATAACTTTCAAATTTATTCTTTTTCAATTGCTGCAGCTTCTGTGATTGCATCCGCATCCTTCCTTTCAATCAATGTCGCTTTAATAAAACCATAATATTCTCCGTAGACCGTCACCACATCTTGCAGTTTCAGTTTTTGACTTTGTTCATTGAATACTTGGTACTGTCCAGCCGCTGTTTCTAGAATAAATCGATCCCCTTTCTCAATGTCTGCTGTTTTCGCATCACTCTTTACGATGGTGCCAGATAGCTTCACGAATTCATGCAACGGGACGACACCTTGCGAAAAATCTTCGTCAGAATAACAAAGCGCTCGTTCTTTTAATTGCTTTTCGCTGCTTTGAGAAAATGCTTGCGTCTGCGTTGCTTCATTTGGAGAACAAGCAGTCAACCCCATAAGTAGACCCAGGATAAATAACGAATTAATCCACTCCATTCATGCCACCCTCATTTTTAAAACGCTTTCTTCATTTCAAATCATACTTTTTTTTAGGAAAATAATCAATAGTTTTTCCTAAAAAAAGTAAAATTTTTACTTGAGGGCAATTTCTCTCTTGGTTTTTTTACTAAAAAGAAATATACTGAAGAGGAGAAGCATTGGAGGAGGGATTCTATGGCTACGATTACCGACATAGCGACCATAGCTGAGGTATCAATATCAACCGTATCACGGGTTCTGAACTACGATCCTAGTCTTTCAGTGACCGAAGAAACCAAACGAAAGATTTTCGAGGCAGCTGAAAAACTAAATTATACGAAATACAAAAACAAGCAAAAGCAGCGTGAACTACCAGTGGATGTACCAAAAAAACACAACAAATCGATCGGGATCGTTCAGTGGCGGATGGATGATGAAGAATTAGAAGACATTTACTATATGTCGATTCGTTTGGGTGTGGAAAAACGCGCCGCCGAACTGGGTTGTGATCTGTTAAAAATCTCCAACCTTGATGAGTCAGTGATCCAGTCCGTCGACGGCTTACTGGCAATCGGCAAGTTTACAGAAGAGCGGGTCAAGAAACTCCATGAGCTACACCCCAACCTCTGTGTGATTGGCAGTAACTTTCCGCTGGATGACTACGATTCTGTCAATACCGATTTTACGCAAGCAACGGAGTTGGCTCTTTCTCACTTGATGGGACTTGGTCATCAAAAAATCGCCTTTATCGGCGCCGAGGAAAGTCAAAATATGTATGGGTATCGGCGGTACAAAACGCCAACGGTCAACACCTATGTCGATATGATGCAGCATTATCAGCTGTTTGATGAGGATTATTTCATCGTGAAAGAAAATAGTCGGTTGGATGTCCAAACGGGGGAAGAATTAACGGAGCAGGCTTTGGCTTTGTGGCAAGACCGCTTGCCGACTGCGATTTTGGCAGCCAATGATGCCTTTGCGATCGGGGTCATCCATACGTTAACGGCTCATGGAATCAAGATTCCTGAAGACATCAGTGTTATGGGCATCAACGATATTTCGGTGTCCCGCTATGTCTCTCCACCCCTTTCTTCAGTCCAAGCATTTACTGAAGAGATGGGTGAAACGGGGTTAGAGCTACTCTATAACCGCATCGAAAATCCTGGGATCGCCAGACGCATCTTTTTAAGTACACAGCTGGTGATTCGTCAATCTACCGCAAAACCAAAAGAAGGCTGAGAAGCTGCGGTGTCTTCTTGCATTGATCAACGTCATTGCAAGGAAGCACCGCATCCTTCTCACCCTTTTTTTATTTTAATGGTCGTTTTGATTTCCCCTGTCTGCTCAAGCGTGTATTCGGCTTGGATCAAATACGCTTGTGCCTGTACACCATGGTGGTCTTGATAAGTGACTGGCTGTATTTGGATCTTATCACTGGTAAAACCAAGAACACAGCGTACTTTTTTTGTCATTAGTTGAACGGTCTTATCTTGCACCATTGGTGGTATGTTCGTAATAAAGTTTTCCACCACCAGATTCTTTGGTTGGTGCTCGTCAAAGACAAAATGGTCTTCGATCGTTACTTGTTGCTGCGAGACCACGAAGCGCCGCTGGTATTCAGTGACCGCTGCTTTCGGATAGAACGCACTGAGGTCTAAGTCAAATTGCTGGTCATTAACCTGTAGCACCGTTGCTTCCTCGGCTGTTGGGCGTTGGGTGTGCTGGTTGATGATTGGCAGCGAATGACTGATTGCGGCTGCGGGAAAGTAGTGATAGCGCGTGTTCTCGTCAAAATACTCTTTGGTGTACTCCCCTGCACCAAGGTCCGTCAGAAACAACTCCTCCGTCGTTCCTAAGACAAAATGACCGACATCAAGATGATTATGGCTTTCTTGATTGCTCCCCCCTTTGGCAGCAAAAAAAAGATCCTGTTGCACATCTTTTGCCATGAACCACTGTGCTTGTTCAAAATAGTGATGAAACGAGGCATTCGTTTCTCGTGTGATCGCTTCGTTATGCCAATACAAATTTCGATAGCTGTGGGCAAACCGGTAGCAAGGATCAAAATCTAACGGACTGACCCCCGATAATTGGGGAACCACCACGCCCAAATGCTCGTAGCAATAACTGACCAAGCCGCTAGGCAGTTCGATCGCCGAATAATCAGAAAAAGGAATGTAATGCCCTGGAGAAATCATCGTGTAATAAGGAAAAGCGGCAATTTTTCTGGTTTTAGGCTGCTTTAGGTAGGTATCTTCTTGCAATACTTCTGCCAACAATTGCGCATAATACAGAAAATAACCAAACCCATACGCCCAGTAACCGACGCCTTCTACACAAGCACCATCTTCGCCAAAGCTGTTGAGATAGCTTTGTATTGCAGTATCCAATCGTTTGATCATCCGCAATTGTCGCTCGCTTTTTCTCGGCAATACATAGAGCGCCGTCATTCCAAGACAGCCACCAATAACTGCGGACCAATTGTTCTCTTTTGTCTCCCACTCCCAGGTTTGCTCCTCGAAGGGTAAAAAAAGCCGTTGATCGATCTCATACAACACTCGTTCTGTGATGACTGGTGAAAGGTCTCCCCCAACCAACATAAACAACTCTGCTAAGGATTGCCCAGTTTCAGCTGCAAAAAGATCGACTGTGTGGCGCGCTTGCGAAGAAAACTGGCCATCGACAATCGGCAGATGCGCTGGCAGACACCATGTATATTCATTGCAGATTTCCCAAATCACTTGCTCCAACAGCACTTTGATCGCTGCCTTACGCTCCATTTCATAAGCAAGTCCTAAAACCACCAACATCCGTCGGCGGGCAAAATAATGGGATTCGAAGGCAACACGATTCCCCGATTCGAGATACTCTTGATAGCCTTGATAAGGCAAATAGGGAACCTCACCAGTCTCAAGATAAGCCTGTGCCGTCTGTAAAATTTCTTCTTTTACATCTGCTGGATTCACGCGTTTTCCTCCTGAATGGAGCGTCCGAAGACTTCGATTTGGGTCAACGCTGGAAATGGTGAGGGATCGTCATTTTGGATCAGCTCATGCAATTTCACCCAAGTGACCGTTCGCGGCTGGAAAGAAAACCGTTGAGGCTGGCTGCTTTTGACCGTCTGCAAGATTTCTTGACTCCCGTCGGAAAACGCCAACGTGACTTGTTGCCAATAGCTATCATGGGGAAAATCCGCCCGTAACGTAAGCGCACATTGGTCGATGCGTACCTCATGACCAAAGTCGATCGTCAAAGCGGCATCTGCTTGTTGATTGATTCCCCATGAGCCATAGGGATAATTGCCATGAGACGTATTGGCAAAAATGCCATCAATAGCGTTACAAGCGAAAAACGTCGCATCATCTCTTGTTTCAACATTGGCATGGGCATGCGGATAGGCACCCAAGAATTCTTTTTGATCATGAGGGTTTAAGGCGACGTTGCGGTAAGCCGCTAGTTCTTCTTTTGTTGCTACCCGCACACTCAAATAATGGCTTTTCCCAGCAAAACGGCCTTCTGGCGCGGCTTCTTTGGCATTTTCACTAAGGTGTACGGGGTAGATCCACTCGTTGCCTTTGATGTACACCAAAGTAGTCGCCAGCGTTTCATCGAGTGTGACCCACACAAATTGTCCACTGCGTGAGAGCGAGACAACGATTTTATCTCCGTCCTCGTAACAATACGCTTGGGATGCCAACGTGACAAAGTCTTCCGCCGTCGCTTGCAGAAGGGTAGGTTCACTTTCAGGTGTTCGTTTGCCTTTTTTTACTTGATGCTTTTGGTCATAAATCGTTAAGGAAATCTGGGTCATTGCATGTAGCTCCTCTCGTATTTTCTCCATTATAGCGATGTCGACAAAAAAATGTAACTGGTTCCAGCGATTTTTTACTATTTTTTTACTTAAAATAAAGAAATGTAACAGTTTCCATTTCTTTATTTTACTAAATAAAGTAAAATAACAACTAAAAGGAGCTGTTTGCATGAGAAACTTCCAAGAAGCATTAAGTAAGAACCCTCTTCGAACCAAAACTGATCTAGAAGAGGCCCTTGTTGATCTGGTCACTCCCGTATACGAATGTATGGCACAACAAGGAACTCCCGGGAGGGTCCACCTAGGAAATTCAGGAGCGGTGTACACTCAGGAAAAGAGTGACATCGAAGGCTTTTTACGGACACTCTGGGGATTGGGCCCATTGTTCAGCCAAGAAGAAGCGTGCCTTCGTTACCCAAAACTTTTTCAACAAGCCAATGCCGGGATCGTTGCAGGCACCACCCCGACCTCTCAGGAGTACTGGGGAAAACTGCATGACTACGACCAATTGTTTGTGGAAATGGGTGCCCTTGCTAGCTATTTGATTTTTACCAAACCCGTCTTTTGGGATCTCCTCACACCAAGAGAGCAAACGAATCTCTTTGATTGGCTCAACCAGATCAATCAGCACACGATCCCTAAAACCAATTGGCTCTTCTTTCGGATTTTAGTCAATACCTTCTTTGAAATGGCAGCATTGCCTTTTGTAGAAACCACCCTTTTGGCTGATCAAGAAGAGATCGAGAGGTATTACTTAGCAGACGGCTGGTATTTTGATGGCTATGAAAATCAAATCGACTATTATATTCCTTTTGGGATGCAATACTACGGACTCCTTTACAGTGTTCTTACCTGTCGTTCCCAATGCCCTTATCAGTTTAACTACCGTCAAAGAGCCGCTACGTTTGCTCAATCCTTTAAGCAGTGGTTCACAAAAACCGGTGCGGCATTGCCTTTTGGCCGTAGTCTAACGTATCGGTTTGCGCAATCAAGTTTCTTTGCCGTCGGTGCTTTCGCCGATATAGAATATGAAGGCTTCACAAAAAATGAAGGAAAATATTTACTGTTACAAAACATGCGTTACTGGTTTCGCCAACCAATCTTTACGCAAGAAGGCTTTTTAAGTATTGGCTATGCCTACCCCAACCTAAATATGGCTGAAGGCTATAACGCACCAGGATCGCCTTATTGGGCTTTCAAAAATTTCTGTGTATTGGCAATCCCAGCGGATGCTGAATTTTGGACGCTTGAGGAGCAGGTGCCAACCTTTGCCACACAGGTGCGCAATCTTCATAGTCGGATGCTCTTGGTGCATAACCAAGAAGGCACAGAATTGCAAGCTTTCACGGCGGGGCAGCATTCCCACGAACATGCTCACGGCAATGCCAAATACGAAAAGTTTGTCTATTCGACAACGTTTGGGTTTAGCGTACCGAAAGCAACCGTTTTATTGAAACAAGGTGCTTATGATAATACATTGGCGATCTCAGAAGGGCAGACGGATTTTAAAACGGCTTTTGGTTATGAAGCCTTTGCGATTGAAGATGACTACGTCTATAGTCGCTGGCGTCCCTACGAACAGGTCATCATCGAAACCTTTGTGATTCCGATGTATCCTTGGCATCTGCGTTACCATCGGATTCAAACGGATCGAAGGTTGCAACTGGTCAATGGCAGCTTTGCAGCACCGGCTGATGGTACTGCGTTTTCTAGCAAAGAAGGCACCTTTTATCAAAGCTCGGTTGGCTGTGTTGGTATCAAAACCTTCGCGACGCATCAAGAGGGTACCCTCTTGATGCCAGAACCCAACACGAATCTACTTTATAGTCGAACAGTCATCCCTCAAGTAAGCAAAACCGTTCTCGCCGGACAACAGGAATGGCTCGTTGCGTGTTTAGGCAATGCCTTTTCTGATCAGATCCCACCCTTTGATGTCACTATCACAGCGGACAAAATAACAATGAGCAAAGGGGATCAGAGAAAAACTATTCAGCTTAACTACTAGCAAAAAATTATTGGCAAATGCTAGTAGAAAAGCTACCGAAAACACCTTTCTGATTTACGGGATTGAAGAATGCCCCCCCAGAAGTTCGATTTCTAACGTTTCAGCGTCGGTACCTTCTGATCTCTCCGTCTCTATTGGCAAAGAGCAAAAAAATACTTGTACCACAAAACGGTTCTTCACACATTGTGAAGCGCCGTTTTTTTGGTACAAGTGATTCATGTTTTGATTGACGATCAGTGCTTATTTCCCGAAAAGCTTTTGGAGAAACCCTTTTTTCTCAGAGACTTCCTTTGTTTCAGCCACCTGAAGTGGTCCAGTTTCCTTCACGACTTGCTGAAAGCCCCGATTGTCTTGCAGCAACAGACCGTTTAGTTCCAGGATCCCAGACAGACTGCCAATCATCCGCCGCACTTCTCCTGCACTTTTGCCAAAAAAGCGCTGGTCGTCGTTTGCTTCGGCTTCTTCCAAAATGACCAGCAGCTGCTGGATGCTTTGATTTTGTTCACCTAAGACGTACGACAACTGGTCAACTTCCACTGTTGTAGTTGCCGCTGACGGTACTAAATCCGTTACGAGCTTTAAGCTATCTAAATAATCCTTTAAGTCAAAAATGAACGTTTGTGCCGCTTCATTATTCATTAATTGACTTTGACTCAATTTTCTTTGTAGCGCTTCCAATTCACTTGAACGTTTAGAAAGTTCGCTTACGATCGTTTCTGTATCCATATGCCACCTCCTAATGACATTGTCCCGTTTTCTCTTGCATCCGTCAAGAATTCGTCGGACTTTTTTCTGCGTTTTTACCGATCAGACCTGCCTATTGCTCCTGTTGGTACTTTGATGGTGCGCACCCATAGCGCTTCGCAAAGAGCCGATTAAAATGGTTGATGTTTTGGAACCCTGATTGAAACGCCGCCTCTCGAATCGTTAGTGTTTCGTTGCTGCGTAGATAAAAAAACTTTTGAAACCGAGCTTGCAATAAATCTTCTTTGGGCGTGGTATGAAAAAACTGTTGATAGAGCTTGTAGAATTGGCTTTTACCGATGGAAAGCTCTCGGCTAAACTGGTAAAAATCCCATTGCTGTTCGCAATTGACTAACATTTTCAACCGCATCGCTTGAAACAGTTGATAGTGTTCATTTTGTGGTTGCGGGATGCTTTCTTCAAAATTGCGTTCAAGTAAGACCAATAGATTTGTCATATACGCCGCAATCAATTCTTCCGTGTGCCGTTGTGGCAACAAGGATTCATGATTGATCTTTTGGATCAATTTGTTGATTTGTTGAATATTTTTCGGCTGGAACAATTGGTTGCAAGGGATCGCATAGGTTTCTTCGATCACCTGATCCGTTTGAAACTCAACAAAGCTATTAAAAAAATCTTCTTTGCCACGATAATCTTGATAGACGGTTGGAGGAAAAAGAATGCAGCTACCTTTTTCACTGGTTTCTTGATGACCATCTTCAAAAGTGAACACCATTGGAGACAACGTCAACACGAAAAGATAATGCTTTAAGCCAGAGGGGCGATAAATATGATCGGAAACAGCATTGTGCATTTGAAATCCTGAATAGGTTACGTTCAACTTCTCACTCCTTCCTACTTGCCTTTAGTATAAAGAAAACGGACAAAACGTCAATAGAATGAGACAGAATGTAGTGTTTATTTTCATGGACTATCGCTACAATGAAAGAAAAGAAAGGGGTTGCAAAATTGAAGAAAACTACGATGTATTTAGACAAACACTTTATTTTGGCACCAGTCGACGAACGGATCTACGGCTCTTTTGTGGAGCACTTAGGGCGCTGTGTGTACGAAGGGATCTATCAACCAGAAAGTCCTTTTGCCGATGAGCAAGGCTTTCGTCAAGATGTCGCTGCCTTGATCAAGCAGTTGAATGTGCCGATCGTCCGTTACCCAGGAGGCAATTTCGTCTCTGGGTATAAATGGGAAGATAGCGTCGGTCCTAAAGAGCAACGGCCAGCAAAAATCGATTTGGCCTGGCGGGTAATCGAAAGCAATCAGTTCGGCTTAAACGAATTTATGGATTGGACCAAACAAGTCAATACGGCACCGATGATGGCGATCAATCTTGGGACACGAGGAATCGAAGCAGCGAAAAACTTGATCGAATACACCAATTTAAAAGGCGGCAGCTATTATAGTGACCTCCGTCGTGCCCATGGGGTGGCCGATCCTCATGACATCAAACTTTGGTGTCTAGGCAATGAAATGGACGGCCCTTGGCAAGAAGGACATAAGACAGCCGATGAATATGGCCGTCTCGCAGAAGAAGCTGGCAAAGCGATGCGTTTGGTGGACCCAACGATCGAAACCGTCGCTTGTGGTAGTTCTTCTCTCACGATGCCGACCTTTGGCATGTGGGAAGATACAGTATTAAGTCATTGTTACGATCAAGTCGACTACATTTCCATGCACCAATATTATGGCAACCGTAACGGCGATAGCCAAGATTATCTAGCAAGCAATGTCGCAATGGATCAGTTCATCAGTCAAGTCGCAGCAATCTGTGATGCAGTGAAAGCCAAACGCCGAAGTAAGAAGACGATCAATATTTCCTTCGACGAATGGAACGTCTGGTATCACTCAAATGAACAGGATCAAAAAATCGAACCTTGGAGTCAACACCCACCACAATTAGAAGACGTCTATCACTTCGAAGATGCGTTACTCGTCGCAAGCATGATGATCACGATGCTTCAGCACGCAGATCGCGTTAAAATTGCCTGCATGGCACAGCTGGTCAACGTGATCGCACCGATCATGACTTCCGATACTGCCGCTTGGAAACAAACGATTTTTTATCCCTATGAAATGATCAGCAACTATGGTCGCGGTCACGTGTTGCATAGCATCCTTCGAGGGGCCGATTTCGATAGCAGCCATGGAAAAGCTTCATATGTGGATGCCATTGCGATCGAAAACGAAGATGACTATTTGACCTTTTTCTTGGTGAATAAGGATTTGCAGGATACCAACGAATTCACTTGCGACTTGCGTCAATATGATTCATTGCAAATCGCTACCCATCAAGTCTTGCACCACCCAGACTTGCATGCTGTCAATACCGAAGCAACCCCGAACAACGTTGTGCCCGTCAATGGAAAAACAGCGGAATTGAATGACGGCATTTTGCGTGTCGTCTTGGAAAAACAAAGCTTCCAGATGCTACGCTTGAAGAAAAACGGCAGCAAGTAACGAGCCTATCTGTTTGAGCAAAAAAGCAGCCGCCTTGGCGATACCCTGAAAAAATGAGACTTTTACGGAGTGGAGACATCCACTCCTTTTTTATGATCCCCCCCTGTTCGATTGCTGTTTTTCGCATTCTTAACTGATCTGGGCAAGGAAGCGGCAACTGCCAGCTTGCTTTCTCAAAAAAAATGAAACGACAAAAGAACACCCTGCGGCAGCTAAGATACCGCAGGGTGTTCTTGATTCATTGTTTAGCCGTTATAGGCATCAACGATGATTTGTTTCAATTCAGAGATTAGTGGTTCTTTTGGATTTGCTGTTGTACATTGGTCTTCGTAAGCCAATTCAGCCATGCGATCAACTGTTGTATCTAGTGTTTGTTGAGTGACGCCTTGCGCTTTCAAGCTCATGTCGATACCAACAGATTGTCCTAATTCGTAAACAGCTGTTGCCAATGCTTCAACCAATTCAGCCGTTGTTTTGCCTTTAAGGCCTAAGAATTTCGCAATGTCTGCGTAATCTGTATCGGCACGGAAGAAGTCATATTTAGGGAACATTGCATGTTTTTGTGGGTCTTTGGCATTGTAACGGATGATGTGCGGTAAAAGAATCGCATTTGTACGTCCGTGAGGAATACCATATTCACCACCGATTTTGTGAGCTACAGAGTGACAAATACCTAGGAATGCATTGGCGAAGGCCATACCTGCCATTGTTGAGGCATTATGCATTTTTTCGCGAGATTCCATATCAGGTGTTTTCACTGATTTTTCTAAGTAGTCAAAGACTAGCTTGATTGCTTGTAAGCTCAATCCACGAGTGTAATCAGAGGCCATTACGGACACATAAGATTCGATCGCATGAGTCAAGACGTCCATTCCAGTGTCTGCTGTAACAGAAGCAGGTACTGACATTACGAATTGAGGGTCAACGATTGCAACATCTGGTGTCAATGCGTAATCAGCTAATGGGTACTTCACGTGTGTTTCACTATCAGTGATAACCGCAAATGGGGTTACTTCAGAACCAGTACCAGACGTTGTTGGGATACAAACGAATTGGGTTTTTTCTGGTTTGTCGATCTTGTATGTCCGTTTACGGATATCTAAGAATTTTTGTTTCGCGCCGAAGAATGAAGTATCTGGGTGCTCATAGAACATCCACATGCCTTTGGCAGCATCCATTGCTGATCCACCACCAAGGGCGATCACTGTATCTGGTTTGAAATCAACCATCATTTTTGTTCCAGCGTAAACGGTGTTTGTTGATGGGTTTGGTTCTACGTCAGAGAAGACTTCGATTTTCACGTCATTTTTACGACGAGCAAGTACTTCACGAACCGTATCGCAATAGCCGAATTGAACCATACCAGGGTCACAAACGATCATGACACGTTCAACGTTTTCCATTTTCTCCAAGTACATTAGAGAGTTCTTTTCAAAGAAGATTTTTGGTGGCAATTTAAACCATTGCATATTATTTCTCCGTTTCGCTACAGTTTTCACGTTGATCAAGTTCACGGCAGAAACATTTCGTGATACAGAGTTTTTCCCGTATGAACCACAACCAAGTGTCAATGATGGAATCATTTCGTTGTAGATATTTCCGATACCACCTTCTGCAGATGGTGTGTTAACTAAGATACGGCAAGCTTTCATGCGTAGGCCGAATGCTAATTGCAAGTCTTCGTTTTCAGTGTGGATCACCGCTGTATGGCCTAATCCGCCTAAATCAAGCATTGCTTCACATTTTTCGAACGCGTCTTCTGTGTTGTTTGCTTTGATCATTGCTAAAACTGGAGAAAGTTTTTCTCTTGATAGTGGGTAATCAGCACCGACACCGTCAAGTTCAGCGATCAATAATTTTGTTCCTTCTGGTACGTTGATGCCTGCTAATTTCGCGATATCCATTGCTGAATGACCAACGATTGCTGGATTTACGGCATATTTCCCTTCGTTCATCACGGCATCTTCAAGTTTTTGTAATTCTTTTGCTTTTACAACATATACTTGATGTGCTTCAAATTCTGCTTTCACAGAGGCATAGACTTCTTTATCAACGATCACTGCTTGTTCAGAGGCACAGATCATTCCGTTATCAAAAGTTTTTGACACGATCAAGTCATTGACTGCTCGTTTCACTTTCGCTGTTTTTTCGATATAAGCAGGTACGTTCCCTGGTCCAACACCTAATGCAGGTTTACCAGTTGAGTATGCTGCTTTGACCATGCCAGCGCCACCAGTTGCTAATACGATCGCAATTCCTGGGTGGTTCATCAATAAGCCAGTCGCTTCGATTGATGGATGCTCGATCCATTGCACACAGTTTTCAGGTGCCCCAGCAGCGATGGCTGCATCACGAACGATACGTGCAGCTTCTGCTGAACATTTTTGTGCAGATGGGTGGAAAGCAAAAACGATCGGATTACGTGTTTTCAAAGCGATCATTGCTTTAAAGATCGTTGTAGATGTTGGGTTGGTTGTTGGTGTTACCCCACAAACGACACCAACTGGTTCAGCGATTTCGATCAAGCCTTTTTGTTTGTCTTCATTGATCACGCCGACTGTTTTGTCATGTTTGATACTGTTCCAAATATATTCTGAAGCGTACATGTTTTTGATTGCTTTATCTTCATAGATACCACGGCCAGTTTCTTCTACTGCCATTTTAGCTAAAGGCATGTGTTTGTCTAATGCTGCCATTGCCATTTCATGAACAATGTGGTCCACTTTTTCTTGATCAAAGCTTTCCATTTCTTTTAACGCCACATTTGCCTTCGTTGCTAAATCGTCGATCATTGCTTGTACGTCGATTGTCACTTCTTTTTCCAATGTCTTAGCCATTGTTTGTCCTCCTAGTTTTTAAACATGTTTTGTTTGTTAACTACTTCACATACAAATCATACAACATCTTTTTTTGTTTGTAAATAGTTTTTGTGATTTTTTTCACAGTTTTATTAAACTCCCTTTAAATTAAGCGTTTTCAAGAGCTTTTAAGGAAAAGAAGTGGACAAAAGTTTCGGTTTTTATTAAGAAAAATGTCATGTGCTAAGTTGAACAATGGAGGGATTTACGAAAACACCTTATCCCTACTAAATATGATCATCTGCTCTTTTCACTTTTTCTGTCAAACGTCATATGATCTGAAAGGATTATTCATAAGAAGGGTCCTCTAATACATCCCATTTCATTAGGCGTTGGCTTCTTGCCGTAAATGCCTTCTGTTTAAACACCTCACAAGCTTTTATTACAAGAGGTGATGCATTTTGTTCATTTAGCTGCTCGATGGGGAAAAAAACTGCTCCCAATGAATCTTGGCCTGTAAATTGAGGAACATTCTTCTCAAGACTTCCAACGGTTGTTTGAATCTCATAAAAGACACAGATGTGATTATTCATAGATGTTCCTTGATAGTGCCAGGGGTAAAGAAAATTAATTGCCCCTAATTGATGATAGCTAGTGACGGTCATGCCGGTTTCTTCTTTAAATTCTCGGCACAGCGTGTCTTCCAGCAATTCACCTGCCTCCATGCTGCCGCCTGGCAAATCATAGCGGTTTTGATAAGGTCCCGCCTTCTTTTTGATGACGGCCAAGCAGTTGCCTTGAAACAAAATTCCATATACTCCAAATGCGGTATGGTACAACCGAATCCCTCCTAACTTGTATCTATTCTACGTAAATCAAAACAAATCATCAACAGGCTTAGTCGATTTATGTCTTACATCGAACATGCTTGGCTTGATTCATAAAAAAACGACCAGCCAGCGCTGATCGTCTTTCTCTTTAAAACAAATCTTCTTGGTCTGCTTCTGTTAGAGGCTTCCCGTGGGCAAGCTGGGAAACAACATGCGCCATCTTTTTGTAGGAATCATTCAATCCGATTCCGCCTTTTTTCGGCATCTTCAAGATATAGATATCTTTGGCATAGATTGCCACTGCTGGGTTTTCCTCTGACATCGCTGCAGCCCCTGGAATTCCTTGTGCATTGAATACTTTCGTCAATCCTGCTGCCATTTCGCCAAAATTAGGATAATGCATCGCAGGTCCGCAAAGAACGGCATCGGCGTCAAATTTTTTAGCAAACCCCACAAATTTTTTATTCACTTCTTCTTGATGCTCGTGATAATATTGGTCACCACAATAAAGCGTTGCAACGATTTGTGCGTCTTGCTCTTGAAAAAGTGGATTCAAGGTTCGACCTGGACCAAGGGCAGCTTTTTTGCCGCTTGGCGGCAACTGAGCATTTTCATCACTTCCCATCCCTGCAGTGACATGATTGAGAATCAAAATTATTTTTTTCATGAGCGGTGCCTCTTTTCTTACAGATCATCAAAATCGAAATCATCAAAATTGATTTCCTCTTCTTGTTCAACGGCATCCGCTTCTTCTTTTAGATATTGATTATCTAAGACTTTGATAAACGGGTAATAAATAGCCATTCCTAAGAGGATCAACAAGACTTGTAACACGGCCGCTTGCCAACCACTGACTAAGAAACCAGAAATAATCGGTGGCGTGGTCCATGGCAGCTGAATTCCATTGGTATAGTTGACTAACCCAAGATCCATACAGAAGTAAGAGATAATAATATTGATCGTTGGCACTAAAGCAAAAGGAATCAGCAGAACTGGATTCAAGACGATTGGTAACCCAAAGATGATTGGTTCATTGATCCCGAAAATACCTGGGATTAACGATAACTGTGATAGTTTTTTGACCCTTTGGCTTTTACAGACTAAGATCATGACTAAAATCAAAGATAATGTCGAACCGCCCCCGCCAAAGGTCGCGAACATGTCTTGAAATTGACCGGTGATGATGTTAGGAATTTCTGCGCCATTCTTGAAAGCATCTAAGTTTTCAATAGATAATGCCCGTAAGATAGGGTTGAAGACGGCACCGACCACACTGGAACCATTGATCCCAAAGAACCAGAAAAAATGCAAAAATAGGTAAGCTATGATCATGGCACCTAAAGTATTTCCTAAACTTAACAACGGTGTCTGTAAGAACTTAAAGAGGATCTCTTGGAGATTGCCATAAGACGTCAAGTTGGCTAACCAGTTGGCGATCATAAAAACCGTCACGATCACAAAACTAGGAATCAATGCCTCAAAGGATTTCACCACGGTTGGGGGAACACCGTCAGGCATTTTGATCGTCCACCCTTTGCGTAATAACGCAACGAACATTCTGGTGGAAATCAAGGCAACGACCATCCCTAAGAACAAACCGCTGGAACCCATCCACCGTAATGGCAGGCTGCCAACTTCATACACTTCCGTAGAGCCTTCTGGTGTGAAAACGGTCGTAAATGGTGTCACGATAAAAAAAGAAACGAGTGAAATAATGGCTGCTTGCATGGCATCAACTTTAAACTGTTTTGCCAAACTATACCCGATCCCACCAACGGCTAAAATCGTCATAATGTCAAAGCTGGCTGTTGCTGGCATATTCAACATCGTTGCCCAGTTGTCTCCCAGCAAACTGCTCATCATCTCGTTCCAATTTGGAATCGGAAAATTGGTCAAGACTAAAAAGAGTGAACCCACGATCAACAACGGTGTGGATAATAAGAAACCATCACGAATCGCAATCAAATATTTGTTTTCACCAATCGTCTTTGCCATCGGTGTTAACACTTTTTCTAACCAGTTTAAAAATTTCTGCATTTTTCTTCCTCCCATCTGCGTGCTATCTGGCAGATAACACGTAGTCCCCTGTTACTCCAACACTTTTATTACTTTGCTTTGGCTTTTTTGATCAAGCTTAAGGCATCTTTCAATGCTCGTTCGCCATCCATCATGCCGTATGCTTCTGTTGCGATCGTGCCGACTGGAATCCCCATTGGCTCGAAAGTTGCTTTCATTTTGCTATCTAAGTGTCGTACTTGTGGACCTAACAAAATAGCAACTGGTTTTTCTTGTTCGACTTTTTCTTCTGCATGGATTGCAGGGAATGCTTCGATCGTCAAAGGCATGTTGTGCTTTTTGACGACTTCCATCATTTTATTGACCATGATACTCGTTGACATTCCAGCTTCACAAAACAAATAGATTTTTTTCGTTGCCATATCCATTCCTCCAATGTTTGTTTTTCTCAATCGCGGTTGTTAGACCGGCGCTTTGATTCGTTCTTCATACGCTTCCAACCATTCTTTCGTAATAGGCTCGATCATGGTTGTCTGCTCAGGTCCTGGCGTTGCCATAAAAATAGCTGGCGCTTGATTGGTGGTTGCGACACTAAAGGTAAATTCTACATTGGTTGCCACGCCCCAGCGCCCCTGTTTATCTAAGGCGATCAGCGAGAAGGCGCCGGCTTTGCCATAGCGCTTCTTCAATCGCGCTTCAAAGTCGTAAACGGCTTGATCACATGCTTCTTGCGGTGCTAGCCCTTCTCCCATCAAACGGACGATTTCGTAGGAAAGGCAGCCTTTCATCAAGTCTTCCCCTAACCCTGTGGCAGCGGCACCGCCGATTTCACTATCCACATAAAAACCAGAACCAGATAAAGGTGAATCGCCGACACGACCGCTTTTTTTCATAAATAAACCAGAACTAGAGGTTCCTGCTGCCATACTTTGGTGTTCATCTAGCGCAACTACTCCCACTGTATCGTGGCCGTCATAGGGATCGAGGTTGTTGGCAGCGATCTCTGCTTTGCGCTTTTCCCAAATGGTTTTGGCTCGCGGTGTCAGCATCGCTTTGGGCTGGAATCCTTCGGCAAGCGCATAAGCGACCGCTCCTTGGCCGATCCGAAAACTATTGAATTTTTCCTCACTTAGGCGGCGTGCCACGGAAATAGGATTTTCCACATCGACGATCCCAGCGACGGCACCAATTTTGAAGGTATCACCATCCATGAAGGCAGCGTCCATTTCCAACACGCCTTCTTCGTTGGGCAGCCCGCCATACCCCACCGATTTATAAAATGGATAATCTTCCACTGCTTTAATGGCTGTTTCTACTGCATCTTGGCAGGAGCCTTGTTGTTCTAATAGTGATTTAGCAGCGAGCACGCCATCGTGTGCCATCCGCCATGTAGCAATCATTCCCCACATAAATATCCCTCCATTTTTCATAGCGCTTTCAAGTATATTCTATACGGTATATACTACTATGTCTATACTAAAAAAAGAGTTTCTCAAAAAAATTGGAAAAACTCTTCTTCGTTCGCGTCTTCGCTTATTTTGTCAGTGCTTGTAAGCTGCGCAGATAAATTTCAAGATTCATCCGTAGATCGGCAACCGCCATGTACTCATCTTGGTTATGAGCGATCCCTTTTTGCCCTGGAAAAGACGGACCGAAAGCAAGGATATTTGGCATCTTGCGGGCATAGGTTGCTCCTGTAGTGGTCACGGGGGTTGGATCATTGCCCGTTACTTGGTGATAGATCGTCGATAGCGTTTGGATTTCGGGGGCATCTTTTGATCGGCAGAACCCCGGAATGCTGCGAAGGATCGTAAGGCTTGCCCCTTCTGGCAATGCCTTTTGCACCCCAGCGAGTACTTGTTCCTCCGTTACCGATACAGGATAGCGAAAGGCCACTTCTAACGCTAGTCCACTGGCGGATTTTTGGAGAACCACAGGGGTCAAGATCAACTTTCCTGAATCAGCATCTTCTAGTACCAAATCAACGCCTTCGCCATAGTGCTGCTGGTGAAAACTTTGGGCGATCCACTGCAAAGCTGCTTGCAAGGACGGTGTCGCCGCTAGTTGCGGTGCTGCTTGCTGGGCAAGCTTTGTAATGGCATTGTCCCCTAGCTCAGGGGCATTGCTAGGGGAGCGTTTGCCTAGTGCTTCAAAGGACTGGCTGCCTATGGTTACCGATAGGTGGTCTGGCACATGATCGCGGAATTGATCGCCAGAAAACGCCGCTAACAGCTGCTGTTCTTGGGCGGGCAACGGAAAATCAAGTTGCACATTGACGACACCTCGTTCGCCGTAAACCACTGGGTACTTGCAGTCTGGCGTAAAACCAAAACGCGGTGGCTGCTCAGCCGCTAGATAATGCGGGATATCCGACATACCGCTTTCTTCATCTGTACCGAAAATGATCCGCAGCGGTAATTGCGGTTGATGACCAAGGTCTTTCAACAATTTCATGGCAAACAAACAGCTGATGATTGGGCCTTTGTTGTCTAAAATCCCTCGGCCATAAAAGTTGCCGTCCTTTTCAGTTAGTGCAAACGGTGGATAGCTCCAGCCAGAACCTGCCGGCACGACATCCAAGTGTCCTAACACACCGATATAGTCGGTATCCGTTGGTCCCCAATGGGCATAGCCGATTGCATCATCAATGACCGTTGTTTGAAACCCGTATGCTGCGCTTTTTTCCATGACGTATGCTAACACTTCTCGTGGTCCCTTGCCATAAGGCGCATGGGGCGCCGGCTCACCTTTGACGCTTGCAATCTGCATCACTTCGCTCAAAAGCGTGAGAAATTCTGACCAATTGGCTTCAATACTTGCTGTGAGTGGATCCACTGTCTTCACCTCTAAAGGATTGATTTTATTTTTGACGAACTAATGTATTTTTGAAGGTATATTTGTCTGCTCGGTAATAGGATGTATCGTATAAGATCGGTTTGGCTGATGCGGAATAGGTCATCGAATGGACCAAAAGCATCGGTTCCTCTTGAGGCACCTGTAAAAGTTTCGCAATATCGGCAGGACTTTTCACAGCTTCCACCTCTTGATGGGAATAACCAATCTCGATGTTGGCTTCAATGACTTGATATAAAGACGACTCTAATTGAGCTTTCGTGAGTTCTGCGGTGCCTTCTTGCAGATAGCGTTTCAGTACGTAAAGATTTTCCACCGTCATCGGCTCATCATCAAAGTAACGCAAGCGCACCAAATAAACGATCGGTTCCTTGGCGTAATCACCAAACAACTGACCAATCTCTATCGGGAGCTCTTTGACGGTTTCGATATGCAGAACTTCCGTACGGGTCTTTTTCCCTTGGACCTTTGCAGTTTCAGTAAAACTTTGAAGGCCGCCGGAGCCGCTTTGGATCTTGGGCTGTTTCATGACATAGGTTCCTTTGCCTTTTTCTTTCACCAACAAATTCTGGCCAATCAATAGATCGATGGCTTTGCGCACCGTTAAACGGCTGCACTGAAATTCCTCTGCTAAATCATAATCGGAAGGAAGTTTTTGGCTCGTCACGTACGTACCTTCATGAACCCGTTGCGCAATCTGCTGGGCAACTTCTTGAAATACTGCTTGTTTTTTCAACGTCTCTCCTACTTTCTTTCACTTTGCTACCATTCATAAAACGATCGATTGGCACTGACGCCAGAAGAAACACTGACAAACGCTTGTTCATCGATTCCTTGGATCATGCCTTCGACGGTCTTGAGTTCTCTATGGGAAATGACAAGTAATAATAGTTTTTTCTGTTGATGATCAAATCCACCTTCGACATCGTTGATGACCGTGATGCCTCGCTGCAAGGCACATTGCAGCGTCGTAATGACGGGTTCTGCTTTTTCTGTAACGACCAGCAGCTGCACACGCCGCTGCTTCAGGTTGACGTAGTCGACCATCCGCCCACTGATGAAGAAGGAAATGGCACTATAAAAAGCATAGGGCCAGCCAAAGATCAGCCCGGCTGCTAGCTGCAAACTGACATTGAAGCCGATAAAGAAACTGCCGATACTTCTACCAGTGGCTTTTTTCACTAAAATCCCTAAAATATCAAGCCCACCCGTTGAAAAATCGTCGTTCAATGTCAAGCCCACCGACACCCCGTGCAGCAATCCGCCGAACACGGCACAGATCACCGGATCGGTCGTTAAAGCAATGACCGGTACCACCTTCATCATAACAGAAGACAGGACGACGGTACAAACCGTCATGATGGTAAATTCTCGATCGATTTTGACCCAAGCAACCGCTAACAATGGCGCATTAAAAAAAAGCACCAAAAGCGGGATCGAAAGCTGCAGATTCAACTGCTCGTCTAAAAGCTGCGACAACAATTGCGACAAACCAGTGATCCCACTCGCATAAATATTTCCCGGCAGCCAAAAGAGATTTAGAGCAATCGACGACAACAATGCATAGATCAAAGCAACAAGCATTCGTTTTCTATAACATGCCATGTTTTCCCTCCTCCACTTCGCTTTTAGTATATATCATTAAGTATATACTGTCACGCAAAAAAAGCAGGCGAAATGAAGGCGGAAATGGAAACAAAGCAATGTAAAAAAACGCCAAAATCAAGGAGTAAAACGTTGGTATCAAAGGTTTTTTAAGATTTTTTTAAAGTGAGTAAATCACTTGAGATTCTCTGAAAAATGAATAAAATAAAAAGTGTAAAAACAAAAGAACAAAGAAAGGATGATTCTTATGACACATGAGATTGTGCCACGCCGCTCAGATTCATACAGTATGACACCTTTTGATTTCTTTGAAGATTTTGGCCGCAGTTTTTTTGATGGGTTTCCATCGAACCTGATCAAAACCGATATTCACGAGAATGACAATGAATTTCTCGTTGAAGCAGAACTGCCTGGAATCCCTAAGGAAAATATTCAAGTAACCTATGAGAATGGGATTTTAACGATTACGGGACAACACCAGACGGATCATGCGACCGAAGATGAAAAAGGACGTCTGGTTCGCAGCGAGCGCAGCTTGACAAGCGTTCGACGGCAATACCTGTTAGAAAACGTCAAAGAGGATGAAATCAAGGCCTCTTACGCTGAAGGAATTTTGAAATTGACGTTGCCAAAAGATCAAGGCAAACAAGCGTCAAAGAAACTGATTCCGATCGAGTAGCGAAGCCAATCAAAACACCGCAGCAAAACGAGCGATCTCTGTTTTGCTGCGGTGCTTGTTTTATTTTAGAAACTGTCCGACTACTAAAAAAACGCACCATCGCTTCTGAGAAAGCGACGGTGCGTTTGTGCTTATTCTTTGGTTTCGTCTTGGATGCTCGTTGCGTCTTCGACATCAGCTGGTTCGATTTGTGTCTCAACGGATGCAACAGTTCCAGGTTTCACTGTGCGGATCGCTGAACGATCAAACTCTAAGAAAATTCCTTCACAGTCGATGATCACGGTGCTTTTTTCTGTGTTGACTTCAGAAAGAACACCGTGGAGTCCGCCGATGGTTACGACTTCATCGCCAGCTTTCATATTTTCTAAAAGATTTTTACGCTCTTGCTGTTGTTTCTTTTGTGAACGACTCATAAAGAACCACATTGCCACTAAAGCAACCAGCATAAAGAGCATTGGTAAAGATTGTGCCATTTTTTTCACCTCGATTTATTTTCTTTCCTATAAGATACTTTATCAGAATTCCTCTATTATTCCCACCATTTTAGTAGAGAATGTTAGAAATTCCTCGCATTTTCCTTGTTGAACCCATACTCTTCAATAAAATGCTCACGGAACTCCAACAAGTTGTCATCCATGATGGCTTGACGGACATTTTTCATCAGATTCAATAAGAAGTAGACATTGTGGTAAGACGTCAAACGCATACCAAAGGTTTCATCACATTTGATCAAGTGGCGGATGTACGCACGAGAATAGTTTTTACATGTATAGCAATCACACTTCTCGTCAATTGGTCGAAAGTCACGGGCATATTGCGCATTTTTCACGACTAAACGACCTTTTGAAGTCATACAGGTACCGTTTCTTGCGATCCGTGTTGGTAAAACGCAGTCGAACATATCGACACCGCGAATCACGCCATCGATCAAGGAGTCAGCTGCCCCAACGCCCATCAGGTAACGTGGTTTATTTTCTGGAATCCAAGGAGTCGTAAATTCCAACACGCGATTCATTTCCGCTTTTGGTTCGCCAACTGACAGGCCGCCGATAGAATAACCTGGGAAGTCCATACTAATCAAGTCTTGGGCACTCTGCTTGCGCAAGTCTTCAAAGCCTGCACCTTGAATGATCCCAAACAAGCCTTGACGATCTGGATTGGCATGAGCTTTCAAGCCACGTTCTGCCCAGCGAGACGTCCGTTCCACCGATTTTTTGACGTAGTCATAGCTTTCATCAAATGGCGGACACTCATCAAAACTCATCATGATATCTGATCCTAATTTGTTTTGGATATCAATCGCTTTTTCAGGAGATAAAAACATTTTCGACCCATTCAAATGGTTTTTGAAATGGACACCTTCTTCGACGATGTTGCGCATTTCGGCTAATGAAAAGACTTGGAAACCACCTGAATCTGTTAAGATCGGTTGATCCCAATTCATAAATTTATGTAAGCCGCCTGCTTCTGCAACAATGTCTTCTCCTGGACGCAACCACAAGTGATAGGTATTGCTTAAAATGACGCCTGCACCCATTTCTTTCAACTCTTCAGGGGCAAGGGTTTTAACCGTTGCTAATGTGCCGACTGGCATGAACATTGGCGTTGGAAAGGTTCCGTGAGGCGTGATCAGTTCGCCTAAACGGGCACCGGTATGCTTTTCTTTCTTTATCAGACGATAACGAATGGCTGGTTCCGTCATTCATTTCCCTACTTTCTCTCTAAACTCAATTAACTGTGCAACGCTATCTATGATAAGGGTTGCCCTTACATTTTGCAAGGAAGTTTAAAGAAACTAAGAGTATTTTCTCCTAGTTATGCGAAACATCTATTACTTTTTTTTGAAGATTTAGCGAAAGTTTGCTATCATGTTATTTATATTGAAGGGAGGTTTTTTGAAATGAAATCAAATAGAGAACTAAAAGCAGAAGCAAAAGCAATCCTGAGAGGCCGCTGGAAAGACAGTGTTTTGATGTGTATTGTACCGACTTTGATCTCGATCGCTATCGCACTCGTCATTATCGTTCTTGCTGTTATTCCATTGTATCAAAGCGGTATGTTTAATGATCTTGGTTCCACTGATGCAGTCAATTCCGCAGGAGGAAGTGGCGGCGGCAGTGGTGGCGGTTTGATCAGCGGTCTATTTTCTGCCTTATTCGGTGCTGGGATCTCTTGGACTTTCCTTGACATTTTACGCGGTAAGAAGCAATCGATCCAGCCTTTTTCTGATGTCTTTCGTGGCTTCAGTGGCGCTTTCGTGTTAGGGATCATCGTCATCTATATTCTGTCGACTATTTTCACGACACTGTGGACATTCCTGTTTATCATTCCAGGGATCATTAAAGCTTATTCTTATTCTCAAGCGTATTTTGTCTTTTATGATACCTATGAAGAAACGGGCATGCGGCCAGATTTTCTCATCTGTATCACGGGGAGCCGTCATTTAATGAAAGGCTACAAAGGTCAACTGTTCATCCTTGATCTGAGCTTCATCGGCTGGCACATTTTGGCCATCATGACAGCAGGAATTGGCTACTTATGGTTGACGCCATACATCAGTGCAACCAAAGCAGCATTCTATGACAATCTGCCTAAACGAGCACTTGCTTAAAAGATCGGTTCGCCGGTCTTTTTTTTTGAAGAAAAGAATCGTTTTCTTTTGCAAACGCTTCCGTTTCGTGTTATAGTATAAGTGTAAGGAAGGTAGCAACTCTGTTGGTGGTTTTCGTAAATATCGCAAACTCAATCTACTAAAAGTTGTTGAACGTACAAGTTTCACCTAGTACCAAACGTGTAAAGTAACAAGAAGAAAAACGTAACAAGGATCGAACATTTCCATATCGAAAAATGATACGTCTCATTTTGTATCGGAATACACGAAACATGTGTAAGTTTGTAAATGAAAACAAATTTTCGAGAAACATTGCTTTGCATGGACCACAAAAAGCGACCACCACTTATACCTTCCTCTAGTAGTAAGCTGGGCGACAAAAAAAAGCAGTTCTAAAAGTTGAGAAATTGATTCAACTTAAAGAGCCGCTTACGTCGCTCAGTTTTTTTGTTTATTTTAAGAACATCGCATCGCCAAAGCTAAAGAAGCGATATCGCTCATCGATGGCATGCTGGTAGGCAGAAAGTGTTAGGTCGCGTCCTGCAAAGGCACTGACTAACATCACTAAGGTTGATTTTGGTAGGTGGAAATTGGTAGAAAAAGCTTCCACGATTTTAAACTGATAGCCTGGCGTGATAAAAATACTCGTCCACCCACTATCGGCTTTGATTTGCCCATCAAACTTAGTCCCAATGGTTTCTAATGTACGGATCGAAGTCGTTCCGACTGCAACGATCTTGCCACCATTTGCCCGAACCTCGTTCAATTGTGCGGCAGCTTCTTCTGTCAAACGGTAAAATTCGCTGTGCATCTCATGATCAGCGATATTATCGACACTGACTGGACGAAACGTTCCTAAACCAACGTGCAAAGTCAGATAAACCAGCTTGACGCCTTTCGCTGCAATCTGCTCTAGCAATTCTGGGGTAAAATGCAAGCCGGCAGTTGGTGCGGCCGCTGAGCCGTTTTCTTTGGCATAAACCGTTTGATAGCGGTCTGGGTCTTCTAGCCGTTCTTTGATGTAAGGCGGTAACGGCATTTCGCCAAGTGATTCCAGAATCTCTAAAAAGATTCCTTTGTATTGAAAACGAATGATCCGGCCGCCGTGATCGAGCTCTTCTTCCACCACTGCCTCTAATCGTCCGTCGCCGAAGGTGATCTTCGTGCCGACTTTGGCTCTTTTGGCTGGCTTGATCAAGGTTTCCCACGTATCCCCTTCAATATTGTTCAGTAAAAGGATTTCCAGATGGGCACCTGTTTCTTGTTTTTCGCCATAAATACGAGCTGGTAGCACCCGCGTATCATTCATCACCAAGGCATCACCGGGTGCCAATTCATCAATGATGTTATAGAAGTGCTTGTCCTCAAATTTGCCAGTCTCGCGGTCAACCACTAATAAACGGGAACTTGAGCGATCACTTAATGGCGTTTGAGCGATCAGTTCTTCCGGTAAGTCAAAATCAAAATCTTCAGTTGTAAGCATGTTGTTCCTCTCTTTCCCTAAATTCTTCTCTATTCTAGCATGTTTTTATAAAAATTGAAAAAACAGCTTTTAATTCTGCCCTTTCTTAGAAAAAAATAAAGAGACTGCTGCCAAGGCGTTCTACAAAAAAGCACCCCTTTTCCCAATGAAAAATAACGACATATTTCCGCTGCTTCTTTTCTCTATGCATCGCTCCTTAATTTGGACTTGCTTATGGCGCTATTTTCAGTTTTGTCTATACAATTATGAAAAAAATGGGCAGATTATTTGAATAACACGTGACTTTTCGGCATACTTAGTACAGATTATAAGCCATTATTCAGATTGCTTAAATAAAAATAGAGGTGACATCATGATTGAGTTTCAGCAGGTATCCAAAATTTACAAAGGTGGTAAAGTCGCTGTTGAAGATGTGAATCTTTCCTTTGAAAAAGGCGAATTCATTTGCTTCATCGGGACAAGTGGTAGCGGAAAGACGACTTGTATGCGGATGATCAACCGTATGACGGATCCTTCTAAAGGAAAAATCTTGATCAATGGAAAAAGTGTTACAGAGATCAACCCCGTGGAATTGCGCCGTCAAATCGGCTATGTGATCCAAAGCATCGGTTTGATGCCTCACATGACGATTCGGGAAAACATCACATTGGTTCAAAAATTGTTAAAAGTCAGCCAAGAAGAACGCAACAAAACTGCCGAGCGCATGATCGACTTGGTGGAATTGCCGCGAGAAATGCTCGACCGTTACCCCAACGAATTGTCTGGGGGGCAACAGCAACGGATCGGTGTTGTCCGTGCCTTGGCAGCTGACCAAGATGTCATTTTAATGGATGAGCCTTTTGGCGCACTAGACCCAATCACTCGTGATTCCCTACAAGATTTGGTCAAAGACTTGCAAGAACGGCTTGGAAAAACCGTCGTCTTCGTTACCCATGATATGGACGAAGCATTGAAGCTTGCTAGCCGTATCGTGATCATGAGTGAAGGAAAAGTCATTCAATTTGATACACCAGAAAATATTCTGCAACACCCAGCAACACCGTTTGTGGAAGAGTTGATCGGTGAAGACCGCTTGTTACAAGCAAAACCTGACACGACGCCAGTCAAAGACGTAATGTTAAATACCCCGATCGCTATCACACCAGAAAAATCCTTACAAGAAGCGATTCACTTGATGCGGGAAAAACGGGTCGATACCTTGCTTGTTACCGACAATAGCAACGTGCTAAAAGGCTACATCGATGTCGAATCCATCGACCGCAACCGTGGCAAAGTTACTAGTGTCGGCGATATCTTGAACAAAGATGTCTTTTTCGTTCGCGAAACCGCCTTGTTGCGGGATACCTTGCAACGCATCTTAAAACGGGGCTTAAAATATGTGCCGGTAGTAGATGCCGACAAACATTTAGTCGGGATTTTGACCCGTGCTTCCTTAGTTGATATCGTTTATGACGTGATTTGGGGCGATGAGCCATCGATCATGGAAGCCATTGAGTCGGCGAAACCTGAAGAAACTGAGGAGGTCTAGCGCATGCAAAGCTTCTTTAATGAATATGGCGGCCAATTGGTCACCAAAAGTCTCGAACATTTGTATATCTCCTTTGCGGCTTTGCTCTTAGGGATTCTTGTTGCTGTACCGATCGGTGTGATCTTGACCCGTTTCCCCAAAGCAGCAACGGTCGTGATCGGCATCACCAGTGCGCTGCAAACCGTGCCTTCTTTGGCACTATTGGCATTGATGATCCCGATTTTAGGTGTCGGAAAAGTCCCTGCTATCGTCGCTCTTTTCATTTATTCCTTGTTGCCGATTTTGCGAAATACCTACATTGGAATGAAAAAAGTCGATTGGAATTACCGCGATGTTGCCAAAGGGATGGGGATGACCAACTTGCAGTCGATCATCAGTGTGGAATTACCCCTAGCGATCCCAACGATCATGGCAGGGATCCGCTTATCGGCCGTGTATGTTTTAGCCTGGGCTACCTTGGCTTCTTACATTGGCGCCGGTGGACTTGGTGATTTGATCTTTAGCGGACTAAACAACTACCAACCGCCTTTGATTTTTGCTGGGACGATTCCAGTGACGATCTTTGCTTTATTAGCTGACTGGTTACTGGGTTTGTTAGAAAACAAACTGACACCAGCTGCCTTAAGGGGGGATGCGTAATGAAAAAAACTTCAAAATTAGCGCTGTTGTTTTCCTTAGGTGTCGCTTTACTGTCCGGCTGTTCCTTTCCCGGTTTAGCCTCGACTTCTGATGAGAATACCGTGGCGATCACAGGTGGGATCACTTCCGAAGCCCAAATTCTTGGCGCAGTGGTTGCCGGTATGGTCGAACACTATACGGATAAAAACACAACCGTCATTAACAACTTAGCAACAACGACCATCAATCACCAAGCGATGATGAATGGCGATGCGTCGATCTCAGCTGCTCGCTACACAGGAACTGACTTGACCACGACGTTAGGTTTGGAACCAGAATCTGATCCGCAAGCCGCCTTTGACAAAGTCAAATCAGAATTTGAGCAACGGTACCAACAGACTTGGTTCCCTTCTTACGGCTTTGATAACACGTATGTCTTTCTTGTCAGGAAAGACACTGCCGAAGAATACGGATTGGAAAAAGTCAGTGACTTGAAAGATGTCGCAGATCAATTGGTTGCAGGGGTCGATACCGCGTGGATCACACGGGTCGGCGATGGGTACGATGGCTTCCAGAAAGCCTATGGGTTCTCTTTCCAAAATATCCTACCGATGCAGATCGGTCTCGTCTATGATGCTGTTGATAACGGAAAAATGGATATCGTTTTAGGGTACTCAACCGACGGCCGGATCGGCAGTTACGATCTCGTGATGCTAGAAGACGATCTAAACTTCTTCCCGCCTTATGATGCCGCACCGATCGTCGATGACAAATTGTTGAAAGAAACACCTGAAATCGGCGATGCCCTGAACAAATTAGCAGGCAAAATCGATACCGAAAAAATGCAAGAATTGAATTACCAAGTGGATAATGACCTTCTAGAACCAACGGTAGTTGCCGAACGTTTCTTAGAAGAAAATAATTACTTCGAAGGAGAGTGACGAAATGGCAGACATGAATTTATTCCAACAATTTCTTTTCTATTTTCAAGAAAATGGCGGCTATGTTTTTGCTCAGTTCATTCGTCACTTCTTGATTTCAATCTACGGGGTACTTTTTGCCTCGATCGTCGGGATTCCAATCGGGATCTTGATTTCTAAAAAAATGCGTTTGGCAGATTGGGTGATTCGTTTCGCCAATATCATCCAGACGATTCCATCTTTAGCGATGATCTCGATTTTAATGATCGGCATGGGCTTAGGTGTGAATGTCGTGATTTTAACGATTTTCCTTTATTCTTTGTTACCGATCATCAAAAATACCTATACCGGCATGCGCCAAGTCGACCGCAATACGTTAGATGTCGGCAAAGGGATGGGGATGACTAGCTGGCAGCGATTGTATATGATCGAATTGCCATTGTCTGTTTCGGTGATCATGGCAGGGATTCGAAACGCCTTAGTCGTGGCGATCGGTATCACCGCTATTGGCGCTTTCGTTGGCGCTGGTGGACTGGGGGACATCATCATCCGCGGAACCAATGCGACAGATGGTGCATCGATCATCTTAGCCGGTGCTTTACCAACTGCCTTGATGGCGATCATTACGGATCTTGGATTAAGCTTTATTGAACGCCGCTTAGATCCAGCCAGCCGTACTTCACGCTAAACTTATTGGAAAAAAGCAAAAGCCGTTGTGACCATTTATTGGTCGCAACGGCTTTTTTGGTTCGGTCATTTTTCAGAAAAGTATCGCTTCAGCCGCTTCCCTTCTTAGGGTTAACGCCCTGCTCTTTTTTGCTATTTATCCATTCCGTATACTTCGACTTCATAGATTCGGGCTGCTGAGTCTGCTCCTTGTGTTGGTTTATCGATACTGATTTTTACATATTGCACCTTCTTGACGGCAAACGTATTGGTGCTATTGCCCGCTTCATTTTTCAACGTTCGTGAAACTGGCTCATAGTCTTTGCCATCTTCACTGACGAGCACCGTATACGCCCGCGTATTCATGTCTGGGCCTTCTCCACCAGCTTCCGCATGGGCGAGGCGTACTTCACTGACCGTTTGTGGTCGACCGAGATCGATCATCAACTCATGAGGCGCATTGCCTGTCGCACACCACTTCGTACTCAAATCACCATCCAGGGCAAAAGCTGGTGCTTCGGCATCATTGACAAACGATGAAGCAGTTGCTTCGGCATCTTTTGAAAGCAGCAGCAACTCTTTCGGCGCATCAGCAGAAATCGTGATCAATCCCGCCATTTCCAGAGGGGTCTCTCCTGCTTCGTTTTTGGCAACAAGCGTGACTTTGTAGGTACCTGGTTCCGAATAGGTCACTTGGGAATTTTCTTCTGTACTGCTGGTGATATCGCCGCCTTCAAACGTCCATTCAAATGCTTCGGCATTCGCAGATGAGGTATTCGTGAAGGTGATCGTTTCCCCCGGTGCCGCTAAAGTTTTAGAGGCTGTAAAGGCTGCTTTTGGTAGCTGATTGTTCGGCCAAGTGATCTCCACCGTATCGGATAGCTTGCCGCGATTGCCATAGCGATCCACTGCCACCACCGCGAACTTGGTTTTCGTCCCTTTTGGTCGTTCAACGGCATTCAAATAGTGGTTGGTTGCTGGCGTAGCTGCTAAGAAGGAGCGTGAGCCGTCATCGTTCAATTGGTAGACCTCATAAACCGCAGCTGTCTTGTCCTTGGCAGCTTCCCACGTTAAACGGACACCCGCATAGTTGCCCTCTTCCTCATCAAAGAGCACATCCTCAACCGTCAATGCTTCGGCAGCGAATTTCTCCGCTTTCTGATCTCCGATCGTTAATTGCCCTAGATTCAACTCATAGACATCACTGGTCTCTTCAGTGGTTATGTCATAACCGATCGCTGTCACTTCCCCTTTGATGTCTTTCAATGAGTAAGTAATCGTCGTCCAGTCTGCTGCGACCTCTTTGTCTCCTTTGATCGTTTGTGTCGAACCATCGGCTAAGGTCACGACCAAATCAAGAGCTGTCGGTACCGTTGCTTTGACAGTCGTCGTCAGCTTCGTCTTTTTCGTCACAGGAAATGCTGTCTGATACAATGCCATGTGACTGGTACTGCCTTTTGTCATCTGTCCACGTAGTTTCAGTGCATTTCCGCCATTATAGGCATCCGCATAATTGATTGATACAGCCAAATCATTGTCTTTTCCGTGGTCAAAGACCCAACGATAGGTCGGCAAAACAGCTTGCAAGCTTCGGTTGTTCCAATTGCGGCTGGACACTTTTTCTCCGTCGATAAAATAGTTGTAGCCATTCCCCAGACTAAAATTCGTCACAAAAGGCAGCTCTGTGATAGCGGTCTGTTCCAGGGCATACGTGGAGATTCCAGGCCACTCTGTCGCTTCTGGCAGCTGGCTTTCCCGAGGATCGCCCGTGTTATTGACCCAAAAAGCATTCTCTTTGCTTTGGAAATCATCCGGCGTACTAGCAGAAGAATAGGTCCAGCTAGGCACATACAGGCCCAATGAGGTATAAGGAACGCCTTTTTCATCCGTAAACAGATCCCAGCGCACAGGCGTTGCATAGCCATTTTCTTGTACATCGATCCCAGCAAAAAGATCGTAAGGATCGACACCGATTTCACGGGCTTTTTCATTGGAGGCCTTCAGCAACTCTTTGTCCGCCAGTTTGTCAGTAGTCCACCAGAAATTCAAGAACATACTATCTGCCAATGGGTTCATCTCTGCATCCACCAAATAGGCTTTGTTCTTATCCGTCAACGCGTTTTGCCAATCCATTTTCCCATCACTCGTCATGGAATCATACCACATGATCTCTAAATGCTCGTCGGCTTGTTCTTTGAATTGGGCGATCAATTCTTGCATCGCTTTGGCGTGGCTTTCATTTAGTCCCTTACCATCAGTCCCCGATTGTTCGACACCTTCCGCTGCATCATCAAAACTAGTGACCGCCGTATCGGTTTCTTGGTTGATGAACCAGCCATCAAAGCCATACGTATTGGCAACTTCGATCATTTTTTCTACGATCGGAAAATTGCCGTCCTCATCCTTAGCTAAAAACGTATCTAGCCATTCCAGCTTCCCACCATGGGCAGTTTGCGGAAAGAAGATCGTTCCTAAAACAGGCACGCCATTCCTATGAGCAGCATCTGTTACATCAGGACTTGGCGGTACGATGATCCCTTCGCCAGAAGAGCCGCCCCAATAAACCAATTGATCGATGTATTGCCAATAAGAAAAGACATTGGCATCAAAGGTATTGATCCCACGTGGTGCATTGCCGCTCGTACTGCTATTCATGATCGAAAGCGCCACGACTTTGGTTTCTGCCGTTTGCGTGTCATTCATCTTCGGCAACGTCTCTTTAGCTGCCCGCTGCGCTAATGGAACAACGCTGGTATTGTATTTCGCATCTGGATCTTTTTCAAAAGACCATGCCAACAAATCCTCTGGGAACCAATAAGACGACTCCGGCTGATTGTCCATCGCTTTTTCCAACGTACTTTTGGCTGTTTCTTGGTAAACGACTTTTCCAGTTGTCTTCGCCTCACTTTGGGTGCAGCCGCCGATTGCCGTTGCCGCTGCCAATACCAACAAAGATACGCCAACTTTACTGATTTTCCTTGTCACACTTCTTCCTCCTTGTTTTACATAAACCCGCCAACATTCCTACACTAAAACGATAACGCTTTCAAAGGTAGTAATATAGGAACAAATTAAAGAAATCATGCAACAAATCCAAGAAGGTTAGGTTTCGAAGAAAAAAGAGCCTCCTTTTAGGAAAGCTCTTTGGCCCTGCTTACTTCTTACTCCTTTACAACGAGTGGCAGCCAAACGCGCATTTCGCCTATGCCCCGATTGCCCCATAAATGGTATGGGATCAGTTGCCACGTACGAGGTATGACCGTTTCCGCTCGTTCTTCGTAAAGGGTTGTTCCCGACCATTCTTCGCTTTGGTAGCCTTTGATCGCCAAACGTAAAGTAGTTGGCAACAACGTATCCTCTTTCGCAAAGGTCGCCTCCAGCGCTTGTGGGTCGATGCGGCAACGCCAGAGTGCTTGACCATTGTCGGCTTCTTCTATGCAATACACGAAGGGTCCTCGTTGCAATGCGACTTGATTGATAGCTTGAATAACCTGAGGATTCGCACGCAAGATTTGCAATGGTTGTTCAAAACGGATATTGGCCGTCACGTTTTCGACTGCCTCAAAGATGATTGCCTCGTTCGTCTCCTGCCATTCGTGTTCACTATCGATTTGAAACTTACTTAGTCCGTTAGGTTTGTGGATGATGAGCGTCTTTGGAATACCTTGATAGCGAATCGTGAGGTCCTCTGTAAAAGGAAACCCGCCTGTTTGTTCAAACGTAAATTGGTCAGGTTCTTCTAAACGGCTTGCCACAAATAAATTCACGTAAAGCTTTTCTTGATCGCAAGTGTAAACTAAGCGCTGCAGCGAAGCGACCATCCGCGCAAAATTGGGCGGACAACACGCACAACCGAGCCAATCAGGTCGTTGGGCTTTGACGTGGCCTTTGTCAGGATTTTCCTGATCTCGTTGTGGATTGACCTCCAAAGGATTCACGTAGAAAAAGTGTTTGCCGTCAATTGCCGCACCAGAAAGAACGCTATTATACAACGCTCGTTCCATCGTCGCTAAATATTTCGGTTCATTGGTTAGTTTGAACAGCTCAAAAGAAAATTGCACCAATGCAATAGCTGCACAAGTTTCACAATACATCGTATCATTGGGCAAATCATAGGGACCGACAAAGGCTTCCCCGTGAACGGTTGAGCCGACGCCCCCGGTCACATACATTTTCTTACAGGCGATGTCTTCCCAAATCGCTTCGCAAGCGCCTCTTAATGCTTGGTCTTGAGTATGCTGGGCGACTTTTGCCATCCCGCTTGCCATATACAGCATTCGTACCGCATGACCTTTGGCTTCATGCTGCTTTTTAGGTTGATCGTAGGCTTGTAAGTAGGTGAGGTCTACCCTTGGCGTTTCATCTGATAAGCCATCCGCTTGGTTTTTCAAAATTTCTTTTTCGTAAAAGGCAGGATCTTCCCCACGTACTTCAAGAAAAAAATCAGCTAATGTCAAATAGGTTTGTTTACCAGTGTATTCATACAAACGCACCAACGCCAATTCGATCTCTTGATGGCCATCTGCACCTTGAATTTTTCCAGGCTCCCGCCCAAAATGCGTGCAAATATTGGCGATATTTTTCTCTGCCACGGTCAGTAATTTATCCTTGCCTGTTGCTTGATCATAAGCGATAGCCGCTTCGACTAGATGCCCCGCACAATAAAGTTCATGACTGAAATACAACTGACGGTATTTTAACTTCGGTCGGGTCAATTGAAAGAAGGTATTTAAGTAGCCATCCGCTTCTTGCGCCGCAGCAACTAAGTCAATCACTTCATCTACTGTCTTTTCCAATTGCGGATCGCTGGTATTCAACAAGCTATACCCAGCCGACTCGATCCATTTGTAGACATCGCTATCTTGGAAAAACCAGCCAAAATGTTCTCCTTCCATTTGCCCTGCAGCGATGCGAAAATTCGCCAAGGCATGGCTTTTCCCAGCTGGCAAATTAGGATCTTCCCGTTCTGCTTGAACATCTACATCGATTTCATCATTTAGGACTTGGTATTGGTAAGGAATCGTTTCTTTGCGAACAAGCTCTTGGTATCCTTGCCAAAACTCGTCCGTGAGCTGGATCTTGTTTAATGCGAATTCTTTCATTTCGTTCTCCTGTTCTTTTACTTTTTTATGCTTGATCATTCGTTTCATATTTACTTCATTAATAAAAAGTTCGGATCCTCTCCTGTGATATGTTGCCCTGCCTCCTCTTTGATCGTTTGCTTATATAAGAGCTGGTAGGCTTTAGGACTCATGCCTTTTTTCTGTTTAAAGGTATTGGTAAAGTGCTGCCTGCTGTTGAATCCTGCTTGAGCGGCAATTTCGACGATCGGCAGCTGACTATTGCTTAGTAAAAATGCTGCCTGCTTCAGACGCTCACTAGTGAGGAAATGGTTGACCGTCACTCCCAGTTGCTCATGAAAGAGTTTATGCAAGTAGGCTTTCGTAATCCCCACCGCCGCTGCGATTTGGGAGACTTGAATGTCTTCATCAAAATGCTGTTGAATATAGTTGATCGCAGCGTTCACATAGCAATTGCCCCGTTTGGTTTCTTTCGTACGTAATGAAAAGGCTAATTCCATCAACATCCGCTTAAACAAGAGCTCGATCGTAAATTGCCGTTCAGCAGACGGTTGCTCCTGAGTATCATCGATCATTAGCAGTTGTAGCAATGACTTGATCGCTTGTCCAAATTGGCGGACATCGCGACTTTTCGCGTAAGGCTCATTCCATTGTAAATTTCCTTTGATGTATGCAAAAACATCACGAACACAAAGGGCGGACGGCGTCTCACTCAGAAGAAATTCAATATTCAGTAATGTGCAGGAATCTCCTTCAACGAATAAGGCGTGTTCCACAAACGTATTTATGAAAACGAAATCATTTCTTTCCAGAACAATTACTTGATCTTGCACCTTTATCTTACACTTCCCTTTGGTCACAAACATGATCTCACACGCTGGGTGTTGATGTGGATCCATGGAAAAACGCTCAAGGGCAACACTATAGTATGCTGTAATCTTCGCATAGTTTGTTTCTTGTGGAAACACCATTGATCAACTCCTTTTTCATTCGTTGACGATTTCTTTCTTTTTTATTTCTAGTAGACAAAACTTTCCCTCTCTTTTTTATTGCTTACTATACTATAAGAAAAACGTACTAGGAGGAAATCAATGTCTTTTTTACATTTTGCACAAACACCCCCAATGGGATGGAATTCTTGGGACTGCTATGGCGCTTCTGTAACCGAAGCAGAAGTGATCGCCCATGCAGATTTTATGGCAGAGCATTTGAAAGCTTATGGTTGGGAGTACGTCGTCGTGGATATTCAATGGAGCGAACCAGAAGCAAAGTCTACAAGGTACAATGATTTTTATCCGTTGTGTATGGACGACTATTCTCGCTTGATTCCTGCTGAGAACCGTTTCCCTTCAGCAAAAGATGGCGCTGGTTTCAAAAAACTTGGTGACTATCTGCATCAAAAAGGGCTGAAGTTTGGTATCCATATCATGCGCGGCATTCCACGACAAGCAGTTCATCAAAATACGCCGATCAAAGGAACAGATAAACGGGCACGGGACATTGCTATGAATTCAATCTGCCCTTGGAATTCCGATATGTATGGGGTCGATGTTTCATTGCCTGAAGGACAGCTTTATTATGATTCTTTGCTCGAATTATATGCTTCTTGGGGTGTTGACTTTATAAAGGTGGATGATATCGGCGATTCGAAAATTTACGGTGATGCCCATAAAGCAGAAATCAAAGCGATTCGCCGTGCGATCGATCGATCGGGTCGAGAGATCGTCCTTTCTTTGTCTCCCGGACCAGCTGCCCTCAAAAATGGTAGTTTCTTTCAAAATCATGCCAATATGTGGCGCTTGACGGATGACTTTTGGGATCATTGGGACGCCCTTTACGCCATGTTTGACCGAGCAGCAGAGTGGGCACCTTTCGTCCGTCCAGGTAACTGGCCTGACTGTGATATGCTGCCGTTGGGTCATATCGGCATTCGGGCAGTTGATGGTGGCGGTGGTGATAGCTGGACACGTTTTACGGAAGACGAGCAATACTTATTGATGAGTTTATGGACGATCTTCCAATCTCCATTGATGTTCGGTGGTACTTTACCAGACATCGATCCCTTTACGTTACGTTTATTGACGAATACTGAAGTCTTAGAAATGTATCGAAGAATCCATACGAAAAAAGAGTTCTATCGTGATCAAGAGTGGATCATTTGGGAGGCGTTGAGCGACACAGCCGTCTACTATGCCATTTTCAATGTTTCTGATCAAACGCAAACCATCCCAAAATCGATCGCTGCTTTACTACCAATTAAAAGCGGCACTGAGTTATGGCAACAAAAAGAACAAACAATTGCCAATGCTGAGGTTCCTACTCATGGTGTCCGATTATTCAAAGGCAGTATTTAGTAAAACCGGCAGCAGTATACGTTTATAAGCAGCACAATGCAACCTGCCCATTGTGCTGCTTATTTTTTATTCTTCGTACACTTTTCGACCAAGAAACGCAACGCCTTGATCATTGATTCCAGATAAAAACAACCTTTCTTTTTGGTCGATGTACTCATAATATGGGACAAATTCATTTTCTCCCCACAAGTAACTTCGTCCTTCTTTTTTTAATGCTGTTATTTCTTGCTGTTGAGAAGATATAACTTGAGACTCGTGATCAAATTGGATGATTTCCCACGTTCCTAACAGAGTTTCCTGCTCTGGCATTCGTGAAACACTTCCCTGATAGATTGAAGCAGAGATTACTGGCCAACCTGATTCTAGCCAATAGAGTTTACGTATTTGTAAATAGAATTGGTCACTGAAGGGTTTTCTCCGTGCATGATGCACAACGAAGCTTTCTTTATTGGATTGCGTAAAGATCGAATTATGACCAGGAGCGTATACAACTGGTTCTTCTGAGAACTGATAACTGCCCAACAGTTTGGTTCCTACTTCGGTTGGCGTCTTCTCTTGATCCGTCATGGCCGTACCATGCCAGTCCAGATATGGCCCCGTAATTTCTTTTGCTCGGGCGACACGGATATTATACGAATCGTTAAGGGAATCGAAAGAAACAAACAAATAATAATAATCGGTTTCAGGATGATAATAGACAAATGGGCCTTCAATAGCAGTATCAACTGTTTTCGGACGAAAAGCAATCCGTTGGCCATAGCTCTTTTCTTGAAGTTTTCCAGTTTCTTTGTTCAATGGAGCAATATAGATTCCGCCAAAGAAAGAACCATAGACAAACCACTGTTCACCCGAGCGGTCAAAAGCAATATTGGCATCGATCGCGTTATGCTGTGCAAGAGTAGCATTGGTTTTAATAACCTCTCCTTGATCTTCCCAAGGGCCCAAAGGATCTGTTGCTGTAGCTAAGCCAATAAAAGAAGTGGTACTGCCGAATGTCGAAGCAGAATAATACATACGGAATTCGTCCTTATAGCGAATAACTTCCGGTGCCCATAGTCCTTGAGCCTTGCTCCATTTTACTGCTGGTTCAGGCATTTCTGACAATGCCTGTTTCTCAAATTGCCAATGGATCAAATCTTTTGAACGACGAATTGGTACACCAGCCGTTTTGGGCTGTTGTGTGTCCGTTGAATATAAATAAAAGGTGCCTTCATGTTCAATAATCGTAGGATCATGAACCCCATTGATCGCTGTCATGTCTTCCCTCATCCCCTAATTGATTTATTCTATTTTATAAAAACAGGACAGCTACTTGACGAGCTGTCCTGTTTGTTCCCACATTCCTGCAGGACAGTTTTTCTTAGCTAAATTTGCGCGAAACCGATAAAAGCAGCCGCATTTGGTACAGGTATGATTCAATCGCAATGGACAAGTCTCACAAACAACGATTCTCCTACTGACGATCTCCGGCGAAGCCAAGTCGCTTTCTAAAGAAAGTTGTTCTGCAATCAAGGATTCAATGTCTTCCTGTGCTGCTGCCGCAGCATCTTTCACTTCGCATCCTTTACAAGTCATGGGATCAGACTGTCAATGAGATCGTTAGAACACTCATTGCTGGCACCCGCAAGCTGACTTTGTTCTCTTCAACATTGTAAGCGGTGAAGTCTTGGATCACCACATCTTCAGGATGATCAAAATCATTGTGTGCGTTCATTTTGTTCCCCACGATATAACGAGCTTCTTTCACTTCATTGATCGCTGTTTCAAGGGAGAAGGATAATTCTTCCGTGCCTTGGGTAGCAAAATTACAAACCGATAGATGGATCGTATCTTCTTTTTTCGAAATCGTATACGTAATGGTATCGCTGCTGGTTCCATGGCTATCAATGGTTTCAGCATCTTGATGGACTTTGTACAAATCAAAGACATGATAGCTTGGGGTTTTCACCATTTGTTCGCCATCTGTCAAAATCATCGCCTGCAGGACGTTGACGGTTTGTGCGATATTTGCCATATGCACTCGCTTGGCATGTTTATGGAAAATATTCAAGGTGATCGCTGCGACCATGGCATCACGGATCGTATTTTGTTGGTATAAGAAGCCTGGATTCGTACCAGGTTCTGCTGAGAACCAAGTGCCCCATTCATCAACAATGATTCCCACACGCTGTTCTGGGTCATACTGGTCCATAATCGCGCTGTGGCGGGTCAATAATTCATCCATGTAGGCTGCTTTTTCACAGGTCACTTGCCACTCTGCCTCATCAAATTCCAAGGCGCTACCTTTCTCTTCCCAGCCTTGCGGATGAACGTAGTAGTGCAAGCTTAGGCCGTCCATCAACCAATGGGCGTTTTTCATCAGCGTTTCTGTCCAATGATAGTCTGCGACATTCGCTCCGCCGGCGACTTTGTAGATTTTTTTTTCGCCGTATTGGCGGACATAGGTTTGATAGCGGCGATACAGATCCGCATAATACTCTGGCCGCATATTGCCGCCGCAGCCCCAGTTTTCGTTTCCTACGCCAAAAAATTTCATTTCCCACGCTTCTTCATGGCCATTTTCTCTGCGAAGATCAGCCATCGGAGAAATGCCATCCATCGTGATGTATTCCACCCATTCCGACATTTCTTGCACCGTTCCGCTGCCGACATTGCCGTTGACATACGCATCACATTCCAACTGCTTGATCAATTCAAAAAATTCATGGGTCCCGAAATGATTGTTTTCAGTCACGCCGCCCCAGTGGGTGTTGACCATCGTTTTGCGGTTTTCTTTAGGACCAATCCCGTCTATCCAATGGTATTCATCGGCGAAGCAGCCGCCTGGCCAACGTAGCACAGGGATTTGAATGTTTTTCAGTGCTTCAACCACATCAATCCGCATCCCATTTTTATTTGGGATCGGCGAATCTTCTCCAACGTATAATCCTTCATAGATACAACGGCCTAGATGCTCTGCAAAATGACCGTAGATATATTTACTGATCGTTGTTCCTGATTTTGTGTTTTGAATGTTAATCGTCAATCAGTTCACCTTCATCTCTAATTTATTGTTTGCGACCGGCTCACCAAAGACTGGGAATCCTTTTTCATCCCAAGTGAATGGTTGTGCAACTGCATGTCGATTCGGGTTTGCCAGAGGATCGCCTGCCTGATTTTTTTCTGGTCTTGCATGATAAACTAAAATGTCCTCACCATCTGCCCCTTTTGTAAAAGAGTTATGCCCCGGTCCATATTGAGAATTCCGTTCTGACGTTTGAAAGACTGGATCTTGGGATTTTTGCCAAGAAAACCCATTTAATAAATCACTATTTTCGTCTGTCCACAATAATCCCATAGTGTAATTTTCATCTGTAGCACTGCCCGAATAAGTGATAAAAATCTTACCATTTCGTTTAAGCACGGCCGGTCCCTCATTCACCATGAAACCAATCTGTTCCCAAGGATATTCAGGGATCGATAGTAAAAGCTGCTTCCCTTTTAGTGTCCATGGATTTTCCATTTCTGATAGATAAAGATTAGAGTTTCCTGGAATTCTTGGATCTTGTTGCGCCCAAACATAATAAAGTTTCTCCTGATGTTCAAACACGGTTGCATCTAAACTAAAACTTTCAAATTGCGTGATGACTTGTCCTTTTTCTTCCCATTCCCCTTCAAAAGGGTCACTTGAATTATTTTCGATCACGAACATTCGATGATGATGATTTTCATTTCTGATCTCTTCATTATCACTAGCGGCAAAATAGATATACCACTTATCAGCGATGAAATGAATTTCTGGTGCCCAAATCAATTCACTCATTGGTCCCGATTCATGTGCCTGCCAAACCGTCTTTCTCTCTGCATCTTCCAGTTCATTGAGGCTTTTCGCTCGTCTAAGTTCAATCGACTGATATCCAGGAACTGAACCTGTAAAATAATAGTAACCATCGGAATGTAAATATACCCAAGGGTCTGCTCGTTCATACACGATTGGATTTTGTATTGTCTCTGCATTTGCTTTTGCCATACCTTACTCCTCATTCCTAACAATAAATAATGGTACTCCTGCTTCTGAGGTACCTGTAAATGTCATTACTTGCTTTTGCTGATTTTCATCCCAGCCGGAAAGAAACTTCCCTTTATAAACAGTGCCATCTATAACCACACTTGAATCTTCTTGACTATTCTTTTCCGCTAGTTCCCATGTTCCAGTGCGATCACCATTGATCGTGCCATTTTTTTCAACTGTAATTTCCTGTGGTTCTTTCAAATCATCCGTTAAAAACTTGTCAAAGGAAATCAGCGTATAGGCACCCGTAACTTGATTCTTTGTATAATCAGCAATCGTTTCTTCGCTGTATCTCAATGGAGAAACAACCGGCCACCCTGCTTCTGTGAAAAACATTTGATGGACTCTCACAGAATGATATTCTCCGCTATTTGGAAAACGTGTATGGAAAATCAAGTAATATTGATTGGTTTCTTCATCATAATAGGTCGAGTTGTGACCTGGCGAAACATAGCCCACCCCTTCATTGCTCGTATTTTCGGTATATAGGAAGTTCCCCATAATTTTAGTTCCGAAGTCTTGAATACTTGCGTCATCAAAAACCGTTCCAAATTTCCCTTTGACCTCAGCCATTGGATTTCCTTGGCTGTCTTCATAAGGACCATCGGGCTTCTTTGACCGCGCGACTCGAAGGTTGTATCCACCGTCTGCATCTAGCCCACCAAATGAAGTGAACAAGTAATAGTAGCCATTTTCTTGATTATATTGAATGTATGGTGCTTCGATGCGACTGTGATTTCCGCCCATCAAATGTGTTCCGTAAGAATTGCGATCTTTAGGCAAACCCGTTTCATCATCCATTTCTAGGATAAAAATCCCGCCTGAGTATGATCCATAGACCATCCATAATTTCCCTTCATTGTCATAAAAAACATGAGGATCGATCGCATTTGGATGAATCGCTGCATTGTACGCTTCACCAAACTGCGGAGAGGTTCCTGAATAAAGAAAAGATTCGACTTTTTCATAAGGACCTTCAATTGAGTCAGATACCGCCACTCCCATTACCGATAGCGGTGAAGTCCCTTGACACAAACAATAGTACAAATAGTATTTTCCATTCTTAAACTGTTGGATATCACTAGCCCATAACGTATCTGTCTGTGCGTACTCAAATTCTTCCGCCAATTCTTCTCGAATATTCTCAAATAGACTATCTTCAGATACTGAATTAGATATCTGCTCCCACTTCAACAAATCCTGAGACTTGGCAAATTGCATATGTGAACCAATAATATAAAACGTATCATCCGCTTTGATCACCGATGGGTCATGGACACTAACATCGGCAAACTCAGGAGGGGATAAGACTTCTTCAACTGCAGAAGCAGTACAGCCAGATAAAAGAATCATTAGAGGAACACACGAGAAAAGAAATTTTTTGATCATGATTTTAACAATCCTTTCTTGCTATAGCCTGACAACAAGCACTTGCTGGCACTGTACAAAAAGATTGAAATTGCGACAAAAAAGAACCAATGATACGCCATGCTAACAATTGAAAATGTAAGAACCATCAAAAGACAAAGAAAAGATTCTTTTGGTAACAAGAATGGACTCGTCAATGAAAAAACGGCTTTTTTCCGCCACTTATCTTTACTCAATCGAGTAACTAAGGATAAATTGATCAATACTAAAATCACATAACTGAACAAAAACAAAAGTGGCCATTGGAAAAATGCTCTCATTAGATCACTTTGCTGCACAATCAGTAATTCCAAATAGAGAATGCCTAGAATAAGTGGAAATATAAAGACCCGCCATTTGTATAAGCGAATAGCTGACACATAGTTTTTCCAAAATAAAGTCAATACTTCTATATAAGAGTAATAGCCTGTAAATAGATCCTCTTTATTTAGAATCGTTAAGACAGCAACAGTACTTGGAACAAAGCCGACCACAAAAAAACCAGCTAAAATACCTAGAAGCCACAAAATATTTAGTTCTATCAGAAGTACGAATGCATTTAGCCAGTTCATTGCTTTTAGAAACATCTACTCACCCTTTCATTCCAGAAAGTGCAACTGATTCGATAATTTGCTTTTGGAAAATAATAAATACGATCAAAACCGGAAGTAATGAAACAACGGAAGCTGCCATAATCAACGGATAATCCGTTTGAATAGCATAGGCGGCATTTAGGTTTGCGATCACTACTTGCAATGTTTGTTTTTCTGGACTATTCAAGTAGATCAATGGTGCTAAGTAGTCATTCCAAGCGCCCATAAACCATAAAATAAATTGAGCAGCAACTGCTGGACGAATCAACGGGAAAATCAATTGGATAAAGGTTTGTAAATAGCCCGCACCATCAATTTTTGCCGCCTCAACGATCGAATCAGGAATATTAGATAAATATTGTCGCAAAAAGAAAATCATCGTGATATTCCCAAACATTCCCGGAATGATCAATGGTAATAACGTATCAACCCAGCCAATTTGGGAGAACATCATAAATTGCGGGATCATCACCGCTGGATAGGGAATCATCAAAGCGGCTAAAAGGATTAGAAATAGCGCATCTTTATGCGGCATCCGTAATTTGGCAAATGAGAAGGCAGCTAAACTGGATGTCAGAGTACCTACAACAGTTACAGAAAGTGAAACGATCACTGTATTTTTAATCCCTGAGAACAAAGTGTCCAGCTCAGATAAACGTTTGTACGCATCAAATTGTACTGGGTCTGGAATCCATTGAGGTGGCAGCTGGAAGACGCCAGCTCGGTCTTTTAGCGATGTTGAGATCATCCAAAGTAACGGCCCCACCATAATAACTGCTCCAAGGGAGAGAATTAAAATAATGAGTACGTTGCTTATTTTCAGTTTTTTCATTCTTTTCCCTCCTAATCTAATTTATAGCTTGAACGATTGTTCATATAGAATTGGAATGCTGTTATCACAAAAACCAATACTGCTAGAATCAACGCCATACTGCTTGCATAACCCATTTGCCAATTTCTGAAAGCTTTTTGCCAGATATACCAAACGACCGTAGCACTGCTATATTGTGGTCCGCCAGTTGGTGTCATAATGTTTATTTCCGTAAAGATTTGTGAGCCGCCGATAATATTCGTAACGACTAAAAAGAAAGTGACTGGTCTAACCATCGGCCAAGTGATATTGCGAAACTTTTGAAAAGAAGAAGCACCATCTAATTCTGCTGCTTCATAAAAGGTTTTTGGTACACTTTGAATCGCTGCCAAGTACAAGAGCATAGAATAGCCCAAGCCCTTCCAAACAGACATAATAATAATTGCCGGTTTGACTGTTGATGGGTTTTGCAACCAGTTAGGGCCGCTGATACCGAAGATATCCAAGACCTGATTGACTAAACCAAAATCACCATTGTAAGCCCATTGCCACAAAATCGAAATGGCTGCTAATGATGAGATGACTGGAATATAATAGATTGTTCGAAAAATCGTCGTTCCTTTAATTCCTCTGCTCAGTGCTGATGCTAGCATAAATGACAAAATCAAACCGATTGGAATCCCTAACATCAAAAAGACGGTATTAAACATCGTCTTATAGAAGTACTCATCTCTAAAAAGCTTCTGAAAGTTCTCAAGACCGATAAAATTCATTTGCCCTAGACCGTTCCAATCTGTAAAGGCAGCATAAACCGAATAGCCCAAAGGTATCAATGAAAACAAAATAAATCCTAAAACTGGAAGTAGAACGAACAAGAAAGCAACTTTGTGCTCTTTTGCATAAAGACTATTTTTATTTTTTGTTTTTTTTATTTCCACTTGTTCCATTACGCGTCCCTCCATAAAAATCTTTGGGGTCACATAGATATGTGACCCCAGTGAGTCTATCTTGCTGTTTCTTGTTGGCGAATTGCTGAGTCTAGTTTTTCTTGCATCTTAGGTTGAACTTCTTTCAAATAATCCGCTGCCGTTTGATCTCCATCTAACACAGGTTGGATATTGATAAAGAATTCATCGTACCATTCTGCATTGTAGGTGGTTGCCACTGGCAATGCGCGACCATAATCTTGGACGATATCAATAAATTCCTGTTTATTATTAGGTACACTGTCCGTATCAGAAGCCCATTCTTCAGCCATATCAATCAGGTTAGGAATTTGAATCTGTGCGTCTACTAATTGTTGTTGACCTTCTTCAGATGCACTTAAATATTCAACTAATTTCACTGCTTCTTCTGGATGTTTGGTTTTGCTAGCAACACCAATACCTAAAGAACCGATATACGTTGCAGATTCACCTGTAGAGCCTGCTGGCCAAGGCATCAAGTCATACTCAAAATCCAATCCTGCATACGTACTCATATCCCAAGGTCCTACAGGGAAGAAAGCAATCTCACCATTCATCCATCTTTGATACGTATCCAATGTTTGTGCATCAGAAATTGAAGGGGTGAGTTCATGCACATTTTGCAGATCCGCAAACCATTGCAATGCTTCCGCAAATTCTGGTGTATCTACAGTAACGGTATCTTTGGCTTCGTTGATCCAATCTGCTCCGTTACTCCAAACAAAAGCTTGTAAACTCCAGTTTACGTTAAATCCTGTTGCCCATTGGTCAAGATTTCCATCTCCATCAGAATCCTTCGTTAACTGTTTAGATACTTCAACGAATTCATCCCATGTATAAGGCGTATCTGTATCAGGCAAATCAATACCAGCTTCCTTAAACATGTCTTTGTTATATCCTAAAGCAAATGGTCCAACATCTTTTGGTAATCCATACAAAGCACCGCTACCAACTTTTTCACCATCATACCGATAACTATTTACCCCATATTCCCAGATGTTTGAAAGATCAAAATCTGAATTCTCAATTTCATCCGTAATATCTAGCAAAACACCATTATCAACGTAAGCCATTAGATTGCTTTGTTCTACATAGAAAACATCGGGCATATTACCGCCTGAGATTGCCGCTTGTAGCTTTGTTGCATATTGATCAGCATCTGTAGCAATAATCTTAACGCTTACATCATTTTCTTCCTCAAATTGTTTAATTGCTGTTTCATAGGCTTTCTTCTCGTCCTCGCCGCCTCGAAACATAAACGTAATTTCTTTACTTCCGCTATCATCACCAGAACTATTATTACTGTTTCCGCAGGCCCCTAATACCAAACTACTTAAACCTAGAACTGCTCCCGAAAAAATAACCTTTTTGATGTTCATCTTTTCCATCCTCTCAAGTTTTATAGATATTTGCAGGTACGTTATCACATTTGTTCATTGACCTCTCTAAAAAAAGACCTTACTAACTGCTCATAATAATTCCTAACACCTAAGATATTTCCTATAAAGAAGCCTATAAACAATTCACAAAAACAAAACATAGAAATTGATGTTTGCAAACACTTTCAATTTACAAATAAATCATAACTTGATTTGTAATCGCTGTCAACAATATTTTGATTAATTTATCAAGGATAATATCTATGTTAATTAATAAATATATTAATAACTAGCGAAATAAACAACGCTATTTACACAAATTAGCAAATATGTTAACATTCAAGTAAATCAAACAGTTTAAGCGGAGGTGACACGATGCAATTAGAAATCAATCAAGAAGCATTGCCTGTCTATGAGGCACTTGCCAGTAACGTGCGAATCAAAATCATTCAATTGCTGGCTAAAAACAAGATGAATGTCAAAGAGTTGGCACAAGAGTTAGGCTTAAGCAGCGCTATCATTACGATGCATATCAAAAAATTAGAAGAAGCCAAAATCATCAAAACAGAGCGTGTAGGGCAAAAAAAGATTTCCAGTTTGAGAGTGGATCATATCGATATCAACTTTCCTGAGAAAATCTTTAATGCCTTTGATACGAAAGAAACGGCGATACCGATCGGTCATTATACAAATTATTCGGTAGAACCAACGTGCGGGCTTGCTACTTCAGCTGATTTTGTGGGAATGGTAGATGAACCGAAGTTTTTCATGGATCCCCGACGAATGGATGCCCGCATCTTGTGGTTTACGAAAGGATTTGTCGAATACCAATCGCCAAACTTCTTAGCAAAAGAAGAAAAACTCGAAATGATGGAGATTTCAATGGAGGTTTCGTCTGAATTTCCTTTTTCCAATAACAACTGGCCTTCAGACATCACCTTCAGCTTAAATGGTGTGGAGCTTGGTACATGGACTAGCCCAGGGGATTTTGCAGACATTCGTGGAAAGTATACACCGGATTGGTATCCAGACAATCTTAATCAGTACGGGTTATTGAAGACGATCCGCATCATGGATCATGGAACCTACATGGAAGGTGTTCCTCTTTCCGACATTACGATCAAGGATATACCTGCCTACGAAGATACGTGGCATTTAAAAGTGGAAGTCAAAGAAGATGCCGAGCATGTCGGCGGTTGTACCCTCTTTGGCAAGGGGTTTGGGAATTACGATCAAGATATCAAACTAAAAATGTTTTATAGCTAAAAAAAACGCTAGTCTTAGCGGCTGACCTAAACATTTCTTTTGGGAATCAGGTCGCTAAACTAGCGTTTTTGTTATTTTTTCAAATGGTAACTGTACGTACTTACAATGATGTTTTCACGCCAAGAGAGTCTGAAACGCAAGCGCAGGCTTGTTTGGTTGTGCAAAATATTTTGCCAGCGACGTCTTGGGACAAACTGTGGAATGATGACGGTCGTTGTGTAATTGTGTTTGGCTGCATTGCGGCTGACTAGATCCACATAACGTAAGATGGGATTTTCAATCGAACGATAAGAAGAATGAACGACGGAGAAACGCACGTCTGGGAATTTTTGCTTAAATTCTTGTTCGATTTCTTTTTCTTTCTTCACATCTTCATCCAACGATACGTGCATCGCTACGACATAATCACCAATCGATTGGGCATAGTTCAATGCGCCGATATTTACTCGGGTAACATTTCCGACTAAAACGATCACAGTATTTCCTTCATAAACATGTAGTGCTTCTTGTTTTTCCAACCGCAGCTGTTCTGCGACTTTCTTATAATGATCATGGATCTTGTAAAAGATATACAAGAGGATCGGCATGATAATAAAGAATGGCCAAATATCGCCTAAGCGATACACGAACAAGATGGCAATGATCGCAAAGGAAATCAAAGCCCCAACGATATTGGCGATCGATTTAAAGAACCAGCCTTTGCCTTCTTTTCTCCATTTGATCACCATTCCGCTTTGGGACAAGGCAAAAGGAATAAATACCCCAATGGAATACAAAGGAATCAAACGCTCGGTCGATCCTTGGAAGATAAACAATAATACGATGGAACCAGCAGCCAAGGTGATGATTCCGTTCGAATAGCCAAGACGGTCCCCACGGTCTTGATACATATGCGGCATATATTTGTCTTTCGCTAGGTTATACGCCAACACGGGGAAAGCTGAAAATCCGGTATTTGCGGCAACTGCTAAAATCAGTGCTGTAGCAAATTGCAAAACGTAGTACATAAACCCATGACCAAAAACGGCAGAACCGATTTGAGATAGGACGGTCACTTCTGTTTCTGGTACGATACCATACCAATAGTTGATAAAAGTGATGCCGACAAAGAAGAATCCTAAAATCGACGCCATGATTGTCAAGGTCGCAGCTGCATTTTTCGCCCGTGGTTTTTTGAAAAACGGCACCGCGTTACTGATCGCTTCGACCCCTGTCAAAGAAGAGGAACCTGATGAGAAAGCCCGTAAAATCAAGGCCACGGATACCCCAGGTACGACCGCTCCCGGTAGTGCGGTTGCATTTAACGGTTGCGCACCCGTTACGATATTGTACAAACCGACCACGATCAAGACTGTGATCACTGCGATAAAGGTGTAGACAGGAATCATCAAGAAGCTAGCTGATTCTCGCAACCCTCGCAGATTCATCATCATGATCAAGATTACGATCACGACAGAAATGGCCACTTGATGACCGAACAACGCCGGCACAGCTGAAGTGATGGCTTCTGCCCCTGCTGAGACGGATACTGCCACTGTCAGCATATAATCGATCAATAGAGAGCCGCCGGCAATCAGGCCCGCATTTTTCCCTAAATTTTCACTACTTACTACATATGCCCCACCGCCGTGAGGGTAAGCATGAATGATCTGGCGGTAAGACAAGGTCAATGAAATCAAAAGAATAATAACAAAAGCAGCGATCGGCAATGAATACCAGATAGCAGCAGCGGAAAGTGCCACTAATACGACAACGATCTGCTCTGTCCCATAAGCAATCGAAGACAAAGCATCAGAAGATAGCAACGCAAGGGCCGCCGTCCGGCTCAGTTTTTGTTCATCATTCTCTGCGGATTTCAATGGACGTCCGACCAACAAACGTTTCAAATACTCCACTTTTTCTACACTCCTTTTCATGAAAAAATCCTTCGTTAAACTTGTAACGATATCCTCACAAATATTGAATTATCAAGACTGTATGCTACTCTTGTAACCGCGAAAAGTCAATGAAAATCAGATGAAAAAACGACCCTTTTTCCCTCTTTTGATTATTAGAAATTTCACGTGATGGCACAAAAGCAGAAAGAACAAATGCTCTTTCTGCTTTAAGATTTTAGTGGAAGAAATGACTTTCTTTGGAAATGTCACTTAGTTTCTTCGTAGAGTTGACTAGATAAGGATACGCGTACGTACCGACGATCCCAAAGACTAGGAACAAAATCGTTAAAATGATCAACTGCGGGATAGCATTTGGCCAATAGATCCCACCGGCTGATTCTCTTAACAGATTGACCGCATGAGTAAACGGCAGTAGCGGATTAATGAATTGGAAGAACTTCCCAGAGACTTGGATTGGGTAGTTTCCTCCCCCACCTGAAATGGAGAGAACCAAAATAATGATGGCGATCCCTTTCCCGAGGTTGCCGAACAGTCCCGCCAGTACGTAGACGATCATCATAAAGGCGAGTCCGACGAGTAATGCGAAGAAGACACTGTACACAGGGTTGTGGACATCGACGCCTAATAAAAACATATTTCCTAGGGTCACGATCAAACTTTGGGCGACTGCCATCGTCAAGAACGTCAGCATCCGTGCCACAAAGGTTTCACGTTGTGTAAAGCGTTTTTTGTCTTTCTTCTCTAAATGATACTCCGTTGTAGCGACACTTGACAACAATAATGCCCCTACCCACAAACACAATGCGGTATAAAATGGTGTGCTAGCTGAACCATTGTTGGCGATTGGGTAGATTTCATTGCTTTTTAATTCCACTGGTTGTTTGAAGAAGTCGGCTTCATCCGTGGCATCAAGTTTCAATAATTTGATGACTTCCCCGAGATCGACTTCATTTTCTCCTGCTCGGATCGCATCAGCGGCTTTGTGGATGCCTGCTTTGATACTTGGCCAATCGTTATTGATTAAATCGACAGCCGCATCCAAGGCTTTTTCAACTTCTGGCAGTTTTTCATCCACCATCGCCATCGTAGAACTGATTTCTGATTTGATGGTTGGCCAATCGTTTTGCAAGAAGTCTACGGCCAGCCCTAATTTTTCTTCGACAACTGGTAATTCGTTGTTGTACAGGTCGGCTCCTTTGTTGATGGCATTGACGATTTCATCCATATGACCATTCAGCATCGTATTGGCATCGTGCAATTCTTGCTTGATGGCAGGCAATTCTTTTTGGTATTTTTCCAAAATCGTCACGGCATTGCTGACCACTGATTTGGTGGAAGACAGCAACGAGTCAAAATCGATTTCTTGGGCTTTTTTCAAGACATCTTCGGCTGTGGTGATGGTTTCGATTAGTTTGGTTAGGATGTCGTTGATGGGTACAGTGATTGAATCAACATTGATGCTGTTCATGAGATCAGCGATGTTTTGAGCAGCTGCGGTAACTTGATCGAGGTAACTTTCAATATCTTCTGCGGTAGACTTACTATTTAAAACCAATTCTTTTAATCCTTGAAGGCGGTCAGATAAAACACCTAACGCTTCTTTGGCATCACCCAATTGCGTTATAATAGCTTGCAGGTCGGTATTACTACCGGAACTCTGAATATTGGTTAAAAAGCTAATCAAGGAATCTAATGCTGCTTGTTGTTCCGTAACATTTTGTTGGAATTTAGTTATTATCTCACTGATTTCTTTACGTTCTTGTTCAGACAATTGATTATCAGAAACAGCTTGCTTAATCGTATTAGCTAGTCCAGCAGTAGTTGTTGCCACTTGACTGATCGACTCAATCGTCACCTTCACACTGCTAGAAATACTTGGCAGGGCATCTTGCAACTGTTGCGCCCCATCTTTGGTCGCTGTGGCGAAGCTGGCGGCTTGGTCGCCTAGTTGTTCGATCTGTGGTAACGCTGCTTGAACTTGTTCGATGACTTGCAGTCCTTGTTTGGCGGTATCGATGCCGTCCGTCATGGTGCTGGCAATGTCATCAAAATCATCATCGATCATCTTCAATTGTTTGCCGGCATTTTGGATCTCTGGGATCTTCTCTTGCAAGGTCAAAATGATGCTGGCTTCTTTCTTCAATGTCGGCAGCTTATCGTTTAGGCCAATCAGTTTTTCCCCCATAGCATCCACTTGCGGGATATAATCGGTAAATTCTTCGGCTTTTGCGATCTTTTCTTTGATTTCTGGAAACTTATCGTGCAAGGTGACGATCTCTTTCGTATAACCGTCGATCGTAGCCAAATTGTCATCGGTATCTAAGATCATGGATTTGACTTTGTTGATGCTGACTAAGTTGGAATCAATGTCATAGCCGATTTCATTGAAGACTTTTATTAACGTAGAGCTGGCAGTCTCAATAAAGTTTTGTGAGATCTCTTCTTGAAGACTGCTGGCTCCTTTTTCGGTGATTTTTGGTGCGATGGCGTTGATTTTTTGGTTGCTGTAATACTCAATGGTCGGTTTTTCAATTGTCCCGCTGGTAAAGCTGATCAGATCATCTGAAAAATCAGCTGGCAGATAAATACCGGCGTAATACTTTCCTGATTTGACTCCTTCTACCAAGTCCTCTTTTGAATCCACGAAACGCCAGCCTAACTGTTTGTTATCATGGAGGGTGTCGATGACTTCATCACCGATATCGATATGCTTGCCTTGAAATTCTGCCCCTTTATCCGCACTATACACGGCGATTGGCAATTCACTGGTGTTGCCATATGGATCCCAAAGTGCTTTGATATTGAACCACGCATAAAGCGAGGGTAAGATCATTAAGGCAATGATCAAAAATGCAGAGATTGGATTGCTGAAAATTCGTTTCCAGTCCAGTTTATATAAATAGAAAACATTCTTTAGTTTATTCATTTTTTTCTTCCCCCACTAGTTCTTCGTCGAAGGATAATTTACCATGTTTTTCCCCCGCCGCCAACGGCTACGATCGACCAAGAAAAGTCCTTTTGACAAATGGACGTTTTTGTCAAAATGAAACCCCTTTACTTTTTGTTTTTTTTCGCTTATTGTTAAACTTTCTTTAACTTTACCATGATGGCGAAAAACAAACCACTCATATCCTTTGAACTGTTTTTTTACCGGTCTTTTCTTCACAAAAAAAGCTTCCTTTTTCTGCAACGAAAAGGAAGCTTTTTTAGGTGTTATTTCAGTTGATCCTTTGCCAATAAATCATACACATATTTCAGTGAGGTGGCTTCGCCATATAACTGAAGTCCGGCCTTCTCTTCTGGGGAGTAGACTTGATCAAAACTTTGATCGGGAATCAACACGACATCGATCTCCGCACGTGTCGCAGCTGTTGCTCCCACAAGAGAATCTTCCATGACTAATGCTTTTTCTGCTGCGGCTTGCGCTTTTTCTAAAGTCAGCAAGTAAGGTGCGGGATCAGGTTTATGGGCGGAGACATCATCGCCAAAGGTCTGATAGTCAAAGGCCTGCAACAAATCGAAATGCGCCAACAATTCAGAGGCTCTTTTTTTCATCGTCGAGGTGGCTAGTGCCGTTTGGAAGCCTTTCTCCCTAGCCAATGCGATGGTTTCTTTCGCATAGGGTTTAGTTTTGAAGGTGCCATCAGTTATTTGCTGGGCAATATAGACTTCCCGTTCTGCTCGTAATTCCTGCACCCGCTGCTGACCGCCTACGAGGTCGGCTAATTTACTAGCCGTCTGTTGCCAACTTTGACCACGCCAACCAAAAATATCAGCGGCTGTAATCGGAAGCTGATACTTTTTAAATAGAGCCAACCACCCATCAAAATAGACTTTTTCAGTATCGACTAACAATCCATCAAAATCAAAAATCAAAAGTTCTTTCATAAACGCTCCTTCGTTTTGCTAAGATTTTCCCCTCACTCACTGGGTATCAAGACATTTCCCGACTTTTGTCAGCAGCTGCTTGCACTGCTTTGATGACAGCCGCACGAAAGCCATTTTCCTCTAAGGTTTTGACTGCTTGGATCGTTGTGCCCCCAGGCGAGCTGACACGATCCTTTAAGACACCTGGGTGTTCCTTCGTCTCTAGTACCATCTTCGCTGCGCCTAATACCGCTTGAGCAGCAAATTCATACGCCATCGGCCGCGGCATACCTTCTGCCACTGCTCCATCTGCCAAAGCTTCAATGAATAAATACGTGTAGGCTGGCGAAGAACCACTGACACCAATGACTGCATCGATCATGCTTTCTGGTACTTGCTCGGCTTTCCCAAGGCTTTCAAAAAGTTGTTTGACTTCGTTGGCTTCGGCTTCCGTTACTTGACCGTTGGGGCTGATAGAAGACATCCCTTCGCCGACAAGTGCGGGGGTATTTGGCATGACCCGCACGATTTTGTGCGCACCGATGATTTCTTCCATTTGCGCGATCGTCACACCCGCGGCAATGGATACTAGCAAGTGTTCCTCAGTCAATCCTGCTTTTAAATCAGCAAGCAAGCGGGGAAAGACAAAAGGTTTGACTGCTAAGACGAAGATCTCTGCTTTTTCTGTGACATCCGCCAGCTTAGTTGTCCCAGTGATTCCGGTTTCTTTTTCTAATTGTGCCAAAGTCGGCTCGTAGCGATGGTTATAAACCAAGATCTCTGCTGGTTCATACAGCTTTGCTGCAATCAAGCCATTAATGATAGCTTTTGCCATGTTACCGGCTCCTAAAAAGGCGATTTTTCTCATGTATTTCACGCTCCACTTCTGATTTTGGTACCACTTTTTGCTAAAAAAGCCTAATCAATGACTAGGCTTCAAATTCGATCATATACGGATGCAAGGCAGTGTTATAGATCCCTTCTGTATATTCTACCACTTCTCCTTGTAGATCATACGAATAACGGGTTCGTTTCAAGGCAGCGACCTCCGGCGTGATCATAAACTTCTGTTGCTCTTCAGTCAACGTCGTTGCCACAAACGCATCTTGAAAGCGATCGATGATCATTCGATGTTCATCCAATAGGCGATACAATGATTTTTCTTCAAAGACCTCGATGGAGGTTCCCTTTAGTTGCTTTGGCAAATGGTACTCATAGTAAATAAAAGGTTGGTGGTCAAAATAGTACATGCGACGTAAACGCATGACTTCTTTGCCCATCAAAGAATACGCAGGGTGTTCAGGCGCAAGTTCGACTAATTCATAGCTGAGGTTTTTCTTTGTGTATTCCTTGCCGGTCTTTTCAAGCAATTGGCTAAACGTCGTGCCTTTTGACAGCTTGTTGTAGGGGCGATTGCTTAAAACCGTCGTCCCACGTCCGCTGCGTTTTTCCACATACTCATCTGCCGCTAACAATTCGATGGCTTTGCGGACAGTGATCTTGCTGACATTGAAGGTAGCTTCCAATTCTGTTTCCGTCGGTAAAAATGAACCAATCGGGTAGCGACCCGACATGATGTCTTCTTTGAGCTTATCGGCAACATCACGGTAAAGAATGTGTTTGCGTTTCATTGCTATCTCGCCTTTCTCTCATTGGATTGGTCTGGTGTTCTCCTTATTCATCAAAGGTAGGAATGTCTTCTGGTTGCGGCTCAATCAAGACTTTCCGCGGCTTGCTGCCTTCAGAAGGTCCCACGACACCTTGATCTTCTAATTCATCCACTAACCGAGCCGCTCGGTTATAGCCGATGCGAAAACGTCGCTGCAAGAGAGAAACGCTGGCGGTCTGCATTTCCACCACAAGGGCTTTGGCATCTTCGAACAGCTCATCTTGCGGTTGTCCGCTGCTGCCGGCACTCGTTTCTTCCTCAGTGACCATCATTTTTTCTTCATAATTGGCTTCTTGCTGATCTGTCACGAATTCAACCACTCGTTCGACTTCTTGGTCGGAAATAAAGGCCCCTTGGACCCGAATCGGTTTGTTCTCACCCATCGGCAGATACAGCATGTCGCCGCGGCCCAGCAGTTTTTCGGCCCCGTTCCCATCAATGATGGTCCGAGAATCGACACCGCTGGAAACAGCAAACGCCATCCGTGATGGAACATTGGCTTTGATGATCCCTGTAATGACATCCACACTTGGTCGTTGCGTTGCTAAGATCATATGGATACCAGCTGCCCGCGCCATTTGTGCCAAACGAATGATGGCATCTTCGACTTCGTTGCTAGCAACCATCATCAAGTCAGCTAACTCATCAACGATCACCACAATGAATGGCAAGATCGGACGATTTTCGCCATCTTCTAAATTCTTATTGATTACTAAATCGTTGTAGCCAGTAATATTTCGGACCCCAGTTGCCGCAAATTTTTCGTAGCGTTCTTCCATTTCCTTGACCACTTTTTGCAACGCTTGCGCCGCTTTGCGAGGATTGGTCACAACGGGTGTCAAGAGATGGGGAATCCCATTGTAAACATTTAATTCAACCATTTTCGGGTCGATCATCATCAGTTTGACTTCATGGGGTTTTGCCCGCATCAAAATACTGGTGATGATGCCGTTGATGGCTACGGACTTCCCACTCCCGGTCGATCCGGCAATCAAGAGATGGGGCATTTTCGTTAAGTCTGCCGTTTGGACACGGCCAGAAATATCGCGTCCTAAAGGTACTTCTAATAGTTTATCTGGATGATCTGGTTGGGCTTCGATCACTTCTCGGAATGAAACCATGCTGACTGCGCTGTTTGGAACTTCGATCCCAATCAATGATTTCCCTGGGATCGGCGCTTCCATCCGGACGTCTTTGGCGGCCAAGGCTAAGGCGATATCATCGGTCAACCCGACGATTTTGCTGACTTTGACCCCTACTGCTGGTTGAACTTCGAATTTGGTTACTGCTGGTCCTAAGCTGGCTTTGACGACTTTTGCGTCAACACCGAAGCTTTGGAAGGTGGTTTCTAACACACCAATATTTTGTTCGATCTTTTTGTACTCGCTGCTTTGATCCGTTGAAGGGATCGAATCGAGTAATTGCGCTGAAGGCAATTCATAATCACGATTTTCAGCTTCTTCCGAAATCTCAAATTCCAATACTTCACCATCGTCATCGAGGATCTCCCCGTCTTCGTTGACCTTTTTGCTTGGTCCCGGTTTGTTTCCTGCTGGATGCGGTGCTTGAGCGGCCTCTGGTGCCGCCGCTTGCGGCAACTCCTGGAAGTGGTCGATGGGTACAAAGCTCAGCTGCTCTGGTTCAAAATCAGCTGGCGCTTGCATCTGCTGTTCTTTTGCTGATTTTTCGTCTTCTGTCATTGGTCGGACTTGATTCTTTTCTTTGATCTCCGCCATGACTGCTGCTCGCTCGGCTTCTTTTTTGGCTTCTTTCGCCGCTTGTTTCTCTGCTGCTCGTTCCGCTTTGCGGGCTTCTCGTTCGGCTTGCTTTTCTGGAGAGCCTTCTAACAACCGCTGCAGCTTGTCACCAGCTACTTGCAGGTGCTCCACTAACTCGTGGCTGCTCATTTGGCTGAACAAGAACGCCCCGATCAGCATGAGTAAAACAGCGATGATGTAGCTGCCGATCTGGGAAACAAGAAAATAGGTCGCCCCATAAAGCATGGCGCCAATCATTCCGCCCCCGACATTTTGGGTCACTTGGCTGCGCCGGATATCGCCTAACAGCGTCATCCACGTCGTTTGGAAGATATTGGCTTGTTCTCCCACCACATTACTAAAGATTTGCGCATGGAGGATGATCAGTAAACCAAAATACACCAATATACAGCCGATCACTCGCCGAATGCTCTTAAACCGAGCATCGGTCGTTTTGATCGCTAACCAGACACCATAAGCAGCTAGGGCAACACTCAAAAATTGGTACGTGTTTCCGCCAACGATCCGAAACCCGTTGGCAATCAAGGTTCCTAAAAAACCTAAATGGAAAAAGCCAAATATCGAAAACAAGACAAAGAGCAGGCCGACGCCGACCAGCATTAATTTCTCTTGCTGTTTTTGTTGTTTTTTTGTTTTGCGTTTCTTTGCGCGTTTTTTTTGCGCCATTTCTATCCCTCTTTTCATCTTTCCCTATTATAACGAAAAAAGAAGGCGAACAAAAGTTTTCCTGTGAGAAATTTTGGTTAGGTGCTAGAATTTACGCGAAAATTTCTTAAATGATGAAAAAAACACCAGCTGCTAAGCAGCCAGTGCCTCTTGTTGACTTGTTTTTAGTTTGGTGTGACGTCTTCGCCAAACCACTTTTCAGAGATTTCAGCAAAGGTACCATTGTCTTGCAATTCTTTCAAACCATCGTTGATTTTATCTGCCATGGCTTGATCGTCTTTACGCACACCTACAGCAAAATCTTCTGCTTCAAAAGGGCTTTCGATTTCGTTGAAGTCATCGGTTTTGCCTGTTTGAGTCAAATAATATTCTGCGTAGACGCGGTCGATCAAAAGACCGTCGATCCGACCGTTTTCTAGATCGATAAAGGCTTCATTAAAACTGGCATACAAGGTTGCGTCATTGCCGTCTACAAGATCCTTCAAAACTTCCGGTTGGTTATTGAAGGTCTCATAACCAGAAGAACCTTCTTGGGCACCTAAGACTTTGCCCTCCATATCATCGAAGCTAGTAATGCCGCTTGATTTCGCTGTGACCAAGACTTGTTTATTTTCCATATAAGTATCTGTAAACAATACTTTTTCTTCACGAGCTGCGGTTTTGGTATACCCGTTCCAGATCATATCGATGGTGCCATTGCTTAGTTCGGTTTCTTTCATGGACCAGTCGATTGGTTGAAATTTGACTTTGGTTCCTGTTAGATCCAAAATCGCTGTGGCTAAATCCACATCAAACCCAACGATGTTGCCTTGGTCGTCTTTAAAGCCCATCGGTACGAAGGTATCGTCTAGGCCGACGATCACTTCTTCTTTGTCAGCGGCACTGGTTGTGGTGTCATTGCTGCTGCCGCACGCCCCTAACAAAAATACACTTGCTGCTGCGATTCCCGTTAATAGTAATTTTTTCATTTTGTTCTCCCCCTTATTCTCCTGCTACTTTTAATAATTGATCGCCGATATTTTCGGCAAAAACCAAATCATGGGTCACCACGATCTGGGTCACTCCTTCTTTTTTCAGATCCAAGATCAGCTGCTCGACTTGCTGTCTCAAGCCTGGATCTAAGGCGCTGGTAGGCTCGTCATAGGCCAACACTTTGGGATTCATCGCCATCGCTCGTGCGATAGCCACCCGTTGCCGCTGCCCCCCGGACAACTGGAAGGGGTATTGAGCTAATAGGTCACTTAACCCTAGTTTTTCTGCCAACTGTTCGGCTTTTGCTGTATACGCGGCTTTGTCTTGTTTTAGCACCATTTTTGGTGCCAAAGTGATGTTTTCAAAAACCGACAAGTGAGGAAACAATTGGAAGTCTTGGAAGACGACACCGACGACTTGTTCTTGTTCTTTTGTATCGGTGGGATCAAAGGCTTTGCCATCCAGTAAAAAGCTTCCAGAATCGATCGTTTCTAACCCAGCCAGTGTCCGAAGCAAGGTGGTTTTCCCGCCACCGGAAGGACCGACCACCGCTAAGATACTGCCGTCTTCGATCGTCAGGTCTAGCTGATCGATGACTTTTTTGGCGCCAAATGATTTTGATACTTGTTTTAGTTCTAACATATGTGGTTCCTCCTAACGGTAATAGTCCAGTTTGGTCTCGATTTGTTTTAACAATAACGTGAAGACGCCCGTCATCACCAAGTAGATCAAGCCGACCCCAACTAACGGAAGCAAGGTACTGTCTCGCTCCATGGCGATTTTTCCGATTCGCATCACGTCTGACAAGCCCAAGATGTAGACGAGGGATGTGTCTTTGACAAGATTGATGACTTCATTGCCGACAGATGGCAGGGTGATCTTGACGACTTGTGGGATGATGATTTTTTGGATCGTTTGGATTGGGGATAAACGCAAGACTTTCGCAGCTTCGTATTGTCCGGCTGGAATCGATTGGATCCCCCCACGGAAAATCTCAGCAAAATAAGCAGCGTAATTGATAATAAAGGCGATCAAGGCTGCTTCAAAGCGGTCAAAGACGATCCCTAAGATCGGTAGACCGTAGAATACGAAGATCAACTGCAGCAATAAAGGCGTTCCTCGCATCAACCAAACGTAGACTTGCACGATCAATTTCAAAATACGCAGGCGACTGGCTAAAACAAAGGCAAACAAGATGCCTAAGGGAATGGACCCGATTAAGGTCAGTGCGAACAATTTAACGGTGATTCCGGTTCCTGAAATTAGTTGGGGCATAACATTGACTAAATACTCAAACATGGTGACTTCCTCCTTGATAGGTTTCAATTTCGCTTGGCAGAAAAACAGCTTAGCGACGGCTTACTCCGACGCTTATGTGGCGCTGTGCGTTGGCTGGTGAGGGCAACTGGCAAGTTTCATTTTTCTAAAAAAGAAAAACAAAAAAAGCGCACACTGGCATTTGCCAGAGGACGCTAGATACGTGGTTCCACCTCAATTTGCCTTTCCTTCACAGGAAAAGGCCTCGTGCAGTCTTTGTGATCCTTCCACTTTCGGTTTTCGGTGAGCCGCAAAAAAAGAGAAAAAAAAACGTCCCCTAGCCATTACAGCTAAAGGACGTTATCAACGCGGTTCCACCTTTGTTTATCAGTGCTTCACAGCAACTGAACTCAGAAAGTCATCAATCAATGACTGCTGCTGTAACGGGCAAACCCGGTCTCTCCTACTTTTCTTTCGGAAAAACGACTCCAAGATGTGTTTCACAACCATGCGTTATCTCTTTGCACCAACCAGAGACTCTCTTCAAACAGCAAGCCTTGCTACTCTTCTTTTCGATGTCTGTTTCATTAAGTTGTGTCTTACTTTACTCGCTCTTAAAGAAAATGTCAAACATTTTTTCTGAAATTTTCGAAACTTTGTCTAATGCATCGATTTCGAGAGGAAGATTCAGGGAAAAGAAGACGCAACTGCTTAACCGAAGTATGCTTCAGCTAAGGCTTGCCCTTGCTTGATTTTTGCCCATTGCTGCTCAGTCGAAAGCTCATTGCCGCAGTCACAAGAGGCAAAGCCGCATTGATGAGAAAGATAAAGCCGCTCCTTAGGAATGATTTGGCTGGCTTTGTCTAATAAGGCGATCACTCGCTCTTCATCGTCTAATGTGGCGGTTTTGCTGGATAATAAGCCTAAGACAACTTCCACTTCTGGACGATCTTTCAGCGCTTCTAATGCCGAGATATCACCGGCACGGTCATCGTCCCACTCTAGGAAAAAGCGGTCATAATGCTGATCACGCAAGAATTTTTCGGCGATCGCTTTATAGGTACCACTGGCTGCCGCGCGGCTTTGGTAATTGCCGCGACAATTGTGGGTCCAGACTTTTAATCCTAATTCGTGGGCGTAATCAGCGACTTCGTTGTTGATCGCCACGAATTCATCAGCTAACGCTTCTAAGCCGTCATTGCCTTGGGTGAAGAAGCTCTTGTCATTGTCTTCGGCAAATAGTTCCCATAAACAATCATCGAACTGAACGATCTCACCACCGGCTTCTCGGTATTCCTGCAAGAATTCCTTGTAGGCGTTAAGCAGCCCTTCCCGCAAGGCTTCTTTCGTTGGATACACCTGACCTTCACCAACGAGGTCGTTAAAGACAGTCAGCTCGGTAAAGGCGTGGGCAGCCCCCCAGACGGTGATCTTGACTGGCAGGTCGCCAGCTTGGCGTTTGGTTTCTTTAAACAATGTCAAGTAATGATGGTTTTTGCCAGATAATGGTTCTGTGATTCGGATGCCGATGTCTTTACGCGTCTCAAAATGTCCACCGTCCAAATCTTCAAAGGCATACCCATGATCGGAGATATAGCGCTCAACGCCTTTTAATCCCCAGAGAAAATCCAGGTGCCACATCGAGCGGCCGTGTTCGCCATCTGTGATGACTGTAATGCCGTGTTCTTTTTGCGCTGCAATGATGTCAGCGATCGCTTTTGCTTCCGTTTCTTGGTAGCCAGGAAACGCATCATAAAACGGGTAGCGGATGTCCTCCCGATGCTCGATTTGATTTTTGTAGTCCAATAAATCTTGTGGTCGTAACAATGACCCCACAAGCTGAAATTTGTCTGTTGCCATATCCATTCCTCCTATACAAAGTTTTCAAAATTGTTAGATTTATTCTAGCAAACATCTTATACTATAGATAATACTTATAAACTTATATATTCCATAGGCAATACCTATAACACAAAAAGGAGGTTGCTTCCCATGCGTATCCAGCAGCTTGAATATTTGGAAAAAATCGTAGAGACCGGCTCTTTCAATGAAGCCGCCAAACAGCTTTTCATCAGTCAGCCATCCCTCTCCCAAGCCATGAAAGAGTTGGAAAAAGAGTATGATCTGCAGCTGTTTTACCGCAGTAAATTAGGGGTGACCTTGACCGATGATGGCCGTTCCTTTCTCAACTATGCTCGAAATGTTTTAGACCAAGTCAATCTCTTGGACGAACGCTTTCGCAAAGACAGCCATCGCAAGCATGTTTTCAGTGTTTCCGCACAACACTATGCCTTCGTCGTCCACGCCTTCGTGGAACTGGTCAAACAGTTAGGGGAAGATGAATTTCAATTCACCTTGCGGGAGACCCAGACACAAAATGTATTGGATGATATCCAGACGTTTAAGAGCGAATTGGGGGTCATTTATCTGAATGATTTCAACACGACGGTCCTCACCCGTTTGATCCACGAAAAAGACCTGCAATTCATTCCTTTATTTGAAGCCAAACCCCACGTCTTCATCGGCCGAGAAAATCCACTGACTCAGAAAAAAAGCATCACATTAGCTGATTTGGAACCTTATACCTATTTGTCGTACGAACAAGGGGAAACCAATTCCTTCTACTTTTCTGAAGAGATCTTAAGCACTTTACAACGCAAAAAACACATTCGCATCAGCGATCGTGCCACGATTTTCAATTTGATGGTGGGTCTCAACGGCTATACCATCAGCTCTGGGATCATCAGCAGTGAGCTGAATGATGAAAAAATCGTTGCGATTCCTTTGGAAGTCGATGATGCGATGACACTAGGTTACCTCAAACACAAGAAAATGGAACTGAGTGAGATGGCTTTGGACTATCTCGCCTTGTTGAAACAGCATATCAAAAATTACGGTTTCGACGTCTTTTAAAAAAACGATCCGCAGACAGTCGGTCGGGCTTCCTTGGTAAGGCGTGCCGACCCTGTTGCGGATCGTTTTGTACTGTTTGTTCTTCTTCTGTTCTTAAATTATCTTTCGCTGATGTAGTGGAGAAAAAATCAACGCAATGGTTTCCATTCCCACTCTTCGACTTCGGCGATATCATAGCCGTTTTCTCGAATAAAGTCATGGTGATACGCAACGGTGTCTGCCATTTTTTTGGCAAAGTCCGTTGCTTTTTCTCCATAGACCCATTCGGCGGCGTCTTTGGCTAAGTGGAAGCGATCCAATTCAGAAAGGATCCGCATATCAAACGGTGTCGTGATGTCGCCATTTTCTCGGTACCCATGAATATGAAGCTGTTGGTTGCGACGGCCAAAAAAGATGTCGCGAATCAGTCCTTCATACCCGTGGAAAGCAAACACGATCGGTTTGTCTTTCGTAAAGTAGGCTTCGAATGCTTCATTGCTCAACCCCCGAGGATCGACTTCTGGACGACGCAATTTCAATAGATCGACCACATTGATGAAGCGGACTTTCAACTCTGGGAAGGCTTCAATCAGCAAGGAAACAGCAGCTAATGCTTCCAAATTCGGTTCCGTCCCGGCAGCTGCGATCACAATGTCCGGTTCTTGTCCTTCATCCGTCGATGCCCAGTCGATGATTTTCAAGCCATCTTTGACAAGCACTTTCGCTTCATCCGCCGAATAAAACTGCGGACGTGGGTGTTTCGAAGAGACCACTAGATTGATCTTTTCTTCAGAAGCGAGTGTTTCAGCCATGACAGCCATCAAGCTATTGGCATCGGCTGGCAAGTAGACCCGCACAAAGTCGGCTTTTTTCTCTGCAATATGGGTCATGATCCCTGGATCTTGGTGGGTGTACCCATTATGGTCTTGTTGGAAGACCGTTGATGAAGCGATCAAATTCAATGAGGGGTACGGGTTGCGCCAGTCCAGATCATGGGCTTTTCGTAACCATTTGAAGTGCTGCGTGATCATAGAATCAACGACTCTTAGGAACGACTCGTAGCTGGCAAAGAAGCCATGACGCCCCGTCAGCACATAGCCTTCCAAGAAGCCTTCTGCTTGATGTTCTGATAATTGTGAATCAATCACACGGCCCACTGAAGACAGCCATTCATCATAATCAGGATGTTTTGGCTCCAACCATTGGCGGTCCGTGACTTCGAACACATGGTTCAACCGATTGGATTTGGCTTCATCTGGGCCAAAAATGCGGAAGTTGTCAGGATTTTCTTTGATGATGTCACGGGCAAATTTCCCAAAGACCATCATATCTTGGGCAGTCGTTTCCCCTGGTGTCTCAATCGCAATGGCATGTGCTTGCCAATCTGGCAAGCGTAGCGGTTGCGGATCGATCCCCCCGTTGGTGATTGGGTTGACAGCCATCCGTTGCTCCCCTTTTGGCGCCAATTCTTGAATCTCAGCGTTGATGCGGCCGTTTTCGTCAAAAAGCTCTTCTGGACGATAAGACTGCAGCCAATCCGTCAAAGCATCCACGTGTTCCATATGTTTCGCATTGACAGGGATCGGCACTTGGTGGGCACGGAAGCCCCCTTCAATCGGCTCGCCATCCCAGACTTTCGGTCCAGTCCACCCTTTTGGTGTGCGAACGATTAAAACAGGCCAATGAGGCATAGCGGCTTCTTCCGCAGAACCTTTGCGGGCTTCTGCTTGGATCGCGTGGATCTGTTCGATGGCTTGATCCATCTTCTGTGCCAATTGCGGATGAACCGCTTCTGGATCGTCCCCTTCTACGAAATAAGGGGTCCAACCCATGCCTTCAAAATATTTCGTGAGATCTTGGTCGCTTTTACGAGCCAAAATCGTTGGATTGGCAATTTTGGCGCCATTCAAATGCAAGATAGGCAAAATTGCGCCATCATTGACTGGGTTGATAAAGGTATTTGAAAACCAGCTGCCCGCTAACGGTCCGGTTTCGGCTTCACCATCACCGACCACTACTGCTGCAATGACATCGGGATTGTCTAAAATAGCTCCGGTAGCGTGGGCGATGGAATAGCCTAGCTCGCCGCCTTCATGGATCGAACCTGGCGTTTCAGGTGCCGCATGAGAAGCGATCCCACCTGGGAAAGAGAAAGTTTTGAATAAATGTTTCATCCCTGCTTCGTCTTGGGTGGCTTTTGGATAGATCTCGCTGTAGCTGCCGTCTAAATAAGCATTCGCAACCATGACTTGTCCGCCATGGCCCGGTCCTTCGATATAAAACATGTTTAAGTCGTACTTATTGATGACGCGATTGAGATGGGTGTAAATAAAATTTTGTCCGGCGATCGTTCCCCAGTGACCAATTGGATTCACTTTCAAGTCTTTTTCTTCGATGGGGCGGCGCAATAAGGGATTGTCTTTCAAATAGATCTGACCAACGGAAAGGTAGTTGGCTGCTCGCCACCAAGCGTTCATTTTCTGATAATACTCTGGTGTATCGTAGGTTGTCTTCATTGTGCTCCTCCTTTTAGTCCATTGTTCCACTCTTACATAAAAGTCTATGCCCCCTATATTTAAAAGTCAATTTTGCTGATTGCTGGTGCTTTCAAGGGTTTGCTTGCCCGCACTTTACAGCCAGAAGGCAAGAAAGCTTAAGAAAAACGCAAAGAAACCGCCGGCATAGCCAACGGTTCCTTTTGTGATTGTGTACTTATTTGATCGTTACGTATTCTAATCCTACAAGTTTCGCCCATGTTTCGATCTGATCAGAATTTAAGACAAGTGAGACAACGGTGTGATGGCCACCGCCTGTTTCGATCCACTGTTTGACGCCATCGTGGAAGTTTGGTTTTGGCGTCCACATTACTCGTGCAACCGGTAGTTTTGGTGCTTCTTCAGTTGGCTCAAAGGCATCGACTTCATTGATCAATAATTTGTAGTGAGTGCCAAAGTCGGCCATCGAAACCACGACACCTTCGCCGCCTTGGCCGTCAAAGACGAGCCGGGCTGGGTCTTCACGATCCCCCATCGACAATGGCGAAACCACGATTTTTGGTTTGCTGGCTGCTAATACCGGATCGACTTCCATCATGTGGGATTGCAAGATGGCTTCTTTTCCTGGTGTCAGCTCATAGGTGTAGTCTTCCATAAAGCCAGTCGCTTTATTGTGAGCCATGATTTTCATCAAGCGGTCAATAGCGGCTGTTTTCCAGTCCCCTTCACCGGCAAACCCATAGCCTTCTGCCATCAAGCGTTGTACAGCTAAACCAGGCAACTGCTGCATACCATACAAGTCTTCAAAGTTCGTGGTGAATGCCGTATAGCCGCCTGCCTCAAGGAAGCGGCGCAGACCGATTTCTTGTTTGGCTTGTGCTTTGACATGACGTGCCCACTCTTCTTTGTCGTAATCGCCATAATCGAAATCATACAGCTGGCTGTATTCTTCAAAGAGTGCATCGATTTCTTCGTCAGTCACCGCATCGACAACTTGTACCAAATCGCCGATCCCAAAATAATCAACGGTCCAACCAAATTGGATCTGTGCTTCGACTTTGTCGCCTTCCGTCACCCCAACGTTACGCATGTTGTCGCCAAAACGAGCGACTTTAATTTGGAAGCTTTCATTGTAGCCGACTGCCACGTCCATCCAAGCAGCAATTTCTTTTTGGATGGCTTCATTTTTCCAATAACCGACAACGATTTTGTTTTGCTTTTTCAAACGGGCATTGATAAATCCGTATTCTCGGTCACCATGAGCCGCTTGGTTCAAGTTCATAAAGTCCATATCGATGGTTTCCCATGGAATTTGTTCATTGTATTGAGTGGCAAGGTGCAGCAATGGTTTTTGTAATAATTTCGTGCCGCGAATCCACATTTTTGCTGGTGAGAAGGTGTGCATCCAGGTGATTACCCCAGCGACTTCATCCCGATAGTTGACTTCTTTCATGATTTTCGTAATCGTATCGGCAGTAACAGCGAGTTCTTGTAAAACGACTGGATAAGGCAGCTTTGAGCTGTCATTTAAGCTTTTGACCATTTCTTCTGCATGGTCCCGTACTTCTTGTAATGCTTCTTCTCCATATAAGTGCTGTGATCCTACGACGAACCAAAATTCTTTTTTCCCGATTTCTAACATTCTACTTGCTCCTTTTTCGTTATTTTTGCCCGTAATAGGCATTTTCTCCATGTTTGCGTAAATAATGTTTGTCTAAGACCCGCTGCGGCAATTCGGGTGCGTAACTGTTGAGCTGGCGCGTGATAAAATTCATCTTGGCGACTTCTTCTAAGACCACTGCGTTCATCACCGCCGCATCCGCCGTTTTGCCCCAGGTAAACGGTCCATGACCGTGAAGCAAGACACCAGGAATTTCTTCTGGCGTGATGCCGCGTTCCTTAAAGGTTTCGACGATCACCTGTCCTGTTTGTGCTTCATAGCCTTCATCGATCTCGGCTTGCGCCAAAAAGCGGGCACAGGGGACTGCTCCATAAAACGTATCGGCATGGGTCGTGCCCATCGCTGGCAGATCGAGTCCTGCCTGAGCCCAGCTCGTCGCCCAAGTAGAATGGGTATGGACGATCCCACCAATTTCTGGAAATGCTTTGTATAAAACGGCATGCGTCGGCGTATCGGAGGAAGGATTTTTTGCTCCTTCCACTACGTTGCCCTCAAAATCACAAACCACCATATCACTGGCTTGCATGGTTTCATAGTCAACACCGCTAGGTTTGATGACAAACAACTGCTGTTGGCGATCCACTGCTGACACATTGCCCCAGGTGTATTTGATCAATCCTTGCTTCGGCAATGCCAAATTGGCCTGAAAGACTTCTTCTTTTAATCCTTCTAACACAAAATTCCCTTCTTTCTTTTTAAATCAACGCATCGATTGCCGCTTGCTCGATCGGCAACCCTGCTTGGTAACGTTGAGTAAAGACGGTGAATCCCTGAATGTCGGCGTCCGTTGGGGCTAACGTCACGCCGTGGTCATTTTTAAACACTTGATCTGCTAAGAATGCGGCCAAGGATTGTTCTGGCGTGTGACGGCGAAGGTATGCTGCTAAAAGGGCGATCCCCCAGGCGCCGCCTTCACCAGCCGTTTCCATGACCGTGACTGGGGCTTCCATGACAGCTGCCAAGACACGTTGGGCAACTTCTGGCGTCTTGAAGATCCCCCCGTGACCAACGATTCGATCAATGGCGACGTCTTCGGCTTCCAGAATCTTCATCCCGATCTTCATCGCACCAAAGGCACTAAACAGATGTAAGCGCATGAAATTTGCTAAAGTAAAAGAACTCTCTGGCGATCGGACGAAAAGCGGCCGTCCTTCAGGGATCTTAGTGATATTTTCACCAGAATAATAGCCATAAGAAAGCATCCCGCCACATTCTGAATCCCCTTTCAATGCTTCGTTGAACAAGGTCGCAAACAATTCTTCCGTGGAAAGTTTCATTCCAGCTGCGTCGGCAAATTCGCGGAAAAGTTTGACCCAGGCATTGATCTCCGAGGTACAGTTATTCGTATGGACCATCCCCACCAAATCACCAGAAGGCGTCGTGACCAAATCGATCTCTGGATACACTTGCGTTAAGGGTTCTTCTAAGACGATCATGGCAAAAGCCGACGTCCCGGCTGAAACATTCCCGCTTCGCTGTGCCACACTATTCGTGGCAACCATGCCAGTGCCCGCATCGCCTTCTGGCGGACATAACGGGATGCCGGCTTGCAAGGTACCGGTTGGGTCGAGTTTTTTTGCGCCTTCTGCCGTCAATGTGCCGGCTGGTTCGCCTGCTGTCAACACTTGTGGCAAAAGGTCTTTGATCTGCCAAGGATACCCCTGACTGCTGATTTGCGCATCAAATTGCTGCAGCATATTCGCATCATAGTTTTTTGTCGTACTATCGATTGGGAACATCCCAGATGCATCACCGATTCCGATAACTTTTTCCCCTGTCAGCTGCCAATGGACATAGCCGGCTAAGGTAGTGAAAAAAGCGACCTCTGGTACGTGAGCTTCTTGATTCAAAATCGCTTGATACAAGTGCGCGATACTCCAACGCTGCGGGATGTTGTATTGGAACAATGCCGTCAAAGCTTTTTCTGCTTCTTCCGTGATTGCATTGCGCCATGTCCGAAAAGGGACCAACAGCGTGCCTTGCTGATCAAAGGCCATATAGCCGTGCATCATTGCAGAAAAACCGATACTGCCGATCGTCGTCAAAGGTACCTCGAATTGCTGCTGGATATTGTGCGCCAACTCTTGGTAGCTGGCTTGCAGTCCTTGCCAAATCGCTTCTAGCGAGTAGGTCCAAATCCCTTGCTCCAATTGATTTTCCCATTCAAAACTGCCGGAAGCGATCGTCTGAAACTGTTCATCGATCAAGACGGCTTTGATCCGTGTCGAGCCTAGCTCGATCCCAAGAGACGTGCGCCCGTCAATAATTGCTTGCCTTACTTGTTGCGTCATCTTCTTACTCTCCTTTTTGGTTATTGACTGAACCGCGAACGATCAGCTCTGGTTCAAAATAAAAGCGTTGTGCTTCTGTTGCCTTCCCTGTAGTGATCCATTGTGCAGCCAATTCCCCCATCGCTTCTTTCGGGTGAGTCAGTGTGGTGATCGTCGGTGTGGACAAGGTGCTAAGGGGCGAGTCATCGTTTCCTACGATCGAAAAATCAGTAGGAACGTTCCTCCCAGCAGCCGTCAATGCTTGAATCAAACGATGCGCGATCTCATCGTTGTAACAAACGATGCCTGTGACTTGATTATCGGCAGCCGTCAAGCGCTGGATCGCTTGTTCAATAACGGCTTCTTTCGTCTCCGTCGTATACGTCAAGACGTCTTCTGCTGCAAACGTCCGCTTGGCTTGGGTCAACGCTTTGACAAACCCTTTCATCCGATATTTCCCTTGTAAGTCATCGATTTTCGTGATCATCATCAACTGCTGATGCTGTTGTTCTAATAGATAATTGGTTGCTAAAAACCCAGAACGTGTATCGTTGACACAAATATGCGGCAAGTCTAGTTCTTCGTAATAGGCATTGATCATGACGAGAGGAATCCCAGCTTCTTGGAGTGCGACATAATAGGCAAGATTCGGGTTGTATTGGCTGCTCTTAGTTGGTTCAACGATCAACCCGTCTACCCCTTGATCCATCATTTGCTGCAAGCACGCTCTTTCTTGCTCATGGTCATTGTTGGTTGAGCCTAAAAGCAGTGAGTAGCCTTGCTCCCGCAATGTCTGCTCCACGCCACGCATGATCGATGGGAAAATATAATCAGACAAATAGGTCATGATGATCCCAATCGTTTTGCGGTTTTTATGATTGACAGTCTCAGGTTTTGAAACGTAGGTGCCTGAGCCCCGTTCTTTTCTTAAATAGCCTTCATTGACCAAAACAGCGATCGCTTGGCGCACCGTGTGGCGGCTATAATGAAATTCTTCCTGTAAGGTTGCTTCTGAAGGGATCGCATCGCCTTCTTGATAGGTGCCTAAGCGGATCTTTTCTCTTAAGATATCCGCTAGTTGTTCGTACTTATTTGCCATTTTTACCCCATCTTTCAAAAGTTGTCCGTACATCTAAGATACCAAGAAACCGCTTCCTTGTCAATTGCTGCTAGGGATTTTTTTCTAAAAAACCATAACGAAAAGAAGGAAAACGACAAAATACCCTTATTTTCATCAGAATAAAACGAATAAAAACGCTATTTGTTGTATAATTGAATAAAATATTACTTATTACGTTTAAGGAGGTAAGTATTTTGACGAGAACACCTAATGAAACCTACGAGGAACCCATTATTCTGTATTCAAAAAAATATCGAGAGAATCGCAGACATGATGCCAGCTGTCGTTGGTTCATTACGAAAAAAGGCGTCTGGATAAACAACACCCATCCAAAAATCCCGGATGAAAAGATTCCCATGGCAAAAATTGCCGATGTGGAATTACATATAGGCAAAGGTCTCTTAGTGGACTACCTCCGACTGCAGGTACCAGGTAATTCTCATCTGCTTTATTTCACCAATCGAATCGATGCCCAAAAAGCCTATGAATTTTTAACGGATCATTTGGCAGCACTTGGCGGACAATCAGCCAAAAGTTACGTGGATGAAGAGGCTGGTAAAATCAAATTACTGTCTTATCATTATCGTGATGCTTGGATCATCGCAGAAGATACCCTCACGATCATCGACTACAAAAAGAAAGAAAAGCAGGTTTTGCAGATTCCCCAGATCACCAGTGTCAGTCTGAAAGAAGTTGCCGAATCTGGTCTTTGGAAAGGCAATGGCTTCTTGGAACTGTATATTGGCGGCGGGGCAATCAGAGAAACCCATTCTCGCAGAAGGACGGAACCAAACCACTCCCTTTGCTTTGCCGAAAAAGACCTGCTGATTGCTCGGATCATACAGCGCTATCTCACTAACTTCCCCCGTAAGCATGCGATACTGCCCCCGCGAGCAACTGTAACCCCGACGGAACAGGTCATTGCTGATCTTCGCGAACTGAAAATGTTGGTCGATGAAGGAATTTTGACTGAAGAAGAATTTGCCTTAAAGAAAAAACAACTGTTAGGATTATAGAAGCCATCGCTTCGGGAAAAAAGCAGTCCTCCTGCCATGCAAAGGCAGAGATTTCGGTGAAGGGCTGTGCTTTTTTCTGGGAAAATTTTGAACGGTTTTTTTAGAACATGCTATACTAAATGAAGAATACGTAGAGTATCTCAAAGGAGGTCTTTCTCATTTTTTCTTTTAATGACATCAAAGCGCGTTTCCCCCAGGCAACGCTGCATGACAAAGTATCCACAACGAAGGACATCGAATCCATCGCTTTCGGCAAAAAATATATTTGGCTGCCAACTGACCAATTAAGTGACAGTGAAAAACTGCTGATCCAACTGGGAAACGGCTCTTTGCAACCAGAAATCGATAACCGAAACCATCCATGGTATCCGATTTTATTTGAACATCAGCCCGTTCAAGACCAAACGTGGGTCCGAATGCTGCAAGTTCATTTCACCCGAACCATTGACTCCTTGCAATCCGAATGGCTCGCAGAGATCCAGCAAATGCTCCCTAGCGTGGTGGATCTTTTTTTCCTCACCGAAGACCATGCGGTGATCGTAGAAAAACAAGACGACACTAATTTACCCATCGAAGATCTCGACGGCTTATTCGTGGCTTTGGATATGGATTTCGACTGCTATTCTCAGCTGTTCGTCGGTCCCTTCCATCATCCGCGCCACGATTTCACTACCTTATGGGCAAGTGAGTCTACCCTGTTCAAAAATGAGTTAAAAACGAAAACCACCAGTAAAAGTATGGATCTGCCCAAAGTGGTCTTTTCTCTTTTTCGCAATGGCTTTTCCGAGTATATTTCCTTGTTTCGTACCTTATATCTAGATTGGTTTGAAGAAGAGACCGAAACGATCATTCAATCCCTGTGGCGCAATCAAGGCAATGCAAGCTCCACAGCCAAAGAACTGTTCATGCATCGGAATTCTCTCCTATATAAGATCGATAAGTTTCAAACACTGACGCGCTTAAATTTAAAAAATATGGATGATCTGCTGCTTTGCTATTTATTGATCGATCAGTTCACCCATCAGAGCAATTAAACAACCTGCACAAGAAAACGTTTTTTTCTTGTGCAGGTTTCCGTTGCACATTCGAAGCGTTTTCATTTATGCTATTCATGTAAACTAAATGGAAAGAGGTAATCCCAATGGTAGAAATGGCCTTAAAAAATATCCACAAAAAATATGACAATAATGATGCGTATTCGGTAACTGATTTTAATTTAGATATCGCGGATCGCGAATTCATCGTTTTCGTTGGACCTTCTGGTTGTGGAAAATCAACAACCCTTCGAATGATCGCTGGTTTAGAAGATATTTCTGAAGGCGAATTGAGCATCGGTGGAAAAGTAATGAACGATGTGGCACCAAAAGACCGCGACATCGCGATGGTTTTCCAGAACTACGCATTGTATCCCCATATGACTGTTTTCAACAACATGGCATTTGGTTTGAAATTGCGTAAATACGACAAAGAAGAAATCAAAAAACGCGTAGAAAATGCCGCTGAGATCTTAGGTTTGACAGAATACTTAGATCGTAAACCTGCTGCCCTTTCAGGTGGTCAGCGTCAACGGGTTGCCTTAGGCCGTGCCATCGTTCGTGATGCCAAAGTCTTCTTGATGGATGAGCCGTTGTCAAACTTAGATGCGAAATTGCGGGTTGCCATGCGTGCGGAAATCGCAAAATTACACCAACGTTTAGAAACAACGACGATCTATGTAACCCATGACCAAACAGAAGCGATGACCATGGCTGACCGGATCGTTATCATGAAAGATGGTTTCATTCAACAAATCGGTTCACCAAAAGAAGTCTACAACACACCGAAAAACATTTTCGTTGCCGGCTTTATCGGTTCACCAGCAATGAACTTCTTCAATGTTACGTTGAATAACGGTATGATCTCTGATGGTCAAAGTTTGAATTTACGTATTCCTGAAGGCAAGAATAAGATTCTTGTTGAAAAAGGCTACGAAGGCAAACAATTAGTCTTTGGTATTCGTCCAGAAGATATCCACAGTGAACAAATCGCATTGGAAGCTTCTCCTGAAGCAACTGTACGTGCTGAAGTGGTCGTATCTGAACTATTAGGTGCAGAAACAATGCTTTATACACGTGTAGGTGCGACTGAATTTATCTCGAAAGTTGATGCCCGCGACTTCCACCGTCCAGGTGAAACAGTTGATTTAGCTTTCAACATCAACAAAGCGCATTTCTTCGACAAAGATTCAGAAAATGTCATCACACTTCCTTAATTTGTAGTTACCATGCACTGTTCTCGGATTTGCCCCCTAGGCAGTCGCATTTAACTAATATCCACTTTTATTCCTTATTTGTATCCCTCAAAAACAGACAGTCAGCCGACTGTCTGTTTTTGGGTTACTTTATTCTTCCTGAGGCACATAGCGCGCGGCCATGGTTTGAATGATCGGTGTTTGCCGAACTTGAGTAAAAACGATTTTGACAGCAGACACGCCGACCGCTTCAAAGCTGATGATTTTTTGATAGCCGATCGTCACTATTTCGGTCAGTAACTGTGGTCCTGCTACAGTTTGCAGAAAAATTTTTGCTTTTTCTACCCGTTGCCCATATTGAATCGCTTCCTTCAATACAAGTGAATTGATGACGACCGGTTCTGCAAAATGTAGGGTCAGCCATGGCCGTTTGTCTTCCAAGTCCGGTTTCCAATACTGGCCAAACGCTTGAGATAGTTGGAGCTTATCCATTCTGCTGGACACACTGGTTGAAGAACTCGCAAACGTGCCGTTCCTTTCAGTCGTCACCTCTTTCAATTGTTTAATCGAGTGACCTAATTGCTGCAATGCCTTTTGATCCGTTGGATGGATCATACCATCCGGCATCGGCGGCACATTAAGTAGAAAAGAACTATTGCCCCCAACGATCTGCTTGTAAAAAGACCAGAGCTCAGCGCCGCTTTTTACTTGTTGGTCTTCTGATGGATGATAAAACCAGCCGGGGCGAATCGATAAGTTGACCTCAGCAGGGTACCAAGCCAATTCGGCAGCTTCTTTAATGCCGTACTTTTTCAGCGCTTGTTGGCTTCCTAAATCCATTTCCATACTGGAAATCGATTGCCGAAACGCTGTGCTATCGGCTTTTTGCGAATGACTCGCTGTTTTTTCAGCATCCTTTAATGCTGCTGGCACCACACTCCATTCTTGAAGTCTGGTTTGCCCCGCTTCGTTTCCTACCCAACGGACATCCGGTCCGCAAACCGCAATCACTGCATTGGGTTGCAGCTCTCGAATCACTTGATAATACCGTTCCCAATCATAGTTTTGGCGTTTTCCATTGGGTCCTTCACCATTGGCCCCATCTAACCATATTTCGAATATATCACCATAATTGGTTAAAAGTTCTGTCAACTGCGCCGTATAAAAATCATCATAGGCTTGCCCCATTCCATAACAAGCTTCATGCTGATCCCAAGGCGATAAATAAATGCCGAATTTCAGGTCTGCTTGACGGCAAGCATCAGAAAGTTCTTTCACTAAATCACCTTGACCATTGCGCCAGGGCGTTGAAGCGACTGTGTAAGCAGTGTGCTGGCTTGGCCATAAGCAAAAGCCGTCATGGTGTTTACAGGTCAAAATGATTCCCTGCATACCGCTTTGCTTCATTGCAGAAACCCATTGATGACAGTCTAGCTTTTGCGGGTCAAATACCGTTGGCGACTCATTGCCGAGCCCCCATTCACGATTGGTCATCGTATTGAGACCAAAGTGGATAAAGCCATAAAATTCCAGCTGCTGCCACTGCAGTTGTCGTTTACTGGGGCGAATCTGGGTAAGTTCAGCTGGTTCGATAATCTGTTCCTCCATTCTATGAGTTGTTTGCTGCTTTAAAGAAACAGATACAAGATCGATTCTTGACTGTTTCCTCATTGGAAAAGATCCGCCGCCTTTACTGTACTTCCGTCATCTGTCCACTCACTGGCAAACAAAGCTCAAGAACTGACCGAAGCAGCATTCAATCGACGGTTCTTCCCTATCAGGTGATCAAACTACTTTACGATAAAAAGAGTAGTGCTTGCTTGGGGGATTCGCAAGGCACTACTCTAAACAACATATTCAAACGCTAAAAGACACATCTTTTTACGCGAGCCTAGCGATCGTTTTGTAAAAGGGTCAGGCTGTCTGTAAGGACAGCTTCGCCATCTAACAGCTCGTAATCTGTTTCTTTGATTAATTTATATGGCACCGCTTTGACCATGAGAAAGTCTTTTAATCGATTGACTTCGTACTTCGACTGCGGACCGATCAACAAAGCATCGACTGTTTGCTGCTGCAGGATCTGTTCAGCAATGATGGCTGGTGCCGAATAGATATGCACAGCTAGCCCTTTTTCATCTGCGGCCCGCTGCATGTTTTTCACTAAGAGACCCGTAGTGATGCCGGCGGTACAAATCAATAAAATCGTCTTTTGTGCTTGGTCCTCCATAAACAGGCCCTCCTACGAAATTTTCTTTTTCTTATTGTAGATATCCAGCACGACAGCCAGCAGCAAAATCAACCCTTTGATGGCTTGCTGCCAATCGACACCGACCCCTAAGATCGACATCCCATTGTTTAAGACACCCATCACGAGACCACCAACGATCGCCCCCATCACAGTACCAATACCGCCTGAGGTAGAAGCACCGCCGAAATACACTGCGGCCATTGCATCTAATTCCATTGACGTTCCCGCTTGCGGTGTGGCTGCATTCAACCGAGCCGCTAAAACCAAGCCCGCCAAAGCTGCCATCATCCCCATGTTCACGAAGACCCAGAAGGTGATTTTCTTCGTCTTGATTCCCGAAAGTTCGGCTGCTTTTTTGTTGCCGCCGGTTGCATAGATTTGCCGACCAGCGACGGTTTTGTTAGTCAAAAATCCATAGGCAGCCACGATCACCCCTAAGACGATCAAAATGATCGGATACCCTTGATAAGAGGCAAAGATGTAGGTAGCACCGAGAAAAACAACCGCAGTAAAGACGGCTTTAAAGGCAAAGGCTGCCATTGATTCCACTTCAAAAAGATTTTTTTTGCGGCGCTCACGGGTCCGCCATTGGCCTAAAATCAGGATGCCCGTGATCACTACACCTAAAATCATGGAAAGTAAATGGATCTGACCGCCTGCAATATCTGGCAAATAGCCGGTGGAAATTTGTTGGAATGCCTTGGGAAACGGTGCCAATGATTGACCGCCTAAGACGACTTGGGTCAATCCTCGAAACATTAGTAAACCAGACAAGGTCACGATAAATGCTGGGATACCGACATACGCGACCCAGAAGCCTTGCCAGGCACCGATCACTGCGCCCATCAGTAAGCAAAGAGGCACTGCCAACCAAGGACTGATGCCGTTATTGACCATCAAGACGCCTGCAATCGCACCGACAAACGCCATCACGGAGCCTACGGATAGATCGACATGTCCTAACAAGACGACCAAAAGCATACCGGCTGCTAAAACGAGAATATGACTGTTTTGCAACACGAGGTTGGTGATATTCAGCGGCCGCCAGAAAATTCCGTCGGTCATGAGCTGAAAGGCCACCAATAATACTGCTAAGATAATGATCATACTGTATTTGCTAAAGATTTCCAGTGCCTTTTCTTTCAGCGAATGGCTGCGTTCTTTTTTTAATTTATTGGTTGTTTCCATCTCAAACCCCACTCTCTTCTAGTGTCATTAGATTCATCAATCGTTCTTGGTCTGCCTCTTCCCGTAACACTTCGCCCGTGAAGCGGCCTTCGTTCATCGTGTAGATCCGGTCGCACATGCCTAATAGTTCTGGTAACTCCGAGGAGATGATACAGATGGCTTTGCCAGCTGCTGCCATCTCTTCGATGATCGTATAGATTTCGTACTTCGCCCCGACATCGATCCCGCGGGTCGGTTCATCTAAAAATAAGATATCTGGTGTGGTCATCAGCCACTTTGCCAAAACGACTTTTTGCTGATTCCCACCACTCAAACTGCCAACGTTTTGATAGATTGAATTGGTTTTCGTCCGCATTTTTTTGCGAAATTCTTCTGCCATCGTGACTTCTTTTTCTTTATCGATGACCCCTTGGCGGCTGATTTTGGCAAGACTAGCGATGGTGGTGTTCTCGCGAATATCCATCAGCAGATTCAAGCCCAACGCTTTTCTGTCTTCCGACACATAGGCTAACCCATTTTTGATGGCGGTTGGCACGTCTTTGACAGAAATCGGTTGGCCGTCTTTATAGACTTCCCCCGAAATCGAACTGCCATAGGAATGACCGAAGACACTCATGGCAAACTCTGTCCGTCCCGCACCCATCAAACCGGCGATGCCGATGATCTCTCCTTTGCGGATCATCAAGTTCAAATTTTCATTCACCACACGGGTATGGTCGATTGGATGATGGACCGTCCAATTTTTGACTTCAAAAAACGGTTCACCAATAGCGGGTTTCCGCTCTGGGTAACGATTGGTCAAATCTCGCCCAACCATACCGCGAATGATACGCTCTTCAGAGATTTCGGCCCCGCTCAGCGTCTCGATCGTTTGCCCGTCTCGTAAAATCGTGATGCGATCCGCCACATTGACGATTTCATTCAGCTTGTGGGAGATAATGATCGAGGTGATCCCTTGGTTGCGAAACTCTTTGATCAGCTCTAACAGATTGGCACTTTCTTCTTCATTCAACGCCGCGGTTGGTTCATCTAAAATCAACAATCGGACGGATTTTGAAAATGCTTTGGCAATTTCCACCAGCTGTTGATGCCCGACACCGATTTGTGAAACCAGCGTATTCGGGTCTAATTTCAAGCCAACGATCTTTAAGAGGTTATCTGTTTTCTTTTCGGTCAGATCCCAATCAATAATGCCGTGTTTGGCTTGTTCATTTCCTAGAAAGATATTTTCTTTGATCGACAGGTAAGGACTTAAGGCTAACTCTTGATGAATAATAACAATTCCTTTGTCCTCACTGTCCCGCAAATCTTTGAACTTGCATAACTCCCCTTCATAATAGATCTCTCCATCATAGCTGCCGTAAGGATAGAGTCCGCTTAAGACATTCATCAGCGTGGACTTGCCAGCGCCATTTTCTCCACACAGTGCGTGGATCTCTCCTCGCTCGATCGAGAGGTTGACGTTATCAAGGGCGCGAACCCCTGAAAACTCTTTGACGATGCCTTTCATCATCAAAATATTATCTGCCATGTTCTTTCACCCTTTTCCTTTTTATGTAAAAGTGATGCGCTCCCTTTGTAAGAAAAGCGGAAAGAACGAATACTGGGGATGATTCGTTCTTCCCTGCTGCTTTAGGGGAAACTAGCATCTTTTCTCGCTGGATCTGCACTCCTTGCTTAAATGCCCAGCTCTTCTTCTGTATAGTAATCGGTATCGATCAATTCTTCTTTGTAGTTGTCGCTATCCACAGAAACAGGATTTGACAAGTAGGTTGGTACGACTTTGACGCCATTATCATAGGTTTCAGTATCGTTGACCGGCACTTCCTCGCCATTGGTGATGGCTTCGATCATTTCGATCGTGTTTTTCGCTAACACCCGTGTATCTTTAAAAATCGTTTGGGTTTGTTCGCCCGCGATGATTGATTTCACTCCTGCCACCGTCGCATCTTGACCGGTGATCACAGGCAGTGGTTTATCAGAGGAACCATAGCCCACACCTTTAAGCGATGAGATGATTCCTAGGCTGATTGGATCATAAGGTGAAAGAACAGCATCCAATGTTTGATCCGTATAGTTGGCACTCAACAAATTGTCCATCCGAGCTTGCGCGGTTGAACCATCCCAACGCAAGGTAGCGATTTGGTTGAAGTTGGTTTGACCGGAAGGAACGACTAGCTGTCCGCTGTCAAAGTATTGTTGGAAAACCGAAAGGACCCCATTATAATTGATCAGTGCATTGTTATCATCTGGAGAACCGCCGAATAATTCAATGTTAAATGGTCCTTCACCATCTTTGAGGCCTAATTTGTCTTCAATATAAGACGCTTGCAGCACGCCGACTCCAAAATTATCAAAGGTGGCATAATAATCGACGTATTCCGAGTTCATCAGTAAACGGTCATAGGCGATGACTGTGATGTCTTCGTTATGGGCTTTTTCCAACACGTCCGTCAGTGCCGAACCATCGATCGAGGCGATCACTAAAGTATCAACGCCTTTGGTGATCATGTTCTCAATTTGTGCCACTTGGTTTTCTACTTTGTCTTCTCCATATTGCAGGTCAGTTTTATAGCCAAGCTTCTCTAATTCCTCTACCATATTGTTGCCATCTGCGATCCATCGTTCTGCCGATTTGGTCGGCATCGCGATCGCAACAAATCCTTTGTCTCCGTCACCGTTTGCCCCGCTATCTGATCCATTCCCACAAGCTGCTAACAATCCACCAACCAATAAGGTGGATGCTAGGACGACCAATTTACCAAAAGTACCTTTCATTGTGATCCCTCCATGTCTTTTTCTTACATATTCAGTATAGCTAGTTAAGGAATCGCTTACATTTAGATTTTTTCGAGGTTTCTTGGATTTCTTGAGAAAAAACGGCCCAGTTACCCCCTTTTCTCTTCGGAATCTTGGATTTTTTAAGATTCCCTTGGTTTTTATTTGATTTGATATTTTGTGTAAAGCGCTTCCGTATTTTTTAGTAGAATAGACCATAGAGGTGAAAAAAATGAGGAATATAAAAATTGGGTTGTTCGTCTGTTTGTTTCTAGCTTGCTTGGCTGGTTGCCAAGCAAACAAAGAAACAACCACTGAAACAGCGGAAGAAAGTATTGTGATCGGTTTTTCCCAGTCGGGAACGGAAAGCAGCTGGCGTAAACGCCATACGGAATCGATCCGCACTGAATTAGAGAAGGAAGGCTATGAAGTCCTTTATCGTAACGGTTATATGAATCAAGAGCGACAGATCCAAGATATCCGTAATTTTATCGTGTATCAAGTCGATGCCATCGTCTTTACCCCCATTCAGGAAAACAATTGGGAACCGATTTTGGAAGAAGCGGCCCAAGCTGGGATTCCCGTTTTCGTGGTAGATCGACATGTCAATGTCAGCGATCCCTCTTTATTTTTGACCCATATCGGGCCAAGCTTCAAAGCCGAGGGCAATCGTGCAGGTCTCTACGTTAGTAATTATTATAAAGAGCATGAGAACAAAACAGTCAATGTTTTAGAATTGACGGGACTGGATGCTACGTCCCCGACGTATTTGCGCTCAGAAGGGTTCCGAGAAACCATCAAGCGTGATTATGCCCATAACAATGTGACGATCCAAGTCGTAGACGAATTAAACGGCGATTTCATCCGCCGTAAAGGCAAAGAAGTCATCGAACAATACATCGAAGCAGGCAAAATGGAACAGATTGATGTCTTGTTCAGCCACAATGATGAGATGACGTTGGGTGCCCTAGAAGCCTTAGAAAAAACCGATATTGAGCCGGGGAAGGATTTAGTGATCGTATCGATCGATGCTCAAAAAGAAATGATCGATAAATTGAAGCAAGGAGTGGTCAATTGTGTCGTTGAGTGCAACCCAGATGCCGGGGTGTTCGTCAAAAATGCCATCTCTCGCTACTTGGCTCGCGGCGCCGATGCCATCCCTCGTGAAATCTATGTCCATGAAACGGTTTTTTCCAGTGACATGGATTTCGATCAGATTCCACCGAGAAATTATTGAGGAGATGAAGATGAAAACAAAAAGTATCAAGGGCATCTTTCAACAGACGAATAAACTGATGATCCTCGTCGCCTTTATTCCCCTCGTACTAAGTAGTGTGTTTTACTCACGGCAGATTTTCATTTACCAAAATACCATCAACAATATTGAAGAAGCCAATCAACTATCGGAAAAAGTCGATGCCATTGTCTTGGAAGAAATGTGGGACTTAGTCTTTGGCCAAAAAACCGTCGAACAAGTCCAAGAAACCAATGTAATTGAGGAATTGAGGAGCGACCTGCAACACATCCAAGAAAATACCAGCACTGCGAAAGAGCTCAATATTTTAGCGGTCGCCTTTCGGACGCTCGATTCTTTAGAAACCTATCAGCAACAGTTGATCGACAATATTCTCAAGGATGAGCCGGTGGAAAAAAACCAATACGTCATGATCCAAGTGGATTCGGTGATCGATTTGCTATCCGATATTTTGCAGCAATTCGTCGGGGTAGAGATCAGCTTAGCCAGCCAAACCAATCACGAACTAGTCCAATCGGTATTGTTACTGATCCTTTTTCAAGTCGTGTTGCTTTTGATCATCTTTGCGATCATCAATAAAAACCGGCGCTTTGTTCGGGACAATCTGCAAGACCCATTGGATCGGTTATTAGATCTTTCCAACGAACTATCCCAAGGACATTTGAGCTACCGAGCAGAACTGCCAGAAACCCCAGAACTGCGGACCTTGACGAGTAGCTTGAATCGAATGGCAGATGACTTGACCCGGCTCTTGGAAGAAAATGCCTTGAAGCAGTATCACTTAGCCCAAAGTGAGGTGCGGGTCTTACAAGCCCAGATTACCCCACATTTCATCTATAATAGTTTAGATGCGATCGTTTCTTTGATTGAAGCTGCCCGTTACGAGCAAGCAACGGAAATGACCTATGCGTTATCGGATTTTTTCCGTATCTCCTTAAGCAAAGGGCAAGACTGGATTCCTTTGGAAAAAGAATTGCGGCATGTGGGCGATTACTTGAAGATTTTGCAGATTCGCTATGGTAGGATGCTGTCTTACACCATCGAAGATCAAACCGTCAGTCCAGAACTGCAGGTTTTGAAAATGGTCCTGCAGCCCCTAGTTGAAAACGCCGTTTATCATGGCACCAAGTTTGTCCGTCGCGTCGGCATGATTCGAATTACAGTGTCAGAATTGCCTCACCAGATTCAAATGACCATCAGTGACAACGGCATTGGGATCGACCCTGACCGTTTGGAGGAGATTCGTCGTAACCTTAAAGAAACCACTGATCCCGCCTCTGAGAGCGGCTATGGCCTATATAACGTCTATCGCCGTCTCCAGCTGAACTACGGCAGCGAAGCGCAACTGACGATCCACAGTCAATACCAAGAAGGCACCACGATTAACGTCACAGTACCAAAAAGGGAGGAACCCAACCATGTACAAAGTGTTCATAGTTGAAGATGAACATCTGATTCGCGATAGTTTACGCCACCAAATCATGACTCTCGCCAAACAATACCCGATCGTTTATAGCGATGAAGCCGCCGATGGCGAATTGGCGCTAGCTTCGATCCTTGATCTGCGTCCGGATATTATTATCAGCGATATCAAAATGCCGTTTATGGATGGCTTGGTCTTTGCGAAAGAAGCCAAAAAATTATTGCCGCAAGTTCGCATTATTTTTGTTAGCGGCTTTGATGATTTTGACTATGCAAAAACGGCACTGCTGCTGCAAGCAGACGATTACTTACTCAAGCCCATCAAAAACGAAGAATTAGAACAAGCCATCAAAACCGTCGTTCAACACTTAGATGAACAACAAACCACCCATCAGCAATTATCCAAAGAAGACGATTTATTCGAAATGGAAATCAAAAAAAATCACTTTCTGAATCATCTCTTTAAACAAAAGATCACGATCTCAGAAGCTTTTTTGCAAGCAGAAGAACTGGGACGGCGCTTTTCAGGCAAACAGTTTTGTGTGCTGTTAGCAAAAACCCCCTTCAATCAAAGCTTTTCTGACTACACTCGCTTTAGCCAGCAGCTGACCAAAGCCTATGAGCAAGATGATGCCGTCTTGTTCTCCAGTGTGTCTAGCCGCTTCATCAAGTTTTTACTTTTTGACCATGACCGAGAACAAGTTTTAGAAAAAGCCTATCAGATCGCTCAAAGCCTCGTTCATGGTTCTGGGGAAGAAGTGGCAGTGGCGATCGGACCTATAGCAGATCGTTTCTCGGGCATCCCTCTTTCTTATCAGAAAGCTCGTGACATGCTAAAAACCTATGGCAGCATCCGCAAGGAAAAAATCATCAGCTATGAAGATGACATTCGGGAAGGGGAACTGTCCCCCACCAATCCTTTCAAAACCGATCTTGCTTCAAGACTGGCAAATGCTGGTAAACAGACGATCCCTGAGCTGACCGATGAATTGATGGCGCCTCAAGGGACCGTTGAGCGAACGCAAATGTACCGTTTGTTCGTCTTGGTCGAATTGCTGGCATTATTGAAGAAAAAAGACAGTCATTCGCTGCCCCAGATCGTTCAGCACGCCCATGACTTAGACTATCTAGCGGCATTGACCCATGAGCCAGAGAACTATCAAACGACTCTGGCAGAACTGTTGCCGCTATTGACCAAACAACCCATCAATCCTGCAATGGCGAAATATCAAAGCGTCATCAATCAAGCCAAAGCCTTTATCAGTGAGCACTTTTCTGATCCAAATATTTCCTTAAATGTAGTTGCTGAAAAAGTTCATTTGAGTCCGGCGCACTTCAGCACCATCTTCTCGCAAGCCACTGATTCTACGTTTATCGAATACTTGACCGAGCAACGATTGACCTTAGCTAAGGAACTGCTGTTAACGACAAATCTACGGCTATCTGAGATCGCCTTTGATGTTGGCTATAATGACCCAAATTATTTTTCCTTTTTGTTCAAGAAGAAAGAAAGTATCTCACCGAAAGAATACCGTCAAAAAAATGCCTAGTTGAATGAATGGATACAAAAAAAGAGTGAGAGACAGCAAAATCGTCCTCACTCTTTTTTATTTTCTACCTCATTCAGTTATTTCTTCTCCATAGCAGCTTTTAAAGCAGCTGCTAATGGGCTTTCTTGCGGTTCTTCTTGATTGATTTTATTCATCAAGCGGCGTTCTTCGTGTTTCGACAGCTTTTTGCTGCGCTCTTTTTTATCCGCCATTTTTTTGGTGGTCCCATCGAATTTACAACGGAAATAGGCGCCATTTTTGCCCTCAATGATCTCCATCTTTCGGTGACATTGCGGGCAACGTCGGTTTGAAACTTTCGGGTCTTTCCGACGACGGTACTTGCAGGTGCCACTGGAACAAACATAGATCTTGCCATCACGGGTATTTTTCTCCCGCAATGGTTCGCCGCATTCTGGACACCGTTTTTGGGTCAATGAGAAATCTTGGTACTTGCTCTCACTTTGCTTGATTTCTTTAACCAATTGTTTAGTGTCTGCTTCGATTTGCGCGAGGAAGGTTTGGGCAGAGTAGGTGCCTTTCGCGATGGCTTCCAGTTCCTTCTCCCATTTTTCCGTCAACTCTGGTGTCACCAAGGAAGGATTGACTAAGACTAACAACTGCTTGCCTTTTGGCGATACTTGCAAGCCGCTTGGGGTCCGCTCCATCAGCTCAGATTTGATCAGCTTTTCAATGATCTCCGCACGGGTTGCCGGCGTACCAAGACTGTGTTTTTCCATTTTGCCTAAAAGAGTTCCTTCATTCAACGGTTTCGGTGGTGTGGTCAACTCTTTCTGGATGGTAAAATCAGGCTTGACGGTACTGCCTTTTTGCCAAGCCACATCACTGGTTTCCTCTTCGGAAGTCGTTTTCCATCCCGCTTCTAACACGGTATTGCGGTTGAACACAAAGGTCTCAGAACCAAAGGTCACTGTCACTTTCTGTTGCTGTTTTTTATGAGGTTTCGCAAAGAGCATTAAGAAACGACTAACGATCATTTGATAGATCCGTTGTTCATCGGTAGTTAATTTTTCATAACGTGCCCGCTGTTCCGTTGGCAGCAGGGCATGGTGATCCGTGACTTTTTTATCATTGAAGACAGCTTGCTGCACCACTTGTCCGCCGTTTTTCAAGTATCCTTTGACTTCTGGGGCAAAATCCGCAACTGCCTGCAGGCGTTCCTTCATGGTTGCCTTCATATCATTGGTCAAATACTTGGAATCCGTCCTTGGATAAGTGACGATCTTGTGGGTTTCATACAAGCTTTGAACAAGCGACAAGGTCTTCTTGGCTGAAAACCCATAACGCTGATTGGCTTCTCGTTGGATCTCGGTCAAATCGTAGGGCAGTGGTGCACTTTCTGTTTTGACCTTTTCTTCGATCGCTGTCACGCGACCATTCTGTTGACTCATCTGTTTGACCAATGCTTCGGCATCGCTGCGTTCTTTTAATTGATAAGGATTTTTTTGTTGCAGGCGAGCCTTGGCATCGCCTACGTTTAGGGTAATCACATGATAGGTTTGCGGACGGAAACTCTCGATCTGCATTTCCTGACTGCGCACCAAAGCTAAGGTAGGGGTTTGGACCCGACCCGCACTAAGATTGTCTTGATATTTGACCGTCAATGCCCGGGTGACATTCAATCCTACCAGCCAGTCGGCTTTTGCCCGCGCAAGGGCGGAGTAGTAAAGATTATCGTAGTGCTTGGCTGACTGCAATTTTGCAAAGCCTTCTTTGATGGCTTTAGGGGTTTGCGAAGAAATCCACAAACGTTTGACTGGTTTGTCAAAACGAACCCACTCCAAAATCCAGCGAGCGACTAGCTCCCCTTCTCTTCCCGCATCGGTGGCGATCACGACTTCCCCGACATCTTTTCTTTGAGCCAATTGTTTGATGGCTTTTAGTTGATGACCGGTTTTTGGCAACGGCTTGATCCCGATGGACTTAGGGATCATCGGTAACGTTTCCATCTGCCATGATGCCCACTCTTTGTTTAAATCTTCAGGCATTTTCAAGCCCAATAAATGACCAAGGGCCCAAGTAACGATCGCCTTGGGTCCTTCGTAATAATTTTTATGTTTTTGCTCACAGCCCAAAACTTTGCTGAGGTCTTTGGCAACGCTTGGCTTTTCCGCTAGAATTAGTTGTTTCATAAAAATCTTTCCTGCTTTCGTCGACGACTTGCTGATATTCTTTGAGCAATGCCAGTCCAATATATTGTTGGAGGTAATCGTCGCATTCTTCGCACCAGCGTTCGTCTTCTTCATTCCAAAAAGCCGTCATAAAGTTTGATTTTGCATTTATGTACGAATACTCTTCTCTGATTTCTTGCCATTTTTGTTCATAAAATGACTGCGCCTCGCTGAAAGTTGCAAATGTGAACGCCTCTTGAATATCTGACTGCCATCCCTCAAAAAACCACCACGGTTCATTGTCCCCATACATGACTACTACTTGATACATTCCATTGCTCCTTTCACGATTCCTTCCCCATATTAGTCACTTTTACTTAAACTTGCAAGGAATAAGTTTCAGCATTTAAACATCGCTTAAAGAATTCATTAAACCTTCGTTTTTTTGTACGTTTTATTGGTTGCTTAAGATTACATCATTTCTATGCCCTTATAGTCTAGCACAGAAGTTTCCTGTTGTGAATATAACAGGAAAAGATTAAAAAAATATCAAACAAGATTTATTTTAACCTCGCAAAAAAAAATTTATCTGTGATGGATATGCTACAATAATGGCAACCATGAAACTGCCAGGAGGTGCCCCATGTATCTCGAACAAATCACTTTTCCCGATCAAGAAACCGAGTTTGATTTTTTCCTTTCTATCCAACGGACTGTCTATGATTCTTACTACCCTTTTCAGATTCTCAGTGCCCGCCGTTTTCAGCAGATCGATTTTGAACCAATCACGATTTTATATGGCGGCAATGGTTCTGGCAAAACCACTGCATTGAACGTGATTGCCGAAAAGATCCACGCGCAGCGCTTTGCTGCGTATAATCGGTCGAATTTTTTCGAGGACTATCTATCCTACTGTTCTGCTCGTAGCAACGACGAACCGCAAGAAAAAGTGCTATTGACCAGCGATGACGTCTTTGACTTCATGCTTGATATTCGAAACTTAAATCAAGGGATCGATCATCGCCGAGAAGAAGTGTTTCAAGAATACTACCAAGCAAAGTATGCGGACTTTCGTTTCACAGGTTTTGACGATTACCATGAATTGAAGAAAGTCAATCTCGCACGATCCAACACACAGTCCAAATTCACTCGCAAGCACTTGATCGACAACGTCCGAGAATATTCCAATGGTGAAAGTGCCTTTCGCTTCTTTCAAGAAAAAATTCGTCCCAACAGTCTTTACTTATTAGATGAACCAGAAAATTCCCTTTCTGCTGATCGTCAGCTGGAACTAGTGCAGTTACTGGAAGATTTTGTCCGCTATGAACAGTGCCAATTCATTATTGCTACTCATAGTCCTTTCGTTTTATCTTTAAAGGAAGCCAAAATCTATGATTTGGATCAAACACCTGTCGATGTTCGGAAGTGGACGCAGTTAGCTAATGTCCAGCAGTATTACCGCTTTTTTCAAGCACATCAAGCCGAATTTGATGATCGATCATGACCAAAGCAAACCATTTTCCGTCAAAGATTTCTTTTGGCATTTTTTTCCGCTACACTCACACAAAGACCAAAATCAAATTGATCAGAGCAATATAGAAGGCGACAACTCCCGCAATTTTGCCTCACTTGACTTCTGCTTGGTTATACTGATCGGAATGCTCCGCAATCTGAGCGGACAAAAAGTAGAACTTTTTAAAACAATCAAATACCCTACTAAACCAAATAGTACGGCTAAGGCAAGTTCGTTGATTTGGCTTGAAATGACCTGATTCTGATGAAGCATTACCACCCCTACGGCACTAACGTCCCCTCATTTCATGAGGTTGGCTCTTGTACGATTCATGCCCCTCCCCCTTTCTTTTAAAAATGCCAATGCATCAAAAACATTCATTTTCTGACTAAATTATAGCATAATTTGACTATTTTTTAAAAATAGAACGCGCTCGCTCTAGTCGTATTTTCGAATTGATTAAAAGAAAGCCCTAGCTAAGTGCAACTGATTGGTTCAGTGTTCTTAGCTAGGGCTGATTGTGTTAGTGGTTAAACATATTGTAATTCTTTGGCTTCTTTGTAGGCTGCATCGATCAAACCGCCGCCCAAGCATTCCATGCCGTCATAAAAAACGACTGCTTGTCCCGGAGTGATGGCGCGTACTGGTTCGTCAAAAATCACTTCTGCTCGATCTCCATCTAATAGACGCACGGTTACCGGTACATCTTGTTGACGGTAGCGGAATTTTGCTGTGCATGAAAATTCCGTTCCGCGGTCTTGTTCTGTAGTAAAGTGGATTTGGCTTGCTTCCAAGCGATCTGCATACAAAGCGGGGTGATGGAATCCTTGTCCCACATACAAAGTGTTGGTCGCTAAGTCTTTTCCTACGACAAACCATGGTTCTTGAGTGGCACCGCCGCCGCCAATGCCTAAGCCTTGACGTTGTCCGATGGTGTAGTACATCAAGCCATCGTGTTGTCCTTTGACTTCGCCATCTAATGTAACCATATTGCCTTTTTTCGCTGGCAAGTAATTACTCAAAAATTGTTTGAAATTCTTTTCTCCGATAAAGCAGACACCCGTGGAATCTTTTTTCTTGGCTGTTGCTAGACCTGCCCGTTCAGCGATCGCTCGTACTTCTGATTTTTCCATGCCGCCTAGTGGGAACATGGTTTTGCTCAATTGTTCTTGTGACAATTGGCTTAAGAAATACGTTTGATCTTTGTTGTTATCCACGCCTCGCAACATATGAGTTACGCCGTTTTCATCAACGGTCACTTGCGCATAATGGCCAGTTGCTACATAGTCGGCACCAAGATCCATCGCATAATCCAAAAAGGCTTTGAACTTGATTTCCTTGTTACACATGACATCTGGATTTGGCGTCCGTCCGGCACGGTATTCTGCAAGAAAATATTCAAATACACGGTCCCAATATTCTTTTTCGAAATTCACTGAATAATAAGGAATCCCGATTTGCGCAGCCACTTTGGCTACGTCTTTGTAGTCTTCTGTTGCGGTACAAACACCGTTTTCATCGGTATCATCCCAATTTTTCATAAAGATCCCGACAACATCATACCCTTGTTCTTTCAGCAAAAGTGCTGTTACTGACGAGTCTACCCCGCCACTCATTCCAACCACCACACGGGTGTTTTCGTTAGACATGATCGTTTCACCATCATTTCAATTATAGATTCTGAAATCATCTACGATTTGAAGGTCGCAACTTTTCAGTAATTTGCATTATACAACAAAACACAAAAAACTTCACTGTTTGCTGTCTTTTCTTAAAAATTCCTTTTTTAGAAAAGACATCTGGAGAGAAGTTGCTGTTCGTTATTCCACCCACTCAGCCAAATAGAGGAAGCGCTGCTTTTGTGTCTGTCATCGACAGCTGTCCAAACAGTAACAACTTACTTTTCAAATGGTGGTTGTCATAAAATCGTATGAAATTCTTCAGGAAATGCAGAAATGCTCTTATTAGAAAAAGACTATACTTCTCTTAGATATTACTTTACGAGGAGGGGCATTTCATGCGATTGCACACAAGGATATCGAAAACGAGGAGAAACGATGGGAAGAAAGAAAAGAGCCTTGCACTGCTGCTTTTTCTCATCGGTGGTGTTTTTGTCATTCATTACGTGATTGATCAGGTCAGGGGTGCTGCGTTTGATCAGACAGCGCTTGTCTCAAAACAGTTCACTCGCCAAGCCAATCAAGCTCTTCAACAAGCGATGGCAGACACGCAGCAACTGCCGTTAATTGTACAAACCGATCAACGCTGGGGCAATAACACGTATGGATATGGAGAAGAGCAAAACACCTTTGCGGCAAACGGGTGCGCTATTGCTTCTTTAGCCATGATCGATGCTTTTTGGACGGATCTTCCGCCGAATCCTGACAAACTATTGGAGTGGGCTGGCGATCAATTTTATCTTCCCAAACAAGGAACAAGTTGGCAAATCTTTCCTCAGTTTGCCGAAGCTTTTGGTTACCAATTTGCCGATTTAGGGGATTCATTTGAGGCTGCCTATGAGAAAATGACACAAGGCATCCCCGTTGTGGTCTCGGTTCAAGCAGGAACCTTTACGACATCCGGACATATCATGGTATTGGCTTTGAACAAAGAAGGAACGATTCAAGTATTCGATCCTAATGATTCCCCCGAAAAAGCCCATTATGAGAAAAGCTATCCTAACGATGTCTTTCAAGCAGAAGGAATCCATTATTGGAGCTTTTGGCTTTGATGTTCTGATCGGCTGAAGCTGCAAAAATACACCTTTTGTGGGACAAAAAAAGACTAGCCGCAGCTAGTCTTTTGCTTATCTTGCTATTATTGAACGCGTGGTTCGTTGTTTTCTTGAATACGCGTCGTTGTCCGGTTGAAGGCACCTTTGGCTTTACGTGTTTGTTTTGACGCAAAGTCGCCAGTTGTTTCTGCCGCACTGCTTACTTTGTCTTGAACTGTTTCAGAGTCTTTTTCGAATTGTTCACGTGTTTTGACATCTGCTACATTCACGTTTACTTCGATGACTTCTAAATTCGTCATTTTGTTGACTTGTGTTGAAACAACCTCTTTGATTTGGTCGTAGATCGTGGTCATGTCGCTGCCATATTCTGCAACGATATCAAGATCGACTGCCACTTGTTTTTTCCCAACTTCAACATTGATCCCTGAAGTCACATCATCGGTGTTGACTAATTTACCTGCAATATTTGAGAAGAAACCGCCATCGACTGTTAAGAGTCCGTCTACAGATTCTAATGCAATGCCTACGATTTTTTGAATCACTTTATCTTCGTAAGTTAATTCTCCTTTAACACCTGTTGTTGGTTTTGTTTGGTTTTCCATCGTACATTCCTCCTACTATAATCTTGATATAAATTAAACTAATAATGTTACCAAAGTTAACGGCGCGGTCTTTGAAATTGTTCAAAGAATCCGACTTCTTTGAGATAAAATCCCAGATACGTACCTAGTGCCGTAAATAGCACCAGCAGTATGGTTTTCAAAAAGCCGATCGTTAGAAACAGGATCGCTAGGATCAAACCGAAACCTGCAAAGATAAGCGGGATCTTATAGTGGTAGAACCATTCACTCATACCTGTTCCTCCTAAACTACACGCGGTTGGTCATGGGCTGCTGGCGTTTCTTGCGTATCTTTTAAAACAACTTCCGTTTGGATATTGCTTTCGATACCGAAAAGCTGCTGCAGACTGCTGCTGATCTCACCAACCAAAGCTTCTTGTTTTTGCGGGATGGCTGCTGTTTGTTTCATTTCTCCATCGATTTTTACCGCTACTTTATTCTTGACGATTTTGATTTTTACCGATGGCTGATGGATGAAATCTGCTTGTTTCACCCGCTCGAGCACAAAATGCTCTAACGCCTTCTTCTGAATCACTAAATCGCCTGTCTTATGGGGAATGATCAAGCGGTCTGAGCGTTTTGGATAAAACAAAACGACAAAGAGTGCGATCACTGTAAAAATAGCAAAGCCAACAGATAACCAAAAGAGCAGCATACTCATGGAAGATCCGACCCAAGGATATTCATCCAAAGGAATCAAGTAAACAGGCAATGAAGCCGCTTGCTGATTGGCGATGATCCCAAAATAAAAGACAAGTAAGAGTAAAAGTAATCCGATGATAAAAATCACTTTAGAAATCTTACGCATTGGCAACCTCCTTTACTGCTTTCTACTTAAAGCATACACATTTCTTAAATATCCATCAAATAATAACTCTTGGAATCGATTATTTTTTACATATAAAGTTTATTTTTATCAAAAAAATTTCCTTAATCAAAGCTTGCTGTCAAAGTCATCACAAAAAAAGCAAGCCACCCGAATCTGTTTGGATGCTTGCTTTTCTTGTTATCTGTTAACGAGCTAGCTTGGCAAGTTCTTGTTGCTTTGCATGATGTAGCACCGCCAGTTCATTTTCGGAAACTGGTCGACCGAAGGGACGCGGCTGCGGCAGAAACGCCAATTCCGGTGCATCGACTCCTACGTTGAGATTCTCAGCGATTGGTACACTATGATGATGGATATGCCCATGCAGATTGCGGCTGTTTTTGGTGATCCCCAGCAGCATAGGATAATGGGTTAGTAAAAATTGCTGATGAGCAAACTTCAGCAAAACACCAACATCTTCAAACGCATACTTTTGGGCTCCCAAACAACCAGGATCATGCTTGCGCAAGTACGCAAAGAAAGCCCGGGTATCATGATTGCCTTTGATAAAAACGATTTTGCCCTGCAGCTGTGCTAACAGCGCCGCAATTTCTGGAAAACCTGCTTCATAAGCAGGGTGCATCGCGACATCCCCTAAATGATAAACGACATCTTTATCCGCAACGACCTCATTCCAGCTAGCGATCATCGTTTCATGCATTTGCGTCACTGTCTCAAAGGGGCGTGGGGCAAAGTCATTGTCCCCGAGCAAGGCTGCATGAAAATAATGGGTATCAGACGTAAAAAATTTCATAGTCGCTCCTTACTTTACTGCTTTTTTCTGTGATTAGGGTCTTCAAATCATCGCTAGCGGCTGCTTTTTCGTTGGCTCCGGAAAACGTGCATCGATTGTCGCCAATTCGCTTTTGGAAAAAACGATTTTGGCAGCTTCAATGTTCTGCAGCATATGCAGCGAGTCACTGGTTTGGGGGATCGCTAAGACGTGGGGTTGTCGAAGGGTCCATGCCAAAAGCAGCTGAAAAATCGTGCAGCCTTTGGCTTCTGCCAGCTCTTTCAAGACTTCATCATTTTTAAAGTGGTGCCCTAACCGATCGCCTTGAGCAATTGGTGAGTAGGCAATCACCGGAATCTCCGTCTCTGCCTGCCAAGGCAAAAGATCGTATTCGATCCCCCGGGCACCTAAATTATAGAGTACTTGGTTGGCGGCACATTGATCGCCGTTTTCTAACCGCAACAGCTCCTCCATATCTGCCACGTCAAAATTAGAGACGCCCCATGCACGAATCTTTCCAGAGGCTTTGGCAGCTTCTAGTGCGTCAACTGTTTCTGCTAACGGCACATCTCCTCGCCAGTGGAGCAGATACAGATCAAGATAGTCGGTGCCTAAACGCGCTAAGCTACGGTCTAAAGCTTTCGGCAATTCATCTGCGGAGGCATTCCAGGGATAAACTTTTGAAATCAAATAAAGATCCCCTCGTGTAAAGGGCTGGATCGCCTTGCCAACTAGCGTTTCTGCGTTTCCCTCGCCGTACATTTCTGCGGTATCGATGACAGCCGCTCCGGCTTTGATGCCCGCTTGCAGCGCATCGATCTCGGCTTTTTCCTTAGCAGGGTCATCCCCCATATGCCAAGTCCCCATTCCAACGGCTAACACGGATTGCTTGTTTAAGGTTCGTTTCATCTGGATTCCTTCTTTCTCGTCTCAACGTATCCACTTTCTGAGAACGGCTTAGGTTTGTTTTCTTTAGTATAAAAAGAAACCGGCAAAGATACAAAAGAAGTGTATCAATCCCTTGCCTGTTTGGCGGAGTGACACACTTCTTGCCCTTTGAACGGTATAGCTGCTTTTGACAAAAGCTTACGCTTTGACAAACAACCCGCGGCTGATAAAACCATCCATTAAAAAGTAAAATTTTTCTTGCAGCATTTTGTGCTGTTCATCTTTGAAAATATTGACTGCTTTTAATCCATTGGCTGTCGTGATCGACATCTTGAAGGTTTGCAGATCTTTTGCAACAGTGATTTTTAATTTAAAGCCTTCTTTGCTTTGGGGTGTTGCTTCAAGGCCACGAATCAATTGGAAGTTGCCGCCGTTCGTTTCTGTAAAGCCATTATCCCGCAACGTATATTTTTTTGCTTCAGGAGCAATGCGGTATTGGGTTGCTGCGCCTAAAACGGTTGCTGTTGTTTCAAATGCCATGTTCTTCACCTCTTTAACATCATTTCTTTCATTATAAATAGTTTTCAGCGAGATTGCTAGCTGTTCTCCTACTTTTTCGTTGCTAAGACAGTTTCTGCTAATAGCTGAGCAAATGCTTCGATTTCCGCCAATGTGTTGCCATAGCCAAAGCTGACTCTGACCGATTCCCGGATAGCTGGATGCTCTTTGCCCACCATCGCTTCTAGCACATGGGAGGGTTCCACATTGCCCGCCGTACAAGCGCTGCCTGTCGAGATGGCGGCCCCTTTTAAGTCCAATTTCATCAGTAACAAGTCACTGCTGACCCCTGGGAAACGCAGATTCAAAATATGCGGCAATTTGTGTGCTGGGTCACCATTCAACTGAACATCGATGCCTTGTGCTGCTAAGGTCTCCATCAGTACATCGGCAAACGTTTGATATTGTTCCGCCGCTGCTTGCTGCGCTTCGGGGGTATGCAAAGAAGCTGCTTTGGCCATTCCCATGATGGCTGCTAAGTTTTCCGTCCCTGCTCGCCGTTTTTCTTCTTGTTCGCCACCATGGAGTAGCGCAGGTAGCGACAAGCCATCTCGTTTATACAAAAAGCCGATCCCTTTTGGTCCGTTGATTTTGTGAGCCGAAATGCTTAGGAGATCAATGCTATTTTCATTGATTTCAAGCGGGATCTTGCCATAAGCTTGCACAGCATCGGTATGAAAAACGGCGGGATGCTCCCGTAAAAGTGCGCCAATTTCTGCAATCGGCAACAAATTGCCCGTTTCATTGTTTGCCGTCATTATGGATACTAAAATCGTATCGGGACGTAAGGCAGCCTCAACTTCACTGACGGCCAATTGCCCCTTTTGATCTACTGGCAAATAGGTCACCTCAAAGCCTAAGCCTTCTAAATAGCGCATACTCTCAATGACCGCCGGATGTTCGATCTGGGTCGTAATGATATGTTTGCCTTGTGCTTGTTTGCTAAGGGCTGTACCGATGATCGCTGTATTATCGCTTTCGGTACCTCCACTGTTAAAAATGATCTCATGTTCCTTGACCCCTAGCTGCTGAGCGATCGCTTGACGAGCCAATTCTAATTGGGTGTGGGCATCTCGACCATAATGATGAATGCTTGATGGATTGCCAAAAAATGTCTGCATCGTCTCACTCATCACTTTGATCACTTCTGGGTGCAGCGGTGTCGTTGCTGCATGATCTAAGTAAACCATTCTTTTCACCTATCCTTCATTACTGCCATTATAACAAATCTTCCTCAGACGTCTATCGTGAGTGTCCATACGAAAAAACCTGTCAGTCAAAAGCGGAAAAATCGCCAATGATGACAGGCAGCTGAACGCGTTCAGCCTTACGAAAAATCAGGAACGTGTGCTGTTTTGCTTGTGCGAATCACGTCACTTACTGATCGTTTTATTTTTTTCCAGGTTCAGAGGCAATGACAGTCAATTCACCAACCAATTCCCATTTCTTGATCGGGTTTGGCAAAATGCAGCTCGTGCCCATTTTTAGTTCATAGGAATGACCGTCGATCATCAACTGCCCATACCCATCAATCACGGTCATCAAGGTATAATCGGCCTTTTGTGCCAAAGATAATTTCCCACGTACTTCCCATTCATACACATTGAAAAATGGCGTTTCAAGATAGGTAACGACTGCTGATTGTCCTTGTTTGACTTCACGGATCGATAATTCTGGCGTCCGTGCAGGAATCGTCGTCACATCGATTGATTGTTGGATATGCAGCTCCCGTGTTTGTCCTTGATCATCAGTACGATCATAGTCGTACACCCGATAAGTCGTATCCGAGCTTTGTTGGGTTTCTAAGATCATGATCCCTTTCCCAATGGCATGGATCGTTCCACTTGGCACGTAGAAGAAATCGCCTTTTTTCACAGGGACTTTTGTTAACAAATCATCCCAACGACCCGCTTCGATCATTTCCGCAAGTTCTTCTTTGGTTTGTGCATGGTGGCCATAAATGATTTCCGCACCTGGTTCGGCATCAATGATGTACCAGCATTCCGTTTTCCCTAATTCCCCTTCATGGGCTAACCCATACGTGTCATCAGGATGGACTTGAACGGATAGATCATCTTCTGCGTCTAAAATTTTAATTAATAATGGAAAGACTGGTTCGTCTGAATGACCAAATAGTTCTTGATGGTCTTGCCAAAGATCCGCCAATGTTTTGCCTTTAAACGGCCCATTTTCAATGACACTCACCCCATGAGGATGCGCACTGATCGCCCAATCTTCACCGATTTTGTCACTCGGTAAATCAAAACCAAAAACAGAATGCAGGCGACTGCCTCCCCAAATTTTTTCTTGAAAAACAGGTTTCATAAACAATGGTTCCATAATTGTTCCCCTCTCTAGTTGTTCGTGCATATTATAGCATGAATCCACTTATTCGGCAGATTCTTTTAAGTAACATTGCAGGATTTCGTCACGATGACCCAAGTAGCTTTCTCGATGATCCACTGGATGGACCCGATTCGATAAGAAAATAAACGCTTTTTGGTTAGGGATATCTACTGCGAGAAACGTGCCTGTATAGCCTGTATGAAATAATTGGTATGGTGCACCCAATAAGTCCCAGCCATAGGTGCGGGGCTTTGTGCTTTCAGGCGTCTGCCTCTGAGCCAGCGCCTGCATCACTTTTTCTGAGAAAAACGGCGCCCCTTGCTGCTGACCGTTTGCCAGTAACAGTTGAACGAACAGCGTCAAATCATCCACGGTAGAAAACAACCCGGCATTGCCGGCATGGTTTCCCAGCACTCGTGCTTTTGGGTCATGGGTGATTCCTCTAAGGATACTGCCGTCTGGCTGCTGCTGGGTAGGCACGATCAATGGCAGCTGTGAAGGAGGAAAAGGCGGAAAGCCGCTGTTCTTCATGCCTAAAGGCGTCAAGACTTCTTCTTGAAAAATCTCGGTCACTGGTTTTTGATACAGCTCCTCCAATAAAAAGCCCAGCAAAATCGTCCCAGTATCCGTATAGCTGACCGTTTGACCGATCGTATCACTGCTTTCAAGCTGCAAATACGCCTTGCGCAAGGCAGCAGCATCCAACTGGTCTCGATGAGAAATCCACGTGTTGATGGCTGCCGTATGCGTCAGCAAGTGCTTGATCGTTACCCGATCGTCTTTAAACGCTGGCAACCAACGAGTAAGCGGCGCCTCCATCTCGATTTTTCCTTGATCCCACAATTTTAACAGAACACTCGTTGTACAAACGACTTTCGTCAATGAGGCTAAATCAAACAAATGATCTTTCGTCATAGGTTCGGTTTTCGGAAGAAGCGCTGCCTGTCCGAATACCTGGGTCTCTTGGGTTTCACCAGCGATAAAACGCAGCACCGCTCCTGGGAAAACGGTCGGCATTTTTTCTTGAATGAGCTGTACTGTTTTTGGGTACATTGTCATCGTTCCATACTCGCTCCTTTCAGGCTTGTCTTGCTTCTAACTTTAGCACTTTTTGCCAATGAAAAAAACTACCCATTAAGGATAGTTTTAAGATTTTTTTCTAATCAGTGTTACATAGATTACTCATCGGCTGGTGCAGCTTTTGCTTGCGCCTTTTGGATGATTCTCAAATAACTGTAACACGCACATTGGCTACCTAGTCCCCCTACGATCAATCCCGCGAGTAAGGGATTGATCAAGACGAGCAGTAAAGCGAGGCCACTCAACAGCCCTAGCAACATCAGTGTCTGCAACGGTGCCCAAAAGATGATGAAAAAGCTTTTGATCAAGGCGAGCCGCATGGGTGCCGCCAAATGCACACTGTCGCAGATAAAATACAGCAACCACACGAGTAAAATGATACTTAAAAACAAATAGCCGACAGCCAATAAGGGCAACTGAAAGGAATCGATTTGGCGATAAGAGCCTAACAGCAGCAAAGCGAGACTACCGAAAAAGAGGCCTGCGGCAAAACTGCGCCGATAATTTTCCCGATAGAGCCGCCAAAAGGTCCCTCCGATGGCCTGTCGTGGTTCTTGATAGTACAACCAGCGCCGCATGACCCCAAATAAAGCAAAGGTCGCTGGCAAAAGAATGCTAGGAAAACTAATGATCAAACCAACCAAAGAGAAAAGAAACTGACGAGGAGAGCTGGGGAAAATCAGCCCCAAAGCTAGCAATAGAACGGGCAGATTGAACAGTAACCAGTAGCCATTCAAAAGCAACATACTAGCTATCGCTTGACTGGCACCATACCAACGATACCATCGTTCATTTCCCATCAGTCCGCCTCCTTTCTCTAATCAGCTGATTTACCCTCTAGCGGGCTAAGTTTTGTAGATTTTGCTGCCATTTCTCTGTTTGATAATCCAGCAACTCTTGATAGCCCGCTGCTTGTGCTTGGGCTTCCGCCTCAGCAAAGATGGCACGCACTTCTTCATCGCTGTCAGCAAAGATCGCTGAAGCATTGGCTTCTTCAAAAATATCGTTGATCCGTTGCTGAATGATTCCTTCTGGTGAGTCTGGCATCGGGTTGATCGCCGCAAATTCCGTGTCGTCTTTTTGCGTGTCCCAAGTAATAGCATGCTGCCATTTCGTTGCCCAGTTCATTTGATCTTCTGGAAGATTCAGTTCAAATTTTGTTTTGGTATTGTCTAAAAAGGCGGAGTTGCCGTTCCATTGGAAACTTGAAGTTGCTTGCTCGATCTCCGAAACGCCTGCACTGTCTTCTGCATAGGCATCCGTAAATTTCGTATAGCCTTCTTCATCAAAGCCATCCCAATACTGGCCTTCTGGACCAAACATCAAGATCGATTGGCCCAACGGTCCTGTCAACCAATCTAAGAAGGCAAAGACTTTTTCTGGGTCTTCTGCATTTCTAGTAATGACACTGACATTCCACCCTAGCATTTCATAGGAACCTGGGAAAATATTGTCAGGATCTAGTCCTGGTTTAGCAATTGGTTCGATATAGAAATACCCCGCATCTGGGTTTTGCTCTTGCAAGATGTAATGGGCATCGCGAGCATGGTTGGACGGGCTGGCAGCCGCATAGACAGCTACACGACCACTGGTTACTTTTTCTGCCACCATATCTGCATCTTGGGTCAAGGTATCTTGGGTCATCAAGCGCTCACGGTACAGTCTTGACGCATATTCAATCGATTCTACGTAGTTTTCATTGGCAAAGATCGAGGTCAATACGTCGCCTTCAGGAACAGCGCGAATGCGGATATCTGCTGGTGAACGCCCTTCTGCAAATGCTGAGTACAAGACATTGATCCCTTGTCCGCTGACATCTGTTTCAAATGGAATGACATCAGGAAACTCTGTTTGAACTTCTTTCAAATACTCATAAAGATCCTCTGTTGTTTTCAATTCTGGCGCACCTAAAGCATCATGGATCTCTTTATTGACGACATAACCGGCATTCCCGAAAGGCTCCGAGCTATACCAGTTGGGAAACTGATAAAGTTTGCCGTCTTCTGAACGAAGCATGTTCAGGATGTCTTCTCCCGCCCATTCTTTCAAGTTTGGATACTTATCCAAGTAATCATCAAATGGCACTAAGGCACCCGCTTCTCGCAGCCGTTCCACATCCGACCCTCGATCAAGCCAAATAAAATCAGGTAGATCATCGCCAGCGATCATTGTGCTTAGCCGCTGTGCTGCATTCCCGCCACCATCGATTGCGCGAATATCTACCTTGGTCAGTTCTTTGATAGCAGCAGTTGCTGGATCATCTCCCCAACGATCCATCGTGTACCAATCATAATTACCAAACATCGTGATCTCCAACGGTTCACTGCCTAATTCAAAGACCTCCGAACTGTCACGGTCATTCGCTGCCGCCCCATCACTTTCTTTTGTCCCTGACTCACTGCCGCAAGCAGCCAGTAAGAGACTCATCGCAGTCACTGACAGCACGCCTTTTAATACCTTTGCTTTCATTCTTTTATCCCCTTTCAACGTTTCGTTCCTTCTCTCCTCTAATCAAGAGAGTTCCTCCTGCTCTGCTAATCTTTCAACGAACCAATCAATACACCTTTTACAAAATACTTTTGGACAAACGGATAAACCATTACGATCGGCAAAGTCGCCACCATCATGATCGCCATCGACAAGGATTTTCCTGTGACACCAGTCATTTCCGCCAAACGTGCTGCTGAGCCAGAATCGATTTGACTCATTTGCGAACTCACCGTGTTCGAATTCAAGACTCGTTGCAAAAAGGTCTGCAAGGGAATCAGATGATCTGAAGTAATGTAGATGCTTGGCATAAACCAATCATTCCAATGCCCAACGGCGGTAAATAGCGACAAAGTGGCAATGACTGGACCTGATAACGGCAAAATGATTCGGAAAAACGTGCCCCAATAACCACAACCATCAATTTTCGCTGAATCTTCCAATCCTTTCGGCAGTTGCTGAAAGAACGTACGGAAGATGATCATATTCCAAACACTGATCAGACCAGGAATAATCATTACCCAAAAAGAATCCATCAGTCCAAGTGAACGTACCACTAAAAAAGTTGGAATCAAGCCGCCGCTGAAGAACATCGTGAGGATGAAAAAAATCGTAATAAATTTTCGCCCTATCAGTTCTCTTTTTGACATTCCATATGCTGCCATCGCTGTCAGCATGATCGATGAAAACGTCCCGATCACTGTCCGTAAGACACTGATGAAAAAGGCATTCATCAAGCGCTGATCTTGAAAGACGATCTGATAGTTTTCCAACGTAAATTCTCTTGGCCAAAACGTGATCCCACCGGTCACCGTGTCACGTCCAGAATTAAAGGAAATCACCAGTGAATTCCAGAAGGGATAAAATGTCAAGAATGCAAGCGTTATCAAGAAAAGGTAGATAAAAATCATCATCGCTTGGTCGCCCCAATTTTTCTTCATTGTTCATTTCCTCCTCTGCTGATTACCATAAGCTGTGACCCACTTTGCGTGCGAAAAAGTTTGCTCCGCTCAAAAGAGTGACACTAATGACTGCTTTGAACAAACCAACAGCTGTTGCGTATGAATATTGAGAGTTGCTGATCCCTACCCGATACACATAGGTATCAATGACATCCGCCACATTTCTAAGAGCTGGATTGCTCCCCAGTAAAAGCAAATCTTCAAAGCCCGCATTCAACAAGTTGCCAATTTCTAAGATCAAGAAGATCGTAATGATTGGAACGATCGAAGGCAGAGTGATCAAAAAGACTTGCTGAAATTTCGTTGCGCCATCTAGTGATGCTGCTTCGTACAGTTGCGGATCGATCCCAGCAATGGCTGCCATATAGACGATCGAGCCAAAGCCAATCGATTTCCAAAGATTTGTCGTAACGATGATCGTCCAGAAATAGCGAGGGATCGATAAAAAGTTGATTGGTTCATCGATCAGGTTTAAACTTTCCAAAGCAATATTTAAGCTACCGTTATCCATCGATAAAATCGACATCGTAAACCCCGCCACGATCACCCATGATAAAAAGTGCGGGAGATAAGTAATCGTCTGCACCACACGTTTGAATGCAACGTTCTTGACCTCGTTAAGCATCAACGCCAGCAAAATCGGTGCTGGAAAACAAATAGCAATCTTTAGCACACTGATCATAATGGTATTCCGTAAAATTTCCCAAAAACGTGGTTCACTAAAAAAGCGCCGAAAATTATCAAAGCCGATCCATGGACTGCCTGTCATACCTTCAAAAATATTGTACTGTTGAAATGCCATCAAAATCCCGTACATTGGGATATAGCTAAAAATGCCTACCAGTAAGATCGCCGGCAGTACCATCATCTGCAGATCCCACTGAGCAAAATATCGGTGTATCCACTTTTTTTCCATCACATCTACTCCTTGTCTTCCCGTTACTGCTCAACACCATAAGAAACCGCATACATTAATAACAACAAATAACCTCTGCGTCCAGAGCCATCGAATCTCGATTCTTTTTTATTATAAATTAAGAATAACCACAATTCAATATAATGTTTGCGATTTTTGAATCATAATGGCTATTATATTAAGTTTTAAGACAAGCGTTTCAAATATTAAATAACTAAATAAGAAATTAAAAATAGATTGGACCTGTTCTACTAATGCAGATAAACTACCGTTTTTTCAATGATTGGTCTTCGAATCGATGTAACAGGTTTTTACACTCTTTCGTGTGAAATAAAAGCAAAAGTTTCTTTTTTTGACAAAAAAAAGAAAAAGCAGAGAATCGCCCTCTCTGCTTTTTCTTTCATAATCTATTATTTTTTAACGATAAACCACCATTCGATACCGATCGCATCGTAGGTCGTCAACAATTGCCGTTTTTTGTCGATGAAAAACTCTTGATTCTTCTCAGACAAGTGTTTTTCCAATGTATCGATATCTTCTTGACTGATGGAGATTTTCAAGAAGTCTAAGCCAAGCACCTCGTGGCTCGGTAAGTCGATCGTACCACCTTGTGCTTCAGTCAAGCCAACTTGGAAGTCACCATCATTGAGGATAAATTCCTTTGTTTCGGCTTCTTTTGTTTTCAAGCCTAAGCTTTCTTCTAAGAAAAGCTGCTCTTTGGCTAGATCACTGACGTTTAAATACAGCTTGCCAAAATGAGCCGCTTTTGATAAGCCAGCCGCTTTTGCAGGTGCCGCTTTGATCAATTCTGCTTCGTCTTTTGGTACCACAGTTCCTGCGGGTGCTGTAAATAAGACTTCGATTTTGTTTCCTTCTGGATCCGCTATAATAAAGCCTAATTGATTCGCTTCATAACGAGCTTCTTCGAAAGCAATCGCTTTTTGTTGGGCATTGCTCGCGATAGTTGCCGCTTCTTCTAGCGAGGATATGGCTAAAACGATGCGCTGCATCTTTTTGATCTCACCGAAATGGTCGTTGGCACGCGGGCTTTCTTCCAACCATAAAACTTCTCTATCTAATCCTTTTAGACCAAAGATGGCCAACTCATTTTCTTCTCTTTTCAGCTCAAAGCCAAGTACATCGCGATAAAAGGCAATCGCTTGATCGCGGTCTTTTACCCGAATTGCAACAGTCAGCAACTTCGTACTGCTCCCCAATAAGAAATCTGTCATTGTTTCTCCCCCTACTTACATATGTACTCATTGTACTGATAAAACGAAATTCTAGCAAATGAAATCCCTACCTATTTTATTCTTTTTTTAGAGAAAATAAGAAGAAAAGCACAGAAAAGTCAGAATTTTGCATTTTTATAAGTAGAGAGGTGGCGTTTAGGTGTCGCTAATGGCTTCAACTACAGCCAGCTGCTGCTGGACTTGCCGCGAGGATCTGGGTTCCTAAACGATCGATCCGATCGGTGATACAAACGGCAGCTACCCCTGCTTTTAAGGCTTTCTGAGCACTTTTTAGTTTTGGCAGCATGCCGCCCGTGACTACTTCTTCGGCGATCAGTTGGGGGATCTCCTCAAAAGAAACAGCCGACAACCACTTGCTTTCTTGTTTGATGCCAGGAACATCCGTCAACAAATACAGTTTTTCGGCTTGTAAGCTGGCTGCGACCTGACAAGCCACTTCATCCGCGTTGATGTTCAACCATTGCCCATCTGGAGTAATTCCTAGTGGGGCCAAAATCGGAACATGTTTTTTCTCTGTCAAGAGCTGCAGGAAAGCAGCGTTGATTTGTTGAACCTTCCCTACTTGACCTAATTTCTCCTCATCGATAACTTCTCCTTGGATCAGCTGATCACAACCAGCATTCAGTCCCACGGCATGGAAGCCAGCTTGCTGGAAAGCAGTCGTAATCAGCGGTTGAACTTGTCCCAGAAGGACCATTCTAGTTACTTCAAGCGTCTGGGGATCGGTCACCCGCAGGCCGTCTTTGATCGTGACTGTCAACGCCATTTTCTCCATCATTTCTGAGATGTAGTGACCGCCGCCATGGACGATGACCACTTTTTTGCCCGCAGCTTGCCAATCTGCTATCGTCTCAAAGAATGACGGGGTTAAATTGTCTGAAGCGACACCGCCGATTTTTACTACGATCGTTTCCATCTACTCGCTCCTTTTTGTCTAGTACCTGATTTGTTTCAGGTATGATATAGTGCGTTGATTTTCACATAGTCATAGGTCAGATCACAGCCCCAAGCGGTGCCAACACCTGCCCCTTCTTTCAGCTCAACAGCGACTTTGACTTCATTTTCCGCCAACTGTTCTTGCATGATGGTTTCGTCAAAAGCTACCGGTGTCCCTTGGACAAAGACGGGAATGTCGGCTAATGCAATCGATACCGTTGCTGGGTCGATCGGCTGCCCACTATAGCCCACTGCACATAAGATACGCCCCCAGTTCGGGTCTTTGCCAAAGAGGGCTGTTTTGACCAGTGGCGAACCAACGATGGTTTTGCTGATCATGCGGGCTGCTTCATCGGTCACAGCTCCACTCGTGTGAGCTTCGATCAATTTGCTGGCGCCTTCTCCGTCCTTTGCAACTGCTTTGGCTAGTGCGGTCAGAACTGCTTTGAGCATCCCTTTAAACTCATGATAAGCTGGCGTGTCAGCTTCAATCGTTGGATTTTTGGCTAACCCGTTGGCTAAAACTAACACCATATCATTGGTGGATGTATCGCCATCGACCGTGATTTGATTGAAGGTAACGTCGGTTAATTCTTTCAGCAGTGCTTGCAAGAGTGCTGGAGCGATCGCTGCATCCGTCGTAACAAATGCCAGCATCGTGGCCATATTAGGATGGATCATACCAGACCCTTTGGCACAGCCCGCAACAGTCACAGTTTTGTCAGCGATCGTTGATTGGATGACACTGCTTTTTTCAGTCAGATCCGTCGTCAAAATTGCTCTTTGAAATCGGTGGGCATCCCCTTGCCTGTTTAGTTGCTGAATCCCTGCCGTGATTTTTTCCATCGGTAAGCTCTTACCAATGATCCCGGTGGAGGCTACCGCAAAGGCTTCGGGACTCGTATGCAGCTGGGCTGCTGCCAATTCTGCCATCTCTTGTGCATCTTTTAAACCTTGCTCCCCGGTACAAGCATTGGCATTGCCCGCATTGACGATCACGCCTTGCAAGGTGCCTGCTTGCATTTTTTCCTTTGTAACGAGAATGGGTGCCGCTTGTACTTGATTGGTGGTAAAGACTGCCGCAGCACTGGCTGGCACTTCAGAGACGATCCAACCAAGATCGACTTTCTCTTTCTTCAGACCGCAATGCAGACCGTCGGCAAAAAAACCTTTGGGGGTTGCGATCGTTCCTTCGATTTCTTTCATTTTCTTTCCTCCTACTGCCACCTTTTTGCGGATTGTCCACTGGCTGACACGAGTATCCTCACGCGTCTGTTGGCTATTTTATGGATATAACGGTGCTTGCATAAGACCAGTCGTTTCTGGTATCTTTGCCCATCGATTGAAGTTTTGGATCGCTTGGCCAGCAGCCCCTTTGCCTAAATTATCGATCACTGCGACAACGGTCAACACTTGGGTCAGCGGATTGAAACATAGGCCAATGTCACAAAAATTCGTTCCCGTCACTTGCCGCAGCTCGGGCAGCTTTCCTAACGGTTGCACTCGGACAAACGGATGGTCTTGATACGTTTTTACGTACAGCTCATAGATGTCCTCTTGCGAAATCGCGTCTTTGATAGGCGCATAAAGCGTCATAAAGATCCCTCTTTTGACAGGCAGTAAGCTGGTAGAAAATTGGATCGGCGGCATTGCCTGATCCCATTGCTGAAACTGCTGCATGATCTCAGGAATATGCTGATGCTGATTTGGCTTATACATCGTCATGTTATCCGCAGCGGTTGCAAAGTGACTGCTGTCCGTCAATTTCTTACCAGCACCCGACAAACCCGACTTGCCATCAAAAATCAACGTACCGCTGAATAGTTTTTGCTGAACCAACGGCGCAGCAGCTAAAATGGCAGCAGTCGCATAACAGCCTGGATTGGCGATCAAATTGCCAGGAGTCGTTGCAAACTCAGGCAGCGAATAGGTCGCGTGTGCCAACAACTCGGCAGGGGCAGCTTCTTGGTGATACCATTTTTGATAGCTATCCCGATCCTTCAATCGCAGATCACCAGAAAGGTCAATCACTGGAAAGTCATTTGCGACAAAAGTCGCTGCGAGTTCTTTGCTGATTCCAGCAGGAGTCGCAAAAAACACGAGTTGATTTTCCTTTTGGATTTTTTCTGCATCAAAAGGTTCGATCAGCTGCTCTGTCAGCCCAACTAGATGAGGATACAAAACTGATGAATTTTCATGCATAGAATGACTATGCAAGGTGCCCACCTCCAATTGGGGATGTTGCTGGATCAAACGAATCAATTCAATTCCGGTATACCCTGTTACACCAACGATTGCTGCCTTCAAACACGTCACTCCTCAAAAGAATTTACTTAAGATTATAAGAAACTCCCATTGCTCTGTCAATGATTATTTATAAAACTATTCAAAATAAATTCGCTGTTATTCGGTTTTTATAAGAAAAAATGCCCAAAAAATCTATTTTTATACAATTATGCTAAGATCGCTTGTAAAATCGCCAAGGCTGCTTTCGTTTCCTCTTGCGAGATCGTTAAGGGTGGCAGCAAGCGCAAAACCTTGGTACCCGCCTTTAATGCGAGGAGGCCTTGGTTCCGCAGTTGAGTCAACACGGATTGCAAGCTTTCCGAATCTGCTAATTCGATACCAATCATCAATCCTTTCCCACGAATCGCCTGCACCTTAGATAGTCCTTGCAATCCGTCGAAAAACTGCTGCTGACGCAATTGAACATTGACTTGAATGTCCTCTTCTTGCAACACACTGCAGACGGCACTAGCAGCGGCCATCGCTAATTTATTGCCACCAAAGGTCGAACCGTGACTACCGGGCCCAAAAGCCGTTTGCAAATGACTTTTGCCTAGCATTGCTCCGACAGGGATCCCGTTACCAAGCCCTTTTGCTACGGTAAAAAGATCAGGTTCAATGCCATATCCTTCAAAAGCAAACAGTGTTCCTGTCCGTCCCATCCCGGTTTGGATCTCATCCACCACCAGCAGTGCTCCCTGCTCCTGACAAAGGGCTGCCACCCCTTGGACCCACGCCACCTCGGCAGGGATCACGCCGCCTTCGCCTTGGATCAATTCTAAAAACACGGCTGCCGTCTGCTCATCTAAAACGGCTTGCAATGCCTCAAGGTCATTAAACGGTACATAAACCATCTCTGGTACCAGCGGACCAAACCCATCGTGAATACTGCTTTGCCCAGTCAAAGACATCGCGCCAAAGGTCCGACCGTGGAAAGATTGTTCAAAACTGATGACTTTGCTACGGCCAGTCGCTTTGCGAGCCAGCTTTAAAGCAGCTTCGTTCGCCTCAGCGCCACTATTGCAAAAATAAGCCAGATACGGCTCGTCTGAGGCGCTCGTTTGATTTTGGGTCAGCTTTTGGGCAACTTCTTCTTGCAGCTGGCTGTCATACAAATTCGGCACATGCCAAATTTGCTCTGCTTGGGTCATCAACGCGGCTTGCACTTTGGGATGCCCATAACCGAGATTAACGACCCCGATGCCGCTTGTTAAATCTAAATATTGGTTCCCTTGCGAATCTACGACATAGCTCCCGCTGCCTTGCTGGATATCGATGGGCAAACGGCTGTAATTAGGAAAAAGATGACTCATTGGTTTCACTCCTTGTCTTGGATCATTCGAAATTATGTATTAATATACATTTTTATCTAGATAATTGCAATAAATATTTAAATTAAAGCGATAAAAATTCATAAAAAAAGAAAGCAGTGACAATCACTGCTTTCTTTCAGTCAACCTTTGGCGGTCTGTTTATTATCATTTGGGGAAGAATTTCTTTCATTACAAACAGTGGATCACGCCACTTCTTCTGAAAATTGACTGTTATAAAGGTCTGCATAGAAACCGTTTTGCGCCATCAATTCCTCATGGTTTCCAGTTTCAACAATAGATCCGTGATTCATCACGATGATATTGTCAGCATCACGAATCGTAGAGAGACGGTGAGCAACCACAAAGCTGGTCCGATTTTCTAACAAACGCCCCATTGCTTTCTGGATCAAGATCTCAGTCCGCGTATCGACACTAGAAGTTGCTTCATCCAAAATCAAGACGTCCGGATCCGCTAAGAAGGCGCGGGCGATCGTGATCAGCTGACGTTGACCTTGGGAGATGTTGCTGGCTTCTTCATTCAAGACCGTATCATAGCCTTCTGGCAATTTGCGAACAAAATCATCCACATGGGCAGCCTTCGCCGCAGCAATCACTTGTTCTTTGGTCGCTTTTTCATTTCCATAATGAATGTTGTCATAGATGGAGCCGGTAAACAACCACGTATCTTGCAGCACCATCGAGATATTACTACGCAATTCATCACGAGTCAAGTCTCGGGTATCTCTGCCATCATAACGAATGCTACCGCCAGAAACATCATAAAAACGTTCCAAGAGATTGATCAGCGTGGTTTTCCCAGCGCCGGTTGGTCCTACGATAGCCACCATCTCACCAGCTTTGACATCCAGATTAAAATCGGTCATCAATAATTTGTCTGGGGCATAACCAAATTGAACATGATCGAAACGAACTTTGTATTCACTGTCTTCCACTGGTAAACCAGAAGGCTCATCATTCATTTCTTCTTCATCCAAGACTTCAAAGACCCGTTCGGCAGATGCAACGGTTGATTGGATGGTGTTTAGCAAACTAGCGATTTGAGTGATCGGTTGAGAGAATTGATTGGTGTATTGCAAGAATGCTTGCACATCCCCTAACGTCATGTTCCCATTCGCTACCTTGATTCCACCAAGGACAGCCACGAAGACATAGCCTAAGTTTTTAATGAAGTTCATCAAGGGCATAATGATCGCTGAAATAAATTGGGCTTTCCAACCAGCAGAATACAGACGGTCATTTTCTTCTTCAAAAACGACTTGATCGGCAGCTTCATGGTTGAAGGTTTTGACTACTGTATGACCGCCGTAAGTTTCTTCGACTTGGTCATTGAGCAATCCTAAACTTTTTTGTTGGGCCGCAAAGAATTTTTGCGATTTTGGTGCGACGATCATCACGACGATCAAGCTTAAAGGAACCGTTGCTAAAGCAATCAAAGTCAGTTGCCAACTGATCGTCAGCATCATCCACAAAACCCCGATAAAGGTCACGACACTCGTAATAAATTGGGTCAAGTTTTGTTGCAGGGTACTTGCGATATTATCCATATCATTGATTGCCCGTGACATGATATCTCCATTTGAGTGAGTATCATAGTAAGAGATCGGCAAGCGGTTCATTTTTTCATCTAAGTCTCGACGCAGCTCATAAACCGTTCGTTGAGAGACACGGGTCATAATAAACTGTTGTAGAAAGTTGAAGACGGCTGAAATCACATACATGCCGATCGCGATCAAAATGATTTGACCAACTTTCTCAAAATCGATAGGAAATTCTGTCACCTGTTGGCCGGCTTGCATCTGCTGTGTACCGATCATGACCCCTTTAAAAATTTCAGTGGTCGCTTCCCCTAAAATTTTCGGTGTTTGGATTTGGAAGATCACGGCTGCGATCGCTAAAACGAAGACGGCAATGATAGCGATGGAGCGTTTCGACATGTACCCGAAAAGCCGTTTGACCGTCCCCAAAAAGTTTTTTGGTTTTGGTCCTTTGGCACCGATGTTACGGCCCGGGCCGCCACCCATTGGTCCGCCACGGTGTTGTGTTGTTGTTTTCTTTTCACTCATGCAAGATCCTCCTCTCTCAATTGTGAAGAAACGATTTCTTGATAGGTTTCATTGTCTGCCATTAATGATTCATGGGTCCCTTTCCCTACGAGTTGTCCTTCATCTAATACTAAGATCGTATCGGCATCCATGACGGTGCTGACCCGTTGGGCAACCACGACCATGATGCTGTCTTGCATGTCACGTTTCAGCGCTGCTCGTAAGTTTGCATCGGTTTTGAAGTCCAATGCGGAGAAGGAATCATCAAAGACATAGACATCTGCTTGTTTCACTAACGCACGAGCAATCGCTAAACGTTGACGTTGTCCACCAGAGAAGTTGCCGCCGCCTTGTTCTACACGGCTATCTAAGCCATCTGCCAGTTCGGAGACAAAATCTTTGGCTTGGGCGATCTCTAATGCTTGCCAGATTTCTTCGTCTGTCGCATCAGGTTTTCCGTATTTCATATTTTCACGAATGGTACCGGAAAACAGTACCGCTTTTTGCGGAACAAAGCCCACGACTTCTCGTAGATTGTGCTGGGTGATTTCTGCAATATTGACCCCATTGATTTTGATTGCACCAGACTCCACATCGTACAAACGAGGCAAGAGATTGACTAGTGTCGTTTTCCCTGAGCCCGTCCCACCGATGATGGCAACAAAATCACCAGATTTTGCTTGGAAGTCGATATCTTCCAACGCCAATTTCTCAGCGCCTTGGTAGCGATACGCCACATGGTCAAAAGTCAAGGTTGCTTGATCCCCTTGTAAGCTCAATGTCGCTGGTGTTTTTGGATCGAGAATTTCATCTTCTTCATTTAAGACTTCGTTGATCCGGTCAGCTGATGCTTGGGCTCTTGGCACCATCACGAAGATCATGGACAGCATCATAAAGCTGATCAAAATTTGCATCGCATAAGTCATAAACGCAATCAGGTTCCCGACTTCTAAGGTCATTTCGGCAATATAATGACCACCAAACCATGTGATGGCAATGTTCGTTCCACTCATGATCAACGTCATCAAAGGCATCATCAAGGCCACGATGGTATTTACTTTGATCGCGGTGTGGGTGTAATCTTTGTTGGCTTGATCAAAGCGATTCGCTTCATAATCCGTCTTGTCAAATGCCCGAATAACGCGGACCCCCGTCAAGCCTTCACGAAAGACTAAGTTCAAACGGTCAGTTTTCTTTTGCATACTTTTGAATAAAGGAACGGCAAAATACATAATACCGCCAACTAATACTAGCATGATAGGAATAACGACTAAAAAGATTCGTGTTAATTGGGCATCTTTTTGATAGGCCAAGAAGCTCGCCCCAATCAGTGTGATCGGTGCATTGATCATCATACGTAAAAACATTTGCGTCACCATTTGAATTTGGTTGACGTCGTTAGTGGTTCGTGTGATCAATGATGCGGTCCCAAATTTATCGAAAGAACGAGAAGAAAAATTCTCAACTTTTTGGTAAATGTCCGAACGTAGTTTTTGTCCTAATTTTTGTGATTCTCTTGTTGCGAAATACGTATTTCCTAAAGCGGCGATGATACTGATCAATGAAAAGCCGATCATGTAAAAGCCGGTTTTCCAAATGTAATCAATGTCCCCTGTCGCCACCCCATTGTTGATAATATTGGAAGTCAATGTCGGTAGATACAAATCAGAAACGACTTGGATCACCATAAACACCACTGCCATGATTATGGAAATGACGGATACGCGTTTTATCAGCTTAATCATAGGTTTCCCCTCTTTCTTTTTTTGCGCCCTCTCTTAACCAGCGGACTTTACTGTTGAAATCAGCGATCGCTTCGGCAGGATCATAGTCTGGATCAAATGCTGATTGGCGATAGGCTTCGGCAATCGTCGAAAAGACGGTATGCATCAGCAGCTGGATCAGCATTTTCAACTCATGGTCGTCTTTGACTTTCAATAAATCTTTGTCGACCTCTGACAAAAAGATGGCTTGTTGCTTCTGCCGATCGGCTTTGTGTTCTTGATGCATCTTGTGCTGCATCTCTGGAACGACTTTATGGAAGGAACGATAATCCATACTCATAAATAAATTGCGGTAAAAGTTTGCGTTTTTGCCTTTGAAAACCTCGGCGATCATCCGTGAAAAGTACCATTCGAACCCCGCAAACAGATCCCCGTTTTCATGTTGGATCGATTTCAGCAGATCTCGCTGACTATTTTTTTTCAACGTATGGAAATAATAGTAATAAAGATCTTCTTTGTTTTCGAAGTATTGGTAAAAACTCCCGCGAGGAATCTCGGCATCTTTGATGATGTTGGCGATCGAGGCGTCTTTCAGCGGCAGTCTTGAGAATTCTTTTTTCGCCGCATTTAAGATACGCTTTTGTTTTTCTGGCGGCAAGTGAAAAAATGTATCGGTCGGCATCACAAGCAACTCCTTTCTAATTTAAAATAAATCACAGCTCTCGATATGACACGATGTCATATGACACTGTGTCATTATACACCCCTCACCAGAGAATGCAAGAATTTAAATTTGACTTTTTTATGAAGGAATCAATTCTGGTCTTTTTATAAAAGGCGTTATTTGAAAAGAAATCACGAGTGAAATTTCTGAAAACAAAAAACCTTCGTTTCCCTGATGGAAAACGAAGGTTGCTATTTTTTCATTCTGCCGATTATAAATAACGATCATTTTTTCTTTCGGCGCCATAAAATCAAGAAAACGATCAGCAGCAGGATAACACCGGCGATCAATAAGGTATAACTTGGCGCTTCATTGGTTTTAGGTAATGTTTTTTCGACATCGGCAGTAGCGTTGGCCTCTTTCGAAGAAGTCGTTGTCGCTGTTTCTTGGGCTGTCGTCGAAGTTGCCGTCGCTTCTTCAGTCGTACTCGTTTGCGTGCCTGTAGGCAGATACATGGAATCATTTGCCGCTTGAATGATATAAGAGATCCGTCCGGGGACAAAGGCACCTGGATCAACTTGCATCTCTTGTTCCATCTGATTCAAATTGGTCAAAATTGAAATCATCCATTCGTTGGAAACGGCTTGATTCAAATGTAAAAAGACTCCGTCTGCTGGATAGACGACCCTTAAATATTCCTGCAACTGATCCACGACAGGAATCAAGTCAGCAAAACTGGCGTAGCTATTCGCATCAAAAGCCAGTTGCGGCTCAATGGCTTCCCAGGATAACGTCTGATCGACAAACAAGGCACCGATGATTTTTGCCAAGTAAGCAATATCAAAGCCCATCGCATCACTAGAATAACGTAACGCTAGGCGATTGCCATTGGTCAATTCTTCATCTGTCAACTGGTCCAACTGTTCTTGGGTAAATGCGGTCACACTGCCTTCAGTGATCCCTTGGGTTAACGCACTACGCAACGAACTAGGTTCATCGGCTAATGTATTGATTTCATTGACGTTTTGCGTTCCTGTCTCTGCTTGGATCGAGGCAATAACGGCTTCGGAATCGACCGGCTCTTGATTCTCGTCAGCTGTAGTTTCTGAAGTAGCGGATTGATCCGTTTCTTGGTTTTCCCCTGTACTTTCTTGGGCAGAATTTTGGATCTGCTCACTGTCTGTTTGCCCTTCTGATGAAAGTGTCTCGCTAACGGCAGCCGGATTGTCACTTAAACTCGTAGCCGTTTCATCTGCATGAACCATCAATGGTGAAAATGCCAACGTCATTAGTCCGAGCCAAATTATTTTTTTCATCGTCATTGCCTCCTCGTATGGGATTTCTCCCTTTGTAACGAAACTGTAACATAAAGGCCTCGTTTCCGCAATCAATTTAGTAACTTCTTAAAAAAAACCTCCATCTTTATCAGATAGAGGTTTTATCATTATTTTATCGTTGCCACGTGCATCACTGCTTGACCCGCTTTTGTTTCCGCGATCGGTAACAGTTCAACGTTGGCTGCTTGGTCCATATTGGTGATAATAACGAGCATCTCAGAGGCTTTGCCTTTGGCTGTCAGCTGCGCCAAATCGACTTGGGCAACTTGGGTGGCTGGTGTCACCGCTTGGCCTTCCTCCACCAGGATCTCAAAAGGTGCTCCTTGCAATTCGACGGTGTCGACACCCATGTGCAGCAGAATCTCTAGCCCGCTAGCAGTCTTGATCCCCAATGCATGTTTCGTTGGGAAAATCGTCGTGACGGTTCCTGCTGCTGGTGCAAAGATCGCCCCATTGTCTGGCAAGACGAAATACCCGTCGCCCATCATTTTTTGCGAAAATACCGGATCACTTGACGCGCTGATCGATTTTGTCGTACCTGTTGCTACTGCGTATAAGGGTGTATCGATCGTTGTTGCTGATGAATTTGCTGCCGTTTCCTTTGCAGCCGTTTCACTCGTTTCTTTTGGTTGCGGTTGCACAGTGACGGTTGCAGCTGGTTTTGCCTCCTCTGCCTCAATCCCTTTGACTGCTTCTAAGCGATCTTTAGGAATCCCAAAGAAGTAGGTGGCAACGAAGCCGCCAGCATAGCCTGCTAACAAGCCGAAAATATAGCCCATCCAACGGCCGTTGGCAATCAATGGAATCAAAGCTAGCCCTGATGGTCCAATCGCCGTTGCGCCGATATTTGTCAAAGCGCCAATGACCGCACCACCGATCCCACCACCAATACAAGCAGTGATAAATGGTCGACCTAATGGCAATGTCACTCCGTAGATCAATGGTTCGCCGATACCTAAGATCCCAACTGGCAATGCACCTTTGATCATTTCAGAAAGCTCTTTGTCTTTACGTAGTCGTACCCATAAGGCGAAAGCTGCTCCGACTTGACCGGCACCAGCCATGGCTAAAATCGGTAATAATTGCGTGCTGCCTGTTGCTTCGATCATTTGGATGTGGATCGGGGTCAAAATTTGATGCAAACCAAACATGACCATTGGTAGGAAGGCCGCCCCTAAGACAAACCCAGAAAACGCACCGCCCACATTCAAGACCCAAGTGATTGAACCGACTAAGCTGTCAGAGATCAGACCTGCCAATGGCATGATCAAGAAAATCTCCGTCAAACCGATGATCAACAAACACAACGTCGGAGTCACGATAATATCGATCGCTTCAGGAATCACTCGATGCAGCACTGCCTCTAATTTCGCCAAAAGCCATACAGCGAAGATCACACCGATGATCCCTCCTTGGTTGGCAGCTAAAGCTTCGCCGGTGAACAAGTTTTGGATCGGGGCTTCTGGGTTCATACCGGTCAGCAAGATGATCGAACCGATCACTCCACCAAGGGTTGGATTGGCTTTAAAGACCTGCGCAGCATTGACCCCAGTAAAGATTGCTAAATAGGTGAACATCCCATTTCTTAGGACGTTTAAAATCATGACATAATAATTCCAAGTGTCTCCATCTAAATTTCCAGCAGTGATCATGTTGGTCAGAACGGAGGCGATCCCTGCAACGAGTCCTGCACCAACGAAGGCTGGAATCATTGGAACAAAGATATTTGAAATGTCTTTCAGCAGCGACTTCAATGGTGATGATTTTTGTTTGGCTTTTTGGGCTGCTTTCATCTCTGCCGTTTTTTCTGATAACGCCTCTTTGCCTGATTTTTGCTGCGGGATCTCTTGCCCTAAATCAACACCGGCTTTTGCCACCATTGCGTTGGCTACTTTGTTGACTTTCCCTGGTCCGATAATGACTTGCAGCTGCTCGTCATTGACGACACCCATCACGCCGGGAATCTCTTTTAACCCTTGTTGATCGACCTTGTCGTGGTCGCGGACGGTCATTCGTACGCGAGTCATACAGTGATTGACTGTTTCTACGTTGTCCATTCCGCCGGCTTCTTGAAAAATCTTCTCCGCTAACTCTTCTACCGTCAGTGTTTCTTTTGCCATTACTTTTCTCCTCCTAACGCCGTTTTGACAAACCCTTGTGCCGTGGCAAGTTTTGCTTGTGCTTCGTCTTTCGTGCTATCCGTCAACAGCATCACGATCGCCAATTTGACATTCTGATCTGCTTCTTCAAATGCTGCAGCGGCTGTTTCATAATCAGCTTCAGTTGCCTGCATGATGATCCGTTTTGAGCGTTCCACCAATTTTTCGTTGGTCGCTTTCACGTCGACCATCAAATTATTGTAGACTTTACCGATCCCTACCATCGATAACGTCGAGATCATATTCAAAATCAATTTTTGGGCAGTTCCTGATTTCAAACGAGTCGAACCCGTCAGAAACTCTGGGCCACAATCGACTTCAATTGGAAAGCTGGCATGTTGAGAGATCTCCGCATCTTTGTTACAAGCGATCGTAGCCGTTGTGGCACCAAGCTCATTGGCGTAATCAAGAGCCCCAATCACGTAAGGCGTTCTACCACTGGCAGCGATCCCGATCACCATGTCATTTGGGTTCAACTTCAGATCGACAAGGTCTTGTTTCCCTAGCGTTAAGGAGTCTTCTGCTCCTTCGACAGCGACCGTCATCGCTTCTTCACCACCGGCGATCAGACCAACCACCATCTCTGGTGATACCCCAAAGGTTGGGACACATTCGGCCGCATCCAAGACGCCTAATCGACCACTTGTCCCAGCGCCAAGATAAATCAAGCGTCCGCCTTTTTTAAAAGCAGCGATAGTTTGTTCAATCACTTTTTCAATACTAGGAATTTCTTTTTCCACTGCATAGGCAACTTTTTGATCTTCTTGGTTCATTTTTTGGCACGCTTCTAAAATCGTCATTTCATCTAAATTGCTCGTTTCGCTATTGCGTCGCTCAGTCGTTAATTTGTCTAAATTGATTTTATTCATTGGAATCATCTCTTTCTAATTTAAATCGCATCCCTGCTTTGATTTGTTGGATCAAAGGCAGATCGGCTGGTATCACCTGAGCGGCGAGGTTGACTTTGGGGTCTGCAGGCAATGGTCGTTTGCACACTTGAATCTCTCCCATATAACGCAAGTACTCTTGGTTATCGATCGTCACAGCACCCATTGGCCGCTCTTGACTAAGTTCAGGTTTGACTTCTGGAATGGCATTGAAACGGGCATCGGCGCTACGCAAGACATCTCGAGCTTCATCGTAACGATTCTGGTGATCCCCTAGTACGTGTTCAAAGTAAGTAGAACCAAGATCTTTGACCCGCAAAACGATCCGCGCTTCTTGCAGATACGTCGCAAACTGCTGCGCACTTTTTGCAGAAACCATCCCATCGCCAATGTAAACAGCATCAACTGAGCCAGTAGCCAACAAGTCGATTGCTGCGGCAAAAGGCGACCAGTTGCGGTGTCTTTCCAGTGTGGGTAATCCTTGAAATAACGGTCCGCGTTTCTTGGCATCTCCTGGAACAAAGGCTTGGACGAAAAAGCCTTGTGCTTTCAACCAGCGGTTCTTCTCCTGAAACCAGTCAGCATCCAGTCCTGTTTCTGGTCGGGGGTAATAATTGTGCCAAGCTTCCAAACGAGTAAAATCAGCTCCATACGTCTGCAGCTCTCGAATGTCTTTTTCCGTTAATGTACTGGCATTCAAACTAATGGTCATTTCTTTTGAAAAAGCAGCGATTTGTTGATTGTCGATGGCATAGTCCATTCGTAAACCAGTGACACCGATCTCCCTTAGTTCCGCCAGATTGTCGATGGAAAAGCCCGCTTCTGCTAAGGCGTTTCCAGAAATATCTACCATTAAAGACAGCTGATGGTCTTTTGCGAAACCTCCCAAGTCCGTCAGACGCTGCCGATAGGTACTGCGATCGTCTTCTGGTATGTGCATGGAGGTGAAAATCCCTTTAAAGCCTGATGCCATCGCAGTCATCTGCTCAAGTTCTGCTGCCGTCAAGTCTTCGTTCATAAATACAGAAAAGCCGAACATCTCTTTGCCTCCTTGGTGAGTCACTATCGTGATACCGTTTTCTATAAAAGCATTATAACTGATTCCCTTCCTGTTCGCAACTATATTTCATAATTAAATCATCAATATAGAAATATCGTTTCATTTAATAAGAAAGCTTTACCGTTTAAACTTTCTTATGCCCTTCTTTCTGCACTTGTGGTAAACTTTATTAGGAACGAAACTTGCTTTCGTCATTTTTACATAGTAGGAGGAATCACATCATCAATGATTACAATGGATGATATTATTCGCGAAGGCAATCCAACCTTGCGTGAAGTAGCAAAAGAAGTACCATTTCCTTTGAGCGAAGAAGATATCGCACTAGGAAAAGAAATGATGACCTTTTTAGAAAACAGCCAAGACCCAGTCAAGGCAGAAGAACTCGAATTAAGAGGTGGTGTTGGTCTAGCAGCTCCTCAATTAGATATTTCAAAACGAATCACAGCGGTCCTCGTCCCTAGCAGCGACCCAGAAAAAGCAGAACCTGATTTTAAAGATGTTCTTTACAATCCTAAAATTCTAAGTCATTCCGTGCAAGAAGCTTGTTTGGGTGAAGGCGAGGGCTGCCTGTCCGTGGACCGTGAAGTCCCTGGCTACGTGGTACGCCATGCCCGGATCACGATCAGCTATTACGACATCAACGGCAAAAAGAAAAAAGTTCGTTTAAAGAACTATCCTGCGATCGTCGTTCAGCATGAGATCGATCATTTGAACGGGGTCATGTTCTACGATCATATCAATCAACAAAATCCTTTTTCATTGAAAGAAGGCATTTTAGTCATCGACTAACTAAAAAGTCTCTACCGACATTTTGCGGCAGAGACTTTTTTTTCTTCTATATTATTGAGTATCCTCTGGATATCTTCCTTCAAGGTTTTGGCGTTAATTGCCTTTTGCTAGGCTTTCTTGATGATCGGCTTTGATTTTTTCTAATAACGCCGGTTGTTCAAAAAGATCTAACGCGGTCAGCGCTAAAAGTTCAGCCGCGATAGCGATCGACTGCAAGCCTTTTTCACTCTTGGCAGCGGCTTTGAATTCTTCCGAATGACCCGCAATGTAGTCATCTGAAATCGAAACGGTGGGTTGGATCGTCGGGATCACTTGACTGACATTGCCGACATCAGAAGAACCAAGACTTGTTTTGGCTTCCGTATCGATCTCATCGGCAGGTACGCCCGCTTCTTGGGCATGGGCAAAGAAAATCTCATCAAAACTTGGTGTCACGATCACATCATCGACGGAGTTTTGGAACAAGCCGAATTCATAGGTCGCTCCCGTGGCTAAAGCGGCTCCTTTGACGATGTTTTCGACTTTCTCGTAGACATCGTTCAAGGTCGCTCGATTGGCTGCTCGTAAATAAAAACGACCGGCTGCATATTCTGGCACGACATTGGCTGCCACGCCACCATCGGTGATCACACCATGAATATTGACGTCTTTTGGTAAGTGTAGACGCAATCCATTGATCCCGTTAAAGACTTGCAGCAATGCTTCTAACGCGTTGATGCCTTTTTCTGGTGCAGCTGCCGCATGGGAAGCTCGACCATAGAACTTGATATCCACTGGATCATTGGCTAATGACGCTGTCGTTTTGCCATAGCGATGGGCTGGATGGACACAAAGAGCGGCATCGACATCATTGAAGAACCCTTCACGGACAAAACTGCCTTTAGCGGAACCATTTTCCCCACCTTCTTCTCCTGGCGTCCCATAGACTCGAATCTCCCCGCCTAGCTCATCGATGAAAGGTTGCAGGGCACTGGCTGCTAAGACGGAATAAGTCCCGAAGAGATTGTGCCCACAAGCATGACCGATCCCTGGTAACGCATCGTACTCAGCTAAAAAGGCAATCGTTGGGCCCGGTTTTCCACTGACATAGCGGGCATCAAAGCCGGTGCGATGTCCTGCGACATCCTTTTTAACAGCAAAGCCTTCTTTTTCTAATTGGGCGATCAGGGCATCGGCTGAGTAAAACTCATAGTTGCTGACTTCTGGGTGATTATGGATATCTAATGCCAAGGCTTGATAAGCGGCTAAACGCTCTTGGATAAATGGTTTAATCGTTGCTTTTGTAATAGTTGCTGTTGTCATAATCAAATCTCTCCTTTTTCTTACATGGTTTTTTTCAGTGTTTTTATCAAATTACATAGCACTTATTTTGCTCCAAAGGTTTCCCAAGCAGGAACACTTGATCCTTTTGACGTTTCCTCGATGACTTTTTTCGTATCCTCTGTTTGGTAAGCAGCAACCACTTTTTGGTAAACTTCATTGTCTTCATCTTCTTTACGGGCGGCAATGATGTTGACGTAAGGACGGGCCGTTTCATCAACAGGCTCTAAAAAGATTGCATCTTCGGTAGGCACAAATCCTGCATCTACCGCCATGCCGCTATTGATAACAGAAACATCGACATCGGAAAGTGCCCGGGCTGTTTGCGCTGCATCAAGTTCCGAAATTTCTAAATTCAAACGGTTTTCAGTAATATCCGCGACCGTTGGTGTTTGTCCGGCTGCTTCATCCACTTTGATCAATCCAGCTGATTGTAACAAGAGCAATGCCCGACCACCATTGGTCACATCATTCGGGATCGCAACTTTAGCTCCTTCAGCCAAGTCGTTGACATCCGTCACTTTGTCGGAATAAATGCCTAATGGCGCGTTGACTGTATTGCCGATCGATACGAGATCGGTACCAAATTCTTTATTATAATTGTCCAAGAAAAATTGGTGTTGGAATGAATTGAGGTCAATGGAACCATCAGCTAAGGCTGCGTTGGGTTGATTGTAATCAGAGAATTGGACATATTCTAAATTGATGCCTTCGTCTTTCAAACGATCTTTGACATCATCCCAGACATCGGTGTCCGCGCCAATCACTCCTAATTTCACAGTGACTTCTTCTTGGTCAGTGGCTGCGGCACTGCCATTGTTTCCGCATCCGGTAATAAATAATAATGCTGCCCCTAAGACGATTGATTGTACGATTTTTTTCATTTTTTCTTCCTCCATAGACTTGCTTGTTTTTTTATTTGTACGTAAGTGGTGGTCAGTGTGATACTCGTTTAATGAGTAGGTTGCTGACAAATTGACTGATAAAAACGAATACTAAGATGATCAAGGTCGCCATGATCGTGACATCGGTCTGGAATCGGTTGTACCCGCGGGTGATGGCTAAGTTACCTAAACCGCCAGCGCCAACTGCTCCTGCCATGGCGGTCAATCCGATCACATTGATCACGGTCAATGCAGAGACCCGAATGATTCCCGCCACGCCTTCTGGCAAATAGACCCGAAAAATGATGCCGAAAGGACTGGTGCCCATCGCTTCGGCTGCTTCCACGACACCGGGGTCAACTTCTAGCAAGGCAATCTCGATCTGCCGAGCAAAGAAAGGAATGATCCCAGCAATCAGAGGAACCAATGCTGCTGTTTCGCCGATCGTCGTTCCCACAAGAAATCGGGTAAAGGTTCCTAGCAACGTCAATAAGATAATAAAAGGGATCGAGCGGACCACATTGATGACCTTATCGAGAAATTCAAAGAGTGGTCGATTTTCTAAAATTCCACTCGGTCGAGTCACTACCAGGACGATCCCTAACAAGATGCCTAAGATGCCCGCGATCAAGGAGGTCCAAAAAACCATATACAAGGTTTGGATCGTTGCTGCGACAAATTCATCTTGGATCGCAACAACATTGGGAAAATATCTTTCTAATAAGGCAGCCATCTAAAATCCTCCTTTAATCACATTGTTTAATGGTTCTGCATGATTTTCTTTTAAAATATTGGTGTACACTCCTTGAGACTTCAAATATTCTAAGGCATGTTTGCGCTGTTGGTACTCTCCGGATAAGCTAACGACCAAGCTGCCGATCGGCACTTCTTGCAAGATCTCCACGTTGCCGTAAAGAATATTGGTGGTCACTTTGTAGCGACTGTACAATTGGGCGATCAGTGGTTCATTGGTTTGATCCCCCACGTAGGACAGCTCCACCAGCCATTCATTCGGTGCCAAGGAAGAAAACTTCGAACTGCCGAGGATCGTTTCTAAGGCTTGGTCGATGTGCGTCGCCGTTCGGATGAAATCTTTGGTCAATGGTTTTTCTGGTTGGCTAAAAATCTGAACGCTCGAACCTTGCTCAATAACTTCACCGTCTTCCATCACTGCCACTTTGTTGCAGATTTCTTTGACAACTTGCATTTCATGGGTAATGATCACGATGGTCAAACCGAGAGTCCGATTTAATTTTTTCAACAAAGCCAATATCTGTAAGGTCGTTTTCGGATCAAGGGCGCTAGTTGCCTCATCACACAGCAAGATCTCTGGATCATTTGCCAAAGCTCTGGCAATGGCGACCCGCTGTTTTTGTCCTCCAGATAGTTGGCTAGGAAACGCTTGGGCTTTTTCTTCCAATCCAACAAGCGCCAGCAGCTCGGTTACTTTTTGATGACGTTCCTGTTTGGACCGTCCCCCATATTTCAAGGAAAAATCCACGTTATCAAAAACATTGCGGCTGTCCATCAAGTTGAAGTGCTGAAAGATCATTCCGATCGTTTTCCGTTTTTCTCGCAGGTCTTTCGCAGAAAGTGTGGTCAGCTCCGTGCCGTTGACGACGACGCTGCCGCTGCTTGGGCGCTGCAATAAGTTGATCACACGGACGAGTGTACTTTTCCCGGCGCCTGAGTAACCCACGATGCCGTACACGTCCCCTTTGTCGATCTCGATCGATACGTTTTTGACCGCTTGGATCGCGGGTTTCTTTGATTGATTGAATGTTACTGATATATCTTTTAATGAAATCATCGTCTTCCCCCTAGTTCTTGTCTTTTTCAATAAAAAAAAGGCATCCTCAAACAAGTCACCTGTGACTTGTTTGAGGACGCCTTTTTGCGTGTTACCACCTCAGTTTAAGCTGTACTCGCATACAGCTCCTTTTCGAGTACGATCATACTCTAGCCAGATAACGGTCGCTACCGTCGTCGCCTTGCAAACTACTGCTCGGAACGAATCACTCCTTGGCCATTTTCTAAAAGTCGTTTGATGCTTCTTTTCAGCTACCGAAGCTCTCTGTTGAAAAAACGTGCTTTTGTACTTACCAATTCTTCGTGTGTGGTGCTATTTGATTTTTGTGTATAAAAAAAGTCCTTTTACCAGCGTTTGCTAGTAAAAGGACGAATACTCGTGTTACCACCTTTTGTTTAGAAGGTTTCCCTTCCCTCAACCCAACGTCTAGCCGTGCTAGAGATTGGTGCACTTTGTAACGGTAGTGCGCATCCGTGATTGCCTACTTATCGACAATCAATCCTCCAAGGCCATTTTTCATCGCTTCTGACTTGACTCTTTCCACCAACCAGAGTCTCTCTTTAAAGTATCCGCGGTTACTTTCCTTCTCAACAGATTCATTATTCTTGTTGAGTTGTACTTTACTGGAAAATGAACGCCTTGTCAACAAAAAATCACAATTTTTTCATCTAAGTGTTCCCCAAGACTGCCGATAGCGTCCTTGCCAGAATGGTTTACGCCTCAATTTTGATAGAGCATGCCTTTTTCTGCTAACTGTTGTTTGGCTTTTTCCAGAGCCGCAGGATCGGTGTAACGCAACGTATGCAAGTGTACCCCATTGGTTAAATCTGAGAGCAAGCGGGCTTCTGCATGTTTGGTTTTGTTGATGAAATCAGTCACGTCTTGGTCTGTTTGAATCTGCAAATTGCCAGTGATCTCTCCATAGATTTCATGTTCAACGATGACATCGACCACTTCCACGCCACAAGCGACAAAAATCCGCAATTCTTCTTCGGTTTGTTCAGGCCGATGCTGCACCGCTAGCTTGCTGACATGCCCCGCCTCATTCAACAGTGCTTGCAGTCGATAGCCGCGAGCAGTGGCCGCGATCGCTTCACCGGCTGCTCGCAGCAAGGCAATGTCCCCAACGATGATTTGGCGACTGACTCCTAGTGATTCTGCCAGTTTGCTGGCACTGATCGCTTTGTCCGCTTGCTTCAATGCCGCTAAAATCGTTTCTCGACGTGTTGCTCCATCCATACTCATTCCTCCAATTGATTCTCTTGATAGGTTTTTGAGTGTTTCATAATTGATTGAAACATGGCTAAAATCGTTTCCTCATAGGCTTGATTTGAAATCGCCTGCCGAATATTTTCCAGCACTTTCTCTTCACGATTTTCATCTAAAACCGGCAACTGACTACTTTTCTTCAATTGCACGATTTCATTAACTGTACTCATGCGTTTTTCTAAAAGATGCGTGAGCTGCCAATCAATGTCATCGATCGCCGCTCGCTGAACAGCCAAAGGATCTTGCTGGTTGTTTTCTTCTTCCAAGTCGATCGTCTTGATGACCCGTGCCGGATTTCCCGCCAGCACAACATTGTCTGGGAATGATTTGGTAACGACACTGCCAGCCCCCACCACGACATTGTTACCTAAGCGCACCCCCGGCAAAATCGTGGCCGCGCCACCGATCCACGCGTTATCGCCAATCACGATCGGTGCCCCTAATTCTAAGCCGCTATTTCGTTTGACCGGATGCAATGGATGAGTCGCCGTAAACAACCGAACATTGGGTGCCAGCATACAGTTGTCACCAAAGGTAATTGGACAAACATCTAATAGCACACAGTCGTAGTTAGCATAGAAGTTTTTGCCGACAGAAATATTGTAGCCATAATCAAAGCGGACATTCGGTTCGATATAGATTCGACCAGTCACAGAGCCGAAAGTTTCTTTTAGTAACTGCTCTTTGATTTTTGTATCAGTTTCTTGGTTGATCAGGTTCATTTGTTCACGGGCATATTTCCGGTCTGCCACCAATTCTGGATCTGGGGAAAAGTACAATTCGCCAGCAATCATTTTCTCTTTTTCGGTACGTTGTGTCATATCATAAACTCCTTCATTCAATTTTCTGGAAAAACGTTTCGGCTGCTGCGGTCAACATGCCATATTCATTCGGGATCGCCAATGGTTCCTTATTGATGACCAACACCTGCTGGCTGTAATCGACTAGCCCTGCAAAAGGATAGACTTGCAGCGAAGTCCCCACGACCACCGTCAGGTCGGCTTGAGCAACGGCCTGAATGGCTCCTTCAATGGTTTCATCCGTAAATCCTTCCCCATAAAGCACGATCGCCGGCCGAATCTGACCGTCACATCCTGCATGGTGCCAATCCTGCAAATACGCTTGCCAAGGTACCGGATTACCGCATTTTCGGCAATAACAGTTGTACAAGGAGCCGTGAAAATCGATTCTTTGGTGACTCCCCGCTTTTTCATGCAGTCCATCGATGTTTTGTGAAACGACCGAAACTGTTTTTTTCGTTTGCAGCGCAGCCATTTTTTGATGAATGATGTTCGGCTGGGCCTGAGGATGGTAGAGGTGCTTGACGAACTGATAAAATGTTTCCGGTTCGTTTTCTAAACAGTCATGGCTTAACAAATACTCTGGCTGGGCCAGTCCTTGATAGACCCCTTTTAAGGAACGGTAATCAGGAATGCCCGATGGGGTTGAAACACCGGCACCCGTCAAAAAGGTCACGGATGATGCGGCGGTGACCGTTGCGATTGCTTGCTCAATAGATACCTTCATCGTTCTAACTTCCTTTATGGCTTTTCTCTTATTCTAACCGAAAAAGAACCGTTTTTGCGAAAAATCAGCCATTTTCTTTTTTAAAAGCAACTAATGCTTTTTCTTGCGGAATTGCTTATAATAAATGCAATAAATACAAGAAGAATGGGAAAACCAAATGAAAATTTTGATTATCGAAGACAACAATGAGATCAGCGAAATGTTGGCTACTATTTTAGCAGCTGACTATACCGTCCAGCAAGCCTATTCAGGCACGGAAGGTCTGCTGCTTTTTCAGCAAGATGCTTTCGACTTGATTTTGCTAGATCGAATGCTCCCCGGTAAAGATGGGACACAAGTCTTGCAAGAGATTCGCCAAACCTCCACGGTCCCCGTCATTATCTTGACTGCCTTAGATGAACCAGCTGATGTTTCCACCCTTTTGCTGGCGGGGGCCAATGATTACTTGACCAAACCCTTCAATGTCGAAGAATTAAAGGCACGTATCATTGTTCAATTGCGAACAAATAAACAACCCCCTCCAGTTGCCAGCAGCCACTCGTATAAAAACATTCAACTGTTGCCTGACTCGTTTCAGCTGCAACGAGGAGAGGCAACGGTTCAGTTAAAGAAAAAGGAGTTTGAGATTTTTTCCCTGCTCTTAGCGAACCCCAAAAAAGTTTATACCAAAGAAATGCTCTATGAAGCTGTTTGGCAAGAACCTTACTACGGTGAAGAAAACACGATCAATGTCCATATCAGCCATTTACGCAGCAAAATCAAAACACTCGATCCAGATGAAGCGTATATCGATACTGTCTGGGGCATCGGCGTCAAGCTAGCTTAAAAAGGAGGAACCTCATGCATATACTTCAGTTTTTCGCCGCTCTGATCGTTGTGTTATTGTTGGGCTATTGGTTTTTCTTACTATATGATCTAAAAAAGTACCACCAGCAATTAACAAGAATCAGCGAAATCGAAACAAATCAAGAGATCCATTTACAGACCCGCGTCCCCGCTTTAAAAGCGATCGCCTTGTTAAACAATCAGATACTCAGAAAAAATAAGCAGCAACACTATCAAATGCTGCAAGAAAACCAGCAGTTGGAACAAGCCATTCAAAATATCTCTCACGACTTACGCACACCTTTGACGGTCGCCAGCGGCTACACACAACTGCTGCAAGCCGATGCGACCCTCACCCCGCAACAGCTACAGCTGTTGGATAAAGTCAGCAGCAACCTAGAAAAAGTCGAAAATCATCTGGAACAGTTGTTGACCTATCAGCGTCTCAAAGACAATCAGCTCGCTTTGACTTTGGAAGAATTCAATCTGTCTCGTTTATTGGAAGAAGAACTGCTCCAGCTTTATCCTTCTTTTGAGGAAAACCATTTATCACTGACGGTTGCGATCCAACCCAACATCATGATCATTTCAGATAAAAAAAGCTGGCAACGAATTTTCCAAAATGTCCTTGGTAACCTGCTGGAACATGGCAGTGAAACGGGGACGATCCGCTTGAATCAGCAAGGAGGTCGCATCGTTTTCCAACAGGAAAATCAGCTGAGATCACCGATCCAGCACCCAGAAAAATTGACCCACCGCTTTTATACCGAAGACCTTTCACGGCATAAACAGCAAGCCGGACTTGGTCTGTATATCATCGCGGCATTGACTAATGCATTAGACGGCAAGATCCAATTGGATACAACCGAAGAGACGTTTCGTTTGACCCTTTTTTGGCAGCAGTCCGTTGAACCCCACTAACTCATGGCTATACACAAAAAACACCCAATCGCTCGACCTTCACTAGTCGATACGGTTGGGCGTTTTTCTGCTCTTACAATTCTTGTCTCTTAAACACCAGATGCGCAGCCAAGAGGCAAAGCAATAAACTGATCAGGCTCCCAAGAAAAATGGGTTGGACTGTTTCCCATGTTTGGAAAGTAGTCATGGTCACCATCTCTAACCCGCCTTGAAAGTCCAAGTATTGTAAAAACTTCCAGTTGGGTAAAGAGATTCGGGCAATCGCAAAGGCCATCGGAATAAAAATCGTCGCCAACACGCTGACCGCTGTATTTTTGGTCAAATACAAAACTAGCACTGCAAAAGAGGAAGTCGCTAATAAAATCAGTACAAAACTAACGAAATAATACAACAAGTTTTCTATCTGTGAAAGGTCATTATAACCAATCCCCCCAATAACCGTTCCCGCTACAAAGCTCACCAAACAAATCGCGACGATCTGTAAGACCAGCACCAATGTATAAACCAAGAATTTCCCAAAAAGATAAGCGGGTTTGGAGACACCAACGGTAATGATATTCTTCATGGTCCCTTTCGTGTACTCACTGCCTAAGACCTGCATCACCAATGGCAAGGAGTAATACAGCAACATGGAAGACAAACTGGTCTGGATCGCCAGAAAGCCAGTCATTTCCGTAAGGCTGCCTGCTGTTTGCGTACTATCCCCAAGAGTGACCCCTACACTACCATTGGAAACAACGGATAAAATCACCAACAATAAAATAATTCCTTCTGTGATCCAAAAACTTTTACTTCTTGATAAACGATACAAATCGGCTCGAATAAAATTCAACATCTTAATTTCCCCCTTCACTTGTTACTAACTCTTTGAAATACGACTCTAGATTTTCCCCTTCAAAAGAAATCCGGTCGATAGCGATCCCTTCATAAACCAGCTGACGGACCAGGTCACGAATCAACACATTCTCTTGATAAATATGAATTTTGTGGTCACTGACGACTTTATATTCGGAAATCAGCTGACTCTCTAGCAAGCGGCTAGCTGTGGCTACATCATCCACTTCTAATTGAATAAACCGTTTCGCCATCAGATCGAATTCGTGTTTGGTCATCTCTTTGATCAGACGCCCCTCACTAATGACCCCAAAACGTGTAGCCACTAAGTACAACTCTTCTAAAATATGACTGGAAATCAAAATCGTCATGCCGCGTTCTTGATTCAATCGTAAAAGCAGCTCCCGAAACTCAACGATCGCTACAGGATCCAGGCCATTGATCGGCTCATCTAGTATTAGAAAATCCGGTTGGTTCAATAAAGCGATGGCTAAGCCTAGCTTTTGTTTCATACCCAAAGAAAAATCACGGTATTTCTTGTGGCCAACATTGGTCAATCCGACAAACGCCAATGCTTTACTGACCGCCTCAGGTTCCACCACCCCGCAGATTTTGCAATAATAGTTCAAATTTTGTTCAGCGGTCAATTGGTCGTAAGCGACTGGGGTCTCAATCACATTACCGACCCGTTTCAGCATCTGAGTGTACACTTTGCCGCCTTCAACATCAAACAACTGCAGACTGCCACTAGTTGGTTGGATCAACTGAACGATCGCTTTTAATAGGGTCGTCTTCCCAGCACCATTTCTCCCCACCAATCCATAAATATCTCCCTTAGCGATCGTTAGATCGACATCATGTAGCGCCTGCTGTTTGCCGTAACGCTTGTTTAATCCTTTGATTTTAAGAACATTTTCCATTTTTACTTCCTCCTTGCTTGCTTCTGTGCTCATTCTAGCAAGCAGATCTAAATCAGCTATTAACTAATTATTAATTGATTCTTAACTCGTAGTTTTCTGCAAAAAACAGTTTATTTCTATTATACACAGCTGAAAATGAACCGATCTAGAAAAACCGTCCCTTTTCAGCAAACCAACCAATAGCAGATGATCTTTTCATTACTGCTTTTGCTCTTTGTTTTTTGCCTCACAAAGAAAGAGATTCCTTCATGACAAGGAACAAAAAACGTGGTAAACTAGTCACGAATCAAAGTGAGGTGAAATACATTGGTAGCAGCTATTATTTATTGGGCAATGATCATTATCAGTTTCGGTTGGTTGGCAGTCAGCTTATATTTCTCTATCTTCTATTTAGCACGTAAAGAAAATGGCAATTTATGGGCATTCGGCTTTTTAAATGTCATCACAGCAATCATTCAAGCCATCGTCCTTGTGGTTTACCGTACCTTCGGACAAGATTGGGGCGTTACACAATACTCAAGCCTCATCTATCTAGCACTTGGCTTATTGCTTGCTTTGACAGTCATCCAAGCTGTTTTAGGCCGTGAACCAAAAGCGAAAGTCGCTTAAGGGTTCCAATAGACACTCGTAAAAACGATCCGCTTTCTCTTTGATAAAAATAGGGAAATGGTCGTTTTTTTGTTAAAAAGAATTGACATTTGGGTGCTTTTCTTCTAAACTCTGAGAAGAATCAAATTAAATACGAGTACCCTTTAACATTTAGGTAGAGGTCGCGAGGTTCATTAATCCTGCTGAGTGAAGCAACACGTTTACAGCAGAGCTAGGGAACATCGCCGAAACAAGGTCGGTTTTGCTTGCATCGATTTTGTTGGGCCGCAAATGAACAATTTGCGGACTGTCTTAGCTTGTCTAAGTTGCGCTATGTTTTGTGAAAGGTTTGTCGACGATGACCTGTCAACAGCCGTTTTCCAATCATGGAGTACGGCTGTTTTTTTGCTTTTTCATCCTTACCTGCTTGTCCAACTCGTGAAAGGAAAGAGAAAAAATGAAAAAAAATAATTGGATCTGGGCAGTCTTCGCCCTCTGTCTAACCCTCATTCAGCTGCCCCTAACCGTGCAAGCGGATGACCAAACGCCTGCGGAACAATTCCGTGTCGGTATGGAGGCAGGCTATGCCCCATTTAACTGGACGCAAACGACGGACGCCAATGGTGCCGTGCCGATTTCTGGGGAAGAAGGCTCGGCGTTTGCCGGCGGTTACGATGTCCAGATCGCCAAACGAATCGCTGAAGGCTTAGGCAAAGAATTAGTGATCGTCAAAACCCAATGGGACGGTCTGCCGCCAGCTTTACAAGCGGGGACTATCGATGCTGTGATCGCTGGTATGTCACCAACTGCCGAACGTCGCGAGCAAATTGATTTTACCGATCCTTACTATGAATCAGATTTGGTGGTAGTGGTTCGTAAAGATGGCGAGTTCGCCGATGCCAAAAGCCTCGCTGATCTTTCGGGGGCAAAAATCACTGCCCAGCTGAATACTTTCCATTATACGGTCATAGATCAAATCCCTGAGGTCCAAAAAGAACAAGCCATGCGGGACTTCTCCTCCATGCGCGTTGCTTTAGCTTCGGGTATCATTGACGGTTACGTCAGCGAACGTCCAGAAGGCGTCACTGCCGTCGGGGCAAATCCTGATTTGAAGATGGTCGAGTTCGATGAAGGCGCCGGTTTTGAAACCAACCCAGAAGACGTCCAAGTAGCAGTCGGGATGCGCAAAGGCGATCCCGATGTTGAAAAAGTCAATGAGATCCTTGCAGGAATTTCTGAAGAAGAACGGGTTTCCCTGATGGATCAAGCAGTTTTAGATCAGCCTGCAGATGCCAGCGGAGAAACGGCAGATCAAGGTCTGATCGCTGATTTTAAAAAAATCATTGATGATTACGGCATGCTCTTTTTACGAGGCGCTGGCTTGACCTTATTCATCGCGATCCTTTCAACGATCATCGGATTGATTATCGGTCTTTTAGTCGGTATCTTCCGGACATTGCCGCTTTCAGAAAATCCAGTAGGACGTTTCTTCCAACGCATCGTCAACGGCCTGCTGACTATTTATATCGAAGTTTTCCGCGGCACCCCAATGATGGTTCAAGCAATGGTTATTTTCTACGGAACTGCTCTAGCCTTTGGTGTCTCCATGAATCGCACGCTGGCAGCCGTGCTGATCGTTTCTATCAATACGGGTGCCTACATGTCTGAAATCGTTCGTGGGGGGATTTTTGCTGTAGATGACGGCCAATTTGAAGCAGCTCAAGCGATCGGAATGACTCATTGGCAAACCATGATCAAAGTCGTGTTGCCGCAAGTAATGCGCAATATTTTACCAGCTACCGGAAATGAGATCATTATCAATATCAAAGATACTGCCGTCTTAAGTGTCATCAGTGTTGCAGACCTCTTCTTCCAAGGTACATCAGCCGCTGGAACGAACTTCCAATACTTCCAAACATTTGCGATCATCGGTGTGATCTACTTAGTCTTGACCATCAGTGCCACCCAGATCTTGCGCTTTGTTGAACGCAAAATGGATGGTCCCAGTGCGTATGTCAAATTAGAAGACATCAACCCGAACGAATAAGGAGGAAGAACATGTCAGCAATCATTGAAATTGACCATTTAAAAAAGAGTTTTGGCGACAACGAAGTCTTAAAAGACATCAGTTTGTCTGTTAATAAAGGAGAAGTTGTCACGATCATCGGTTCTTCTGGTTCAGGAAAATCTACACTTCTTCGCTGCATCAACTTATTAGAAAAACCAACCAGTGGGCAAATCATCTACTTAGGTGAAAATGTGCTGGAAAAAGGCTATGACTTGCCGAAATACCGTACGCATCTAGGAATGGTTTTCCAATCCTTTAACCTATTCAACAATATGAATGTATTAGAAAACTGCGTGACGGGCCAAGTCACTGTTTTGAAACGTGATCGCAAAGAAGCAGAAGCGACTGCCAAAGAAAATCTGGAGCAAGTCGGTATGGCTCAATATGCCAATGCCAAGCCTTCCCAGCTTTCAGGTGGACAAAAACAACGGGTAGCCATTGCCCGTGCCTTATCGATGAATCCAGATGTCATGTTGTTTGATGAGCCGACTTCTGCGCTAGATCCAGAAATGGTCGGTGAAGTGTTGAAGACCATGAATACGTTAGCTCATACTGGCTTGACGATGGTGATCGTTACCCACGAAATGGGCTTTGCCAAAGAAGTGTCTGATCGGGTCATCTTTATGGATCAAGGTGTCATTGCCGAACAAGGGACGCCTGAAGATATCTTTATTCATCCAAAAGAGCAACGCACCAAAGAATTCCTTTCCCGTGTGTTGAATTAATTTTCTGTCTTGAAACACTTAGCGGTCTTCTTCCGAGCTTTTTCGTCCTTTTTCAGTAAGCTTGGAAGAATTCAATGCTAAGTGTTTTTTTATTGCAGGAGGAGGAATTGTCAGAATTTATCAAAAAATCACAAAAAACCATTGCTATTTGTTAGAAACTTTGTTATTTTTTTTAAAACTAAGGAATTATAGGAGCTTTCATTTATGGAAAAAAAGTTACAGTTTAAGGATTATATGTATGTTGGATCAATGCTTTTCGGTCTTTTCTTTGGTGCCGGAAATCTGATTTTCCCCGTTCACATGGGACAAGAAGCGGGCGCGAATGTCGGCTTAGCCAACCTTGGCTTTTTAGTTACAGGGATCGGCTTGCCATTTTTAGGGGTCATTGCTATTGGCGTTTCCCAAAGCAGCGGTGTTTTTGAATTAGCTTCTCGGATCAATCGCCGCTATGCAATGATATTTACGATTTTGCTTTATTTAGTGATTGGGCCATTCTTTGCTCTGCCTCGTTTGGCTACTACTTCTTATGAGATCGGGATCGCTCCCCATGTTTCATCAGACATGCAAACTTGGTTATTGGCGTTGTTCTCTGCCCTATTTTTTGGAGCTGCCTGGTGGTTTTCACGCAAACCTAGCAAAATCTTAGATTATGTAGGGAAGTTTCTAAATCCCTTGTTTCTGGTCTTACTAGGAGTTTTGCTCTTTTTTGCCTTTTGGCAACCACTAGGAACCATCAGCGATGCGCCGATCTATCCTAGCTATCAAAGCGATGCTTTCTTTACTGGTTTCACAAACGGCTACAATACTCTCGATGCGCTGGCATCTTTAGCCTTCGGGATCATCATCGTCTCAACGATTCGCAATATGGGGGTTGAGAAACCTGCGACGGTCGCAAAAGACACGATCCTTTCCGGCTCTGTCAGCATCGTGTTGATGGGGATCATCTATACCTTACTTTCTTATATGGGAACCAAAAGTTTAGGCCAGTTTCCCATCAGCGAAAACGGTGGGATCGCTTTGGCACAAATCGCCAACCATTACCTTGGCACTGTCGGCAGTCTGCTATTGGCATTGATCGTCATCTCTGCCTGTTTAAAAACCGCCATTGGTTTGATCACGGCCTTTTCCGAAACCTTTGCTGGATTGTTTCCAAAGCAAAGCTACGGATTCTTTATCGCTTTGACAAGTATCTTACCAGCGATCTTCGCTAATGTCGGCTTGACCAATATCATCGAGTTTTCTATTCCAGTCTTGATGTTTATCTATCCACTGGCGATCACTTTGATTTTGTTGGCGATCATCAGTCCATTATTTAACCATCGTGCCAGTGTCTATCGAATGACGACATACTTCACGTTGATCGCTGCAATCATCGACGGCTTAAATGCGAGTCCTGCAGTGATTACCAACAACGCTTTCGTGCAAGGTATCTTGTCTTTTGCGTCAGATTATCTGCCCTTTTTCCAAATCGGGATGGGGTGGGTCGTACCAGCTGCGATCGGATTTTTGATCGGTTTGCTATGGTCGTGGTTCAAAAAAGACCCTGTTTCAGCCTAAATTAGTTAAAAAGATGAAAATAACCTACCTTTTTTTAAAGGGTAGGCTATTTTTTTGATTAAAAAGACTGACAGTTTCGTAAAAAAAAGATACAATAGAGCCACAAAGGAGGATACCTATGTTTTATGAAGAACTTATGATGGACCCGCAAACATTAATTAAATTTAAAATATTCCGGCGTATGCTGACTCTGCAAAACCCTAGCCACCCAATCGCACAATTGGCAAAGGAAATGGAGTTAAGCTACCAACAAGCTTTTATAGAGTTGACTGAGATCGACCAAGATCTAACTGAGTTAACTCCGGATCATATGTCGATACTCGGTCGTGGCGGTAAATTACAGCCTCAGAATATCGCGGTAACGATCGATGAATACCGCTTCTATTTATTGAATAAAAGCGTTCCGTTCTTATATGTTCTTTACATGCTGAATGAAGACAATCCTACGATCACGGATTTTTGTGCAAAATACGATGTCAGTCGTTCAACGGTGTCTCGCAAATTTGAACATCTAAAAAAACATTTGAAGCAATTTCAGCTTCGCTTTACGTACACTGAATCAAACTTAGTGGGCGATGAGCGTCTTGTGCGGCTCTCCCTATTCAATATCATTTGGTTAGGTACTCGTGGAATAGAATGGCCATTTGCGATCGCTGAGAGTGAGACAGAAAAAATGGTGGATCGATTCACGGAGTATTTCCCAATGACTCATTCTTATCTTGGCCGATTAGAGTTGAAGTATTTCGCCGCCTTGATTCTTTTACGAATCAAAAAAGGGAATTTTGCCAAATACGACAAGCGGTACAATTTCCTGATGAAAAATAATCCATATTTCGATTTTGAGCGTTTGACACAAGTCGTTGATCCTGAAGTTTCAATGACAGACAAACAATTAAAAGGCGAATCAGGGTTTATTTATTTGATGGCGCAAATCTTCCCATTCTACTTGAGTCCTGAAGAAGAAGCTTTGCAACAAACCTTGCAATTCTTTTCAAGCAAACAAAACCCAGTTTATCCGTTAGTCGCAGACTTGTTAGCAGAGATGAAAGCAACCTTCTTTGCTTCACAACCTGGCCTGTTAGACGAGCCATTGGTCGTGGGTAATTTAATCAATGTGACTTTCGGCAACTACGTTTTCCGTCAGCCGTTTCCAAATATCTATCGCTTGCTGACACCCTCGATCAATCGCGGGTCTGCTGAAGAGCAGCTGCAGCAAAAAATTGATGAATTCTTAACGAACTATCGCGAAGAATCAGCGGTGGACTATATTAATGATGAAAACCAAGAGCAGATGGCAACGATGTATACCCACGCCCTGCTGCCGTTTTATGATCAAATCCGTTATTCGAATCGTTTACGGGTAGGGGTTGCGTTAGAAGATAATTTCTTAGTCGTTCAAGGATTGAATCAATTCCTACATGACTTGACCTTCGTAGCAGCAGAACCTTATGATCTAAACCAGCAAGAAAATTATGATGTCATCGTTAGTTCCAATCAGTTGATGAAAAAACTCAAACCAGAAAAAATGAGTTATATTTGGGATTATGCGGCAGACGATCGGCAATACATTGATTTGTATCGTACGTTGAAAAACCGTTTTGATGAAAAGAACCTTTCTCTGTAACCAAACCGTTACGGTTTCTTAAGAACTTCCGAAAAGATTTGTCACAGAATATTCATATTTATCTCGTATACTCTATGTATACCAACAAACAACCCTAACTAACACTTTTTCATTTTTAACTCCTTCCCGTCGGCCACCCACCGACGGGTCTTTTTTTACTTATTTTCGCAGCCAGCAAACTTAAACACTTTCCAATCTTTTCTCCACAAAAAATTCATATTTGGACAGTATAGTATACATAACCCAACAAACAACCCTAACTAACACTTTTCATTTTTACTCCTTGCCTGTCAGCTACCCACTGACAGGCTCCTTTTTTTCTTACGGGGTTTGCCGTATACTAAAGGCAGGAGGTGGCCTATGACAACAGCCATTACGACAGTTGACCAATACATTGCAGCAGCTCCAGCAGAACGACAAGCGATTTTAAGAAAGGTCCGTCAAACCATCAAAGCCGTTTTACCTGAAGCGGTTGAAAAGATCAGTTATCAAATGCCTACCTATCATCAGGGAGAAAATATCGTACATTTTGCCTGCGCCAAACAGCATCTAGGCTTTTATCCCACGCCTTCTGCGATCACGGCCTTCCAAGAGGACTTACAACCATACAAGACCAGTAAAGGGGCGGTCCAGTTTTCTTTTGCACAGCCGATCCCTTACGAACTGATCGCTGTGATGACCGCTTGGCGACTCGCAGAAGTCAAAAACAAGCACGCGTAACTAGCAATTAAAAAACCGCTATGTCTAATGACGCAGCGGTTTTTTTGCTATGCACAGGCTTGTTTACAAGCCGGGTTTTGTATTCAAGGTGCTAACTTTCAGCACATGATGCAGGGGAATAATCCGCAGCTGCTGACGGTCGCTTTGTAATTTCAAGACAACTTGTTCTTTTGCTACCGTTTTGCCGACGATCCAGCCGGTAACGGTTTCAAAACCACCCAATTTCTCTGTTTTTACTTGCAGCACGACCAGATGCTTGGCAGCGGCTGCCTCTTGCAGCGTTCGCCGGATTTCTTTGACTTTCTCAGACTGATTCTTCTTGTCAGCATCATCACTGAAAAAGGTATCCAGCAACGTTGTGGATGTCATCACAATGAGTTTGCCCAATTGTTTGATGGGCGATGGTTTCTTTTCCATTGGACATTCCTTTCTGCGCGTTGCAGCAGTTTCTAAAACCACACATACGTTCGCATTTCCATGGTTCTATTTTAGCAAATTTTTGATAAAATACAAGCGAACACGCCTTATTTTTCAGAAGAAATAACCTCTAGCCAATAAGGAATCCCCTCTTGCAGCAGTTGATAGGTCTCTTCGAAATCTCCTGTATAATAAGGATCTGGTACTTCCTCAGCCTCTTTGCCAGGAACAACACTCAAATACGAACGGATCTTTGCGGTCGTATCGGCAGGTGCTAGCGCTTGAAGTGTTTCAACATTGTTCGCATCCATGCCGATGATCCAATCAAATGTGGCAAAATCCGCTTCAGTGATCTGCCGTGAAATAAGACCGTCACTAGAGATCCCTGCTTGACGCAGTCTTTTTTTGGTTCCGGGATGAGCAGAATGTCCGACTTCCCATGAGCTGGTCGCTGCCGAATCGATCTGCCAATCCAACTTGTGTTTTGCTATTTCTGCTTTATAAATAGCTTCTGCCATGGGGGAACGGCAAATATTACCTAAACAAACAAATAAAACTTTCGTCATCGCTTACTGCTCCTCTTTTTCATAGATTTGGTGGCCAAAAAATTCCACATCCTTCGCCAAACGAAACAATTGCGTCGCAATCTCTAATGGGGTCTCTGGAAAGTCGTTGTGAATCCAATTTTCCAAAATGCCTCCGCAGCCGTAGGAAAAGAATCGGCTATAAAATAGAATGTCTTGTTTCGTCAATTGCTGCTCTTGATCGACCTCCAAGAACAAGCGCTGAAAAAGCGGTTCTGTGATCTGTAAAAAACCGTTCATTAAGATCTCGCGGTCATAAGCCAGTGATTTGCGGTAAAAGGCCGGCGCTTGTTTCATTGCTTTCAGCATGCGCAAGGCGGCTTCTTCCCAGTTATCAAGGGAGACATCTTCTGTCGTCAAAAAAATCAGGGCATCTTGCCGATAGATCCATTGGATCAAAGCTTTTTTATCAGGAAAATGGTAGTAAAACGTCTGCCGATTGACTTGCGCCTTTTCAGCGATCTCCTGTACGCTGATTTTATTCACTTCTTTGGTCTCACAAAGGGTGATCAATGTCTGGCCAATCACAGCCTTCGTTTGTTTCCCATCCATCATAGGGCACCTCTTTTTCTTCTCTTTCTATCATACCAAATTTTCTACTAAAAAAAAATCCTATCAAATGGTCCTTTTTCACAGACCTTATCCGAACACTTCATCAGGGCAATAGATCCCTGTGTGCTTTTTGCATATGGTAGATTTCTGCAAAAAACGCCTGCCTTCATTTGAGGCAGACGCTGCTTTCGATAGTTAAACGGCAAGATGCTCACTGTGCCGTTTTGGTTTGAAATTGTTCTCTGCGAATCACGCTGATTTTTTCAGTAAAATTGGCCCAATCGATGGGTCTAGGTGGTGCTAGCCATAAAATATGGTCGATCCCCAACGCACCATAAAATGGCAGGTTTGAAAGAATCAGGTGCGTATGATCATCTGGGTAACTCTGGAATTGCACATTCAAATCGAGAATTTTTTCAATATTCTTTTTGATCATCTGGTTGTAGGAATCACCAAATGAAAAATCAACACAGACATATAATGGAACCAAAATCTCTTTTAAGGGAATCGTAGAAACTAATAAAATAAGGTATCTAAAAAACAAAAACTCTTTATTGTTCCATAAAATCGGTCGATTACGACTTTCTTCCAGATAGTTGCGGCAAAAGGCAGCATATTCAGGATACGTCTCAAGAAAATATGTGACATCCATGTATTGGTACTCATAGCGAGAACTAAAGGAAAACGACAGGAGCTGGTAATGAATCGTAGTCGTTTCGGCATGAAGCAGTGCCAACGTGTCCGTGGCTAGCGAAAACTGCTGTTGAACCGCCTGAATAAACTGCTCGTTTAATTGTTGGATATAGATTTGTTCTTGGTCGATGTAGCTATTGTTGTCGATCAACCAGCCCTCAACGATCAAGAAGCGCAAAATATCTCGTGCCTCACGTTCTAGGACTTCTTGATCGGTGATCGTCAAAATCTCCTGCAGCCAGCGTTTCAATTCCTCAATGATCACGAGATGTTTGGGCAAGACTAAATCATTTTCCACGCTGTTTTGCAGGTAATGACCATTCGTCATCCGTGCCAAAACGATTCCTAGATAATGTTTCTTGCGAATCCGCATGCGAGCAGACTGTTCTGGTTTAAGCCAGGTGCTTTCATTAAAATGATCAAAGGTCTTTTCTTTTTCTAGGATTTCTTTTGGAAAAGGGGAATGATTCAGATAGTATTCCTTCATAAAAAAGAGGAAAATAAATTCCCTGATCTCACTTTCCTCCCCAACCAGCTGAAATTCTTTCGTCACTTCAATATCATATTCTTTCAAGATCAGTTTAAACTGTTTAAATTCTTTATAGACGGGATTATGGCTTAAATAGTGATTGGTGGCAAATTCGTATAAAGAAGACAATTGCTCAAAAAAACATTCTTTCAACATGGAAAATTTCAACGCTTGATCCAAATAATAGGTCAGCAGTGTATCGGAAGTTGCCAGCCCAGAGGCATTCAGTTTAATGACCGTCCCATCGGTCACGATCTCAAATTCCTCGTTCAATCCGAGTTCATAAAAATCAAGATTCAATTCTTGAACGGTTTTGTTGATCAAAAATTCCGACATGGTCAATTGATCCATCAATGTTTCCTTCGTTTCCGAAAGAGCGACTGCGTTTTCCAAATATTGCAGCATCACCAATTTTCGTTTGTCCGCCTTATTCAAAAATGTCACAAACATGCGTTTTCAAGCCTCCATTGTTTTTTTGGCCATAAAGGACGTTTCCTGAAAATAAGTAGCACAAGCTGGCAAGATAAGAAGGCTTATCATCGCCATCACCATCTGTATTATTTCCTGGCAGTGCTAGATCGACGTTCAAACGATCCGGCGCAAAGACATCCTCCAGCATGACTCGTTTGGCAAAATGTTTTTGCTTTTCCAAAAAACTGCTTTCTGACAGTGAGGATCGCTCCGGCTCTTTTTTCGGAACGGTTTCTGGTTCAGGCGCGGGTTGTTCTTTGGATTCTTCCATTTCAGTTGGCGGTTCCTCCACTTTTTCTGGTATTTCTTCTGGTGGGTCCGTCGGGACGATTTCTTCTGAGGGGTCCAGCGGATTATAAATGGTCGCAAAAACGACTTGTTCTGTAACAAGATCGATCATTCCGATAATCATGCACGCACCAATGACAAAGCCAAATCTGCGTTTCATTTTATTCACCCTCCTTATCATCAGCGCATCTTCTGATGATGTTTCTACGACGCTGAACGGTCCAACAACTTATGGGCGCCCAGCAGACATCCACTAATTATAAATAAAATAACAAATAAAAGAAACCAATTTTTCATTGATTGTTGTTTCCATACCGTTTCTTGTTTTTCAACCATCACTTTTGCTGCTTTCGGCGTGCTGATTGTCGCCGCTGGTTTTTGTGGGTGATCGGCAGTTGCCTGCTCAACAGGAATTGCTGTCAGCACGTACCGTTCTTCTGTTCGAGTAGGCGTAGGACAAGTGATCAAGGTCAATTTTGGTGTCTGTTCTTCCTCTAGCACCGACAAGTCCGACTCGTCTACGATTTTTTTATCCGTGATGATATACTGTTGGCTCTCCTCGAGATAGGTCACTGATACTTCCATCCCCACCTGTGCTTCTAGCAATTGACCAAATAACAAACTTTGTCTACCGAGATGATGCCCTAAAACGACAAAATTGTTATTTTTTAACAAACGTTCCGGAAACATCACGACACCGCCTTTCAGCAGCTGCTGATTGGTTATCCCCACCAATAGCGGCTGCTGGAACTCGATCGCTTCAATTGCAACAAAGCCGTACCCGGTGATCGTTGCCGACTGCGGAGCCAATACATCCCCTAGAGCCGGCATTTGAATCGTTTCTTCTTCTGGAATCGTTGTCGGCAGCTGGGTCGCTATCGTCAATTCGCTTGTGCGTAATTGCCAACTGACGATGCTTTCTTTTAAAAAAGGAAGTGCCAACAAGAGGATACCTGCGATGATCAAGCCATCGATCAAGTATTTCTCAAGGTGCTCACGCTTCATCCGTTTCATTTTTTTTCTTTCGTCGGTACCATAAAAGCAGCAGTAAGGCGAGCAGCAGCAACAGACCGCCGATCAAGAAGTAAAGCCACGTGTAATCTGTTTCGATCGTCACATCTTTCTTATTAAGATCACGAGCGACATCTCCCGTCACTGTGAATTCTTTTTCGAAGCTCCATTTATAGAGATAGCTTTCTTCCTCGCCTTCTTCATTCTCCACTTTGTATTGTCCTTCATCGCTTTTCCCACCGTAGGCCACGGAAGTCAACACATAGGTCCCTGCTTCTAAACGTTGTCCTTCCAAGGAAATTGGGTACGAGAAGTTTGAATTAGGTGCCATTTGCATTCGTGAGGTATCTGAAGCATACAAGACGTCACTATCACCTTTCTTCCTCACTTCATTGATCAACCGCAAGGAATTTAAGTAAGCTGCTTCAGGATTTTGCAACGTAACATTGATGGTATTGCGGGCGTTGACTTGTCCCGGTCCAACATCCAGCAGTTTTAGATCCGGTGTGACTTCTGTTGTATTTTGACGGAGTAAAATCGCAACGACATAGGCATACTCATTCTTGATGGCTAACCCTTGGTCTTCTTCACTGTCAGCAGTATCGGTTTCCTCTGTCGTTTCTTTCAAGGTCAAACCACCGGCAATAACCCCTTCAAGCGGTTCTGAGGGCATACTGATCTTTAATGGCAAGGTGATTTGGGATTGTTTCGGGATCGTGATCTCTTCCTCCACTTCAATCAAATCAGCCATATCATAAGGCAAGGTTTCGTCCGCTTCGATGTCGTTTTCGCCATATTCCACGACCCCGTTTAGATTCGTGGTAGCTGAAGCGATCACTGGCGCGATGACGACCTCTTGATCGGTGTCATTGCGCAATTGGACTTCTACAGTTTGAACCGCTCCCGGCTCCATTTTCAAGTCAAAATAAGTCTTTTCTTTATCGATTTGATTCTCTGGAATCACTGGATTGACGGCAAAGTTAAATTCAGAAGCGGTTCCTATGGTTGGTACAAAAAAGAAAATACTTGCGAATAGGAGCGCCAAAAGCTGTTTGATTTTTTTCATGATGGATGTCCCTTCTTTCTATGTATTCTCCTTGAACCTCGAAAGGGTTCAAGGAGAAAGCTGGTACTTATGGGTTGGTTGGTGTGTCTGTTAGTAACCAAGTAAACGTGGTGTTGTATTGGCTGGCATATTTCGTCGTTGAGCCTGGAACTTCCAACTCAATGCTATCCATGGCTGCAGCTAAACTATCGCCCCAGCTCATTAAATAGGTCCCTGCCCCTTCGCCATCTTGGGCACTCATCACTAAGGATTGGGCACCGTTTGGATTCAATGTGATCGTTGCGCTCACATTTGATGGTTTTGGTGACAATGAAGGAGTTACTACAGTTCCCTTCGTCAAACGAATTTGCGCAGCAGTCAATTCTTGATCTTCTGCTGTTTTGAACTGACCATTTTGGCGAACATTCAATGTCCAACCGCTCTCTGTTCCCCGATTGTCTGTCACTTGGACAAAATTCGGTCCTTCTTGATTATCACCAACTGAATCCACATATTTTTGAGTTTCCGCATGGTAGATCTCTGTTTTTGAAGTGATTTTTTGTGTGCCAAAGTAAAGGCTTGAAGCAAAATCAATCGATAGCGGTCCGTTCGTTCCTGGATTTGGTCCATCTGGGTCCGTTGGATCCACTGGTTTGATCGGATTTTCTGGATCTGGATCTGTTGGGCTGATTGGATTGGTTGGATCCGTATTTGGTTCAAAGGTGATTTGTCCATTTGAGTTGTAATCTGCACTGTCCGCTGCTTGTGCCAGCACTGGTGCTGCTAGGCTTAAGCCTAACACTGAGAGAAATGCTAATGTTTTTTTCATGTCTATACTCCTTATCCTTCCGTTCCTGGTGTATCTGATAATACCCAAGTCAATGTGGTTGTGTAGCTAACGGCATCTTTTGGGGTGCTGCCTGGTACAGAAAGTGCGACTGCTTTGGTAATATCGGCTTGTACTTCTTGATCATCTTTGTCTAGTTCAGTGATCGACTCAACGCTTCCCCAAGCATTGACCCATGTCCCAGCACCTGTTTGATTTGCTGCGGTCATCACCAATGATTCAGCACCTGCTGCATCCAACGTGATTGTCGCTTCTGCCACTGGAGCAGTGACGCCAATCGCATTTGATTTAACGGCAGGGCTTGTTAGAGTGATGACAGAACCAGTCAATTCTTGATTCAACGTCGATTCATTTTTGAATTGACCATTTTGCTTCACAGACAACCGCCAACCGGCATTACTACCGCGATTATCAGTTACTTGGACATAATTGGCAGTTTTTAATGCAGAAGCTGTGCCATCGTCATTCAAGTACCCTTGTGCTCGTGCATAATAAACTTCGTTTTTATTGGAGATTTTATTGACACCAAAATCTAAGCTAGAGGCATAATCGATCGATAACGGGCCATTTGTTCCAGGGTTTGGTCCATCGGGATCGGTTGGATCAACAGGATTGACCGGGTTTTCTGGATCTGGGTTTTCTGGATTGACTGGGTTCGTCGGATCGGTATTTGGAATAAAATCAACCGCCCCATTTGATGTGTAAGAAGCCGCTTCGGCTGCTGAAACCTCGGTTGCTGCACTCGCTGCTGCCAATACGGCAAGACTTAAAAAGACCCATGCTGTTTTTTTCATTTCTATTTGACACTCCTTTATCTTTTTTACTGAAAATCAGTGATTCTAATTGCTTTCAGGGACATTCTTTAAATTCCAAGTCAATGTCGTCCGATACTCTTTGGCTAATTTTACGGAACTGCCTGGCACGTTTAATTTTACTGCTGTTGACCCTTCCGTTGCATCGTTCCCAAACTTGTAGATCCAAGTGCCCATTCCTTTTCCGACAGGTGCGTTGACCAAGGTGATTTCACTATCGGGTACAAAGGTATGACTTGCAGTAACTGTTGGTGCATACTGCATATCGGTGACTGAAGTTGCTGCACCTGAGGCGATCGACAATGAAGCGCCGACTAGCTCTTCGTCATCAGCCGTTTTGAATTGTCCGTTTTGCACAACACTCAATGACCAACCTTCTTGCGTTCCTCGTTTATCTGTTACTTGCACATAGTTTGGTCCAGCAGCGCCAGCTGTGAACTCTTGCAGCTGTGCGTAATAATCTTTTGTTTCAGAAGTGATCAGTTGGTTGCCAAATTGAAAACTTGAAGCAAAATCGATCGATAATGGTCCAGCTGTTCCAGGGTTTGGTCCATCTGGATCGGTTGGATCGACGGGATCCACTGGTTTTTCTGGATCGGTCGGATCAACTGGATTGGTTGGATTCGGGTCCGCTTCAAAAGTGATTGCTCCATTTGAGGTGTATTCAGCGGCATTAACGGTTGTTGGTAACAGAGCAGTGCTCATCAATAGAATGCCTGCCGTCAAGAAAAGTTTTTTCATTTTTTGTTCTCCTTTTGATTAAAATGATTCCTGCTGCCAACAAAACGACGAGACCACTGCTTTGATAGCTATTAAAGTGATCCGACCCTGTTGCAGGCAGAATGTTGTTGCCTGTTTGATTTACTTGTTTATTCCCTGGCTGTTCTTTTACGGGCTCTTCTGGCTCCTCAACTGGTTCTTCATAGACGCCGAAAAAGGAAGTAATGCCATTGCTGTCATAGGCACCTGCTTCGGCTGCTGAAATGAGCTGAGGAAACATTAATAGACAGCCAGCAATAATACCGATCATGATTTTTTTCATTTATTTTCCTGCCTTTATGGGTTGCCAGGTGCCGAAACCAGCTGCCAGCTCAAGGTTCCTTGATAGTCCCCGACTTTTTGCTGTTCGACTGGAACGGTAAGCTTGATTCCTTCATTCTGACTTTCGCCCCAGTGCTGATTCACGACGTATGTGCCATTTTCTGTCAATTCCGTTTCCTCGATGATCATTTCCCCACTGGTTATCATCTGTTCTTGACCGTTTGTCACAAAGCGGAAGACATCGGTTAATTGATCTGTCCCATCCGTTAATGGCTGTTGCTCTTTGACCGTCAAGCGCCATGGACTCCGTTCGGACCCTCTCGTATCTTTCACCGCTAGCTCGCCTGTGATCGTTGGCCAATAATCTTGTGTTTCTGTGGCAACTTTCTGCTGCCCAAAATCAAAGTCTGTTGGCACACTGCTTAAAATAAGCTCGCCGGCAACTGCGACATTGACGACTTTTTCTGCCCGTTGACTGCCTGCTTCATAATGGTAAGCCGTTGATACATTTTTCAACAGCTCATCTTCCGTTGCTTGCTGGATCGCGGCAAAAGCTTGCGGATCGACAGTCGGTGGTATATTTGCCCGATTATCTGCAAAAATCGTGGTTGCTTGGGTATAGTCTGCCAAAGCGGCTTCATCTGTCAGCGCCGTTGCTTCTAGTAAGGTCAAACGGACATCTTTTGCATAGACGGCAAATTGCCGATCAGCAGAAATGACACTTTCATTTTTGACCACCACCAGATTAACGGTGGTTTCCGCCTGATTTTGATCGTTTTCACCGACTGAGAAAGTGATCGCTTGTTTGCGGTAGACCGCTGTTTCTAACGGTTCTTGAATCGCAGCTAAGACCTCTTCTGTCAGCGTATCCTTAAAGAAAGGACGCCCGCTGGCTTCGAGATAAGTTACGGCTTGTTCTTTGGTCAGCGATTGTGCCTCTTGTTCTGTAATGATCACATTGCGGGCTTGGACTTCCGCCTTATTTGAGTAGCGGACACTGATATCGTAACTATACTCTCCATCAGGACTCGTCCAATCAACTGGTTCTGAATCTGGTTGTTCCGTCAACTGCTGATCCGTGCTATCCAGCTTGCTGGATTTGATTTGACCGGCATAGACCCATGAACCGGACGTTTGGGTTTCTGGTGTAAACGTCAATGTTGGCAATTCCGTTACCGTGTAGGGAATCAACAAACGCCCTTTTTGCACCTGTGTCCCCGCCTGCTCAGTTCCCCATGCTTGCAAGGTCAGCGGCGTATTGTTCTCTTTGACTGCCGTTACATTGTGACTAATGGCGCCAATCCCGTTAGCGACACCCGGTGTTTCGACTTCGTAGTTAATGATCGAACCTGGTATCGCAATACCGTACCCGTTGGCTGCATTGGTCACATCGTTGTCCCCGATGAAGGTTTTCCCAGTCGCTTTTTCGATCCCGCTGAAGTTGATTGGCGTGATCGCTGCAGCATTAGCAGCAGTTGGATTTATAGTCAGTACTTGATAGGCACTAACCGCACCAAACCACGTCCCTTGACTGTTGACTCGAGAACCTGCATCATTGGTCGTCGTTTTCAGCCACGTTAAATGATCTTTGTCCGTATCTGGTGTTGCGAAATCTGAAAGATTGATTCGCCCCGTTCCCGGCGGTGACTCAATCGTCCCTTTGTCTTCCACCGTTAACTTCGCGCCTGAAATCAAATTCGTTGCGGAAGAAATACCGATACCGGCATCCTTGGAAAGATGGATGTCACCGAACTGATGATAGGTCGTTGCGTGATTCGCAGCAGTGGCTGAACGGCCATTTTTGATGTCTCCCCCATTGGCCATTAGCTTGATGCCGTTTGTCACATTCAATTCGGTAAAGTTGACGATTCCCAGACCCGTCACAGCGATTGGATCAGTTTGATAAGAAGCTGTCCCATCGACATTTTCACCAAAGCTCATTCGTATTTGATTCGTACTGTTATTTACGATGGTATTCGTTAAGTCACTTGCTGTAGCAGAATTACCACCAGAGATACCATTGATACTTTTCGCACCTTGAACATTCACAAGGACATCTTTTAATATACGACTATTAGCTACATTGGGATAATTTGTAGCATAAAGGGTTCCAATACTTGACCCTTCTGCTTGAATATTCATATTAATCTTCCCACTTCGTCCGTTCCCTGCTGAACCTGTTGGTCCTCCATCACCAAAGATTATCGCACCATTTAAAACATCAGAGCCAGCAGCGGTAAGAATATTTACAGTAATCGTATTATTCTCATCAGTTCCTAACGTCGTATTATTACCTGGTGGTCTTCCACCTGAAATATTTGTTCCTGAAGGCAAGCGGAACTGCCCTTGATAGTTTCTCAAATCAATCGTTAAATTGGCATTTCCAAGTAAAGATCCCACACTGGTGATTCCTCCTGAAAATCCATTGGAACCAGTTCTAGGCGTGCCAGAAAAATCCCCACCATAGACAAACATATTTGAGTCTCCAGTGACCGTATGATCTGAGCTAGAACCATATGACGCTCCCATTGAAGCATTGATAACTCCATCATGGACTGTTACAGAAACATCTCCAACAATTTTTTTGTCATTCCAGCCACCACCGGATAAAAACCAGTCAACTTGTCCATCATATACAGTTGCAGTTCCATTTCCAAATACACGGCCGCCTTCATACCCTGTACCTTCCAAGGTGTCTACGATCCCGGCTTTTAGCGTAATATTCGTATTCCCTTCAACTACACCTGAAAACAAACCACCATAGGTTCTTCTGGCGATAGCATTGTTGATTACTGTATGCGTATCTCCTTTGATATAGATCGTCCATGTATCTCGACCTATAACTAAGCCGCCGCCAGCAATATCAAAGTCTCTCTGATTGGCAAAACTATTGCGGGTTGATGAATAATATAACTCCGATGCACTTCTTTGTGCTCCAGTATAAACAAGCCCTTCTCCGCCCAAAGAACCATCTTCATTGCTGGAACCTACTTCAATGGTGGCGTTTCCTTCAACATAACCACCTACTCCAGCAGCTGTCGTTCGCCATAAATCTTGATTACCAAAAGACCCACTTACCAGATGTGAGTGAATATCGCCTATAATCTTGTACTGTGCATTATTGAATGCTAAAATTGCACGCTCTTGTGGTGAATATGCATCATAAATTGTTTCATTAGACCCGCCTAACAAAGCTTTAGTCAGTCTTGATGCATCGGTACCACCACCACCATCAAAATTCCCCATACCGCCCTGTGTCGGATTGAGACCTGCCTTAACAGTATTTGATATGTTCCCAGTAACAACTCCTGTGTACCTATTAGCACCAACAAAATTAGGACCATATGTCGCATATTGACTTGCATCTAATCGATTCGTTATAGCAGGTTCACCTGTGGAAGAACCAACATTTCCATAACCTGATCCGCCGACAAACGGTCCTCTGTTAGCCCAACCACCGCTACCTGATAAGTCATTGGTTATTGATCCAGATACATCGCCATACAAAACACCGCCATAATAGTTACTAAAGCGAAATGAACTACCTAAACTATCAATTTCAAAGGTATTTTTGATTTCTCCTGTTACATTCGCAGTATTCGAACTATTGGTACCAACACCGCCACCATAGAAGTTTGTCAATGTCCCATTGATTCTCTTGATTATATTGGTGACATTTCCTACAACGGTACCGATATTTGCTCCACCTGTAATAGTGTTTATTCCAGAAACAGTATTATTTATTACAATTGTTGGATTCCCAGTCAATGTACCACCGCTTTGATTCCCACCATAGATGTTCCAAGTTCCTGAACCTGTCGCATTTATAGTGATCGTCGGATTTCCAGTAAGGTCGCCATTGTTGCTTCCCCCATAAATTGCAAGGCCATTGCCGGTGGAACCACCGTTCAATGAAAGACTATGCCCATTCATGTACATCGTCGTACCCGTATAAATGAGGTTTCGAATCACTACATCAGAACCGAAGTAGATTGCCGATCCAAGTGCAACCGTTCGGCTTCCAGAAGTAACGGTTGTTGCATCTGTGATGGGATCATCGCCATGTCCTGTGATGATCAAGCGGCTGACTTTTCCTTGTAGCGCATAAAAAGTCATGTTCGTATTATCGATTGTGTCAGGAATCGTCTTTGAAGTCAGATTCGTTGGCAGTGACAACGATCCACCCGAACCAACATACAAAGCAAATTCTTGACCATTGCCGTTTTGATACATATCAAACAACGCTTGACGAATCCCTTCAGCACTATTGGTATATTCCGCATATGCTGAATCATCTCCAGCTGGACTTGGTACAGCGATCACTTTCGTTTTATCGGCTTCTGCAATGATCTCTTTGATCGATTGTTCTGCCAACGAGATGTTCGCCGCTCTTGCCTTAACCGACGGTTTAAAAACAGCAGTCAAGGTTTGATTCTCCGTTAGAATCAATTCGGTCAGTGCTTGACTTGTATAGACCGTGCCATCTAACGACCAACCTTCAAAAGCAGTATCATCTTCAAAAACTGGCAAATCACTTTCTTTTAGTGCTTCCCCTTTGTTTTTGCTGATCTGAGTGCGGGTTTCCCCGGTAGCAAATACATGCTCCGTGTCTGTCAGAAAGGTCACCTGTACTTCTTCTGCAGCTTCCGATGAAGCTTCTGTTTCAGCTGAAGCTGTGTCAGTTGCTCCTGTAGACGAATCTGTCGAAGCAGGTTCGCTAGATGCTTGCACGTCAGTTTCCTTCGTCTCTTCCAGACTGTCGATCGATGAAACGACGGGGTCAGAAGAAGACATACTTTGTTCTTCACTTGTTTTTGTAACACTTTCGGCTTGTGCCACTACCATTGCATATGAAAAACACGGACCTGATGTTAGTAGAAAAACAAGTAAAGTTGTTAAAAACCGTTTCACTTTATCCCTCCTATCTAAAAAAAATAAACGTATCGCGCAGTGCACGCCCTGTGTTACAACTCTTAGTCTAGCGAGTTGACGAAAGAGAATTATAATTCTTTTTTTCTTTCATTCAAAATTATGATTATAATTTTTTTTTCATAATTTCTATTTATGAGATTTACTTAACCTACAGTTACTTTTTTCTAATCCATCGAAAAAAATCCAAATAATAAATATAAAAATCAATTATTTTCTAAAATATGATTTCTCCTTCATAAATCATACAAAAAACGAAGGATAAATCAACACTAAAAATTAAAGTTAAATGAGAAAAATAAATAGAAAGTTAAAATATTTGACAAAAACTAATGTTCCAAAGGTCTTTTATATAAGCCAAAAATAGTAAGTTAAAAGAACGCTTCCCGTCTTCTCTCCGTAGCTAATGATAATGTTATAATCAAAAAATGAATAAAAAACGTTATTTAAAAATTTCAGCACACATAAAATAACAAAATAAAAAATATTATTTTTTTTATAAATCACTGATTTCGATAAAAAAAGGAGTGTTATCGTTTGAAATAACGCAAAAAAAGCCTCAAACAGCGTACCTTGTTTGAGGCTTTTTCAACTATTTTTCCTTTAATGGATCAATTAAATAAATGATCCACCATCCACAAAAGTGGTATAAATATGCTCGTCCGCCACTGGTTCCCCTTGGATCGATTGTACGATTTTCTCAGCTGCAACCATCCCCCATCGATGTTTCGAATAGGAGATCGTCGCTAAGCGCGGCTGCACAAAAGCGCCTAATTCCGTGTTATCAAACCCGATGATGCGGATCTCTTTTCCGATGCGATAGTCGGTCTCGCGGACATATTTGTAGACACCGATCGCCATTTCATCATTGAAGGCAAAGATATCAATGGGAAACTGGGGATCATTTGCTAAGAGCTGTTTTGCCGCTCGATAACCAGAAGGTTCCGTGAAGTCACCAGGAATGACTTCATAAGGAATACCAAAGCGCGTCAATTCTTTCGTACTGGCTTCCAAGCGCTCCCGACTGTCGTAGCCTTTTTCTGGCCCTGCTAAGAGGAAGACTTTTTGGCTTTGTCCAGCGATCAAGCGATCGATCGCCAGCGCCGCCCCTCCTTTATTGTCTAACAAGACTTGATGGATATTTTCATGAGACAAGACACGGTCTAACACGACGATTTGATGTCCTCGTTGGGCGTATTGCTCGATTTCCTTTGCTGGAAACGTCCAATCCAAAATGATGGCACCGTCCACCATCCGCTCAGGAATAAACAAGTGTGATTTCTTGCCGCTGCAGACGATCATTTCATAGCCGAAAAGTTCCAACCCTTTCTTGATGCCATCTAGCAATTCCCCATAAAAACTTCCGGCATAATCGGCGAGATAAACACCGATGATGTTGGTTTGTCTGCGTTTCAGTGTGCGAGCAGCCATGTTCGGAACATAGTTCAATTCGTTTGCGATCGCTTGAATCCGCGCACGGGTTTCCTCGGTCACTTTTGGACTGCCATTCAATGCATACGAAACGGTGGATATGGAGACACCCGCTTTTTGGGCAATATCTTTGATTCCTACCATGGCTTCTCCTTTCTTAACGATAAATATCGATCGTATTGGTTTGGTTTTCGCTTAATTTGGCGCAAAGCGCTGCTTTCTTCAGGACAAACGCACCTTGGCGGTAGCGATTTTCCGCAAACTCAGTGGACATTTCTTCGCCGTTGATCAATATTTTCGGCGTACTTGACGAATGATAGACGATTTCGACCGGCCGATCATAGAGTCGATACGTCAGTGTCAATCCTGCTAATTCCGCTGGCAAGACGGGATCAAGTTCAACGTGATCAACAAAGGTCCGAATGCCTAACACATTGCTGATCAACTGATTCATATAGATCCCCGGTCCACTAGAATAGATGCGCCAGCCGCCTTTGACGCCGACTGTTGCCTCCTTAAGTTTACCAAAATTTTCTTGGGCTTCAACCCTTGTTTTGAAATCGCCATCAGAACTACTGAAATACGCATTTGCTTGACGGATTTCCGCATTTTCGACCCGTTGAGCGATTTGGATCGGATTGATGACCCCAAGTGCTTGCCAAGTCTCTTCTTCTCGACCTAATTTCGCCATGGCCTCTGTAAAGCGGATGTGGGCGTGAACGTACTGTAAACCGATTTCTCGTCCAAAATTGGCTGCTTGTTCTGCCCGCTTGAAGTTGGTGCTGACACCACCCGCATAAGTCGCTAGACGATTCATCAAGCGCACCCCATCTGGAAATTGCAAATGCTCCTTGATGATCGCCACATGATGATCGGCTTGTTCGGGAGATAACAGCTCGCCGATCATGCTTTGCTGCATCGGCAGCAAGCGGTATTGGATACCGGTTTTCTTGTCAGTCGGATGGACCATCAGTTCCACGTGCTCGCTATCTTCCATATAGACAAATCCTGGCAAAGTCCCATCAGCTAACATGTATTTTTCAAAGTCATGTTTGATTCCCGCAGACAGTTCCGTTAAATGTTTGGCATACTCTGGGTCAACTGACTGCAACTGGTTGGCTAATTTTTTCAATACTTCATAGGTCAAGGCAATGGTCCAGCTGCTGGCCATTTGTTTCTTCAACTTACTGTTATTTGGCTGCAAGGTGTCATCCCAATCGCCATCACCATAACAAGACAGGTACGTTCCTTCCAAAAAGTTCGCTTCGATATACGCCACTTCTTTTTTCAAATGATCAAACAAAGAAGCATTGGTTCTGGTTTTCAAGAAGGTTGTGCGATCCGTATAAGGCAGTTCTTTTTCCAAAATCGCAAAATCTTTGGTTTTTTCGAGATAGTCACTAACGACTTTCATTGGCCAGACAATCACATCTCCGTGGCTCTCATCAGCTTTTTGTTTCTCATAGCGATCAAACATAAACCATTGTGGCCAGTTGCCGTCATCTGCAAATTGATTTTCAAACAAATGCTCGATGATGGATGCCACCATCTCAGGACGATTAAGTGCTAAGAAATACTCAGTCGGTCCTTGGGAAACGTCTCGAGTCCCCCAAGCAGCACCACCGTACTGTTCAAGGCCATGAGGAGACAAGTAATGAACAAGCATATTATGGGTGTACCAACGTGCCAAGTGATTGAAGGATGTGACGTCCTCCTGCGAATGTTTCAATTCAAACTGATTCAACAAATCATCGACAAAGGCCGTATAGGCAGTGTCTTCTTGCTGGCGATCTAATGTTTCGGAAACAAAGGGTTCACCAGTCAGTGTGCCTTGGATCACGAAGGAAACCGTCGCCTGTTCTGCAAAGGTCAATACGGTCGTGCTATCGTCGGCTGCCACATTGAAAATCGTTTCATCGGTCAGTTCAAAAGGTTGAGCCGCATGGAGATAATACGTCAATTCTGGATAAGTTTCCGCAATCGGTGAATCCGCTGTTCCTTTGATGGTGAGCAATTGTTGATCTTGCGAAATGGTAGCAGTCGGTACCGCTTCATCGATCCCCATCACAAATTGATTAGTGATGGCCCAGGTGTAGGCACGACCTTGTTCACTAGTGATGGTCGTTGCAATCGTGCGTCCATTTGCTTTCGTGAAAGTCGTTACTTGAATGACATCATCTGCTGTTTTGTAGTACCACGTCGCCGAATTCAAGCCCATTTCAAAGACAGATGGCATCGTTAAAATCCGCCATTGATCGCCGTCTTTCAGATAGATCCGCTGACCGGAACGTTTGAAAAGATTCAATGAGTTGCGGCTATTACTCAATAATTTGTTCATGTTTGTATTGCCTAATACGATTTGGGAGTTAAACATCCCCGTCATGTAAACAGTCGTGCTCAAAATGGGTTGATCGACGATCAGATCTTGTCCGCTCAACAAAATATGCCCATGGGAGCGTTCCATCTGTCCTTCCTTTTCCTTCAACACGACATGGTGATAGTCAGGGGTAAAAAAGGAATACAGCTGTTCGTCAACGATTTCCACTGCTTCTTGCTGAGGGAACCGCACGTTGATTTCTTCTGTGGAAAATGTCAGCCCTGTGAGCGGTCGACCGAAGTTTTTTCGAGCCTGCGCCGTTGCCTGCAACGAGTCGAAGGACAAGGCTTGATACGTTTCTTTCAACGTTTCAAGTGCAAACTGCGGTTCATTGACTGCCGTCACTTGATTGGCTTTGACCGCTGCGTAAAAAACGATTTCCGTAGGTGTCTCACTTATTGTCAACCATTGCGTTTGCAGTGCCGTATAGGCAAATTCGTATTGATACACTTCATTGGCTAATGTCTCTTGGCTGAGTGCAGTTGGTTGATTCGTTTCTTTGTAGCTGCGACCGAAAAATTGATAGCCATCCGTCGAGAAGCCTTTTAAGGCTTGGAAGCTGCCCTGTTCCACCAATGGAAATTGACCATTTTGTGGTTGATTTTGGCGAGAAGATAGCACGATTTGATCCTTATCATGGCTAACATGATGGTCGATATATTGCGAAACGTAGGCTTCATTGGATTGAACAGCACCTTTGGCTGCGTTACCAAGATCTTGTCCGTAAACCAATTCCGCTTCCCCAGAACCACTCAATTGAACTCGCCAGAACCAGCAATCTTGTGCCAATTGGAAATCAACTTGGTAACTGATAGACTGGTACGTTCCAGTCCAAGTCAGCTGTTTGTCTGAGTAAGCAAAGGCACTGTTAGCATTTGAACCGATCAAGGGAATAAAGGACAACTCCCCCGCCTCACGCAGACGTAGATAGATTTGATTCAAACTGCCATCTAGCGCATTTCCGTTCAACTGATTGATCATCACACCGTGACTTTGGATCTCATATAAATCACCGTTTGGTAAAAATGTCACGGTCGTATTTGCGTTATTCATCACTATTTTTTTCGTCATAGAAACCTTCCTATCTTACCTAACTAATTGCAGGGTTGTTTGTTGGGTGTCTCGGCTGTTCCCACCAATCATGATGTGGAATTTCCCTGGATCACTGCTTGCTTGTTGGTTGCTGTGGACATAGCGCAGCAGTTCTTCCGTGATCTCAAATTGAACGGTTGCTGATTCGCCAGCCTCTAGCCAAATTTTCTTAAAGCCTTTCAGTTCTTTCACTGGGCGAACCACTTCACCGACTAAATCGCGAATGTAGCATTGGACCGTTTCCCAGACCGCTGCTGTTCCTTGGTTCGTAACCGTGATGGATGCCGTGACTGTTTGATCTTTGGTCATGGTCGGTTGATCCAACGTCACCGCAGAATACGCAACTGGGCTATAGCTCAAGCCGAAGCCAAATGGATATTTGGCATAATTGGAGACATCCAAATATTTTGAGACATATTTTTCATCCGGTGCACTTTCATAAGGACGACCGGTATTGTCAACGTTGTAATACACAGGAACTTGTCCAACGGTTTCTGGGAATGACATACTCAAGCGGCCGCTTGGATTGTATTCTCCCCACAGGATCTGAGCAAGTGCGTTTCCGCCTTCGGTTCCAGGGAACCAAGCCTCAACGATCGCTTTGGCTGCATCAACCCCTTGCAAATCAAGAGGACGACCGTTATAAAGGGTTACGATCAATTGCTCGTTGTATTCTTTCAAGGTTTCAACCAAGGACAATTGGGCTTGCGGCAAGCGAATGTCGCTGCGGCTGGCAGCTTCGCCGCTCATCCATTCCTGCTCTCCTAGTGCTAGGACCACTTTATCGGCTGCCTTCACTAATTCGATCGCTTCTTGGATCGCCGCTTCAGACGGTGCAAAATAATCAAAGGGCTCTTGACCAATCAACAGATCCGCACCCAAGGCTTGAGCACCCGCCACTAAGGTCACTACTTCTTCTTGTTTCCCTTGCCAAGACCAAGCCCCTAATAGATCACGGGAGTGAGCACCTGGACCCACGATCGCCACTTTTTCGGTTTTCTGCAACGGCAAGACACCTTCATTTTTCAACAATACCATTGATTTCTTTGCGATATCGCTGGCGATTTCTCGGTGTTCTTGAGACAAAACAGTGGCTGCTTCAGCGGCTTCATCAGCGCCGCGGTATGGATTTTCAAATAGCCCTAGTTCATTTTTCAAGGTCAAGATTCTTAGCACCGCTTCATCGACTAAGGCTTCCTCAACGGTGCCTTCTGCGATCAACTCTTTCAAGTTATCAGTGTAGCAAGTCGTCATCATCTCGATATCGACCCCAGCTTTGATGGCTAATTCAGCGGCGTGTTTTTCATCTTCCGCTGCGCCATGGGCGATCACTTCTTTGATTGCTGCCCAGTCAGAGATCACAACGCCTTCAAACCCGAATTCTTCTCGCAAAACATCGCGGAAAAGCCAGCGATTGGCTGTTGCTGGAATACCGTCCACCGTATTGAAGGAGGTCATCACCAGTTTGGCACCGGCATCAAGGGCCGCTTTATAGCCCGGTAAATAACTTTCTCGCAGTTGGCGTTCTGACATATTGACCGTGTTGTAATCGCGACCGCCGATAGCCGCACCGTAAGCCGCAAAATGTTTGACACACGCAGCCACGCGGTTGAAATCTGTTCGCAGATCATCCCCTTGATAGCCTTTGACAAAGGCTTCAGCGAAGCGACTGTTCAAGTAAGGATCTTCCCCCGTCGATTCCATGACACGGCCCCAACGTGGGTCTCTTACTAAGTCCACCATCGGTGAAAAGGTCACATGCAAGCCAGAAACAGCTGCTTCTTTGGCAGATACTTCCGCCATCTTCTCCGCTGCTGCCAAATCCCATGAACTACCTAATCCTAATGGAATCGGAAAAATCGTCCGAAAGCCGTGAATGATGTCCGCCATCAATATCGTTGGGATATTCAAGCGGTTATTTTCGATATACTCTTTTTGGACGCGGATCGCTTCTTTTGCACCAGAAACACCTAGCGTTGTTCCCGCATTGTTGATGTTCTCTTGTGTCAGTCCTAAGTCGCCCATTGGGCCGGTTTTCTCTTCTGCTTTATCTGAATAAAAAGCCGCTGCCAGTTGCAGCAACTGATCGATTTTTTCATCTAAGGTCATTTCTGAAAGTAGTTCGGTTAATTTCTGCTGTTCCATTTTTATTCATCCTTTGCTTTCTTCAAATTGGACTTCTGCTTCTAAAGGAAAATGATCGGAGGGAAAACGACGATCACAAGAATCCGTTAGACAGGCGGTTTTGACCACCGTGAAGCCTTTCGTATAGATATAATCAATTTCTTCTAGTTCTTGCCATGGTAACGTATAAATAAAATTTTGATAGGAGCCTTTTGGCCCGTGATGGGGCTTCTGTCCATGTTCTTTGGCATTTTGAAAATGTTGCTCTAAGTACCGATGCACCCGCTCGGTTGGCTCCGCATTCAAGTCGCCCATCAGCAATACAGGATAGCGTTCGATTTGATCTGCCAGCTGCTCAAAGATCACTTTCATCCCTTCAAAACGAGCCATTTCTGAAATATTATCTAAATGGGTCGTGATGACAAGAAACGGCGGATTCTTTTTTTCCTGTAAGACTGCCCAAACACATAAGCGTGAATACGCAGCTTCTGGATGAATACTTGGTTCAGTCGGTGTCAATGACAACCAAAACGAACCTGAAGCTAATAACTCGAAAGCCTCTTTTTGATAATACAGTCCAATGCCTTCGCCTAAGCCATCACCATCTCGTTCAGCAGTGACGGAAGCATACTGCGCTAACTTTGCTAAATCTGCAAATTGGCTGGGACGAGCTTCTTGGATCGCCAGAACATCCCAGTCGTAGTAATCGATCAAGGAGCAAACCGCCTCCGATCGATAGTGCCATTGCCATTCTTGGTCATAGTCGGTATCGACTCGTAGATTGTAGGTTGCTACTTTCATCTTCATTCATTTCCTTTGAGTAATTTTTTGATTTGCTGCATTTCACGACGGATTTGTTTCGCTTCGCCGCCGCCATGCCCTTTATTTAAGTAAATACGCAATTCTTTCGGTCCAGGAATCTTTTTATAGGAAACGAAGAAATCTTCCATGGGACAGATTGGATCAGCACTGCCGACCGATGTATAAACAGGACCAGTTATCTGATGAGCAAAATACTTCAAATCAAAATAACTCATGACTTGATAGATCGTTTCCCGCATTTCTGGAAATTGTTCGATATACTCTTGAATCACATGGTAACTTCCTGTTTTTTGTTCGATCCGATGGACAAGATTGGAGTGGCTTGGCACATCGGCAAACGTCGCAAAAATTGGGACGTTCGTTAATGCGTTGACCAATAAGGCGATGCCGCCGCCTTGTGAGCCGCCTCTTAAAATAATCCGCTGCGGATCGATTTCCGGTATCTGTTGAAGGACTTCTAGTGTGCGCAAACTATCTGCGACCAATCGCTTCATATAAAAATCTTCTTTTTTCAAGATGCCGCGTCCAAAAGGTGCTTCATGCTGCGTGGTTTCATAAGGAACTTGATCTTGCGTGCGTCCCCCTTGTCCACGATTGTCGATGACAAGACAGCCGCAGCCGATCAGTAACCAATGAGCGAATTGGAAGGGTTCTTGCACATGATTCATATAGCCTAAAAAATCAATCACGATTGGACAATCTGCCGCTTGTTCTGGCAGCAGCAGATGCCCATAGATCGTTTCATTACCAAGACTTTGAAAAGAAATCGTAAAACAATCGATCCCTTTCAGCAAAGGCGCTTGTTTGGTTCTTTCAAAGGCTAGCGGAAGGGCGTCAAGTTCTTGTTGGACCGAAACCCAAAAACAGGATCGATCAGTTGCGGTCGATTCAGTCATTTGTCTCTTCTCCCTTCGCTAATACTTTATTGAAAAACAACACTTGTACAAAGGCTGATCCTGAAATGCCTAAACAAACAAATAAGAATAGGTTTACTTTGCTGCACAATACAAAAACAATGATTGGGATCACCAGTAAAATGATCGCATTCGCCGTACTGCTAAGAACCGCATATGCTGTTTCTTTCGCTGTTTCTTGCAATGATTGCGCAAACAAACTGTACAAGAGAACGAACACGACGAGATACAGCGCAGCCAAGCTGACGAGGATCACGGCTAAAACGCCAAAGTAAGGTGTAAGCATCATCAAGGAATAGATCAAACCGGCAAAGACTGCGACATACGCCATAACAAGACCTTCTAAGAAGAGACCACGTTTGAGGTTGCTTAAGAATGCTTGCTTGTATCGTTGCCAAATCGGGACATCTCGTTCCTTGTACAATTGATCGATCGTCCGATACAGCGCGATCAATGCTGGCCCTGCGAGAATCAGCGTCATTGCTGGAATCATAAAGAGAAAACTAACAATGATCATATCTGCTAGAAAAGCAAAGACCCGATAGTACCATCCTTCATAAGAAAATAGTCGATTCATTATGATCCTCCAATCAAAACTTGCTGATTTGTGCTGCGGGTGCTGCGTAAACCTGTTTCTTGCCTTCTTGTGATTTTGGGTCGTTTCTCAACGTACGGTTTTCTGGGTTGCAGGTCTCACTGCGTGAGCCAGTCGCAGTGATTCTTTGTACGGACACTACGCTCCTTACAGTCGCCTAGTACTTTTCATCATCTGCTCGTCTCCGCTTTCGCTTCGCCTACAGTTGCACTAAGTAAAACACACTAAGTGCAGCTTGCATGTCTCACTACGTGAGCCAATCGCAGTGCTTCTTTGTATGGACACTACGCTCCCTGCGGTCGCCTAGTACTTTGAAACATCAGATTTTGCGCAAAGTGCGCGCAAAACCTGTGTTTCAAAGCAAAGGAGAGGAAAGGTCTTTTTTTTGGCTTCCTTTCCTCTCCTATGGGGGTTATTTTAGTCGTTCGCGGTTTTCGGCCATTTTTTCAGTTTTAATGTCTTTGATTGCATCCCAGTTGTTTGAATCTAAGAAGCCTTCAAAGTCGGTTAGTGTGCTGTCAAATGTTCCTTCATCTTTTGAACGAATCAATGAGATGATCGTACTGTTGATTTTGGTTTTGATTGCTGTGTTTGAACGTGCTTCAGCAGTTCCGGCATCTGGATCCGTATTTTCGATCACAAAGTGTGGATACAATTTGCCTTCGCCCCATTCTTGCATTTGGGTCAACGCATTTTCGGTTTTGACTTTCAGTGCATTGACACGGTCGTTGTTAAAGTAGTTGAAACGGCTGATACCATATTTTTTGTTGTAGCCTTCGTTGTCGGTTTGTTCCATTTCTTTGATTTCTGGCAAGTAATCGATTTTGCCTTCATCGTTGTATTCATACGTCACGCCTTCAACACCGAATTTTGTCAAAATTTGTCCTGGTTCATCGATCAAGTACGTGAAGAGTTGGGTTACTTTTGCTGGATCCGCCGCATCTTTTGTGATGTAGTTGATCAACCAGCCAGAGATTCCTGTTTGGTTCAAGGTTGCTTCACGACCAGAAGTGCTGGCAGGTCCGTCGATTGCGATGTAGCGTGTGTCAGAGTTTTTCATGAATTCGGTGAAGTTCCCACCTTGTCCGCTCGTTCCTGCTACTAAGATCGTTGCATAGTCCCCTTGTTTTACTTTTTCATCATAGGTTGGACCGTCATCGGTAAAGCTGTCATCACTGATGTTGCCGTCACGATACACTTGATTAAAGGTTTTCAACCATGAGATATATTCTTCATCTAAGTTACGATCGTAGAAAGCACCATCTTCATCTTCTAACGGAACACCTAAGAAGTCTTGCAATTTATCTAAGAATGGTCCTGCTGTTTCGCCGATCGTTGTGAAGCCCATTGGTGTCAAATCAGGGAATTTCTCGCTGATTTCTTTCATGACTTTCACATAGTTTTCTGGAGTCGAAACATCTGGTTTGCCCAATGCTTCATAGACATCTTCACGGATCACAAAGTTATCGTTGACGGGAATATTGCCGCTTTCGTAGTCCGCTGCTGTGTTGGAATAGTTTGGATAGCCATAAGTTTTGCCATCATCTAAAGCAAACCATTTGAAGGTATCTTCGGTCACGACATTCATCAAATACGGATCGTATTGTTCCGCTAAATCGTTTAATGAGTATGCCCAGCTATCAGCTTTTGTGGCTGCTTGACTGGTTTTATCCATCAACGTCACGATATCAGGCATATCACCACTTGAAATCAAAGCATTTAATTTCGAATCATCACCTGAAATAAATTCAATATCAATGTTCAAATCTTTTTTGATTTGGGCTGTCGTCACATCTTCACCAAATGGCAAAGCTGTCCAGTCTGAATTGATGTACCATGTGATCTTGGTTGGTTCTTCTTTGGTATCGAGTTTCCATGCTGGTGTCTTTTCATCTAACTCATACCGATCTTTGATAGAAAAATCCGAACTGCTGGCATTGTCTGAGCTGCCGCCACATGCTGCTAAGCTAAGTAATGCTGATGCTGCCAATAAACCGCCTACTACTTTTTTCATGTCTATCCCTCTTTCTATTCTTTTACTGCACCGGCCATCATACCGCCGATAAAGTGTTTTTGAAGCAATGGATATATAATTAAAATTGGCACTGTCGTGATGACGATCGTAGCCAACTGAACCCCACGGGTCGTTGCTTGGACGATAAAGTCGGTACTACCGCTTTCAGTCATCGTACTCAAGTTGGATTGGACGATGATTTCATAAATCTTCATTTGCAGCGGATAAAGATACTCTTTTGTGATATACAGTTTTGTTGTCATAAAATCGTTCCATTGGCCAACCCCGTTGAACAAGATGATGGTTGCCAATGCCGGTTTCGTTAATGGTAAGAAGATTTTATAAAAGATTTGGAATTCACTTGCACCGTCGATCTTCGCCGATTCTTCGAGTGAAGGCGGAATCTCACGGAAAAAGTTCATTAAAATCACGACATCATAATAGCTGAACAAAGCTGGAATAATGTAGACCCAGAAAGAATCCAGTAATCCTAGCGAGCGAATCAGCAAGTACGTTGGAATCATCCCACCACTGAAGTACATGGTGATGACCCCCATCGTTGTATAAATGTTGCGGCCAACCAAGCGTGATTTACTCAATCCGTAAGCCACGATCGCACAAAACAAGGTATGGGTTGCAGCCCCAAGAACCGTTTTTAACACTGAGATCAAGAAGGCACGGGGGATACTTGCGTCGGAAAAAACTTTCCGATAGTTTTCCCAGGTAAAGCCTTTGGGCCATAACACGAGGCCGTTGCCCGCTAATCCAGAACTAGAAGACACGGAGGAAACCAAGATATTCCAAATCGGTACAATGATCATTAACGAGAATAAAATCAAGATCACGGTATTGAAGAAGTAAAACCACGTGTTTTCTTTTGCTTTTCTTTTGATCATGTTTTTTCCTCCTATAAGATAACTGAATTGCCGTTGTTCAACTTGCGGGTCACTCGATCCGTGATCACCAATAAGATGACGGAAATGACCGCGATCCCCAAGCCGACAGCAGTTGCATAAGAGAAATCACCTTGCGTCAACCCCATTTTATAAACAAAGGAGTTGATAACTTCTGAACGGTTTTGGTTCTGTGAATTCATCAAAACTAATGTTTGATCTAGGTTTGACCCTAAGATACCGCTCACATTCAGAATCAAGTTTAAGGAGATGATCGGTGTCAGTAATGGCAATGTGATCGAACGAATCTGTCTTAGCTTGCTGGCACCATCGATTCGTGCGGCTTCATAAAACGTTGGATCGATCCGCGACATACCTGCCAAGTAAAGAATCGTTCCCCAGCCGACTTCTTTCCATAGATCCGAAAGGACCGCGATCCACCAATATTTGCTTGGATCCAATAGATGATTGACCCCTTTGTCCATCAATCCTACGGACATCAGCACTTGGTTGATAAAGCCGTTCGTTGACAGCCAAGAAATCATCATCCCACCTAGCACGATCCATGAGAAAAAATGGGGAATGTATGAAACCGTTTGAATAAATTTCTTCAAGCGGCCATCTTGCATTTCAAAAATCATAATGGCTAACACAATCGGGATCGCAAAACCTAAACCTAATTTCAATAAGCTGATGGCTAACGTATTTCTAACCGCTTCCCAGAAAAAACTGTCATTCATAATGATACGGAAATTCTCTAACCCGACCCATGGTGCTGATGAAATCGTGTCAATCACCGTATAGTTTTTGAAAGCGATTATAATTCCGTAGATCGGAATATAATTAAATACGATCATAAATGCCACGCCGGGAAAAACCATCCAGTGAAGCTGCCGTTGACTATAAAACTTTTGCAGTTTACTCATACACAAAATCTCCTTCTTTCTATCCTCGCAACACTACGTATATCTCCACATTTTGGTGAAACGTTTCTACAAAAAGATTATATCCGCTGCCAATCGAAAATGCAAGCCTTTCCAATTATTTTTTTCAGCATTTCTTTTTTCACAAATTTCGTTGGGTTTCTCACAAATTAAAAAGCTTTTATATCAGCTTTTTCAAAAGAAATCCTTTTTCCAAACATTTCCTTTTAATCAAATTTCACAAATATTGCATTTATTCAACATCGATTGATTCTCAGAAATCATTATAAAATAAAAAGAAACGTTTCACCAAAAGCACAAAAAAGCAGCAATCATCGTTGATTGCTGCTTCGTTCTATTCACTTCTTTGCGGATAGCCAAAATGGTCATAGGCTAACGGCGTTGCGATCCGCCCACGCGAGGTGCGTTTCAAAAAACCTTTTTGGATCAAAAACGGTTCGTACATATCTTCCACTGTTTCGGTTTCTTCCCCGATATTGACAGCGATCGTACTTAATCCCACCGGGCCGCCTTGATACAATTCGATCATCGTGCGGATCAATTTCTGATCGATATAATCCAAGCCAGCATGATCGACTGCCAAAAGCGCCAATGCCTGGTCAGCAACGGTGCGATCGATCAACCCATCCGCTTGCACTTGCGCATAATCGCGAACTCGTTTAAGCAACCGGTTGGCGATCCGTGGAGTGCCTCGGGATCGGCGGGCGATTTCGATCGCCCCTTCTTCCACGATATCCGTTTCAAAGATCGACGCAGTCCGCTGCACGATCTCTTTTAAATCATGGTCTTCATAATATTGCATATGAGAAATGATCCCGAAGCGATCCCGTAGTGGCGCCGAGAGCATCCCCGCCCGCGTCGTTGCGCCGACTAAGGTAAACGGCGGGAGCGGAAAATGAACTGGGTGAGCCGTTGTCCCTTGCCCCACCATGATATCCACATAAAAATCTTCCATTGCCGAATAAAGCATTTCTTCGGCGACACGAGGCAAGCGATGGATCTCATCGATAAACAGAACATCCCCCGGCTGCAGCTCATTCAAGATCGCAATCAAATCCCCTGGTTTTTCGATCGCAGGACCGCTGGTCGTCTTGATTTGCACCTGCATCTCGTTGGCGATCACCATTGCCATCGTCGTTTTCCCTAAGCCTGGCGGACCATATAAGAGGACATGATCCAACGCTTCTTCTCGATTTTTCGCCGCTTGGATATAAATCGAAAGCTCCTGCTTGACTTTGTCTTGTCCGATATATTGGGCAAGGGTTTGCGGACGCAAGGATTTTTCGATGATCTCTTCTTGTTCAGTACTTTCTGGCGAAACAATTCGTTCATCCATCGTCTACTTGCTCCTTACTTTTTCATCATCAATCGGAGAGCTTCCCGCAAGTACTCATCCGTCGATTTTGTCGTATTCGCCGCTAATTGTTTTTCGGCTTTCTTGACTTCTTTTTCGCTATAACCCAATGCTTTCAAGGCTTCCATCGCTTCATCTAAAGCAGTCGTTGCCACGCTTAGAGGAACGATCGCTTCTTCTCCAACCAGTTCAGCCACTTTGCCTTTCAAGTCTAGGATCATTTGCTGCGCCGTCTTTTTACCGACACCTGGGAACTTAGTCAAATAGTTGACGTCCCCATTTTCGACTGCCGTGATCAACCCTGTATGGTCTTCATTGGCCATGATTGCTAACGCACTCTTTGGTCCAATACCTGAGACACTGATCAATTTTAAAAACAACTGCTTGCCTTCGATCGTGGCAAAGCCGTAGAGACTATGAGCATCTTCACGAATCACTTGGTGCAGATAGATTTTTACTTCTTGGTTTAACTTGCCGCTAAATGAATACGGATTGCCAAAAGCGATCTGATAGCCGATGCCATGGGTCTCAACGACGATATACGCCGGAAAGATATCCGTTACTTTCCCTATGATATATTCGTACATGTGCTTTCCTTTCTGTACATATGTTCCCTTTATTGTAGCACAGACGAGAGGGCAAAAAAAGGACTGTGAACGAAGGAAAAGGTTTAGCAGGAAACAAACGGAGGAAAAACCGTTGTTTCAGTCGCATTTTTTCAAACGAGACATGCTGCTGAATCTTTTTTTCGCACACAGTTCCTAATACTTACTCAACGAGTGATTTGAATTCGCCATAGCCTTTTTCATCCATTTCTGCTAAAGGGATGAACTTCAATGCTGCCGAGTTGATACAATAGCGCAAACCGCCTTTGTCTTGAGGACCGTCTGAAAAAACATGTCCTAAATGAGAGTCAGCTTCTTTGCTGCGGACTTCTACCCGATGCATACCGTGAGAAAAATCGGCTTTTTCTTGAATATCTTGGCGACTGATCGGCTTCGAAAAGGAAGGCCAGCCACAACCGGCGTCATATTTATCAGTAGAAGCAAACAATGGTTCTCCGTTGACGATATCAACATAGATCCCTTTTTCATAAAAATCATCATACTCGCCAGTAAAGGGGCGTTCGGTTGCATTTTCTTGGGTCACCGCATATTCGATCGATGACAATTTTTCTTTTAATTCTTTTTTATCTGTCATTTTTTCACCTGCTTTTCCTCTAGACTCATCCTGTATGCTCTATCATGCCTTTTTTCTTAGCGAATGTAAAATGACTTGCTCAAATTGTTTAAGGGTTTTGCAGCTTTTGCCAACGAGTCGTTGGTTCCGCAAAATGGTAAAACTGCGGTTGGTCTTTTGTATAGATTTCTTCGGTTAAGACAGCTTCTGGCATGTTACCAAATAATCCAGCCGCAAAAAAATAGGTGTGTGCTTCTTTGAGGTAAAAGAACAGACTCGAGCCACATTGACTGCAAAATCCTCGTTGTGCCCACTTAGAAGAATCATAACGTCGCAGCCACTTCGCTCCTTGAAGAGCCATCTGGTTCTCAGAACATGGTGCAAGAGCAAACATCGGTCCGCCGTGAAATTTCTGGCAGAGACTACAATGACAAACCGTGATTTCTTTCGAAACTCCAGTCAAGTCAATCGTGACTTTGCCGCAAAGACAACTACCAGAAACATCCATCCTTATTCCTCCTCCATAAACTCTTGCAACAACTGATAGACCGTAGTGACAGGAAACCCTACAATTGTATAAAAATCGCCGTTTATCGATGAGACAAATACTTTGGCCGCCCCTTGGATCCCATAGGCGCCCGCTTTGTCTTGGTACTCATCTAAGGCAAGATACTTGTCGATCTCTTGATCGGTCAAGGAACGAAACACAACTTCCGCCGAAACCACTGCTTGGCGCAGCTGTTCGCCTTTTTGCAAAACGACGGCGGTATGCACCCAATGGGCACGTCCGCTCATTTTTCGCAACATCGAACGAGCATCTTCACGGTCGGCTGGCTTTCCTAAGATTTCTTCATCCACCACGACCGTGGTATCGCTCGCGATCACCAGATCTTCAGGATATGCTTGCGTAATAGCCGCCGCTTTTTCTGCTGCCATCCGTTGGACATAAGGGATCGCCGCTTCGTTTGGTCGGACCGACTCGTCGATATCCGCTGGTATGACCGCAAATTCCGGGACTAACTCCGCTAATAATTCTTTGCGTCGCGGCGACTGTGAAGCCAAAATAATCATTCCATGCCACTCCTTGCTCGATGAGGATCTTGAATCCGTTTGAACATCCGCTCCATGTCGCTGTTGGTGAAATGGATCAGCACCGGGCGACCATGGGGACAGTTGAAGGGATTCTCGCATTTCGCTAAATCTTGCAACAAGATCCGGGCTTGTGCTTCATTCAAATAATGATTGGCTTTGATGGATCGTTTGCAGCTCATCATGATCGCGGTTGCTTCACGAAACTTTTTGACACTGACACTTCCTGTCGTCAATAACATATCGATCATTTCGCGGATGATGGCTTCTTCTTCACCGCTAGGGTACCACGTCGGGTGCGCTCGGACGATGAAACTATTGGTCCCAAAAGATTCCAGATGGATCCCGACTTCTACCAGCTTGTCACTTTGTTCTTGTAATTGCAGTGCATCGCTGTTGGGATAATCCAAAACGATCGGCACTAACAACTCTTGCAGGTCATTGGTCACTTCGCCGATTTTTTCGCGGTAATACTCATATTTGATTCGTTCTTGTGCCGCATGCTGGTCGACGATATATAGCCCCGCCTCGCTTTGGGCAAACAAATAGGTCCCATGCATCTGCCCAAAATAATCCAGTTGGGGAAAACGCTCCTTCGCTGGTTCTTCTTCCAGCAACCGTTCGACCGTTTTCAGGTAGTTGCGGTCATCCCCATGTATTTCCGGGTGAAGAGTCGCTTGATTTTGCAGATCTTGCGCCGTAAGCTCTGGCGTCTCTTCCGAGAGAAAGGCTGGCGCTTCTAGCAGCGGCGCTTTTGTTTCCATCTGATCTTCCACAAATGGTTTTCGGACAGGCTTATTTGGCAGCGTCTCTTCCAAACTGCGAAAGGTTTCCTCGGTTTCTTCCAACAGGTTTTCGCTAGATCCCTGTGGCATTTCTGGAAGTTTTCCACATTCCTCCACAGGTTTTTCCACAGAGTTATCCACAGTCTGTTGATAAGTACTGCCCTGAACCTCAAATTTCCCGGTTTCCCGATTATAAGACAACCCAGAAGTCGAATTTCCTGCTGACTCCAGTTCCAAGCCAAGCTGCTGGGCTTTTGGCTGATCGGCAACTTTTTTCTTAAACCGCAGATTGTCAGCCGCGTTAGGAATCAAATTGATTTCCCGCAGCGCCTCATTGATGGCTTTACTGATTAGTTTCGTTAGCTCTTCTTCTTTTGACAAACGAACTTCTTGCTTAGTCGGATGGACATTGACATCGACTAGCAAGGGGTCCATTTTGATTTCAAGGACAGCTAATGGAAAACGACCGACCATCAATTTTGACCCGTAACCGGCTACGATCGCTTTATTCAAAGCAAAGTTGCGAATATAACGACCATTGATGATCGTGGATAAATAGTTGCGGCTGGCTCGGGTGACTTCTGGCAGTGACACAAAGCCAGTGACTTTAAAGTCGAGGTCCTCAGTATCGATCGCAATCATTTTTTTGGCCGTTTCCACCCCGTAGATCCCGGCGATGGTTTGTTTTAACTGCCCACTTCCAGTGGTGCTCAACATCTTGTTGCCTTCATGAACGAGACGAAAAGCCACTTCTGGATGGCTTAGGGCGATCCGATTGACGATATCGCCGATGTTTGCTAGTTCCGTTTGCAGCGTCTTGACATATTTCAAGCGTGCCGGTGTATTGTAAAAGAGGTTTTCGACAGTGATCTTGGTTCCTTGTCGCAAGTTGGCAGGCAGATGCTCTTCAACAGCGCCGCCTTTTAAGCGCACAAAGGAGCCTTGTTGGGCACCTTTGACTGCCGTTTCAATCGAGAGGATCGAAACCGAAGCGATACTAGGCAAAGCTTCCCCGCGAAACCCGAGGGTACGTATTCGAAACAAGTCATCTCGATTGTGGATTTTACTGGTGGCGTGGCGTTTAAAGGCAGTCAAGACATCCTCTTCTGCAATTCCTTCGCCATTATCGATGACTTGGATTTTACGCAAGCCTGCTTCTTCAATAAAAATATCGATTTGGGTACTGCCGGCATCCACGGCATTTTCAACTAATTCTTTGACGACAGAAGCCGGTCTCTCAACAACTTCTCCTGCCGCGATTTGGTTCGCCAGACGTTCGGATAGCTCTTGGATCTTTCCCATCTGCTGACCTTCTTTCTAAATTCGTTTTTGCAGCTCGTACAATGTATTCAGAGCATCCATCGGGGTCATTTCCAACAGATTCAATTTCTTCAATTGATCGATGACGCCGATTTCTTCCGTAGATACTTCACTAAACAACGACAACTGCTGACTTTCTTCGACGACTGGTTTTGGCTGTACCGTCGGTTCATGTTCTTCCAGCGCTTTTAGGATCGTCGCTGCGCGCTGTAAGAGTGCACTTGGCAGTCCAGCGATTTTGGCTACATGGATCCCATAGCTTTTATCTGCGGGTCCTTCCATCATCTTATGCAAGAAGACAACTTCGCCTTCTTTTTCAACGGCACCGACATGGACATTGCGTAAGTGTGCCAATTCCTCATCTAAAACCGTCAGCTCATGATAATGGGTGGAGAAAAGTGTTTTGGCATGAACTTCTTTGTGGATATATTCAATGATGGCTTGTGCCAATGCCATCCCATCATAGGTCGCAGTCCCACGCCCTAACTCATCAAACAAAATCAAGCTGTTAGGCGTTGCATGACGCAGCGCTTGGTTGGCTTCCATCATCTCCACCATAAACGTACTTTGACCGGCGATCAGGTCATCGCTGGCACCGATGCGAGTAAAGATCCGATCAAAAATCGGCATCTCTGCAGATTTTGCCGGTACGAAACAGCCGATCTGCGCCATAATGACTAGCAAGGCAAACTGCCGCATGTACGTACTTTTCCCAGACATATTTGGTCCTGTGATCAACAGGATCTCTGTTTCTTCATCCATCACGATACTATTTGGAATGTACTCTTGGTGACCAAGGACTTTTTCCACTACAGGATGACGGCCATCGATGATCGATACTGCTCGTTTTTTCGCTACTGTCGGCCGCACGTATTGGTAGCGTTCCGAAACCGTGGCGAAACTTTGTAAGACATCGACCGCACTGACGGCTTTGGCTAACTTTTGTAGACGTGTGATACTCTTTTTCACTTCTTCACGAACGTCAAGAAAGAGGCGATATTCCAAATCCACCGATTTTTCTTCGGCTTCTAAAATCAAAGTCTCCAGTTTTTTCAACTCGGGGGAAATAAAGCGTTCCGCATTGGCTAAGGTTTGCTTGCGCTCGTAGCGAGAGGTATCTAAATTCACTAGATTGGCTTTCGTGATCTCAATGTAATAGCCAAAGACGCGGTTGAACCCAACTTTCAGGTTTTTGACCCCCGTCGCTTGACGTTCGTTGGCTTCTAATTCCGCCAACCATTGCTTGCCATTACGCATCGCCGTACGGTATTCATCTAATTGTTGATGGAACCCGTCTTTGATGATGTTGCCTTCTGTGATCTGCAACGGGGCATCTTCATCGATCGCCGCTTCGATCAGTGCAACCAAATCATCTAAAGGCGTTAATTCCAGCAGCAAGTCATTCCACTCGCCACGGTTGATCCCCTGCAGCAATTGCGCGATCAAAGGCACTTGCTCCAAAGAAGATTTCAACTGCAGCAAATCGCGGCCATTGACATTTCCGAAGGCGACCCGTCCGACTAGGCGTTCCATGTCATAGACTTTCGTCAACGCTTCTTGCAGATCCGCTCGCTCAAAGAAACTGTCCAGTAACGATTGGACCATTTCTTGGCGGGCAGTGATTTTCTTTGGCTGGATCAAGGGACGATCCAACCATTGCTTTAACAAACGTCCCCCCATTGCGGTCTTTGTCTCGTCCAGCAACCACAAAAGAGTCCCTTGTTTTTTTCCGGTTCGAATCGACTGCGTCAATTCTAAGTTGAATTTGGAATAATGATCCATTTTCAAGGCATGATCCGGCTGATATTCCACGGCTTGCTGAATGTGGGCTAAACTGCGTTTTTGGGTAATCGCCAAATAACTTAGCAATTTCCCTGTGACTACTTTTTCTAACCCTTGGGAGAGAGGTTCCGTTAAAAATTGAAATTCGGCATTTTCTTCCAACGTTTCTTGCTTAGAAAACACGACATTCAAGCGATTGGTCAGCATCGTTTGCAATGATTCAGGAATCTCGCTGCACAAAACGACTTCTTTCGTTTGCAGAGCGGCGGCCTCATTGACGACGGCTTCTTCATCTTCCAATTGCGCTGCTTTTAATTCACCGGTACTTAGATCGACATAGGCAAAGCCAAAACGCTCCCCTTGCTGCAAAACAGCTGTCAAAAAGTTGTTTTCTTTGGCGGATAGGCCTTTACTGTCCATCACCGTTCCCGGCGTGATCAGTTGAACGACTTCGCGTTTGACCATTCCTTTGGTGGTTTTTGGGTCTTCCACTTGCTCACAAATCGCTACTTTGTAGCCTTGCTCGATCAAGGTGTCGATGTAATTGCTGGCGGCGTGGTAAGGCACCCCACACATAGGGATCGGTTCCTCCGCATTTTTGTTGCGGCTGGTTAACGTCAGTTCTAAAATTTGTGCTGCCTTGACAGCATCCTCATTAAATAATTCATAGAAATCTCCTAAACGATAGAATAAAAAAGCATCTTGGTACTGAGCCTTGATGCTTAAATACTGTTCCATCATCGGGGTATTTTTAGTTTTTTGAGGCATTGGTTTCATCCTCCTCGATGGCTTTATTCATTTTCTTTTGGATCTCCGTCGTGACATATTGCAGCAATTCATCTGCTTGCAGTAACGCTTGGCGATAAGCAACCACTAAGGGGTGCTGCTCGTATTCGTTTGTCAATGACGCATAACGCTGCTCCGCAGCTTTTTTTGCTTCGGGTTTCTCATAATGCTCAAATTGAACGATTTCTTTTTGCGCTTGCTTCAGCGCTTCTTCCAACTCCAGTAGCCCTTGGTTTTGCAAGGCTCGTACTTGAATTTCTTGAAATTCTTGAACGATCGGATGATTAGACAAAAGCTTTTGCAAAGCAGCCAACTCTTGGGCAACGTTTGATTCTTTGGTTAATTGCTCTTCCATGCTTCTCCTATTCTGTAAACGGGCGATCTTCACTGATTTGGATCGGACGGATCGATTTTGCTTTACCAGTGGCTTCATCAATCTCAAGCAAGCAAGCCGACAAAATACTGCGGCCTTTTTCAATCACTTCAAACCGTTGCGGCAACGCCGTCAAAAATTTTTCAATGACTGGTTCGCGTTTCATTCCCAAAATCCCATCATAAGGACCAGTCATGCCGACATCTGACAAATAAGCCGTTCCTTGGGGCAAAATCCGCGCATCGTTGGTCTGTACGTGGGTATGCGTGCCGACGACTGCCGAAACTCGGCCATCCAAATACCAGCCCATCGCTTGTTTTTCGCTAGTAGTCTCCCCATGAAAATCCACAAAGATAAACGGTGTACGTTTGCGGGCAATCGCAACCAATTCATCCATTTTGCGAAACGGATCATCAAGGTCTACCATGAACGAGCGAGCTTGCATGTTGATCACCGCCAACTCAATGGTGTTGACTTTCACAAACACCATGCCGACCCCCGGTGTTCCCTCTGGAAAATTGGCTGGACGAATCATTTTCTTCGCATCGCCAATAAATTCAAAAATGTCACGGTTGTCCCATGTATGATTGCCTAATGTCACGACATCGACACCATCTTGCAAAAATTTCTTATAAATTTTACCAGTGATCCCACGACCCGCCGCCGCATTCTCGCCGTTCGCGATCGTCACCTGTGGTCGATACGCCTTCTTTAATTTGGGAAGGTACTCCGTGATTGTTTCTCTTCCTAATGAACCAACTACATCTCCAATGAATAATACCCGCACACATTTTTCCTCTTCTCTTTTAGCTTCTTTTCTATTATAAGGGTTTTGGTCCAGAAAAAAAAGGTTCTTTCACTTGCTGTTCTTCCTTGCAGCAAAACAAAAAAACACGCTAGACTTTTTCGCTTTAGTCTAGCGTGTTGCCGCGTTCTCTAGGAAACGGTAGTGTCTTCTTTCCCGACATGTTCCACGATCGCCACGATCAAATCACGGGCTTTTTCCATCGCTTCCACGGTAATAAATTCATACTGGCCATGGAAGTTTTCACCGCCAACAAATAAGTTCGGTGTTGGAATGCCTTTATAGGTGATTTTCGAGCCATCGGTCCCGCCACGAAACGGCGCTTCGATCGGTGTCACACCAATCGCTTGCATCCCTGCTCGGGCAGCTTCGATACTGCGGGGATCTTTCTTGATCAAATCCCCCATATTGTAATATTGGTCATACAGCGTATAGGTGATGCGTTCTTGCCCATAGGCTGTGTTCAATTCGTCAATGATCCCCACGATGTTAGCTTTTCGCTGTTCAAAAAGCATATGATCGTGATCACGAATGATATAAGAAACTTCTGCTCGACCAATATGTCCCGTCAAATTGTGCAGTAGGTAAAAACCTTCATACCCGCGGGTGCGTTCAGGAACTTCCTCTGCTGGTAAGGCATCGTCGATTTGATGCGCGATTTTCAAGGCGTTGACCAAACGACCGTAAGCAGTTCCAGGATGCACACTCGTACCATCAATCGTTATATCAATACGAGCAGCATTAAAGGTTTCATATTCCATATGCCCCACACGACCACTGTCCATCGTGTAAGCAAATGCCACTGGAAAATCCGCCGCATCAAAGCGATCAGCGCCAGTCCCGATCTCTTCGTCAGGCCCAAAAGCGACCCAGACATCGCCACGTTTATGCGCATCCATCGTTTGTAAGATTCGCAGCGCGTCAATGATCTCTGCGATACCAGCTTTATCATCTGCACCCAGCAGGGTCGTTCCATCCGTTGTGATCAGCGTTTCGCCGACATAGTCTTTGAGATTAGGAAATTCAGCAGTTGTCATATAAATGGCTTTTTCTTTATTTAAACAAACATCCTTGCCATCGTAATTTTCATGGATCTGCGGCTGAATATTTTCAGCTTCGAAATCTGCCGTGTCTACATGGGCAATAAAGCCAATCGCCGTTTTTTCAGGATTACCAGGTAGACGTCCGATCACAAAACTATTCTTTTCATAGTAAGCAACATCCGCTACCCCCATCTCGATCAACTGATCTTTCAATAAAAGAGCCAACTCAACTTGTCCCGGCGTCGTTGGGATGGTCTGACTCGTCGCATCTGAGCGAGTATTCATTTTTGCATAGGTCAAAAAATCCTTTAAGATTGCTTTCAATTCTGCACGTCCTTTTTCTTCAATTCTTCTACTATCTTTATAACGACAAGGGACGATTGTCCGTTTCGTGGATCACTTGTCGAAAATCAGCAAAGCCAGCTGCTAACCCCCGCAACAAGATTTCTGCCGTTCCCATATTGGTAGCTAAAGGAATCTCGTACACGTCTGACAAGCGAATCAATGCCGTTACATCTGGTTCATGGGGTTGCGCGGCTAAAGGATCGCGCAAAAAGATCACCATGTCCAAGTCATCTTGCGAAATCATGGCGCCAATTTGCTGATCTCCTCCCAGCGGCCCTGATTTGTAGCGGTGGACAGGCAACTGGGTTGCTTCTTCGATCCTCTTCCCCGTAGTTCCTGTTGCGAAAAGTTCATGCTGCGCTAAAATTTCTCGATAGGCAGTCACTAATTTTACCATTACATCTTTTTTTCGATCATGAGCAATCAATGCGATTTTCATTTGCTGCATTCCCCCTTTTTTCTATTGTACCAATTTATTTTCTTTGCGACCGAGAAAAAACAAAAAAACATAGCACAGATGCCGTAAACCGACTGTGCTATGTCTAAAGGATTCCTTTTTAAATCAGTTGTAATTCTTTCAAGGCTAACCAGATGCCATCTTCATCATTGCTAGCGGTCACCATATCTGCGACTTGTTGGATCTCAGGGACCGCATTGCCCATTGCCACACCGACACCTGCGGCAGTCAGCATTTCACGATCATTTTGGCCATCACCAAAACAGATCACATCTTCTTGCGCTATCCCTAATTGTTCCGCGACGCACAGGATCGTTGCTGCTTTGGAGCCTTCTTTTGGAACGACATCCACACTGTTTTCATGCCAACGCACAAAACGCAGTTTGCTGTATTTCTCGTCAAAGAAATGCTCATACTCTTTTCCGTAAAAAGCCAATGCTTGATAGACTTCTTTTTCTTCGGGAAAATCCATGTCCAACTCAGGAAGTTGGGCACCAAAAGAATGCATCGCTGCTTCCATTTTAGCAATATCCAAAGAAGACGCTCGTTTCGCTGTATCCATCCCGACAAATGCCGTGTCGATCCCAAGCTCTTGGGCTTCTGCCACGAAAGCAGCCAATTGCGTTTCATCGAGTAAGTTTTTATACACCTGCTGATGCGAAAGAAAAGCAGCTGCGCCATTACATAAAATGTAATTATCAAAGGACAACGAACGAATAATATCTTGAGCGTGGAAACGACTGCGTCCAGTGGCAACGGTCACGAAATGGCCAGCATCTCGTAAAAGATCAAGGGCTTTTAGCGTACTGTCTAGTGGCTGTTTGTTCGAGTCAAGCAAGGTTCCATCAATATCAAAGGCAAAGAATTTCCGATTCATAAAAGGTTAAGGCTCGCTTTCTATTAAGAAGTAACTAAGATTTTGGTCTTGGTTGCGGTCATTTTTACAAAAAACAGCAAGAAAAACCGTACATACTTATTCTTAACATAAATAGGCGCTGATTTCAACGCTCCGTTAAGGGATGATGGCTTCTTCCTGGAGAAATGTTAAAGAAAAGAAAAAAAAGAAGCATCGCTGCTTCTTTTGGTAGGTTCTAATTAGTCGACATAGGTCGATTTTGAGTTGTTCAACCATGCATAGCCCAGCCCCATGACCAAGCCACCGCCGATATAGTTACCGATAAAGGCAAAAACTAAATTATGGATCACACTGCCGACAGTCATACCTGCCAAGTGTCCGCCTGAAGCCCAGAAAGCTAAGGTAAACGCTGGGAAGTTAGCAATAACGTGTTCGAATCCTAAGAAAGCAAAGATGAAGATGATGAAAATGATTGCTGCAACTTTTCCGGCATCGTCTTTCATTCGCATGCTTACTAGAACAGCTGTGTTTACAACGATATTGGCGAACATCGCTTCTACTAAAATTTGGATGGTCGATTTTTCTAATTTCGCAGTGATCGAGGTCAGCATAAAGTTGTCTGCGGTCAGCCCTTGAAAAGGACCTGTCAGTGCAACGATTGAGCCGAAAATCACCCCGCCGATCAAGTTGAACAAGACACACGTAAGCAAAATTTTCAATGCCAAAGGAATACTTAGACGTTTACGGTAAACCCCAACAGTCATATACAACATATTTGATGTTCCTAATTCTGCGTTCATATAAAGAATCATGACTAAAGACCAGCTAAACATAAATGCATATAGAATTTTCCCTAACCCGTGAACCATCGATTCACCTTTCATAGCGATCGCAAAAGCAATAGCTGTTCCGAGGGTCAAGAATAAACAAGCCATCATCGCACGTACAGCGTAACGCAAATAACTACTCTTGATCAGATCGATTTTCTTTTCTATGGAAGAATCGATCTTCTCAAATAATGGGGATACTGGATTCATTTTTTCTACTCCTTTTATGAATAATTTCACTTCGTTATCATTTGCACAATACTTTCATATTCTAATGACGAAAAGCTGTTTTGTAAAGAGATATTTGAAAATATAAGTAATTAATGAAAAATTTCAAGATTTGTTTTCATCAAATCCAAAGCCAGCTCCATCTTGACTTTTGCCCCTAGTTTGTCGTATACTATTCCTTGTGTAAAATAATGCAGCAGGAAAATAACAGCTCGTCACCAGTTCGTTGCCCCTCGGGTGCAATTGCGTAACCGCGGCTGCAAAGGTGAAGATTGAAGAACGAACTGCACGAATGTGAGTTTTTCAACGGATTATTTTACTCCAAACTATTTTATTGGAGGAACTAAATTATGTCTCGTTATACAGGACCATCATGGAAAATTTCTCGTCGTTTAGGAATTTCTTTATCAGAAACTGGAAAAGAATTGGCACGTCGCCCTTACGCTCCAGGACAACACGGACCAAACAGCCGTGGCAAAAAATCAGAATACGGCATGCAATTAACTGAAAAACAAAAATTGCGTCATATGTATGGCATGAACGAACGTCAATTCCGTACATTGTTTATCAAAGCAAGCAAAATCAAAGAAGGTAAACACGGTGTTAACTTCATGATCTTGCTAGAACAACGTTTAGATAACGTTGTTTACCGTCTAGGTTTAGCAACTACTCGTCGTCAAGCACGTCAATTAGTAAACCACGGTCACGTTTTAGTTGATGGCAAACGCGTTGATATCCCTTCATACCACGTTGAAGTTGGACAAGTCATCAGCGTTCGTGAAAAATCACAAAACATCTCAACAATCAAAGAAGCAGTTGAAGCAACAGCTGGCCGCGCGTCATTTGTAAGCTTTGATAGCGAAAAATTAGAAGGTTCATTAACTCGTTTACCTGAGCGTGATGAATTGTCTGCAGAAGTTGACGAAGCACTAGTCGTTGAATTCTACAACCAAAAACTTTAAGATTTCAACCGACACGATTCCTTTTTGGAATCGTGTTTTTTTGTGGAATCAACGGATTTACTGATCCTCTTAAGAAGACCCTTGAAAAAATACCAAAAAAACCGACAATGATACATCGCTGTATTCATTTGCCGGTTTTGTTCCTATTATTAGATAAAGTTCGCAACAGATTCGCCTTCTTCTTGCTTTTGGCGATAATTAAACATGAGCAGCTCTGTTTGGCGTCGTTTGAAAATGATCTTTCGTAAGTTTCGTGGCACGAATTTACGAATGTCTTCTTCATTGTACCCCACTTGGAGCTTGTTCTCATCTAAGATAATTGGCCGTTTCAATAAGTTCGGGTATTGTTCGATCAATGAAAGTAGCTCTTCTAGCTTCAACTCTTCTAAATCGATGTCTAACTTTTGGTACACTTTCGAACGAGTAGATATAATGTCTTCCGTTCCATTTTTTGTTAAAGAAAGAATCTCCATTAGTTCATCACTATTTAATGGATCGCTAAAAATGTTTCTCTCTTTAAATGGCAGTTCATTTTCGGTCAACCATGCACGGGCTTTACGACATGACGTACAGCTGGGTGTTGTATATAGTGATATCATTTGTTTATTCTTCCTTTCTCTTTGATGTACTTCGATTTTTTGCGTGGTGCTCAACCTTCGATTTGATCGATCGTTTCCTGTTTGACGATATCGGCGATTCGAATATTGATCTCTTTGACTTTCAAAGAAGTCAAGCGGCTAATTTCTTCTAAGACCACTTCTTGGACTTGCGCAAAGAGTTTGGGGATATCTTTGCCGTAAGCCACGAGTACTTCCAAATCAACTGCAACCTCTTCTTTGCCAACTTCCACATCGATGCCAGAAGCGACTTGCGGCTGTTCTTCAAGGTTTTCGGTCATATCTGAAAGAAATCTGCCATTTACACTAATCAAGCCATCAATTGACTGCAAAGCGACACCAACAATTGTTTCAATGACTTTCTCTTCAAAGGACAGTGGACTTGCTTGCGCTGCTTCATTAGACACATTCGTTGTTTGCTGATCGTCAGTCATTTTTCACACTCCTTGGTTAAATAAGAAAGGATACTAGAGACATCGCAAAGTCGCATACACGACCTTGTCTAAAGTGGACATTCCTCTTGGGAATTTTTTTCCCTACCTTTCTAGCATAAATTCTTTTTGTTTTTTTTACAAAGAAAAACACTTGTTTTCGGAATAAATTTATCGTGCAAGATAAAATGAATGCGCTAAAAAAATCTCAAAGCATAATTTTCCTGAAATGATTCGTTTTTCTTGACAAAAAAAAAGAAAGCAGCTACACTGCTCTCTTTTATTCTTTGTTATTTTGACAAGGCATCTAATGGATCAATCAGTTGATGCCGGGCTAAACTAGGTGAAAGACTAACTTCAAAATGCAAGTGAGGACCTGTACTGTTCCCCGTACTTCCCATGGAAGCAATCACTTCGCCTTGTTCGACCGTTTGACCGACTTCCACTAAATTGCGATGATTGTGCGCATACAATGTCGTCAGCCCATCTTTGTGCTCGATGGCAACATAATTCCCCCATGAAGAATGATATTCTGAGCGGATCACCGTTCCTGAAAGACTAGCCATGATCGGCGTTCCTTGCGGGGCGGCGAAGTCCACTCCACGATGAAACCCATTGCCTCGCGGACCAAAGACAGAAGAGACAACTGGATTGCTGACAGGATAGATCATCTGTTCGCTGCCTGTCGGTAATTCTGGTTTCTCTTTGTCATAACTCGTCAGAGCATATGCTTCGATCAGCGCATTTAGCTTCTCATTGTATTGTGTATCTGATGCATAACGCCCGGTCAGATATTCCGTGGCATCTTCATAAGACTCCGTTTCTGATTTCCAAACACCTTTATAAAAATTCGGATTGTGGTCCAATCCTTCTTTCAACAATTTCGCATAATCTTTCAAAGAAGATTCGATACTGTCATATTGGCGAAACGTGGCATGAACTGTGTATAAATTACCGGAACCATCGTCTTCTTGCGTTTGGAAGGAAATCCCATTCCCTTCATAAAGTCCCTTAATACCAAATAGGTTATAAAAAGGCTCCTGGCTCAGACGACTTCTTCCGCTACCAGACTCTAAAATCGCTTGTGCAATCATGACCGATGCGTAAAGATCTTCTTCTTGTCCAACTTTACGAGCATCTTCTCCAATCTCCATAATAAAGTCCCACGTTTCTTTGACTGGCGTGACTTCAAATTTTGCTGGCTCATCTTCTTGCGGCGGCGTTACCGTCAACTCTGGTACGTTCGGTACTTCTTTGATGTCAGGCGAAGGCTGGCTTGGTGTTGATTCTTGCTCTGGATTTGGTGTTGTCTCTGGTTCTGGGTTTGGTGCTGGCTCTTCTGGTTCTGGCGCCGGCTCAGGTGTTGGTTCTGGCTCTGGATTCGGCTCTAGATCAGGATTTGGTGCCGGTTCTTCTGGTGTTGGTTCTGGTGTCGGGGTTGGTTCCGGTTCTGGCAATGGTTCTGGTGTTGGCTGTTCAGGAACAGGTGTTGACTCTCCTGGAACTACTTCGCCGTTTTCTCCTGGTACCGTTGCGGCATCTTCAGGGACCAAGCCCATTGTTGGCCCGTTCACTCCCGGAACCGTTGACTCAGCTGTATTTTGACCAGCAGTAGACTCGCTCGTTAAAACAGCCGCAGCCGCTGATACTGGCAGCAATGTTGAAAATTGACTGGTAATAATGGCAATTGCCATCCATTTCTTTATTTTCATTCGTGAACTTTCCTCCTTTATTCCTCCCTCTATCATACAAAAAATGCAAGAAACTTTGTAATCAATTTTTGCATTCCTATATGAAAAAGGAGAAATACTTGATTTTTCTAACGAATGAATGATCCAAGCCATTCATTTGCTCTCTAGTAAAAATACGCAAAAACAGCTCAATACCATCTTTTCAAATGTCCAAAACAAAAACAGCAGCGAGCGTCCTCCCTGCTGTTTTGATCTATCTTGACTCTATATCGATATATTCGCGATCATTTGACACTTCTTTATAGGCGGGGCGCATGATTTTTTGTGCGTTGACCAGCTCTTCGATCCGATGGGCGGACCAACCAACGATCCGTGCAATAGCAAACATTGGTGTATACAGTTCTTCTGGTAGATCCAACATGTTATAAACAAACCCGCTGAAAAAGTCGATATTGGCACTGACTCCTTTGTAGATTTTGCGCTTTTCATTGATGACTTGAGGAGCAATGCGTTCGACCATCGTATACAATTGATATTCTTGCCAAGCTTCTGATCCTTTTTCTTGTGCCAGTTTGGCTACATAATTTTTAAAGATCGCCGCACGGGGGTCGTTGTCGCTGTAAACCGCGTGGCCCATGCCATAAATCAATCCTTTACGGTCAAATGCTTCTTTATCTAGGACTGCTTCCAAATAAGTGCGGATGGCCTGTTCATCGGTAATATCAGCAACGTTGCGCTTCAAATCTCCCATCATTTCCGTCACTTTGATATTGGCGCCACCGTGTTTAGGTCCTTTCAAAGCACCTAGCGCTGCAGCAATCGTTGAATAGGTATCCGTCCCACTGGAGGTAACGACTCGTGTCGTAAAGGTCGAATTATTCCCGCCGCCATGTTCCATATGCAAAACAAGTGCCATATCCAATGTTTGGGCTTCTTGGAAGCTATATTCTTTCGTTGGACGCAGCATAGTCAAAATCGTTTCAGCTGTACTCAACTCTTCGGTCGGGCGGTGGATGTACATGCTCTCCCCTTGATTGTAATGATTGTAGGCATGATAGCCGTAGATTGCCAAGAGCGGAAAGACACTGATCAGCATCAGACTTTGTTCCAATACATTTTCAATGCTGATGTCATCTGCTTGAGGATCATAACTTGCCAGTGTCAAGATACTGCGAGATAAACTATTCATGATATCAGAAGAAGGTGCTTTCATAATGACGTCACGAACAAAATTGGTCGGCAAAGTACGTTTTTCTGCTAATAGGCAATGAAATGCCGCAAGTTCTGTTTTGTTTGGCAGTTCGCCGAAAAGTAATAAATATGCAATTTCTTCAAAGCCAAAACGTTTCTCATTGACGAACCCTGCTACTAACTCATTGATGTCAATTCCGCGATAACGCAGCTCGCCACAAGCTTCAACTGGCTTGCCAGCAATGATTTTTTCTGGATAAATGGTGGAGATCGTCGTAAGACCTGCTAAGACCCCCGTGCCATTTAAATCCCTCAGTCCACGCTTTACATCATATTCTGAATAAAGATTCATATCTATCAAATTGTATTTCTGACATTGCGATGCAAGATAGGACAATTTCTCTTTCTTTTCTAATCTTTCCACGGTGATGTTACCTCCAATCTTTCTACAAACTATCGACTACAATGTTATTTAACCGTATACAAACATCGTTAAAATAGTCATCCTATAAAATCGTTGCTTTTTAACAAACTTTCACACATTATAGCACGATGTTCAGAAAATGAAATATTTTTCATAAATTTAATTGATTTTTTAAATTATCAACGTATAATTATTCCTAATAAGTACGATTATCTTCGTAAAAAGGAGGATTCTTATGAAGTGGCAAACTCAACTTACCGTCAATGACACCCAATACACGTATATTGACTTAGCGAAAATCACCCAAGACTTAGGGGCTGATTTATCTCGCTTGCCCTACTCCATTCGAGTTTTATTGGAAAGTGTTGCTCGTCATCAAGACGAGGAAATTACAGAGGATTATTTACCATTTTTAGCGAATTGGCAGGCAGAAAGCCCTACCGGTGTCGTGCCATTCAAACCAGAGCGGGTCGTCTTGCAAGACTTTACTGGGGTGCCTGCAGTTGTTGATCTGGCTGCCATGCGGGATGCGATGGTCGCTTTAGGCGGTGCCGCAGAAGACATCAATCCTGAGATCCCCGTCACACTCGTCGTCGACCACTCTGTGCAAGTCGATCAAGCCGGTACGCCTGGGGCGATCGCTTTTAATACGGAGCGGGAATTTGAACGCAACGCAGAACGCTATCAATTCTTGAAATGGGCACAAGGTTCTTTCGACAATTTCGAAGTCGTTCCGCCTGAAACAGGGATCATTCATCAAGTCAACATCGAATCATTGTCTGATGTGATCTTGCAAAAAACACACGAAGACCAACGTCTGCTGTTTCCTGATACATTGCAAGGAACCGATTCTCACACCACGATGATCAACGGTTTGGGGGTCCTCGGTTGGGGGGTTGGCGGTATTGAAGCGGAAGCTGCGATTCTTGGCGAACCTTCTTTCTTTCCTACACCTGAAGTCATAGGGGTGAAATTTATCAACGAGATGCCTGCAGGTACCACAGCAACCGATTTAGCACTAAAAGTAACCGAAGTGCTGCGGATCGAAAAAGTGGTTGGAAAATTTGTCGAATACTTTGGCCCGGGCTATGGTCATTTGAGCTTAGCCGATCGGGCGACATTAGCGAACATGGCCCCTGAATATGGTGCCACTTGCGGTTTTTGTCCGATCGACCAAGAGACCTTGAACTACTTGGCAACGACCGGGCGCTCCAGCGAGCTGATCGAACTCGTTACCGCTTACGCCAAAGCCAACCATTTCTTTTATGATGAAACGACCGTGCCGACCTATACTAAGGCGATCACCATTGATCTAGCAGAAGTTCAGCCGGCATTAGCGGGCCCCAAACGCCCGCAAGATCGGATTTTGCTTCCAGCAGTCCGTCAGGATTTTGAACAATCAGTCACGGCAGCCGTTGGTCCCAAGGGCTTTGGACTTTCGGAGGATGAATGGCAAAAAGAAGCCAGCGTTACTTGGCCAGATGCTGCAGCAGACAAATTAGAGACCGGCGATATCGTTTTGGCGGCGATCACTAGCTGTACGAATACTAGCAATCCTTTCGTCATGCTCTCTGCAGGCTTATTGGCCAAAAAAGCCATTGAAAAAGGTTTGACCGTCCCTCGTACAGTCAAAACCTCCCTTGCACCTGGCTCCCAGATCGTGACCACCTATTTGCAAAACAGTGGTTTGCTGCCGTATTTAGAGCAACTCGGCTTTTATTTAGTGGGCTACGGTTGTACCACCTGTATCGGAAATTCCGGTCCTTTAGAAGCGCCGGTCGCTGAAGCAATTGAGGCGGAAAATCTACTGGTGGCGTCGGTTCTGTCAGGCAATCGGAATTTTGAAGGAAGAATCCATCCACAGATCAAAGCCAATTATTTGGCTTCGCCGCCGTTAGTTGTTGCCTATGCGATCGCTGGCAGCACTCGCAAAGATCTTACAAAAGAACCATTAGCTATCGTCAATGACGAGCCGGTGTATTTGTCTGATATTTGGCCTAGCAATGAAGAAGTCAATACTTACGTTCAAGAATACGTCGGACCAGAAGCATTTCGCGCTGCCTATGAGCATCTTTTTGATGCCAATGAACGCTGGAATGCGATCGAAACCACCACGAGCGCATGTTATGAATGGGAGGAACAATCTACTTACATTGCTCATCCACCCTACTTTGAAACATTGACCAAAGAATTGCCTAAACCAGATGTCTTAGCCGATCTGAAAGTCTTGGCAAAATTGGGTGATTCCGTCACCACTGACCATATTTCTCCTGCCGGCAGCATCAGTATGGATTCTGCAGCTGGAAAATTTTTACAAGAAAAAGAAGTTCCGTATCGTGAATTCAATTCCTTTGGTTCGCGGCGCGGCAATCATCAGATTATGATGCGGGGGACTTTCGGCAACATCCGTCTGCAAAACCAGCTGGTTCCTGGCAGCACTGGCAGTGTCACGCATTATTTTCCAACTGGGGAAACCTTGTCGATATTTGACGCCGCTATGAATTACCAAAAAGCCGGCCAAAGCTGTATCATTTTAGCCGGTAAAGATTATGGCATGGGTTCTTCTCGCGACTGGGCCGCCAAAGGAACACAATTGTTAGGCGTTAAAGTCGTTTTAGCAGAAAGCTTCGAACGGATCCATCGCAGCAACTTGGTCATGATGGGGATCATTCCTCTTGAATATCTGGCTGGTGAAAGTGCCACCTCTTTTGCCTTAGATGGCAGCGAAACATTCTCGATCGCTTTGCCAGAAGAGCCAGCGGTCAAGCAGCTGGTCGAAGTCACCGCTCAACGGACCGACGGAGGGACTGTCTCCTTTATGACCCGTCTACGCTTTGATGCCCCGGCAGATATTCGCTATTGGAAGCATCAAGGAATTTTGCCAATGGTCATTCGAAAAAAAGCGGAATTAGGAGGAGCTGCCCATGTCTAACCAAACAACCCATGAAGCAACGACGATCACCATTCCTTACATTGCAGGAGACGGCATCGGTGCCGAGATTTGGCAGGCTGCGCAACCTGTGATTGATGCAGCTGTGAATAAAGCTTATGACAATCAGCGCCACATCGAGTGGCTGGAAGTTTTCGCTGGAGAAGCCGCCTTTGAACAGACAGGGGAATGGCTGCCGCAAGCAACCATCGATACGATCAAGGCCCAGCAATACGCCTTGAAAGGACCGTTGACTACCCCGATTGGCGAGGGCTTTCGCTCCTTGAATGTCACCTTACGGCAGACGCTGGATCTTTATGCCTGTGTCAGACCTGTTCGCTATTTTACAGGGGTCCCTTCGCCTTTAAAACAGCCAGAAAAAACCGATATGGTGATCTTTCGCGAAAATACTGAAGATGTTTATGCTGGCATCGAATTTGCCAAAGACGACGACGCAACACAGCGTTTGATCCAGACACTGCAAGCAGACTTTGCCGTCAAGGCGATTCGTTTTCCTAAAACTTCCGCTATTGGCATCAAGCCGATCTCTTTAGAAGGCAGTCAGCGCTTGATCGCTGCTGCCATTGAGTATGCGATTACTCAAAAGCGGCCCACGGTGACACTGGTGCATAAAGGCAATATCATGAAATTTACAGAAGGCGGCTTTAAAAACTGGGGCTATCAGCTTGCAGAAACCACGTACGCCGACCAGTGTTTTACAATGAATCAATACAACAAAATCAAAGCAGAAAATGGTTCAAAGGCAGCCGAAGCCGCCCTTGCCTCGGCCAAAGCGGCTGGAAAGATCGTTGTTAACGATGTGATCGCCGACAACTTTTTACAGCAGATCCTTTTGTATCCAGAAAAATTCGATGTCATTGCCACTTGTAATTTGAACGGCGACTACATTTCTGATGCACTCGCTGCACAAGTTGGCGGCATCGGGATCGCCCCCGGCGCCAATATCAACTACGATACTGGGGCAGCCATCTTTGAAGCTACCCACGGAACGGCACCGGATATCGCAGGACTTGGCAAAGCCAATCCCTGTTCACTGCTGCTATCGGCGTGCATGCTATTAGAACATTTGAACTGGCCGGAAGCTGCTGCAATACTGACGCAAGCCATTGAACAAGCCTTGCAAAATCAACACGTCACTGCCGACTTCGCACAGTTGATGCCCGAAGCGGTCTGTTTAACGACACAAGCGTTTGGTGAACACCTCCTTCAGCTGATCCATTCGTAAACTCAAGCTGTGATTGAGTCGGCATTTGCCTGCTCAACCGCAGCTTGATTGCGTTTCCACCTTCTGAGAAACTATACTTAGAGCATGAAAGGGGGAATTCATTTATGAGTGAATTCAACATGAGAAAAATTGGTCAGCAGATCGCTACCAAACGCAAAGAAAAAAATCTGACCCAAAGCAACTTGGCAGACCAATTACTTGTCAGCTATCAGGCGGTCAGTAATTGGGAGCGGGGCAACTCACTGCCGGACATAGAAAAATTGCCGCAGCTAGCGGCGATTTTAGGCCTATCGATCGATGAGCTGTTAGGGAAGCCAGCAGCTGCGGTGCAACATTATCAAGCAGGAACCGCGCAGCCAAAAGAAATCGCCGAACTCGCTCCGCTGATCAAACCGCAAGAACTATCGGCACTGATTCAAGAAGAACTGTTTCAAGAATCTTCTTTAGACCTAGACTTATTGCCTAGACTAGCACCTCATTTGAATAGTGCTGACTTGCAGCACTTGCTTAATGGCGCCGAAAATATCCCAGAAGATGTCATGGAAGAACTCTTGCCGTTTTTGAAAAAGCCCCAAATAGAAGAGCTCCTTAAAGGCAACCACTATTCCATGGCTTTTTGGGAAGAGGCGGCGCCCTTTTTAACCCCCAACTTTTTGGCGGGAGAAATCAAAGGTTGGCTTGAAACCCCTGACTTTCGCTTTTCTGAGATTGAAGAACTGCTTCCCTTTTTACCTGCACCGTATCTGGATGAACTCCTGCTGACGGCCCTGGAACAGCCAAACGTTACCGCATCAGAACGCTTGTCTTATGATGAAATCGAAGAACTGCTGCCGTTTCTGACAGAAGCAACGATCTGCCATCTCGTTCAAGCACTGCCCTTCTCAACAGATGAATTGGAAGAAATCGCCCCTTTCCTCTCCTCAAAGAACTTACTTGTCCTATTAAAAAAAGGACACTAAAAAAACAAGATTCTTCTTTACTTTTGGTAAACCACCGTTTATAATTTCGTTAACCAAATAAATCTTTTTTAGGTTAACGAAATTATTACTAGAGAGAAGGATTCGATGAAATTATCATTACGTGAACAAATCCATGCCGCATTATTTGCGATCATTATTGCTGGTCTTTCCCAATTGACGATTCCGTTAGGTTTGATCCCATTGACAGGACAAACCTTTGCGATTGGACTGGCGGTGACTTTCCTCGGCACGCGAACAGGAACGATGGCGATCATCATCTACTTGCTGTTAGGATTGATCGGTCTGCCCGTTTTCGCTGGTTTTTCCAGCGGTATCGGTGTTTTGTTAGGACCAACCGGAGGCTATTTAGTCGGCTTCCTCTTTAACGGATTGCTTACTGGATTGGTCGTAGAAAAAACGGCGTTTCGCTACACAGGAGCAGTGATCGGCAATATTGTCGGTGCGCTGGCAACTTTGTTGTTTGGTACATTATGGCTGAAATGGAGCACTGGCATGGCATGGCCGGCGGCTTTTAACGGTGGTTTTGTTTTGTTTATTATCCCCGGGATCATCAAAGCCGTTGCCGCAGCTTATCTAGGCATCTTTTTAAGAAACCGCTTGGCGCAACGACTGGCTTTGCGTTAATAAAAAACACTCGCGTCATATGCAGCGATTCCCATCAGTTAGCTTTTTCGTCTAACTTTTGGAAATCGCCACATCACGCGAGTGTTCTTTTTTAGTTGTCGATCTCTTCAATCAACAACTGCGGCCAAACTTTCTGCCACTGCTTCATCGCTTGGCGTTGTCGGTAAACCGCAAGGTACTGGTCATTTTGGGCGAAATGCGGTGTTGGACGCACCCGAAAACTGCAAACATCCTGCCAACCGAAAGGCGCCATCAATTCAATCTCGCCTTGTTTCATTCGTGCCGCCACCGCTGTACAACGCTCTGGAAACTTCGTTAAAGCATCGAAGGTACTTGTATAAGTGGGTTCCTCGGCAAAGTTGTGCTGGTGCATCAATGCTTGATTTCGAACCTCCCAAGGAAATTCGGGAAACGAACGGCGCAGTTGCGCTTCGATCGCCGCTGTTTCTTCTACGCTTACAGTCGGATCATAAAACACGACATCAATATCGGTTATCGGCACCTCCGCTATTTTTCCGCTGAGAAAACCCCATAAATAATTCCGCAGGTACCCGGCACACAGCCAGCAATCCGGCAGCTGTAACGCTTCAATGATCGTAAGCAGTTGTCGACATTCACGATTTTTTGCAAACAAGTTCTGGATCGCTTGTTCCTTCATTGGCGTCCTCCTCTAATGGGCTCAGGCTAGTTATTTCAAGGTCCAACCACCGTCGATGGGCACGATCGCCCCCTGCAAGTAACTAGCTTGCGGGCTGGCAAGAAAAAGGGTCAGCGCTGCAACTTCTTCTGGTTGCGCCCAACGCTTGACCGGCGTCTCCTCTGCCACCCATTGCGCCATTTTTCCGTCACCGGCAAAATCAGCCGCATTCATCGGCGTTTGAATCGCACCTGGCGCGATGCCCTTCACCGAGATCCCTTGATCTGCAACATCCAATGCCAACTGTTTGGTAAACCCGACGATCGCGTGTTTTGCGGTTGTATAAGCGATCCCACCTCCACCTGCGACCATTCCAGCGATCGACGCCATATTAATGATCGTTCCGCCACCATTGGCTTGCATCAGCGGCAAAATTTCTTTCGTTAAATAAAACATGCTGGAGACATTGGTTTGAAATATCTCCTCCCACTCCATTGACGTCGTCTCAGCGATCGTATGATAGCCATCTAGTTTCCCGGCTGTATTCAACAAGATCGTCATGCCACCAAAGTGTGTAACACAAGCTTGGACCGCTGCAAGACAATTTTCTTCCACCGCTAAATCGCAACACGTGCCGAAAAAGCGGGGCTGGGCTAAAAGCGTATCAGGAAACGATTGGCAGTCAACCCCAAATACTTGAGCGCCTTCTGCAAGAAACGCCTCTGCTTGCGCTCTGCCGATGCCTGAAGCAGCTCCTGTGACAAACACAATCGTTTTGTCATCGATCCACGATGCTGTCATTCCACGATTTTCCAATCTTCCGCAAGAATGTCGCAAACAGTCGGTGCGAAACTCGAGAATCCCTCATCTGCTGTTTTGATCAAAAAGTAAGGGGTGACTGGGGCATTGTCGTACACTTCGCCTTCAACGAATGTCACATAAAGTTCAAAACCGCCCCAACCTTCACGGATGATTTTTTTTCCGGCTTTTAATTCTGGTAAGATTTCTTCAAATGTCATAATTTTTCTCCTTTGTGTTTTTCTTCTAATGGTTTAAATTGCTTGGAAATTCAATTACGAAAACAAGCAGGACTCGGTTGCTGCGCTAATACGGCAGTAGTGTGATCGCTTGCGCCAATTCTTCTAAAAGATGCGTCGTTTTATAGTCCTCAAATGCCTCATGATGGTTTCGCAGCAGCGTCCGAACTTTCGTTGGCGAATATGCTTCTGCTAAGTGATTTTCCATAACGAACCGGCGGGTCATCTGCCATTCATAATAGTAGCCGAAGGGGCGGCAATAGTAGCTGGTTCCCGCAAGTTCTTTTTTCTCAAAGCGTCGATGGGTATGCCCAAAGACAACTGCCCGAACATTGGCGTAGCGGTCGATCACTGCGCCAAAATCGGGCGACCCTAAAAACGCATTTAGGTGGTTCCAGCGGGCATACTTGCCGGTCTGACGAACAATAAACGCTTCTTGGGGCACAAAATGGGTAGAAAGAAGAATTTCTTGGTCTTGCGGCAAACGGGCCAATGTTTCCGCTAAACGCTCATTGATGGCTTGGCTGATTTCCTTATCCGATCCCTTTCGCTGAATCATGCGGTCATACCAAAACAAATTTTTCAGCCGCAAGATCTCAGATTCACTGGTCAGATCAGAATATTGGTAGTCATACCAGCCATTGATTCCCAACAGCAGTGTTTTTTCTGATAAGCGATACGTCTGAAAATTAAGAAAGGCGGGATCATCGAAAGCCTCGATCTCTTGTTCCGTCAAGTCCACCATTTCATGATTGCCCCAGTGAAAGGTCGTTGGCACCTGTTGACTTTGAAAAAATGCGACCACGTCTAATAGCCTTTGCTTTTTATTCGCCACATCTCCTGCCAGATGCAGATGGGTCACCTGATTTTGCTGCAAATAATCAGCGATCAGCTGCAGATGGGGGTCGAATAATTGGTTGATATCGACGTGCAAGTCGCTAATAACCGCCAGCGTGCCCATATCAGCGGCCTGCCGTCTGCTTTTCGATCCGTAACAATTGGACATCATTAGCTAAGATCCCGCTATTTCCCACCAATTGCAACCGTTGATAGGTCGGTTCCACCTGCATCCGAGTCTGTTCTTCTAAATACACCTGAGCCCCTTGCTTCAACCAAATCGTGCCTAAGGGTGTCGTTAAAGGGGTGTCGTAGATCGCCAATCCTTCTTCTGGATAGCTCTGTGGCACGATGATCAGGCGAAAATGGATGTCCAAACGGCAGGTGATCTCCGTTGCAGGAAACGGACCGACGCCGTCTTCAAAATCCAAATAGAGACGATCATCTGGCTGTACATAAGAGGTTATTTTTTCAATTGCTGCTGGCTCAATGTTCAGTTCCATGACGAGAGCCCTCCTTTACATAATACGTTTTTTCCATTCCTCCAGCGTGATGCCGCGCGTGACTTCATCGATGATTTCTTCACCCGATTTGCGGGCAGCTGGGATCGTTGCTTCCAATTTCATCCCAATTTTCTCCATGACCCGTCCAGACTTGGGATTTCGAGCATCATGTCGAGCAAAAATCCGAATCAATTCGAGTGTTTCAAAACCAAAATGCAGCAGTGTCATTGCCGCTTCTGGCATGATCCCTTGCCCCCAGTAATCGCGACTTAATGTATAACCAAGCTCAGCGATCTCTTTTTCAGATTCCACCCGTAAATCGATGGTCCCGATCATTTTGCCTGAGTCTTTTTCTTCGATCGCATATTTCCCTAAGGGTGCAGCAACAAAATACTCGGCAATGCGCAGTTTTGTTTCGTCAACCGACCCATGTCTAGCAAAGACGAAGGTCGTCGTTTCTTCATCATTTGCATAGGCAAACATGTCTGCTGCATCCGCCAAGGAAACGGGGCGCAAGAGCAGCCTCGGTGTCTCCAACCGCTGATTTTCTGCTAATAATAGCAAATGTCGTTCTTTTGTTGTCATAGGATCCCTACTTTCTATCAGAACTCTCTCACGATCGCACCCCTCTTTTGCTATTTGTTGGATATGCTATAATAAGCATAAGTAAACGCTTTGAGGAGGATACTTCAATGTCAGACGAATTAGAAAAACGCCTTGATACAGGAATGTATGGGACGCCTCGCGTCAACCCAGATGAACAGCGCAAGTATTTAGGCACGTTTCGTGAACGGTGTTATCTTAGTATGACAGTAACAGAAATGAAGAAGAAGGACAACCAGAAAACGCTCTTGAACGCCTTACCAGATTATCAAGGTGCGCTCGTGCTGCTCAACGGAAAATTGCCAGAATCGATCCAGACCGATTACATCACTTTACTGACCAAACAACAGATGGAATTTCGGATCGTCTCCGATGCCCAAGATGCCGGTCCAGACAGTATCGGCTTGCTGATTGCCGGGAAAGAAGCCGTCAATCAAGACGTCATCGATATCGAAAAAAAATACCCTGCAGCTGCCGCTCCATCAGATAAAGAGCACGAACAACCAGAGAAAACGTCATTTTGGAAACGTCTTTTCCATTAAAAGGAGGAACTATCATGGAACAATCAACACCGCCCTACCTTTCATTAAAGAAAGAACTGCTTGATGCTTTGGATTTGCATATCGATTTGTTGAAAACGGCCCCTACGATCGAATCGAGCCATCTGGATGGCGTATTGTTCATGATGCGCAGCTTGGGTTTTATGCTGGATCGCGCTCCGAAAGTACTCCTACTGGAGGATCAGAATGAAATGAACTTTATGATGTTTCAATATTATAGCCTCCTGTCGGAACTGAAGTACAATCTCGTTTTAAACTTTCCCTATGCCTCGATTCAAGGCGTACCGTTATTGACCTTGATCCAACGTTTTCCTACCACGTATGAAAAAGAAATGAAACAATGGTGGGAAGCCCGAACGGGTCTCAAGGTGGAAGAAACAAAACAAACGATTGAGATCGCTACTTTTGAAGCCTAATAAAAAGACTGCACACTTTCGAAGGGAATCACCTTCCAGAGTGTGCAGTTCTTTGCTCTCTAAGCTTCCATCAGCTTTCGAAGACTTCAGGGAACAACAGGCGTAAAACAGACATAGTTAAGCGTCGGCCTTTCCCGCTGTATGGATAAACGTGCATATGCATCGCTGGGTTGAAATTGGATTCAATGATTCCATAAGCCCCCGGTTCATTGGCTGGCTTGGTTTTATCTGGAATAATCAGATCGATTCCACTGATAGACGCTTGTAATGCGGCGACCGCATCGACTGCTACTTGTTTGTAGTCATCGTTGAAGTCATCCGTTACATCGATAGAATCACCGCCAGTACTGATATTCGAGTTTTCTCGCAGATAAACGATCTGCCCCTCTTCTGGCACTGAATCCACTTGATACCCTTGCTCTTTTAACATCAGTTGTTCCAGTTCCCCTAATTGGATCAACTCTAATGGAGTCCGATGATGGGTGCCGCGCAATGGATCGAGATTTTTCTCTGCGACGAGTTCCGTGATCGTGCGCTTGCCGTCACCCACGACATTGGCTGGGATACGTAATAAAATCGCATCGACTCGCCCATCGATCACGAAGAACCGATATTCCGTCCCTGATAAAAAGGTCTCAACGAGGATCGAATCATCTTCCGCAAAGGCAATGGCGACCGCCGCTTGATAATCCTCTAAAGAGGCGCCTTCTTTGAAAATCGAGATACCGATCCCATAGTTGGTGGTTTTCGGTTTTACCACAAACCCGCTGTGGGCGATTTGCGGATAAAACGCGATCGCTTCTTCTGCCGAAGCGAATTCAGCACCACCTGGTACATGAAAGCCATTTTCGGCTAAGATTTTTTTGGTGACCGTTTTATTCGCCATGATCAATGGGACGATGTACTGATCCTTACTGGTCATATTGGCATTTTTAATATATTCGATGTGGTCTTTCACGGCTAATTTCAAGAACTGATCCGTTTCATCCAGTACCGTCACTTCGATACCTTTTTGGATCGCATCGAACAAGAGAATCTGGGTCGACAATTCCATTGCTCGAAAACCAGCCAATTGATACGGTTTTTCCCAAGCAGCTTGATGATACGATTGTCCCAGCAATGTTGCTGTCTGCGCTTGGCTGGTTGCTTGACTCGCTGAGAAAAGACGTCCAGCGAAGGTTCTTTCTGGTTCAGCCAGCATCTCAGAAAGCTGATCCAAAAATGGCGGATGCGGCAGCTCAAGGGCTTGGGCAAAGTCCATCATTTCAGCAATCAGCGCTTGCGCTTCTTGCTGATAAGTCAATGGTGCAAGTGGGTGTTCTAATGCGACCTGATCATTTTTCTGATTGCCTTCTTCGATCCACGCATCGGCATCGTTGCCTTCTTCTTTTGTACTTAAAAACAATAAGAAGAAATGCAAGAACGCGACTTGCTCTTTGGAAATCCCATAGCGGGCAAAGGGATCGATGTCAATATTTCTTAACTCAATATAACGGATACCAGCTGAGGCTAGATCTGCGACCCGTTTTCCCCCACGCAAACGCACTGGCGCATAAAATTCTTTTTCTTCTGAAAGCTTTCCCGTCTCCACTAAGTTGGCAATATCCGCAAGATAGGTCTCTAACGAAGCATAAGATACCTTGACGTCTTCGTGATTCGTGTAGCCATAACGGCTATTGCGAATACTGCGGACTGGTTCTTGCGGTCCGTTTTCTGTCGTAAAATAATTGGCTTCTGATGCAGGGGTCGCCCCAAAGAAATACGTCAAAAACCAGCGATAATGCAAATAATTGCGAGTTACTTTCAAATAAAGCGCCGTTTTAAAGGCTTGATAGCTTTCCTTCGTTTCAGATAAAGCATACAGTTGCTGCAAAAAGTCTTCCGCAAATTCAAAATTGAAATGTATCCCACTGACCATTTGCTTGCGGCGACCATAAGTTTTGGCCAAATAGCGGCGGTAGAGCACATCTTCAAATTGGTCTAATTTAGCAATGACGATGTCTTCTTCTTTTTCTGGTAAAGCCGGTGGCATACTCAAAGGCCAGAGCATTTCTTCTGCTGCCATTGAACGATATGCCACATCGTGGATGGCCCCTAAGAAACGGAACAATTCATCCACTGAATCCGCGACCGGCGTGATCAGTTCCAGTTGATTTTCCGCAAAATCTGTTTGGATATACGGATGGAAGCGCCGATTGCCCAGCGCTTTCGGATGATCGGTTCCCGCGAACGTCCCATCGAGCCGCACCCGTTGCGCTTCACGCTCAATCCCATAGCGTCCTTTCAATAAATAGGGAAAAAGCTCTTTATGTGATAACAATGTTTTTATTTTCATTCGACTGCCCTCTATGTTCTTCTACTATTTTTTTCTTAAATTCTGCTTCTTTCCATCTATTATAGTGAAAAATGGTGAAAAATGCAGAAATTTGCTCTTCACTTGTAATATCTCTTACTAAAATTACCAAGAATTTATAAAATACTTGAATAAATTTGATATTTACCTTCAAAATAAAGTATACTGCTTATAGAACAGTAAATTATTATGTCCATATTACTCTTTTTGAAAGGAAGAATAGTGAATGAAGCCACTTAATCTTACCAAACGCGAACGTCAAATCATGAATATCTTTTGGAATTCAGACAAACCTCTTTCTGCAAATGACATTGCTGTCCAACAGCAAGATCTAAGCAAGAATACCATTCAAGCAGTCGTACGTAAACTAAAAAACCACGACTTATTGAAAGTAGCAGATATCGGCTACAGCGGTACTGTTTTGACTCGGTTGTATTCTCCGAATGTGACCCAAGAAGACTTCTTAGCAGCAGAATTGTCTGATCAATCTTTATTGAATTTGATTACGAACTTTATCGAAACCAATAAAGATATCGATACGTTGAACAACTTGGAAAAAATGATCACTGAGCGCCAAGGGGAACTTAAGAAATAATCTTTCCCCCTCGTTCAACTCGTTGTATTCTGCCTGATACTTCCCAAAGTTTTTAGACAGCGCAGAAGAAAACGAATCGTTCAAACTGCTTTTCCTGATTTTTGGCAAAGTCGTGCATCGCTGTACCCACATTTGCCACGCCAAGTGTTCTCAGCTTTCCGTCACAAGTCAAGCTCATGGAAAGAGACGACGACCCGTTTTCTCTTCCCTTTGATCTCACAAAAGCAACAATAAAGGAGAGCCATGTGCAGGTATTTGACCTGACACAGGGCTCTTCTTTTTTTATTCTTTGATCAAGCCTTTGAATAAGCCGACGACAAATTCATTTGGATCAAATGGTTCTAAATCGTTGATGCCTTCTCCAAGTCCCACTAATTTGACTGGCAGCCGCAGCTCGTTACGGATCGCCAAGACGATCCCTCCTTTAGCTGTGCCATCAAGTTTGGTTAAGACGAGGCCAGAAACATCCGTCGTCTCTTTAAACTGTTTTGCTTGATTCATGGCATTTTGCCCCGTTGTTGCATCCAACACGAGCAAGACTTCATGAGGGGCCGTTGGGTCCACTCGCTGAATGATCCGTTTGATTTTTTCTAATTCGTTCATCAAATTGACTTTGTTTTGCAAACGGCCAGCTGTATCTACTAATAAAACGTCAGCATTTTCTCGTTTTGCGCGCTCCATCGCATCAAACACAACCGCTGCTGGATCGCCTCCTGCATTGCCACGAACGACTTCAACCCCAGCCCGTTCACCCCAGACCACTAATTGATCGATGGCACCGGCACGGAAAGTATCCGCTGCAGCCAATAAGACTTTCTTGCCTTCGGCTTTGAATTGATGGGCTAATTTCCCGATGCTGGTGGTTTTTCCAACACCGTTCACGCCAACAAATAAAATGACGGTCAACCCCGGTTGCATGTTCAACTCGTTGACTTCACCGACACCCGCTTCCCCATATAGGTCAACCAGTTTTTCGATGATGACATTTTGGACATCTGCCGTTTTCTTCACATTACGCAATTTGACTTCTTGTCTCAATGCATCCGCGATCTTCATCGCCGCATCAAAGCCAACGTCTGCGCCGATCAGCGTTTCTTCCACTTCTTCGAAGAAGTCTTCGTCCACCGTACGGAAGTTGGCAAACAATTCGTTCATCCGTTGCCCAAAGGTTTTCCGTGATTTCGTCAATCCTTTGGTGTATTTGTCCTGCACACTTTCCGTCTCTGGCGCTGCTTGAAGGATTGGTTCAGAAGCTGGTACTTCCTCTGATGGTGTATCCTTAGCCACTTCAACTGGAACACTTGGTGCTTCTTCTACTTTATTCGCTACCGTTGCTTCTTGCTGTGGAAAAGTTTCCGCAGTTTCTTGCTCTGCCTCCAAATCACTGGAGTCGGCGGCGTCTGCAGGTGCCACTGGTTCTGAAGCTTCATGTTCAGCAGGAGTTTGTGCTGGCTGTCTTTCTTCTGAACGCTGTGCCTCTGGTGAGTCAGCATCGACTATCGGTTTGTCGATTTCTTGCTCTGCTTCTTTGGTTTCTCCAATCAGCGCTTTTTTGATTTTGTCAAAAAATCCCATCTTACGCACCTCCTTTTAAGACATATTCTTCAATCACTGCTGCCACACCGTCTTCTTGGTTTGAAAGGGTGACAACGTCAGCCGCTTCTTTAATGATTGGCACGGCATTGGCCATCGCTACGCCAATCCCTGCATAGCGAATCATCGGCAAGTCATTTTCTTCATCACCGATCGCCATCACTTCTTCTTGCTTGATCCCTAAATCTTGCGCCAATAGGCTGATACCATAGGCTTTGGTGATTCCTTTAGGCATAAATTCCAACAGGTTATTCCGGCTTTTGATGATTTCATATTTCTCGCGGATCTCTGAGGAAATCTCAGGGATCTTAGGATCCAAAACTTCCTGATGGTAGGCGATCACCGCTTTATTATAGAGCATCGATTCATCCAGATCAGCTACGGCAAAAGGACGACAATCCAATAAAGGATTCAAGGAGCCATAAATCGATGGATGCGCTGCTGAAGTGGGCAAACTCAAGACGATCTCTTCTGATACCACGTCTAGAGGCAAATTTAAGTCTTCCGCCACTGAAACCAATTCATGGATATCTGCCAGCTGCATCGCTGCTTTTTCAATGATCTCGCCAGTCTCATTTTTTTGAACCAAACCGCCGTTAAAGGTGATGCTATAGTCGCCGGGTTCTTTCAGCGATAATTCTTCTAAATAGGGACGGATCGCCCGTAATGGACGTCCCGTACAAATGACGATCTTTACGCCTTGTGCTTTGGCACGAGCAAGTACCTCTTTGTTGCGAGGAGTCACTTCTTTTTTGTCATTCAATAACGTTCCGTCTAAATCGATCGCAATCAGTTTAATCATACCATTCCTCCTCTATGCTTGATCTGCTGCAAAACTACCGCCTTCACGCACTTCTTCTAAGCGCACGGACACGGTCTTCGACACTCCAGATTCTTGCATGGTCACACCATACAACACATCTGCTGCCTCCATCGTTCCTTTACGGTGAGTTACGACGATAAACTGTGTATCATTTTGGAAAGCACTCAAGTAATGACCGAAACGAGAGACATTGGCTTCATCCAATGCTGCTTCCACTTCGTCAAGCACACAAAACGGTACTGGACGAACTTGAATAATGGAAAACAATAACGCAATCGCAGTCAGTGCCCGTTCGCCCCCTGATAGCAAGCTGAGGTTTTGCAATTTCTTGCCCGGTGGTTGGGCTTCGATCTCAATCCCAGTGTTCAATAAATCTTTCGGATCTGTTAAGACTAATTCCGCATGACCGCCGCCAAACATATTAGGAAATACTTGTTTGAATTGCAGACGAATCGCATCGAAGACTTCGCCGAAACGGGTTTTGACTTCTTCATCCATTTCAGACATCGTATCAAACAGCTGTGCTTTAGCCGACAGCAGATCGTCTCGCTGACTCGTCAAGAACAAATGCCGTTGATTGACTTGCTCATATTGTTCGATCGCATTTAAATTGACTGGACCAATTTGTTCGATCGCTTGTTTTAGTTCCTGAATGTCGACTTTGGCTTGATCTGCATCCTCGATTTCAGAAAAATCTTGCGCGGCCTTTTCAAAGGTAAGATTGTATTCTTCTTGTAAATACAACAAGCGATTGTCCATCACCAATTCTGCGCGATTTTTTTCGATCTCAACTTCGGTTTTTTCTGACAGCTTTTCTTTTTGCGTTAAGTTTTCAGCACTCAGGGCTTCGTCTAATGCGCCGATTTCTTGTTGAACCACTTGCCGTTGTTCACGAATCACCGTCAATTCCGCTGTTACCTGCTGCTTGGTTTTTGTGAATGCTTCAATTCGCTGAAGAATGTTTTCTTCTGAAAACTCATGATCGCTGACGTTACTTGTCAAGGCAGCTAACTGCCGTTCTAAGGAGTGCTGACGCGCTTCGTTTTCTTCCAATGCTTGATTCGTAGCGGCAATTTTTTGCTGCAAATGCGCCACTTGTTCTTTTTGAACGGCGAAAGCTGCCTGCAAGCGCGCACTTTCTTGTGCTAAGGTTTGGCGTTTTTCCTCGATCAAGTCTTCTTCGGCATTCATTTGATGAATATCTTGATCGATTTTCGCCAATTGCGCCGCAATATTCTTTTGCTGTTCTTCCAAACTCGTCTTCTTCTCATCATATTCTTCAAAGAAGGCTTGCACTTCGCGATGTTCAAAATCAAACACTTGCTGCTCTTGCTTCAAGCGGCTCAGGTCATTCTCAAGATTTTGTAAGCGGCTTTGCAGCTCATGCTCCGTCATACGAGCCTGTTCCCCTTGCGTCCGCAATTCTTCTAGTGCTGCTTGTGCTTCTTTGGTCGCTGCTTCAAAATGCTGGACTTGCTTTTCCGTTTTTAAAAGCCGCTCATCCAGTTGTGCCGCTTGTGCCGTCAATTGTTGCAGCTCATTGCTTTGGCTAAACAAACTACCGGCATTTTTCTTCGTTGCGCCACCCGTCATGGAACCGCCAGCATTCATGACATCCCCTTCTAAAGAAACGACCCGATAGCTATAGTTCAATGCCCGTGCTAACGCATTGGCACTTTGCAAGTCTTCGGCAATCAAGATACTGCCTAACAAGTTATCCGTAATGGTTTGGATGTGTTCAGGCGACTGGACCAATTCGCTGGCAACACCGATAAAGCCAGACACTTGCTTAGCTTGATTGCGGGCATAATCTGGCAAATGACGGGCTTTGATGGTCGTCAACGGTAAGAAAGTGGCACGACCGCCGCGATTTTCTTTCAAATACGTGATGGCTGCCCGTGCATCTCGTTCATTTTCAACGACGACATGCTGTGCAGCGGCGCCTAGTGCGGTCTCGATCGCCACGGTATAGTCTTGTGGCACATCGATCAACTCCGCTACTGCGCCAACGATGCCGCTGATCTGTTGTTTGTTTTTCAAAATCAAGCGAACGCCTTGATAAAAACCGCTATAATTTTCTTGAATATCTTGCAGACTGCGCTGTTTCGCACGTACTTGCTGCACTTGACTCATTAACTGATACATTTTCTTTTGTTCTTCATCAAAGCGTTTTTTGTTGGTTTGAGCTTTTTCTTGAAGATGGATATATTGCTTGCGTTGTTCTTCTAAAATCGCCTTAGCCTGCGTTAGCTGTTCTTCCACGATTTGTGCTTCCGTCGTCTTTTCTTTCAACGACGTATTCATTTGCGTCTGCTTGCTCAACGCCGTTTGATTTTTCGCGGCTTCTTGCTGGTATTGACGCTCCAAGTATTTCAATTCGTTTCCGATCGTTGCCTGCTCTTGCATGGCTTCGACATATTGGCTACGCAATTCTTCAATGATTTCTTTTGCTGAACGTTGGTACTTTTCCTGCTCTTGCTGACACGCCAGCATCGCTGCTTCAACTTCCTGCACACTCCGATTCTTTTGTGAAAGCAAGCCGATCAGTTCCGCTTTTTCTTCATTTAAAAGCGTGACCCGTTCCGTAACTTCCTCTAGGGTTTCTTGGTATTCCGCGGAGCTTTTTTGCGTATGTTTTGATCGCTCATCTAAGACTTCTTTTTGCCCTTCGGCTTGCTTCAGTCCTTCGGTGACCTCTAAAAGCTGCTGATTCAAACGCTCCAACGTTTCATCAAAGGCGGTACGTTGTTGCCGCAAAGAATGTAGCGACAGTTCCCCTTGGTTGATCTTTTCGGAAATCTGCGCCAGTTCTTGGTTAAAGGTACTCAGTTGAGCTTTGGCTGTCTCCCACGCTTCTTTTGCTTTCGTGATCTCTAAGACCGCATAGGCCACATCAACCGTCGTCAATTTTTCTTTTAACGCTAAAAAGCGATTGGCTGCGTCACTTTGGGCTGCCAAAGGCACCAACTGATCTTCTAGTTCATAAATGATATCTTGTAGACGGCTTAAATTGTCTTCCGTTTCAAACAACTTTTGCTCGGCTTTCTTTTTCCGCTGTTTGTACTTCAATACCCCCGCCGCTTCTTCAAAAATCCCACGACGGTCTTCTGGTTTGCTGCTGAAAATTGCTTCTACCTTGCCTTGGGAAATGATCGAAAATGATTCTTTCCCCAGCCCAGAGTCCATAAATAACTCTTGGATGTCCTTTAAGCGGCAAGCTTGTTTATTTAAGAAAAAGTCGCTTTCGCCGGTTCTTCTCAAGCGGCGAGTCACGCTGATCTCACTGTAATCCATCGGCAAGTAATGATCGCTATTGTCTAAAACGATCGTCACTTCCGCTATATTTAGCGCTCTGCGGGTGTCAGAACCTGCAAAAATAACATCAGGCATTTTGCCACCACGTAGATTTTTGGCAGATTGTTCTCCTAAAACCCAACGAATCGCTTCGGTAATATTGCTCTTGCCGCTGCCATTTGGTCCGACGACTGCAGTCACACGATGTTCGAAATCAATGACTGTTCGGTCGGCAAAGGATTTAAAGCCGGCAATCTCTATTCGTTTTAAATACACTCCGCCAGTCCTCTCTTACTGTTCAAGATCCGCCAAGGCATTCGCCGCGGCGTCCTGTTCTGATAATTTCTTCGATTTTCCTTGTCCTTTTCCGATCAAGGTATCATCGCAATAGACTTCCGTCCAAAAAATCCGTTCATGGGCGGGGCCTGCTTCTTTGATCAAACGATAATTGATGGAAACATCGCCACCACGCTGCAAGACTTCTTGCAAGCGGGTCTTATGATCCATCTCATGGGAAAAAGCACCTGCTTTTACTTTTGGAAAAACAACTTTCGTCAAAAAGCCGCTGACACTTTCCAGTCCTTGATCCAAGTATAACGCACCTAAAAAGGCTTCAAATAGATCACAAAGCAAAGAAGGTCGTTTACGACCGCCAGAGTTTTCTTCCCCTTTGCCTAGACGAATGTATTCATCGAATCGGCAATCTTTGGCAAACATGGATAAACTGTCTTCGCGAACGATTGCCGCCCGTAGCTTCGTCAGCTTACCTTCGGGCAGATCTGGCAATTCACGATACAAATACCGTGAAACGATCAACTCTAAGACAGCATCGCCCAAAAACTCTAAACGTTCGTTATCTGACAAGTGCAAGTTGCGGTGCTCATTCACATAAGATGAATGCGTAAACGCTTGTTCAAGCAGATCTACATCATGGAACACAATATCAAACTTTTCTTTTAGTTCTTTCGTTAATTGTGTATTCATTTGTCACATTCCTTCATTAGTTTATCGACACTTCCCTATTATACTGGTTTTTGCCGAATTATGAAATGTTTCCTCCAAATTCTTGGAAAGACTGTAATAAAAATTTATCTACTTAATCTTCTCCTGTATAAAAAAGCCTGTTTTCCTCAGATACCCGCAAAAAAACAGGAAAAAAAGACGTCCCAGAAAGGACGTCTTTTCATCGATCATTGATTAACGAGATTCAGCTGTAACTGAAATTGTTGCCCAAGGATTGTAATTCACATCATAGGCCCATGTGAAGTCTTTGACACGATTTGATACAGGTAACACCGCACTACGGTAAAGTGTTGGGATAACAAATGCTTCATCAGCAGCATATTCTTGCCATGCATCAAACGCTTCTTTACGTTTTGCTTCGTCAAACGAATCTTTTGAATCGATTGCTTCTAGCAATTTCGTATTTTCTTCTGATTCAAAACGAGTGTAGTTGAACGCAGAGTTAGGTCCATACAAGCCCATTGGTGATGGGTCATAGCCAGTATTCCATGCACCTTGGTAAACATCAATCTCAGGATCATCATTTTCCAATTTGTCATAGAATGCTTGGAAGTCGATCAAGCGACCTGTTGTGTATTGTACATCAAGTCCGATTTCATTCCATTGTTGGATGTAGTAATCTGCTAACGGTTGTGCTGTTTCGCCACCGGACATTGAAGCAAAGTTGATGGTCAATTTCTCACCATTTTTGTCTTCACGCATACCGTCGCCATCGACATCTTTGTAGCCAGCATCATCAAGTAATTGATTTGCTTTGTCGATGTTTAAAGTATAACCTTCAACATCTGTATTGTGTAATGAGCCAAATACTGGTGGGATCAATGTCGTTGCATTTGTGCGCAAGCCATTGTAGAAACGGCTTCCGACAGCATCATTATCTAATGCATACCCCATTGCTTGACGCAATGATTTGTCAGCCATTTTTGAATCAGGATTATATTCTACTTTTCCTTCATCAGCATTCCATTTACCTAATTTGAAACCTAAATAGGTGTAAGCAGTATCTGTTCGGCCTAAGATTTGATAACCATCAGTATCTTTATAAGTAGGATACGTATCTGTCGGCATTGATAAAGCCATATCATATTGTTTTGCGTTCATCGCTTCAACAATAGATGAAGTTGGAACTGCTTTAAATGATAATTTATCTAGTTTTGGCTTATCTCCATAATAGTATTCGTTTGGAACGTACTCTACGGATTCACCAGCTACGATATTTGACATTACATATGGTCCGAAGACGATTGGATTTTTACGAACTTGATCGCTTGATTCCATATCTTTGACTTCGATTCCTTCAAAGGCGTGTTTTGGTAATGCAGAAGCCCAAATACCACCACCTGCTTGCATCATACCAGGGTGAACTTCTTTGTATTCGATTTTAACGACTTTGTCACTTTCTTTGGTGATACCAGAAATAGTATCAGCTTTGCCATCATGGTAATCTTCCATACCAACAATGTTAGTAAAGTTACTATCATAACGAATACCAGTATAATCTTTGTTACCAATTACTTCGTATGTGAAGATGATATCATCTGCCGTAACATCTTCGCCATCAGACCATTTCAGATTGTCGCGTAAAGTAATTGTTGCTGTGTTGTTGTCTTCATCTAGCTCAAGATTTGCAGCCCCGCCGTCAACAATTTTGAAATCAGCGTCATTGACGAATAAACTTTCATTACTTGGCAACATAAATTGTGCATCATAGTTATCTTGATAAAATTCTGTTTGGAACAACCCTTGGAATTGCGTATCCATCACTACTGCAACATCCAAAGTACCACCTTCGATTGCCTCTGCATCATTGCTAACTTCGATTGGGAAGTTGCTTACATCTTCCGTATCGTTTGCTGCATTGCCGCCACCAGAAGAATCGGTTCCGCCGCCGTTGCTGCCACAAGCTGCCAATGCTAACACTGACAAAAGAGTGACCATACCAAAAATATTTTTCTTCATCCTGTATCCTCCTTGTTTATCCTAGTCGTTGACGCGCATCCGCTGAACGCTTAAATGCTTGACCAACGTAATTGATACTCAACATCAAGACTAAAATTAGAATTGATGCGGGTAACCAGATCCACTGTCTGTTGACCAGCACATCACCGCTGCTGGCATATCCGATCAGTGTTCCCAAACTTGGAACATTGGTCGGCAGACCAAAACCTAAGAATGTTAGTGTCGTTTCAATACCGATATTCGCTGCAAAGTTCATTGTTAAGTTGGTGATGATCAATGAGCTAAGGTTCGGCATGATTTCGCGGAACATGATGACAAAGTCATTGGTTCCGAGGGTTTTCGATGCACTAACATAGTCGCGACGGCCTTCTGAAAGGGTCTTACTTCGGAAGAGCCTTGCTTTTCCGACCCAGTAAAAGGCACTCATGACCCATATAAAGGTCCAAACGTTATAACGAGGTACGATCGATACGATAACGATAATGATCAACATGATCGGCAAAATCATAACGAAGTCAACAATACGCATCAAAATGTTATCAATGATGCCGCCGTAGTAACCTGAGATGATCCCTAGTCCGACCCCAACGATCGACGTAATGATCGTGATTGAAAAACCAATCAAGATTGAGTTACGCGCACCGATGATCAATTGTCCCCAAACATCACGGCCACCTTCATCCGCCCCTAAAAGGTAGGTGCCGCCGTTTGGCGAAATCGCGCCAGGTACAGCGTATTTATCAAGGATGCTGACACGCATCACTTGTGATTGATCGATAACTGCCGAGCCGATAAACACGAATAATAAAACTGCGACTAACAAAACTAATGAAAAGATCGCCATTTTATCTTTTAAGAATTCGCGAAAAATCATTTTCAATCCCATAGGCGGGATGCTCTCTTGTTTTAGTACTTTTTCTTTCTTTTCAGACACATTTATCCCCTCCTATTACTGGATTCTGATTCTTGGATCGACAATACTCATGATGATATCTGACAGCAGCGTACCGATCAAGGTCGCTAGTCCTAAGATCAATGTCAGTGAAGTGATCACGGCATAGTCCCGTTGGACGATACTATCGATAAACAGTTTTCCGACACCTGGGTAGGCGAAGATTTTCTCAATGACCACAGAACCTGCGATCAATGACGTGATCTCATAGCCCATTTGTGATGCGATCGGCAACGATGCATTCCGGAAAACGTGACGTGAGAAGACTTTGTTCGTTGGTACCCCTTTTGAACGAGCGGTACGAACGAAATCCAATGATTTCGAATCAATGACTTCACTTCGCAAGTATTGGATCGTCACTGCTGTTCCTAATAATGCAGAAGTGATTGCCGGTAATAGTAGGTGATACAAGCGACTCCAAAACTCAGCCATGCCGCTGACCCCCGGTGCAACGGAACCACCCGTTGGGAACCAAGCCAATCGGTAACCGAAGATGAACAATGCGATCAACGCAAAGATAAACAACGGTACGGCGAAACTGAAGAAGTTGTAAACAACGACGACTTTATCAAGCAATGAATTTTGGTAACGTCCTGCCCACATCCCTAAAGGAATGGCAATCACGTAAGTCAAAATGACCGTCAATAAAGATAACCACAATGTATTGCTGATACGTCCTGCTAATAATGTTGAAACAGGCAATTTAAAGATGAAGCTTTGTCCAAAGTCCCCTTTTAAGGCATTTCCGATCCAACGGAAATACTGGGTATACCATGGGTCATTCAAACCAGCGGCTTCACGCATCCGCTCAATAACAGCTGGATCTTGGTTTGGATTGATCAAACCAGTAAATGGATCCCCAGGCATTGCTTGTGCGATCAAGAAAATCAAGATACTCAAAATAATGACTTGTGGGATCATCAACAACAAACGACGTAGAATTGTTTTCCACATTATTCAGCACCCCCGTTTTTCAATGCGACTTGGTGCGACTCGGTGATTTTACGCAAGTCATACACTCTGCCAGATTCGTCGTAGTAATCTTTTTGATGGGTCACATATTCCAACTCGACCTTGCGGCGGTTTTCTTTGTGAGCATCGCGATTTTTTACGTCGATTTGAGGAATCGCTGATAATAAACGTTTTGTATAGATGTGACGCGGGTCTTGGTAGATATCTTCCCGAGTCCCGATCTCAACGAAGCGGCCTTTGTACATGATGGCGATATTGTCGCACATATGTTTTACGACCCCTAAGTCATGAGAGATAAATAAGAAACTTAAGCCGAATTCTTGCTGGATCCGTTTCATAAAGTTCAGTACCTGTGCTTGCACGGATAAGTCAAGAGCTGAAACCGGCTCATCGGCGACGATCAGTTTTGGATTGGAAGCTACCGCACGGGCAACCCCTAACCGTTGACGTTGTCCGCCAGAGAATTCATGCGGATATTTGTATAGGGCATCTTCTGGCATCCCAACGATATCCAACAAACTTTTCACACGTGTTTTCTCTTCTTGATCGCTTAAGCGTTCAAAGTTGCGCAATGGTTCTGCGATAATGTCCACCACACGTTTTTTAGGATTCAAGCTAGACATTGAATCTTGGAAAATCATTTGGACATCTTTGTTGTAGTTCATTTTCTTGCGGACAGAACGTTTAGTCACGTCTTGCCCATCATAAATGATTTCGCCGCTAGTGATTTTTTCTAACCCAACGATAGCTTTCCCAGTTGTGGATTTACCAGAACCAGACTCACCAACCAATCCGTAGGTTTTTCCTTTTTCAATGACGAAGTCCACACCATCAACGGCGTACACGTGATCCGTGACGCGGTTGAAGAATCCGCTGCGAATAGGATAGTGGACTTTCAGATCTTTGATTGTAATTAATTCTGTCATCTACACTTCTCCTTCTTCGTCTCTAAAATGAAAATGCTTGTAGCATGTGCAACGGACCAAATGATCAGGTGCTACTTCATGCAAGACTGGGTTTGCTTCGTGGTCGCTTTCAGGGATCCAAGGAATCCGTGCAGCAAATCGACAACCAGTCCGAGGCATATTTTTCAAGGAAGGAACCACCCCTTCGATCACATGCAGTTCACTGTCTTGAGAATTTTCTTGAGGGATCGAGTTAAGCAATGAGCGGGTGTATGGATGTTTCGGATTGGCAAACAACTCTTCGGCTGATGCGACTTCCACAAACTGTCCCCCATACATTACGGCTACTCGGTCGGCCATCTCCGCTACGACACCTAAATCGTGGGTGATCAAAATGATCCCCGTTTGCGTTTCTTCTTGCAAATCTTTTAGTAGATCAAGGATCTGTGCTTGGATCGTCACGTCCAACGCTGTCGTTGGCTCATCCGCAATGATGATTGGCGGTTTACAAGCAATCGCGATCGCGATGATGACCCGCTGACGCATCCCACCAGACAATTCATGAGGGTATTGACGTCCTACACGTGGCGGATTTGGAATCCCAACTTGTTCTAATAATTCTAATGCTCGTGCTTGGCGCTGTTCGGCATTCATATCTGTATGATAAGACAAACCTTCTTTGATTTGGTCTTCGATCCGCATCAACGGATTCAGTGCAGACAACGGATCTTGGAAAATCATCCCAATATCATTTCCGCGAATTTTGTTGTATAACGTTTCATTTAAGTTTGACAAGTTTAAATCTTTATATAAGATTTCCCCAGTGATTTTCGTGTTGTTTGGGTCATGTAGCCCCATGATCGTTGTAGCCAACGTACTTTTTCCGCAACCAGATTCTCCTACGATTGCTAAGATCTCATTACGATCCAGTGTAAAAGAAATACCATCTACTGCGTCATAGTAATCGTCTTTGATACGAAAACCTGTGTGAAGGTTTTGAACATCTAGTAATTGATTATCTCTGGACAATCGAATACCCCTCTCTACTTTCTAAGATGTCTTGCGTTTTAATGTAAAAAAGAAGGAACATGCATTTCATTTCCAAAAGCTTTCTTAACATTGTATAATATATTCTTAATAATTATATAGAAATGCTAACAATAATGCAAGTCCCAGAAAACTTAATACACTGAATTTTCAGAAAATTTACATTACGCTTCCAACGCCGTCATGTCAGGTTTAACGATCGTTTTTTTGATTTCGATTCTAAAGAAAAACCGCCCAAATCACAGCGGATCAATTATGAGAAAGAAAGAGCTAAGTCATCTAGGACTTAGCTCTTATGTCTGTCTTAAGCAAGATGGCTTGAAATATAATCAACCGCTCCACCGACTGTTTCGATCTGCTCGGCATCTTCATCAGAAATCTCGGTACCAAATTCATCTTCTAGTTCAAGGACGAATTCCATCACACTGATCGAATCAGCGTTCAAGTCGTCTTTAATGCTCATCGTATCCGTTACGTTCTCTGCGTCAATTTCAAAATGATTGGCGATTACGACCGCAACTTTCTTGAATACTTCATCTCGTGTCAACTGGCTTCACCTCCACGCGTTTGCACAAAACATAGAATGGCTAACAAACATTGTACTGCTTTCTATGCTTTTTGTCTAGATTTTTTTGCAATTTCATTACAATGATTGCATTATGATTGCGTTTCGTCTTTTGCAGCCGGCATTTCTTCAAAGTGGGCGACCAATTGTGCCACGACATCTGTTGCTAGCATCGTATGGATCTGCTTGATGGTGTACGCTACCGCTTCTGGTCCTGTCGCACCATGGGTTTTGATGACTGGTGCTTTCAAACCAAACAATACGGCCCCGCCATGTTTCGCATAATCCATTTCATTTTTCACTTTCCGCAATGCATCTTTCAGTAACAATGCGCCTAATTTTCCTTTGGTACCTGAATCAAGAATCGATTGTTTCAACAACGCCATCAAGTTCAAGGCGGTTCCTTCGATCGATTTCAAAACAGCGTTCCCAGTAAAGCCATCTGTCACGACGACGTCAGCTGCACCATCCAGTAATTCCCGGGCTTCGACATTGCCGATAAAGTGGATCGTAGGATCCGCTGACAGCAGTTCAAAGGCTTTTTTCGTTAATTCACTACCTTTGGTTTCTTCCGTTCCGTTATTTAACAAGCCGACCCGTGGTCGATTGATCCCACGAACTTTTTGGGCGTAAAAGGATCCTAAGACGGCATAGTTTGCCAAATGTTCTGGTTTATTGTCGGCATTGGCACCTAGATCCAGCATATCAAAGCCAGCATCTTTGCCGATCACTGGCATTGTGGACATCAATCCTGGACGATCGATTCCTTTGATCCGACCGACAATAAACAAACCAGCCGCTAACAAGGCACCGGTATTTCCAGCTGAAAAAATCGCATCTGCTTCGCCATTTTTCACTGCTTGTGCCGCTAAGACCATTGAAGCAGTTTTTTTCCGTCTGATTGCTTTGACGGGTTCGTCATCACTATTGATTTTTTCATCTGTGTGGATGATAGTGACATTTTTATCATCCGTCATGTATTTTTTGATTTCATTTTCTTTTCCGTAAAGGAGGAATTCAATCTCTGGAAAGTCTTTTTTCGCCAGCATGACTCCTTCTACGATCGCTTTTGGGGCGTTGTCTCCGCCCATTGCATCAACAGCAATCCGCATCTCGCTGCCACTCCCTTCATTTTCCCAATCAGTATAGCATATTCTTTAATCAAAAAATTGTTTGTCTGCTTTTTTTGCTGCCAAATAGTTCGCCAATGCCGAAAATTCTGGCAACAGCTGCCAGCTGTTTTTTTGCCAAAGCTGGGTAGCTTCGACTTGTGCCACTTCTAGAATATGGGCATCCGCGACCAAATCGGCAGCCGCAAACTCTGGCAAGCCCGATTGTCGATTGCCGAAGACTTCTCCTGGCCCCCGCAACTGTAGGTCTTTTTCGCTGACTACAAAGCCGTTGGTGGTTTCTGTCATGATTTTCATTCGTTCGACCCCCGTCTCATTTTTCGGGTTCGCGATCAAAATACAGTAAGAAGCATCGGCGCCGCGTCCTACCCGTCCACGTAATTGGTGGAGCTGGGCTAATCCGAAACGATCAGCATCGATGATCAGCATCACTGTCGCATTGGGAACATTGACCCCTACTTCGATGACCGTCGTGGAAACCAAGATCTGCAGTTGATTTTCTTTGAATGCTTCCATAATAGTGTCTTTTTCTTGATTCTTCATTTTCCCGTGCAACATCCCTACTTGATAGGTTGGGGAAAAATAACTTTGCAGCTGCTCATAAATCTCCGTGGCATTCTTGACATCCAGCATTTCGGATTCTTCGATCAAAGGACAGATGACATACATCTGATGCCCCTGTGCCAATTCTTTTTGCGCCCACTCTAAGATCGATTCAAACTGCGGTGGCCGGACCCAGCGAGTCTCTACAGGAATCCGTCCTGCCGGCATTTCATCGATCACCGAAACATCCATTTCGCCATAGGCGGTGATCGCTAGTGTACGTGGGATTGGTGTGGCGGTCATAAAGAGCACATCAGGCAGATAGCCTTTTTCCCTTAATACTTTTCGCTGATTGACCCCAAAACGGTGTTGTTCATCGGTGATGACTAAGCCAAGATGTGCAAAGTCTACCCTTTCTTGGATCAGCGCATGGGTCCCAACGATGATATCGATCTCCCCGGCTGCTAATTGTTCTAAGATGACCCGCCGTTCTTTTGGTTTGGTCGAGCCTGTCAAAAGAGCGGTGGTCACTTCTAAGGGGTCAAAGAGTTGATTCAAGCTTTCTAGGTGCTGTTGGGCCAAAATTTCAGTCGGCACCATCAGTGCGCCCTGAAAGCCAGCCGTCATCGTAGCATAGAGGGTGATCGCCGCAACGACTGTTTTCCCGCTCCCTACATCTCCTTGCAAGAGCCGCTGCATGTGCTGCGGACTTTTCAGGTCATGGCAGATTTCATTGGTCACGCGCTTTTGCGCATTCGTCAATTCAAAGGGCAGTTTACGAGTAAATTCTTTCAAGCGTTGCACATCATAATCGATCGCCAAGCCGTTTTTCTCGGCTTTTTCGCTTTTCTTCAGTCCTTGGATCTGCATTTGGAACAAAAAGAACTCTTCAAAAATCACCCGACGCTTCGCTTGATGGCTCTCTTGGGGATCTTTGGGAAAATGCATTGCAAACATCGCGGATTTCCGATCCAACAAGCGATATTTTTCGATCAATGACAAAGGCAAGATCTCTGTGATCTGATCACCAAAATCAAGAAATGCCTGTTTGATCAGTTCGATCAACACACTTTGACGCACGACTTTATTGACATGATAAATTGGGGCAAAGTCTTCTGCGCTCTTGCTGCCGAGAATTTTCATCCCCGTCAGTCCTTTGCGTTTGGCGTCCCATTTGCCATAGACGGCGATCTCTTCTGAAACCTCTACTTTATCCTTCAAATAAGGCTGATTGAAAAAGGAGACATTAAAGACATCGTGGTCTTGCATCATGCGAAATTGCAACCGACTTTTCTTATAACCAAAGCGATTGACGACCGGCGGGGAAACGACGATCCCCTTGATCGTTACTTTTTCTTGGTCTTGAATCTCCGCTAATTGCCGTTCTTGAATGTCTTCATAACGAAACGGATAATACTTCAGCAGGTCTTCGATGGTTTCGATCCCTAAACTTGCCAAGTCTTGGGCGCGTTTTTCCCCGACACCCTTTAATACCGTAAGTGGCTGATTTAGCATAGGTACCCTCCTTTTCCAAAGTGATTTTGTTTATTGCAGAGGTTCCTGCATTCATAGAAAAAGACGGAGCCAAAAATCATCTATGATTTTTGCCCCCGCCGCCTAATTTGTTTATTCTGCTGAGAAAAGATATGGATAAACCGGCTGATCTCCTTGATGGATCTCTACTTCGATCTCAGGATGCAGTTCAACGATCGCTTCTTCGATTTTCGCTGCTTCTTTGGCTTTGCCTTCTTCACCGATAATGATGGTGACGATCTCAGTATCTTCTGTGATCATTTTTTCTAAGGTAGTCATAGAAGCAGAGAAACGATCGGGAACAGAAACAACGATTTTGCCGTCCACCATTCCTAAGAAGTCGCCTTCTGTGATTTCGATGCCATCAATTGATGTATTACGGATCGCATGGGTCACTGAGCCACTGACAACACTTGCTAAGACATCAGTCATCGCTTGCTGGTTTTCAGCTAGTGTGGATTGCTCGTGGAAGGCTAGCATCGCCGTCATCCCTTGAGAGATCGTCCGTGTTTCAACAACCGCTACTGGAATCTCGGAAACTTCCGCTGCTTGCTGCGCAGCCATAAAGATATTTTTGTTGTTCGGTAATACGATCACTTGATCAGCATTGACTTCATTGATTGCCACCAAAATGTCTTCTGTACTTGGGTTCATCGTTTGGCCACCACTGATGACATAAGAAGCGCCTAGGCTAGTAAACAATTCTTTCAAGCCTTCGCCAGCCGCGATCGCGATGATCGCAAATGGTGTCCGCGGACGTTTTACTGGTGCAGTTTTTGCTTCTTGCTGATCGTGTTCCAAGATCGTTTCATGCTGAAGACGCATGTTATCGACTTTGATTTTCACCAACGAGCCAAATTTTTGACCATAATTCATAACTTCGCCGGGATGTTCCGTATGGACATGGACTTTGATGATCTCATCGTCATTGACCACTAATAAGGAATCCCCTAACTCGTTTAAGTAATTACGGAATGTTTCATAATCAAATTCACTATCTACAGTCGGACCTTCACCGATCTTCACCATGATTTCTGTACAGTAACCAAAGGTGATGTCTTCTGTCGCTAAGTGCCCTTGAACGCTGCGATGATGTTCGGCATTGACCATTTCGTCCATAGCCGCTGGGGAAGGTTCGAAGATTTCATCGGCTGGGTATTCCCCAGTCAATGCATTTAAGAAGCCTTCATAGATAAACAACAATCCTTGACCGCCGCTATCTACCACGCCGACTTCTTTTAAGACGGGCAATAGATCAGGGGTTTTCGCCAATGAACGTTTTGCGCCGTGAACCACGGCTTTCATCACTTCGATACAATCATCGGTAGTTTGTGCTTTTTTCTCGCCATATTCAGCTGAGATGCGTGCCACAGTCAAGATGGTTCCTTCCACAGGTTTCATGACTGCTTTATAGGCGGTTTCTACTCCATGAGTAAAGGCTTGAGCCAATTCTGGTGCAGTGAGTGTTTCTGCGGTCGGGATAGCTTTAGAAAAACCGCGGAATAATTGAGACAAAATGACGCCGGAATTCCCACGTGCGCCCATCAATAGTCCTTTTGAAAGTGTAGCGGCAAGATCGCCGACGTTTTCTGAAGTCGCATCTGCGACAGCTTTTGCTCCACTGGTCATGGATAGATTCATGTTTGTCCCGGTGTCTCCATCTGGAACAGGAAACACATTCAATGAGTTGACAAACTCTGCATTAACTTGTAGACGAGCCGCGCCTGCCTGCACCATTTCTTGAAACTGACTTGCGCTGATATTCGTTACCTTCACTTAGATAGTCCTCCTTAAAATCATCCGCCATGAACGGATCCCTTGCCTAATCTGGCAGTACACGTACGCCTTGAACAAATACATTTACCGAGTTCGCAGATACACCTAGCATCGTTTCTAAGTTGTATTTCACTTTTTCCTGCACGTTGCGGGAAACTTCGGAAATTTTTGTTCCATAGCTAACAATCGTGTATACATCCACTGCAATGCCGTTTTCTTCTTGGCGGACAACGACACCGCGAGAATAATTTTCTTTTCGTAAAATTTCATTGATGTTATCTTTGATTTGTTTCTTGCTAGCCATACCAACAATGCCGAACACATCTGTTGCTGCGCCTCCGACCACTGTTGCAATGACTTCATTGCTGATTTCAATAATACCTGATGAGGTTTGAATTTTTACAGCCATTTTATAGCCTCCTTCAATGGGCATGACCCATCTTTCTTCTTACATATTTTATCATAGCTGTACCGCAAATAAAAGGATGAGACATATGAAAAGGGGCTTTCTGACCAAACGTCTTGCATTTCGACCTTGTTTAATTTACAATGTTTACTGGGAAAAGTCAATGTTTCTTGAAGATTACTCTTGCTTTTTTCACCTTTCTGTGATAAATTCAGATGGTATGAGCTGAAATAGCGCTCCAACATCAAGGCAAAGGAGGAAATAACCACATGGCTAAAGTTTGTTACTTTACTGGACGTAAAACTGCAAGTGGAAACAATCGTTCTCACGCAATGAATGCGACAAAACGTACTGTGAAACCTAACTTGCAAAAAGTTCGCGTTATGATTGACGGAAAACCTAAAAAAGTTTGGGTGTCAACTCGTGCTTTGAAATCTGGAAAAGTTGAGCGCGTATAATTAGACCTTTTCGGCCGTTCGTTTTGAACGGCTTTTTTTGTACCCTTTTTTCTTTGGTGCGCTTTCACTTAGGTTTTCATTAAAGAAAATAGGTCTTTGTTTTTTTAATCGATTCACCTGTGGTAAACTAAGAAAAAATTGATAAAGAACAGGTGACTTCTTGTGACGAAAATAAAAACATTTGCCAAACAACATTGGCCTTATATGCTTGCTAGTTTCTTCTTGCCGTTTCTTATCATGGCAGTGATCTATTTGACCATCGGTATCTACCCCGGCAGCAGCCGCAGTGTCTTAGCCAGTGATGCCTTTTCGCAATTCTCAAACTTTCATGCCAGCTTTCGCAATATGCTCTTAGGCAAGCAAAGTATCTTTTATACATGGAACGCCTCTTTAGGCTTAAATTATCTGGCATTGATCTCCTATTATTTAGGGGGAATCTTCACTCCCCTCGTCTTATTTTTCCCAAATCAGCTAATGCCAGATGCGCTGTACTTTTTAACCTTGATCAAAATCGGCAGTGCGGGCTTGGCGTTTTGGTTCTATGCCAGCCAAACCTTTAAGATCCAACGTTGGCAGCATGTGACCTTAGCAGTCTGTTATGCCTTGATGTCCTTCATCACCGCCCATTCGGAACTGATCATGTGGCTTGATGCCATGATCTATCTACCGCTAGTGATTTTAGGTATTGACCGGTTAGTGAAAAAGAAAAAAACAGTCGTGTTATTTATCAGTTATCTGCTGTTATTTTTATCCAGTTTTTACATGGGCTTTATGATCGGTCTCTTTTCCGTGATGTATTTCTTGGTTCAATTGGGTCGCAACTGGAAGCAAGCTCGCGGGGCGATCATTCCTTACGGCATCACCTCTTTGTTAGCTGGCGGCGCCTCAATGGTGATCATCTTACCTGCCTTATTAGATTTGCGGTCGAACGGGGAAGAATTGACGACGATTTCTTCCTTTAAAACCGAAGCCACCGATGTCTTTGATCTCGTGATGAAAAACATGATCGGTGTTTACGATACGACAAAATACGGCTCCATTCCCTTCATCTATATCGGCTTATTGCCGTTGCTGTTGTGTATTTTATATTTTGTTTCGAAGAAAATCCGCTTGAAAGATAAATTCTTATACGCTGGCATGTTTGCTGTTTTGATCGCCAGTTTTTATATCGTGCCGATGAATCTTTTTTGGCATGGGATGCATGCCCCAAATATGTTCCTTTTCCGCTATGCCTATTTGTTCTCCTTCTTAGTGATCATGCTGGCGGGATACGGATGGGAGCAACTTCAGCAAAAAGATCGCGGATTGTTTCTCATTATTGGTCTTTCTACGATCGTGGTATTTGCCCTCTCCTACGCATTGAAAGGAGCCGGAACCTATGAATATGTTTCCGCTACTTCCTTTGCGCTAACGATCGTATTCTTTGTTCTTTACTTGTTATGTATTGGGTTCGGGCAATTAGGTCTTTTAACACAAAAACGAGTGACGATCTTGATGCTGATCTTCGTCTGCGGAGAAATGGCCGTCAATACGAGCGGCATGGTTCGCGGAATTTTGAATGATTGGAACTATGCTTCTCGTAGTTTGTATACAGAACCTTATCCGGACATCAAAAAACTAGTCACTCAAGCCAACGAAGACAATGATACCTTTTTCCGATTAGAAAACCTTGATCCTGTTTCTTCCAACGACAGTATCAATTATGGCTACAGCGGGGTCAGCATGTTTTCTTCAATTCGTAACCGCAATTCCTCAAGCTACCTGGATAAGCTGGGCTTTCGGTCTCGCGGCACCAATTTAAATATCCGCTATCCGAATAATACCTTGCTGATGGATGCTTTTACAGGAATCAAATACAATATCTCCAAGCCAAATCTCACCAAATACGGCTTTCAACGAGTCGGAGAATCTGGTGAATACAAGCTCTATGAAAATCAAAATGCGTTACCTCTAGGTTTCTTGGCTGAACCGACCATCGAATCGATTGAACAGCCGCAAAACGACAACTTGACGAGCCAGAAAAATCTTTTCAATGGCTTGGCCGATTTAAATTTAGAGTATTTTGCCTTTCAGCCGATCACGGTGATCCATAGTAAAAATACAGATATCACCAATGACGGCATGTATATGAAATTTACTGAGCAAGAAAGCAATGTCGCAAAAGAAGTGACTTGGCAAGTGGAGGTTCCGGCGAACTCGCAAGCGTACTTGAGTCTCTTCCCTGCCAACTTCGGAGAATTGGAAAGCTCATCTGCCACCGTGACAGTCAACGGTCAGCAGCGAGAAACGCAAATCAGTATCAACGGTCAATACTACGACTTAGGACATTATGAGACCGATACGACGGTTCAATTCACCGTCAGCTTCTACGGAACGCCTGAAATCTCCTTCCAAAACCCGCAAGTCGTGACCTTGAATACCAACGCCTACCAACAAGCAATTGATGCGATCCAAGAACGAGGGGTCGCTATGACTGTCGGCAAACGCAGTGCCAAAGCCGACATCACGACTGAAAAAGAGCAGCAGCTTGTAACAACCATCCCTTATGACAAGGGCTGGACTGCTACGCTTGACGGCAAAGAAGTCCCAATCACGGCCTTTCAAGATGGCTTTATCAGTGTGACGATCCCAAGTGGCACCCATCACTTGGAACTGTCCTTCTTACCGCAAGGCTTTGTTATCGGTGTTTGCTTGTTCTTTGGCTGCATCGCATTGTTTATCTTGTTTGCTTGGTTTTACCAGAAACAAGTAGCCAAAAAGCAAGTCTTGGACAACCAACGCCAACTCATGGATCAACCACCAGAAACCTAATCGAAAAAGAACCAACTCGTCTTTTTGAGGCGATCTCCTTAAGTTAGAGCAAAAGCTGACTTATGGGTGTCGCTCAATGATCGGTGAGTTTGGTTCTTTTTTGTGCTCAGGTTCCGCAGTTGTTCGCTCTAGTGGTCTTAGCATCCATTACCCGCTAGATCCCCTTCGATTCGGGGAGCAATGCCTAGCCCGTTAGCCCTTAGAGCGTTTAGCGAAACATAAGATAACTGTTGGGTTCTTCCGCATTTTTCTTGATGGAGTGCAACGATCGCTCCCATAATTTAACCATTTTGGTTTGTTTTAAGACGCGAAAGATCGAAATCCCTTGATCGATTTTCAACAGTCCTTTTTCTTGATCGCCATAAATATACCAGTACCATCCTTGATAGCAAAGAAGATGCGTACTGTTTAGCATGTCTCCGCGATCTGCCAATAATTCCTCTGAAATGGTCAACACCTCTTTTGCCCACTCCAGGCGGCGAAAATTGACAAACGTCGTAAAACAACTAAAAATCAAATCCATTTGAATTTCTCGCATCAAGGACAAACCTTGTTCTTTTTTTGTGCGAGAGATAGCGATCTGCAGTAAGTGATAGGAGGTTTCGACAGGAAACAAGAATTGAAAATAACGAAACAGCAAAATCTCATAAACGCCCCAGTTGTCTACTTTCGTAAGGTAGGAAATGACGGGGCGGGTTTTGGTGCGTAGCTTTTCCATATAGTCGCCAGAAGAGTGATCGGGTTTAGGACCTGAGAGATTGATTTCATGTATCTCCTTTGTGATCTCAAGGTACAGAAAAACAAAAGAATGCTGTTTGGAAGCGGCGATCAGTTCGCTACGCATTTCCTCCAGCCCTTCTTTGCTTCTCTGGGCGTGGGCGTTACTCAAATAAGCTTCTTTGTTGATCCCTAAAATTCGATCCAGTAAATCCATAAATTCGCTCGTCATATAGCTGGGAAAGCTCATCAGGTTGTCGTGACCTTTTACGCCCTTTTGTTGCGCACGCAAATAATAAAACTCCTCCACTGTGACATGGATATTTTCTAATAAGCGTTCCAATCGATGAATACTGATACTTGAAGCACCTTGCTCAAATTTACTGATAAACGAGCGACTGTTTTGTTCATCCGCCACTTGAGCGATCGTATAGCCGCGCTCTTTGCGCAATTGTCGGTACAGTTTTCCTTCTTCCATAACCATCCTCCTCACAACGATCGGTCTACAAACACCAAACCAATCCCACTTCACGAATGAAGCTCCGCAATTAAATTTTCCTGTTCTAGATTCAAATTTAGATTCAAACCTATAAAATGTTGAGGAACAAAATCTGCGGCACCTTATTTACATGCCACTCTTTTAGCTGTTAACCACTCGTGACAGTAACCTCTGGTACGCTCCTGGTACATTTAAATTCCACTATAGTGGATTATTTTCTCTTCTTAGTATAAAGCATCCTATACTGATTTTACAACGTAGAACGTGAAAGGATGATTTCGATGAAAGAATATCAACAAAACAACGGCTATCGTGCCTTAGTCAACGCCGCCTTACTCAGCGGCATCGGCATGAGTTTATTTAATATCGTCTTTGTAGTTTATGCCAGTACATTACCCTTTAATGCCCTTGCTGTTTCCTTAGCCTCCATGGCACTGTTAGTCCCTGATCTCTTAAGGATCCTGACCGGCTATCTAGCCGATCGTACCAAAAACAAAGTGCAATGGATGATCAGCAGTCGACTCTTACAAGGAGTCCTTTTTGTGGCACTCGCTTTTTTGATCCAACTGCCGCCTAGTTTATGGTCTTTCTTCCTTTTGCTAGGTATCAACATTGTATCTGATTGTTTGGGCGCTTATTGTTCTGGGTTACAGCTGCCCTATGTTCGCCGTCTTGTGCCTGCTGATTCCTTAGACAGTGCCATGGGCTTTCAAATGGCGTGTCAAACCACCGTTCAAATCGTCTTTCAAGGCATCGGTGCTTGGGGGATCATTTTACTGAATAATAATTTTGCGGCTTTTGGTTTGATCAATGCCGTGACGTTTTTCTTAGCCGCGATCGTGATCTTCCTGAACCGCTCGCTCTTCTATGCGGTGCCAGGGAAAATCAATCAAGCAGCAACACCACTCTTTCAGAATTTCTCGGATACTTTTAAATTATTGACTAGTACGGCTTTTCTTAAAAAGATGATCCTCTTTGCCTTACTGATCAATACCTTAGCTGCTAGTACGAGCGGTCTACTAAATCTCCAGCTGTTGGATGACCTTGCGCTTTGGTTTGCCACTTATGGCAACACCGTTGCGATGGCAGGCATCGCTACTTCGATCGGTATGGTCGCTGGCGCCTTGTTTGCTGCCGACTGGTTCAAGAATACCGGTCTGGTTCGCTTGATTGCGTATACCTCTTTCGTTTTATGTCTGTTGACCTTGAATTTTCTCTTCCTGCATAACCGTTGGCTCATGATTGCGCTGCTCTTTGCTGAAGGCTATCTGATTGGAAAAATCAATCCTCGTTTTTCGGCACATCTGATTCGTGAGATTGATGAAGAACATCTCGCCATCAGCAGCGGGATCTTTTCCACCATTGTGATACTAGGGGGACCTGTCGGACAAATGGTCTTTTTAGGCATCGGCAATCGCTATCACGTTGCTTGGAGCTGGCTGCTTTACTTGCTTTTCGCATTTTTGGTAGCCATCGCCGCCTTAGTCGCTGCCGGTACCTTGGAAAAAACACCCACCACTGCTGCGCCTAAAAACGCGACGGCAAGGACTGAAGATTGGCAAGAAACCACCTCTGTTTTGCCTGAGAAAAAATAAAAACACAAGCTTTTGCTATCTCTTGTTGTGTAAGAGCAGCGAAGCTTGTGTTTTTCCTTATTCATAAGCAACATGAACCAAATACAATCCTTCTGGATGAGCCGTGGGACCTGCCGCATTTCGGTCTTTTTGCGCAATGATTGCAGGAATGCTGTCAGGTGCGATCCGTCCATTGCCGATTTTCAGCAATGTGCCCACCATGATCCGGATCATCTTGTACAAAAATCCATCGCCGCGAAAGGTAAAAATCAACTCATCTCCAGCGTCATTGACCGCCATGGACGCCTCATGGATCGTCCGCGTCTTGTCATCGACGGAACTGCCCGTCGCACAAAAACTGGTAAAGTCATGGGTGCCTAAAAAATCTGGCAACGCTCGTTGGATTTTTTCCAAATCTAGAGGATACGGATAATAGCTGGCATAATGGCGGCGGAAAGGACTGCGGGGTTTCCCAATGTCTACCCGAAACTGGTAGGTTTTTTCAATGACTAAGTAGCGGGCATGGAAGGTATCGTCAACGATCTCCACCGATTTTACCGCAACATCTTCTGGCGTTTGGGTATCTAATCCAAAGCGCATTTTTTCCAGTGGACGCTTTTGAGGGAAATCGAAGTGGATCACTTGCCCTTGCGCATGGACCCCCGCATCGGTGCGACCAGAGCCATGAATCTGGATCGGTTGCCCATTGTTCATCTTCGTTAATGTCTTTTCAATCTCTTCTTGAACCGTTCGTCCATTGGGTTGACGCTGAAATCCTTGAAAATTCGTACCATCATAAGCGATCGTCGCTTTATAGCGGACCATTGAATCACCTGTTTCTTTCTATTTTTTCAAAAAAAGGCCTATGAGAAAAGTCTGATCGATCGACAGGCCTTTTCGAACCAGCCGCTGGGATTGCCAGCAGTCTCGTTGCTTCGTTAAGAACCTTTCGTGGGTTGACTTCAATCATAGGTCTTCGTTTATCCTCTTAAGAACACTAATGCTACTGTAAAGAGCGCAAAAACGATGACAACCAATGTGTCCCGTTGATGCCAGTGCAAAATACGATACTTGGTACGCCCTTCGCCGCCTTGATAGCCTCTGGCTTCCATAGCGGTAGCTAGATCTTCCGCACGGTTAAAGCTGCTGACAAATAAAGGAATCAATAAAGGAACGATCGCCTTCATCTTCTGCAACAGTCCCCCTTCGCCGAAATCGACCCCGCGGGCACGCTGAGCATTCATAATTTTTTCTGTTTCATCCATCAAGGTTGGTACAAAGCGCAACGCAATCGACAGCATCAGTGAGATTTCATGGACAGGGAACCGGATCGCTTTTAAAGGACGCAAAATGTATTCGATCGCATCTGAAAGCTCTAATGGGGGCGTCGTTAACGTCAACAGAGTCGACATGAAAATGATCAAAACAAAACGACAAAAAATAAAGATCCCATTTTGGACACCAAATTCTGTGATGTTAAAGATCCACCAAGACCAATAGACGTCACCGCCGGTAGTAAACAAAATCTGTAACGCCACGGTAAACAAAATCAGCCAAATCAACGGTCGAACGCCTCGAATAAAGAAGCCAAAATCGATTTTTGAAAAGGAGATACAAAAGAGCGTAAAAGCACCCGCTAATAAATAACTTTGCCAATTATTCGCCAAAAAGATAATCGCAATAAAATAAAAACTAGCAATCAATTTGACTCGTGGATCTAAACGGTGGATCAAGGAGTCTCCGGGAATAAAACGACCGAAAATCAGTTTATTCATCATGGGCAGTCGCCCCCTTTGCTACTAAAACATCTGCCAGCTCATCAGCTGTTAGTGGTAACTGCTCAAATGCCAGTCCTCTGGCTTGTAGTTGCTCCGCAAATGCGGTTGCTGTCGGTACCCCCAACTGCTTTTCTTGCAGCCAAGCAGTGTCTTGAAACACAACGGACGGCGTGCCGGCTTTGACGAGACGTCCCTTTTCTAACACATAGACATAATCAGCATAGTTCGCCACATCATCCATCAAGTGGGTCACTAAAATGATCGTCATGTTCTTTTCCCGATGCAGGCGATCAAACATTTCCATCATCTCTTTGCGTCCTTGTGGATCTAAGCCAGCTGTCGGCTCATCTAAGACCAAAACTTCTGGTTCCATAGCTAAGACTCCAGCAATCGCTACACGGCGCATTTGGCCCCCTGAAAGGTCAAATGGTGAACGTTCCAGAAAACTTTCATCTAAACCTACCAATTGAATGTATTCTTGGGCTAAACCTTTGGCTTCTTCTTCGGAGATGCCAAAGTTTTTCGGTCCAAAAGCGATATCTCTCGCAACGGTTTCTTCAAATAATTGGGATTCAGGAAATTGAAAAACGATCCCGACTTTTTTACGTAACGGTTTTAGATTTTTGTTGTCTGACTCGGGTTTGATGACTCGCTCACCGATCGTGACCGTTCCAGTCGTTGGTTTTAATAATGCATTCAAGTGCTGCAGCAACGTAGATTTTCCGCTACCCGTATGACCGACTAAGGCGGTATAAGAGCCTTCTTTGATCTCTAAATCGATATCGAACAAAACCCGTTGTTCAAACGGAGAATGCGGTTGGTAGGTGAATCCTACTTGTTCAAAACGGATGTCCATAGCCAATCCACCATCCCTTCTTCAGTTAAGTACGCTTGTGGTACCGTGACACCCCGCTGTTTTAGTGCCGCCTTTAATTTTTCAGGAAACGGCAGATCTAAGCCTAGCTCAATCAGTTCCGGACCTGCAGAAAAAATCTCTGCTGGTGTCCCTTCGCGGACGAGCTCTCCTTGACGCATCACCAGCACCCGATTGGCGTTGGCTGCTTCATCAATATCATGGGTGATCGATAGCACGGTCAAATTGTTTTTCTCTTTGATTTTTTTGATCGTTGCGATCACTTCTTCACGGCCTTCTGGATCTAGCATACTAGTGGCTTCATCAAGAATGATGATATCCGGGCGCAGTGCAACGACGCCGGCAATGGCTACCCGCTGTTTTTGACCACCAGAAAGGCGCGCGGGTTCCCGGGTCGCAAACTCGCTCATCCGTACTTGTTCCAGAGCGTCTTTGACACGAACCAGCATTTCTTCTCGCGGGATTCCTTGATTTTCTAAACCGAAAGCCACATCATCTTCTACCGTCGAACCAACGAATTGATTGTCAGGGTTTTGAAAGACCATACCGACCATTTTTCGAATATTCCAGATATTTTCTTCATTCAAAGGCAATTCGCCGACAGAAACACTGCCTTCTTGTGGCAAGATCAAGCCATTGATGGTTTTTGCTAAAGTTGATTTTCCAGAGCCGTTATGGCCGATCAACGCCACCCATTCCCCTTTGTTGATGGAAAAGGATACGTTATTTAACGCGGCACGCTCTTCTTCGCTATAACGCACAGTAATAGCATTCAATTCAATGATTGGCTTCATGATAGACTCCTTCATTTGCGATTAATTCTTTCTAACACTACCAAAAAAGCGCACGTTTTTCAATGATTCGCGCACGATTTGTCTCCAGATCTTTTTTTCACTTGCCATCACCTGTCTTGACAGGTAATCGAAAGTAAAAAAAAAGCACTTTATGATGAGTGCGTACACCTCGAAATACATCGAGGTGTAGGCGCTGAGCTAGACTCGGAAAGTTTCTTCCAACATCATAACACTCTTAGTAAACATCTATAAAGTGATGATAAGTGTGATTTTAAACAAGTTCTAGGATAACCATTGGTGCAGCATCTCCGCGTCTTGGTTCTGTTTTCAAGATACGAGTATATCCACCTTGGCGATCTGTGTAACGAGGAGCGATATCATTGAATAATTTTTGTAATGCTGATTCAATAACTACTTCTTCGTTTTCTTCACGTACACTTGCAACTTCATTACGAACGAATGCTGCTGCTTGACGACGTGCATGCAAATCACCACGTTTACCTAAAGTGATCATTTTTTCTGCAGTTGAACGAACTTCTTTCGCACGAGCTTCAGTCGTAACGATACGTTCGTTAATGAATAAATCAGTTGTCAAATCACGCAACATCGCTTTACGTTGGCTAGATGTGCGTCCTAGTTTACGATAACTCACGTGGTTTCCCTCCTTCACTTTCGAATGTTGTATCGGTCAGACGAACCGAACTAACGTAATCGAAAACGGTTTAATCGTCTTTACGTAGTCCTAAACCTAAATCATGTAATTTCACTTTGACCTCTTCAAGAGATTTACGGCCTAAGTTTCTTACTTTGATCATTTCTGGTTCAGATTTGTTTGTCAATTCTTGTACAGTATTGATTCCTGCACGTTTTAGACAGTTGTATGAACGAACAGATAAGTCTAATTCTTCGATCGTCATTTCCAACATTTTTTCTTTTTGTGTTTCTTCTTTTTCAACCATGATTTCAGCGTTTTTCGCTTCATCAGTTAGGTTAACAAAGATGTCTAAATGTTCAGTCATGATTTTCGCAGACAAACTCATTGCTTCCAATGGTTCGATTGAGCCATCAGTCCATATTTCCATCGTTAATTTGTCGAAATCATCTCGACGACCGACACGTGTGTTTTCTACTTGGTAGTTGACACGACGTACTGGTGTATAGATTGAATCGACTGGAAGAACGCCGATTGGCATGTCTTCTTTTTTGTTTTCGTCCGCTTGAACGTAGCCGCGGCCAGGTTTCACTGTTAAGCGAGCATGGAACGTAGCACCTTCAGAAACGGTACAGATATACATATCTTTGTTAAGGATTTCTACATCACTATCAACGATGATATCGCCAGCAGTTACTGTAGCAGGTCCTGAAATATCAATTTCAAGGGTCTTTTCTTCATCCCCGTACATTTTCAATGCAAGACCTTTAATATTCAAGATGATTTGAGCAACGTCTTCCCGAACACCCTTAACAGTTGAGAATTCGTGTAAAACTCCATCGATTTGAATATTGGTGATTGCCGCACCAGGTAAAGAAGATAATAAAATACGACGTAGGGAATTTCCTAGTGTAGTTCCGTAGCCTCTTTCAAGAGGTTCCACGATGAACTTGCCATAATCTTTGTCTTCATCAATCTTTGCGATTCTTGGTTTTTCGAATTCAATCATTCTTATCTATTACCCCTTTCAAAACGAAAAGTGTCTTGTTCAATGACGTATTTGTTACACTCAAAATGAGCAGCACTCATTAAACACGACGGCGTTTTGGAGGGCGGCATCCATTATGAGGGACTGGAGTCACGTCACGGATCGCACTCACTTCCAAACCTGCTGCTTGTAATGAACGAATTGCTGCTTCACGTCCAGAACCAGGTCCTTTAACTGTTACTTCAACAGTTCTTAATCCGTGTTCCATTGCTGCTTTGGTAGCTGTTTCTGCTGCCATTTGAGCGGCAAAAGGAGTAGATTTTTTGCTTCCTTTGAAACCTAATGAACCAGCTGATGACCATGCTAATGCATTACCATGAGTATCAGTGATCATTACGATTGTATTATTGAATGTTGAGTGAATATGTGCAATACCCGCTTCAATATTCTTTTTCACACGGCGTTTACGACTCACTTTTTTTGCTGCCATGAAGTTTTAACCTCCTTCACTTAGGAATTATTTTTTCTTGCCTGCGACTGTTTTAGACGGGCCTTTACGAGTACGTGCATTGTTTTTCGTGTTTTGTCCACGAACTGGCAATCCACGGCGATGACGGATCCCACGGTAAGAACCGATTTCCATCAATCGTTTGATGTTTAAGTTCACTTCACGACGAAGGTCACCTTCAACTTTTAATTTATCAACTTCTGCACGGATAGCATCTGTTTGTTCATTCGTTAAATCACGAACACGAACTTCTTCAGACACGCCAGCGTCAGCTAAAATTTGTTTTGCAGTCGTGTTACCAATACCATAGATATAAGTAAGTGAAACGACCACACGTTTATCACGAGGAATATCTACTCCTGCAATACGAGCCATATTTGTTACACCTCCGATTATCCTTGACGTTGTTTATGTTTTGGATTTGCTGGGCAAATCACCATAACGCGTCCTTTACGACGAATTACTTTACAATGTTCGCACATTGGTTTTACTGATGGTCTTACTTTCATGATAATACCTCCTGTGGTTTTACGGAGTACAATTATTTAAAGCGATAAGTAATGCGGCCACGGTTCAGATCATACGGGGATAATTCCACCGTTACTTTGTCTCCAGGTAAAATACGAATGTAGTGCATCCGGATCTTACCAGAAACGGTCGCTAGAACTTGGTGTCCGTTTTCCAATTCTACTTTAAACATTGCATTCGGCAAAGTTTCGACGACTGTACCTTCGACTTCAATCATATCTTCTTTTGCCACGCACAGTACCTCCTTGTACTTGTGATTTTCACACGATAAAATGGCGGAAACTCGGTTCCCACCTGATATTCTCAAACTATGCTCCTACTTAATAAAAAGTAGAAGTCGGACTGACATATTCTATCATATCCTGTCAAAGATTTCAAGAGAAAGTTTTAAGCTGCAAGTTGGACTCGGGCAATCTATGATTAGTCAATGATCTTTTGAACATCTTCGAATACAGCGTCGATGTCGCGATCCCCATCAATCGATTGCAATAACCCTTTGTCTTTGTAATAAGTCAAAATTGGTTCACTGCTTTTGATATTGACAGCTAGACGATTTTTGACCGTCTCAGGCTTATCATCTTCACGCTGGTAGAAGTCATGACTTCCACAACGATCACATGTTCCTTCCTCTTTGGGAGGATTGAACAATTTATGATAAGTTGCCCCACAATTGCGGCACATGAAGCGGCCGGCTAAACGTTCTACAAGAACTTCTTCAGGAACATGAATATCAATAACGGCATCAAGTTTTTTGTTAAGGTCAGCTAGCATCTCATCTAACGCTTTTGCTTGATCCAAAGTACGAGGAAAACCATCTAATAAGAAACCTTTCTCGGTATCAGGTTCAGCTAAACGTTCTTTAACGATCCCATTTGTAACCTCATCAGGAACTAATGCGCCTTGATCCATGTATGATTTTGCTTTAAGGCCTAGTTCTGTTTCGTTCGCCATCGCAGCCCGAAACATATCGCCTGTTGAAATATGAGGAAGACCGTATTCAGCAACGATACGTTCTGCCTGAGTACCTTTTCCAGCACCAGGTAATCCCATTAAAATGAAGTTCATTCTAATTCCTCCTGTAAGTTTTTGAATAGTGTTGAGGAAACCCTCAACACTTCAATAACTTTAATTGATGAAACCAGTATATTTCCGTTTCAGCATAAGCCCTTCTAACTGCTTGGCAGTATCAAGTGCCACACCGATAATGATCAATAGACTCGTTCCACCTAGACCGATCGATTGCGGTAAATTCCAAGCCATCTGAGCGATGATTGGAAGTAAAGCAACCAATCCTAAAAAGATCGATCCAACCGTGCTTAATCGCATCAACAAACGTGATACATATTCTTCGGTTCCTTTACCAGGACGCACACTCGGAATGTAACTTCCTTGTTTTTGCAAGTTTTCCGCTAATTTCTCAGGGTTTACTTGAACAAACGCGTAGAAGAAAGTAAACGCAACGATCAAGACAGTGTAGATGATCGCACCCGGTACAGTGTTGTAACTAAAGATCGTTTGCACCACTTCGTACCAAGTTTCTCCTCTATATGAACTACCTAATGCTTGAATGATCGCATTTGGTGTTGTAATAAAAGAACTGGCAAAGATAACTGGGATAACCCCGGCAGCATTTACTTTCAAAGGAAGGTAACTGCTGGTAGGCGCTCCTGCTACCCGTTTTGTATATTGGATCGGAATCTTGCGTTCTGCCTGTTGAACATACGTTACTAAAGTAATGACGATCAACACAGCGATCACAAGCAGCGCCATAAAGATAGCATTTAGCCAGATATCCGATTGATCCACGTTAATGAAGTAATCTTCAATCAATTCTTTGATGCTTGCTGGTAAGCGTGAAATGATCCCCGCAAAGATGATCATTGACACACCGTTTCCGATACCACGCTCGGTGATCTGCTCTCCTAACCAAGTGACTAACATCGTTCCGGCTGTTAAAATCAGTCCGATCACGATATAGGTTGCCATATTAGGATTGTTTACAAACCCGAGTTGAGTGTAATAGTTAAATCCAGCCGTTAATGTCATGGATTGGACAAAGCCTAATACCAACGTCAAGTAACGTGTTGCCTGATTTAATTTCTTACGACCCACTTCACCTTGTTTCGACCATTCAACAAATTTAGGGACGATATCCATCTGCAACAACTGAATGACAATTGAGGCAGTGATGTAAGGCGAAACCCCCATCGAGAAAATCGAAAATTGTTGCATGGCGCCACCACTTACCAAATTCAACATGTTTAAAAATGGTAGATCCGCGATGGTATTTAGGCGACTTGCGTCTACGCCTGGCACAGTAATATGTGTTCCCAGACGAAAGACAAACAAGATTAAGACGGTGAACAATATTCTGGATCTAATATCCTTAACCTTAAAGGCATCCTTCAATAGTCTGATCATTAGATCACCTCGATTGATCCACCAGCAGCAACGATTGCTTCTTCAGCTGCTTTTGAGAATTTAGCTGCTTTCACAGTCAATTTCTTCGTTAATTCTCCGTTAGCTAATACTTTGATTCCAGCTTTTTCGTCTTTGACGATTCCAGCTTCGTGTAAAGCAACAGGTGTTACTTCAGCACCGTCTTCAAAGCGGTTCAAGACATCAAGATTGATGACTGCATATTCTTTGCGGTTCACATTTGTAAAGCCACGTTTTGGTAAACGACGGAACAATGGTGTTTGTCCACCTTCGAATCCTAGACGTACTCCGCCGCCTGAACGAGCTTTTTGACCTTTTTGTCCACGTCCAGCTGTTTTACCGTTACCAGATGAAGTTCCTCGTCCGACACGGTTACGTACTTGGCGTGAGCCTTCTGATGGTTTTAATTCATGAAGTTTCATAGGTTTGGCACCTCCTTAATCAAACTAGATCTGCTGATCCTTAGACCTCTTCAACGTCCACTAAGTGAGAAACAGTGTTAACCATGCCTTTGATTGCATCATTAGCAGGTTTTACAACTGTTGAATTCAACTTTGTAAGACCTAACGCTTTTACAGTATCACGTTGGTTTTGGGGACGTCCGATAATACTGCGTTTTAAAGTAATTTTCAATTCAGCCATTATAGTGTCCTCCTTAACCGATTAATTCTTCTACTGATTTGCCGCGAAGTGCTGCCACTTCTTCAGCGCGTTTTAATTGTTTTAAACCTTCAACTGTTGCGCGAACAACGTTGATTGGTGTGTTAGAACCTAAAGATTTAGATGTGATATCAGCTACCCCAGCTAATTCCAATACGGCACGAACTGGTCCACCAGCAGCTACCCCAGAACCTTCTACAGCAGGTTTCATAAGGATGCGTCCGCCGCCGAATACACCGATAACTTCGTGAGGGATTGTAGAACCAACCATTGGTACTTCCACCAAGTTTTTCTTCGCGTCTTCGATTGCTTTACGGATTGCTTCTGGTACTTCTTGCGCTTTACCAGTACCGAAACCTACGTGTCCGTTTTTGTCACCGACAACAACTAATGCAGCAAAACGTAGACGACGTCCACCTTTAACAACTTTAGTTACACGGTTGATCGCAACAACGCGGTCTTCTAATTCCAAATGTTTTGGATCAATATAAACCATGAATGGTGTTCCTCCTTCTCTTAAAATTCCAGTCCATTTTCGCGAGCTGCTTCAGCTAAAGCTGCTACACGGCCATGGTAAAGGTATCCACCACGGTCAAAGACTACTACTTTAATACCTTTTGCTGCTGCACGTTCTGCGACTAATTTACCGACAGCTTGTGCTTGTTCAGTTTTTGTTGCACCTGAAACTTCTTTGTCTAAGGCAGAGGCACTTGCTAGCGTCACACCCGCTACGTCATCAATTACTTGTGCGTAGATGTTTTTGTTCGAACGGAACACGTTTAAGCGTGGGCACTCAGCAGTACCAGAGATTTTGTTACGTACACGACGATGTCTTTTCTGACGTGTCTTGTTTTTATCTGGTTTTGTAATCACAATTTGTCACCTCTTTTAATTTTGCTAGCCTAAGCTGCTAGTCGTAAAGAATTACGACTATTTACCAGTTTTACCTTCTTTACGGCGTACAAATTCGCCAACATAACGAATTCCTTTGCCTTTGTAAGGTTCTGGAGGACGAACGCCACGGATATTGGCAGCCAATTCGCCAACGACTTCTTTATCTGATCCTTTAACGATCACAGAAGTGTTTGAAGGAACTTCGATTTCGATTCCAGCTGGCGCTTCGATTTCAACTGGATGAGAGTAACCAACGTTCAATACAAGTTTTTTCCCTTGTAATTGAGCACGGTACCCAACCCCGATTAATTCTAACGCTTTTTGGAAACCTTCAGAAACACCAACAACCATGTTGTTGAAGTTTGCACGGGTAGTTCCGTGGATAGTTTTCATTTCTTTACTATCATTTGGACGAGTGAATGTTACTTCGTTTCCTTCGATATTCATTGTGATATCAGAAGAGAAAGTACGTGTTAATTCACCTTTAGGTCCTTTAACTGTAATGTCGTTTCCGTTTTGCTTGATTTCAACACCAGCAGGAAGAACGACGATCTTATTACCGATACGACTCACTTAGAGGCACCTCCTTGTGGAATATTTTAAATTACCATACATAAGCGACTACTTCGCCGCCAACATTTTTTGCTCTAGCTTCTTTGTCAGTGATTACACCGTCAGAAGTTGAGATAATCGCGATTCCTAGACCATTCAATACTTTTGGTACTTCGTCAGCTTTGACATAAGCACGCAAGCCTGGTTTAGAGATACGTTTTAAGTTTGTGATAACACGTTCACCGTTTTTACCGTATTTAAGAAATACGCGGATCACGCCTTGTTTGTCATCTTCAATGTATTCAACATCGCGGACGAAACCTTCACGTTTCAAGATTTCAGCGATATCACGTTTGATTTTTGAAGCAGGTACTTCTAGGCTTTCGTGTTTAACCATGTTTGCGTTACGCACGCGCGTTAGAAAATCTGCAATTGGATCTGTCATGACCATGGGATAATTTACCTCCTTTATGCGAGTATAGTTTACCAGCTAGCTTTCTTCACGCCGGGAATTTGTCCTTTATAGGCAAGTTCGCGGAAGCAAATACGGCAAAGATGAAATTTACGATAAACTGAATGTGGACGTCCGCAACGTTCACAACGAGTATATTCTTGCGTTGAGAATTTAGCAGGGCGTTTGTTTTTAGCAATCATTGATTTTTTAGCCACGTAGTTCGCCTCCTTTTTTTATTTTTGGAATGGCATGCCTAATTGTGTCAACAATTCACGAGATTCTTCATCTGTGTTTGCTGTTGTTACAATCACGATATCCATACCACGTACTTTGTCGATCAAATCATAATCTACTTCAGGGAAAATCAATTGTTCTTTGATACCTAAAGTGTAGTTTCCGCGTCCGTCGAACGCTTTTTTGCTCACACCGTGGAAGTCACGGACACGTGGCAATGACACACTTACTAGTTTATCTAAGAATTCATACATTCTTTCGCCGCGTAGAGTTACTTTCGCACCGATTGGCATTCCTTCACGTAAACGGAATCCTGCGATAGATTTTTTCGCTTTTGTGATCAATGGTTTTTGACCTGAGATCAATTGTAATTCTTCAACAGCTTTGTCTAAGTTTTTAGCATTAGAAACAGCGTCACCGACACCCATGTTGATAACGATTTTATCAACTTTTGGTGCTTCCATGATTGAGCTGTAGTTAAATTTGTCCATTAATGATGGGATAACTTCTTTTGAATATTTTTCTTTAAGGCGGTTCATCTGTTAGCCCCTCCTTCCTTCATCAGATTATTTATCAAGAACTTCTCCGGTTTTCTTAGAAACGCGGACTTTTTTGCCGTCAACTTCTTTGTAACCGACACGCGTAGCTTCACCGTTCGATGGATCAACCACCATCACGTTAGAAACATGAATTGGTGCTTCCATTTCAACGATTCCGCCTTGAGGAGCAGTTTGAGAAGGTTTTTGGTGTTTTTTGACAACATTGACACCTTCAACAACGACTTTGTCATTTTTAGGAAACGCTGCTAGCACAACGCCTTCTTTGTTTTTGTCTTTACCAGTGATAACTTTAACTTTATCGCCTTTTTTAACAAACATGTTTGTTTCGCACCTCCTTTAGATAAGAATCACTATTACAATACTTCTGGTGCTAGGGAAACGATCTTCATAAAGTTGCCTTCACGCAATTCGCGGGCAACTGGGCCAAAGATACGAGTTCCACGAGGGCTCTTATCGTCACGGATAATAACCGCAGCATTTTCATCGAATTTGATGTATGAACCGTCTGTACGACGAGCTCCTGATTTAGTACGAACGATAACGGCTTTAACGACGTCACCTTTTTTGACAACCCCACCTGGCGTTGCTTGTTTAACCGTAGCAACAATCACGTCACCAATATTGGCAGTTTTACGACCAGATCCGCCAAGGACTTTGATCGTTAGAATTTCACGGGCACCTGAGTTGTCCGCCACTCTTAATCGGCTTTCTGCTTGGATCACGATGTGTATCCTCCTTTCAGATTTTGCAATTCACAATCTATATAGGAAAATCTCGTGTGATTAGATAATCACTGCCTTTTCAACAATCTCTACTAGACGGAAACGTTTCGTAGCTGATAATGGACGAGTTTCCATAATTTTCACGATATCGCCAACTTTTGCTTCGTTGTTTTCATCGTGTGCTTTGTATTTCTTAGAATAGTTCAGACGTTTGCCGTAGATAGGGTGGTTTTTCTTTGTTTCAACGACAACAGAGATAGTTTTATCCATTTTGTCTGATACCACGCGACCTTGGTAAACTTTGCGTTGATTTCTTTCTTCAGTCATACGCTAAATGGCCTCCTTCCACTATTACTTAACTTGTTCACGCAATACTGTTTTAATGCGTGCAATCGATTTACGTACTTCTTTGATACGTGCAGTGTTTTCTAATTGACCTGTTGCTAATTGGAATCTAAGATTGAACAATTCTTCTTTCAATTGTTTTTCTTGATCTAGCATTTCGGCAGTGGTTAATTCTCTGATTTCTTTAACCTTCATTCGATTCACCACCCATTTCCTCACGTTTTACGATCTTCGTTTTCACTGGTAATTTGTGAGAAGCAAGACGTAGCGCTTCGCGCGCAACTTCTTCAGGTACACCGGCAATTTCAAACATGATTTTACCACGTTTAACTGGTGATACCCATCCTTCAGGAGCCCCTTTACCAGAACCCATACGTACCCCGATAGCTTTGGCAGTATAAGATTTGTGAGGGAAAATTTTGATCCATACTTTCCCGCCACGTTTCATATAACGAGTCATTGCGATACGGGCAGCTTCGATTTGACGGTTTGTGATCCAGTGTGATTCAACAGCTTGTAAGCCGTATTCACCGAATGCTACTTCTTTTCCGCCTTTCGCTTCGCCACGCATTTTTCCGCGGAACTCACGACGGTGTTTTACACGTTTAGGTACTAACATGTTTATTTCCCTCCTTTCTCAGTGTTCTTTTTAGTTGGAAGAACTTCTCCACGATAAATCCACACTTTAACTCCTAGTTTTCCGTATGTTGTATCTGCTTCTTCCCATGCGTAATCAATGTCCGCACGTAATGTATGAAGTGGAACTGTTCCTTCTGAGTAACCTTCTGAACGAGCGATATCCGCACCATTTAGACGGCCAGAAACTTGTGTTTTGATTCCTTTAGCGCCAGAACGCATTGTGCGTTGGATCGCTTGTTTTTGAGCACGACGGAAAGCAACACGGTTTTCTAATTGACGTGCGATTCCTTCGCCTACTAATTTAGCATCTAAATCTGGTTTTTTGATTTCAACGATGTTGATGTGAACTCGTTTGCCAGTTAGGCTATTTAATTCTTTTCTTAGGTTTTCGACTTCAGATCCGCCTTTACCGATAACCATACCTGGTTTAGCTGTGTGGATTGAAATATTCACGCGGTTTGCTGCACGCTCGATCTCAACTGTAGACACAGCGGCATCAGCAAGTTTAGATGCGATAAATTTACGGATTTTCAAATCTTCATGTAGAAATTCAGCATACTCTTTTTCAGCATACCATTTAGCATCCCAGTCACGGATGATGCCTACACGCATTCCAATTGGATGTACTTTTTGACCCACTGATTGTCCCTCCTTATTTTTCTGATACGACTACAGTAATATGACTTGTACGTTTGTTGATCGGTGAAGCTGAACCTTTCGCACGTGGACGGAAACGTTTCATCGTTGGTCCTTCGTTTACGAATGCTTCAGAAACAATCAAGTTTTCAACATCTAAGTCAAAATTATTTTCTGCATTGGCAATAGCTGACATCAAGACTTTCTCGATGATTCCAGCTGCTTTATTTGGTGTGAACTTTAAGATCGCGATTGCTTCAGCAACGCTTTTCCCTCTGATTAAGTCAATAACTAGACGAGATTTACGAGGAGAAACGCGGACTGTTTTAGCAGTTGCTTTCGCTGATGTGATTTGTTCTGCCATTTTTGGATATCCTCCCCTCAAAATTAGCGTCTTGTTTTCTTATCATCGGCAGCATGTCCGCGATAAGTTCTTGTTGGTGCAAATTCACCTAATTTGTGTCCTACCATGTCTTCTTGGATGTAAACTGGTACATGTTTCCGTCCATCATACACAGCAATTGTAAATCCGATAAAATTAGGGAAAATTGTAGAACGACGTGACCAAGTTTTGATCACTTTTTTCTTTTCAGCGCCTTCTTGTGCTTCGACCTTTTTCATCAAATGGTCATCGACAAAAGGTCCTTTTTTCAAACTACGACCCATGGTGTACCTCCTCTCAAAATGTGCGACACACGGTCAAGTATATTACTTAGTTTTACGACGACGAACGATAAGTTTGTCTGATTTTGCTTTTTTGTTACGTGTTTTGTAGCCAAGTGCTGGTTGTCCCCAAGGAGAAACTGGTGCTTTACGTCCGATTGGTGCTTTACCTTCACCACCACCGTGTGGGTGATCATTAGGGTTCATTACGCTACCACGTACAGTTGGGCGTTTGCGCATCCAACGAGAACGACCGGCTTTACCGATGTTGATCAATTCGTGTTGTTCATTACCAACAGAACCGATTGTTGCACGACATGATGCTAAGATCATCCGTACTTCACCAGAGTTCAAGCGGATCAATACGTATTTGCCTTCTTTACCAAGTACTTGAGCACTTGTTCCAGCTGAACGAATCAATTGTCCACCTTTACCAGGTTTCATTTCGATGTTGTGGATAACAGTACCGACTGGAATGTTTTCTAGTGGTAATGCATTCCCTACTTTAATATCTGCATCTGGACCAGAAACGACAGTCATGCCAACTTCTAATCCTTTAGGTGCTAAGATGTATGCTTTTACTCCATCCTCGTAATGTACTAACGCAATGTTAGCAGAACGGTTTGGATCATATTCAATCGTTTTAACCGTAGCAACGACGTTGTCTTTGTTACGTTTGAAATCGATCAAACGGTATTGACGTTTGTGACCGCCACCTTGATGACGAACCGTGATACGTCCGTTGTTGTTACGACCAGCATTGTTTTTCAAAGGAGCTAACAATGTTTTTTCTGGTGTTGAAGTTGTGATTTCAGCGAAATCAGAACTTGTCATATTACGACGGCCGTTCGTGGTAGGTTTGTACTTTTTAATCGCCACGTCTTTTTCCCTCCCATGTAAAATTTATGCGTGAGTTGCTTATTCAGCAGCTTCGAAAATTTGGATTTCTTTAGAATCTTCAGTTAAAGTCACAACAGCTTTGCGACGTTTTTTTGTATATCCTGCATATTTACCCATGCGTTTGAATTTAGGACGAACGTTGATGATGTTCACGTTTGCCACTTTCACTCCGTCAAAGGCAGCTTCTACAGCTTGTTTTACTAAAGTTTTGTTAGCTTTTGTGTCCACTTCAAAAGTGTATTTCTTGTCATCCATGGCAAGCATTGATTTTTCAGTGATCACTGGGCGTTTAATAACGTCTAGTAAGTTCATTATGCAAGCACCTCCTCGATCTGAGTAAGAGCAGTTTGTGTCACTAACATTTTGTCGTTAGAAACGATGTCTAGCACACTAATGTTATCAGCAGTAACTACAGAAACTTTTGGCAAGTTGCGCGCAGATAAAGCGGCAAAGTCGTTTTCAGATTCTAAAACTACCAATACTTTAGAGTCAATTGTCAAGTTAGCTAAAACTTGTTTGAATTCTTTTGTTTTTGGAGCATCAAAGCTTAATCCTTCTACTGCTACCAAGTTATTTGAAGCAACTTTTTCTGACAATACAGATTTCATTGCTAAGCGACGAACTTTTTTAGGAAGTTTGTAGCTGTATGAACGTGGTGTTGGTCCGAAGACTACGCCACCTCCACGCCATTGTGGTGAACGGATTGAACCTTGACGGGCACGTCCAGTTCCTTTTTGGCGCCATGGTTTACGGCCACCGCCACGAACGGCACTGCGGTTTTTCACAGCGTGTGTTCCTTGTCTTAATGAAGCGCGTTGCATGATGATTGCATCATAGACAACTGATTCATTTGGTTCGATTCCGAAGATTTCTTCGTTCAATGTAATTTCGCCATTTTGGCTTCCATCTTGTTTGAATAATGCTACATTCGGCATTCCTTAGTTCCTCCTTTCTTCCTATCTACTTATTTAGCTTTCACAGCTGATTTGATTGTAATCAATGATTTTTTCGCGCCAGGTACATTACCTTTGATCAAGATAACGTTGCGTTCTGCGTCTACGCGTACGATTTCCAAGTTTTGGATCGTGATGCGATTTCCGCCCATACGTCCAGCAAGACGTTTGTTTTTAAATACACGGTTAGGTGCAACTGGACCCATTGATCCAGGACGACGGTGGTAACGAGAACCGTGAGCCATTGGTCCGCGGCTTTGTCCGTGACGTTTGATAACGCCTTGGAATCCTTTACCTTTCGAAGTGCCGGTTACATCGATGATGTCTCCTGCTTCAAAAATATCAACTTTGATTTCTGATCCTACTTCTAAGCCCTCTAGCTCTACATTCTTGAATTCGCGAATGAAGCGCTTAGGAGCCGTGTTTGCTTTTGCAACATGACCTTTCGCAGGTTTGTTAGACAAAACTTCACGCATATCTTGGTAGCCGACTTGAATTGCTTCGTAGCCGTCATTTTCGATTGTTTTCACTTGTAGCACTACGTTTGGTGTAGCTTCTACTACAGTTACTGGAATCAATTCGCCAGATTCAGTGAAGATTTGAGTCATTCCCACTTTTTTCCCTAAGATTCCTTTGGTCATGATTACACCTCCATCTTAATTATTATAGTTTGATTTCGATATTAACACCGCTTGGCAAGTCTAGCTTCATTAAAGCATCAACAGTTTTTGGTGTTGGATTCACAATGTCGATTAGACGTTTGTGTGTACGCATTTCGAATTGTTCGCGTGAATCTTTGTATTTGTGCGTCGCACGGATGATCGTGTACAAGCTGCGTTCAGTTGGTAATGGAATTGGACCAGATACGCCAGCTCCAGTTCTCTTTGCAGTTTCTACGATTTTATCCGCTGATTGATCTAAAATACGATGTTCATACGCTTTTAAACGGATACGAATTTTTTGTTTTGCCATTGTTTTCCCTCCTTCGCCTATTTTGAAAAGTAGACATAGCTCCACGAAAATTTTCCGTCACGCTCGTCCATGGCAAAGCGTCCGGGCGTGTCGCAACCTCTCGTTTCGTAGCCGGCAGAAAATTTCTTTGCTGCCAGTGTGACTTACGTATTTACGTAAACAGCACCTTTATGATTATATTACGGATAAACATTGATTGCAAGCTTTTTTTATGGAAAAACCGGGATTCTTTTGCATTTCTTTCAGAAAATTTTCTTTTGTTTTCGAAACACAAAAAAAGAAGCGTTGCCCGCTTCTTTTAAGTGCTTCTTCAATTCCTATTTATATAGAAGAAAACCTGCTATTGCGGCGCTTCTTCCTTCATACGGTCTTGGGCGTGGGTATAGGCACCGTGCCACACATGACCCACATAAGGATTGATGACCACGCCTTCTTTGATTGCTGCTGTGACAAAGGCTTTTGCTAAGCGAATACTTTCCATGACGGGTTTGCCTTTTGCAAGACCCGCAGCGATCGCTGCTGAAAAGGTGCAGCCTGCTCCGTGATTAAAATCGGTAGCGATTTTGTCACTTTCCAACAGGAGGAAGGATTCTCCATCATAAACAAGGTCGATGGCTTTTGCTCCTGGCAAGCGATGACCGCCTTTGATCACGACGTATTTAGCACCTAATTGATGGATTTTTTCAGCAGCTTGCTTCATGGCTTCCACACTCGTCAAATCACCCAAACCTGAAAGAATCCCCGCTTCTACTAAATTAGGGGTGACAACATCTGCTAAAGGCAACAAATGCGTGATGATGGCATCGACACTTTTTGGCTGTAAGATTTCTGCAGTCCCTTTGCAAGCAATGACGGGATCGATCACCACATTTTTAACTTGCTGTTGTTGAATCATCTTCGCTGCTTGCACAATATTGTCTTCATTGCCTAACATCCCCGTTTTAAGGGCATCCATCGGATCACCTGCAAAGGCGGAGATCAATTGCTTTTCAACAAGCGCTGGTTCCATTGCCGTTACTTCATGGCTCCAACCCGCTTGTGGATCCATCGTGACGATCGAAGCAATCGTGGCAAAACCAAAGACACCATACTCCTGAAACGTTTTTAAATCTGCTTCGATACCGGCACCTCCGGTTGAATCAGACCCGGCAATTGATATTACTTTTTCCATCTTCCTCATCTCCTTGTGCTTTTTGCTAAGTATAGTCAATCTTCCCCTTGACGAAAAGAGCCATTTGGCTTATTTTTAAACCATCCAATTGAAAAAGGTGGTGCAGGATGGCTTCATCAAGTATCGACAAACAAAAGAAACAACCGATTTACCAGCAGATCGTGACCCATTTTATCGAAGAGATCCAAGCGGGAACCTATGGGCCTGGGGATCGTTTACCACCAGAGCGCAGCCTTGCTCAGACTTTTGACGTCAACCGTTCCACCGTCGTCAAAGCGTTAGATGAATTGAAGAGCTTAGGATGGATCGAACGAAAACAAGGCAGCGGCTCTCGCGTATTGGAAGGTCGTTGGGGGAACCGACAAACACCGCTTTCTTATTTGCGCTCGTCTTTAAGCAGCCCTTACTTGCAGCAAGACCCTTACGTTCAACAGATTCAGCACTTGCGCACCGAGAAGGATGTGCTGGATCTGTACACAGGTGATCTACCTACCGATCTGATTCCCGACTTCACGTTTCCCGCCTTTACATGGGAAGAGATCCGCAAAGAAAGCACCAAAGTATTACCGACGGGTTATGAGCCTTTGCAAGAAATCTTATTGCAGCACCTTGCTGATTCCTTCAATTTGCCCATCAGCGGTCAAAAACTAGTAATTACTGCCGGTTCGACGCAAGGAATCACCTTGCTGATGCAAGTCTTATTGCATGCGGGGGATTGTATTGCGACAGAGGACCCTTCTTTCTTGTTCTCTCTCCCCTTGTTTTCCACGATGAATGTCCAGCTGATTGGGATCAAACAAGATAGTGAAGGGATGCGGCCTGCGGCATTGGAAAAAGTGTTGAAGGAAAAGAAGATCAAATTCGTCTATCTGAACCCCACCTTCCAAAACCCAACTGGCCACACCATGAGCGAGCATCGGCGCCAAGCGATCATCCGTCTTTGCCAGACCTACCAAGTACCGATCATTGAGGATGATGTTTTTAGCGAGTTGGCTTTTGATGAAGTACCGCCCAAGCTAAAATCCATGGCTCCCGAAACCGTCATTTATTTAGGCTCGCTTTCAAAATTACTTGGGTCATCAATCAAAATCGGCTGGCTTTTGGTGCCAGAAGCGTTAGCCGACCAATTTGCCCAAGCGAAAAAACGGATGGCGATCGATACCACGATCTTCCCGCAAGTCCTTGCCAACATCGCCTTACGCTCCTCTGATTACCACCAGCAGCAGCGGACACTGCTTACAGAAATGGCCCAGCGCCAGCAAGACCTACTCCAACTCTTGCAGGCATTTCAGGAGGACTGGCAATGGCAGCCGACGAAAGGCGGTCTTTACCTGTGGTTGACTTGGCGTCACCGCACATTGACTCGCAAAGATTGGTCGCTCTTTTTGGCGAACGATTGCTTAGTAGCACCTGCGTTTCTTTTCAGTAACGATACGAATGGCTTGCGTTTGAACTATACCCGCTTAGCCAAAGATGATTTACCACGATTTCAAGAACGATTCACAAAAATCACCCAACAGTTAAAGGAGCAAACCTATGAACGAAACCATTGAGCTTTTGCACAATCATCGCACTTACCGACAATTTGACCCTGACTACCGCTTGAGCCAAGAACAAGTAACCGCGATTTTGACTGCCGCTCGTCAAGCACCAAGCTGGATGAATGGGCAAGCCTATTCGATCCTGGTGATCGACGACCCGCAGATCCGCCAACAAATGGTCGAATGGAATACTGGCAATCCTCATATCGCAGCAAGTTCACTCTTTCTGCTATTTTTAGCTGATTTAAATCGAACCAAAAAAGTTGCTGACGAAAAACAGACTCCCTATCCAATCGATGAGGGCTATCAGCCACTATTGATCGCCACCACTGATGCCAGCATCGCTTTGCAATCTGGTGCGATCGCTGCTGAATCACTGGGCTTAGGCACCGTCATTTCTGGCAGTGTCCGCAAAGACAGCGCCAAAATCGCTGAATTGTTGCACTTACCAGAATATGTCTATCCTGTGGCTGGCTTGAGCATCGGTAAACCAATCGTAGAAATGAAGGTCAAACCTCGCTTGCCAGAAGAAGCGGTCATTCATTACAACCATTATCAGGACTATTCTTATGAGGCGATCGAAGCGTACGATCAAACGATGACTGCTTTTGGAGAAGCCCGCGAGACCAAACCATGGTCAGAAAAATTCGCTGGCTTTTACAGCAATCGTCCTGACCAAGGATTTGACGCCTTCTTGAAGAAGCAAAATCTAATAAAATAAAAAGCACCGCTCTCTTTAGCTTCGATGAACCGTAACGGATTCATCAACGCTAGAGAGAGCGGCTTTTTTCTACAAAAGTCAAAAAAAGAGCAAAAGCGCGTACGCTTTTGCTCTTCGATCAATCAAATTAAGCTTGGATTGAAGTTACAACGCCTGAACCAACAGTACGTCCGCCTTCACGAATTGAGAAACGAGTTCCGTCTTCGATAGCGATTGGGTGGATCAATTCAACGTCGATTGTTACGTTATCACCAGGCATAACCATTTCAGTTCCTTCTGGTAATTCAACAACACCAGTTACGTCAGTTGTACGGAAGTAGAACTGAGGACGGTAGTTAGTGAAGAATGGAGTGTGACGTCCACCTTCTTCTTTTGTTAAAACGTAAACTTCAGCTTTAAATTTTGTATGAGGTGTGATTGTACCAGCTTTAGCCAATACTTGTCCACGTTGGATGTCTTCACGAGCAACACCACGTAGCAATGCACCAATGTTATCCCCTGCTTCAGCATAGTCTAACAATTTACGGAACATTTCAACACCAGTTACAGTTGTTTTAGCAGTTTCTTCAGCAATACCAACGATTTCAACTTCGTCACCAACGCGAACTTGTCCACGTTCAACACGGCCTGTAGCAACAGTACCACGTCCAGTGATTGAGAATACGTCTTCGACTGGCATCATGAATGGTTTGTCAGTGTCACGTTCTGGAGTTGGAACGTATTCGTCAACTGCAGCCATTAATTCCATGATTTTTTCTTCGTATGAAGCATCGCCTTCAAGAGCTTTCAAAGCAGAACCAGCGATTACAGGAACATCGTCGCCTGGGAAGTCATATTCTGACAATAAGTCACGAACTTCCATTTCAACTAATTCTAGTAATTCTTCGTCATCAACCATATCCATTTTGTTTAAGAAAACAACGATGTATGGTACACCAACGTTACGTGATAACAAGATGTGTTCACGTGTTTGAGGCATAGGACCATCAGCAGCAGATACTACTAAGATCGCGCCGTCCATTTGAGCAGCACCAGTGATCATGTTTTTAACGTAGTCCGCGTGTCCTGGGCAGTCAACGTGAGCATAGTGACGTGCTTCAGTTTCGTACTCAACGTGAGCAGTTGAGATAGTGATTCCGCGTTCGCGTTCTTCTGGAGCGCCATCGATTTGGTCGTAAGCTGAAGCTTGAGCCAAACCTTTTTTAGATAATACAGTTGTGATAGCAGCTGTAAGTGTAGTTTTACCATGGTCAACGTGTCCGATCGTACCAATGTTTACGTGGGGTTTAGAACGGTCAAATTTTTCTTTTGCCATTTTAAAATGTTCCTCCTAAAAATGCAGTTTATTTTTTATATTTGATAGGTAGGGAGCCGCAGCTCCCCATCCCTTATCATCGATAATATTGTACACGAAACTCAGAAAAAAATATAGCTTTTTACTTAATTTCCTATACTTCCATCAATTATTCAGCTTTGCCGCCGTTTTTCTTGATGATTTCTTCTTGAACAGATTTTGGTACATCTTCATAGTGATCAAATGTCATCATGAACGTACCGCGACCTTGTGTTGATGAACGAAGTGTCGTTGCGTAACCAAACATTTCAGCTAATGGCACGATTGCGTTCACGATTTGTGAGTTACCGTGTGCTTCCATTCCTTCTACGCGTCCACGACGAGCAGTTACGTGACCCATAACATCACCTAAGTAATCTTCTGGTACAGTGATAACTACTTTCATCATTGGTTCAAGAATTACTGGATTTGCTTTCTTCGCTGCAGCACGTAAAGCCATAGAAGCTGCAACACGGAAGGCAGTTTCACTTGAATCGACATCATGGTATGAACCATCATAAAGTTTTGCTTTGATGTCTACTAATGGGTAACCGGCTAAGACACCGTTCGCCATTGAGTCTTCAAGTCCTTTTTCAACTGCTGGGATGTATTCACGAGGAACCACACCACCGACAATCGCGTTTTCGAATTCGAAGCCTTTACCTTCTTCGTTTGGTGTAAATTCGACCCATACGTGACCGTATTGACCTTTACCACCAGACTGACGTACAAATTTACCTTCCGCTTGTGTTGCTGCACGGAATGTTTCACGATAAGAAACTTGAGGCGCACCTACGTTTGCTTCAACTTTAAATTCGCGACGCATACGGTCAACTAAGACGTCCAAGTGAAGTTCTCCCATACCAGCGATAACAGTTTCGCCTGTTTCAGCGTTTGTTTCCACACGGAATGATGGATCTTCTTCAGCAAGTTTTTGTAAAGCAACCCCCATTTTATCTTGGTCAGCTTTTGATTTAGGCTCAACAGCGACTTCGATAACTGGTTCTGGGAATTCGATTGATTCAAGGATTACTGGTGATTTTTCATCACATAGTGTATCCCCAGTTGTTGTGTCTTTCAAACCAACAGCAGCGGCGATATCGCCTGAGTATACTGTTTGGATTTCAGCACGTGTGTTGGCGTGCATTTGTAGGATACGACCGATACGTTCGCGTTTGCCTTTTGAAGCATTCAATACGTATGATCCAGAGTTCAAGATACCTGAATACACACGGAAGAATGTCAAACGACCTACGAATGGGTCAGTCATTACTTTAAATGCTAATGAAGCAAATGGTGCTTCATCGTCAGCCGGACGATCAGTTTCTTCGTCTGTTTTAGGATTGATCCCTTTAATCGCAGGAACATCAAGTGGTGAAGGCAAGTAGTCGATGACTGCATCCAACATCAATTGAACCCCTTTGTTTTTAAAGGCAGATCCACAAAGAACAGGGAAAAAGTCAACAGTCAATGTTGCTTGACGAATACCAGCTTTCAATTCTTCTTCAGTGATTTCTTCACCTTCCAAGAATTTCATCATTAGTTCTTCATCAGTATCAGCAACAGCTTCGATTAATTTTTCGCGCCATTCTTCAGCTAATTCTACATATTCTTCAGGAATTTCAGTCTCTTGGATTTCAGTTCCTAAGTCATTTGTGTAGATTTCAGCTTTCATTTTTACTAAGTCGATAATACCAGTAAAGTCATCTTCCGCACCAATTGGTAATTGGATTGGGTGAGCATTTGCTTGTAAACGATCATGTAAAGTTGATACAGAGTATAAGAAGTCTGCACCAATTTTGTCCATTTTGTTACAGAATACAACACGTGGTACGCGGTAATCTGTCGCTTGACGCCAAACTGTTTCTGTTTGAGGTTCTACACCTGATTGTGAGTCCAACACAGTTACAGCACCATCAAGTACACGCAATGAACGTTGCACTTCGATTGTGAAGTCCACGTGTCCTGGTGTGTCGATGATATTTACGCGGTTTTCTTTCCATTGCGCAGTTGTCGCAGCAGAAGTGATTGTGATCCCACGTTCTTGTTCTTGTTCCATCCAGTCCATTTGAGAAGCACCTTCATGTGTTTCACCAATTTTATGGATTTTACCTGTGTAATAAAGGATACGTTCAGTTGTCGTTGTTTTACCAGCGTCAACGTGGGCCATGATCCCGATATTACGAGTTTTTTCTAGCGAAAATTCTCTTGCCATTCTAGGTTGTTCCCCTCTCATTCTTACTTAACTTAAGCTAAGGTTGTCTCAGTACCTTCCAATAAAAAGCAGTGAGGATCTTACCAACGATAGTGAGCAAATGCGCGGTTGGCTTCCGCCATTTTGTGTGTGTCTTCGCGTTTTTTCACAGAAGCACCAGTGTTGTTTGCTGCATCCATGATTTCTTTTGCAAGACGTTCTTCCATTGTGTGTTCGCCACGCAAACGAGCGTAGTTTACCACCCAACGAAGACCTAGAGTTGTACGACGTTCAGGACGTACTTCTACTGGTACTTGGTAGTTAGAACCACCGACACGGCGAGCTTTAACTTCCAATACAGGCATAATGTTTTTCATTGCTTGTTCGAAAACTTCCAATGGATCATTTCCTGTAGATTCTTTGATAATGCCAAAAGCATTGTAGATAATATTTGCAGCAACACCGCGTTTACCATCAACCATTACACGGTTGATCAAACGAGTTACTAATTTTGAGTTATAAATAGGATCTGGTAAAACATCACGTTTTGCAACAGGACCTTTACGAGGCATCCGTAACTCCTCCTTCCGAGATATCAGTTCTGATTTAAATAAGATTCATTTGATCTGTTTGTCTTAAAGATTAAGCTTTAGGACGTTTTGTACCATATTTAGAACGAGATTGTTTACGATCGTTAACACCGGCAGTATCCAATGCACCACGAACGATATGGTAACGTACCCCTGGTAAGTCTTTTACACGTCCACCACGTAACAAGACCACGCTGTGTTCTTGTAAGTTGTGTCCGATACCTGGAATATAAGCTGTCACTTCAATCAAGTTTGACAAACGAACACGCGCATATTTACGTAGAGCTGAGTTCGGTTTTTTCGGTGTCATAGTTCCCACACGAGTAGCTACCCCACGCTTTTGAGGTGAGTTAACATTCGTTTGAGCTTTCTTGAAACTGTTATATCCTTTGTTCAATGCTGGTGAATTTGATTTTTCAACCTTGGATTTACGAGGTTTACGTACTAATTGATTAATTGTAGGCATCCCTAGTTGTCCTCCTTCCTTGATTCGCTTTATAGTCCCACACATCCAGGTGGTTCTTTTTTTGCGATAAAAAATAATGCATTCTCTGCATTCATATCAACTATGCTTTGATAGACAGTCAGCACGTCTCCAACGAGAGACCTGTAGATAAAGCACCTTTGATAGAATATCATGCTTATTCTTACCTGTCAAGTATCCTCCCAAGCTTTTTTCAAAAGAAATCTGTTACGAAAAAATCCGCAAATTTTGCGCTTCTTCCTATATAATAGAGACAAAGCATTTATTTAAAAAAGGCGGGAAGAAAATGAACCTAAAAGAAATGGTCGGCATTGAAGCGGCTAGTTATGTAAAAGATGGCATGGTCGTTGGCTTGGGCACTGGCTCAACAGCCTACTACATGATTGAAGAACTGGGTCGACGTGTAAAAGAAGAAGGTCTATCGATCACTGGTGTCCCAACTTCTTGGGCATCGAAAAAACAAGCAGAAGGATTAGGTATCCCGATTCGCACCATCGATGAAGTGGACGCTGTGGATCTAACGATCGACGGTGCAGATGAGATCAGCAAGGATTATCATGGCATCAAAGGCGGCGGTGCAGCCCTTTTATTCGAAAAAATCGTGGCGTCTAACTCCAAAAAAGTTTTGTGGATCGTTGATGAATCGAAAATGGTCGAAACACTTGGTGCCTTCCCGTTGCCAGTGGAAGTGATCCCTTATGGCAGCCAACAGCTGTTGCGTCTGTTCGAGAAGAAAAACTACCATCCAAAACTGCGTCTGAATGAAGAAGGCGAACCTTTAAAAACCGATTGCAGCAATTACATCATCGATCTTCATCTAGAAACGATCACCGCTCCTACTGAGTTGGCACAGGAATTAGATGCTACAGTGGGCGTGGTTGAACACGGTCTGTTTTTGGATATGGTTCATACGATCATTGTCGGATTGCCTGAAGGACCGAGTACCAAGCACGTTAGATAAAGGAAACAAAAAAGGAGAAGCAAAAATGCTTCTCTTTTTTTCGTTATTTTTCTTCAATCGACTTAATTTTTATTATTTTTTGTGCAAATTACCCTATCATTTAAGAAATAATTATGATACATTCAATAAAAAGGGAAAGGTAGGAGGGTTTATGAAAATCATAGGCTATGCTCGTTCAACGATCACCGATAACTCAACAAGTGAACAATTAAACAAGCTCGAAGAATTTGGGTGTCATGAATTTTTCCATGAGACATTTAGCGTGGAAGAAAGTGAAGAAAATCATTCATTGGAGTCAGTGGTGGCACAAATGCAGCCCGGTGACACCTTAGTCGTTACGGAACTGCATCGTTTAGGGAAGACGACCAGACAGCTGACCGATCTCACGGATCTATTAAAACAGCGAGAGCTTCATCTGGTTTCACTGGCAGAACAAATCGATACCCGCGGTCCGATGGGACAGGTTTACTTCAATTTGATGGAAGGACTTGCGATCATGGAACGCTCACTCATCAAAGAGCGCACGCTGGTCGGCTTAAATAAAGCCCGCAAAAAAGGCAAAATTGGCGGTCGTCCAAAGATCGATCCAAAAACGATCAAAAAAATCCGTCAATTGTACTACGAAAAAAAAGAAACGATTCAATATATTTCTGAAAAATGCGGTGTTTCTGTAGGTACATGCTATAAATACATAAAATTATCCGAAGAAGAATGGAACAAGTTACGTTCATAGTTGTCGACTCCCCCTAGAACAGCATGAAACAAAAGCGGTCCTCTTTTTAATGATCCCCTTTTGTTTTTCCTTAAGAATGGCGTTTTCCCCCAGCTTTTCCTCCAAAACCATGGAAATTCTTTGAGAAAGAGTGTACAATAAATACGGAATTGAAAATTTCAGAAAAATATCGAATATCTAAAGGAGAGTTTTACATGCCAAAATTAGTATTTTCTCGTCATGGACTAAGCGAATGGAACAAATTAAACCAGTTTACCGGTTGGGCTGATGTTGATCTAGCGCCAGAAGGTGTCGAAGAAGCAATCGAAGGCGGACGTAAAATCAAAGAAGCAGGCATCGAATTTGACGTTGCTTACACATCTGTTTTAACTCGTGCCATCAAAACTTGTAATTACATTTTAGAATATTCTGATCAACTTTGGGTACCAACGATCAAATCATGGCGCTTAAACGAACGTCATTACGGTAAATTACAAGGTTTAAATAAAAAAGAAACTGCTGAAAAATACGGTGACGAACAAGTACACATCTGGCGTCGTTCTTACGATGTTTTACCTCCATTGATGGAAGCTTCAGATGAAGGTTCTGCTGCAAACGACCGTCGTTATGCAATGCTTGACCCTCGCGACGTACCTGGTGGCGAAAACTTAAAAGTTACTTTAGAACGTGCATTGCCTTTCTGGCAAGATGAAATCGCCCCAGCATTAAAAGACGACAAAACTGTCTTAGTTGCGGCTCACGGAAACTCTCTACGTGCATTAGCAAAACATATCGAAGGTATTTCTGACGAAGATATCATGGATCTTGAGATCCCAACTGGTCAACCACTTGTTTATGAATTGAACGATGATTTGACTGTTGCGAAAAAATACTACTTATAAGCCTCGCTTATCGCTGCCCTTTTTAACCAAAGGGCAGTTTTTTTATTGGCATTTTCTCCCCCCTCTTTTATAATTGAGGGCATACTCGAAAGGAGCTTATTATGAAACTAGTCAAAAATGATACCGTTTTATTTTTAGGTGACAGCATCACAGATTGCGATCGTGATCGCCAAGACCCCCACGATTTAGGACATGGGTTTGCCCGTCTCGTTGCCGATCAGCTGGCAGAGAAATTCCCCACTGCGGGCTTTACCTTTTATAACCGCGGGATCGGCGGCAATAAAGCTGCCGATGTCTTAGCCCGTCTCCAAGAAGATTGCCTCCAATTAACGCCTGACGTCTTGGTCTTTATGATTGGGATCAACGACACGTGGCACAATGCCGGTGGTCCCGATTTTGGTTCAGAAGCTGCGGCAACGTCCTTTGAGGCAACCTACCGTCAAATTCTGGAACAAGTGACCCAACAGGGGATCACGCGTATTTTCTTGCTGGAACCTTTTGTATTGCCATATCCTGAAGATCGCCAAACCTGGCGGATCGATCTTGATCCGAAAATCCAAATCGTTCGTCGCTTAGCTGCCGCCTTTCATTGTCAACTGCTGCCGCTGGATGGCTTGTTTGCCGAAGCATCCGTCGCTAGCTCCCCACAGGCACTGACAGGCGATGACGGTGTGCACCCCACTCCTGCAGGACACGCCTTGATTGCGAATCAGCTAATGGCCCGTTTGGCTTTTTCTTCTGAAGGGTAAATAAACAGACCGCTCCGCGACAACCAAGTCGCAGGAACGGTCTTTTTAATGATTAAAGATAGGTTGAAGGAGTCAAGGAATCTTGGTAGATTGCGATCACGTCTTCTTCTTGTAGCGGTACATACGCATTTGTTGCAATAGAGCTGAATTGAACTGCTTGAGCCGCCATTTCAACAAAATGAGTGTCATCGGCGATTCCCACTTCTGGCAAAGTCATCGGAATATCGCAAGAAACAAAAAAGTCATACAGTTTTTGAATCCCCATTCGGGCAGCTAATTCTGGCACTGCTTCTTGGACACCAAAGACTTCTCTGGCAAAACGCGCAAATTTCGGCGCCGTTTCTTCATTCAATACATGAAGCATCCAGCGTGGGGTCAGGATCGCTAAGCCGATGCCATGGGTAATGTCATAAAACGCACTCAACTCATGCTCCATCGCATGACAAGACCATGCACCACCCTTGCCGCTTCCAGTCAAACCATTTAAGGCTAAGGTGCTCGCCCACATCAAATTCGCCCGTGCGTCATAGTCCGAGGGATCCTTTAATGCGATGGGCAGATTTTTAATGACTGCTTTTAGCAATCCTTCTGCTACACCGTCTTGGACATCTGTTCCTTCTGTTTTACTGAAATAATTTTCAATCAGATGGCTCATGATATCCGCTGAACCGGCAGCCGTTTGATAACGACTGACACTAAAGGTCGTTGTTGGATCTAAAAAGGATACTTTCGGTAAAAATTCGGGTCCGTGAACGCCAAGTTTTTGTTTCGTTTCTAGATTAGAGATCACTGCGCCGCGATTCATTTCACTGCCGGTAGCCGCAAGGGTCAAGATCGTTACTAATGGAATTGCTGGTCCTTGATAGCTTCTGGAAAGTACTAAGTCCCAAGGCTCTTGCTCACTGCAAGCCGCCCCAGCAATCACTTTGCTGCAATCAATTACAGAACCGCCGCCAACAGCTAAAATGACGTCGATCTTTTCTGAACGACAAAGAGCGGCTCCTTGACGAACGGTTTCGATTCGTGGATTTGGATCGACACCAGTCAATTCAGTGACTTGATTGCCGTTGGCAGTCAATTGCGCCATGACTGCATCGTACAAGCCGTTTTTCTTGATACTGCCGCCACCATAGACTAGCAAGACGTTTTTTCCAAATGTATTCAGTACTTCTGGCAATTCGTTCAGACGGTCTTTCCCAAAACGAATGTCCGTCGTTACATGAAACGTAAAATTATTCATTGTCTCGTCTCCTTTTTACACCTTTTCTTTTCATTAAACCATTTTCTGGCAAAAGTGCAACGCTTCTTCGTGGCTTTTTGCCAACAAAAAAAGATAACACATTCTCGGTTGCATGCAAACCAATACGATTTGGCTGCTTGCTCTATCAAAAGCAAGCAGCCCTCGCATCGTTCATGCACCGATCCTGTGGTATCTTTTTTACGCGATCGCTGTTTCTAAGCCAACTTTGATCATGTCGTTAAACGTCGTTTGTCTTTCTTCTGGCGTTGTTTCTTCTCCAGTGATGATGTGGTCGCTGACGGTACAGATCGCTAAGGTTTGAACGTGGAATTTCGCCCCTAAATAGTATAAGGCTGCGGCTTCCATCTCAACACCCATCACTCCAAGGTCTGCCAACTGTAACGTTTCCGTCATGTCATCTTTGTAGAAGGTATCTTCAGATAAGATGTTGCCGACGTGGGTCGTAAATCCTGATTCAATCGCTGTATCATAGGCTTTACGCAGCAGTGCAAAGTCAGCGATTGGTGGGAAATGGAAACTTTGGAAGTTTTTTGCCACCATCGAGGAACTTGTTGCTGCCGCTTGGGCAATCACAAGATCACGCACATGGACATCTTTTGAGATGGCACCACACGTACCGACCCGAATCAATTTCTTCACGCCGTAAGAGTTGATCAATTCATGGGCATAGATGCTCGCTGAAGGCATGCCCATGCCGGTTCCTTGGACAGAGACCCGCTCGCCCTTATAAACGCCTGTATAGCCCAACATTCCCCGAACATTGTTGTAACAGATCGGGTCTTCTAAAAATGTTTCAGCAATATATTTTGCCCGCAGTGGATCACCTGGTAACAAGATTTTGTCTGCGATCTCGCCTGCTTTTGCTTCGATATGAACGCTCATTCGTTTTTCTCCTTTGGTCTGCTTTTTATAGTACTGCTAACGTTTCTTTGATCAACGCTTTAAATTCTGCCTTGACCCGTTCCGTCGTTTCCACGACTTCTTCGTGATTCAAGCTCGCTTGCATACCAGCAGCCAAGTTTGTGATGCAAGAAACACCTAAGACTTTCAAGCCACTGTGAACAGCAACGATCACTTCTGGGACAGTCGACATACCGACAGCATCGGCACCGATCGTCCGAGCAAAGCGGATCTCTGCTGGCGTTTCATACGTAGGACCTGAGAAGCCCATATAGACGCCTTCTTTTAAGTGCAATCCTTTTGATGCGCCAACTTTTTGTGCCGCTTCCCGATAAGGCAAATGGTAAGCTTGGCTCATATCTGGGAAACGTGGACCCATTTCTTCTTCGTTTTCACCAATCAGTGGGTTGTCCCCCATAAAGTTGATTTGATCGGTGATCAACATCAAGTCTCCAGGCTGGAAGCTTTCGTTCACACCGCCACAGGCATTGGTCACGACTAAGGAATGAGCTTTCAATGCCGCCATCACACGGACGGGGTAAGTGACCGTCTGCATCGAATGGCCTTCATAATAATGGAATCGTCCTTGCATCGCTAAGACTTTTTTCCCAGCTAATGTTCCATAGACCAATTGTCCAGCATGACCGACCACTGTCGAAACAGGAAAATGCGGGATATCGTTATAAGGCAACACGATTGGGTTTTCGATCTCATCGGCTAATTCCCCTAAGCCAGAACCTAAAATCAAGCCAAATTCCACTTCACCGACGCCGCTTCCTTTGATAAATGCCGTTGTTTCTTGTAATTTCTCATGTAACGTTGTCATTTCATCACCTCTAGTTTAAATGTTTTAAAAAGCTAGTTCCGTTTTCTGTAGCTGAAACACCAAAGTTTTCAGCGATCGTTGCGGAAATATCCGCATAGTAGCCTTGTGGCAATTTTCCTTGGCCTTGGAATTTCTTGCTGTACGCTAGTAATGGCACATATTCTCTCGTGTGATCCGTTCCTGTAAAGGTTGGGTCATTGCCGTGGTCAGCTGTGATCAACAGCAGATCCTCGTCTCCCATTGCTTCTAAGAGTTCTGGAATACGCAAATCAAAATCTTCAATGGCGTGGGCATACCCTACGACATCGCGACGGTGACCATAAAGCGCATCGAAGTCAACCAAGTTCGTAAAGCTTAGACCCGTAAAGTCTTGTTTCATCACTTTCAGTAATTGATCCACACCGTCCATATTGCTCTTCGTCCGTACAGAATCGGTGATTCCTTGCCCGTTGAAGATATCATTGATTTTCCCAACGGCGATCACGTCTTTTCCAGCTTCTTTCAATGAATCTAACACTGTATGGCCAAATGGATCGAGTGCGTAGTCATGACGATTGCTCGTACGAGTAAAGTTTCCAGGCTCACCGACATAAGGACGCGCGATGATGCGGCCGATCATATACGGCTCATCTTTCGTGATATCCCGAACGTACTGACAAATACGATACAATTCTTCTAATGGAATGATTTCCTCATGAGCGGCGATCTGCAACACTGGGTCAGCCGAAGTGTAAACGATCAGATCCCCGGTCTTCATTTGATGTTCGCCAAAGTCATCAATGACTGCTGTCCCAGAATACGGCGCATTGCAGACGATTTTGCGTCCAGAGAACGCTTCGATCTGTTGCAATAATTCATCGGGAAACCCATCTGGAAATACGCGGAAAGGCTTTTGGATATTCAAGCCCATGATCTCCCAGTGACCCGTCATCGTATCTTTCCCAACAGAAACTTCTTCCAATTTGGTTGCATACCCATCATGGTCAGCTACCGCCTTTACGCCTTCTAAAGGACGAATCGTACCTAGGCCTAATTGTTCCAAGTGAGGGATCGTTAAGCCTGCTTCTTTTGCAATATGGCCTAATGTATCTGAACCGACATCACCAAAAGCTGCCGCATCAGGTGCTTCACCAATTCCGACTGAATCCATCACGATCAAGTGTACACGTTTAAACATTCTATTCCCTACTTTCTTTATTTTATGCTTTTACAAGCGGATCTACTACCTCTATCATACTAAACTTAAGCAAAAATTGCGCTGGGTTGCTTTGGAAATTTCCTGACGCTTTCCTTTCACCCAGAGGATAGAAAAAGGGCAGGACACAGCAACACATTCATGTCCCATAGCCCCACCCTTTCATACTGAAAAAATTATTTAGATTTAATGTAGTTCTTCCCGTTAGCTTTCGGACCAGCAGCTTTTCCAAGGAAAAGAACGAGCACGATGATCGTCAAGGCATAAGGCGCAGCTTGTAAGTAAACTGCTGGAATGGAAGAGATGATTGGCAGCTGGCCACCTACGATACTGATGTTTTGCGCGAAACCGAAGAAAATCGCTGCTCCCATCGCACCAAGTGGATTCCATTTACCAAAGATCATCGCAGCCATCGAGATAAACCCTTGACCGGCGATCGTTGTCACAGCAAAGCGACCCGCGATCGATTGAGCAAACAAGGCACCGCCCATCCCACCAAGGAATCCAGAGATCAAGACGCCTGAGTAACGCATCACGTAAACATTGATCCCTAAGGTATCAGCTGCTTGAGGATGCTCACCGACAGAACGAAGACGCAACCCAAAGCGTGTTTTGAAAATCACGAACCACGCGATCACTGAGATCAAAATAGCGAAGTACGCCGGTAAGAACGTTTGATTAAAGAAAATCGGGCCAATGATAGGAATATCTTTAAGAATCGGGAAATTGAAATACCCCAATGTCCGTTGGATGTTATCGGTTTGCCCTTTGTTGTAGATCGCTTTAACTAAGAACACGGCCAAAGCTGGTGCCATCAAGTTCATCACCGTACCACTGATGATGTGGTCTGCACGGAAGTTGATGGTTGCCACCGCATGCAGCAAGGAGAAAACCACACCGACAAGTCCGCCGACGAGCATCCCTAACCACGGTGTCCACGCACCAAATTGTGACGCAAATTCAATATTGAAAACAATCGAGCTAAAAGCACCCATAACCATGATTCCTTCAAGACCCACGTTAACGATCCCGCTTCGCTCTGAGAACACGCCACCTAGCGCCGTCAAAATCAGAGGAGACGCATAAATCAATGTTTGAGTGACGATCGAAGAAATTAAACTAATATCCATTAGATGGTTCCTCCTTCCTGATCTTGATCGTTTGGTTGGGCTTCAATCTCCTGTACGACCAGCGCTTCTTTTTTGCCGTCAAAGATTTTTGCCAACAAGAAACGAATCACAAAACTGATCGCTACGAAGAAAATAATAATTGCGATATTAACATCAACTAATTCAGATGGAATACCTGCAAACTGCATGCCTTGTCCACCTAATTTCAAAATACTGAACAAGAGGGCTGAAAGCAAGATTCCGATCGATGAGCCGCTTCCTAACAAGGATACAGCCATACCGTCAAACCCGATGCTTAATGATGACCCTTGAACGAAGAAGTTTTCAAACGTTCCTAGTCCTTGAACGACTCCACCTAATCCGGCAAGTGTTCCAGAGATGATCATGGAGATAATGATCGTCCGTTTGCTACTCATCCCAGCATATTCAGAAGCGCTTGGGTTCAAGCCCACCGCGCGGATCTCATAACCAAGAGTGGTTTTTTTCATCAAGAACCAAACCAAAACTAAGAAGATTAAAGCTAAGAAGATCCCCAAGTTCAAGCGAGAGTTGCTCGTGATGCTTGCTAGAAACGGGGTCTGCATGGAGGCATTTTCCCCCACCATTTTCGTGACCCCTTTTGTCGTGATCATGGATTCGCTCATCACATTATTGACTAAATGGTTCCCCGTATAAAGCAAGATATAGTTCATCATGATCGTCACGATGACTTCACTCGTACCAAAGAATGCCCGTAGGAACCCAGGAATCGCAGCTGCGATCGCCCCGCATAACGCCCCTACGATCACGGCTAATGGCAAGACCACCAACCGAGGCGCATCCGGCATCGCTAGTGCGACCCAGATACTGGCAACCCAACCTGCTAGCGCTTGACCAGAAAGACCGATATTGAAGAATCCCGCTGAGTTTGCAACGGCAAATCCAAGAGCGGTAAAGATCAATGGTCCTGCTGTAACAAAAATCTCACCAATGTTGCGGGCATTTAACCCACCTGTTTGTCCGTTGATAAAAACGGTCCGGAACATTTGTGTATACCCTGTGATCGGGCTGTAGCCGAAGGCCGCCATGATGATTCCGCCAAGGACGAATCCCAACAAGACAGCGATGATCGGCACTAATATATTGCGGATCTTTTCTTTGCGGTTATTCAACCGAACCACCTACTTCCTCCATTTGCAGCTCTCGTCTTGCTTCCTCCAAGGAGTACCCTGCCATCAACAAGCCAAGCTCTTTCTCTGATGTTTCTTTCGGATCAACGACCCCAACGATCTCACCAGCATGAATAACAGCAATGCGGTCTGATACATTCAAAATTTCATCTAATTCAAAGCTGACTAATAAAACAGCTTTGAACTTATCCCGTTGTTCAATCAAGCGTTTGTGGATAAATTCGATCGCTCCGACATCCAACCCACGGGTCGGATTGGCAACGATCAATAGATCAGGATCGCGGCTGATTTCTCGTGCGATAATCGCTTTTTGTTGATTCCCGCCGGACAATGCCCGTGCCGGTACGATCTCATTGACTGTTCGTACATCAAATTCTTGAATCAAGTCACGAGCAAACTCGTTGATCTCTCCATAATCCAAGACACCTGCATTACTCAAAGGTTTTTTGTAGTAGGTTTGCAAGGCGATGTTTTCTGATAACATCATATCCAAGACAAGCCCGTATTTATGGCGGTCTTCTGGCACATGACCAACGCCGGCTTCGGTGACTTTCCGAGGCTTGAAGTTGGTGATGTCATCGCCATTCAGCAAGACCTTGCCGCTTTCGACTTTCCGTAAACCAGTGATGGCTTGTAACAGCTCTGATTGCCCATTGCCATCGATACCAGCAATCCCCAATACTTCACCTGCACGTACTTCTAAGCTTAAGTTTTTGACTGCTTCTAAGCCACGGTTTTCTTTTACAACTAAGTTTTCAACAGAAAGCACGACTTCTTTTGGTGACGCCTCTTTCTTCGGTGTCTTGAAGGACACAGAACGACCAACCATCATATCGGCCAACTGTTGGGAGCTGACGTCTTTGACATTGACAGTGCCGATCCCTTGCCCCCGACGGATAACTGTACAGCGGTCTGCCACCGCTTTGATCTCATCCAGTTTGTGGGTGATCAAGATGATCGATTTCCCTTCACGCACCAATCCGCGCATGATCTCGATCAGCTCTTCGATTTCTTGCGGTGTCAAAACTGCCGTTGGTTCATCAAAAATCAGTACATCTGCGCCGCGGTAAAGAGTTTTCAAGATCTCTACCCGTTGTTCCATCCCGACAGAGATGTCACGCACATAGGCATCTGGATCAACCGATAAACCATATTGTTCAGAAACTTTTTTGATTTCTTTGCGGGCTTTCTTGCGATCTAACACACCGAGATGATGGGGTTCGCTTCCCAAAATGATATTTTCTGTTACAGTAAAGGCGTCTACCAGCATGAAATGCTGATGCACCATACCGATCCCCAATTTGTTTGCTGCGGTCGGACTCGTGATATTCACTTTTTCACCATTCATCCAGATTTCACCAGATGTTGGTTCCAATAATCCTGACAACATATTCATCAAGGTCGACTTGCCCGCTCCATTTTCACCAAGCAATGCGTGGATTTCTCCTGGCCTTACTTGCAAGTTGACATCGTCATTGGCTTTGAACGTTCCAAACTCTTTGGTGATATGACGCATTTCTACAACATATTTTTCCTCAGCCAAATTACTCACATCCTTACTTTCTAATTCGCTTATACAAACCATTCGTCATGTCAAAAAAATAATTGCTATTGCTTAGGATGATTACTATCCTCATGAAAACCCGTAGCTTTCATCAACATAGTAATCCAACAACGATCATCTTGCCCTAGGCTAGGGCAAGATAACCGAAAAGAACCACTTTATTTTTCAGGTGTTTCTGGTACTTCTACTTTGCCGTCGATCACGTCTTGTTTCGCTGTTTCGATCGCTGCTTTGGCATCATCTGAAAGGAACCCTTCAGTAATGTCTACACCGCCATCTTTCAAGCCGTAAACAATGTGTTCGCCGCCAGGGAAGTTATCTTCTAACGCACGAGTTGAGATATCTTGTACCGCTGCGCCAACACCTTTCAATGTTGAAGCCAGTGTGAAGTTATCTTCTTTGCCGTCAGCAGTTGTGAATTTTCCTTCGTCTTGTTGATCGCTATCCACACCGATGACCCAAACTTTTTTGTCTTCTAGGTCTGCTTCGTTCAATTGTTCGTTGATTGCTTTTGCTTCTTGGAAGACACCTGCACCAGTACCGCCAGATGCGTGGAAGATTACGTCAGCGCCGCCTTGATACATTGAAGCTGCCAATGCTTTTCCTTTGGCAGGATCACCAAATGATGCTGCATATTGAGAATCAATGGTAATTTCTTTGCCTAGTTTTTCAGCTGCGTCTTGAACACCCTTTGTGAAACCAGCTTCGAAACGGTCGATAACGACGCCTTCTTCACCACCGATGAAGCCGACTTTGTTTGTTTTGGTTGTATAAGCTGCAGCATAACCAGCTAAGTAAGCTGCTTCATTATCTTTAAATGTTGCTGAAACAACGTTGTCTTTGCCTTCGATCACATCATCGATGATCCCGAATTGTGTATCAGGGTTTTGGTCAGCTGCTGCTGCGATTGAATCTTTCAATAAGTAACCCACACCGAAAATCGTTTTGAAACCATTTTGAACGGCACCATTTACGTTTGTTGTGTATTCTGATGCTTCATTTGATTGCACGTAGTCATAACCACCAGCACCGCGAGCGATCCCGTGTTCTTCCCCCCATGCTTCTAAGCCTTCCCATGCGGATTGGTTGAATGAACGGTCATCCACCCCGCCGATATCGGTAACGATTGCGACACTATGCGCTGCATCAGTCGTACCGTCTGCAGAACCGCCACCAGTTGAATCAGTTGAACCTGAATTTCCTCCGCCACAAGCACCAAGTAAAGTCAACCCAGCTACTGCAACAATACCTAAACTAAATAATTTTGCTTTTTTCATTGCTGTAAAGCCCCCTAAAAATATAGTTTTTTTCAACAGCCGCATCGACTGAATGAACATGGTTTATAAATCTTTGTTCGTAAAGTAATAAGGCAATAGGCCTTCTACCGTGGTTTCTTTGATCACACCATCATCGCCGACTAAGGTCACCGGCATATCTGGCGCACAAAATTCCACCATGACCTGGCGGCAAGCACCGCAAGGAGAGATCGGTTCTGGCGTATGACCCGCCACAACCAAATGTTGAAACTCTTTTTCGCCTTCAGAAACGGCTTTGAAAAAAGCCGTTCGTTCTGCGCAATTTGTTAAGCCATATGAGGCATTTTCAATGTTGATCCCTTGATATATCGTCCCATTTTTGGCAACGAGACAAGCACCGACCGGAAACTTAGAGTACGGCACATACGCTTTATCTAAGGCGGAAACGGCGGTGTCGATCCACTCTTTTTTCGCTATTGTCATTGTCTTCCCCGCTCTTGTTTTTAATTTTTGCTACTTCACTTAATGCTAGGCTTAATAGCCAGCACCTGTTGAGCCAGTCACGATGGCAACACTTGCGCTTGTTCCTAAGCGGTTTGCGCCCGCTTCGACCATAGCTGCCGCTTCTGCTTCGTTGTGGATACCACCGGAAGCTTTGACACCCATTTCTGGTCCTACAGTTTCACGCATCAAGCGAACATCTTCAATGACTGCCCCACCAGTTGAAAAGCCAGTTGAGGTTTTCACGAAATCTGCACCGGCTGCTTTGGCTAATTCACAGGCTTTGACGATTTCTTCGTTGTCTAATAACGCTGTTTCAATGATTACTTTGACAAGCGCTTTGTCTTTGGCCGCTTCAACGACTGCTTCGATGTCTGCTTGAACTTTTTTGTATTGTTTTGATTTCAAGGCACCTACGTTGATTACCATATCGACTTCATCTGCGCCATTTTTGATCGCATCTGTTGTTTCATAAGCTTTGACTTCAGATGTGTTTGCCCCTAAAGGAAAGCCGATCACGGTACAAACAGCCGTTGGTTCGCCTTGTAATTTTTCTGCCGCTAATGAAACCCACGTTGGATTGATGCAGACAGAATAAAAGTGATAGGTTTTTGCCTCTTCGATGATTCGTAAAACATCTTCCTCCGTTGCGTCTGCTTTCAAAATCGTGTGGTCGATCATGCGATTCAATTCCATTTTTATTCGCTCCTTATTCTGTAATAATGTCATGGATCAATGGCGGTTCTGCGCCATCTTCCCCAATTTCAATATTTTGGTCGATCAATGCTTTGACATCCTCGATTGCTTCGGTATTGCTGTAGATCGTCAATAGCGATTCTCCTTCAGTTACTGATTCGCCAACTTTCTTATGCAATTTGATGCCCACTGCATGGTCGATGTCTTCGTCTTTGGTCTTACGACCTGCCCCTAACATCATCGCCGCGATCCCTAGCTCATTGGCAACTAATTTCGTCACCACGCCACTAGTTTTCGCTGGGACTTCCACTTCATATTTCGCTGTCAAAATCTTGCTCGGGTCATCGATCACTGAAGCGTCTCCGCCTTGGTCTGTGATCATCTGTCTGAATTTTTCTAACGCTTTGCCTGAATGCAAGGCTTCTTCCAACAGTTGGCGTGCTTCTTCCAATGAATCAGCTTTTTTCGCTAAAACGACCATTTGGCTGCCCAGTGCATAGCACATTTCTTCCAAGTCTTTCGGTCCTTTTCCTTGCAGTGTCTCAATAGCTTCCACCACTTCCAAACTGTTCCCGATCGCTTCCCCTAGAGGTTGTGACATATCAGAAATGACTGCCATCGTTTGGCGATTTGCCAATTTTCCGATGCGGACCATCGTTTGGGCTAAGCGTTTGGCATCCTCCAAGTTTTTCATAAAGGCGCCATCGCCTGTGGTTACATCTAACACGATCGCATCGGCACCTGCCGCGATTTTTTTACTCATGATCGAGCTGGCGATCAATGGGATCGAACTAACCGTTGCCGTCACATCTCGTAAGGCATACAGTTTTTTGTCCGCAGGAGCTAAATCTCCTGATTGACCGATCACGGCCACTTTACTTTCGTTGACTAATCGGATAAAGTCGGCTTCAGAAAGCTCGATTTTAAATCCAGGGATCGCTTCAAGCTTGTCTAACGTCCCTCCGGTATAGCCTAAGCCGCGGCCAGACATTTTCGCAACCGGTACGCCAACACTAGCCACTAATGGCGCTAGGATCAACGTGGTCGTATCACCAACACCACCAGTCGAATGCTTATCGACTTTGATTCCTTCAATTGAGGATAGGTCGATCACTTCACCAGAATTTGCCATTGCTAGCGTTAAGTTCGTGATCTCTTCATCTGTCATATCTACATAAAAAATAGCCATCAACAAGGCACTCATTTGATAATCTGGAATACTATCTTCAGTATACGCAGTTACAATGTAGTCAATTTCTTCCTTCGTTAATGACTTGCCGTCACGTTTCTTTTCAATTAAATCCACCATTCGCATCGAAATGACCCTCGCTTCCTTTAACATTATACAATAATTTTTCGTAGGGTAAACCACTTTAGTAAAACAGTTTACTAAATATCGCAAAACTATGAAAACACTTACAAGAAGAAATATACCGCATTATTTCTCGCTTGTCAATGTCTTCACGCTCTCACGAATAATTAATTTTGTATCAAAAATCTTATTTGGAATTCGCCGTGTCGGAAACTCAATGGCGTCCACTAAAAACTTTGCTGCGGTAAAACCGATCTCAAAGGTCGGCTGCATGACCGTGGTAAGCGGTGGTGTGATGTATTCCGATAATTTCAAGGCATCAAAGCCGATCACCGAATAGTCTTCTGGTACTTTTTTGCCCGCCTCATAAATCGCTTGATAACAGCCGATCGCCATGGCGTCGTTACCGCAGAAGAATGCTGTGATCTCTTTGTACTTTAATAATTCCTTCGTTGCTTCGTACCCGCCGGTAACCGTTAATTCAGCATTTTCTACATATCGGCCTTTAAAAGGGATCTGATGATCCTTCAAGGCATGGCGATAGCCATTGAACCGTTCCTCTAATTGATAGTAGCCGGTGATTTCTTTGAGCATCGCAATGTTGCGGTGACCGTTTTTGATCAAATAACTGACGGCTTGGTAGGCACCTTCGTATTCTTTCACGATTAAACGACCATTGTCCCGCTGATTGATCCCGCGATCGACTAAAATAATTGGTCGGTCATCAAAGAACCCGCTCTTCAAGGAATAATCCTCCGGCAGTAAATGCGGCGTCGCTAATAAGATACCATCTACCGAACGATGAGACAGTTCATTCAAATATTGAACCTCTTTTTCTTGGCTGTGGCGCGAATTGCATAACACTAGCATGTAACCTAGTGGATTGAAATAACTTTCCGCCCCTTCAATGACTTTAGAGAAAAAGAAATCCGTCACATCAGGCACGATCATTCCGATCGTTTTTGAATGGCGGTTGATAAGATTCGAAGCAAAAAAATCCGGCTTATAGTGATATTTATTTACGATATCTAAGACCCGCTTCCGGGTTTCTTCACTAAAACGGCTGCCTTTATTGTTTAGGATCTGCGACACGGTCGTGACAGAGACGCCAGCCATTTCAGCAATCTGTTTAATCGTCAATTTCATCTGCTTCTCTCCTCTCTTGCCTAAAGTGTAGCAAATTTTTCTCAAAAAAAATAGCACACTTTCAACAAGTGTGCGACTTTCTTTTTCGTTGATCAAAAATAGTCCGATGTTACAGACAGCTGATTAACCGACGCTGCAATTGCCCGAAAGGCTGCTGGCAATAGGCTTTTTGAGAAACCAACTGCCCAGTTGCCACTAACCAGCGCTTGCCTTGGCGATGCCTTTGATCTGTTGAGAATCAAAGAGCAGCTACGCTTCTTTTACGCTTTGAATGATGTAATAGCCTTTGTCTTTTTTGATGATTGCGGCATTGCCAAAGGTCTCTTGCATTTTCTTTTGAGCACTCGGCGCCCCTTGTTTCTTTTGGATCACGATCGTTAAAGTTCCCCCTGTTTTTAGTAGCGGAAACGCCCCCGTCAAAATCTCATGAACGACTTCTTTTCCTGCCCGAATCGGCGGATTGCTGAGGATCGCCGCATAAGCAGGTTGATTTAATTGGGCATAGATATTGGATTGATGGATATCTACCTGTTCAATGCCGTTACGCTGGGCATTGCCTTTTGCCAAATCCACTGCCCGCTGATTGATATCGATCATCTCGACAGGTCGCTGACTTGCATAAGCCAACGATAAGCCAACAGGACCATAGCCACACCCAACGTCTAGCAGACTTCCTTCTGGCAGCTCCGCCCACTCAAACGCATCGATCAGCACCCGCGAGCCGTAGTCCACCGTGTCTCGGGAAAACACCCCGCTATCTGTCACAAAATGAAAGTTCTTTCCTCTTAATTCAAACGACCACTGTTCAAAATCATGGGCCGTATCAGGATTTTCTGTATAGTAGTGATTACTCATGTTTATGCTCCTTTCTTCTATTCCCTTTTCGCTTGTTTTTTCTACTGGCTTCTACTGGTTTTTTCCTTGTTTCTTCTATTTGAACGAGTGAACATAGTGAAAACACCAGTAAAAAGGCGTGCAAGATTTGTCTGCTGTTTCTTTCTAATCATACCGAAAAACAGCCAGAAGTAAACGCCCAGCAAAAAAAACAACGAAAAAACAGTTTTTTGTTGTTTCTGCAAAGGAAATCATGTCTTTTTTCCAAGTTCTGCGGGTTTCTATGGTAAAATACTTTCGAACAGTGGCCTATCGCTTCTAATAAAAATCGATGATGCCGCAAAAAAGGAGCCTACTATGCAAGAAACCATGAATTTTTATCAAATTCCTCGTGAGCAATGGCAAGGGTTTTATACGAACGGCATGATGCCTTTCACTCAAGAAGAATTGGATAATATCAAAAGTTTGAACGACCGGATCTCGGTCCAAGATGTGGAAGATGTTTACGTGCCTTTATGCCATCTGATCCATCTTTATATGAAAGAGTTTGAATCATTGACCCTCAGCAAGGGACTCTTTTTACACCGCTATGTTAAAATGCCGCCTTTTATCATCGGCATCGCTGGAAGTGTCGCCGTCGGCAAAAGCACCACCGCACGACTCGTCCAAAATTTGTTGGCCCGTTTGTTTCCCCGTAGAACCGTCCAACTGATCACCACTGACGGCTTTTTGTACCCGAACGAAGTCTTGGAGGAACGCGGCAGCTTGAATCGCAAAGGATTTCCAGAAAGTTATGATATGGAAGCCTTGATCAACTTTTTGAATGCGGTCAAATCAGGAGAACCAGACATTCAGATCCCCGTCTACTCCCATGAAGTCTACAATATTATTCCTGATACGTATGAAACGATCAGTCAACCAGATATCTTGATTGTGGAAGGCATCAATACCCTGCAATTGCCTGCCAACCAACAAATCTATATCAGTGACTTTTTTGATTTTTCAATTTTCGTGGATGCCCAACCGGCACTGATCGAAAAATGGTATTTGGAACGATTTGAATCATTACTAGACACTGCCTTTCAAGATCCCAGCAATTATTATTACCAATATGCGATCGGGGATCGCAAGGAAGCGATTAAAATGGCAAAAGAAGTATGGAAAAATGTGAATTTAAAGAATTTACACGAGTATATCTTGCCTACACGCAGCAGAGCCGATATAATTCTTCATAAAACAAAGCACCATTTGATCGATGAAGTGTTCTTGCGTAAGTATTGACCGCTTCATTTTTATAATTATGCTGTTGAAAAGGCCCAGCCTTTTTTCAATAAAAACTAAAAGAATTGAGGTAATTTATTGTGACAAACGTTGACACTTTGCCAAACGTCGAAAAAATTATCGTACTTGATTACGGTAGTCAGTACAACCAGCTGATTACACGCCGTATTCGTGAGTTCGGTGTTTTCTCAGAATTATTGAGCCACCGCATTACCGCTGAAGAAGTAAAAGCGATGAATCCAAAAGGGATCATCTTATCTGGCGGACCAAACAGCGTCTACGACGAGAGCTCTTTCGGCATCGACGAGAAAATTTTTGATTTAGGCATCCCAGTTTTAGGGATCTGTTACGGCATGCAGTTGATTACTTATAAATTAGGCGGAACAGTTGAACCAGCCAAAAACCGTGAATACGGCAAAGCAGAATTGGAAGTCACTTCTGATGCAGCGGCCCTTTTCCAAAACACGCCCGCAACCCAAACCGTGTGGATGAGCCACGGGGATTTGGTCACTCAAGCACCTGCAGGCTTTGACGTTGTGGCGACGAGCAAAGATTGCCCGATTGCTTCTATCCAAGATGCAGAACGCAAAATGTACGGTATCCAATTCCACGCAGAAGTTCGCCATTCAGAATACGGCAACGACTTATTGCGTCACTTTGCCATTGACGTTTGTCAATGTACAGGTGATTGGACAATGGACAACTTCATTGATATGGAAATCGCAAAAATTCGCGACCAAGTGGGCGACAAAAAAGTCTTGCTTGGTCTTTCCGGCGGGGTCGATTCTTCTGTCGTTGGTGTTCTTTTACAAAAAGCGATTGGCGATCAACTGACTTGTATTTTTGTTGACCACGGCCTCTTGCGTAAAGGGGAAGCCGAGCAAGTAATGGAAAGCTTAGGCGGCAAATTCGGCTTGAACATCATCAAAGTTGATGCCAAAGAACGTTTCCTATCAAAACTTGCTGGGGTTTCTGATCCTGAAGAAAAACGCAAGATCATCGGGAATGAATTCGTGTATGTCTTCGATGATGAAGCAACCAAACTAGCTGGCGATGAAGGCGTTTCTTTCCTTGCCCAAGGAACCCTTTATACCGACGTCATCGAATCAGGAACCGAAACTGCTCAAACCATCAAATCACACCACAATGTGGGTGGGTTACCTGAAGACATGCAATTCAAATTGATCGAACCATTGAACACCTTGTTCAAAGACGAAGTCCGTGAATTAGGGACTCAACTTGGCATGCCAGACAGCATCGTATGGCGCCAACCATTCCCTGGACCAGGTCTAGGTATTCGTGTCCTTGGCGAATTGACAGAAGAAAAACTAACGATCGTCCGCGACTCGGACGCAATCTTGCGGGAAGAAATCGCAAATGCCGGCTTAGATCGCGACATTTGGCAATACTTCACCGTCTTACCAGGCATCCGCTCCGTCGGTGTCATGGGTGATGGCCGGACCTACGATTATACCGTCGGCATTCGTGCAGTCACTTCAATCGATGGCATGACCGCTGACTTTGCCCGCATCCCATGGGAAGTCCTACAAAAAATCAGCGTCCGCATCGTCAACGAAGTCGCACACGTTAATCGGATCGTGTATGATATTACGAGTAAACCACCTGCTACTGTGGAGTGGGAATAAAGTAGCAACCTCACTTGGTTGCGAAATATTGATTTAACAGTTTTTTAGTTCACTTGGAATGGATAACAATGACCTGTTTTACCTAGGTTCACCACCAAAATCCCGTCAGATTTCTCTGACGGGATTTTTGATTTAGGCTTAATCTGACAACCCTTTTGGGAAAATACGATAAGAAATTGTTGATTCTCGTTAACTACGTTAATCCCAATAGTGGGACTAACGCTCATATTGGAAATCAGATACGATAAAATAAGCTTAAATGCTTTTATTGCCTAAGTTTCTATAGAAGGTTTTTATTAAAAAATAAAAAACACTAAAAAGGGTGGACATGAACTATGAAGAAGAAAGCTGTCGTTTATTGTGTTACGGGGTCACATATTCAATTAGCTGCAGTATCCATTGCGTCAATAGTAAATACTTATGAAGGGAATGAACCTTTAGATATATTAGTAGTTGTAAATGAACTAGGGAACGAAGAAATACTGAAATTGAAAAGTATTTCTAGATTATATGGAGAAAAAAATGTAATTATTACTATTTGGTATCCACCTAAAATAATAAACGAAATAAAGAATTATAGTAATTCGCGTTTTCCTGAAGTCACTCTGTGGAGATTATTTCTACCTTCATATTTTAGCAATTATGATTACATTCTCTATTTAGATAATGACACTATTGTATACGATGACGTATCCAATTTCTTTGATTTGATCCCTGATCAAAAATCAATTGCTGCAGTTAGAGACTTCTACTTCTCAGTTATAAGTGATACAGAGGACAGCTTTAAATATTTTGGCGTAAAAACTATGAAGAATTACTTCAATTCTGGAGTTATTTTATTTAATGTAGTTGTGTTCAATGAACAGATACGACCAGAAGCCATAGTACGTATGATAAATAAGAATGAATACTTGTATTTAGATCAAACCATTTTAAACATTCTTTGTGAGAGAAGTGTTGAGTTGTTGCCTTATGAATACAATTACCAGAAAGATGATCATTGGTTATTTGATTGGGCAAAAAATGTGAATCCACTCAAATTTTTGAAAATTGAAAAAGCTAGAAAAAATATAAAGATTCGACATTTCGTTGAATTTGAAAAAAATTCGATGCCCTGGGAGCATCTTTCCATACAAGATAGATGGGAAAAAGATTTTTGGAATTATCTGTATGAAATCAAGTCAACAAGTTTAAGGAGTGGAAAACAATGAAAAAAAATTTTTCAAGAATTCGTTCGTTATTTTTAATTGCATTAATTTACTCTATAGGAACAATTTCTGTAGATGCAAAGTCAGCCGACATAGCGAAGACGCCTATTGTTGATTATTACTATCCTGGAATATTGTATGGTACAGCTACTTGTGTTAACGAATACGGTACCATCATTTACGACTCAAACTCACTAGGAGAAACCTACCAAGAGGCTGTCAATGAAGCTGCGCAATCATGGAATCAGTCGATTGGGAGATCGGTAATTGTCGAAAAATCAAGTGTAAATGCAGCAGATAACCAAGTTGATTTAGTTTTGCAATCAACGGATGGCGATTCCTATGCAGATATGGGGTACTCCGGATTTGGTTGGGGGAATAGTACGAACAGAATATTTTTGAATAAAGCTGCTTTAAATGACGCATCATCTGGAAAAGGAACCTCCGGCTACGTACAGCTGGTTTCAACTATCCGACATGAAATGGGGCATACTTTAGGTCTCCAACATGACAATGGATCAGTGATGGCTGATTTATATGATGCCCAGGTTAGCAACAATCAAGAGATGCTGGATGCAGCGCAAAAAACGGCGGACTCAATTTCTAAGGGGATACTTCCTGCTGTCCCATTATTCAACAAATATGCGATACTAAATATCCTTAATAATAGGGATAAAATCTATTATTTGAATAATCATCGTTCTAATCAAATTGCCTCAATCTTTTTAGATTCTCCTGCTGGAAAAATTTCTGGCGTTACTTTCATCGATCAAACAGTTGAAATAACAGGTAACTATAATTTGTATAAACTGTCTCTGTCCCCAAGAGATCCGTATGTAGGAACAATTTCTAGTAATAATCTTATGAATAGAACTGTTTCAGTTACTGAAGATATTGTTTCTATTTATGGTCAACACTATTATCTTTTTGAAATTGATGGAGAAGAGTATATTGTTAATCGCCGCGCCTTCGGATAAATTCGCTACCAATTCTTACTTGAAAAGTTGCCACTGCAATCTTGGAAAAGTGTGCTTGCAATCTTAGATACATTCTTTAGTGGCAAACATACGCCTTTTAAGTAAGAAGAAAATTAGCAAACGTTTCATGCTAATGCGCAAGTTTTCAGCATTTTCTGTGAGGATTTTTTTGACAAAACCTCGGCCCTTGAAAAGTAGTTAAAGGAATTAATAGTCAAAGAAAAGTCTATGTTTAGCCTTTCATCGTATCATTTTCTAGCTGACAAAAAACAGCTAGAGATTGATCCCTAGCTGCTGATGATGAGACAGATAGCATTGAAACACCTTACTCGACTACAATCACTTTATTTCCACCGTCTTGCTCCGCAAAGTTCACCGTAAATAGATTCGTCGAAGCATCATAACTGATTCCATCGCTTTGAGAAACGATTTTTTGGTAGTCTTTTGGCAATTTTAAGGTCATGGTCGTCGTTGTTTGAGTTGGATCAGAAAAGGCATAGATGGTTTTGCCTTCTCTACTTGTTCTAATCAATGAAAGAGGTTTGTTAGTAGTAATATCGGCGACACTACCTCCATCATTCTGCCAAAAATTGATACCTAAATAGTCAGTTTGATCAAGTTTTACTGCTTGAACTTCCGAGGTATTGGCTAAAATCTCCAGCGGTTCTTCTTGGGCATAGGCAGTCAGTTCTGTTTCATTGATACCTGGCAACATGACATACGCATAATGATCCTCCATGGGATTTTTGCCATGATTGATCAAGAATTTTCGATATTCTCCGGTATAAACCGCATTACTTGGAAAGGCCTCATTGATTTCTGTATAGCTGCCTGTTCGTGTTTCACTTACCACGTTTACTGTCGTTTCTTCTGGAAAATAGTAACCGATATTGGCCTGGGAATGATCGGAGTCTAACAACAACCACTGCTTGCTACTTGTTTCATTTAACTGATCAATACTTCCTTGATCAGAAAGGATTTGATAAGTATACGCATCGTTTAGTAAGCGATTATCCACGACCGTCTCAATAGAAGCTGTCGTATCACCAGTGATTCCCGCACCTAAAGCGACAATCTGCCCATCAATGATAAACCACGATTTTTTTGCCCGCACGTTCATAGGTAAAACATTCCCGTTATTTTTTGTACCCGTTTTGTTTAATGCCATTCCCACCGCAGCTGCACCATCATAAGCCACACCGCCTACCCACTTTTCTGGAGACGTTACCGTTGTAAAAGCTGAATTTTCATCCGCTAATTGTATGGTGTCCACGGTTGTTCCTGGCAAGCGATATGGATCGACGGTCGGCCAATAGCTAGAATTGAATTGAACTTGATCATCATTATAGAGGTAGAGCATCCCGTCTGCTGTATGCCACCCACGCTTGTTTTCCTTGTTGCCAGCTTCAAAGGAAGAAATGCGACTGGAATATAGTCCTAAACCCACCATATAATCAGTTGTTCGTTGAACAAAGCGATCCATTGAAGCGTACAGTTTTGTTCCCGTAAAAGGTAATGCATCCCCTGTAATCGATGGGTCTGCCAAGAGATTCATTGTCATTTGTAAATCATTGAAGTCTCTTGCATTCGTCAAATAATAGTCTGGATTTTCTTTGAGCCAATACTTGGCAGCTTCACGGAATTTTTGCTGGTATTGGGTTGGTGCGAATTGGGATACGATCAACAAATTATAGACTGTTGATGAGCCATAGCCGGCTTTGGTTTTGGCTGGAGCTCTTGAAATCGAACGACCATTGACCAACGGCAGCATTTCTCCTTGATAGATCAACGGCAAGAATGCTTGATCAACATTTTTAACAAACGTTTGTACGAGATCAGCGTCCATCTCAAAACTTGATCCTTGCGTGATAGCTAGAATTTGTCCCACACCCTTGATCAGTACATTTCCATAAGAACCAGTATAAGGGATCGTATTATGCTGAATAAAGGAACCATCTTTATAAAAACCATCGCCTTTTGTGACTAACTGAAATACTTCTTCGATACTTGCTGAAGCTTGGGTGATTTTCCCAGCGTCCCTTTGCAAAATGCCCAAGCCTAATACAGTAAGCGCGAGATCTGTACGATTAGCACCAGAAGTCACAAAATTTGGAATAAAAGCAAGCTCAGTAAAACTGCCTTGTGTCTTCGTATACAATTGCTTGAAGGGATCTGGTACATAACTGCTGATAATGGCAGTGTATTGCTGTAATTTCTCGGACGGTAACTCAGCGCCTAAAATCATTAAAGTACTGATCAGTTTTTGCGGGACACCGATTTGCCAATCCCACCAGTTTCCATGGTACTTTTTCCCATCATACCCTTTTCGAGTGACCATGAAATCTATCCCATCAATAATCGTCGTCGCCACTGCATCATCTTGATACAAAGAACTACCTTTCGTGCCATAGGCTAAAGCCATTTTCTGTAATTTTGTAAATTGAGTCGTTACATCCGCTGAAGCAGTATTCCCTTGTTCGAGGGGCCATAGGCTCGTTCGATCAGATGCTTTATTTATGGTTTGATACAACGCCTCAGCTTCTGAGGTGACCATCTGCACGTAATCAGCCATAGTCGGATTATTTGGATCATAGTGATCGGAAACCAGTTGATTTTGCCATTTTTCTTGCAGCTTCATAAATTCTGCTGTATGATCTTCCACGGGCAAGCTGCCGATAGGACCGCTGCGCATCGATAATACCTTCAGCTTAGATAAATTGCCAAACAAACGGATACCCACATACCCGGACCAGTCCCCATCAATTGCCGTACCATTGGGATAGTTTACCTTTTGATTCTCATAAAATAGCTGATCATTTAAAAAGGCACGAAAACTCGAGCCCTCATACTGAAGCAAGAGTTTATATTTTTGTCCCGCAATCAAAGTAGGTCCAGAAATAGCTGTCAGCCATTTTCCACCTGGTTGACCAAGTTGCCACTGCCCATCACGATTATAAGCAAACGATTGCCACTGATCTGTCTTTTGTTCATCTGCGCGAAAGACCACCCCAATGTTCGCTTGGTCTTCATATAAGAAAGTAGTTTCAAAATCCCCTGAAGACCGCTTGGGAGCATCTTTGTTGAGCGTTACTGATTCCAGATTGGTGCCTTGCTTCGTATTACTGATCATTAAACCAGTAGCATTTTGTGCTACTTCGGCTTTCCCGACTAAATCTTGCCAAGACCCTTTCTGGTTAGAAAAATCCGAGTGATAGATCGATTCTGCTTCCGGCAATTCGGGTATTTGTTCCTCGGCATTTCCAGAAAGACGAGAGGCGCCAACTACCGAATACAGCAACAAGAAACACCCCATGATCAACAGATATTTTTTCCCTTTTTCCATCCTTTACTCCTCCTATTTCCCCGCGCAAAAGATAGCGCTATCATTTCGTGGAATAGGAAAAGAGTGAAGAAATTCATTTCCGCACTCTTTTCCATTGATTTCAGCTATTCTTAAAAGAAAACAGGTTGACTACCCTAACTGCTTATACGATTTACAAAACAATCACAGCAGCTGCCCATTTCCTTTTACACCATGATTCTTTCCTAACCCAAAATACCAAACGCACTCAAAACGATCGACAAGATCAAGATGATCCAAATCACTCGAGTGGAATTTAGTTTCTTTTGGCCTAACATCCAGTAGGTCAGCAAGACGAGCAAGATAGGTACAAGGGATGGCAAGATGGCATCCAACGTGTCTTGGATCACTAATTCGACGCCGTCTTTTTTATAGACGAAAGGAACGGTCGCTTTAACGACAGAGGGAATCAAAGCACCAATCACTGTGACCCCTAAAACGGTTGCGGCATTAGTGAAGGCAGATAATTTGTCTTTCAAGGTCGTCACTAATTTGACCCCTTGTTTGTAACCTAAGGGAAGCAATGCTGCCCGACCGAAAAGTAACGCGATGTTGGCGATGATCCAGATGACACAACCAACGACGGAACCATTTTGCGCTAATGTGCCAGCAACAGAGCCAAAGATCGTTCCCCAAATCACGTGGAACAAGGAGTCACCGACACCGGCCAAGGAACCCATCAAGGCCGTTTTCAAGGCGATGATCGTTTCTTTGGCTTTGTGTCCGTCTTGTTCTTCGATAGCGACATCGATCCCCATGATCAAGTTCCCAAAGATCGCATTGGTATTGAAAAATTGATTGTGGGTCCGCAGCATATCTTGCAGCTGGGTTTCATCATGGCCATAGAATTTTTTCAAGACGGGCAGGATGCCGTAAAGGTAGCCCGAACTCATCATTCGCTCATAGTTCCAGTTTAATTGGCTTGCCAAAATATAACGCCAGCTAATGGTATTCAACTCTTTTTTTGTCAGTTTTTGATCACTCATCGCCATCATATCCTCCTTCAAAATCTCCGGCAGCTGCCGTTGCAACCGTGCCTTTTTCGCTATCACGTTTAAAGACTAACATTGCTGCTACAAGTCCGATGATGGAAACGCCGAGCATTGGTACTTGCAGATACGCAGCTAAAAAGAAGCCTAATAACAAATAAGGAATGTAGTGCTTTGTTGGCAAGTAGCGCAATAAGATCGCTACCCCGACGACTGGCAAGACGCCACCAGCGGTTTTTAGTCCGGTCATCAGCCATTCTGGCGTGTTATCGGTAATCGTCGTAACGACTGCATCTCCAGCTAAAAGCATCAATAAAATCGGAATCGCCCGTGACAACCCCCATAAGAAAGAACCCGATAAAACTAACCGTGGGATTCGTTTGACTTGCATGTTGTCGATGGCTCTATCGATCCGGTGAAGTAGAAATACGTTACAAAAACGAGCCACGACATCCAGTTGCAGCATCAGCAAGGACACTGGAACTGCTAAGCCGATGCCGTATTCCGCGCCGTTTCCTGAGATCACGGCAAACGCTGTCCCCAGTACTGCGCCGGTAAAATAATCTGGGACGGATGCACCACCAAATGCGGCGATCCCCAAACGCATCAACTGTAAGGTCCCACCGACCATCAAACCGGTCTTTAAGTCCCCCATGATCATTCCAGAAATCATTCCGGCGATCGCTGGTTGGGTCAACGTATTGGAAATAAGTGAATCATTAATAGCAATAAAAGCATAAACAGTAATAAGAATGATTTGATACGCTGCTAAATGCATGAATTTTCCTCCTAATTGTATGAACGAGTCTTAACTGGCTAGTTATCGATCGTTATGTCGCCTCAGATAAATCGTGAAAAACACTCGTTTTTTGACAAATCTTCCGCTACATATTCTCCTCGATTCAATCCCTGCCTGGTTTATCCTCGTAATTTCTTCATAAAGTCGATCGATGGTTCATTGGGAACAAGCTGTGCCGTGACGGTGATGCCTTTTGCGGCGATCGCTTCAAAGATCGGCTCTTCTTCTGGAAGTACTTGAATGCTTTTGGTCACTTCCCGTGCGCCTTCTTTGTAGCTCATGTTGCCGACGTTGATCGCTTTGATCGGTCCATCTGCTTCAATATAACGCAAAACATCTTGGGGATTTTTGAAAAGCAAAAACAACCGTTGTTTTCCATAACGACCGGCGCGAATATTTTTGGCTGCCGTTGCCACCGGAAGGACCGAAAGTCGCATCGAAGTTGGCGCTGCCATTCGTAAAGAAGATTTTTGTAATGGGTCTACGGCGGCTTCATCATTGGCTACGATGATCCGTTGCGTGTTTAAACTGGTGGACCAGATACCGGCGACTTGTCCATGGATCAAGCGCTCATCGATTCGACTATTGACGATATTTTCTTGCCCAGCATACGCACTGTAATCCCCTAATTCCTCTTGCTTTTCTTCTAAAATCTCTTGTTCTGCTTGGTTCATCCCTGCTTTGACATCAACGATGTTTTCTTTAGCTAAGCAAAGCAGCTCTTTGATCGTCGCTCGTTGATTGACGACTGCCTCGATCACTACGGACAATGTCATTCCAGCGAAGATCGCCACTTCGTCATCCTCTAAATAATTCTTGACTGCAACGTTGCACGGGGTTCCTCCTAATAAATCCGCAATAATCAATGTTGGACCGTTAAGGGCTTTCATTTTCTCGTTCAATTCTTTCTCAAATTGTAGATTGTCACTATCTGGTCGTAATGAAACGGTGTGAACGTTTGCTTGCTGGCCTACGATCATCTCCAGACTGCTTTTGACCCCTTCTGCCATGCCGCCATGACTGATCAATACAATGTTTTCCACTAATTTCCCTCCTACTCCGCAGGTCGCCCCACTTAACATGTTATGTTCCTTGTAAGCATACTATACCACATGGCAAGCCATTCGTAAACCTAATATCTTAACATATTGAATTTTATTTTTCAGGCCTGTTTAGACTGGAAAACAACGAATTTTCTACACTAATTAAGTGGCAGGAAAGGATTTAACATGTTATGCTTGATGTATTCATATGGAATGGAGGGAAACCACTGTGCTGCCAAAGTATGAGCAGATCAAGCAAGATCTTTTACAAGAAATCAAAGACCATAAATTCATTCCCGGCGATAAGTTTTATTCAGAGGCGGATATCAAGCGGATGTATTCTGTTAGTTCGATCACGGCAGTCAAAGCGTTGAATGAATTGACGAGTGCTGGCTATCTGTATCGCATCCAAGGCAAAGGGACCTTTGTTTCAAAAGCAAAAGTATCTCAGAGTGTGAAGTTTTCCGACATTGAGCTGCATTCACTGGACCAAGAAAAGGTCAAGGTCCTTGCGGTGGAAGAAGGAAATGACCCAGAGATTTTGAAAGAATTAGGATTGGCTGCCAGTGCTTCCTACTACCGAATCAAACGAGTCCGCTATTTTGGCGACGTTCCTTTCTTGGTTCACATCACTCATTTGCCGAAGAAGCTGATGAAAGAACCGATCGCCAAAAACCTCAACCAATATGCTAGTGTTTATGAGCGGGTCCGAAAAGACTTTGCGATCGACCTTTTCTCATTGGCTTCTGTTGAAACCAACGAAATCGTCTTTCCTGATGACGCTGAATTGTTGAACTTATTGCAACTGAGCTTCCGAGAGCCTGCGGTCAAACAAGTCAAGCACTCCTATTTAGCAGATGGAAGTGTCGCTGAATACATCGTCAGCTACAAGCACTGGAAATATTTCAAAACAAAAATAGAAGTAGCGCCCGCGTAAATTTGGGTCTCTACTTCTATTTTTTTATTCTACGACAGGTTGATCACAGAAAACGAGTTCCTTGATCTCAACGCCATCGGTTTCAAATACCACGACTTCGTTGCTGCCTTTTTTCAAAAATTCTTTCGGACAGTATAAGGAATGCACGGGGCCACGTTGCCAATAGCGACCAAGATTGATGCCATTGACGATAACGACGCCTTTCCCATACCCACGGCAATCGATAAACGTATCTCCTACCTCTGTCAGACTGAAGGTCGTTTGATAAAAGGAGGGGTGTGTCGGATTTTTTCCTGCTTGATAATCGATGGCTTGTAGCTGCTCTGCGGAAAGCGTCAATGGGTAATGACGATAGCCTTGATGGAAATGAATATCTTGCATGATGCCCCCACGGATGCCTTTGGCTTGTGTAGGCCCATTCAATTTAAACCCGTAGTTCACGCGCCCTAAGTTTTCTACTAAGACATCTAGCTCGATGGTTTCTTTATCTGGTGTCCCTTGGATCAACAGCTCCTCACCTAGCGTTTCTTGGTATTGGATCGCCTGTAATTGGCCGTCGGTAAAAATATGCAACCGATCGCTAGCTTCTACCACTTTTAATTTGTTTTCTCGATGATAGTTTTTTAACTGAACCGAATAGAGCAAATAGCCGTAGCCTGTGCTGACAGTTTCCATTGTTAGTGGATACATGTTTTCTTGCGGTGCCATCAGTTGATCTTTGATAGCCAATAATGAGACACTGTTTTCGATGGGAAAGGTTCCTAATGCCTCTAATTGCTTGGTCCGTGGTTTGGCTTGCCACACTTCGGGACAGGCTTCTTTTATGGCTTTTTGTACATGATAGTATTTGTCGGTAGGTTCTCCTGCTTCTGTCAGTAAAGCATCGTAATCATAGCTGGACACTTGTGGTAGATCCAGCGCTCCCCGAGCGGAACAGCCATTGTAAAAGCCAAAATTCGTCCCTCCATGGAACATGTAAAGATTCAAGGAGCCGACTGCTAACATCTCTTTGACTTCATTGGCTAAGTCTTGACCGTCTCGCTTGATGATTGGCTCCCCCCAGCGGTTGAACCAGCCATCCCAGTATTCCATACACATGATGGGCCAATTTTTGCCATGTTTTGTCATGAAATCTTTCATCACAGCCGCATTTTCCTTGGAACGACTGCCGAAATTGCCTGTGACAAAGACGTCGTCTTCAATCAATGTCCCAGCGTCCAAGACTTCTTCCCATGCCCCATCTGAGGTAAACAAGGGTACATCGATGCCGTATTCTTCCATCAACTCCTTGGTCTGGCGCAAATACGCTTTTTCCATTCCATAAGAGCCGTACTCATTTTCCACCTGCATCATGATCACTGGTCCCCCATGGGTGATCTGCAACGGCACAAGCTTTGGCAACAAGACCTGGAAATAGTTGCGCACCTTTGCCATGAAGCGTGGGTCGGTTGAGCGCAACCGCATCGGTTCATTTAACAGCCAAGCTGGCAACCCACCAAATTCCCATTCAGCACAAATGTAGACGGAAGGTCGCAAAATGACCATCAAGCCAAGCGTTTGGGCTTGCTTTACAAAAGCACAGATGTCTTTCATCCCCTCAAAGTCGTAGACTCCTTCACGAGGTTCGTGGAGATTCCAAGGAATGTAGGTCTCAACTGTGTTGGCTCCCAGTGCTTTTAGATTGTAGAGGCTATCTGTCCATTGCACCGGTGTCATGCGGAAATAGTGGATCGCTCCGCTGATCAATTTGATTGGTTTTCCATCTAACAAAAAATCTTCTTTTATCTCAAACGTTCGCATGTCGTCTTCCCCTTTACCAGTATCTTTGCCAATCAGGCAATGCCAATCGGATCAATCCTTCTAAATAGAAATAATCACCCCAAAGATTGGGCTCATCGATGCCTTTGCCTTCCGCATGAGCATACACACCATGCAGCAATAAGCCTTCATTTTCTGGCACTTGGCTCGCTGCATACTGCTCGCCTAATTGGTAAAGCATTCCTTTAGCGATTTTTTGGGCATCGGGATATGCCCCCATTTTCTCTGCTTCCAACAAGCCACAAGCCGCAATCGCTAAAGCAGAGCTGTCTTTTTCAGCAGGATGTTGGTCGTTAAAATCAAAGTCCCAATACGGCACCAGATCTGCTGGCAAATGAGCCAAAAACACCTCCACGATCTGCGGATAATTTTCTGGAAAAGGCTGACTATGCAGGTAGCTTTCATTCAAAGGAAGCCCTAAAATCGCCCAGCTCTGCCCTCGTGCCCAAATCGATTGGTCGCTGTTTCCTTGATGCGTCGCACCGTGACTTGGCTGCCCCGTCTCAGGATCGAAATAATACGTATGAAAGGTGGTGGCGTCATTCTTAATGACGGTCTTTCGGACTGTCTGATAATGCTTACTCGCAGCCTCTGCGTAGCGAGGCTCTCCCGACAATTGGGTTGCTGCAAATAAAAGCGGCAAGTTTAGTAACGAATCAATAATCAAGCGGTATTCTTGTGGGTCGCCATAAGTGCCCCAAGCTTGAATAAATTCCCCCTTTTCTTGAAACCGTGCCAACAAAACATCTGCTGCTTGAATGACTTCTTGCTTGCAGTGTTCATTGCCAGTGATCTTGTAGCCCGCACCGGCAGATAAGCTATATAAAAAACCAATATCATGATGATCTAATACAAAATGGTCGTCTAAACGCGTTTGAAAACTGTCGATATTTTCCATAGCTCGATCAAGAAAGTTCTTTTCCTTGGTCCACTCATAGGCGAGCCACAACATCCCGGTCCAAAAGCCATTGGTCCAATCATCGTTGCCTTTCAGCCGATATTTGCCATTGGTGGCACAGGCTGAAGGAAACTGTGTGCCAAAGCGCTGACTATTTTTTTCGATCTGTTGGATGCACGCGGTGATTTTATCCGCTAACCACACATCGGTCACTTTTTCTCCTAACAGGATCAAGCGTTGTTTGTTCTCTTGCAGACGCATGTTTACCCTCTCCTTAACTTGTTAACATATTAACTGAAATCATTATAACGTAAACGCACAAAAAAAGCGACCTCCCTTTGTTGATTCCCAAAAAAAGAGCATGACAACTGCACACAAATGCAGACCTGTCATACTCTCGTCCTCTTTTTTTAACAGTTCCAACCAAATACTTCGATTTGTGAAAGAGCTGGGAAGGGGGAATCATCCTCTGCTTTTTGCAGCTCTTTATAGGTCAGCTTAGTCGTTTCTTTTTTTGGAAAACGAACTTCTTGAAAAGACGCCGTATTTGTCGTTTCCACCACCAGCTCTTCTCCATCAGCAAAGACCAAGGTCCCTTTGGTCCAATAGCTATCATGGGGATAATCTGCCCGCAATAGGAAGCGAACCCGATCAATCAAGACGGGACGACCAAACTCAATGGTCAATGCAGCATCGGCTTGCTGATTGATGCCCCAAGAAGCAAACGGATACGACCCGTGGGATCGGTTGCCATATTTTCCATCAATCGCATTCTTAGCAAAAAAGACGGAATCATCTCGCGTTTCCACATTCGCTGAAGCATGAGGATACGCCCCTGTCGCTGACTTTTGATCATGGGCATTGAAGGATAAATTTTGATAATTCGTGATCTCAAACGCATGGGCTTTGCGCACCATCAGGTGATGGCGCTGCGAGGTAAAGGCCGTTTCCACCGAGGACTTTCGAGCGGATTCCGTCCAAGGAATCTGATACGCCCAAGTGGATTGGGAAAGATAGATCAGTGATGGTGCTAAGGTTTCATCAAGCTGAAGGACATAATACGGATTTTCCCCCGTCACCTCAATAACGATCTTATCTCCTTCCTCATAGGGATAGTTTTTAATGGCTAATACGGCCAAATCATCATCAGAAACTTGAAATGGCGCGGGTTCTTTTTCATGGTCGATGCGACCGACGATCACCTGGTCCTGCTTATTTTTTATTGCTAGCGTAATCATTTGGATCGATCCTTTCTTTTTCTACGATACCACCGACTAAACAAATCAAACGGTGCTTCCCGGGCGGAATATGTTGTGCTAAGTATGGAAAACTGGTTCTTGGAAAAAAGACGGAGGTATTGGCTTCTGGCTGAACAATACTGGCTTGTTGATAGCCTTCGATGTTGATGATTTGAGAACAAAAGCCCCCTTCACTGACTCGACTCCAGATCGGTCCTGTTTGGGACTGAGGCAACCGTCCAGTCAGCGGTACACTAAATCCGCCCTCACGAAGGTCCAACGAAATCGTCGTCGTCAACTCGTGCACGCGCACATGCCACTGACCAAAGGGATAAATCTCAGTTTCAATAACTACCTCCTCAAAGGGCGCCCATTGGAAAAAGACGCCTTTTTCCGTCACTCGATAATCCATGACTGCGCCCTTCGTGCGAAAATAGCTGCCATCTCGAGCAATAGCTAATGTGCTATCGAAGGCGCCTTCGGCATACGTGACGCCGGCTTTCGGCACACTGAAGCCAAATTTGCTCGAATAGACGAATTTGCTGTATTTTGCTTGAGCATGCGCTTGCTGTTCAAGCATCAAACCTGCAGGATACCCCAACAAATGATGTTTTTTTTCATTGTGCACCAGCAACATATTGCCTTTTTCAATCCGTTTTTGCGGCTCTCTCTTGATTGGCTCAGGTTCAGCCCGCCAAAAAGGATGCGTTTCTGCGACCGCTAAAAGCAAAAAGGTCTTAAGCCCCCAGTAAGGCGAGCCTGGTGCATTGTACCCTTCTGCCATCACTTGATTTTCATAGTGGTATCCGATGGACAAGCGACCATCGAAAGTGAAAATCTCCTGCGCCATCCAATTGCGCAAGTGTTTCGCCAGTAGTCCTCGCACCTGTCCCCATGGGATCGCTTCGACATCTGCGAAAACCAGCGCCGAGAAAAAAGCACCTTGCGCAAACCGATAGGTCAGGCTGCGGCCATAGGGCAAGGCTTCGCCGTCTTCATCAAAATAATAGATGAAATCTTGGGCAAATCGGGTGGCTCGTTCTTTAAAACGCTGTGCCCATTCTGGGTCTTCGTCTTGCATAAATGTAGCGTAAATCAAGCCATAATAATGAAACGCAAAAGGAATATAGTAATCTCGCTGCGTCGTTTTCCCATCTACGTACCAACCATCGCCAATGTACATGGAATCGATCAATGCCAACTCTTGGGACAATGCTTCTTTTGCCAACGGTTCCCCACAGTGAAACAGGGCAACGCGAATCAACACTTTGAAGAATGTCCAGTTGTTCTTAGGAATCTTGCACTCAAGTGCTTGGGATAGCCAAGCCACTAGCTTTCGCTGGTTCTTCTGCGGCAACGCTGTCCAAAAAGCGTCCTTTTGCAATAAAAGAGTCAATGACAATGCGGCTGCTTCCACGATGTATTGATCATAATCCGTGATGCTTCCCCAGTAAAATGCGTGTTCAGGATCTGTCCCCGCGATCACTTTTTCCACATAAGCTGCTCGTAACGGATCATCTGAGCAAATCCTCCAATAAGGCGCCAGCCCCCACAAAGGACGCACAAGCGCTTCCATCTCAGCCCGTGTTCGGTCATACACGGCCCCACTGCTACCTAGATTCAATCCTGGATAGTCATCTGCCAAGATCGCTTCTCGCAAAGGAGCGATCATGTCTTCCACTGCCCGCTGATAATCCAGACGCGTCAAAAACGGATTCTCTTTGATTGCCATTTGCTTCATACGCCATCTCCTTCTGTCAATTTACAGAACAGAATAGCAAGCCACGACTTTTTTATCAAGCGATTTTCTACTGGCAATACTTCTGAAAAATGAGAAAAGCTTTTGAGGGATTTTTGACTTAACCTGTTAACAAAAAAAGAGGAATTGAAGCTATGGGAAAGTGATTGGAGAAATGGCGAAAGTTAACTTAGATAAAATGAGGAATTTATTATAAATCAACATTGATTTCGTGACTTTTTTTCATAAAAAATTTCCCTGAAATTATACTATAGATATCCATCACATGATAAACATTTCTTACATTTTTTCAGTTCGAATATTTCTAAGTATTGATAATATACTAAAGACAAAAAACTTTGATTCAAATAGACATGACGAAAGAAGAATGATTGTCTATAATAAAATAGAATTCGTTATTTGAATAAATACCCATAGTAGCAGAAAGGAGTGCGCAGATGGCCGTATATATTGAATTGTCTAATCCCATCCATGGAGGAGAAGGTTGGGAGCTAGGAGAGGTTTTATGGAGTCCCGTTGCTTCATCATGGAACACAATTATGAGGAAACCCAAAGAGGGGGATATGATTTTACATTCTATCAAAGACAAAAAACGAAATATCAATCATAGATTATGGGGATGTTCTCAAGTTGCTGGTTCCTATAAAATCTTATCAAGTCCGCCACCGATCCCAGCTAATTGGGATGGATATGAGGAATACTATCAGATCCCCTTAAAGCACTACACAGAATTTCAAGACAAAGTTTTTTTACAGGAAGTTATCGATCAGAACAAAGACGCATTAAAAGCGATAACGCCTCAAAAATCTTTTTATACGGAAACAGGTGTGCGAATGCAACCCGCACAGAAATACTTGGCGTCTGTTAGTAATGAGCTATTAGAAATCTTAACTCCTTATATAAAAAAACCGGTCTACTATAACGAAAACAAGCAGAGATCAGAAAATATTGTACGTGAAGGGGATTCAGAAGAACTTCTTAGTGTGGGAAGTGGTGGGCAGGTTGCCCGGATTCAAACAACTATCGATAGGATTGTTAGGGACACGTCTCTTGTTAAAAAAATGAAGCAAAAATACAATAATCAATGCCAAATTTGCGGTAAATCCATTTCATTGTCCAAACAAAAATATTACTCCGAAGGACATCATTTAAAAAAACTTGGGGGTATTCATCAAGGGCCAGATATTGAGAGTAACATTATTATACTTTGTCCCAACCACCATGTTGAATTTGATTATGGGGCAATTGCAATAGACGTTCACTCACAAAAAATTATTCATACAGACCCGCACAATCCTTTTCATAATAAGGAATTAGCATATAAAAGAGGAGATTTAAATAAAGAATTTTTAACATACCATTTAAAAAATATATTTATAGGATAAGCCCCATAAATGGAGTGTTTAAAATAGGATTTTATTCCTTTGCTGAAAATCTAAATTCTTTTTTATAATTCAATTTAGTTAAGTATCTTTGATATAACGTTTAATAATTCTCTTTAGGGTAACTATTGGACGTTATTTACTTTTATCCTAGCTGCTTCTATTTTAGGTATCTATTTCATCTTTTTCTCAAAGCAGACCACACTTACCTCCTGATCACTGACTGTTGTCACGGCTTTTCGTGTCTCTTTAAATCCTTGACTCTCCCAGAAAGATCTACCGGCTGTGTTTTCTTCAATAACAGCGAGAGAAACGAGAGAAATCCCTTTTAAGCGCCAGTCTTGTTCTACTTGCTGATAAATAGCTTGCCCGTGTCCCTGACGTCTTTCGCCAACCAGCAGCAAGCCAATATACACAGTGCCCTCTTGCGGATAATCAACAAGATAATCCATAACAGCAATTGGTTTTTGATCATAATAAATGATAGAAAATATCTTTTGCTCTTGAGCCACGGATGGCGGTAGAACAGTCATGTCTCGCATGAGTTGTTCAATGGAAGGTGTCTCTTTCGTTAAAGCAAAATAGGCCTGGTTTTTCTGATAAATGCTATAGGCAGCTTGTTGGTTTTTTGACGTGACGGAATGAAACGTATACTCGTTCATAAGGAACTCCTTTATTTGTAGGTTTATTGAACCTTATTTCGACCAAAAGTGAAGCAGGTGGATTTGATGGCTTTTACTGCTAGTTTATCCTATTCAAGTCCCATCGTAAATTACTCTCGAAACCTCTTCCTATTTACGTTTCATTCATACGATGATAACCGAACTTGTCAAGGTATAAAAAGACACCCTAAAGCCTTAAGTAAGAAGCCTACCACTTCTTCTCAAAAGTCCTTAAGATGTCTGATTATTGGCTATTTCTCTTGTCAACTATTCTTCGACCGTGACTTTGTCCCACCAAGAAGTGGCGGTCTTTTGGATCACTTCATTCAAGTCTTCGATGTGCTGTTTTCCGGTACTTGCTAGCCATTCTTTGGCAGCTTCTATTCCTTGTTTTACAAAGGGATCAACACCGTCTTTCCACGTTGCCCGGCCGCACAAGACGCCATTGAAGGTTGAACCGGCTTCTTTGGCAAAAACCAGTGTTTCTTGGAATAAGCTGGCTGATACGCCTGCACTGAGAAAAATAAACGGCAGATGCGTCGCATCGCTTTGCGCTTTGAAATACGCTGCGGCTTCTTCCTTGGTATGCACGGCTTCTTCCTTGGCAAAATCTGCCACATAATTCATGTTGACTGGTACTTCCACCTTTAACACATCGACTTTGTACTGTGGTTTTGAAAATTCCTTCATCAATCCGATGACTTTTTCTGGTTTGCGTTGCGCATATGCTTTTGAGTCGACTTCAGGCAACTTAGCATCATAGGAAAGAACTTCTAAAAAGAAGGGCAGATCAGCGGCTTGGCATTCGCTGCCGAGTCGTTCCACAAAGACGTGTTTCAACTGATTGATCTGGGCATCTTCATCTACATCATAGTAAAGCAAAAATTTGATGGCATCGGCGCCTGCTGCTTTTAATCGCTCAACTGACCATTTCCCTAATAAATCAGGCAAACGTCCCGGTGTAGTCGCATCATAGCCGGTTTTTTCATACGCCAGCAAAAGCCCCGCCTCTGGATCACGGCTTTGCGCAGCTGCTAACCCATATTCTGGATCTAATAAAATAGAAGATGCGTAAGGGGTCAATTCTTGTGAGACTAGCGTTTTAAACTGGCTGATTTTTTCTGCGTCAGCCTCCACGCCAAGTGCTGCCATCATTTTTTTCAAGGCACCACGTTGGTCGATTGCTAAAGCCGCGATTACTCCTTCTTTCGTTGACAGGCGATCCATTGCCGCTTTTTTAGCTTTCGTTATGGTTGCTTTCATTAAAATTCCTCCTTTTTTGTCCATGCCAAAGAATCAACCGCTCTCACTTTTTTCAGTGTTGGCGAAACGGTTGTCAGCACGTATAAAAATGTCTATTGATGAAGTCGTTCGACTGATTGACCACCGCACGTATCGACTTCGTACACGAAAAGATACGTGCTCGTGGTGGTCTTTCTCAGTCATCGTTAGTTGTTATACGGATGAATCGTCACGCCTTTGACCACCCGATTGACGGTACGCGTTGGCGAAGGGGTATCCGGTGTATTACCGACTTTGATCGATGCCAACAGTGCGATCGTTTGCGCAAAAACAATGTCTGCTAAGGCAAGATAGCCATCTGGCAGTGAAGTGTCATCTGGAAAGAAAAAGTTTGTTCCTGAAAAATTCACAGCGGCCGGCTGTCCGATAACAGTCACTGCGGCGGCGATGCCATCACTCTTTAATTCTTCCAACATATCAAGATCATACTGCCGCGTATAGGACGTATTGCTGACAAAGACAAAGACGAGGGTTTGATCATCTACGAATGATTTCGGTCCATGACGGAAGCCCATCGAAGAATCGAACACGGTGGCGATTTTTCCAGCAGTCAGTTCCAATACTTTTAGCTGTGCTTCCCTGGTCAACCCCGACAACGTGCCTGACCCAAGATAAACGATCCGCTTAAAGGAACGGTCCGTCAGTACTTGGAGTTCTGTTTCTCTGTCGATCACTTCTTGCCCCAATCGGCTAAGGGTTTCAACATAATGTCTCTTTTCTGTCAGAGGCGTCTGGTCAAAAATCAGCAGTGCGGAAAGAGCCATACAAGAAAAACTGCCCGTCATTGCAAAGCCAGCATCATTTGACCGCTCAGGCATCAATAACAGATAGCTCGTTTCATCAGCGGCAGCTTGTTGTGCCAAAGATCCGTCGGCTGCACAAGTGATCGCCAAATGATAGCTGTCGGCAACGAATTGATCGACGATTTTGACCGCTGCTAAACTTTCTGGTGAATTGCCGCTTCTAGCAAAAGAAACGAGCAGTGTTGGTTCATCCGCAAATAAAACTTGTTCTGGAGCAGCGACAATATCCGTCGTAGCAATACTTTCAAAAAGATAATCCACCGTTGCGCCGTTCTTATTCAAGTAAGGAACGATCGTATCTCCAACATATTGAGATGTCCCCGCTCCCGTGAAGACCACGCGGATTCGCTTGTCCGTCTTTTGCTTGATAGTACGTAAGAAAGCCGCGATCGCCTCTTGCTTTTCTTGATAGATCGTCAAGGTTTCTTGCCACAGTTCTGGCTGTTGTTTGATTTCTCTTGTTGTAATCTCCGCACCTAATTCTGCTAATTCCTTTGTTGACAGTTGAAACATCTTTCTTCCTCCTAGCTACTGTTTTTCCAGTATGTATTCCCAGTGACGGTGCGAGGAGCGCTTGTCTTGGATGAATGCTTAGCGATCACCCAAAGGGCAAACTTCCTCGACCTCACTGGTTTTGAATACATGCCTTTTCTTTGCTCGAGTGGATCATTTCAGACTGTCTAGGAAATGCGCTACTCGTCGTTACGCAAGTGGCGGACTTTGTATCTAAATTGGTCTGCTCGAGCAACACTCAAGGTGTATTCGATCACTTCATTTTCAATATTGAACGTGCTGCGTACCAGGTTCAACACCGGCGCACCTTCGTGGATTTTTAGCAATGCCGCATCTTTCGCACTGGCAATGCTGGCAAAAAATTCTTCGTCCGCGAGGCGGATCACTTGATGAAAGTCTTCATGGAAGATATCGTACAATGGTTTTTGCTCGATCATCTCACTCGTTAAATGCATGAAGCGTTTGACGGGCAGATAAGAACGCTCGATCATCATCGGTTGGCCATCAGCAAGACGCAATCGTTTTAACTTGTAGATCGGCTCGCCGATGGAAACTTGCAACTGAGTGGCAAAATATTTTGTCGCTTCCATTTTTTTGAATGCCAATACTCTAGTTTCTGGTTGTTTCCCTAGTGCTTTCATCTGTTCGGTAAAACTATACGAACCTGATAAATTGGTTGCCTGCTTGCGGATATCCGAGACAAAGGTGCCTTTGCCATGTTGGCGATAAATATAGCCTAATTTTTCTAACTCCTGTAGAGCCAAGCGAACGGTGGTCCGACTTAACCCGTAGCGCTTTGACAGTTCTCTTTCTGAGGGAAGCATCGTGTCTGCTTCCATTTCATTTTCGATTTTTTCAATCAGTAAATTTAACAATTGATCGTATAATGGTTGTCGATTTTTATTGATATTCATAAGCCCCTCCAAACTGGTTACTACCACATAACGAGTGTACTATTTCCCGATAGGCGTGTCAAACAATCGTCTACAGGGGCTCTGTTTCCTGAGCTTGCATCTCTTCACGTAGGAAAATGAACCAATTGCCAGCACGAGCTAAGCTAAAAAGTCAGCTTTTGCTTGCTTAGCAAAACTCCTCCTACGGTTTGCGCCGTTTCTTCTGCTAGCTTGCTTATTGCGGCCAAATGGATGGATACAGACCAAAGCCAGAACCGATCAAGCCGATCACTAGCAGCAAAGCGATACATTTCAACGGCGTCCAGCCGCGTTTTGATAAGAAGAAATACAGCATCAGTGTGATGGTCAATGGAATCACTTGCGGCAAGATCCCATCGAGGATTTTTTGAATATCGATCGTCACAGGCACTTCGTTGACTTTGTTAAACGTCAATTCATATTTGCCGTTAGCCAATTCGTTGACCGCCGCATTTTCTTGCAGTGTGTCGGTCAATTGTCCATTCTCATCCGTGGTATACAGCATGTCTTCGTAAGCGGCAATGGCTGCTTGATCATCCACGATCGTCGTCGCTTGTGTCACTTCATTGGTAGTACCGTTAGGGATCTGAATATCCAAAGACGTCGCCCCATACACGCAGGTCAAGGAACCGACAACAAAAATCCCTAAAATACTCGCTGCTCGGGTGAACTCTTTGGCATTTTCCGTTAAGATCCCAATCGCATCTGTCCCTAAACGATAGGACCAATGCATCAAGAAGAACCGTAAACCAAATTGGGCCGCATTGAATACCAGTAAGAAAATAAACGGTGCAGCGATGTTGCCGTTGATCGCCATATTGGCTGTGATACCAGCTGTTATCGGTACCAGAGTGAACCAGAATAACGCGTCACCGATCCCGCCTAGCGGTCCCATCGCGGCGACTCGCACTGCCCGAATCATGGGAATATCGGCTTTGTTTTGTTCCATCGATAGAATGATCCCCATCACAAAGTTCACGAGGAATGGATGAGTATTGAAAAACTCTAGGTTATGGCTCATTGAAGCAGCCATGTCCTTTTCATTTTTGTGGATCTTTTTCAATCCCGGTAAAATACTGAATAACCAGCCTCCTGCTTGCATTCGCTCATAGTTGAAAGAGGCTTGTAGAAATAAGGAACGCCAGACCATATTGTTCAAGGTCTTTTTATCCAGTTGTTCTGCGGGCGCTTGTTCGCTATAAGAATCGGGAATATTATATGCCATCTTCATCGCCTCCGAAATCATAGGTATTGGCTGTTGCTACTTTAAATTTGGACTGGATTTGATAATCCCAAAAGGCTAATGCAAAACCGATAAAGGCTAGAATGATCAAGGCTGGTCCTTGCAAGGAAGGTGCCGCCATTACGATCGTGGCTAAACCAAACCCCATAAAGAAGAAGCCCCACATTTCTTTGGAAACCATCACTTTTAGTAAAATCGCAAAACCGACATACCGCATCATGCCCCCAGCTGCGCCGAGCCCACCCATCAACCATTGAGGGATCGCTGCGACCGCCTGATTCCCGAAGGCAGCACCGCCGATAAAGAATAAGACCACAATCAAGCCGAAGATCGTTCCAAGACCCACCATCGCTAAATAATTGATCCGGTCAATGCCCTTCGTATTGGCATCATGGGCGTAACTGTCAGCTTTTGACATCACTGGCGACATTAGTGAGAAGATAATCGTCACCCCATATTGCCCCAGCAAAGAAAACGGAATCGCCGTAGCGACGGCCACTGTCGGTTCCAGCTGCAGCGTGATCGCTAAGATTGCTGCCATAATTCCGCCAATCACCGCATTTGGCGGTTGCGCGCCGCCCACCGGCATATTGCCGATCGTCATTAACTGATAGGTTCCGCCAACGATCAAGCCGGTTTGAAGATCTCCAAGAATAAGTCCGATAACCATCCCGGTAACAATGGGCTGGTACAATGATTCTAAAAAACTAAATTGATCGATTGCGGCAATGAATGTAACTATGAAGACTAAAATGATTTGAAAAATCGTGTAATCCATTTTCTTTCTCCTTCCTTATCTCTGCATCACTGAAATAATTTCTTTTCATCTTCAACAGGTGTCGTTGGAACCCGCTGAATCACTAATTGCACCCCCATTTCCTTCAGTTTTTTAAAGGCATCGACATCTGCTTCATCGACGGCAACTGTCGTAGCAACCTGTCTTTTCCCTTCTGACATATGCATATTCCCAATGTTGAGTTTCTTGATTGGCACCCCACCTTCAGCTAATTTCAACGCATCTTGAGGATTTTCAACCACCATAAAAATCTTTTGTTTTGGCGATGCTTTATGAATGATCTCGATGGTTTTTTGAATCGAGAAATACCTAGTTTGGACGCCAGCTGGCGCCGCCATATCCATCAACCCTTGTCTGACTTTGTCTTTGGCGACCTTATCATTTGCCACTAAAATTAGATTTGCCCCCAACGTACCGTTCCATTGGGTGGCAACTTGCCCATGAATCAACCGATTGTCGATTCGCGTCAACAAAATATTTGGTTCTCCCATAAATATGTCCTCCTTCTATTTACTGCATGATTTCTGCAACCGCACTGCGTTCTACTTCGATCACCGTTCCCGATTTCACCCTTAGATCGACCGTCTCTTTCCCAAGTGCTTGAATCTCCCCAATAATGCCGCCGTATAATTTGATTTTCTGCCCCTTTTTCAAGGACTGCTGCAATTCAGCGAAATAGCCTTTTTGCTTTTTCAGATGTTTCCCATTCAAGAAAGATGAGACCGCCAAAAAGAGAAAGAGAAAAACAAGCACCACGATTGAGGCTGCTAAGATCATTTCCCACATCGTTAAATCCCTTCTTCCTCATTGGTTTCCTCATGGCCTTTGATCTTTCCGTGAAAAATACCGCTCTTGCCAATCTCTGCCAGTTCTTGACAAAAACGCTCTGGATCAGTTGCCGTATATCTAGTCAACGAACCTTCCACTAGCAGCAGTAGATTGATGCCGCCGATGACCTCGACTTGCGGGTCCTCATTGGCAACGGTCATCGCAACATTAAAAGGGGTCCCGCCTACAAGGTCTGCACAAATCACGACCCCATCACAGGTTTCCTTTAATTGATCGATTGCTCCTTGCAACTCTTTTTCAAAGTCAGCTAACGGATTTTCCTCTAAAAACGACACTGCTAGAAACTGTTCTTGCGGCCCTGCAATCATCGCAAGCGCATTTTCCATCCCTTGCGCAAATCCTCCATGACCTGTTAAAACCAAACCAAGCATCTTATGTCCTCCCCTTACTCTCAACTGGTAGTAACCACATATCCAATATAAACGCTTTCATTTTGTCTGTCAACAATTTTTTGTTTTTATATAAAAATGTCTTTGTTATCTTTAAATACGAAAAATGGCGCCAAAACAATGATTATCAATTAATAACCCAATTGATAAAGGTATTGAAATCCATCAAAGGAACGACCTTAACGTTATTTTTAACAAGTACGTTCACTGGTTTTTGAGTCTTGGTATCTAAAGAACCACAAGTCACTCACTATTCACCGATACAACAATCAACGTTGTTAAATAAAGGAACTATCAACAAATTTGCTTCCTTACTAAAAAAACCAGCTAGGTATAATCCCTAACTGGTTTTGATCATCACCAAACTCATTTTCCATTATGCGTTTTATTAAATTGTATCTCCAACATTGCCAATACCACTCAGATGCCATCCTGTTTTTAGTTCGGATAGATGATTTGCGTCAGTTCTCCAATCTTATCGTTATAAGCATCAGAAATAATGACAACGTCTTCTGTACTAAAAGCTTTTACCGCGGCGACTTGTCCATATTTCGAACTGTCACACAATAAATAGGCGGTTTTGGCATTATTTAGAATTTCACGCTTTTTGTTCGCCTCTACCAAGTTGGGCGTGCTTACACCTTTTTCAGCATCAATACCATTAGCACCTAAAAAAGCCGTTTGAAAGTTAAACGTTTGTAAATTTGCATCCGTCAATGGACCATTCAAGGATGAAATAACGGGATTGTATCGGCCACCAAGAAGTAAAATCTCGGCAGGAGTTTCTTGTTGAATTGTAAAGACACTCGTATTGGTAGTAATAATCGTGATTTTTTTATTAATGATTTTATGCAGTAACGCTGTACAAGTCGAACCAGAATCTAGGTAGATCACATCACCATCGTGAACCAACTCAGCAGCCAAAGTAGCGATCGCTTCTTTCTCTTGGGAATACAAAGCAGCCTTAGCTGCAATCGGCATTTCGGAAGCCGTTGAACAAATCTTCACTGCGCCACCAGCCAACAATTCAACTCTTCCTGATTTTTCTAATTCTTTTAAATCCCGCCTCAATGTTGAGATAGAAACAGTAGGCAAAATGCTTTGCAATTGCTCTATTTTTAACAGTTCATCTTGAGCCAAAGCTTCTAAAATTTTTTCTTGTCTTTCATATGGAATCATAGCAACCTCCATTAATTGGTCAACTTCACTTTTTTTCAAATTATACCATACTTTTTCTCTCGGTATGAGCAAGGACTTTCATTGTTCGTCAATTTGATCTCGATTATGGGATAAATTTCTCGTTAACAAAAAAAGACGAGGATTCGCTAATGCGAATCCTCTAACCTTTGATCATTCTACTTCTAACTGACCAATCATTGCTACCCGTTTTTGGTGACGACCACCTTCAAACTCAGCAGCCAGCCATTCCTTAGTAATCATTTTCGCTAGTTCGACGCCCACGACGCGCGAACCAAACGCCAATACGTTGGTATTGTTATGCTCTTTTGAGAGCTTAGCACTATAGGGTTCGCTGCACACCACGGCTCGGATGCCCTTGATTTTGTTGGCAGCAATTGAGATACCAACGCCTGTGCCACAAATCAAGATTCCCAAATCACACTTTTGGGTTACCACCGCTTCTGCAACAGTCGCCGCATAATTGGGATAGTCAACGCGTTTATCACTTTCTGTCCCAAAATCCTGTACCGTGTGCCCTAACGACTCCAAATAGGTGATGATATCAGTTTTTAATTCAAACCCAACATGATCACAACCGATTGCTAGTTTCATGCTTGATCCTCCTCTTTATATATTGAGATCAGTTCTTGATACGATTCTTCTTTTCCAAAAAGAGCGGAGGTCCCTAAAACAAACCCATCAACACCTAAGGCGCTTAAGCGAGTCATTACGGCAGGCGAAATCGCTCCATCTGCCATTAATTGGTAGAAATAACGTTCCTTTACTGCAGCAAGCTGCTTTATTTTTCCTTCCACATGTGTCAAATACGCTTGACCTGAAAAACCGGGATCAACAGTCATTACCATCACGTAATCGATCAATGGCAGCAGTTCTTCAATCATTGCAAAACTTGTTCCAGGATTGATGGCGATTCCGGCTTGTTTTCCCTTTTGCTTAATTTTGTTGATAGTTCTTGTAGGATGGCGATCTGCTTCCGGATGAAAATAAATGATATCTACACCTATATCCGCAAATTTCTCTACATACGCTCCCGGAGCTTCAATCATCAAGTGGACATCAACTAAGGTTTCTGACCATTTGCAAATAGCTTCGATATCTTGAAGTCCCATACCAAAATTTGGAACAAATCGTCCGTCCATAACATCAAGATGAAAAATATCGATTTTCGCCGCTTGTAAAGCGGCAACCTCGTCCTTTAGCATTGAAAAATCAGCACACATCATAGATGGACACAAGATTTTTTTCTTCAAAACACTACCTCCTGTCAGCAAATTCTCTCACTCATTAATAACGCCAATCGCTTGTCCACAACGCCCTTGCTTCTCTGTAATCACTAAGGTTCGCTGTGCGGAATTAGTGAAAACAACGATTACATCCGTTTCTTTGCCCTGTGATGCCAGAAACGGAAAATCAACGTTTGCCAGCACACTCTCGGCAGTAACTTTGTCACCTTCAGAAACTCTGGTATCGAACCCTGCGCCATTTAGCTCCACAGTATCGATCCCAATATGGACTAGAACTTCTAAGCCATTTTTGGCTTTTAACGAAATCGCATGTTTTGTAGGAAACACAGAGACCACTGTTCCTTCAATCGGTGCTGTAACAAGATCATCTGTTGGTACCACAGCAAACCCATCGCCTAATAGTTTGGTTGAAAACATCTCGTCTTTCACTTGTTCAATACTTTTCACCACGCCATTAGCTGGTGCATAAATAACATTTTTCTTCTTAAATAACCCCATATTCCCCCTGCTTTCTACGCCAATGTCTCGTCTCGATTGGTAAATACAAATGCTAAGACTGCTGAAACCACCATTGAAATCAGTAAGCCGATCATCGCTTGTATGAAATTCGAGGAAGTTGAGCCTACAAAGGCGGGAAAAGTGGTGACACTACCAAAGACAAAGGCATTCGTTACAACTTGCATCAACCCTAAATAGGCACCACCCACAGCACCACCAATAATTTGCGCTAAGAAAAGTTTTTTATTTTTTACAAGTAAGCCGAACAAAGTAGCTTCGATAATCGCTGATAATGCGATCGTGACTAAGCCAGTTAAAGCAAAGCTTCGCAGTTTTTTATCTTTCGCTTTAAAGTAAACGCCAATCGTTGTACCTATCACGGCGAAGTTACATGCAAAAGTAAAAGGAACGATGTAATCAAAGCCATAGGTTGAAACGTTATTAATCATGATTGGATTGACTGCCCAGTGAATGCCCAAACTTACGAGAACACTCCAACCACCACCAACTAAGATTCCAGTTAGCACACTACTACGCTCGATCAACCAATTCACCACATTAGCGACTGCTTCGCCACTATAGACCCCGATTGGTCCAATAACGATCACTGTCAATGGAACCATAATCGCTAGTGAGACTAAAGGAACGACCACCAATTTTAAAGTCTCCGGTATGTGTTTGTCTAAGAATTTGTAGAGATATGAAAAAGCCCAAATCGAAAGGATGATTGGTACGACAGTCGAATTGTAGTTCATCAAAACGACTGGAATCCCAAAGAACTCCGTCGTTGCACCGTTGCCTGCTCCTCCCATCAATGCAATAAAATCAGGATTGATTAACGCAGCCCCGATCAATGCAGAGATATACGGACTGGCACCAAACCACCGCGCTGAAGTAAACGCTAACAATACGGGCAAGAAATAAAATACACTCATAGAAGCAACAAATAAAATCGAATAAGTGCCGCTGTCTTCACTGATCAACCCGAGCTGAACAAACAAAATCAGTAGTCCTCTTAAAATACCTGAGCCCGCCAAAACTGGGAGTAGTGGCGCAAAAATAGCAGATACGGCAGAAAAAACATTGCTGATAATACTGCCAGAAGCTTGTTCTTCTGTGGTAGGGCTACCAGCACTTTCGTTACCTTTAACTAACGGCTCAAACTCATCGTAGAGCTTCCCGACTTCTGTCCCAATCAAAAGCTGGTATTGGCCCGCCTTATTAATGACATTGATCACTCCGTCGATATTCTCGACGGCTTGATCATCCGCTTTTGCGGTGTCATGTAACGTTAGACGCAACCGGGTGGCACAATGTGTCATATTGCGAACATTATCCGCTCCGCCTATTTTTTCTAAAATATTTTTTGCCATCACTTTGTAATCCATCTTCCCCACTCCTTTTATTTTGATTGATTTGTTGGTGACAAAAATTCAAGCAGCAACTGATTGGCTGCGACTGCATCGTTTTGATCGATCACAGCTTGAATCGCAGCCAAGCCTACGTTATCGATCATTTGATCCATTTGTTTGATCATTTTCATGTTTTGTTCGCACTCTTTTGAGGCATGTTCAATTACAGGGAACGTATCAAAATAAATCACACCGTCATAGTTATGCTTTTTGACATAATACAAGAATTCTAATGTTTTGAAGGGTGTTGCTGAACCGATCATCAATCCATCGTCGTTTAACCCATACCCATCATTCAGATGCACCCCGTATAATAACCCTTTTCCAGCGAACAGATCCGCAGCAAAAGCAGGGTTTTCGTGTTTCATTAGCATGTGGCAATAATCAAGGGTCACACCTACATTTTTGCGGTTGATCTCATTAAGCATCATTCCAGTGACACCCATACTATCAATGAACGCATAGGCTCTTGGTTGAAATGGTTTATACTCGATACTGATTTTCAAATCTGGTGCGTAGTCAGCAATTTCAATAAAGGCATCCCGGATCTGATTCCAAACCTTTTGGTAATTGATTTGAAAACTATAGTCAAAGCCATCAAACCCGAGCCAAATGGTTACGACTTCTCCACCTGCTGCACGACAATAATCAGCAGCTTCTTTGCATAATGTCAAGGCATGCTGCGCAACCTGTGGGTCAGCATTGCCTAATTCACCGTTGATAAACTCTTCTCTGAATCGCAATGCAACACCATTCAATTTCAAATCAGCTTGTCCCAATCTCTCTTTCATTTCAGAGGCAGTCGTCCCACCGACGTGCTCCGGATAATTTAAATCTACGTAATCAAGCCCCAATTCTTTGAATGCGCCAAATACATTGTCTAAATCATTTTCGTAAATTGATAAAAATGAATTGATTCTCGTTGCTAATTTCATCTTCATTCTCCTTAGCCATTTATTATAGACTCAGAATAGCACAAAATTTTTCCATTAACAACCACTTTATTTCATATTATTTCAAATTAATTCATAAAGAAGCATTGTTTTTATTAGAAGAAATACTTCAAAAAATTGATTTTTAAGCATTTATTTTGTTAAAACTTCATTTTGGAACCATTTGAAATAAATTGATTTTTTATGGATCATTTTAAAAAAGTTGTCTTGATTCACTGATTATGCTGATTTGACTCTATTTGTTTCAGAAAAAGGATCATTTGGCAAATCCTTAGTGGGCTGCTATTGAACTAGGCGTCCCTAGTGATATATCTCCTTTCACTCCTTCGAATTGTTTTCACGTGAAACAAAAAAACCTAACCAACCAGCAGGATCGCTGTTTGATTAGGAAATGGGCACTGCTTTATTGTTTGGTCAACCACGTGCGCGAGTGTTCAACTTCTTCATACGTTAACTGATGACTCGGGGTCCAAACGGTTGAAAGGACTGCACCCCGTGAGGTAAAGATCTCTTGGACGTAAGCACTGTCAGCTAGGGAAACGATCGGGTCGTTTCTGCCAAAACTCATAAACACATGAGTGTCAGGCAAGGAATTCGTCGGTATATTATCGACTGGATACATGGCGTGGTAGAGGATCGCTTTTTTGAAGTGGTCACTATCATTTAGTAATAAGCGAATGGCAATGTTGGCGCCATTGGAATAACCCACCAGTACCACTTGCGCTAACGAAAAGTTGTATTCTTTGGCGGCTTGCCGAATAAAATCGGCTAATTCGTCGCCGCGAAGTGCTAAGTCGGCTTCATCATACACCCCTTCAGCTAGGCGTTTGAAGTAACGGGGCATGCCGTTTTCTAAGACATTGCCGCGAATACCTAATAGTGATGCTTGGGGATCAAGGGCTTTGCCTACTTCTAGCAGCGACTGTTCGTCGCCACCGGTGCCGTGGAGCAGCACCAAAACTGGTGCGTCAGCTGCTCCTTGTTGATAGATTGCTTTCATCGAAGTTCCTCCTTTAACTTGGTCGTTTGATATCGAAAATCTCCCCAATCGTTGCGTAAGAATTTCCCGCTAGCCGGCTGACTGCTTGTAAGGCACGGGGATCGATCTTGCCATCTTGATAGACATCCTCTGCAATCTGGTAGCCGACGACTTCCAACAATAAGAGATCGGCAGTGGTCTGCTGGTCTTTTTTGATGGGTACGTGTTGATGCAGAATCGTTTCTAAGCGTACATTGGCTTCTTTCAAGCCAGGAACGGCAATTGTTTTCGATGTCGTTGTGGTAAATCCAGAAACCGTCAACTCGCTTTGGTCTGCGGGCAATAATGCCGCGGTTTTATTGGCCTCTTGGACATTTGTTTGATCCAAAATATGCACGACGGCTTCTTTTGTCGCCAACAGATTGCGGGCGGTGTCTTTCAGTTCCCCCTCTTTACGCTGGATAGCCAACGAGAGGATCACGGGTTCTGAGCTGACGATGTTAAAAAAACTGAATGGGGCGATGTTGACGATACCATCGGGTGATTGCGTACTGACCACTGCCACTGGCCGTGGAATGATGGAGCCGATCAGTAGTTTATAATTTTCTCGTTGGGTCAAATCCTTGGGATCTAAATAGTGCATACAGCGTCTCCTTTTTTCTAAACCGATAAGTCTGGCAAGCGATCCTCGATCTCTGCACGACGGCTTTCAAATTGGGCTGGCAGCATCAACTGCTGTCCTAACGTTTCCAACGGTTCATCAACGAAAAAGCCCGGGGTTTCTGTTGCGATCTCAAAGACGATATTGCCCCTTTCTTGGAAATAGACGGCTTTGAAATAGTTGCGGTCTTTGATTTCAGTGACTCCGTATCTTTGATCGTACAAGTATTCTTGCCACTCTTTTTGCACTGCTTCCGTTGGCACGGACCACGCGATGTGATGGACGGTGCCGACACCCCAGCGCCCTGCTGGCATTGCTTCATGGGGCACGACGATCTCATGAGCGAGGGTACCTGCGGTATGGAGATGCGTGCTTTTATTTGTTTGATTAAAAATGTCCAGACCTAGATCATCTGCCAACGTTTGAATGGTCGCTTCTGGTTGTGCCGAAAGCAAGACGGCCCCATGAAAGCCTAAAATCGCTGGTGTTTCTGCCGATTCTTTGGCTTCGACTAACGCCAAAGACAGGTCATGCTGATCATGAAGTTCTAAAGTTGGCCGATCAAACAATGTACTTTCTTGGACAGTTACTTGATGTTTCGCCAGATGTTCTTGCCAATAGGCACTGCTGCCTTTAGGAATACGAAACGCGATCGTGCCGACTTGTCCGCTTCCTACTCGCCCAGGATGGGCATTTGCCCATGGAAAGAAGGTGATGATGGTCCCATTTTCTAATGCTTGATTGCTGTAATAAAGATGATACGTGTACGGATCATCAAAATTGACGGTTTGTTTGACGAGGCGCAACCCCAACACGTCGCGGTAAAAGGCAACGTTCGTTTGCGGATCGCCTACGATGGCTGAAATATGGTGGATCTGTTGAATGGGTTGCATACTGTGTGCCTCCTTAGGCGCGTTTTGTATTGAAGGGTTTGATGACTCCTTCGATGTATTCACGACGATTTTCTAAAAATGGTGCCAATGATAAGGACTCACCCAATGTTTCGTATGGCTCATCCCCCATGAACCCTGGTTCATCTGTTGCTAGTTCAAAAAGAATATGGCCGATGCGCACATACAAGGATTCAAAATAGTAGCGATCCACATAGCCGGAGTTGGCCAATCCCAAGTTATCAAAGATTTCTTGCCAAACTGCTAATGAGTCGTGGTGAGCTAAGCGAAAAGCGACATGATGCACTTCGCCATCGCCTTGTTGCGCTTGCGGGCTCGTGGTATCTTCCACTAAAACGACTTGAGCGCCATTGCCGCCTTCACCAACTTCTAGCAAATAGCGATTATCTACTTGATCAATGGTTTTGAAATCAAAAACGGATTCCAGCAGCCCTTTGAAATCTGCCAAGTAAGAAACAGACATTTCGACAGGACCTAAGCCATAAATCGCAAATTCAGTAGGAACCGGTCCTTTTTTCCAAGGAGTACCAGCTTTCACGCCAGTATTGTGTTCATCAGAGATCAATTGATAGGCTTGCGTATCAAAATCCCAAAAACGCATCACTTTTTTCCCAAATTCGGTGGTGATTGCTTCGTGTTTTACCTCAAATTCATCAAAGCGTGCGGCATAATAATCAAGGGCAGCATCACTGGGTACTCGGAAACTGGTGCGGGTGATCGAGTTGGTTCCTTTGCTGCCGCGAGCGGTATTGGGAAAATCAAAGAACGTCATGGTCGTTCCCGGTGACCCTAAATCATCCGCAAAGTAGGTATGGTACGTATAAATGTCATCTTGATTGACGGTTTTTTTCACTAAACGCATCCCTAACACATCTGTAAAGAAATGGTAATTCCGTTCCACATCACTTGTCATGGCCGTCACATGGTGTACCCCTAATAATTGATCTTGTTTTCTCATTTTCTTTTCCTCATTTCTGATCGTAAGTTATTTTTCGTAAAATTGTTTTTAATTGTTGCAATTCTTCACTGCTGAGTTCGGAAAAACTCGCCGCAATCTTTTGTGCATGACTGGGAAAAATTTTCTCCATCAATGCCCTGCCTGCTTCCGTAATCCTGACGTAAGTTACTCGTTGATCTTCTTGGCTAGGTTCCCGGCGCACGCAGCCTTTTTTGACTAATTGATCGACTACATAGGTTGTCGAGCTGCTGGCGATCAAAATTTTTTCCTTGATGGCTTGCGTCGTATGGGTGCCTTTATGGTAAAGCAATTCCAGTACAGAAAACTCTGTGATATTTAAGCCATAACAACGAACATCTTTTTTTGCCACTTGTTCCAAACGACTCGCCGTACGCAGCAAACCGATGTACGCTTTGAGCGCTTCTTCTTGATGCGCCATTTTCCTCACCTCTTTATTTCGAATTCGAGATAATCATAACTTACTTTTTGTAAGTTGTAAAAAGATATGCTTTGGTTGTTTAAGAAAATCATTCAATGCTTATTTTTATAGAGGTTAAGAACGGTTAGACACTAACGAAGGTCTCACCTTTTCTCTATGTCCCCTTCAAATCTAATAAAAAACGAAACTCATGAAAGGTTCCATGAGTTCCGCTAAATATATATTTTACTGAAGAGGATTCGATCCATTCCATGTACTGATCGATGAAGCGCTGATTCCCACGCATAGTTATCTCTTTTTCAAATCTTTACAGTCGGCTGGACCTGCTTTTCCAAAGCCAGCAACCACTTTTTGCGTTCGACACCGCCGCCATAGCCGCCGATGCTGCCATCGCTATTGATGACGCGGTGGCATGGAACGATCAACGCCAATTGATTTTTTCCGTTGGCATTGGCAACAGCTCGGGTGGCTTTTTCATTGCCGATTCGCTGTGCCAATTGTTTGTAAGAGTATGTTTCTCCGATCTTCATCGCCAACAGCTGCTGCCAGACGGCTTTTTGAAAATCAGAGCCGATCAATGCGATGGGTACCGTGAAGGCAGTTCGATTCCCTTCAAAATATTCCGTCAATTCTTGCTTGAGTTGCTGAATGATTGCTGTTTGCTGGGGAATAATCACTGCATTCAAACGGCTTCTCAAAACAGCGATCTCCGTTTCTAGCCCTCTGCGATCCACGAATTCTAACAAGTAAAGCTGCTGCTGGTCGCTGATTGCCAGCATCGATCCCAGCTTGGTCTCAAGCCAAGCAGAAGAAAGAATCGTTTTTTCACGGCTGTTGGAAGGCAATTCCCCCATAATCCGGGAAAACGCATCTCGAAAGCCGTTGCCAGAATCGAAGCCGGCTTCTAATTGTGCTTGGATCAGCGGTTCTCCTTCACGAATCTGCTTGAACGCTAACCCTAAACGGCGTGCACGGGAATATTCGATAAAGGTCATGCCAAAATATTTTTTAAATTGTCGACGTGCAGTATTGGGATGGATCGCTAGCACTTCAAAATCTTTGTCGGTCCACTTTTTCTCCGGGTTGCTCTCCACCGCTTCCACAAGGCTTTTCACGTCAGGGGATAAGTGGCTAGGTGAGCTGAGCGGGCGACATCGTTTGCAGGGACGATACGCCGCCAGCAACGCTTCTTGTGCCGTCTGAAAAAACTCGCAGTTTTTCTTGAGCGGTTTTTTCGCTGGACAGGTAGGACGGCAAAAGACGCCGGTGGTTTTTACTCCAACGTAAAAAATCCCTTCATATTGGGAATTTTTTTCAATCAGCATGTCGTAATAGTGGTCCCGTTGACGGCTATCTTCAATCATCTTGCGCATCCCTCCTTCTTTTCTATACTTACAAAAATACTTTGTGCTTGTCCAAACACACGACCAACCAATGCAGCAGCCTGCAAAGGCAGGTCGAAAATTTGCCCACATCCTTCTGATGACATACGATCACCCTTTCCTCTGAATGACCTTAGTGTACAAAGAATGGTCTTGACGCATCCCATAAAAATTAACACCAATTTTTTAAAAAGGATCGAAGGCAGTTATCCTCCGATCCTTTTGATTTCCCGTTTGCCTATTTTTCGGCGAATCTTAAAAGCAACGCCTACATGAACCTAGACCGTCGCCTTCTGCTTGACTTGCAGGGCACTTTTTTTCAGCAAGACTCGCTCCAAACGGGGGCGATTGTAGCGTTGGATCATGATGAATGGGCAGTTTGCCAATAACGCATAGGCGATCATCACCCAGCCCGCCCACGTAGGATTCCAGAGGAAAAAGAACGGTGCTGGAACCATCAGCAGCCAATGGGTCAGCTCTGCTCGGCGTGTTTCGATGACGAATTTTTCCAGATAGTCCTTTTGTTGCTGAGCCAAGCGAGATTTGTCAAAGCTTTTTTTGGCAATCACAGTGCCGTCGGGCAATTTGTCTTTCCACTGACGAATACGAAATACCTCCGCCCAGATTCTGCCGCCTTTTTCAAAGGCAAAAGAACGGAACCAGTTGGCATGACGTTCAAAAAAAGCATCACTGACTTTGCGCAAGCCAAACGAGATGCCTAGATGAAACAGCAGCCAAGCCAAGCTGTCTGTAATGAGCAAGAGCAGTGGAGATAAGGTGATCAGCGGCATGTGCATCGCCTCCTATAAATTGATTTTTCGTCCTTTCCAGGTCACGGATTTCAACAAATGGGTTTGGATCCATGACCAACCAAATAAGCCTAGGAAAAAAAGAAAGTAACATGGGAAAAAAAGCAGCAAGACTCGGTTGAAGTTGCCGACACGGCGAGCAAAGCACAGAGTTTGTCCAAAATAAGCAGCATAAAAAAGCAGTCCTAGCCAAAGCGGTTCCATCAGAAACGGTGGCGCCAGTACCCCAATGCCGCCGCTGATCCACAAGATGACACCCGCCATGATCAAAGGGTGAGTGAATTGCGAAGCAGTGGCAAAGTCCTTCGTCCAGCCTTGAACAAGTTGACGAACACCAGCTGGATACATCCGAAAGGCCAACAGGTCTTTTCCACCATACAAGGTTATCGGCAAGCGTTTTTTCTTAAAGCGTCTCGCTAATGCTAGATCATCTAAGATTCCTTGTGGCATGTCCTGATGCCCATTGGCTTGAAGGTACGATGTTTTGCTGCACAAGATACACGGACCAAAGGCGCCGCCGGCTGAGAGTTTTTCGCCTACGATAGAAAAGCGGTTCAACCCGACAGGTAAGATGACATTAAAGACGGCAGATAGTTGTTCATACAGGCGCTTCGTTTGATGATAGGGCTGCACCGAGAGCAGGCCTTGTCCCGATCGCTCCTCATACGCAGCGAAAAGGCGCTCTAAGCCATCTTCTGCTAGAAAGAAGGTATCGGCATCCAAAAATAATAGATACTTGCCCACCGCTTGTGAGGCGCCTAACCAGCAAGCCGCCGCTTTCCCAGCAGAATCAGCAGCGGTTTGCAAGACCGTCGCACCGAAGCGCTTGGCACAGGCGATCGTCTCGTCTTCCGATCCGTCATCAACCACCAAAATCTCCACAGGATAAAGGGTTTGCTGCTGCAAGGATGCCAACAATTGCGGCAAATTTTCTGCTTCATTGCGGGCGGGGATGATGATCGACAATTCTGCCCTCTCCTTCAAGTCTTTGGATGCGGCTGTCTCCTTGCGGGTGGGTATCGTCGGCAGGCGGAAAAAAATCAGCCAGCCTGCCAGCCAAGCAGCGCAAATACCAGCGAGCAGCAGGTACACAGTCATCATCCTTTCTTGTCTTAGTGTTCTCTTTTGGTGATCATCTCACTGACTTGCTGGCCACTAAGGGTCACCATCGGCATGCCGGCACCGGGATTGACCGTACCGCCAACGAAGTACAGATTTTCGTAGCGTTCGCTGTGTTTCGGGTGTTTAAAGCCATGATTTTTCTTGCGATTAGAGACTGTGCCGTAGATGGCGCCGCGATGTGACAAATAATTCTTTTGGATGTCTTCGGGTGTCCAGCGGTCTTCATACACGATGTGCTTGCGTAGATCCGTTAAGCCCATGTTTTCCAGCTTGATCAAGATCCGTTCACGAAAGGCATCGTATTCCGCTTCCGTAAAGGGTTTATCCTGCAAATAAGGGATATGGGGCAGGATTTTGATGTTCTCATGCCCTGCCACTGTTTGCGAAGGATCGGTTTTGTTGGCATTGACCAAATAGATCGTTGGGTCTTCCGGCAGCTGATGCTGATGGAAATTTTGATCAAAGTTTTCTTTTGAGGCATTGGAAAAGAAAAAGTTGTGGTGCGCCAGTTGCGGATAGGAGGTTTTGACCCCTAAGTGCAAGACAAAGCCAGAACTTGCTGGTTCAAATTTTTCTTCCAGTTTTCGAGTAAAGGTCGGCGCTTCTTCTAACAGCTCTTCATAAGCCGGGATCACTTCCATGTTGGAAACAAAATAGTCGGCTTCGATCAACGTACCATCATCCAAACGAGCGGCACGGATTTGTTCTTGTTCAACGATCAATTTTTCCACTTTATGTCCCGTATGGAAGGTCACACCGATCTCTTTTGCTAAGCGAACGATGCCTTCGGCTAACCGATGCATCCCGCCTGGCACGTACCAGACACCTTGGGCATGCTGCATGTAGATCATCATGTTCAAGACGGCTGGGGCGTCATAAGGAGACGAGCCGACATACTTGATAAAATAGCTCAGCATGTCTTGCAGCTGCGGATTGCTGACACGTTTTTGAATGGCATCATGCATGGAAGAGAAATAATCAAAGCCTTTCAGCGCTTTGATCACGCCGTGATACTTCAAGATTTCTTTCGTGGTATCTAAGCCTTTCTCGAAATAGCCTTTTTCCGTGATATCATAAATCTTTTGCGCATAGTCCAAAAAGTCTTGGTACTCTGCCATGTCTTTTTCCGACAAGTGGGGGTTTTCCTTTGCCATGCGGGCAAGATCGCCATAGAGATCAATCTTGGTGCCGTCGGGGAAAAAGGAGCGCCATTCCAATGGCAATCGGCGAATCGCAACATAATCCGCCATATCGCGATTGCTGCCAGTAAATAATTTTTCAAAAATCTGCGGCATCGTCAAAATCGAAGGACCTAAGTCAAAGCCGAAGCCGTTTGTTTCCAGTCGGTTCAATTTGCCACCTAAATGGTGATTTTTTTCATATAATGATACATCAAAGCCATTTTGGGCTAATGAGACCGCCGCTGATAGACCACCAAGTCCGCCGCCGATCACTACAACTGTTTTTTTCTCATTCATTGAGTCGCTCCTCGTTTGCTTTAATAAACGTCCCTATTTAGCCAATTCTTTTCACCGAAACAGACGGTTGCGTCTCACTGCAACTGCGTGTCTTCGCACTATTTTGGCATTGGCCACTTGAATCAAAGGATCGTTTTTCTAGATAATTCTATAGTATCACACCTTTGAAAAAATGACGGGGATGAGCCTACCGGTCAACTGATGCTGTTTTTTCTCAACCATGATTTCAGCGAATGAAAAAACAACCTGCTGGAAAAGAAAGGAAACCCAGTCATTTCGTCCATTCCGAAAATATTCTTTTTATAACAACAATTATCAGAATAGTTGAACATTTTTGACGTTAATACCAGCGAAAACAAATCTTCGTATGGTTACGAAAAAACGCGTTTGAGCCAATTTGGAATATCCTGTACATTGAATGTAGCGAAAGTCCTTCCCCCAATCATTAAAAAAAAACAAAAGGGCCTTCTCAGTAAGACATTGCTTAACAGTGACTCTTTTTGATAATGACAAGTATTGTCACCTTTTCCTAACACTTATAAGGAGTATTGATATGAACTTAAAAACGATCCAATCAGCCGAAGAATATGTAAACTTTTTTGACGTAGAATTTATCCACTCTCCCTGTTCTTATACACACCCAAAAATCTTTAATTTTTATCTCTCTTTGCGCCAACGATTCTTGGCGATCTATGAACAAGACGAGGGTACTTTTTTCGAAAAAATGTCGTTGCTCTTAGATATCGACGCACAGCTGCAAATACTAAAAGAACTTTATGTTTTAAAAATTTCTTCTCTAAACGAGTATACGGAAGAAGAGATCATTCAGCTGACGGTCAAAGACAAAACCTGTTTCTATCGGGAATTGACCGGTCTTCAGCTAAACCAAAAGGCGCCTTGGAGTTTGATTTACTTAAGTGAAGCCCAATGATTTCGCCCACATTGATCGATTGAATTGAAAACCGCTGGTTCCAAAGGCTTGCATCCGTACCTGATGCACTCCCCACTTCCCCTCCCCACACTCCTGCACAGTTGCGGAGAGTCAAGCCATTAAAAAAGAAAGCATCTTTCCTTCTCACTGTCTAAGCAGTGAAGGAAAAATGCTTTCTTTTCATGTAAAAGGCCCTTTCTAGCAACTCTTTAGGTCAAAACAAAATGGGAAACTAGAAGAGGTCTTTTAGGGCAAATTGGCGGGTGACGTTAGGATTGATCCGTTCAAGCAGCCGATTCCAGTCAGAAGAAGAAGGGATCGTTTTGAAGACGATACATTCAACGATATCTCGAAATTCGGTCGCATGCTCGGCATAGTTCGTCACTAGCAGATCAATGGTATTTTGTTCTAAATACTGAGCATTGACTTCCCCTGAATCAGGATAAAAGACTTGATGGGATCGGCTAAAATAGCGGTTGGACCAGCCCTCAATGTACTGAACGATATTGTTATTTCCTTCAAAGATAAAGGCGATATTTTTTCGGGGAAACCAATGACGTTCTCGAACAGATTCAATAAAAATCACTAAGTTTGCACAAAAATCCGTCAGATACTCCACAGAATAAAGGGTGTGGTACTCGCAACTACTTTCTAAAAACTCTCGGTAAGCAGCAAACTCCTTAGAAAAAGTTTTCTTAATAAACGCATTCACATCATAAATATTACGATTGGCCGAAGTGGATAAGCACTCCTTCAATTTGGCAGAAGTAAAAAAGGATTCGATCAGAATCTGATCTTCTTTAGGCTTTTTCGACGATACATTCAACATCTGATAAAACTCGTTGGTCAACGTGCGAATCTCGGTCCAATGATTATAAGAAAGACAAAACTTTTGTTCGACGATCACATTTTGCAGTTTTTTCTTTGTGATAATACTAACAAACAAAAAGATAAGTTCATCGTTCGTCAATCGACATTGAAAGTACTTTTCAATAATGCCATTGATTCGTTGAAAGTGCATCAGCTGAATACTGTGTCGCAAGGCGTGGTACAATTCGTCGTTGATTTGCACAGTTTTGCCTTGCATAAATCGCTCAAGCGAAATATAGAGTAGATACGTATATTGTGAAAACGAAACAGTATGATAACTATTTTTGTCAAACATCCTGCCGATTTCCGTTACTGCCTGTTGGACCGCAGCTGGCGGAAAGACAGTATGGGGTGTGCTATCCGTTTCATAGAAAAAGGTACAGAAGAAATTGCGGATATCTGCTTCTTGTCCAACGATATTCAGGGGATCTAGTGCTAGTTGGAGATCAAAACGTGCCAGTTGTTCATGAATGCGCTGCAAGTATTTTGATAAGGTACTCTTGGATAAAAACAAGCAGTCCGCCCACTCATCGATCGTCTTTAACTCTCCAATAAAAATATTTTCCAATAAAATAAAGAGCGGTTCATTCGCTAAAAGCGAGGCTTTTTTCTTTTCATACTGTGAATAATCAAATAGTTCAAACGAATAGCCTTGATTGGTGGAAGTGATCAGGATCAACCCACAGAAATAATCATTAATCTGACTGATGTCTTTGCCAATCGTCCTTGTGGTACTACTTGTTACTTCAGCCAAATGGCTGGCACTGCAAATTTCATTTTTTTCAAATTCACTTAGAATCTGCAGCCATCGGACGGTCGATTTGCTTGTGACAAAACTCAATTGAAAATTTTTCAAACATAAGCTCCTTACTAAGAATTTCTTTTTTGCGGCTAATTTACGCATGAAAGGCGCCTAAGCAGTCTCATTATATCGGTTTTCATCCTACATAAAAAATCGGTTTTTTCATAGACTGATGAAAAAAAGCGTTGTGTCCAGACTACTGTCTTATAACAATTATTTTATCGGCTATTAAAAATAGTGCAAGGATTTCGCTTTTGCTTTCATCAGATTCTGCTTAAGAAATAAGAAAATTCTTTGTATCATTTGCTTCATTTTGAAAAAAAGCTGCTATGTTGAAAATCACCTATGTTTTCTTTATTTGTCTAAATGTGTCTGTCATGATGTTTAAAAGCTGTTCATATTGCGTTTCTTGACTTACTTTTTTCATCTGCACGTTAAAGTCCTGTTCAATAAATTGTTTGGGTATCAACTGATCCATTTCTATTTTTGAAAGCCTCTCGGTACATTCCGCTAACAGTTGGTAATCCTTTACGAGTGTTTGCGGCAGCTTGTATGTTTGTGTAAAAAAGGAATAGCTCGCATTCTTTTGAATCGTTAGTGCCACCTGCTTTTGAATCAAATAGTGTAATTTTTCTAATTGCTTATCTGTGACGGATCGTTCACCGTTTTGTTCAAATAATTGACAGTAATAGTCTAAAAATTCGCTATTGGCCATCACTGCCTCAAAATCCGTTTTATTTATTCTCATAAAATGTTCCCCTCTTTTTTTATTTTATGCATCACTGTGTAAAACATTCTTTTCGTTTAACAGAAAAAAAGAGCAGCTCATTTATCTCTTCTACTTTTTTATGGTTAATCATTTCTTGTTAGTTCTTTTCAACGATCAATACTGATTAGAAAAAAAGGAGTAGACTTATAATTGATGCACTTCCTGATTATTCGCTCCCCTACTTCGTTAGCAAGTTTTTATTCGTAGGGGTAATAACTGTAACGATTTTGCTTCTCCGCTCATCATCAATAGCATTCGAACCTACCATTTGTGCTGCTGGCTGACCGATCTGTTCACGCCAGTTTATGGGTTAGCAACTGTTACGGTTATGTGAAAATTATAAAGAATCTATGCACGATTTTTTTAAACATTTTTTCGGTTTTCATGAAAAAAAAATTAAAATCGTTGCTCCCAAAAAATTGCTGGAAAAAGACAAAAAAAGAAAGTATCCACGATACTCTCTTTTCGGCAATCCTTATTTTGTTAAAAAAGCGATTGGATCGACCAATTTCGCTTGGCTCAAGCTAGGCGATGCACTGACTTCAAAGTGCAGGTGTGCGCCTGTGCTATTGCCCGTACTACCCATGAGCGCAATCGTTTCTCCTTGTTCCACTTGTTGACCAACCTTCACAAGATTCTGTTGATTGTGAGCATAGAGTGTCGTCATCCCGTCCTCATGGAGAATCGCTACATAATTCCCCCAAGAAGGATGAACCTCTGAACGGATGACCGTTCCAGATTGACTCGCCATGATGGGTGTCCCAAACGCTGCGGCAAAGTCAACGCCCCGATGAAAGCTTCCCCAACGTGGGCCAAAAGTAGAAGTGACAACGGCTTTTTCAACAGGAAAAAGATACGTCTCACTTGCGGTCACATCAGGTTTTTTCTGATCATAACGGGTCAACGCATAGGCTTCGATCAATGCGGTCAGCTTTTGATCATACGCGGTATCAGTGGCATACCGACCAGTCAAATAATGGGCAGCTTCTTGATAAGAAGCCGCTTCTGATTTCCATACACCTTTATAAAAATCAGACTGCTGTCCGACCCCTTCTTTCAACAAACGAGCATAGTCCATCAATGACTCTTTGTACCCAGTATATTGGCGGAACGTTGCCGTGATCGTATAGTGATTTCCCAAACCATCATCTTCTTGTGTCCGAAAGGCAACACCCTGTCCGTGATAGGTTCCTTTGATACCAAAGAGATTGAAGTACGGCGCCTGACTCAATCTGCTTTGACCGCCACCTGATTCTAAAATAGCCTGTGCAATCATGACAGAAGCGTACAAATCATTTTTCAAGCCAATATCTCGGGCATCTTCGCCGATTTCTTGGATAAAATCCCACACTTCTTTTACTGGTGTGACCGTCAAGCTCGTTTCGCTACCTTGCTGCGTTATAGGATCGGATTGACTTGGCCCGCTTGGTGCTTGGGTACTTGGTGGTATGATCGGAGACACAGCCGCCGGTGTTTCTTGACTTGCATCACTGTTTGCTTCTGGTGTCGGTTGCGTTTCTACAGGTTCTGACGGTTGGGGCTTCTCTGGCTGCGTCTCAGGTTTGGGCGCTTCAGGCTTCGTTGGTTTTTCTGGTTTCGGTGCTGGGGTTGGTTCTTCTGGCTGAGAAGGCTCTGGCTTACTCGGTAGTTCTGGCTCTGGTTTCGGCTCTGGTTTCGGTTCTGGCGTCGGTTGGGGATCTGGGGTTGGTTCTTCGGTTTGCTCTGTTCCCTCCGGCGCTGTCTCAGATCCTTCTGGTACACTTTCTACAGGTGCCGATCCTTGCTCCGAATCGGACACTTGTCCTTCCCCTGCTGGAGCAGTTTCTTCAACCGTCCCTGCTGTGCTGCTACTGTCACTTTCTTGTGCAGCTGTTTCTGATGTTTGGGCAACGATCGTACCTTCCGATGCAACAACCGCAGCTGAAACTGGCACACCAGCTAAAAGTTGTCCGCAAACCAAAAGAAGCGCTACCCCTTTTTGCGAATGCTTCATAGGCGATTTCCTTTCTCTCCTTTTTTCACTTAACAACCTCTATCAAAAAAACATGTTGTCATCCAAATAGTAAATAAATATCAATTCTCTTTTATTATACTACGCTTCGTTTTTTCGACTCAAGCAAATGACTCCCGTGCTTGTCAAAGAGAACGAGTTGTTGGAAGAATGGGTCTACTAGTAAAGGATCACGTTTTGCATCCAATTCGTTATCGAGTCTGGGTTGCAGCTTTTACTTTCTGTTGCCTAAGATCCTCTGGCGTCATCAGAAAAAAACACAGTTGTTCAAATGGGCAACTGCCAGTTGAACAACTGTGTTTTTATCGTCTTTTCTTACTTCATTAGCTTTTTATTTAGCGTTTGGAGCCTTTCTATTAGCGTTTCGTTTTCTCAAGTTTATGTATGATTTTTGGCAATTGGTTTCTCAGGTCCTTGCTATACTTACCGTGAACGATTGATATTCCCGGAAATGTTCTGCTGGTAGTCAGAGCCTTCAAGGCACTGTGGCAAGAACGCCTAACAGTTGAACGTTTCATTATCTGTGTAAATGATTATGCTATAATTATTTAAACTTATTTTTCGGAGGCTGACATGAAAACATTTCAATTAAAATTCATGCGAAATCGCACGTTGATTCGCTGGCTGCAATTGTTGAATGAATTTGAGAAAAGTCCCTCCCGTACACTGGGAGAACTCGCTGAAGTGACCGAGAGCAGTACGCGTACGTTGATTACTGACATTGCTAGCTTGCGAGAGTATTTTAAAGGGGCTATGGCGATCCATACAGCAAAAATCGGGTATCTTTTTGAAGAAATCGATCATGATAGGTATCGAAAGCAAAAGCAAGAACTGATAAAAGATGAACCGATTTTCCAGATTTTAGAAAGTATTTTTTATGATGAGCAGCAAACCCTCTTTGATTGGAGCTTAACGCTTAATATTTCTGAACAAGCGCTGATCAGCTACTTCCGGAAAATACAGCCATTTTTATCCCCTTTCGGTTTAAAAATAAAAACGGATCCCTTCTCTTTGGCAGGTTCGGAGATCGATATACGAAAATTTTTCTGTCTTTTTTACTACGAGTCTGACATTAATGTCCACACGTTATTTCCCTCGATCCATGTACAAGATGCGGTGATGGAAATCACTGACCTTTTGGAAACGAAGGCCTTACAGAGCTCTTCGTTTTCTTATTTTGCTTATATCCTTTATATTAGCGTGGAGCGCAGCAAACGCGGTTTACTTGCTGCCCCCTCTCCAGAACTAAGCGAGTTAGTTAAAAAAAATGGTTTACTTTCAAATTATGAGGACCTTAAAAAGATTATCCAGCGTTATTTTACCTTTGAGTTTCCTCAAGAAGAAGCAATCTATCTTTTGACTTGCATCATTTGTCGTCGCAAACTCAACACCGATCTAGAAACAAGCAAAGTGTTTTGTCTTAACTATAACCACTGGCCCGCGATCAAACAAATCACTGCTGATTTCTATGCCCAAAATCGCGGCAACAGCTTTGATGAACAAAAAGATTTGCTTTGGTTAGAGTCATTCTTCACTATTTTCAAGCTTCGTGAGTTGTTATCGCCAACGATGAACGTCAACATCGATGATTTGAATGCTTTCGTCAAAGAAAAATTTGCGGCTGAATATAAAAAAAATCGCCAGTTTTTGCTCTCACATCCTCTTGTGAAAACACTCTATTCTTTCGACCATTTGGATGATTTTTGTGCAAGTCTCACCTTCCACATGGAAGCCATCATTGAAGAGAATTGGGGCACACGGAGAACTATAGCTGTTATTTTTGAAGGTAACGAGTATGTTTGTGAGTACGCCGAAAGTATTATCCGAAAATATCTTGGCGTTTATCATGAAATGTACTACCCTGATTCAAACGAACTCTCCCACGAGTATTTAAAAGAAAAAAACATTAATTTTCTCATTACTAACTACTCCGAATACGCCACTGAATACTTACTGGATGTTGAAAGTGTCTTATTAAAATCAATACCCGACGCTGCCGATTGGAATTATCTTTTGAATCGAATCAATCCGAGAATTTTGCGGTTGGTCGTTCTTGATAATACGTAGTAATTCCAATCATTCACGCCGCTTCTCCAAAGAAAGAGAATTGATATTTCCTTGTCGCCTTTAAACGAACGCCTGACTAATCCTCCCATATAAAGCTGTTCTTTTTTAGTGGAAGCAGCTTTATATGGGACTTTTCCAATGAATCAAGTACGCTTTTTCCTTCTACGCCGCTACTATCAGCAATCATTGCTCTTTGGATTGATCTGCACTTAAAAATGTCCGTTTCGTAAAAGCCAGTGCGCCTACGAGGGTCATGAGTACGATGATTGGATGAGAAGATGCAGACAAGATCCCCAAAATCGCCGTCAACAGCGTGCCCGTATAACTCAAACCGATTGCCCATTGCTGAAGCCTTGAAAGCTCTCGCAGCTGCCCTTTAAAGGCCACCCCCAGCATCATTGCTCCGACAAAAGATAAAAGACCAAAAACTACATGTAAAAGTAACATTCTTTTTCCTCCTTTCTTAAATGTTCACATCGATCGCTTCAGCGATTCGTCTGCCGTATTCTGGGTCCGCACGGTAAAAATGCAAGACCTGCCGTTCTTTGATCTGTTGATTTTGAACCTGTCCCAAACTTCCCGCAATCGTTTGAATTAAACGTGTTCGTTCTTCTTCTGAGAGCAAACGATAAAAATCACCTGCTTGGCTATAATAGTCTTCATCGTAAGCAAAGGAACCGATCTCTCCTTCTAACGAATAGTGGATGCCCTTGGCATGCGGGTTTTCTTTGATGCCATCGAAACTGTTCGGTTCATAATTGATCCCTGAAGAATTCGTTTTGGTATTCATGAAACCATCCTGTTGGTGATTATGGACGGGCGCTTTTGGCGCATTGATCGGCAACTGGCTGCTATTGGGTCCAACTCGATAACGATGCGCATCACCGTAAGCAAACAGCCGACCTTGCAATAGTTTGTCCGGAGAAAAATCAATCCCTGGAACGATATTGCCCGGTGAAAAAGTGACTTGCTCGACTTCGTTGAAATAGTTCTCTGGATTGCGATTCAAAGTCATTCGTCCCACTTCAATGAGCGGATAGTCTTTTTGTGAGACTGTTTTGGTCACATCAAAAAGATTGACGGCAGCTGACCAACCTTCTTCAAAGGGAATGATTTGAACATAGAGTGTCCAAGAAGGATACTCCTTTGCCTCAATCGCTTTATATAGATCTTCAATATGATAATCAGGATTGCTTCCCGCAAGTTCTGCTGCAAGTGCCGCACTCATGTTCATAATGCCTTGATCCGTCCGAAAATGATATTTCACCCAAAAGCGTTCTCCCTCTGCGTTGAGCCAAGCGAATGTATGGCTCCCATACCCATGCATATGACGAAAGGTTGCCGGTAAGCCCCGATCCCCCATCAACAGGCTGACTTGATGGAGGGATTCCGGTGAATGAGACCAAAAATCCCATACCGCCTCTGGATTTTTCAAGTGCGTTCGCGGGTCTCTTTTTTGGGTATGGATAAAATCAGGAAACTTCAACGGATCACGAATAAAGAAAATCGGGGTATTATTGCCCACGAGATCATAATTCCCCGCTTCCGTGTAAAATTTAACCGCAAACCCCCGAGGATCGCGCAACGTATCCGCAGACCCTAGTTCTCCGGCAACCGTTGAAAAGCGAATAAACATCTCCGTTTCTTTCCCGATGGCTGAAAGAAACGCCGCTTTCGTGTACATCGTTACGTCGTTTGTTACTCGGAAGACCCCATGAGCCCCCGCACCTTTCGCATGAACGACCCGTTCGGGAATCCGCTCACGATTAAAATGTGCCAGTTTTTCTAGCAAATGGACATCTTGAATCAACACTGGGCCACGGCGCCCCGCTGTCAAAGAATTCTGGTTATCCGCTACACTGGCTCCTTGCGCAGTCGTCAACTTTTTTTTCATATCTTTCCTCTTTTCTCTATAAAATCAGTCAAGTGCAATTACTCTCAACAAAATACTTCTAATTAGTACAAAAATTATCATTATTCTTAAAATATATCAATTTATTTGCTCGTAAATAAGAATTAATTTAGATTTTTGACCATTCCCCAACTTTTCTATCGAAGTATCCAGGTTTTGCAGCAAGCCTCATGAATAGAAGGAAGCACAAAAAAGCAGTGAAGCGTTGGCTTCACTGCTGCTTTGCGTTCAATTCGATCCGAGACCACTCTACTGGCGATCAATTATTTTTTGCTGCCTGCTGCTTATTCGGCAGCTTCAATATCCTTGGCGATTTTTGCGACATCGATCTCCCGCTGCAAATAGTCTTGGTTGTCGATAGGAAAATGCTGACGAAATTCGGCTAGTTCCATCAATTCGACTTCGCCAGCTGCCACTTCAAAGTCTAAGACATGACCAGCAAATGTGCGATCATCACTAATAAAATGCAAATGGAAACCGGCGGCCGCAGCACCGTGGAACAGCAACGGGGTAAAGAACCCGACGATCGTGCCGCTGATATCTTCTGCTTGAAATTCCGGCTGATGCTGGATGATCTCAATGAATTTTGGGTACGGTTTTTCTTGCTTTGGGGCAACGCGGACGTGCATCTTGGTAAATACCCCATGAATCTTGACAGCGGAAAACAAATTCGGGCTGACTTCTGTCAGGACGTGGTTTTTCACTTCTTCATCGGTCATTTCTTGGCTGACCTGCAGGTGCTTCGCCGCAGAAAAATCAACGACTGCCGCATAGGGGGTTCCTTCATTTCCTTGGAGCACTTGTACCTTGCCCGACTCGTCTACATGGTAGATTTCACCATCTAAAATAATCACTTCACCATTGGAACCAGCCAAAGTACCAATCCCAAAATTGCCATATTCAAGCATTTTTCCGATTTGCTCCGTGCCATCCATTAAATCCTGCATCAACCCACCTAGGGTGCCATGCTGATATAAATAACTTTTGTTTTTCACTTTCATCTTGATGCTCCTTTGGTCTTAATAAAATTGATCAGGTAGGATCGTTTTGCCAAGATCGGCATTGTCTGAATAATCCACAGGGATATCAATGATCACTGGACCATCCGTTGCAAAGCCTTCTTCGATGGCTGCCATCAATTCTTGTTTGGTGGTTGCCCGTAAGCCTTTGGCACCAAACGCTTCGGCATATTTCACGAAATCAACTGGTCCAAAATCAACCCCAGAAGCACGATCATATTTCATTTCTTCTTGGAATTTCACCATATTGTAGGTACCGTCATTCCAAATCAAGTGAATGATGTTTTGTTTCAAACGGACGGCTGTTTCTAACTCTTGGGCAGAAAACAAGAAGCCACCATCGCCAGATACAGAGATCACTTGAGTATTTGGTCGCACGAGCGCTGCCGCGATCGCCCACGGCAAAGCGACCCCTAAAGTCTGCATGCCATTACTAAAGAGCAGATGCCGTGGCTCATAACTGCGGAAATGACGGGCCATCCAAATGTAGTGGCTGCCGACATCCACCGTCACCGTCATGTCATCGGTCACTTCTTGTTGCAAAGCATCAATGATTTCCAGGGGATGCAAGGTATTGTTGCTGCCTTCGACATCCGCTGGTTTTTCATTGAGTTTGGTTTGCAGCGTCGTTAAATAGTTTTGAGCGTCTTCGGTCAAGTGATACTGATCGATGGCTTTTGATAGTTGTTCAATAATTTTCGCGATACTGCCCATCAGTTCAACTTCTGGCTGCATAAATGGATCGATCTCCATAGGTACTTCATCGATGACGATCACGCGGGCATCTTTTTCCGCATTCCAGTTGCGAGCTTCGTATTCGATCGGGTCATACCCCACAGCGATCACTAAGTCGCTGCGTTTCAACAGCATATCACCAGGCTGATTGCGGAACAAGCCGACGCGGCCAAAGAAATGCTCTTCTAATTCACGAGAAATGATCCCAGCGCCTTGGAAGGTCTCTACGACAGGCAACCCAGTTTTTGCAACTAAATGACGAATCGCTTGTGTTTCTTTCACGCCTGAAGCCCGCATTCCTAAGAGTAGGACAGGCAGCTTGGCTTCTTTGATCCGATCGACGAGTGCCTGGATATCTTCTGCATCGGCACTGCCTAATTTAGGCGAAGATAGTGGTTTGATCGCTGCCCCTTGAACGGTTCCGTCCGTCACATCTTGAGGAATGGATAAAAAGCTCGCCCCTTTTTTCGCTGTTTTTGCGATGCGAAAGGCGTTGGCAATACTTTCAGAAAGGGTTTCAGGATCTTGGACTTCACTGCTGAATTTCGTGATCGGCGCAAACAATGCCGCATTATTCATGCTTTGGTGGGTCAATTTTGAAAGGTCAGAACGCTTCACTTGTCCTGCTAGTGCCAGGACGGGATCACCTTCGGCAGTTGCCGTGACCAACCCAGTCGCTAAATTACTGGCTCCTGGTCCACTTGTCGCAATGACGACTCCTGGCTCTCCTGTCAGGCGACCGATTGCTTGTGCCATAAATGCCGCGTTTTGTTCATGTCGTGCCAAAATCAACTCTGGTCCCCGATCACTCAACACGTCAAATACACCATCGATTTTTGCACCGGGAATCCCAAAGATATAAGGCACCCGATGATTTTCTAAACTTTCAACAATGATTTCTGATCCTTTTGCGCTCACTGTATTACCTCTTTTCAAAAACTGTATTAATCACAATACATATAATAGCACTTTCTATTTATTTATCAACGAAAAACACTTATTAATATCTGTACTATAAAAACGCAGTTTTTTAGAGAGCGTTTGCATCTGCTTCAGACTGCAGGTGTATGTCTTTTCATTTTTCCGACAAAAAAAGGAGTGGATCGCTCCACCCCATAAATCCTTTACTGTATCAGAACACCTCTAAAAAGAAGCTTCTTTTGTCGGTTTTTTATTCTGCTGGGATATTTTTTTCCGTCAGCCAACCGACAGCCAGTGTCATGGCAGCTCGTGCAGCTTGGGTCTGATCCATCGCATTGACCATCACAAAATCATGGATGATTCCTTGCAGACGTGCTTGGGTAACTTCCACGCCAGCTGCTCGTAAATGCTGCGCATAGCCTTCCCCTTCATCCCGCAAGACATCTGCTTCCCCCGTAATGATCAACGCTGGTGGCAGATCGGCTAACTCCTCTTTGGTCGCTCGTAAAGGAGAAGCGGTAATTTGATTCCGCTGTGTTTCATCCGTCGTGTATTGATCCCAGAACCATTGCATCCCTTCTTTGGTCAGAAAATAGTTTTCGCCAAATGCTTCATACGAAGGCGTATCAAAGCGGGCATCTGTCACAGGATAGAACAATAATTGCTGTGCGATCGGAATGCCACCACGGGCTTTCGTCAACAAGGTCATAACAGTCGCCATGTTCCCACCTACGGAATCGCCAGCCACGGTCAAACGGGTAAGGTCTAAGCCTTTGACATCGACAAATCCCGGTAATTGCTGCAAGACCGCATAATTTTGTTCGATCGCCGTTGGGTATTTTGCTTCTGGCGAACGACTGTATTCAGGAAAAATGACGATCGAGTTGGTTCGTACCGCCAATTCACGGATCAATTTATCATGAGTTGCGGCACTGCCGAAGACCCAGCCAGCGCCATGGAGATAATAAATAACAGGGAGAATCGCATGATTTCCTTCGGGACGAACAAAACGAACATTGATGGCCCCCCACTCGCCTGTATCTACGGTCTGATCTTCTATCTCAACCGCCAGTTTATTGACGGGTGACTCTTGGACTTGTTCCAATAGTGCGCGCCCTTCTTCTGGCGGTAATTCATAGATCCGTGGGTGCGGTGCATTTGCCTCACTAAATTCAACGGCTGCTTTTTCCAACGAAATTCTATCTGTCATACGATTCTCTCCTTTTGTTTGAAATCGTTCGTGTTGATCTTAAGGGTACCACCAAGTCATTCTGATGCAAAGAATCTTGCTTTCTTCTGTTTCCAAGCATTTTGTTCGACAAAAAAGGTGGTTTTTGCACTCTTAACTGCCTTGCCTTCATGACCGATAACTGTAAGACACTCGCTGTGTAAACTTCCCAAAAAACTGAAAGGCGTAGGTAAGTACGTATGAAATTCACATTAGATGAAACACAAAATAACCGTCTGCTCGCTGCTATTTTTCAAGAACTCGCTGTCATAGTCTTTGATCCGCAAAAAGAAGTTGTTTTCGCCAATGCCAACATGACTGATATCCTAGGGTACAGCCAAGAAGAAATCATTGGCTTGCCGCATCGGACCTTTTGTTTTGACCATTATGCTGCCAGTACGGATTACCAAGCTTTTTGGAATCAACTGCTGTACTCAAAGCAACGGTTTCAAGACAAAATCATCCGAAAAAACAAACAAGGAGAAAAACTGATTTTAGAAGGAATCTACTTCCCCGTCCTCGATGAGCAGCAAGAAGTCGTCAACGTCGTCAAAATCGCTTTTGACATTACCCAAAGAGAACAAGCCTTAGCGGTCACTATCAAAAAAGTGCAAGAAAGTGCTGCTTCCCTGACACGACTTTCTGCCAACGGGCATCAGCAAGTCGATCATTTGTCAGAGAACTTGGCGCAAGTCAAACGGCTGTCTGATCAAAATCAAGCAACGACCCATGCCTTAGAAATGGATAGCCAACAGGTGACAGCGGTGCTGCATGACATCGACCGCATTGCACAACAAACCAAACTGCTATCCTTCAACGCTTCCATCGAAACAGCACGGATCGGCGAACAAGCAGCTGGCTTTCGGGTAGTTGCCGATGAAATGCAAAAATTAGCCGAACAGACCAAGCAGTTGACCCAAACCATTGCCGCAACCATGCAAGCCATCAACCAACAAGCCTTAGTCGTGTTAGATAGTACCGAGTCGACGACTATGAAAATCAGTGATTCGCAAAAAAGTCTCGCTGCCGTTTTGCATTCTTACGACACGCTGCGAACGACGGCCAGTCTTTTAAACGATGAAGCCGAGTATTTAACAGAGACCAACAATGCTGAGTTGGAAACCACATGAAGTGAAAGAGAGCGCCGCTGTTTGCGACGCTCTCTTTGTTTTTTTGACCAATAAATTGATTCCCTATTTGATTTCATCGATACTCAGCACTAGCCAGTCTCCCACTCTTGCAACAACTGCTGTAATTCTTGCAAAAATGATTGGGTCGCAAAGCCCAATGCTTGAAGAGGAACACGATATTCCTGTTGAATCACCAAAAAGCTACTAAACATTTTATGCTGGACCTCAAAACCGAGGTTTTTCCAAACACTCCAGTAAAAACTGACTATTCGTTTTTCTTTCTTTTCGTACGTGCACAAATACACTCGTTCAACGCCAAAAAGCAGTCCCGCATTCGCTTTCTTGCCAGTCATCTTTGACGTTAGCAACGCAAGAGGGGTCTCCGTTTCAGGCACTTGAAAACTAGCGAGGACTTGTCTTTGCCATTGCCTTGGTAGCACTTGTCTTTCTCCAGAAAAATAGAATAAAAAATTTTGTTTTTGAAAAAAGGCAGTCAAACGATTTTGCCGCTGGTTGCGCTGATGGATGGGCGCCCTTTGAATCGGAGACGCCTGGTTTCCTGACGTTGGTTTTGGCTGCTCTTGTCCAGCGAAAACGCCGGCTGTTGGTGCATTTCCCCTAAGAGCAGCAGACGACAAACTGATTTTCTTCAAGAGAGCAGCCAGCTGGGTCAGCGCAAGCTGTTTGTCCGTCAGGGGACTGGACTGGGCAATTTTGGCGTGGTCAAAGGGCAATTTGATGACCATTTTGCCGCGGCAATACAGACAGACTGCCGTGCCGACACCCCAGTTTACTTCTAGTTCCCCTAAACAATGGGGACATTGAATGGGAATGATATCCATGAGATCATCCTTTCGTTTTGATGCATCGATCAGAGCTATTCGTTGTAAAAATACGGATCGTATTCCAGCTGACAAACGCCAGCAGCACTAGAAGAGATAAGCCATAAAAACTGAAATACCAAGTCAGGATTGCTAAAAAAAGGATCAAGGCAAATTCATACGCCATGTTTTCTAGACTGCTGTAAAATACTGTCTGTCGGGCGAGTTTCTTCCTCCGCGTCTCAAAAGCTTTCTTCGCTGCAGCCGTTGATGCATCCGACTGACTCAATGCCTGGGAAAGTTCTGCTTTGAATTTGCCGTACTCTGAGAAAAACTTGACCTCTGGTACGAGCAAGAAGTACCAAGTCGCAAGACAAGCAATCAGCAAGATGACCGCTGAAGCGAGCAGACTAAAGGCAACAGCCGGTAATAAAAAGCCATCAAATAGAAAACTCGAAGCAATTCCAGAAAATAATCCGACAAAAAAGAAGGTATAGCAGAATTGCCAAAGGACACTACTGGTCTTCGAAAAACTTTTCTTCACTTGCACCAGCTGTTCACATTCAGGAAGCTGGGTTGGAAAGAGACGTTCAGCATCGGTGCCATCAGCCACGAAAGAATAGGTTTGGTTTCCGTATTTGAATTCGCCAATGTAATAAGGAAAATACAGTTTTTCCGTATCACATTGTTTCGGAAAAAGAGTCAGTTGAACCTCATTGGCAACATCTACTCCCACCAAATGGTCTTTGGCTTTTGCTTCAAAGACTTCCATTAGATGGGTATCAGAGAGTGCCGCTTCTCTGGAAATATCAAAGGGCAGCACCTGAACGCCTTGGCTAAGTGCCGAAAACTGCTGCATATCCGTGCAATAGGCGGCTCCTTTTTGAAGATGCAGCGGCAGCTTACCATTGATACTGTAATCCGCTTCTTTTTGGGTATCCGTAGGGAAATATTCATTGAAAATTGTTGTGTTCCCGCTGTTATGTAAAGAAATGTCGGCAGTAATGCGCCCACTCCCCCTCTGCTGTTCCTCGTGGACATAGCTCCCTCTCACTTGAGCATCATAAGCAATTTGAAAATAATACATCGGGATAAATACACGTTTTAGATGAACCATCTCTAGCTCAAAAAAGATACTTTCCGAGATGGTGTCTTGCCATGCTAGTCTATTTTTCAACGCCGCTTCACATGCCTTTTCATCATAGGCAAACGGATAAAACCCTTCTTTGACAGTCCCTTGAATGTGTGGCAACTCTTTAAGCGAGACGGCTTGTTTTGTTTGTTCCTGGTTTTTTTGTTCCGGTTTGATCAACAGCTCATTTAAACAATACTGACAGACTGCTTTTCCTGAGTCCCAATCAACTTCTAGACGTCCCAGACAACTGGGGCATTGGATTTGGGTGATTTTCATTTTTTCTCCTTTTTATGAATCGTTTTTTCTTTTCAACAAGATGGTTTATCAAAGAAACCGAAGAATGTTCCAAATAAGGGTAACGACCACGACCACATAAGCGAGCGTATCGAGCCATTCATAAAATCTTCTGATTCTTACAAGCTTCTTTCTACGCTTCTCGTAGTTTGCTAAAAAAGCTGTCCCAGCCGTTTTCTTACCTAATAATTCTCTTTGGCACTCATCTCTAAATTTTTGGGCTGTTTTGAGGTACTGTTCTTTTAGAAAGTGCAACACTATCCCCGATACTACCCAATAAACTGCAGTTGGCAGGGAACTCATGACAATCCCCCCTATGACAGCTCTGAACACTCTTCCTAGAGGGATCCATTCAGAAATGAATAGCGCCAAGATCATCAGGATCACACCTAACGTAAAAAAGAGTACGGAGGACCAGCCAAAAACCTTACGAGCTTTTGAAAAATTCGCAACCGTTTGATAGGTAGCTTGGCACTGTGGGATAATCGGCAGCTTCATTCGGTCAGGATCTTTGCCGTCGATCGCAAATTCAAAGGATTGCTCTTGGTACTTGAAGGTGCCCATATACAGGGGAAAGTAGAGCTCTTCTGTAGCACAGCTGATCAGGGAAAGATTTAGGTGCAGCTCTTTTAGATGATCGGCAGATTCTTTCTTCTGGATCACCGCATTCGCATGAGCTCTCAATTCCGCTTGTTTTTCAGAACCAAAGAGCGCCTGCTCTTGCTCAATATCAAAGGGAAAAACATGAATAGCATGTGCTGAGACTAGCTGTTGAAATTCCTTTTGATCGGTATTAAAGTGCGGTTTTCTTTTCATTTCATCATTGACCTCAAAGCTCTGAGGAATTTCTTGTTCGATCACCTCCGAACTGCCGCATTGATAGAATATAACCGTCTTACCTGAATGGTCACCTCGCTTCTTTTCCCACGTGGTCGTATGCGAGCCTGCCCATGCAATGGAATGGGTATCGTAGCCAAAGGCCCCCTCCCAGTGCATCGTATAGGTCACCTGAAATTCATAAATCGGAATAAAATATCGTTTTACCTCGCTGACTTCAAGATGAACGATAATGTCCTCAGGAACTGATTCCTGTTGGATCAGCCATTTTTTCAAGGCATTTGCTACCTCGTCTTCATTAAAGGCAAACGAATAAAACCCTTCTTTGACTTTTTGAAAAACTACGGGAGCCTGTTCATTCGAAGCTTCTTGCGTTTGTTTTGGCGGCGACTGTAGGACTGACTTAGTTAAGCAATACTGGCAGACTGCTTTTCCTGTCTCCCAGTCAACGGTTAACTGACCCAAGCAGCTGGGACATTGGATTTGTGTGATTTTCATTGCTACTCCTTTTGCACATACTGATTTTCTTATCAATGAAGTGGCTTAGTTGCACATGAGGGGGAATGTCTTTTTTATGGTGTTATTTGGGGAAAGCCGCTTGTTTGCAGGTATTTGCTCGATTTCATCCGTTTGTTCAAAGCGTCTTTTTCCAGTAATGAAGTAAATACGTGTATTAGGACCAAAAGCTGTTTAGCAAAAAAAGCAAATACAAACGAAAAATAACTCTTTATAAATCATTTTATAATAAAAATTTCTGTAAATCTATTTATTATTGATAAAAATCTATTGGTTGCTAGTTGAACTCCCTCCATACGTTCAGCAACCCTTGCTAGCCGGTTATTAATGGCGGATACGTTAGTAAAAATGTTATAATTAAAATATTCACAAGAAAGGAAATGGAAAAAGTTATGGGGATATTTATTTTTGTTGTTGGTTTTTTGACAATGGTTGTAAGCGGAATCTTTTTTGTTCTTAGTTTGATCAAGAAAAAACCGCTTCGCAACAAAATCGTTATTTTTATGGGTGGTTTTCTCTTATTGATCGGCGGGGTATTATTGACTCCTACAACAACACCGGAGCTTCACGTAGATGAAGCAGAACTGGTTACGAATGAGCAAGGTGAAGCAGCGATCACTGGGCAAACCAATCCAGAAGCGCAACTGACGATCAACGGGGTGGAGGTTTCGCTGGCGGACGAAACATTTTCTTACACCGTGCAACTTAAAGATGAAGAGGAACAGGAATTTACTGTCCAAACCTCCATGGGTGGAATCACTAAAGAAGAGGTTGTCACCGTCAAACCTTCTCACGCATTTCTAGCGAGTTTGCAAGCTGAAAAACAAGAACAAGAAGCACTGGTAAAAGCCGAGACGGCACTGGCTCTTGCCGAAACCCAGCCAAACCAAAAGAATTACAACGAAGCCGTGACGCTGATTCATGCTTTAAGTAAAACCTACGAAGATCTCGCTACTCGGCTCGCGGTAGTTGAAGACCATCTTGCCATCGGCAAAGCCCTCGATACTGCTGAAGCTTCCCTTGAGCGCAGTGATTTCGATCAGGCAAAAGAATTAGTTGCACAAGCGGTTTTGAACAAGGAAACGTTTGAAAGTCGGTTATCCACTGTAGAAACCAAGATTTCTGAGAAAGAAGCAGAAGCCCTCGTTGCAGAAGCTGTCCAAGCGGTGGAAGCGGCAGAGGCGGAGCCGACAAAAGATGCCCTTGCTCGTGCAGAAGATGCTGTCGCTCGTCTCAAGACCCCCGATGAGGAATTAGCTACTCGAACGAAAACAGTGGCGCAAACGATCACTGCCAACGAACAAGCAGCCGCACAAGCTAAGGCGGAGGAAGAACGGCAGGCAGCCGCCGCTGTGCCAGAACAAAGCCAGCCAGCCACTGCTAGCAATCAAGCCCAAACGTCGGTCCTCGTTACACCAACAGGTTCGAAATATCATACGAGAAAATGCGGTAACGGTACCTACACGCCTGCAACTTTAGCAGAAGCGCAAAGTCGCGGACTTACTCCTTGCGCAAAATGTTTTCCGTAATAGCCACTAAATTTTACAACAAAAAAAGACAAACCTCATTTTTGTCTAAGGTTTGTCTGCAGTCTAAAGCGGTTGTCTCGTCGGAGGCAGCTGCTTTTTTGTCACTTGCTATTTCTCATCGTAAGAAAACTCGTACTCGTTTTGTTCATCATCGATCAGACGCTTGTCATTGTTGTCCACCATTTTGAATACTTTCTCAAAATCATCGCCAGTCATGCGCACTTCCTTTTTCTCTTGATCAATGATCACTTGGGCATTTGTCACTTCAAAGGTGTGCATAGTGCCGATGTCTGCCGCAGTCAGTGCTTTGCTTTTGGGAAACTCTGCTTGCAGTGTTTCGTTGATCTGCACTAATTGCGCCTCTTGTTCTTCTACCAATTCCGCAGGTTCCTGATTCGGATCGACCAAAAAACTCAGCGTTTTATTGACGGTGAGCTTTCCATCTTCCAAAACGTACAAGGCATTTTGTTGATGACTGTTGCTATTGGTCAATACTTGATTTGCAGCTGCAGAGTCAACCCCTGAGCGGCTGCAGCTTGCCAAAAAAAATAGCACCGCCAAACAAACGGTAGCAAACATTCTTCTACCTAACTTGCTTTTCGTTTTCATTTTTCCCCTCCTCGTTTTCCCTAAGTTTCCTTCTTTCATGATTTTTCGCAAACCCGTGGGTTTGTGTTTCCTGTCAAATTGAGTTATTTTCAGTATAGCATAAAAAATTTGCTTTTATAGCTTTTTTTTATAGCGAGGTTAATTTCACGCGCAAAAAAACCAACCTTGTCGAGACAAGATCGGCTTTCTTTAGGATTGATTCGTTGAGATCTTTGAACGTTCTCGCTGGGATATGATCGCTGCCTATTGTCCAATTAGTCCGACAACAAGCCCTAAAACGATCACTCCTAGAAACCCATTCACAAGGTGCAGCCCAACTAATTTACGGGACTGTCCCGAGTAAACAGCCATCACGAAGGTGGCGACCCCATACACCCCTAGCCACAATAAGCAAGCGACTTGCAAGGAGGTCATCAGCCAACCATCATGATCGAATGTGGCAAACCAATAGACGACTTGATAGGTCGCTGCCGATAAGAGAATCCCACCAACAATCGTGCCGCCAAAGGTAAAGAGCATGTCACCGGTCGTCATCTGCTGACCGTCCATCTTCTCTGCCATTCCTGATTCTTTCGCCCAAAACTTGCCCCACTTATGCATCGGGTTGTAAAGCAGACTTTCCACCACAACCCAGCTGAGGGTGCCGAAAATCAATGTCCAAAAATTAACCATTTTCGTATTCTCCTTTACTTTATTTTTAGCCATGTTCCTGAGAAGCGAAAAAATAGCCAAGCAGGATGTTCCTTCTCCATCAGTTTATGCCTTAAGGGAGGGTTCTTCAACTTTTTCCACTGGTGTCCCCTATTTTTCGATGGTTCCAATAAAAACTAAGAAAAATGATCGTATACAGCAATGCGGTGAAACCTGTAACCGCTAATGGGTTAGTGATCAAGATACCGGCAAATAGCAAAAGCAACGCAAGGATCGCCCCACCCAAAAAAATCGTATAGCCCATTTTCTTCTGCTTGCGTACCAAAACAAACGCCGCCACACTGATCAACAACCAAATCAGTAATACAGTATACGACAGGGAGCCTGCCAGATAATTGAAGAGTTTGTCGCCTAAAAAGTAAGAAAGAACGACTCCAAGATATAAAGTACCGCTGCAAAACATGATCGCTCGTTGGGGCACGCTGTTTTTATTCAGCATCGTGAAGCGGCTTTTTTTCTGGCCATTGTTGCTTAACCGGAAAAACAACGTTCTTGAAGAAGCATAGACCCCAGAATTGATGGAGGAAAACAAGGCCAAAATGATCACTAAATTAACGATGTCGGAAGCAAAAGGCACATGGATTTTTTGAAACACCATTACAAAGGGACTGACATTTGGATCTGCTAATTGATTCCACGGATAAATGATCAGTAAAAGAAACATGGGAATGATGTAAAAAGCGGCAATCCGAGTCATTACCCCTTTGATTGCTTGAGGGATCGCTTTTTTGGGATTTTCTGCTTCACTAATCGTGATGGCTACTAACTCAGAACCGCCATACGAATAGATTACGACCAATAAAGAATTGATAAATCCTTTGAGACCGTGAGGGGCAAAACCACCATAGTCTGTCATTTGTCTCATCGTCGGTAAAAAGCCCAGATCAAAGACTTGCGTGGCAACCAGATAGAGACCCACCAAGATCAGCACAATCACCACACTGATTTTGGCCCACGAAAGCCAGTATTCCGTTTCTGCAAACAAGCGGACCGAAAACAAATTGATGATGGTCGTGAGTAGTGCCAAAATCAAAACAAAGATCCAAGCGGGAATATTGGGAAACCACAGCTGCAAAAAGCTTGCGGCAGCAACTGCTTCGGCGATGATGTTGATCATCCACATTGACCAGTAGATCCAATCAATGAAATCAGCTGTATGCAAGCCAAGATACGGCTGGACTAAGCCCGAAAGGCCATGTTGTTTTTGGTCAGATAAAACCAACTGTCCCAGTCCTGTCATGACGACAAATAAGATCAGCCCACAAAAAATAAACGCTAGCAAGACCGCAGGCCCCGCTAACTGGATCGCTTCCCCACTGCCTTTGAATAGGCCGGCACCGATTGCGCCACCTAGTGCCAACATAGTGATGTGTCTGGTTTTCATCTGTTTTTTTAATTGATTTTTTTCTGTCATACGTTCCTCCTCGAAAACCGTTGATCCTTCATACACAGTGATTCTCTCACCGTTGCTATTTTTAATTATATGAATGATTTTTTTTAACTACCTCATAGAGAATACCAGACGTTTCTGCTATTGCAACTAAGAATTGAAAAAATTATCTATTTTTTCTGAAAATTCTATCATCCTCTAATCTTTTTCACCCAAATCAAATCTTGGCGAACTTTTCTTTAGGTGAAGGTACTAAAAAAAGCCATCTCCCAACATGTGGGAAATGACTTTCTGTCCGTTTCTTCAAGCAGGCTCGATGATCAATGGGTCGTAACCAACTCGTCTTTGATAGCGTCAGGGAGATCTTGCTCGGTCACCTCTTGATACGACTCCACATGTTTGCCCTTTGCATCAAGCTCTAGGTAGGCATTTTCTTTTAATTTTTGTGGTGCCCAAAACGTGATTTTTATTTTTTGTCCATCTTCATTGATTCCTTCTTGCGTATATTCATAGGCATCATGTTCTTGCGACACGCCATACTCATCGGATGTTTTGACATAAACCTTTTTCTCCGGTACGAAAGGATTGAAACGATCCACCAGCTGAACCAGTTCGCTGGAATCATCTTTCGTAAAATAAGACCATGTAACCAATGTGACGGTCCCGATCGTTAACACGAGCAGGATCATACTAATTGCTTTTTTCAAGTGATTGTCCTCCGCTTTTTCTATCTACCTTCAGTATAAAAAAACAAGCGATAAATATAATCAAACTTAAGACGTATTTTTCCGTCGGTCATTGTGACTAAGGTATCAATGGAATATTTTCTGCTTTTTCCACCTAAATGTATAGACAAACAACTAAGTTACTCCTACAAAAACGTCCCTTCTCACAGGAAGACCAGACTGTTTAATAAGTATCGTGATTTTTCATTCTTTGTAGTAAACTAAACTGCAACAACTTACTTTTAAATACTCATGATTGAAAACTATAGAAAATCGAGGTGTCTCATGCTAGAAATCAAACTGATCGATCAAGAACACCAAGCTGATATCCGCTTGAAAAACGAACCCTTCTCCTTATGGGGGAAAATGCTGCCGTCTTATAATGAGGGCAACTGGCAGTACACGATCTGTAAATTTGCACCTGAAGACATTCAGACGATGCGTTTCCCAGATGAAAATTATTGCTATGATGAAATGAGCCGAAACAGTCTGTTTATCGGTGCTTATGATGATGGAAAATGCATCGGCTTAGCGATCGTTCAAGACGCTTTTTTCAAGTATCTGTACCTCTATGACTTAAAGGTCAACACAGACTACCGCAAGCAAGGAATCGGTCAACTGTTGATCCAACAGGCACTGAAAGCGGCCCTTGCCAAAGACTATCGCGGCATCTATACACAAGCGCAGGACAACAATCCTTCTGCCTGTCTGTTTTACTTGCGAGCAGGCTTTCGTATCGGAGGCCTGGATACGGAGGTGTACAAAGGAACCAATCAGGAAGGCAAAAGTGACATTTTGTTTTATTTGGATGCAGCGGAAACGGCTGTCAAAAAATAGCTGAAAAAAGAAAAAAATTCCTCCTGCCAGATGGTACACTTAAGGCAACAATGTTTTGAAAGGTGAGGAAGAAGAATGTACGTAGGATTTGATATTGGCGGAACAAGTATTAAATATGGGGTTTTAGATGAAACCGGAGTGATCCTTGAAAAATCAGCGATCCCCACTAGCTATGAGCCAGCCCAGTTTTATCAGGATCTACTCACGATCATCGAAGATGCCCAGAGCCGCCACACGATTGATGGCATTGGGATCAGTGCCCCAGGGATCGTTCAAAAAGACGGGTTTATGTTAACGGCTGGAGCCATCAAATCGTTATATGGTGAAAATTTTAAAGCAGTCTTGGAAGCGCGTACAGGATTGCCGGTGGCGGTGGAAAATGATGCCAATGCAGCAGCGATTGCTGAAAAATGGATCGGGAATGCGCAAGAGGTAGCCAACTATTTGTGTCTTGTCCTAGGCACTGGTGTAGGCGGTGGGATCGTAATCAATAATCAAGTCTACCGAGGTGCTCATGGCATGGCTGGTGAATTTGGTTGGATGGTGATCGATCAGCTGCCAGAAGAAGGCAATATCGAGGAAAGTTCCATCAATAAAAAAACTGCCGTCGTGGGCGGCTTGATTCGCCTCTACAATTTATCTGGCGCAGCAGTTCCTGGCTTTGAACCCACCCAAGACGCCAAAGAGATTTTTGACCGCGCGCAGCAAGGCGAAGCATTGGCGTTGAAGCTGACGGACCAATTTCTAACGGATTTGTCTGTAGGGTTGATCAATTTGATTAGCTGCTTTGACCCAGAATTGGTATTGATCGGCGGCGGCATCAGTGCCAATCCTTATTTCTGGGAACGCCTGCAGGCTCGCTTGACGATCACGGAAACACGGCATGAAGCGATTAATTATTTGCGCGGACAAACCATCGCGCCTGTTCGTCCAGCGAAGCTAAAAAACGATGCCGGCTTGATCGGCGCAGTCTATCAGATCCACCAACAGCTGCACCGTTAAAAGTTCGGATATGCTATACTGGTGTAAATTGATTATCTAGGACAGCGAGGAACCAGCATGGCGCTTTTTGAACAATTAAACTTGAACAAGCTCTCTGCGGTAGAACAAGAAATCTACCGTTTTATCGTCAATCACTTAGAAAAGATCCCATATATGCGTGTGCGCGACATTGCCGATGATGCTCATGTCTCTTCGACTTCGGTCTTTCGTTTTATTCAAAAAGTCGGCTTTCAGTCGTTTCCAGAATTTCGCTTCTATATCAAAAATCATTTAGAAAAAGCCCATTTTGACGCGCATCCTGAACACTTAGGTTTAGAAGCGCGCATCAAAGGCTTGAATATGCAGATCTTCCACCCTGATGCGGAATACCAAATACGAAAACTTGCCGAAGCGATGCGGGATGCCGATTTGATCTTATTTATGGGGATGGGGGCATCCGGTGCGATCGCGCAATACGTTGCCCGCAAGCTAGCCAGTCTCGGTTACTTTAGTATCAGCATTGATGAGCTGACCTACCCAATCAAAAGCTTTTTGCGAAAAGATCAAAAAAATGTTTTGGTTTTTCTGAGTGTCTCTGGTGAAACCAAAGAACTGATCGAAGTCATTACCGGTTTAGACAATCAAGCGATCGTGCAGAAATACTGCATTACCCCTAATCGGGAAAGTACGTTGGCACGCCTGTGCGATTATTCGATCGAGTATGCGATCAAAGAGGAACGCAAAGACATCTTTCTTGATTTGACTAGTCAATTGCCTTCAGTAGCGATTTTAGAAACACTGATCGGCTATTTACAAGATTATCGTTCCAACCCTTGATGGTTCAGTTTACTGAACCATCTTTTTTTGTAACACTGTGTTCCGGATGCGGAATTTTTTTCATTTCTTGAGAGATATGTACGGAATCCGTATCCGCTTACTTTTAGCCGCTTTCATTCGCTATAATGATGGCATCAATTAAGGAAAGGTGTTATTATTATGCAAAAATTCAATGACCTGTTAGACCGCTCGTTGGTACCAATCGCAACAAAGTTGAACAATCAACGCCACGTAGCAGCGATCCGGGATGCATTCATGCTGATTTTCCCACTGACCATCGCTTCTTCTCTCGTTATTTTGGTCAACAATATTTTATTTTCCAATGAAAGTTTCATCGTGCAATTATTTCAACTGAATCGGCTTTTTCCTAATCTGGAAAGCGCCCAGCAAGTCCTAGCTTCCGTGGCGAACGGGACCATCAACATCATGAGTTTATTCATTGCGTTTCTTGTTGCCCAACTTTTAGCCAAGCATTTCCAAGCAGATGCTACGTTAGTTGGTTTGACAAGTGTCGCTGCCTTTATGATCTTGTACCCGACCTCGTTTGCAGTAGATGATGTCAATGTGATCTCTACACAATATTTAGGCGCCCAAGGGTTGTTCGTAGCTATGATCGTGGCTTGTTTGGTCGGTGAATTCTTACCCAAGCTTTTCAAGGTCAAACGATTGCAGATCAAAATGCCTGAAATGGTACCACCAGCTGTTTCCCGTTCCTTTTCTGGCATGATTCCGATCGTGATCATCGTGGCAGTCACTGCTTTGATCAATTTCTTAGTTTTAATGATTGCACCGGAAGGCATCAATGAACTGATTTACAACGGGATCCAAAGTCCATTGCGGGATCTGGGGGGCAATGTCGTCGGTGTCTTGATCTTGGCATTCTTGCAAACTACGTTGTTTGCGATCGGGATCCATGGACCAAACACATTGAATGCGGTTCGTTCAGCGATTTTTACCGAACAAGATCTAGCTAACCTAGACTTTATCAACCAGGGCGGCTCCTTGTGGGACGTTCCTTACAAAGAAACCTGGGGCGTTTTAAATGATATGTTCGCAAATATGGGCGGAACTGGTATGACATTGGGCTTGATCATTGCGATCTTCATCGCTTCAAAACGTCCAGAACAACGTGAGATCGCTAAGATGTCCTTAGTTCCAGGAATTTTCCAAATCAATGAACCGATGATCTTCGGTCTACCGATCGTCTTGAATCCAATCATGATCATTCCGTTTATTTTGACACCAATGGTCAATATTTTGGTGGGTTATTTTGTCACTGTTGTCTGGCCGATCATGCCGACCCCAGCGATTGGGGTACCATGGACGACCCCAGGAATCATTAATCTCTTTTTAGGAACTGGAGGAAATGCGATCGCTGCGGTTGTCGGTGTCGTTTGTCTTGCGATTTCGGTCTTGATCTATTTGCCTTTCGTGATCGCCTCTAACCGTTCCCAGAAAGTAGAATTATAAGCAAACGAATGAGTCGAGGAGGAATGAAATTTATGTCCGCAAAAATGCCGAAAGATTTTTTATGGGGCGGCGCGATCGCTGCCCATCAAGCGGAAGGCGCTTGGAATGTTGCTGGCCGTGGAATGAGTACCGCCGATGTCATGACGGCCGGTGGCAACGGTATTCCCCGTAAAATCACCAAAGGAGTCATTGAAGGGGAATATTACCCGAACCATGAAGCCATTGACTTTTATCACCGTTACAAAGAAGATATCCAGTTATTCAAAGAACTGGGCTTGAAATGTCTACGGACATCGATTTCTTGGAGCCGGATCTATCCAACTGGAACAGAAGAAGAACCAAATGAAGCCGGTCTCCAATACTACGATGATCTTTTCGACGAATTGCAGGCAAATGGCATCGAACCCGTCATCACTTTGTCTCACTTTGAAATGCCTTATGCCCTCTATGAAGAATTTGGTGGGTTTGCTAACAAAGAAGTGATTCCCCTCTTTGTCAAATTCGCTAAGACTGTTTTTCAACGGTATCATGAAAAAGTGACGTATTGGATGACTTTCAATGAGATCAATAATCAAGCAGATGGGCAAGAGCCGCTGCACGTTTGGACCAATTCTGCCATGATCATCGAGGATGACAGTCAAAAAGAAGCACTCGTCTTTCAAGCGGGCGTCAATGAGTTGATTGCCAGCGCGGCAGCCGTGATCGAAGGCAAAAAAATCAATCCAGAGTTTCAGATTGGTTGTATGATGGCCTATGTCCCGGTCTACCCCTACTCTTGTGCGCCAGCTGATTTGATGGCATCCGTCAAAGCCAATGAACGGCGCTATTTTTACAGCGACGTCCACGTACGAGGCAAGATCCCAACCTATGTGCAAAAATATTGGGCAAAAAAAGGCATCACGATTGAGATCACGCCCGAGGAACAAGCGCTATTAAAAGCAGGAACCGTTGATTATATTGGGTTCAGCTATTACATGTCAGGAACGATCTCAACCCTTGATGAAGTGGCTGGCACACCAACTGAGGATATCCCGGGAGCAAAAATCGTGAGTAATCCTTATATCAGTGCTTCTGATTGGGGCTGGCCTATCGATCCAGTCGGGTTGCGCTATGTGTTAAATACGATCTATCAACGCTATGACTTGCCGCTATTTATCGTAGAAAATGGCTTTGGTGCTTACGATCAATTAACCAATGAACAGCAAATCCATGATGACTACCGCATCACTTACCTGAAAGAGCATATCGAACAGATGGAAAAAGCGGTGGTTGAAGATGGTGTACCGCTATTAGGTTATACGCCTTGGGGGATCATTGATATCGTCAGCTTCGGCAGCGGCGAAATGGAGAAACGCTATGGCATGATCTATGTCGACAAAGACAATACCGGCAAAGGAACCTTGAATCGTTTGAAAAAAGATTCCTTTGCGTGGTACCAGCAAGTAATCGCCTCTAATGGTGAAACGCTCTAATTACTGCTTCCATGACTAACACAAAAACCGCCCCCTCGTTTCGCCATCCTCCTTTTTACATTAGGAGCCTGGCAACGAGGGGGCGGTTTTCTTATTAAAGAGGTGCGCCATTGCGAGGATGCTTTTCTTATCATCACTAAACACTACCTCGATGCTGTGGTACACTATAGCTATTCATTTACTTTTACGTTAAGGAGGAACTGCATGAAGCCGATATTTCGTCCGATCCAATCTCAAGATGATGCGCCATTAGCTGCTATCATTCGCAAAAGCTTGACCGACCACCAGTTGGCGGTTCCAGGAACTGCCTATTTTGATCCCGAGTTAGACCACTTAAGTGAATTTTATGCAGCAGATCCTGCTAGCCGCCATTATTTTGTCGTCACCGATGAATCGGGTACCCTTTTAGGCGGCGGTGGTCTTGCCGCTTATGATTCAGAAGGGCAAATCGCCGAGCTGCAAAAATTTTATCTTAGTGATGCCGCCAAAGGGCAGCGTCTCAGCTATCCCCTGCTGGCGAAGATCGAGGCCAAAGCTTTTGAACTAGGCTATCGGCAACTCTATTTAGAATCCCATCATTCTTTAGAAGCTGCCTTGCATGTCTATCAAAAAGCCGGCTATCGCGCATTGTCCCAGCCACTATTGGCGGCACAGCATACCACGATGGATCGCTTTTATGTGAAAACACTCGTTGAAGAAAACGAATAGAACAGCAGCCATTCCTTGATCGCTAGGAATGGCTGCTTTTACGTTATCCTTGTCCATAATAAGCATGTTCGCCATGCTTGCGGAAATAATGTTTATCCAGCAAATAATCAGCGATCGGTGTTCGCTCTAAGGTCAAAGCTTCGGTACCTAGTGCCATTTCTGCAACCTCTTCTAAAACAATACTATTGCTGACCGCTTGTTCCGCAGATTGCCCCCAAGTAAAAGGACCGTGTCCCGCTGTGAGGACAGCTGGGCATGCAAGCGGATCTAATCCCCGCTTTTCAAACGTCTCGACAATGACTTTGCCGGTTTCTTTTTCATAGTCTGCCGTTACCTCAGAGGCCCGTAATGGTCGTGTACAAGGGACACTACCATAAAAAGTATCCGCATGCGTCGTTCCATATGCAGGAATGTCTCGCTGTGCTTGCGCCCATTTTACCGCATTTGTCGAATGCGTATGGACGATCGCCTTGACGCCTTCGAAGTGCTTGTACAATAGCGCATGGGTTTTGATATCCGAGGAAGGCTTCAACGTCTTCGCCTCTTTCGGTGTTCCCGTTAAGTCGCAAACCACCATTGAATCAACCGTCATCGTCTGATAATCAACACCACTTGGTTTAATGACGATGATCCCTAAATCTCGATCAATCTCACTGACATTTCCCCAAGTCAGCTTTACTAGCCCTTCCTCAGGCAGTCTCTTATTGGCTTGATAAACTCGCTCTTTCATCAATTGAAGCTGATTGATCAAGGTAACCGACCTCCTTTAGTTTTGGTAATAAATATGCTTTGGCTTGTTCAATCTCCCCAATCGGGTCAGCGCTCGTCTCACTCCACATCTCGATGACAAAAGAACCGTTATAATTCAACCGCTTCAGCGTGCGTAAGCAGCCATCAAAATCAACACACCCAGTGCCAAACGGTACTTCTTTAAACTTTCCTCGAAACTTATCTGAGACCGCCAATGTATCTTTCAAATGAATCTGGGTAATCTCGCAAATGCCTTTTTCTAATTCATAACCGACATCATTTTCTGGCCAGGCCGACAGGTTCCCGACATCTGGATAGACTTGTAGATAGGGTGAAGGGATCTGCTCCTTGATCCGTAAATATTTTGAGATAGAATTCAGAAACGGATCATCCATGATCTCTAGTGACAAAACGACCCCCTTTTCAGACGCCCTGGCGACGGCTTCTTTTAGATTGGCAATGAACCATTCTCGGCTACAAAGACTTTTTTCCTCATAATACACATCGTATCCGGCTAATTGGATGCAGCGAATACCCAAATCTGAAGCCAAGTCGATGGCTTTTTCCATCAGATGCATCGCGTGCTTGCGCTTTTTTTCATCGATCGAACCAAAGGGAAACCGCCGATGTCCACTGAGACATAAAGACAAGATTTTGATCCCCGAGTCATAGATTGCCTCGACGATCTCTTTGCGCTGTGCTTGGTTCCACTCTAGGCGTGCCAAGCGTTCATCGGATTCATCGATGGACATTTCAATGAAGTCGAAACCTCGGTCTTTGACAAACTGCAATCGTTCCGGCCAAGAAAGGGCTTTGGGTGTTGCTTTTTCATATAGACCGATCAAACTCATAGAAAACTACCCCCAAATCCGTAAAATCTCTTGCTTGAAATCAACTGCTGCTTGTTGCGGATCGTCAGCGGCAGTGATGCCTCGTCCTGTGATAAAGGTATACACATCAATGCCGGCAAACAGAGCCAACGTCTCGACGCTCAATCCTCCCGTGACTGACACTCGAAACCCCATATCGATCAATTTACGGACTTTCGTTAAATCTTTTTCTCCCCATGTTTCACCAGCTAACAATGCGTCACGACTTTGATGATAGATGGCTTGTGAGATGCCGGCATCTAGCCACTGCTGTGCTTGCTGGTAGGTCCAGTCACCATATAATTCTACTTGGATCTCAGCAATTTCTTTTGCTGCTGCCTTCATTGTTGGGATCGTTGCTGCACAAATCACGGTCATATAATCCGCGCCAGCTTGCTGGCAGTTTTTGGCGACCGTCCCACCGGCATCGGCACATTTTGTGTCTGCTACGATCAACTTCTCCGGATACATTGCTCGGAAACAGCGTAATACCTGTTCTCCTTCTTGCAACAATAAAATAGTCCCTGCTTCAATAATATCAACCACATCGCCGACTTTTTTGATATCTGCCAGTGCACTAGCTAAATCGGAGTGATCGCAAGCAATCTGTAGTTTTGGTATGCTCATGAAATTCCCCTCTCTTTTGTTTGACCAACCTTTTTGTTTTGCCACATCCTTTACGCTGACTACTCCTTTGAAAGACCCGCTTCTCTGACCCGCTCAATGATTTCTTTTGGAGACATCACATTTCTGACCCCGATTACTGTTACGCCCTTTTCTTTTGCTTTATCGAACATATTGACAAAGTTCATTGGCGTAAAGACCACATCGTAATTCTTGGCGGTGCTTTTGCCTTCGGAAATCGCGCAGTGGTGGATAGAGGTGATTGTGATCCCTTCAGACTTCAAAGCTTTTTCAACACTCCGCATCATCATCAAACTTGTTCCTGATCCATTTGCACAAGATACTAATACTCTCATCTTTTTTTCCTCCTAAGAATTTATTATTTTTGTTTTTCTACATACGCATCGTAATCATCTACGATCAAGAAATATCCTTCTGGATCTCTGCGGTACTGCAATTGCGGAATCACTAATAAGATCACCACCACAAGAACCACACCAATGATGCCTAAGAATTTCATCAATACTGTAAAGAATGGCCAGACGGTCGCCCAGTCGAACATACCAAGATAGCCGCCATATTGGGACAATCCTACCCAAGTAGCGATCAAGGCCGAACCACCGATCTGAATGATGCCTGATAAGAATGGGAAAAGACAAGCCGCCTTGATACCTCCACGGTTGTTGGCAAAAACGGCAATCGCTGCATTATCAAAGAACAGTGGGATAAACCCGGCAATCACGATCGTTGGTGACCGGAACAAAATCAGTAAAGCAATCATTAAAAATTGTCCTAATGCACCGAATAAAAAGCCCACCGTCACAGCATTTGGTGAACCAAAGGCAAAGGTTGCGGCGATATCGATCCCCGGAACAGCACCTGGTAAAATCGTATTTGAGATTCCTTGAAATGACTCGGTCAATTCGGAAACGAAGGTGCGCACACCTAATTGAAGAATTGCTAAGTAGACGGCAAACATCAGTGATGTTTGTAAAATATAAAATAAGAAACTTTGTCCTTCTGCCATAAATCCTGCTGTTATTAAATAATCTTGTCCAAGTGTCACTAAAATGATACCGAAGAAAAAGAGCATCAGGATCGAAGTCGATACCATATTTTCATTGAAGACCGATAAAAAACCCGGTAGTTCGACATCTTCTAATTTCCGGTTGGATTTGTTCTTTTTGAACCGTTCCGCAAGTCTCGCAAAGAAATAAACACCAAACATCTGTTGATGGGCAATCGCAAAACCAGCACCTTCCGTCAAATCTTGACAGATGCCCACGGTCAAATTGGAACCAACCGCCCAATAGCAGCCTAAGATCAAGCCCATGACAAGTAAGACTTCGATCCGACCCAAGTCTGGAAAACAAAATAGCAGCAACCAAAAGGCCGTTGCGGCTTGCTGTACTTGCACATTTCCAGTAGTGAAGACGGCCCGCAGCTTCGTATATTTTTTAAAGCGAACGAGTAAGATATTAAAAACAAAGGCAATCAATAATAAGAGCATCGTGTCACCAAAGGTGCGTCCGAATCGTTCTTCAATGCCGGCGGTGATCGCATTTTGACCAAAATACGGGTCAGTGACCATCGCATCTAATTCAAAACGCTCCTTAAGCCCCACCAAGATCGGACGGAAATTATTGACCAATCCACCAGAGCCAATCGTCAAAATCAAGTAACCAACGGTGGCTTTTAAGAAACCTGCGACACATTCAACAAACGGCCGTTTCAATAGTAAGTAACCGATCAGTACAATAAAACCGATCAAAAAAGCTGGCTGCATCAAAATATTCTGAGCAAAGTAATCCCAGCATCTCAATAAGAAATCTCCTATCACTTCCATCTAATCCCTGCTTTCTTTTTGGTCATATTTCTCCATCACCACTTCAAAATCTGCCATCGTTTTTACACCTAATAGATCTTCTACCAGCCCCTCTTCCATCAACATCTCTGATAAACCAGCGATATTGTTCATATGTGCTTCAGCGTTTTTGGCAGCGAGCATAAAGAACAACTGCGCCTCCTTGTCCGGATTATCTTCCTGAAACGAGACGGGCGCTGGAAAAATCGTCAGCCCGATCCCTGTTCCTAAGACGCCTTTGCTTTCTGCTGAAGAATGGGGCATGGCTACTTTGGGAATGATCACAATATAAGGACCGTATTGATGGACATCCCGAATGACATCTTCAATGTACTGATCCGTAATCAACGCCTTTTGCTTTAATCCTTCGCCACTCGCCCAGATAGCAGCTTCCCAGTCTTCGGGCTGTTCCTGGTTGATTGCAACCAACTCATTTTCATAAAAATAACGCAGCATTACGTTTGCTCCTTTCAAATTTGGCTTTTGCAGCATCCCCCCTTCTTTTATAAGAAAGAAGGGAATGGCGTATCATTGTCGACCGAAAAAACATCTTTGAAGCCACGATAGAAATTAAATTCAAGATCATCTTTATTCGTTGGGTAGGTGAATTTGCCGCCAACTTGCCAAATATACGGTTTAAACTCATAGTTCAAACGATCTTTTTTAAACTTCCAAATCTCGGTGATCTCTTTTGGATCAGCCATAAAATTGGACCAGATATCATAATGTACGGGAATCACCACTTTGGCATTGAGGGATTCGGCCATCCGCAACATATCGACTGATGTAACTTTGTCGGTGATGCCCCGCGGGTTTTCGCCATATGCACCTAAGCAAACATCGATCTTGTACTGATTCCCATGTTTAGCAAATACATTCGAATAATGAGAATCTCCTGCATGATAAATCGCCCCACCGGAAGTCTCAAACAAGTAATTGACTGCGATACGATCCATGTCCTGGGGCATTTTTCCTTTCAAGCTGGTATCCGGATCTTCACAAGTAATCAGAGCGGTTCGATCGAATGCTTCTAAAGCGACGATTTTCACCTGCCCAATGGTTACTTCATCCCCCGGTTTGACCACGATGGTTTTTTCTTCTGGTATTCCCCATTTCAACCAAGTTGCAACGACTTCATGGGGACCGACGAATTTTGCTTCTGGACAATTTTGATGGACTGCGGCTGCGGTATTGATGTCTAAATGATCGGAATGGATGTGGGTCACCACTAACGCATCCACTCCTTTGATTGCAAATGGATCGATCACAAAGGGCTGAGTCCGTAGGTTAGGCTGCATTTCTTGTACACCACTCATTCGCATCATTTGATGGCCTTTTTTCATTTGCCCATTCCCATGACTGCGCTTGCCAGTGCCACACCAAAGGTCGCATAAAATATTGGTTCCTTCCGCACTCTTCAGCCAAATACCCGTACAGCCTAGCCACCACATGGAAACTGTGCCTTCTTTCACAAGCTCATTTTCGATCTCTTCGTTCAAATAGGTCCCCCATTCTGGAAACGTATTTAAAAGCCAACTCTCTTTCGAAACATCATTTACATGTGCCATTCTTATTCCTCCCTTGCTTATTTACACTTTGATTCTAACATATAGAAAAACGCTTTCAATCTAGTTTTATGTTAATTTAGCTTATTATATGTTAATTAACCCATAAATAAATGTGATTATTTAATATATATGGTAATGTATAGGAGATATGTTAAAATGAGTTCGAAAGAAGAAACAACAAACACATCGTTGCTTCTCAACAAGTGGTGTGGGATCATCACTTGAACTTGCGAGAAGGAGGCGAGAAGGTTTTTGCTATGCAAAGGCAATCGCAATCTGGATAAACGATGAAAGACAAGAATAGAATAAAGCGCATGTAAGGAGGAAGTATCGTGAAACGTTCCAATGAAGAAGTGAGGCAAAGGAGAAAACAATTGATCGATCTGATAAAAACATCTGGTTTTTCTGATGTGAAGACCCTCAGTCATCAGTTGGGAGTATCAGAGATGACGATCCGCAGAGACTGTACCGTACTGAGTGAGATGGGTCAGATCAAACAAACCCACGGAAAAATCGAATACTGTGAAGCTTATGAAGATGAAGCGCATCCCACCGACTCGATCGAGTACATCAAAGATCGACTGGCCAAAGAAGCGGCTCGCCAAGTAAAAGATGGCGATACCCTTTTCGTCAATACGAGTACTAGCGCCGCTCAAACGTTGCGCCATCTCACAGACAAACGAATCAGTTTGTTGACGAACAATACAAGTGTGATCCAAATGGAACACCATCCAAAATCAACGATCGTTTTAAGTGGCGGCGAAATACGCTATCCTAAAGCGGCCTTGTCAGGGGATATCGCCGTGGAGTCGTTTTCTCATGTTCGTTCTGATGTTACGATCATTGGTTGTAGTGGGTTAGATTTACAGACCGGCATTTCCACTTCAGTGATCCACGAAGCCAAAGTCAATGCGAAAATCATCGAAAATTCTGGCAAGTTGATCGTTATCGCGGATTATCGCAAAATCGGTAAGCAATCCAATTTTACGATTGGCGCAATTGCGGCTATCGATCTGCTGATTACCGACCATTATTCTGATCCCAAAGTCATCGACTTGATTGAGCAACAAGGTGTTCAAGTCATCCAAGTCCCCGTCTAACCATCTTTGTCGCTAAAAAAAGCCCGACAGTTGATCTGAAAAGCCACGCCTTGCTGCCTCTTCCAACAGAAACACCAAAGCGTGCCCTTCGATCAACCGTCGTGGCTTTTTTCGTTAAACAATCGTACGCTTCAAACGTGCTTTATGGGATGTGCCTCGTGTGAATCAGAGCCGCAGCAACCAAATCAACGCAACAGCACCCACGGTTTGGACGGCTCCAACGGAAAGACCATAGAATAAAAAGCGCGGTCCTTCTTTTAAAAACTTGCGGAAATCCAGGCGCAAACCGATGGCTGCCAACGCCGTTGTTTCAAACCACGTACTGATAAAATGAGCACCCTCATTCAACCAGCTAGGCAGCGGCAAGAAGCTGTTCAAGATACAGATGGTCAAGAAGCCCAACACATACCAAGGGATTGGCAGCCGTAGCTTACCTTTGCCTTTGGTTTTGGTGGGGGTCTTTGTCGTCATTCGTTCAAAAACAATGACGACGACTGCCAACATGATGATGCGCGCGATTTTAAAGAGCATCGCGTATTTGACGGTGTCGGCATCAATCAAACTAGCCCCCGCCACGACTTGCCCGACGGATTGCAGTGTGCCGCCAAGTAAGGCACTTTTTTGCAATAGATCATCGCCGTATAAGGCCAAGCCTAAAAACGGCAGCGTCAGCATCATCACCGTTCCTAAAAGATTGACCAAGGTGATGATCTGCCCTTTTTCTTCATCATCGGCATCAATGGCTGGTGCGATCGCCGCAATCGCAGAGGACCCACAGACAGCATTGCCGCCTGCCATCATCAGGCTCATCTTTTGATTAAAGCCCAATTTTTTCCCTATCAAATAAGCAGCGGTAATGACCAAGCTCATCATCAGCAAAATAAAGAGAAAGCCCCGAAGACCCATTTCACTGATAGTCTGGAAAGTGACGGTAAAGCCCAGCAAAACCACCGAATATTCTAGGAGACGACTTTCCGCAACCTTCGTCCCGACTTGATAGCGTTCTTGCTTGAACAGTGTATTTCCTAAAATGATTCCTAATAAAATAGCAAGGGTTGCTCCCCCTAATTTTGGCACAGCCAAAGCCATGATTCGGGCGATGACGGCTACCGAAAAGGACAGGAACAAACCGGGAAGTATCAAAGCTGTTTGTCGTTGCTTCATTGCTTTCATCCTTTCATATAACATCCATTATACACAGATTGACCGATCAGTAGGATTTATTGGTATAATAGTTATAATTGAATTTTCTAATGGAAGGGATTGCAATGTTAAAATTACTGGAGACCTTTAAGATGGTCTATGAAACGAAAAATTTTTCGAAAGCTGCCGAATTGCTATTTATTTCGCAGCCCACGGTTTCTGCTCAAATCAAGCAGTTGGAACAAGACCTGGATACACCGCTTTTTTTACGCAATGGTCGCAAAAACGTGATCGCCACGCCCCAAGCAGAGTACCTTTACGAAAAGGCACTGAATTTATTGGATGAGTGGTCGACGATCGCCAGCGAGATCCATACCAACACACAGCATCAAAGCCACTGTGCCCTAGGCATCTCTCATACCTATGCGATGGCCTTGATGCCTGACTTGATGATTGCTTTATACAACGCCTTTCCCACGGTGCATTTTCGGGTATCGATGATGAACTCCGCTGAAGTCTTAACAGCGCTTGAACAACATCAACTAGATTTAGGGATCATTGAAAAACCCTTATCTGCACCAAGTATTTTGCGTTTCCCGATTTTGAAAGATCAGCTCGTCTTAGCCGGTGATCCCCAAGCCGGTCCTTGGCTCGTCCGTGAAGCGAGTTCTGGTGTCTACTATTACACTAAACGCTATCTGGAGGAACAGAACATTCAAGGACCGATCATCGAGATCGCCAGCAATGAATTGATTGTCGCTTTGCTGAAACAAGGCTTCGGCTGTTCGATCCTTTCCAAGCGAGCCGCCCACGGCATTGGCTATCAACTGCTGGATAAAAACTTTGAGCGCCAATTTTACCTCATCCAGCGCAAAGTAGTCACAGAACCAGCCATTGAGGGATTGCGGGCCTTCATTCAGGAGTGGTCGCAAAACGATCCCTCACAGGTGGCAAGCGTATAAAAACAAACTGATTTTTTTGGGGAACCACCGCCTCGTGGGATTTCTTAACCTTTTCTTACGATTACGCTTCCTCGCTGCCGATCTGGTCCGATTGATTGTTTCTTAAGAAATTTGTGCTAAAATGAGGAGTACTGGCTATGGGCTCTAACGTTCCCCTTTTTGAGGGAAACTTAGACCGCCCTTTGACTACTTATGCAGTTCGTGAAGCAAACCAGTAAGAAAGGATCTTGAAATGAACGAACAAATCAAGAACAAATTAGCGCTGCTTCCTGATCAACCTGGTTGTTATTTAATGAAAGATAAAAATAACAAAATCATCTATGTTGGGAAAGCCAAAATTTTAAAAAATCGTGTCCGTTCGTATTTTACCGGCAGCCACGATACGAAAACCGAACGGCTCGTTCAAGAAATCAATGATTTTGAGTACGTCGTTACCGAATCAAATACGGAAGCTTTATTGCTGGAAATCAATTTGATTCAAAAAAACAAACCAAAATACAATATCATGTTAAAGGACGACAAGTCGTATCCTTTTATTAAAGTGACCAAAGAGCGCTATCCGCGTCTGATCATCACTCGTAAAGTTTTAAAAGACGGGGCTTTATATTTTGGCCCTTATCCTGATGCACGAGCAGCCAACGAAACCAAACGGGTGCTGGATCGTCTCTTTCCTTTGCGAAAGTGCGGTCCTTCTCAAAAGCGCCCTTGTCTTTATTATCATTTGGGTCAATGTGTCTGTCCTTATGTCAACAATGTAGACCCCAAGGATTATCAGAAGATCGTTGATCAAGTGAAACACTTTTTCCACGGCGGTCACGTCGATATTTTGAAAGATCTGAAAGAGAAGATGGGCGAAGCCATTGAAACATTAGAGTTTGAGCGAGCGGCTGAGCTGCGGGATCAGATCCAAGCGATCGATACCGTCATGACGCGACAAAAAATGACCCTGACCGACCTGATGGACCGTGATGTCTTTGGCTACAGTGTCGACAAAGGCTGGATGTGTGTCCAAGTATTCTTTATCCGTCAAGGAAAGCTGATCGAACGAGAAGTCTCTTTGTTTCCTTTCTACAATGAAGCGGATGAAGATTTCTTGACCTTCGTCGGCCAGTTTTACCAAAAGAATGAACACTTCATTCCCAAAGAAGTCTTTGTTCCGCAAAATGTCGATGCTGACCCATTAGAAGCGCTGTTGGAAACCAAAGTCCTGCAGCCCCAACGAGGCGACAAAAAGAAATTGGTCGATTTGGCCAATAAAAATGCCCGCATTGCCTTGGCCCAAAAATTTGCGTTGATCGAGCGTACTGAAGAACGGACGATCGGTGCTGTGGATCGTCTAGGCGATGCCATGGGGATCCCGACACCTTATCGGATTGAAGCCTTCGATAACTCCCACATCATGGGAACCGATCCGGTTTCTGCAATGGTGGTTTTTGTCGACGGGAAGCCGTTTAAAGATGATTATCGGAAATATAAGATTCGTACCGCACAAGGCGGCGATGATTATGGCTCTATGCAAGAAGTCATCTACCGCCGATACTCTCGTGTCCTAAAAGAAAACCTGCCTTTTCCTGATCTGATCATCATCGATGGTGGGAAAGCCCAAGTCGGTGCCGCCCAAGAAGTGCTGCATAACCAGCTAGGTTTAGATATTCCCGTTGCCGGATTAGTGAAGAACAACAAACACAAAACCAGCGAGTTGATTTTCGGAGAATTTTTAGATCCGATCCAGCTGGAACGCAATTCTGTCGAATTCTTTTTGCTGCAACGGATCCAAGATGAGGTCCATCGTTTTGCGATCACCTTCCATCGCCAACTGCGCAGTAAAAACAGCTTTTCTTCCAAGCTAGATGAAATTCCTGGCTTAGGACCAAAACGCAAGCAACAGCTCATGAAAACCTTCAAGTCGTTAAAAAACATCCAAGCAGCTTCCGTGGAAGAGATCCAGCAAGCTGGTATTCCCAAAGCCGTTGCGGAAACTATCTTAGCCAAACTAGGCGATCAAAACCAACCCACTTCTTAAGTCAAAACAAAAACGCTCCATAGCCAACAGTAGCTATGAAGCGTTTTTTCGTTGAAGAACCATTTTGTAAGCCGTTACTTTTTGCGGTGCTGTAACAGATCAGGCTTCATGTCTAACATGGAATAGCCACGAACATCATACCGATTGCGGCTGCAGGAATAGTCCACTGGACGTCCCGATTCTAAATAGATGATCTGTTCTAATTCCAATACTGGATCATCTGCTTGGCACGCTAAATAGGTTTGATCGTATTCATCACTTTTGGCAGCCTGAAAAGTCCGATAAGCACCAGCAAATTTGTAGCCTAAATCTTGCAACAGATAGTCATAGACGGATTCTTCCAAGATCTCTTTCGTCAAACCGCTGACCAGATCCAACGGCATATAGGAATGCTCGAGTATGTATGGATTGCCTTCTAAGATCCGCAAACGGATCACATGATAGATTGGTTGTTCGGCAGTGATCTGAAGCATCTCTTGAATTCTTGTTGTAGGAAAACAGACTTCAAAGGTGATGACTTGGCTAGTCAACGTCCGTTTTTCTTGTTTCATCTGATAGCTCAGGCCTTTGTATTCTGTCACCGATGAGGTATCTTTGCCCCAAAAGGAATGATTCAAAACTTTGGTCCCTAAGCCGCGCTTTGTCAGCAGCAAGCCTTCCATAATCAGGATATTCACCGCATTTTTAATCGTCATTCGGCTGACGCCAAACTCTTCCACTAACTCTGTTTGATAAGGTAAAAGACTGTCTTTCGGATAAGTTCCGTCCTTGATTCTTTTACGCAGAACATCTGCGATCTCCATATATTTGGGCATTTTGCCACCTCCAAAACGTGTGTTGTATTGATTGAAAAACGAGAAAAGAACCGGCCAAACGAAAAGAGTGTCATCACACCACTGCACCTTCCAATGAAGCAGTGTGATAAGGGGTATTGCACTCTGATCGCGGCCGGATAAGGTCTATTACGTTTGGCGCTTGTTTCTAATCGACTCGATCAGACATTACGCATTTTTTAAACGGCGTGTTTCTTGAATTTGCGCCATTTTCACGAACGGCAAGTAGATAACGATCGACAAGATCAAGTTAACAGCTGCCAAGATTCCGCCAGCAATACTTTGTGTCGACAAAATACCGCCGATGATTGGTGGCGTCGTCCATGGTGCGATGACGGTACTTGCAGGAACTAAGCCAGTTGCAGTTGCAAAATAAGCAGTCGTGACTAAAACAAGTGGTGTCAACACATATGGGATGAACAAGATTGGGTTCAAGACAACGGGTAACCCAAACATCACTGGTTCATTGATCATGAACACACCTGGTGCAACGGATAGTTTTGCGACAGTCATATACGCTTTATGATGACGAGCAACTAAAAAGATCGCAATCAAAAGACCTAGTGTCGCGCCTGTTCCGCCGATGTTCACGAAAGAATCAAAGAATGGTTTGTTGACGATATAAGGCAAATCTGTGCCTGCTTCTAATGCTCGTGCGTTTGCTTCGATCGCTGGCACATTGATCGTTTGCATGAACGGGTCGATGATGTTGGCACCATGCAAACCAAAGAACCATAAGAATGCAGAGATAAAACCTAATAGCAAAGCAGCTGGATAAGAGTTTGCCAAGCCCATGAATGGTTGTTGCACCAATTCATAGAAGGACAATACGATACTTGTCACACCAAATGCTTGGAAAATTGCTGTAAACAAAGCAAAGATCGATACGGTGATCATTGCTGGGAATAACGCAGCAAATGAACGTGATACTGCTGGTGGTACGCCATCAGGCATGTTGATGACTAAGCGTGGGTTGCCAGCTAGACGACGGAAGATCTCAGTAGAAATGATCGATACGATTAATGCTAAAAATAATCCTTGAGAACCAAGTCCGGCAGCTGTTAACAAACCATCTGGGCCTGTCGCCATTGCACCTAATGCGAAGAAACTTGCAACTGAGATCGCCCCAGCACCTAATGCGTCTTGATTGTAGCTTTTAGCTAAATTATACGCTACTGTGAAAGCGATTAACAGACCAAGTATTGAAAAAGTACCTGCTGACAAGTTGTTCCCAAAGGCTTGCCATGTCCCTTCACCAAAAATGCCATTCATAAAATCAATATAGGCAGGAATTGGTAAGTTGTTGATCAATACCCCAAAAGAGCCTAAGATCATCAACGGCATCGTTACGATAAATCCGTCACGAATGGCCACTAGATGTCTTTGAGAGCCTATTTTAGAAGCGATCGGAATAAAGTGCTTCTCCATAAATCCAATAAATTTATCCATTGTTTTTTCTCCTTTCAAACCCTAAACAAAATAATGAAACCGATTTCTACTAAAGAATACCACGAGAACGTTTCCATGTCTAGTCTTTTCTTTATCAAAACTGTGCTTTTGTTTAACCCAGCTTATCATTTGCAAAAACAGGTGGTTTTTTAATAGAGAATGCCCTTCGGAACAAGACAGAAAAATCCGCGATTTTACACAAAAAAAGCAATGCTGATCCCTACAGCATTGCTTTTTTCATTGTTATTAAAAGCCGTTATTATCTGAAACTTCTTTAAACCAACGACCTGATTTTTTCACTGTTCGTTTAGCATCATTTGCTAAGTCAACGGAGATAAATCCGTAGCGGTTCTTGTAAGCATTGGTCCAGGACCAGTTGTCCATGCAGGTCCACATATGGTAGCCAACACAATTGGTTCCTTCTTGGATCGCTTGGTGGACATACTTTAAGTGGTCAGAGACAAACTCGATGCGGTAATCATCTTCGATCACGCCATCAGCATTGACGAAACGTTCTTCTCCTTCGACACCCATGCCATTTTCAGAAATGTAGCACTTGATATTGCCATAGTTTTCTCGCGTGTTTGTCAAAATATCATAGATCCCTTTTTCATAGATTTCCCATCCACGATACGGGTTCATTTTCTTGTTCGGCATATCATAGTTATCAAAGTAATCATCAGGCATTGGACTTTTCGCTTGATCGATCGGCGATTCTTTCTTCATGATACGACGAGGTTGGTAATAATTGATCCCTAACAAGTCGATCGTATTTTCGCGAATCGTTTGTAAATCATCAGCTTCCATCGCTGGTACCATATCTAATTCCTTGACGATGGTCACTAATTCTTCTGGGAACGTGCCTTTGACCGCAGGGTCTAAGAAAGAGCGATTAAAGAAGGCATCTGCGATTTGCGCTGCTTTGACATCCTCTGGATCGTTCTCATCTCTTGGATAGCTTGGCGTCAAATTCAAAATAATGCCGATCTCCCCACCAAGGTTCATCTCATGATAGACTTTGATGGCTTTAGCACTCGCCAACGTTTCGTGGAACCCAACTTGGACTGCATGTTTCATGTTGATCTCATTTGGATAATGGAATTGGTAAAGATAGCCGCCTTCAACAGGGACGATCGGTTCATTATGAGTGAACCATTTCTTGACACGATCACCAAATAACGTAAAGCAGGTTTGCGCAAACGCAACATAGGCATCCACGGTCTCTCGGTTCAACCAGCCGCCTTTTTCTTGCAGCGCCATTGGCATATCGAAGTGGTATAAATTCATGAAAGGTTCGATCCCGTTGGCGATCAACTCATCAATGTAGGCATTGTAAAAATCAACGGCTTTTTGATTGACTTCTCCTTTGCCTTGCGGGAAGAGACGACTCCATTGGATCGACGTCCGAAACGTCGTATGGCCGGTTTCTTTCATGAGTTGAATATCTTCTTGATAGCGTGTGTAGACTTGCGAGGTTTTTTCAGGACCTACCCCATTGAAAAATTTCTCTGGTTCTTGCTGATACCAGTAATCCCAGATGCTTGCCCCTTTGCCATCACCTTCAAATACACCTTCTGTTTGTGGGCCACTAGCGGCTGACCCCCACCAAAAGCCTGCTGGAAATTGATAATCCATCTTCATTCACTCCTCGTTTTTTCTTTGCTGCCCTAATCATAAAGGAAGCAGTTACAAAAATCAATCTTTTTCAAAATAAATGTATAGACATTTAAAATAAAACATGATACATTATCAATGTAATCGATTGCAAAAAGAAATTTAAGGAGTGAACTAATAATGAATGGTTTTATGGACAAGTTATCTGAAAAGATTTTGCCCTTGGCGAATGCCTTAGGACAAAATCGCTACCTGACCGTCTTGCGGGACGCGTTTATGCTTTCGTTCCCAATCACTATGTTTGGATCGATCGTGGTCGTTTTAAACAACCTGCCCTTCTTCAGTGATGCCACTAAAGGAACATTAGGAACGCTGTTTGGCAATGGGCAAAATGCAACAATGAGTATCATGACTGTTTTCGTTACTTTCGGTATCGGCTATTATTTATCAAAATCATATGATGTGGAAGGGATTTTTGGCGGCGCCGTTTCTTTTGCCAGCTTTTTGATCTTAACTCCTTTCTTTATGACTACTGAATCTGGCGAAACGATCTCCGGCGTGCTGTCTCTTGATCGTCTTGGCGCAAAAGGGATGTTTATCGGGATGATCGCAGCATTTTTAGCAGCTGAAATCTATTGCCGCATCACAAAACGCGGCTGGCAGATCAAAATGCCTGATGGGGTGCCACCAGCAGTTTCTAAATCTTTTGCCGCTTTGATTCCAGCAATTATCACCTTAACGGTATTTTTAGTGATCAATGCCATCATGACGGGTGTCTTCAATGCCAACTTGCATGACTTGGTTTATGAATTGATCCAAAAACCATTGACTGGACTAGGCAGCAGCTTGCCAGCAACTCTATTGGCTTTGTTCTTTGTCCAATTCCTTTGGTTCTTCGGTCTACATGGTCAAATCATCGTCAACTCTGTGATGGACCCGATTTGGAATACATTAATGTTAGACAACTTAGAAGCGTATCAAAATGGGGATGCACTGCCGCATATCGTCACAAAACCATTTATGGAAACATTCACCGTTGGATTAGGCGGTTCTGGTATGACGTTAGCCGTTGTTATCTTGATGGCTTTTGTATTGAAGAAAAAACAATACCGCGATGTGGGTCGTTTGGCTTTAGCACCAGGGATCTTTAACGTTAACGAACCAGCAATCTTCGGTATGCCGATCGTCTTGAATGCGACGATCCTGATTCCTTGGGTCGTGGCACCTCTTGTGGTAACGACCTTCAACTACTTAGTGATGGCGGCTGGACTTGTTCCTGCACCAACTGGTGTTTCTGTTCCTTGGACCGTTCCAGTGGTCTTCAGTGGTGTCTTAGCAACCAACTCTTGGTTAGGTGGTTTGCTGCAAGTCATTGACGTGGTGATCGTCGGCTTAATCTGGTATCCATTCTTACGTGTTTTAGATCGTCAAGCAGAACCATCGATCGATTAAGCGCAACGGCTGGCTGAATTTTTTCAGTCAGCCGTTCTTTTTATAAAAAAACCAAGGTTTGATTGTCGAAACCGCTTTTTTCAGCTATACTTCTTGCGAGGTGATCAGATGCCAAAATACCAAGAAATTGCCAATATTTTACGCACACGTATCAAAAACAAAACGTATCCGCCTGACAGCTTACTGCCGAATCAAACTGATTTAGTCGAAGAATTCGGAGTCAGCCGGATGACCGTCAAAAAAGCCATCGGTATTTTAGCCATGGAAGGACTGGTTTATTCTCAGCGGGGCGCTGGAACAAAAATATTGAACCACCCATTCTTAAAAAAAGACACCACTGCTTTAACGGTCTATGAAGGCTTGTCAACAGAAATGGGCAAAGCTGGCCGCAAGCTAGTCAGTCAGGTCATCGATTTTCAAGTCGAATTTCCTGACCAAACGATCCAAGAAAAGTTGATGTTGACGGAAGAACAGCCAATCTATAGTATTGTCCGCTTGCGGATTCTTGAAGACCAGCCGTTTATTTTAGAATATACCTATATGCCGGTCCATTTGGTGCCCAATTTAACTCGTGGCCATTTAGAAAGTTCTATCTACCGCTATGTCAAAGAGGAACTAGGGGTCCAGTTTGCCGGCGCTTACCGCACCATTGCCGCTGATAAAAGCACCGCGTACGATCAACGGTATTTGGACTGTAAAGCCGATGATCCGGTTTTAGAGATCGAACAGATCGTCTATCAGAAAAATGGCTCACCTATCGAATTTTCCCGTAGTCGCAACCGTTATGACGTGCGGGCCTACTCTTATTTAGATGTCCAGCACTAAAAAGACCTATCCACGGTTTTCTTCCATCAGAAACCGTGGGCATGTCTTTTTGTTGTTGCATTCGTTGCTTCGTTTATTTTTTTGCTGAGGGTTGGAATCGTTTCAGCCGCAAGGCATTTAATAAAACGGATACCGAGCTGAAGCTCATGGCCGCCCCGGCGATCATTGGATTGAGCAAGGGGCCGCCGAAAAGATGCAACACACCCATTGCGACAGGAATGCCTAAGACGTTATAAGCAAAAGCCCAGAAAAGATTTTCTTTGATGTTTTTGATGGTTGCCCGACTTAACTCGATCGCTGATGGGACGTCCATCAGATCGCTGCGCATCAGTACGATGTCTGCCGATTCGATGGCGACATCGGTACCAGAGCCAATCGCGATCCCTACATCGGCTTGGGCTAACGCCGGCGCATCATTGATCCCGTCACCTACCATCGCAACCTTTTGGCCTTTGGCTTGCAGGCCGGCTACTTTGGCGGCTTTATCTTCTGGCAAGACGTCACTGATTACTTCATCGATACCGACTTGTTTGGCGATGGCTTGGGCTGTCCGAGCATTGTCGCCAGTGATCATTGCTACGTACAAGCCCATTTGATGCAGACGTTCAATGGCTTTTCGACTGCTTTCTTTGATAGTATCTGCCACAGCGATGATCCCGATCGCTTCGCCGTCTTTGGCAACATACATCGGTGTTTTCCCTTCGTGAGCCAATTGTTGGGCTTGCTCGATCAGGCCATCGATGGCAACGTTTTGTTTTTCCAGCCATTTCTGGTTGCCTAATAGGACTGGACTGCCAGCAATCGTGCCTTGAATCCCATGCCCCGGAATCGCTTCAAACCCGTCAACTTCTTGCAGGGCGAGGGCTTGCGTGCGGGCTTCGATCACAATGGCTTCGCCTAATGGATGTTCTGAGCCTTTTTCAACAGAAGCCGCCAGTTGCAGCAATTCCGTCGGCGTGTGGTTGCCGGCAGGCAGGAGATCGGTTACGACTGGTTTGCCTTCTGTGATCGTGCCGGTTTTATCAAAGACGATCGTCGTTACGTTTCTAGCTGTTTCTAACGCATCGCCGCTTTTGATCAAGACGCCATTTTCTGCCCCTTTGCCCGCACCCACCATGATGGCGGTCGGTGTCGCTAATCCTAAGGCACACGGACAAGCAATCACTAATACAGAAATCGTAATGGTCAATGAGAAGATCCAGGTTTCTTGTCCTAAGAAAAACCAGGCAAGTCCTGCAAAAACCGCCAAGACCATGACGATCGGGACAAACACACCCGAAACTTTGTCAGCCATGCGGGCAATCGGCGCTTTGGAGCCTTGGGCATTTTCTACTAACTGAATGATTTGCGCCAACGTTGAATCTTCTCCCACATTGGTGGCTTCGTATTGAAACGAGCCATTTTTGTTGATACTGGCGCCGATCACCCGATCACCGACTTGTTTTTCGATAGGTAAGCTTTCTCCGGTGATCATTGATTCATCGATGGCAGAGCGTCCTTGGGTAACGATCCCATCCACAGGAATCTTTTCACCAGGTCGTACGACTAAGATATCGCCGGCTGCGACTTCTTCAATACCCACTTCGACTTCTTCGGCTTGATTCCCGCTGCCGCGAAGCACACGGGCTTTTTTCGGTGCGAGATCCAACAACTTCTTGATGGCTTCGGAGGTTTTGCCCTTTGAGACCGACTCAAGGTATTTTCCTAAGGTCACTAATGCCAAAATAACGGCGGCCGTTTCATAGTACAAGTGCATCGCATAGTGGGTCGTGCCCAGGTAGACCATCACGGTCCCATAAATACTATAAAAGAAGGCAGCACTGGTTCCCAATGCGACGAGGGAATCCATGTTAGGATGGCCTTTCCAAAGCGCTTTGAAACCAGCAATGTAAAAGGCGCGACCGAGGACCATCACCGGTAAGACTAAAATCAATTGAGTGGTAACGAAATTGACTGGATAGGCCATTGGATCTAAAAAGCCAGGGATCGGCAAACCGATCATTTCCCCCATCGTCAAATAGAACAAGGGGATCGTAAAGAGCGCCGAAAGCCAAAACCGTTGCCATAAAGCACGAATCTCTGCCTGTTTTGAATCCGCCTTGTCGGCAGAAGCGGTCGGCAGCTGTGCGTCATAGCCCGCCTCTTTCACGGCAGCTGCGATCTTCGCGGCGGACACTTGGTCTTGTTGATAGCTGACCGTCAGTTTTTCTGTCGCCAGATTGACGGAGGCTTGCTCCACACCCGCTAATTTTTGGACAGCTTTTTCTACTGTTTGGGCACAAGACGCACAGGTCATGCCCGAGATGGCAAAGGTCTCTTGTCTTTGAGAGCCGATCAGTTGATAGCCCGCTGCTTTGATGGCCTCAGCGAGTGTTTCTTCGGTGAGCTGCTGCTCATCATAACGAATATGTAATTTTTCAGTAGCCAAATTGACAGCTGCTTGGTCGACCCCCGCCAGCTTGCTGACTGTTTTTTCGACTGTCTGGGAACAAGACGCACAGGTCATCCCTTTTACCCCATAATTCTTTTCGATCATTGTTTCCTTCCTCCTTGCTTGCTATGCAAACCCATTCACCTTTTATGTTTACAGTTGTAATCTTCTTCTACTTTACAATTATCGTTTACACTTGTCAACGATAATACTCAAAAAAAGGACGTTCTCCTTTGAAGCGGCCCAAAAAGCGAGACTTTTGGTCTACCTTTGGGCGGTCGCTACAGGTGGAACGTACTTTTTTCTAAGAAACGATTACTGCCGTTGCAGGGGTCGTTTCGCTTATTCAGGTATTGGTTTTAGAAGGCTAGCACTCTTGCCCGTTGGTTTTGATCAGCTCTTGGTACCAGTAGAAGCTGTCTTTCTTGTAGCGTGCCAGTGACCCTTCTTGGGTTTCATCTTGGTCGACATAGACAAAGCCATAGCGTTTTTGGTAGCCGTTCAACCAGCTTAGCAAATCAGTGAAGGACCAGGTGCAATAGCCAAGAACTTCCGCGCCGTCGCTGATCGCTTCTTTGATGGCATGGACATGCCCTGCTAAATAATCGATGCGGTATTGGTCATGGATTTGGTGATCGTCTGTTAGTTTATCGTATTCACCAAGTCCGTTTTCCGTAATGATCACAGGCACCCGATAACGGCTAGTGATTCGGCGTAAAGCGATCCGCAGCCCTTGAGGATCGATCTCCCAATCCCAATTCGTCCGTTCCACAAATGGATTTTCAGCTTTTTTGAACATTCCTGGTGTCCCGGTTTCTTCGGAGCTACCTTTTTTCCCAGTGGTGTTCATTTTACCCGCACCGACACCATCTAATGGATTGTAGGCATTCGTTGCTGTTTGGTAATAGTTGATCCCTAAGAAATCTGGTTTTGCTGAACGCAGCAAGTCCATATCTCCTGGTTCAATCGTTGGTGCGATCCCTTGCTCTTTCAAGTAATTCATTGCGGCAATCGGGTATTCGCCCCATAGATAGACGTCTAACCAATAATGCGCCATCAAGTCTTCGGCATTTTCAGCTGCCAAAATATTTTTCGGGTCGCTGTTGATTGGGTAGTTTGGTGAATAGGCGAAACTTGGTCCGATTTTCCCTGGGATTTTCATCTCATGGAACTTGTTGATCACCGACGCATTTGCCAAATTAGCGATATGATTGACTTCATACATCCGTTTAGGATCGGTCACTCCTGGTGGATGGGCAGCTAAAAGATAGCCTAAAGAAGTAAAGATATTTTGTTCATTCAAGCTGACCCAATAGTGAACTTTGCCGCGAAAGGCTTCAAACAATACCGCCGCATAGTTGGTGAAATCTTCAATGATTTTGCGAGATTCCCAGCCGCCGTATTCTTCTTGCAACGTACGTGGCAGATCCCAATGGTACAAGGTCACCATCGGTTCAATCCCTGCTTTAATCAGCTCATCGATCAATGCTAAATAAAAGTCTAACCCTGCTTGATTGACTTCTCCTCGTCCTTCTGGAAAAATCCGTGTCCATGCAATGGAAAAACGATAGGTTTTCAATCCTTGTTCTTTCATCAAGGCAACATCTTCTTTGAAGCGGTGGTAATGGTCGACCGCGACATCTCCGTTCGTTGCTTTAAAGGTTTTGCCTGGAATGCGGACAAAATCGTCCCAAACTGAAGCGCCTTTGCCATCTTCTTGCCATGCGCCCTCTACTTGATAGGCTGCTGATGCTGAACCCCATAAGAAATCGTTGGGGAATTCTTTTAGTTGTTTATGATCCAATTGTTTCCCTTCTTTCTGTTTGATGATACCCCTTTCTTAAGTATACCGATAATTGCCTGATTTGTCATAAGAAGATTTTGTACCTGTGCCAAGAAAGCCGATGGCACACAAAAAACATCCGTACAAGCAGTGGGTTACTCCTTGTACGGATGCGGACTAGTTATGGATCATGCGTCAAATTGTGCCTGATAGAGTGCGGCATAACGCCCCTCTTTGGCTACTAACTCTTCGTGGGTCCCTTGCTCTACGATATTGCCCTGTTCCACCACGAGGATCGTGTCGGCATGTCGAATCGTGGACAAGCGATGGGCGATCACAAAGGAGGTTTTGCCTTTCATCAATTTGGTCATCGCTGCTTGGATCAGCAGCTCCGTTTGCGTGTCGACATTTGATGTGGCTTCATCAAGAATCAGCAGATCGGCATCTAACAGCATTGCTCGCGCAATCGTCAATAGTTGTTTTTGCCCTTGTGAAATACCGGTCCCGTCTTCAGAAATCAAAGTATCATAGCCTTTTGGCAGGCTCATAATAAAGTCATGGATATGGGCGGCTTGTGCAGCAGCTTGGACTTCTGCCATCGTCGCATTCGCCTTGCCGTAGGCCAAATTTTCAAAAATCGTTCCCGTGAACAGCCACGTGTCTTGCAGCACCATTGCATAGCTTTGCCGTAGGCTGCGGCGTGTCGCTTGGCGGATATTTTTACCGTCTAACCGAATCGCTCCTTGGTCAGGGTCATAAAACCGCATCAAGAGGTTCACGATGGTGGTTTTCCCGGCTCCGGTCGGTCCGACGATCGCGACCAAGCTGCCAGCCGGTACTTCCAACGAAAGGTCTTTGATGATGGGCTGCTGTGCTTGATAGCCGAAGGTCACATGATCAAAGGCGACCTCACCAGACACCTCGCGGTATTCGTAGGCTCCAGGAACATCAGAAACTTCCGGTTCTTCATCCAGCAAACGGAAGATCCGTTCTGCCGCCGCCAATGCCGATTGCAAATCGCTGAAGATGTTGGCTAACTCATTGATTGGTCCTGAGAATTTTCTGGAGTAAAGAACAAAGGAAGAAACATTCCCTAATGTCAGATGACCGAACAAAAACAGCAAGGCGCCAAACATACTGATCAAGGACAATGACAGATTGTTGATAAAGTTGATGGAAGGACCAGTCATACTGCCGTAGTACTCGGCATTGTAATAGGCATCCACCGCTTCTTGGTTTTTTTCGTCAAAACGGCTGATGATCGCTTCTTCTTGGTTATACAGCTTGATCGTTTGCTGACCAGAAATAATCTCTTCCACAAAGCCGTTCAGTTCGCCTAATTTGCGAGAACGACGGCGAAACAATGGTTGAAATTTGCTCATCAAAAAGCGGGTCAAAAAGATCGAAGCGGGAACCGTTACGACAAAAATCAGCACCAGCAGCGGCGAAATCAAAACCATCATCACAAACGAACCAATGATCGTCACAAGACTGCTGAGGACTTGAATGGCATCGCTGGCCAATGACGTATTGATGGTATCGACATCATAACTGATGCGGCTGATGATATCCCCAGTGGCGACTCGGTCAAAATACCCCACCGGCAGTTCGGTGATTTTATCAAAAATCGCCTTACGCATCGCTGCCACCACCCGCTGACTCAAGCGGATCATCATGAGCGAAATCAGATAACTAAGAAGGGAAGACGCAAGATAAAACAGCAGCATCAGCCCACAATAAAAGAAGACTCGGTCAAAAATGACCTTGCCGGGACCCGGTTGAATGGCATCAATGGCGTACCCGGAAAGCAACGGTCCCACCAAGGCGAAGATGTTGCTGACCATCATTAAAATAGCGGCTGCCAACAGGAGTCCTTTGTACTCGTAGAGATAGCTCCACAAACGGCGGAGTGTTTTCTTGCTATCCTGCGGTTTTTCCGTTTTTTTCTTCGGCATCATAGGCACCTCCTGTCTGACCTTGATAAATGGCTTGGTAGATCGCATTATCTGCTAGTAATTCTTGGTGACTGCCAAAGCCGTTCATTTGCCCGTTTTCCAGTACCAAAATTTTGTCGGCATGTTGGATCGAGCTGATCCGCTGCGCGATCAAGACCGTCGTCGTCTGTTGAAACTGCTGTTTCAGGACCTTGCGCAACTGAGCGTCGGTCCGATAATCCAGCGCACTGGCAGAATCATCCAAAATCAAAATTTCCGGCTCCCCCGCCAATGCCCGCGATAACAAGACCCGCTGCTTTTGACCGCCGCTTAAATTGCTGCCTTTGGCATGCAGTGGATGAGCTAAGCGCTTGGGCAGTTGATTGATAAACTCCTTGGCTTGGGCGCGAGCCGCCGCTTCTTCGATCTGCTCTTTGGAAAACCGCCGGCCAAAGGCGATATTTTCTTCAATCGTTTCCGCAAAAAGCACGTCTTTTTGTAAGACGACACCGAATAACTGATGCAACTCCGTCGGATCGATGGAGCGAATGTCGCGACCAGCGATGCGAATCATACCCTTCGTTGGGTCATAGAGCCGCAGCAGTAATTTGACGATCGTTGATTTTCCGCTACCAGTCGCACCGATGATCCCTAAGGTTTCTCCCGGCTGCAAGGAGAAATCGATGTCTTTCAGCACCCGGGTACCGTTAGGATAAGTGAAGGAAACTTTTTCAAAAACGATATGCGCCGACTCTTCTTTGACAGGCGCCTCAATGACTTGCATATTTTGCGGCAGGCGCAAGACGGATTGGATCCGATCGGCAGAAGCGAGCCCCTTCGACACGATTACAAAGATACGAGTGATACTGAGCATGGCATTCAAAATGATCGTAAAATAGGTCAAAAAGGCAATGATGACCCCTGGTTGGGTCAACCCTTGATTGACGCGAAAGGCACTGACGACGATCACTAGCGTCAGTCCGATATTCAAAAATAGGTCCATCAGGGGTGGTGTCGCAGCCATGGTTCGATTAGCAGTGGTTTCCGCAGCTACTACGTCTTGATTGACGTGGTCAAAGCGCTTTTTCTCGTAATCTGCTTTAGACAAGGCCTTGATCACCCGAGCCCCAGTTACATTTTCTCGGACAGTCCGCACCAACACATCCACTTGCTTTTGCAATGAGGCAAACAAGGGGATCCCCCGTTTTGAGATGGTGACTGCTGCCACTAAAGTGAAGGGCAAGACGCCTACTAAGACCAGTGTCAAAACGGGATCTAATGTAGCAGTGATCATGATTCCCCCTAATAACAGAATCGGGGCACGAATCCCCATCCGTTGGATCATCCCTATCGTTTGATGGATGTTGTAAGTGTCTGTCGTCAAGCGAGACACCAAGGAAGGGATCCCGACTTCTTCGACTTGCGGAATCGACAGATAGGAAACTTTTTCAAATAAGTCATGGCGTATACTACCAGTGGTATCGCGAGCAACACTGGAGGCCATCCGATTGGCGATGATATTGGTGACAACTGCGATGATGGAGCAGACCACCATCGCCCCGCCCCAAGCAAAAATCGCTGATACTTGCTTCGTGGGAATCACAGAATCGATGATATACGCCAAAATCCAAGGCAATAGCAAGTCCATCAATGACCCGAAGAATTTGATGCTGACGCCAAGGGAAATGCGGCCGATATAGGGTTTTAAATATTGAGTCAAAAGATTCATTCCATCGCCTCAACTTTCGCTAAAAGCCGTTGGGAATTTTCTTTGACGATTTCCAGATCAGCGATCAACTGCTGCTGTTGGGCAGCAGAAAAACCTGCTACGACTTGTTCATTCCAGCTTTGAAGCAGCTGTTGGATCTTTGGTTGGACAACAAGTGCTTTTTCGGTTGGATAAACCAGTAATTGTCGTTTGTCGGTGGGACTGCTGGTTCTAGTGACAAATCCTCGTTCTTCTAAGATCGCTAGTTGACGGGCAACATTGCTTTTATTAACAAAAATCTTCTTGGCTAAGGCTTCTTGACTGATCCCCGGTTGACGGCAAATGTTTAAGATATAGGTATGATGCATCCCACCTAAACCAAATTTTTTCAGTTCTTTTTCCCGATAAAGGGTGGCGAGACGGGCAATATGATTGATTGAGCGGATAATGGCTTCCATGAGCACTCCTGCCTTTCTTGGTTCTTCAAAGTGTCTTATCTATTATAAGGAATAATCGTTGCGCACGCAACGATTATTGTTTCTCTCGGAAAAAATAGGTACACTGTTGCTGATCAACAAAAAAAGAACTTCAGCCCTCTCGCTGAAGTTCTTTTCTGATTCATTTTATTCAGATTCTTTCAATAAAGCTTGTACGACCTTACGACGACGATACAGCTGTCTTGTTTTCCAGCTGATAAAGCCGATGAGTAAAGCGATCCAAGAAATGATCGTCAGCCATAAAGCTCCGTCGAAAAACCAAGGTGCGTCATAGTCAACGACTAAGACATTCTCCCCTGCTTGCTGTTGGACAGAAACGGCACCAATGGCACTCAAAGAGACATCTTTCTCAGTTAGTGGCTGCTGATTGAGGGTCAATTCAGTATAGCGGTAATTGATGATCGGTAACGCCTTCCACGCCTCTTGATCACCTTGCCAACGTAAAGTAAGTTTCCCGTTTTCTACGGTTTTTGCCACGGTATCATTTTTTTCAATGATTTCTTCCCCGTACAAATTGTACTTGTTCTTCTTGGTCTCTTGATAGAGGGGCAGATAATCTGGGGTAGAACGTTGATACAGCGCTAATGCTAAGGACTTGTCTTTACTAAAATAGGCTTCCTTCAATTGCGCTTCAGATTCCGCCGAGAGATAGGTGTGGTTTCGCAGTGAAACTGCCGCTTCATCGGAGTGCCAGTCCTGCATTTTGACCGTGTTTTGGATCAGGATTTGACCAACACTCAAAACTAAAACGAGGACGAACCAACGCGGATTTGCCAATGGCTTGCCCCGATAATAAGGAACCAGCAGGCACAAACCGACTAAGATCAAAATCGTGGCAGGAACAAAGAACCGAAAAGGGAATTGTAGTAAATTGATCACACCATTGTCCAGACTGCCTAGCCATTGCCAAGGAATAGCGTTCGATGATAAAACGAAAAAGACCGCTGCAGCTACTGTCATTAATTTGAAGCCGCCGGATAGACGAGGCCATACACGAATCGCACCGCAAAAGAACAAGGCACATAAGATTGGCAGCAGGTACGGAGTCGTCCACCAATAGCTGCTGGTTCCAGTAATGGTATTGTTCTGCATGTTGCGATTCACAAAAGGCGCGATCAACGTGTTACTCGTATAGAGATCCAACATCCCTAACCAAATATTGGCGGTCAGCAGCAAGAAAATCCCGATCGCTCCTGCTAAGCGCAGCACCAATTGTCGTTTTTCTTCGCCGGAAGTTCCAACAAAAAAGGCGCGTAAGAAAAAGGGCACATATAAGAGCACTAACAAGATGCTTGAAAACACATGGATTTGAAATAAGACCGCCACGGAAACCCCTACCGCAAAAGGCCGCAACCGTTTATGTTCCCCTAGTGCGATCAGTGGAATCAGACACAGCGGTAACACGGCTGCTCCCCAAGCAGAAAAGCCCTGCCGCTCAATCCAATACTGGACAGAATAGGTCGCCATAAACAGGATGCTCATCCCCACTGACAGCCAGCCATTGACTCGTAGTTTCTTTAATAAGCCAAACATCGAAAACCCTGCTAGCAGATAGAGCAGCCCATTGGCGAGCAGTTGGTAGGAAAACCACGAAGGACTCAGCAAGACCAGCAGACCTTGGAAATAGGCAAAAAAGGGCCCGTATAATGCATTGACGATACGAGCAGATTGCTGAAACCCGTAGATAGAAAGAAAATATTGAAAATTGCCCTCTTTGATCTGCTGGCTGGTCTCATAAAAACGATTGAAGTGAAAGACCACATCAGAGCCCAAAATCATGCCTTGGCCTAAGATCTGCGGTAATAAAAAAACACCACTCATTGCAATCAGAATCACCACTTGCCAGAAAAGCGGCTTTTGTACTATTTTTTGTTTCAAAAAAAAACCTCCTTGCACCTTTTCGGTACGCTCATAAAAAGAGTACCAGATAGGGACGAGGAGGGGAAAAAGAAAGCTTAGTGAAAAGGGATACATGGTAAAAATTTAACCAATTACTAAACTTTTCTAGGTTTTAGGTGGTCGTTTCTTTGCTTTTTCTCAAATTTATTGGGTGATCGTTTGCCAGCTTTCCAGTAGTTCGCTTAAAAGTGGGACGACCGTTTCTGCAGGGGCTGCCTCTTTTTGGACATTGGCACTGACCAGCTGATCGTACATATAGCCATAAAGCTGATCGAGATCTTCAGCAATAGCGCCGCCTTGCTCACGGTCTAAAGAGACCCGTAATTCCAATAAAATATTCTGCGCCTTGACAAATTGCTGATGGGCTTGGCTCAACTCTTCTTTTTCCAATGCGATCACTGCTAATTTGATGTTTTTGATGGCTGCTTGCAACAGCATTTCAATCAGTTTGTTGGGGGAGGCACTCATTACTTGGTTCTGCAGATAGTTGTTTTGCATTTTTTGATAATTCATCTTTTTTTCCTCACTATAAATCAAATTCGACGAAGGCGGCACTGTCTTCTTGCTGCAAATACGTTTTGACAAGATTGTTTTTGCGGTTCAAACGCCCCAATTCTTGTTTGATCTCTTGCTGCTGGGCTTTGACCTGCTCTAGGAACGCTTGATACGCTTGGATCACTTGTTGCGCCAATGCACTGGTTTGTGGACTATGGCTCTGTTCTTCTGCTTGCATGGCTGCTATGACCGCTGCATTGGCTGCCATCAAACGACCGGCTTCTTCGCTGTCGCCGCGCCATTTTGCAAACCCAGTTAAAATCTGATTCAAACGTTCATCTAATGATACGTGTGGCTCCATAGGTTGTTTCCTTTCTTGTTGACGAGGGTTTCTTATGCGAATGAAAAAATGACTGCTTTAATCGGCTATCCTGCCTAGTTTGACGTATTGGCAAACTGATTGCTTAGGTAGCTCAGCTGATTTTCAGCCTCCATCATCACGGAGTCTAATTTGGTAAACATTGTGATGTAACGCTCTTTTTTCATTGCTAAAATATCATCAAACCGTGTAATCTGTTTGTTCAAATCCTTGATGGTACTGTCATAGGTCGCAGATTTGGTGGCAATGATCCCTTTATTGGCTGAAGTATTGACGACATAGCTGTTGGCTAATTCTTTTAGCGCTAATGTATAGCCGGTCTCTTTCGTACTCGCAGTGCCATCGGCTTCTTTGGTTTTCGTACTTGCATAAAAGAAGGACTTCACAGCAGCGGGATCTTCCGCTAAGGCTTCTTTTAACTTTGTCGTATCCAGTCCCAATGTACCATCATTATCAACGGTGGAGATACCTAGCTTATTGGCGGTCAGCTTTGAGCCGCTGACGGCTGGAATGGTGATCAAATTTCGCAATTGGGTCTGTAGACGAGTCAACGCACTGTCTCCCACCAAGGTCCCCGTCTTGTTGTTTTCACTACTAGGATCTCCCACGGTCAAATTGTCGCCGATAAAACTCATCAAGCTATTGTATTGATCCACTAATCCTTGCACTGCATCAACGACTTTCGAGGTATCATTGGCTAAAGAAAGCGTCACATGCTCCTCGCTTTTTTTCGCTAACGTCAGCGTGACACCATCGATAACATCCGTCACACTATTGCTGTCGCGGGTGATCTCCATGCCGTCTAGTTCAAAAATAGCCGGTTGGCCTTGCGTCGTAGCCGCAGTTGAACCGATCCCTAATCCTTCGGCGGCATTGCCGTCGATCAAGAAGTTTTTGTCGCCCATTTTGGTATTCGTTAAAATCAAACGGTTATCCACGATGCTCGCTGCAACGAAGGTCGTCTTGCTTTGGCCATTGATCTTAGCTGCCACATCTTTTAAGCTGTCTTCGGCAGTGATCTCGATCGAAGCGGTGATCGGTTTGCCATCTTCATCGACTTCCGAACTGGTCAATGAGAGCTGACCACTGACATTTAGGGCCGTTTTGCTGCTTTGAGCTACTTGACTCCCCGTCACCTTCGTGGCTGTTGCTAGTTGGTTGACTTTTAGATCATAGGTGCCTTCTGGGGCTTCCGTTGTTCCTGCAATTGAAGCGATACTACTATTGGTGGTCGTCGCTTTTTTTGTTTGATAAGCATCATCTTTTTGTAACGCATCGACTTTTGACAAAAAGTTAGTCAAGCGAGTGCTGATATCACTCCATGCCGTTTTTTGTGCTTTAAGCGACGTGATTTTATTCTCAGCACGGGTCTTATTGATCGCATCTGCCGCCAATAATTTTTCAATATCTTCTGAAGTCACGCCAGAATAACTCCCTAGCGTTGTACTGATTCCTGAACTGCTGGTTACACTTGCCATAGTTTCATCCCTTTCGATCGACCGCAATGCCCATGTCATCCCATATTTTTCCAATCACATCTAGCATGTTGGCTGGTGGGATCTCTTTGATCACTTCGTTGGTCTGCATATCCACTAAACGCACCATCGTACGCCCTGTGCGCTCATGTACTTCATAAGCCAATTTCATATCTTTGCCAAGTAGTCGCTGATTCACTTCCTCCACGGAGGCTGCGATCTTGTGCTGATCGGCTACTGAAAAATAGTGGATCGGCGGTTCAGTGACCACTGTCCGTTCCTTTTTCTCCGCCATTTTCCCCTCTTGGTGTTGCGGCTGAAGGTTGGCGGTCTCTGGATCTAGGGATTCGATCGGACGTGCTTTAGCGACCGACGCAACGGCTTCGATCGGGTGTATTCCTGACATTGGCTGAATATCCATCAGAGCTTCCTCATTTCTAAGCGTTTTTGTGCTGCTATGTAAAACACAAGAACTGCGCTTCCCCTAGGCAGTCCTTGTGTCAGTGGTTCACTTGATCAAAAATTATCCTTGTAACAAGCTCAATACGCTGTTAGGCATTGAGTTTGCTTGTGCCAACATTGAAGTTGCTGCTTGAGAAAGGATGTTGCTCTTCGTAAAGCTCATCATTTCTTGGGCCATATCAACGTCACGGATACGTGAGTTTGCTTCAGATAGGTTTTCTTGTGTTGTACCTAAGTTGTTGATTGTGTGTTCTAGACGGTTTTGCGCCGCACCAAGATCCGCACGTTGTGCAGAAACTGCTTTGATCGCTTCATCGATTTTCGTGATTGGGTTGTTTTCAACGCTGACAGTTGCCGCTGCTGCTTTGCCTTCATCAGAAGCGGTAAATGTTGCTAAAGCATCATCGTATGTTTTTTGAGCTGTTGCTTTTGCTGTATCATCCGCAGCTGTATCGATGGCTGTTTGTAATTCAGCAACTGTTTTACCAGCTGCCGCATCAACTGTGCCGTCCGCTGCATATTTTGTTGTAGCATCTGCTTTGAAAGCAGTCGCTACTGCTTTATCTTTTGCTGCAGCAACAGCTTTGGCATCGCTTGTGTCAATGGCTTGTGTTAAATCTAAGCCTTTTACTTTCAATGCAGATGAGCTCATGTTGTTGATTGAAACGCTCATTGTTTGGTTTGCGTTGGCACCGATTTGGAAAGTGAATGATTTCGCATCATCGCCTTCACCAGTTAACAAGCTTTTTGTATTGAATTCAGTGGTATTGCTGATACGGTCGATTTCATCAGACAATGCGGTGTATTCTTTGTTGATCGCACTGCGGTCGTCATCACTTAACGTACCATTTGAACTTTGAACCGCAAGATCACGCATACGGCCTAAGATGCTGTGGGTTTCATTTAATGCACCTTCTGCTGTTTGGATCAATGAAATACCATCTTGTGCGTTGCTTTTTGCTTGTGACAAACCGCCGATTTGGCCTTTCATTTTTTCAGAAATTGCTAAGCCAGCTGCGTCGTCCCCAGCTTTGTTGATGCGTAAGCCTGAAGATAATTTAGACAAAGAATTGCTTTTAGAAGCATTTGCTGCCGTTAGGCGTGAGTAAGTATTCAATGCTGAAACGTTTGTATTGATTCTCATGTGTAGTTCCTCCTAATTTTTATTCGCTAAGGTTTCCCTCTGCTACTATTTATCGGAAGAAACCGTTCAGGGTTAAGCCTTTTTTCTAAAAAAAATAAAAAACTTTTGCTCTCAGCAAAGAACAAAAGTTTTTGGGTTAATTTAAATAATCTAGAATGGACATCTGCATGATCTTTGTTCCCATCGCTAGTGTTGAACGGTAGGCAGTCATTTGATTTTGATATTCCATATACTTTTCCGCAATATCGACGTCTTGTTTGTTGGACAGTGTTTCGGTCAAGTTCAGCTTTTCCGTCTCATTTCGATCAGCTGCCGCCTCCAAGCGATTGTAGAGGGTGCCGATCTGCGCCCGTACATTCACCACATTAGTGGCATGCTGGTCATGAGCGGTTAAAAGCTCGCCCCCTAAGGCATCTTTATCATCACTGCGCAATGCAGACAACAAATCATTGAAATAGGTGCTTAAATTTTGGGGATCCGCAGCGGTGCCCGTCTCGTTCATCAGACGATCACCGCTGGCTAACAGATCCACTGAGACCCCATTTGCGATTTCTCGCGGCAAGTCTTCGCTGGTGCCATTGTATTTGATACCGACGATGGCGTCATTTTCTTTGACGATCTCAAAAGGCGCCGTCGTCGTATTCGTTCCGCTAAATAGATAGCGGCCATCAAAGTTGGTGTTTAATGATTCAACGATGCCTTCGATCTCTTGCTCGATCTCTGAACGATTTGCCCCTAATTCCTCACTGCCAGCTGTCGCATTGGCAGAAGATTGAACCAACGAGCGAATCCGCAGCATCGAGGTACTGACGCTTTCTAAAGCAGAATCTTGGGCTTTTGTCCAAGAAATACTGTCTTTGATCGTATTATTGTAGGTTTTGTTTTGATTTAACGACACATTGAGATCCATGATTTTTGAAACCAGCAGTGGATTATCCGAGGACTTGCTGACTTCTTTCAAGCTCGATAGCTGATTCAACGTGGATTGGACTTTGGAGGCGTTGGTTCCTAGATTTCGTAAAAAATCATTGTAGGTGATTGAATTGGAAATACGCATGTTCTACACTCCTGTTCGATTGATCAATGTGTCTAACATTTCAGAAACGACCGATAATATGCGGGCATTGGCCTGAAATCCTTGTTGGAAACGAATCACATCTGACATTTCTTCATTTAATGAAACACCGGACACCGATTGATTTTTGTATTCTAGTTGATTCAGCAGCGACAATTGGGCACTGACCGTATTGTCGGCTTGCTGTTTTGAGATCCCGTTTTTGGTGACGATGCTGTTAAAATAACTGCTGACACTCATGCCGGATGCTGCATTAGCAAACGTCAATGTCTCAGAATCAAAAGAAGCGATCGTCTTTTCTGACAACGGGAAATCCAATTTGGCACTGCTGAGTTTGGCCATTGCAGCAGCTCTTGAACCATCTCCTGCTGCATTGCTCGTTCCGCCGGTCACCAGACTTGGGTTATCTAACAGTGCTTGGCTGACCCGAATCGTCGTCGCTGTGCCGGTATCATCTTGGCCGATCTCAAATAGTCCGCTTGTACGAGAAGCGCCGCCGGTAAAGACCATGTTCATGGCTTGCGCGATCGTCGTCGTAAAGTTGTTCAATTCCGTCAAGCGACTGCCGATTTCACTAGATGATGCTTGCAGGCCACCGATCGCCCCTTCTTTGATCGGCAATTCTGTATAGGCGGTGTCGCCATTGTCGGTGGTTTTCGTCAACAAGACGGTTCCAGCTGGATAAGACCCCGTGATGGTTTCGGCAGGATTCAAGGCGTTGCCGTCTTTGGAAACTAAGGCGCCTGTGTCGCTTTGTCCCACCACCACACTAAGGGTATTGCGTTCCTCCGCACTTAAAATCGTCTGTCCGCTCATAGATACAAACCCACGGCCATATTGATCGGTCTTGGTTTCGATCCCTGCTAGACCCGAGAGATCTTTCAACAGACTGTCTCGACGATCTAAGAGATCATTGGGTGTTTCACCACTTGTCGTCAACCCATAGATTTGTTCATTCAAGGATTGCAGCTGCTTGACCTTCTCATTGAAGTCCAGCGCGGATTTTTCGATGGTATCCAGCGTGTCGCTTTGCAGCTGCGTCATTTGTTTGCCCATTTGGTTGATGGTATCGGCAAACGTACTGCTGTTTTCCAGCACAAGGGTCTTAGACGTATCCAGTTCAGGATTGTTGGCTAATGCGGTCCAAGAATCAAACATCGTTGCCAGCTGTTTGGACAGTCCGTTGTCGGAAGGCTCATTCATTAAACTTTCCAGCTGTCCTAATATGTCTGCTTTTTGTTCATAATATGTATAGGTAGAATTGGCATTGCGTACTTGTCCAATGACAAAATCATCGACGATCCGTTCGACACTGCCGACTTTCACACCCATACCGATGCTGCCGACACCCGCTAGATGGTAAGACGCTTCGGCTTGCAAGTTGACTCGTTGTCTTGAGTAGCCGTCTGTATTGGTATTTGCAATGTTGTGGCTGCTGGTTTGCAACGCTGCTTGATTGGCGGTCATGCCCCGGGTTGCGGTGCCTAATGAACCGAATAGTCCTGTCATAGTAGTACTCCTTACATTTTTTGATCGATGATCGCTGTTGAGACTGCTTGTTTTTCTTGGTATTTCGAATACGTATTTGCCGGTGTCTTGATATTTTCTTTGACTGCATCCATCAAAACGGTTTGGAAACTAATGGCTTGTTCCGTCAGCAGGAGATTCTCGGCTTGCTGCACTTGGATCTGGCGGATGAGTTCTTTGATCGCCACTGAAAGAGTTCCTTCATACGTGGAAAAAACGGGTACGAAGGCGGTTTTTTTCTCGACGAGTTCTGGTAATTTTTCTGCTTGATTTTTGATCAAGCAGGTCTTTTCTTTTTGCAGCAACCGCAAGAACTGCTGTAGCTGACGCTCAAATTCCCGTTCTGTCATCTAGTCGACCTGCTTTTCATCTTGCTGCAGCATTTTATCGGCGATCGTTTCGGCAGATATTTGGTAGGTGCCTTCTTTGATCGCTCGTTTCAATTCTGCCACTCGTTCACTGCGACTGGCTGTTTGATTGGCACTCTTTTGAATGGCTTGAGCTGTTTCGGACAATTGAACATCGACGGTTTTTTCTGTCTGAGCAGCAGTTGGCTTTTCTTGTTTGACCGCTTCACGTTTGATAGCCTTGTCGCTGTATTCTGCGTAACCTCTTTCGATTTTCATAGGTTCTCCTCCGTTCTCATTCTTCTACCCTCTACTATCGGTCAAATCACAAAAAAGTTAAACCCATATGTTTAACTTTTTGCGATTTCTTCAAATTAATGCAAATTGTGGATGCGTTGTTTTTGCGAAAGAATGTTGGTGATCCGTACGCCGAAGTTTTCATTGATGACCACGACTTCCCCAGTGGCGATCAGTTTGCCGTTCAACAAAATCTCTAGCGGTTCATCCGTCAGTTTTTCCAGTTCGATGACGGACCCTGTATTGAAAGATAAAATGTCCTTAATGGTTTTTTTGCTGCGGCCTAACACGACACTTAGATCCAGTGGCACATCAAGAATCAAGTCCAAATTATCCCCATCGCTCACCCCGCTAGAGGCCAATGTTTGAAACGCCGGTTTGCTGACTTCAACGGGTTTTGATGTAGCCGCCGGTTCAGGGGTAGGCGCAGCAACGGGTGCCGTTGGCTGCGGTGTTGGTGTTTCTCGAGTAACGACAGTCGCTTCATCGGACAGCATCGCACTGGCGATATCGTTAACCACCGGATCCGTAAAGATCTGCATGATTTTGCTTTCGATCAGACCTTCGACGCGCAAAGAAAATGAGATACAATAAATCTCTTCCTCTGCCTCGATCCCGCTATACTCAATGTTTTCTGGTGTCTCCCATAGTTTGACGATCGGCGGTAAGATATCCACTTTACGGCTGATCATCGTCGCCATCGAAGTCGAGGCAGTCCCAATCATTTGGTTCATGGCTTCTGCCACAGCACTTAGCTCTAATTCCGTGAATTGGGTGTTGCTGGTTTCACCGGTTCCCCCCATCATCAAATCAGCGATCACGATGGCATCTTTGACTTCTAACAGCATCAAATTACTGCCTAAAAGGCCTTCTTTAAATTCAACTGTCGTTGCTACTTTTGGTGCAACGAGGTCGTTTAAGATCTCACCAAATTTGATTTTAGACACCCGGGGAGTCGTGATGCTGACCCGACGATCAAGAATGGAAGACAACGTCGTCGCCGCTTGCGACATGGAGATATTGCCAACTTCGCCGATAATGTCGACTTTGACTTGCTCTTCTAATCCTTGCGGCTGGGCTGGGGCACTTTGATTCAACAATGCATCGATTTCTGCTTGGGATAAACGTTCACTCATAGTTCTTGCTCCTCTTCTAACTTGTCTAATAATTCAATGGCTAAACGGTCCTCTTGCTTCCCAGGTTTTGCTCGGAAGTAAGGTTTTCCATCGATGAAGGTCTCTAATGGTTCAGTAATTTTTTTGTCTAGTTTGATGACATCGCCTTCTTCTAAGTGGAGAAACTCAGAAAGACTCATTTGAGCATGGCCCAGCAGAACTTCTAGATTCAATCCGACCCCATTCAAACTTTTTTGCAACTCGCGGCTATCGTCTTGGTTGACGGGCTGATTGCTATCAAACCAATTGCGGAAACTTAATTTATCAATGATCCCTTCAAAGAAGACATAGGGGATACATAGATTGATAAAATGTTTCACTTCAAAAATTTTGATAGTAAAGGTCACTAATACGACGGGTTCGTTGGGCGACATGTTTTGCATCAATTGCGGATTCGTATCGATTCCATCCAAAACCGAATCCAAGGCAACGATGTCCTTCCAAACATTTTGGTAGACCCGTACAAATTGTGCTACTACTTCTTCCAAGATCGCTGTTTCAATATCAGTAAAACTTTTTTTCTCGCTAAAATCCATTTCGATCGGCTTGTTTTGATAAACATCCAAGCCGCCGCACAACAACTCCACCAACATCATACACAGTTGCGGGTTCATCTCGATCATCTGGATCCCGCTCAAAGGCTGAGAATGAAAGAGCCCCAACAAAGTAAATTTTGGTATCGAATGGATAAATTCGTCATAACTGACTTGTTCGATAGCTGCCAACTGCAAAGAAACATTGGTCCGCAGTTGGGTAGAAAGCATGCTGCTGCTCATCTTCGAGAAATCCTCGAAGATCATGTGCAGGGTATTGACGTATTCTTTCGACAGCTTTGTTGGTCGGCGAAAATCGTAGGCTTTCACTTTGGCTTGTTTGTCTTCTATCTCAATAATTTCTTGATCGATCTCTCCGCTGCTCATCGCATTCAACAATAAATCAATCTCTTGCTGCGTCAATACCTGATCCACACTAATCCCCCATTTTTTTAAAAAATCATGTGATCGATTTGAATCACACTGGCTACTTTTTCACCGATCGTCACGACCCCAACGGCATGTTCTGTCTCTTGATTGCCCAGTTGGATATCGTCTTCAGTGATATCAAGTACTTCAATTACTTCTTCTACGAGGACCCCTTTGGTCTCCTCTTGCTTCTTCATGATCAATATGTTTTTTTCGTAGGCTGGTTCCATGATGGGAATCAATTTTGCCAAACGAATCACCGTTACGACAGACCCCCGCAGATTGATCAACCCTTCCACCCACTCTGGTGCTAAGGGCACCTTCGTAAAGGAAGGGGCATCAATGACCTCGTCCACCGAGTCCGCCGAGATCAAATAGTACTGCTGAGCCATTTTGAAAAGAATCATCTGCATGTCGCTATCCTCCTAGGCATTAGGCAAAGGCTTTGTCGATGGCAGTGATTACGCGGTCCGTGTCAAAGGGCTTCACGATAAAGTCCACCGCACCGGCGCGAATCGCATCCATCACCATTCCTTGTTGTCCCATGGCACTGCACATTACGACTTTGGCCTGCGCATCAAACGTGCGGATCATTTTTAATGCCTCTAAGCCGTCCACTTCTGGCATCGTGATATCCATAGTCACTAAGTCTGGTGTCGTTGCTTGGTATTTTTCAAAAGCCTCTTGGCCATTTTGGGCTTCCCCCACGACTTCATAGCCGTTTTTTTCTAAAATATCCTTTAATTTCATGCGCATAAATACCGCATCATCCACAATCAATACTTTTTTTGACATTGTATTTGCCCCTTTCAAATTCCTAATGAATCAAATATGTTTTCTAGTACACCGATTTCTGGAATCAAAAATAACGATGCCTCTAATGTTTCTTTGGCGTAGACGAACTCATTACGGATCACCATCACCTGCTCATCATACTGGGCCATCGCCAAATAGATGGAGCTGATCGCTGCGCCAAAGAAATCATAGCTGGCGCTTGGTAAAGACGCACTCAGCTGAGTTTCCAATAGTTGGCCGATCGCGATCAAAAAAGAATTGGTAAGAATGTTAGTCAACTCGTTGATGACCGATTGCTTCAATTCTTCAGACGGATCGCTTTCTTGGATCATCAACTGACGCAATTTTGCGGCGGATTCATCCGTTAAGACAAACAAGAAGATCCCTCGAAACGCCCCTTCGATCTGGCTCATTACCACATGAACTTCTTTGTCTTCCGCCATGATCTGCTGATACAGGTCCTCATAAGCTAGAATCTCGACTTCCGGTACCCGCATATCGATCGGTTGTTGGACGAGCTTTGATAAACTCGTCGCAGCGTGACCACCGCCGATATTGATCAGTTCTTTTAGGCCATCGATCTGCAGCGCTGTATAACTCATAAGCGGTCATCCTTTTTTTCCTGACAGATGGCATGAATGTCTAAGATCAGTGCAATCGAGCCGTTACCCATAATCGTTGCTCCTTGATAGCGATTCAGCTTTTGCAGCAGCGGATCGATTTTCTTGATGACGATTTCTTGCTGGCCGATCAGTTCATCTGCCAAAATGCCGTGAAATTGCTGGTCATTGTTGACGATGATGGCGAATTTTTTCTCAGATGGATCGCTTTCGATCGCTAAGAGTTGATCGGTCCGAACCAAGGGAATCAACTCCTCTTGAAAACGATAGACCTCATCCGATACCGTCTGGATGATCTCTTCTTCTTTGACCATCACCACGCGTTCGACGAGATTTAATGGGATCGCAAAGGTTTCTGCTCCGACACGAACCATCAACGCTTGAATGATCGACAGGGTCAATGGCAATTTGATCACAAACTGCGTGCCTTTATTCGGCTGACTCTTCATTTCGATCGTGCCCCCTAATTGGGTGATCTTCGATTGCACAGCATCCATCCCGACACCGCGCCCAGAAATATTGGTCACTTCTTGCGCCGTTGAAAAACCAGGATGGAAAATCAGCTGCTGCAACGCTTCATCGGAAAGGCCTTCCGTTGCTAAGCCTTTCTTTTCAGCACTTGCTTTGATTACTTGCGGATCAAGGCCTTTGCCATCATCCTCTAAAGTAATGATCACGCGATTGCCTTCTTGGTAGGCCGCCAAACGAATCGTACCCTTGCGCGGTTTGCCCAATTTTTCTCGAACATCGGGTGCTTCGATGCCGTGATCGACAGAATTACGCAATAGATGGACCAGAGGTTCACTCAACTCAGAAACCACTGTTTTATCCAATTCCGTTTCTTCCCCAAAAATGACAAGTTCTATTTCTTTTTGCAGTTCATTGGATAAGTCCCGAACCATTCGCGGAAAGCGACTAAAGACGACATTGACTTGCTGCATGCGGATCCGCAAGACCAAATCTTGCAGCTCAGAGGTCAATCGTGAAACTTGCTCTAAGGGGTCTTTGACTGCTTCGATGTTTTCCCGCTCACTGACATCCTCTAATTGATTGCGATAGACCACCAATTCGGACACGAGATCCAAGAATGAATCTAAGCGATTCAAGTCGACTCGGATCGATTGATTTTGGGCGGACGCATGATGCGCGGGCGCCGACGATTTTTCTTTCGTTTCTGTTGTCGCTTGCTGAAGGGCAGGAGTCTCTGACTCTTGGGTCGGCGCTGGTTGAAGTAACTCTTCTGCCTCCTCCAACACAGCGGCTGATGGATCAAAAGGTGCCACCACGAAGGCTTCGATCTCACTATTGCTGGCGATGTTTTGCTCGACATCAGCCAGTGTTTGCTGCGTCAAATACAGCAGTGAAAAATCTGATTCAAAGGTGCCTTCTTCGAGTGTTTGGGCATCTGGTTCTGTATAGAGAACATCCCCTGCTTGGCCCAGCTTTTCCATGATCAAGAAGGCACGAGCGCCTTTTAACATGGATTGGGCATCTAAGCGAACAGCAATTTGGACCGCTTGATAGCCATCTCCAGCCGCTTGCTCGATCACATACAGATCAGAAGGGTCGATCTGTTGAAGCTGTGGGGTTAATGCGCCCACTGCGGTGGGTTTTTGACTTGCTTCTGTCTCGGTTGGTAGGCCGCCAGAATGTTCTGTTTGGTCAAGTTCGGCCAATAAATCGGCAATTTGAGCTGGCTGCAGGTCACGTTCTTCCCGCAGATCCTCCACAAGTTCTGACAGACGATCTAGACATTTGAAAATCAATGAGATCGATTGCTGGGTCACTTGCAAGGTCCCTGTTTTAAATAACTCAAAAATATTTTCCATTTTATGGGTCAGCTGCGTCATGACGTCATAGCCCATCGTTGCCGCCATCCCTTTAAGGGTATGGGCAGAACGGAAAATATCATTCAGCAAGGCGCTATCTTTTGGATCGTTTTCCAATTGCAAGACATGATCATTCAACTGCGCTAAATGATCGTCTGTTTCTTCAAAGAAAAGGGTACGATAGACACTATTGTCATCCAAATGGGTCCCTCCTTTACAAAATTATACTTTTTGATAGATAAACGAATCGATTTTCTTGAGACCGAATTGTTCCGCAAAATTGATCGTTTCTGTCGCTCCCGTAAACAAAATGCCCCCTGGCACCAATGCATCGCTGAATTTCTGATAGACGGCATCCCGAGCATCACTTTTGAAATAAATCGTCACATTGCGGCAAACGATCACATCAAAAGGCCCATTGTACGGGTCTTTCAAAAGATCGTGTTGCTTAAAATGAACCCGCCGTTTGATTTCTGGTTTGATTTGAAACTGGTTCTTTTCTTTTGCATCAAAAAAACGGGTACGTTCTGCCGCTGAGACATTCCGCAATTCGTGGTCTCGATAGAGTCCTTGCTTGGCTTTTGCCAAAATTTGCGTATCGATATCAGTGGCCAAGACATTGGCTGCGGCAATTTGGTTTTTTTCTAGCAGCATGGCGATCGTATAGGGTTCTGCCCCAATCGAACATGCGGCACTCCAAATTTTTGGCAGCGTGGTTTTCGGGAGAACAATGGTTTTCAAGACGCGTTCAAAGGCGTCAAACAGTTCTTTGTTGCGATAAAATTCCGTTACGTTAATGGTGATATGGGCTAAAAAAGCCGCCCGCACCCCGTCATCTCCTTCGATCAATTGCTGGTATTCCCTCAACGTTTTTGCCCCGCTGTTTTCCATGATCGTAAGGATGCGGCGCTGCATTTGATTTTCTTTGTATGCGGCTAAGGGAATCCCTAATCGGCGATCCACCCACGCATTAAATAAGGCAAATTCTTCTTCCATCTTCTTCACCTGACCATCTGTGCAATTTTTGCTTCAATGCCCTGCAACGGCAGGACTTCATCCACGACTCCTTGTTCAATGGCATACCGCGGCATCCCAAAGACTGTACACGTTTCTTTGTCTTGAACGATCGTATAGCCCCCAGCCGCTTGAATCTGTCGTAAGCCAGCGGTGCCGTCTTTTCCCATCCCCGTCAAAACCACCGCCGCTAGTTGCGGGCCATAGTAGTCAGCTGCTGAGGAAAAAAGATAATCGACGGTTGGCCGCGTCCCATGTCGTTTTTCTCGCTGGTCCAGTTGCAAGTGCCCTTGTTTGACCGTCATGTGGTAATCCCCTGGACAAAGATACACTTGATTTTCGATCCGCATGCCATCGACTGCTTCTTGTACTCGGACGGTTGTCTCTGTGTCTAAGCGCTTTGCAAAGGAAGCCGTAAATCCCGCAGGCATATGCTGAACAATCAAAATGGGACAACGCAAACGCGCAGGCAAACGGCGGATTATCCCCAGCAAGGCACGCGGTCCGCCTGTTGAAGCACCAATGACTAGCGCATCAAGTGATACCGGCAAGCTGTTTTGCGTCAGCTTAGTGGGCTGGGCAATCGCTGGCATCAGGGTTTGAACCGTGCCGGCTTCATGATCCATCGCCAAAATTTTTTGATGAAATTCAGCGATCCATTCTTTTTCAATCATCGATAGACTGACCGGTTTTTCGACAAAATCTCGGGCGCCTAGCGCCAATGCCTCAATCGTGGTTTCTTGATTGGTTAATGAACTAAGCATGATGACGGGAATGGCTGATTGCTGTTTCATCCTCCGCAAGGTCTCTAATCCGTTCATCACAGGCATCTCCACATCCATTACTACCAAATCGATCGCTTCTTTGGTCAGATAGTCCAATGCTTGTTTGCCATTGCGGGCAGCGACGGTCACTTCGATATCAGGCAGCTGATTCAATAAATCTGTCACTACTTTCCGCATGAATGCCGAATCATCGACGATCATTACTTTTTTCATATCCCTGTACTCCTTTTACAAATAAACGATTTCTTGTTTGACTTGCCGAACCATGGTCTTGAAATCCTGAAGATCCACGATCATCGTTCGACCAGCACTGCCGCCAACATGTTTGGCCACGATCGGAATGTTTAGCCGAGCCAAGACTTCCTCGACGGCTTCAATATTGCGCTGACCAATATTGCTGGCAGCGTTAAGCGTCTGGAACTGAAACATATTGGCGCCGCCAACGATTTTCGCTTGAAAGCGAGGCCGACGGATCTTTTGTTCCAGCTCAGTCACCATCGCCGGCAATGCCAAATCCGCAAACTTCTCGGGCTTGATTTCCCGCTTGTGCAAAAAAGGCTGACTATCTGGCAGCATAATATGACTCAAGCCGCCGATATGACTGGCTTCATCGTAAATGATCGTGCCGATGCAAGAACCTAAACCCACCGTGATCAAACGCGTTGGCGCTTGGGCGATCTTATACTCCGAGATCCCCACATGCAGTTCCTCATTCACGGTCATCATTGTCATCGTCATTGGCGGCTGCCAATTCCTCTGTCTGATAGGCGTCTAACTCCGCCGTCATCTCAGCGGCTTGTTCATAGCTGAAGAGAAATGGCAGTTCCAATGCCAGCACAAGTTCATCGTCTTTTTCCAAAAAGGCTTCGATATAGTTTTGCTTGAGTCCTGACGTATTTAATTCCGCATTGCTGGGACTTTCAACTAGCGGTAAAATGCCGACGATCTCTTCCACGTAAAGGCCGATCGCTTGCTCTTGCCAGTGACACAACAAGACCACATTTTGCCCAGTTTCCGGCGTAAATTCATCAAACAGCTTTTTGCGGATGTCAATGATCGGAACCATTGCCTCTTCAAAAGGCTGGATCCCCAACACGAAATCCGCCACTTCCGGCAGCTGTGTAAAAGAAGCAGCCTCAATGACCCGTACCACATAGTCGATACGCAAGGCAAAGAGTTGTTGATGACTTTTAAATACAACGTATTGTTCCATTGGCGTCACTGCTCCTTTTTAGAATTTGAAACTATCCACTTGGAATTTAAGGATAGTGGCGATCGTTTCGATCTCTTGCACATTCCGCTCAAAGTCTTCGATGACTAAGTAGAAGTCCTCTAAGTTTGCCGTTACTTCTTGGGTGCCGGCAGAGGTTTCCGAAACAGCAGCCGAAATGTTGCTGACGGAAACTTGAACCATGTCTTTTTTCTCAACGATCCCGGTAATATGGGCTTCCACGGCTTGAATACTTGAAACCAATTTTTCGACAATATCAGAGATCTCATTGGCTGACTCGATCGCTTTGTTGATATTGTTGGTTTGTTTTTCGCCGCTTTCAAAGGAATCCGTCACTGCAGAGACCACTTTTTCCGATTTTTTGCGGATCGTTTCAATGATCGAACGAATGCTTTTCGTTGATTGACTGCTTTGTTCCGCCAAGCTGCGGACTTCCTCCGCAACGATGGCAAACCCTCGGCCCGCTTCTCCAGCTCGAGCTGCTTCGATGGATGCATTCAATGCCAGTAAGTTGGTCTGATCAGAAATGTCATTGATCAGCTGAACGATCTTACCGATGCTTTGGACATCTTCGTTCATGTCGTTCATGCTTTCCACTAATTCCGCTTGGTTTTGCCGTTCGATCTCCCAGCTTTCAAATACATGGAACATCATTTCTGAATTGTGGACATTGCTGCTTTGGGATTGACCCACATAGCCGTTCATCAATTCGATCTCTTTGTGGATCTCTTCGATACTTAAGGCTAGCTCGTCCATATCAAAGGAGGTTTGTTCCGCTTCGGAGGCTTGTGAACTAGTGGCATCTGCGATGGCATTCATCGTCTGACGCACATTTTCAATTGAATTTTTGGCATTTTTTGAGGTTGTCGTTAGGCCGCCTACCATTTTTTCCATTCGGCTGCTTTCTTCGTGCATGCCAACGATCACCGCTTTGAAGGTGTTTAAAACCCCTTGAAAACGATTTTGAACTTGCCCAAAAAGGGAATTTTGGTCGCTGCTGCCGATCTCATCGATATGCGACAGATCACCAGAACCAACTGCTTCTAGTTCTGTCAACAACGTATCCATGCCCGAGTGGGTCTCTTTTTTTACCAAATAGGTCATTCCTACTATCACTGCGATTTCTAGCAGCAATACGATCACTGAAAAAATAAAGAAACTTTTTGCTGCTTGTCCGTCTCCGTGGGTGCGGATCACGAAGAAATAGCATCCTAATAATACGATCAGGGTAAACCCTAGCGGAATCAACGCCGCCAAGCGGATTTTTTTGATGATAGCTTGTACCTTCTTCTTCATAACAGTATCCTTTCCTATGCAAAATGATCAGTCGTGCTGTTTATCAAGATTCGCTCTTCACTTGATAATCGTTGGGTCACTCCTTCTTTATCCGATTATGAAAACAATCTTCTAGTTCTTTAATCGGATCTTTTGCTAGAAAAGTTAAGCATCTTCACCAGACATATGTATCTTTTGGATCAGCAAAGCGCGTATAGCCGCCTTGGTATTCATCACGAACCAAGCGACCGTTTTGCAGCTCGACCACCCGATTACGGACCGTATTGACCATCGTACTGTCGTGGGTCGCCAAGAGGATCGTGGCACCGACTTGATTGATCCGCAAGAGTAGTTTCATGACTTCAACGGCTGATTTCGCATCCAGATTGGCGGTGGGCTCATCGGCGATCAAGACTGCTGGCTCTGTGACGATCGCCCGCGCGATCGCTACTTTTTTGCGCTGTCCCACGGAAAGCTCTTCAGGATAGTGATCCTTTTGAGGAAACATACCCACCAGTTGCAGTGCTTTGGCGGTTTTTTCCTGACGCAGCTTACGGGGAGTGCCAAGTACTTGCAGCGCATAGTCAACGTTTTTGGCAACCGTCAGATAAGGAAGCAAAAGGTCTTCTTGTCCGACGATACCGACTTGTCGTCGAATCATATAGAGATGACGGTCTTTGAGTTGTTCCAACAAGACATTGCCGACTTGGATAGAACCGGCCGAAAGCTCTTCTTCTTTCAAGAGCAATTTGAATAAGGTCGATTTGCCGGCACCACTGGGACCCACCACATAGATAAATTCTCCTTGAGGGATCGCAACAGAAATATCGGCCAATGCCAACGTACCATTGCTGAATTTTTTACTGACCTTGGTTAAGCGAATCATGTTCTTTCTCCTCTAATCTGTAAAACGATTGATCACGGACCACATCTCGTCAGCTGTCTGCATGGCTTTCGTATTCAATCCATACGCACGCTGGGTCGTTAACAAGTCTGTCATGGACGTCGCTAGATCCACCGTCGACTGTTCTAACTGTCCTTGCAACACGCTGCCAAAGGCTGCCGGATTGGTTTGCGAAGTAAGCAACGCTTGATCACCGGCACTGTACAGTTGGTTGCCCATTGGCGTGATGTTTTCTGTATTCGTCGGCTGATAAAGGGTCAGCTGTCCCAACACGCGAGTCTGACCATTTTCTTCCGTCGTCAACTGACCGCTGGCATCTATTGCGATTTGCTGCGCATCTGGCCACTGCGCGGTCGGTACGTTTGTGGTCATTGCCACAGGGTACCCTTCACTATTGACTAATTGCTTGTTCTCACTTAAATGAAAATTGCCTGCTCGACTTAGCAGCAATTGACCGGTTTGGTCCCGAACCCCGAAAAAGCCATTGCCTTGGATCGCGAGATCTAATGGCTGAGCAGTGCCCGCCAGATTGCCTTGGGCAAAACTGGTGGTCGTGGTTGCCTTCGCCCCCATTGACGCACCATATTGGGCGGCGTTGCCATTAAACAGCGTTTCTTCTGCACCGATGGCATTTTCCATCAATGCTTGAAAGTGCGTCGTTTGTGCTTGGTAGCCATTGGTATTGACGTTGGCGATGTTGTTGGCTGTCGTGTCTAAGTTTGTCTGCAAATGATTCAACCCAGAACGGCTGATTCCTAATAATCCACTGATATTCATTGACTCATCCTCAAATCTTTCCTAATTCGTTGACCGCTTTTTGCAATGTCTGATTCGTTGAACTCAAGGCTTTCTGATTGGCTTCAAATTCCCGAGAAGTCTGGATCATCGCCACCATTTCATCGGCAACCGCTACATTGGCTTGTTCTAAGGCACCTTGCTGGATCACGGATGCATTCACCGTGGTTCCTGCTGCGTTGCTAGTCACATAGTTTTGACCAGCTGTAGTCAATGCTTCTGGGGGAAATGTTTGGATCTGAAAGTTCGCTGGTCCCAAGGCGCTGACTGCTTGTCCATTGGCACCTAAGACAAGATAGCCTTCTTGTGTTACGTATTGATTCTGCTGATTGACGGTAAAGTCGCCATTTCTCGTATACAACCGCTGCCCCGCATTGTTTTGAACGACAAAGTAGCCTTCGGAAAGCAGTGCAAAATCACTGGCTTGTCCCGTCTGTTTGACAGCGCCTTGGTCTTGACTGATGGTACTGCCTGCCAATTGGGTCCCTAAAGACAACCCACCGATATCGCGACGAGTATCCGCATTGGGCCCGCTTTGGTAATTATGCAGCACCACTTCATCTAGCGCCGACTGGAACAAGGTTTTTGCTTGATACCCTGTTGTATTGACATTGGCAATATTGCCGCTCGTCGTCTCTTGTCGCTTTTGTAATAATGAAATGTTCCGTGATAAGACATCCAATCCTCGAATCATGCCAGTTCCTCCTCAATCAATGTGCGTAATTTGGCAATCGTTTTGCCGTGAATTTGTGAAACTCGTGGAATCGAGACTTCTAAGATTTCAGCGATTTCTTTTAACGTCAGTTCCTCGGTATAGTACAAACTTAAAATCAATTGTTCTCGTTCCCCTAATTTTTTGATGCACGCCACCAAGGCGGTGCGTTTTTCTTCAGCGACCAAGGTATCTTCGACATTTTCGGCTGGATCCCGAACCATATCTTTTAAGGTCATGCCTTCTTCTTGGTAAGCAAACAAGGTATCTTCCAAAGAGACGCTGGCTAAGTAGTGCAGACTCTCATAAATATCCGCTAATTGACTTTGGTTGATTCCCAGCTGTTTGCAGATCTCGGTGTCGGTCGCTTCTCTTTTGAGGCTTTGCTCCAACTCTTGCCGTGCTTGATAAAACTGATTGACTGCCGCCATTTTGTATCGGGAGATTTTGGCGTGCTTGCGTACTTCATCAATAATTGCCCCTTTGATACGAATCGCTGCATAGCTTTCAAAAGGAACTTTTTTTGAGGGATCGAATTTCCGCAAGGCATCCATCAGCCCAATCACCCCAATATTGTAGAGATCGCCTGATTCATAATCGGCGGTTTTGATAGACAGGCGCTGAACCACCCGTTCCACTAGCGGCAGATACTTGATGATCTCCGCTTCTCGATCGACTTCATACATCGGCGATGCCCCTTCCTAAGAAAATTCTGCTTAAATGTCAATACTGCCCACCGTTTCGATCGCAATTTCATTGGGAATCTCATTCAGAGAAAGAACGGCGATATCTGGAAAATTAAAAACGATCATTTTTTTGAATGCTAACCGGATCTTAGGCGATGCCAGAATCACGAAATTGATATTTTGAGCGATCGCCGCATGTTGGATCCCACTGATGGAATCCAACAGCTTGGTCACGGTATCTGGTTTTAAGACCGGGTACGAGCCAGTTGCGGTTTTTTGGATACTTTGAGCGATGATTTCTTCTAGTTTCGGCTGGATCACCGCCACTTGCAGCTCGTGGTTCTCATTGGCATACTTGGCAGCGATCGTCCGTTTCAGTGCTTGGCGAACATATTCTGTCAAAACTTCTACGTCTTTCGTGACAACGCCGTAATCGGCTAAGGTTTCTAAGATCGTTGCTAAGTCATTGATGGGAATTTGTTCATCCAATAAATTTTGTAAAACTTTTTGGACCTCGCCGAGCCGCAAAATATCGGGGATCAATTCATCGATCACGACATTGTACTGCTCTTTGATGCCCTCCAATAATTTCTTGACTTCTTGGCGACCTAACAGCTCTGGTGCATGGGCATAGATGATTTCTTTTAAGTGTGTTGCGATCACGGTCAACGGCTCGATAATCGTAAACCCTTGCAGATCCGCCATCTCCTTATCGGATTCATCGATCCACATAGCATCCAGATGAAAGGCTGGTTCTTTTGTTGTGATTCCTTGAAAAGGAAATGGCTCTTCATTCGGGCTGATCACCATGACTTTGTTCGGGTAAATATCGCCGCGGCCGACTTCGTTGCCGCGGATCTTGATCACGTAATCATTGGCATCCAAATAGAGATTGTCGCGAATACGAACGGGACTGACTAAGATCCCTAATTCTCTGGCACTCTGTTTACGGATCGCCACGATGCGGTTCATCAAGCTGTTGTCGATCGAACGATCCACGATAGGGATCAAACCATAACCGATTTCCACTGAGATTGGTTCCACTTGGAAGGAAGCCACGGAATCGTCTTCTTCCTGTGCTTCTTTTTTGAGTTCCAGTGCCAGTTTTTGTTCCCATTGTTTTTGTTCCACTCGCTGCTTTTCTTCTTTTTGCGTCACCAGAAAGCTGGCTACGAAAAGGCCTAAGCCAATCAACACAAAAGGAACAAAAGGAAACCCGGGAACTAAGGCTAAAACGAAGAGAATCGCCCCCACGATCCGAAACAGTTGGGGATTACGCATCACATCTGCCGCAATATCCAAACCAAAGGAACTATCGTTATCGGAACGAGTCACGATCACCCCAGAAGCAATCGAAATCAGTAAAGAGGGAATCGAGCTGACCAAGCCATCCCCGATCGCCAGTTTCCCGAATTGGGCGAAGGCTTCCATGACGGTCATTTGTCCCCCCATGGAGAAAATGATCGCCCCACCAACTAAATTGATGACAGTGATCAAGATCCCTGCGATCGCATCTCCTTTGACAAACTTGCTGGCACCATCCATCGAACCAAAGAAATCAGCTTCTCGCTGCAGATCTTTTCGTCGTTTGCGGGCATCCGCTTCTGTGATCAAACCGGCATTTAGGTCGGAATCAATCGCCATTTGCTTGCCGGGCATCGCATCCAATGTGAATCGAGCAGTCACCTCTGAGACACGCCCTGCACCATTGGTCACGACGACTAGCTGAACGACCATGATGATCACGAACAAAATGATCCCCACGATATAATTGCTGCCGGCAACGACATTGGCAAAGGCATCGATCACGTGTCCGCCATTTCCTTGGGTCAAGATCAAACGAGTGGAAGATAGGTTCAAACCTAAACGAAACATCGTTGTGATCAGCAGCAAGGTTGGAAACGTAGTGAATTCCAACACTGATTTGGTAAACAGGGTGATCAGTAAAATGTTGATCGCAATCGTCAAATTGATAATGATCAAAATATCTAATAATGCACTCGGTAATGGAATAATAATCAAACCAATAATAGCTAGGACGATCACCGAGATTAAGATATCCGCCAGACCAATGCCTTTTTTCGGTTTTGAGGCAGCCTCATTCATTTTTGTTCCTCCTGTTTCCTTAAATCTTGCCGCGTTGGCTTTCTTCTAACTGATAGACCAAAGCGATGATTTCGGCAATGGCTTCATACATTTCAACAGGGATCAGATCCCCGGGTTCTACTTGACGATAAAGGGCCCGTGCCACTTCACGGTTTTCGATCTGTGGGATATTTTCTTTCAGGGCTTCTGCTTTCATCCGCTGCGCCAGCTGATCTGCCCCTTTGGCCAAGACCCGAGGCACCCCTTCACTGCTGGCATCGTAACGAATCGCAATGGCGAAGTGGGTCGGATTGGTGATCAAAACCGTCGCTTCTTTGACGTTGGCGATGGCATTTTGGGTCATCGCACGGTACTTCGCTTTGCGCTGTGCTTTGACTTGCGGATCACCTTCCATTTGCTTGAACTCTTCTTTGACTTCCTGCTTGCTCATCATCAAGTTCTTACGATGGCTATAGCGCTGGTAGCCGTAGTCGACTACGGCTAAAATGATCAAGAAAATCGAAATCTGTAAAAACAATTCTTTGGCCCGCAGCAGCATGAACAGGATCGTTTTTTCCAACCCCACTTCACTCAAACCCAGTAAAACAGGGACGGCGGCTAAAAATTGTTGATAGCACAAGTAGACGATCACGCCGAATTTCGCCAATGTTTTGCCTAAATTCATCAACGAGCGCAAACTGAATTGCTGCTTGATCCCGCTGATGGGGTTCAGCTTTTTAAAATCTGGTTTGATGGCCTTGCCGGAAAACAACAGACCGACTTGGGCATAATTCGTGATAAGCCCGACTCCGAGCGCAACCAGAAAGACGGGCGCACACAACAAAAGCAGCAGCAAGATACTCTGCACCCCCAGTTTTGGCAGATCCGCCAAACTGGTTTGATAATCAGCCAGCTGCGCCAAACTTTGGGAAAAATAAGGCAAAAAAGAAGCGGCGAAAAACTGCCATAAAGACAGGATCAAAAATGAGAAGACCAGCAGCGAAACAGCAGCTGCTAATTCCTGGGTCTTAGGTACCTCCCCGCGTTTGCGGGCATCCCGCAGCCGCTTGGCACTGGGTAGCTCGGTTTTGCCATCTTTTTCTGCCATCTTCTCACCTCCTGCTGGCTGCCTGTTACTTTATTGAAAGGACTCGATAAACTCCTGCAAGTAGCGGACCGTATCTGGCAAGTGTTTGCCTAAGTACGAAAGGACATTGGGTAATAGCAAGAGAAACACCACAAAACTGATGGCAGTTTTCATCGAGAGACTCATCATCAAAATATTGATCTGGGGGATCGAACGAGAGATCACACCTAGCACTAGGTCCACCAACAGCAGCGCAATGATCATTGGTGCCGCAAGATTGACTGCCATCACCATCATTTGGCTGAAAAGTTTGACGATGCCTTCAACCGTCGTGCCTTGGATCACCACAGAGCCTAAGGGCACGATCCGAAAAGACAACAGCAGTGCTGTGATCAGTCGATGATGCAGATCAAGACCAAAAAACACAGCGATCGTCAGCCAATAGTACGTTTTGCCATACTGGGAAGAGGCGATTTGCAACGTCGGATCATAGGCTTGCGCCATCGAAAAGCCTACTTGAAAGTCGATCAATTGGCCCGCAATTTCCACACCGGTAAAGACCAGCTGGCTCAAATAGCCCATCGCCATCCCAAACAGTACTTCTTTGATGACGAAAACCGTCAGCATAAAGAGGGAAAGCTCGGGAATCGCAGGTGCCGTCGGCAGACATAGGACCGTCAACGCCATGCCAATCACGATTTTTGCCAGTGACGGAAAATTTTGCTGTGAGAAGATCGGACAAAGGACGACAAACGCCAATATTCGACAAAAAATCAACACCGTCGCTTGAATCGTCGCCATCAGGTTTCCTCCTTACATTGCCGCAATCATTTTGAAGATCATTTCGGTAAAATTCAACAAGAGATTCAGCATAAAATTTCCCGCTAAGATCAAAGTCAAAAAAATCGCTAATAGTTTCGGCACAAAGCTCAACGTTTGTTCTTGGATTTGGGTAGTGGCTTGAAAAATACTGATCACCAATCCAACGAGCATGCCAACCAATAAGGCGGGGCCAGATATCGCTAGAATTCGAAGAAAGGCTTCCCTTAGCACATCAAGTACCATTTCTACTGTCATTTCCTCTTGGCTCCTTTCTTAGCGGCTATTGAAAGCTCTTGATCAGCGACTCCACGATCAGATACCAGCCATCCACTAAAACAAAAAGTAAGATCTTGAAGGGCAGTGAGATCATGATCGGCGACAGCATCATCATCCCCATCGACATCAAGATACTAGAGACGACCAGATCAATGATCAAAAAGGGGATAAAAATCAAAAAGCCGATACTGAAAGCCGTTCGTAACTCACTGATAATAAACGCCGGTACCATAACGGTCAGAGGAACATCGTCAGAAGAATGATACTTTTCGGTCTCCCCATCAGCTTCCGCAAACAAGGCAATGTCTTTTTCCCGTGTCTGTACCATCATAAAGGCCTTGATCCGTTTTTCTGAGCGGTCAAAGGCTTCGGCTTGGCTGATCTCTTGTCGATCAAACGGTTCAATCGCTTGCTGGTAGACGTCGGTATACACAGGTTTCATAATAAAAAATGTCAAGAATAAGGCCAACCCGATCAACACTTGATTGGGCGGGTTTTGCTGTGTACCTAACGAACTGCGCACAAAGGACAAAACCATGATGATACGAGTAAAAGAAGTCATCATGATCAGCAAGACTGGTAAAAGGGAAAGCAGCGTCAGCAACAAGAAAGTATTGATCGTATCACTTGAGCCATTCCCATTCGACAATAAATTGTTGATGGTGGAACTGACGTCTTCCGTGTCTAGCGCAAATGCCGTCTGCGGAAGCATCAGACTGCTGAAAAGGACCGCAGCCATGATCTTGATATCTCTGCCTTTGATCTTCATTTTTGCTTGCCTCGTTTTCCAGCAATTTCCGCCTTGGCTTTGTTTAGCCATTCAGAAAAATCTTTGCCAGCTTGCACTTGGGTGCTTTCTAGGCTTTGCTGTAAAAAAGCGGCCGTTTCTTCTTGCGTCAACTCTTTGATGATCTGATTTTGCTGTTCAGAAAAGCTCATGACATAACATTTGTCCATGATTTGGACGATCCCGATCGAAGACGACTTGCTGACGGCGATTTTTTGCAAAATACGCAACTGGTGATTGTGCTGGTTCGTGTAACGATTCAAATATTTCAAACTAATGTTGATCAAATAAAGAATAAGCAGCAAAAACCCAATCATTTTGACCAGCGATAAAAATGTTTCCATCAACATGCCTCTTTCTATTGGATCACTAAATCCGTCACATAAACATCCTTGGCGATTTCTGATCCGTATTCCTGATTAATTGTTTCTTTCAATGCTTTTTTTAAATTCGGTACACTTTCGGCGGAGCTCAAAATACCGCTGGCCTTTTGTTGGCGCAATAAGTTTACGACGCTGTCACGAATGACAGCCACATTTTTCGTGGCTTCCGCGCTTTTTTCCTCATCCGCCACTAAAATCGATAAATTGACCTTCATGTATTGCTGCTCTTGGTTGTCTTCTTTTGCCAGATTGACTAAAAATTCATCCAATGCCACGATCGCTTCGTCTGAGGAGATTTTGCTGCTGTCTTTTGCTGTTTCAGCAGCTGCTGTTTTTTCCCCCGTCAAAAAGTGATTCGTCACTAAGGTTCCGCCGATACTGCCGCCGACTACCACGATCAAGAGGATCGGCAGTAAAACAACCATGTTCAAGCCTTTTTTCTCTTTTTCTGCTTTTGGTACTTTTTCTTCTTTTGCCATCTTTCCCACCCTTACGTTTTCACTTGGTTCGAATGGATCACCGTATGATACTCGATCACCCGCTGCGCAACTTCTTGCGCAGCTTCCGTCACCACTAAGGTTTTGCCGTCTGTCAGTGTGATCAATGTATCCGGCATTTCTTCGATCCGATAAATCAATGTTGGATTTAAATAGAATGGCTTGCCATTCAATGCGGTCACTAGAATCATGGTCAAACTCCTCTCAATGATGAAGCGTCACGTTCTTAACGTTTTAGATTCAATAATTCTTGCAGCATTTCATCAGAAGTCGTAATACTTCTTGAATTTGCTTGATAGGCACGGCTCGCAATGATCATTTCGGTAAATTCTGTCGAAAGATCGACATTCGACATTTCCAAGGCACCTGCTTGCAGCGTTCCCGCTCCATTATTGCCGGGGCCTGCAACGATCGCATTTCCTGAGTTGCTGGTTTGGATATAGTTGTTGCCGCCGACTTTTTCTAAGCCTTCTGGGTTATTGAAGGTTGCGACACCGACTTTTCCCATCACAAAGGTTTGATTGCCGTATTTTGCCAACACTAAGCCATTGGCATCGATTGCCATGGAGTTATAGGTCAAGGTTTCCCCATTGACGGTCAGTGTGCTTGGAATCGACAAGGGAGATACCGCACCTTGTCCGCTCAATGCCGTGTTTTCATCAAAGTTGTCATCATAGACAACTGGTTGACCGCCATTGACTGAACGACCTAAGACTTGCATCCCATCACTATTGGTCAAGGTTCCGTTGCTGTCGCGAACAAATGCGCCATCTCGTGTGTAATAGGTTTCGCCATTTGCTCCTGGTCCTTGTACCATAAAGTAGCCTTGTCCGCTGATATAAAAATCCATGCTGCGGCCAGTCGATTGCGGGGCACCGACTGTATTGATGGTATCGATGGAGCCCGTCTGAACCCCTAAACCGATCTGCGTTGCATTGATCCCGCCTAAGCCGTTGCCTGGTGCAGTTGCGTTAGACATCGTTTGGCTCATCATGTCTTGGAAAAGGACTCGACTTGATTTGAACCCAACCGTATTGACGTTGGCGATATTATTTGAAACCACGTCCATTTTCGTTTGAAGATTTTTCATTCCACTGACACCTGAATATAATGATCGTAACATGCTTATTTTCCTCCTTATGGTTGGCGTATTTTCCTCTGTCATTCAGAAAATACTTGCAGCCCCTTTTCAGTCCAGCTGCTATTTGATAAATGTGGCGCTGTCAATATTGGTGACGGTGTGAAGCTCATTCATCCCCATCGCCGTAATGATGGTTCGTGAATGGACATCGGCGATCAAGCCCATATCTTTGTAAACAAGCAGTGATTCTTTGCTGCCTTTTTCCGCTAGCTCGCTAAGCGCCGTTGAAAGGGATTGGTAATCATCGTCTTGTAAGGTCAATTCCCTTGCGGTCAAACGCTTTTGCGCATGGTGCGAGACTTTGATGTCATTTTGTTTTTGTTCAAGCATTGAAGAGAAGGCTTGTTTGTCCACGGCTTTGCGGGGATTTTGATAAGGCTCCCCGGCAACTTTTTGCAGCCCCTGTTGAATCGTCAAACTCATTTTGCTTCGCCGCCAATCTCTTGGATCGCACTCATACTGTATTCTTTGCCATTTACGACGATCGTGGCGTAGCCATTGGCAAAGCGGACCTTTTCGATGGTTCCTGACAATGTTTCTGTGCCGTCCATCAGAGTGACTTGTTTATTGATCAAGCTAAAAGCTTGCTGCTGTTGCTGTAAAATCACCGAGGTCGTCAACGTTTCGCTCAATTCATTCAAGCTCTCTAAGGTCGTAAATTGAACCAGTTGCGAGATATAGTCGGTGCTACCACCACCAGAAGAATCGCTGCCTCCCATCGATGGGTTGCTCATAGATGCTGCTAAGATCTTCAAAAAATCATCCATGGAGATATCTGAAGATTTTTTTGTTTGCGTTAATGCCGATGTATTGGCAATACCGGCCGCAGCTGCTGTAATTTCATCTGCCATAGGTCTCCTCCTTTACACTAAAATACTGATCGCATGATCGATCGGTGCTAATTGCTGCTCTTCTTCAACCGTATTGCTTTGATGAAATGGCTTTTTGCTTTGTCCTTTTTGAGCCTGTAAAAAACGCTGTTGGTTTAACTGACTGTCACTTGCCATCATACTGCCGGCAAAGGATTGATTTGACAGCGGACCAGCCTGCTGGACAGAAGCTAACGTAGGTTCTTTGATTGCTAGGATCGGCTGCTCTTGCTTTTGCAAAACTTGCTCTAGCTCATGCTTGATGGACAGCAATAATTCTTTGGCTTGCGGCTGCTGAACGGTCAGTTCTAAGCGGCTGCCTTGGGCATTCGTTTCTAGAGAAAGCTGGATCGTGCCTAATTTCTCGGGAACGAATTGCAACGTGATTTTTTTCTCGCTTGACGTGTTGCTCGTTTGGACGAGTTGGGCAGTCGCTTTTGCTAAGGGCAGAGCCGCTTGCTCCATACTCGCTTTTGTTGGCGCTAGTCCTTGCTTGCTCAAAAGGGGAGAAACATCAAGCAGTTGCAGTGCTGGTGTCGCCATTTCATTGTCGGTTACTGCCGAAAAAGCAATGGCTTGTGCAGAAACAGCTTCCGTATTTTTGGCGACTGTTTCCTTCGTGCTTTGCAAGGTGCTAGTCGTATCCGTCGCTTGGTGGGTCACTGGCGACACTTGATCCAATGGTCCCGTTTGGCCCAATTGAGCGGTCCCTTCGGTGGACTGTTTCAGCTGTGCTTCTGTCGTCTGCGCAATCGAGGCTTTTGTTACTGAATCGATTTCCTTGAAAGTCGCGATCCCTTTTGCCGTGGACTGCTCTTCGCCTACTAAGTCTTCTGGCAAAGGCGTTTCAAGCGTTGGTGCTGCGGCTTCACTTCTGTCATTTGTCATCAAATCCAGACCTTCAAGCGTAGACTCGGAGGGGTCGATGACTGTGGTGGCTACGTCTATTGGTGCTAAAGCTGCTGTGGCGCTTGTTTGGTTCTGCTCCGTCGTTACCATTGATGCCTGTGCCGCTTCCTGAACCAAGCCTGCAAAAGGTGTCTGGCTGATCTGGCTCATTTCTGGCGCTTGCGTCGTTGCAGATTGTTCAGCTGCTGAAGTGATTTCTGACTCCTGCGGCAGATGTTCCATACTGCTGGCCGTACCCATTTCTGGTGCGGCGGCGATTTGCTCCGTCATCCCTGATGTTTCGATAGGGGCTGGCAGTTTGCTGCCTGCTTGAACTGTCAGCTGTCGCATCATCAAACTGAAGACCTCTGGTGACGCCTCCATCTTTTTTGATTTGCTACCGACAGGTACAGCGGTTGCGGCACTTGTTGTGATCTCTTTCATTGTTCACCTCCTCTCAGCTAATGCTTTAAAACCAAGGTCATCTCATCACTAAAACATTAGTTCTTTAAGAAAATAAGGCGCGATTGCCGAACTCATCCAATTGTTTTTGCTCTTCCAATTGCTGTTCATAGGTGTATTCAGCAAATTGTTTTTCTCGCAGTTTTTCCACGATCTTGCGTTCCTGCTGCGCTTCTACCACTACCGATAAAGACTCTGCCAATTCTTGCTTCACGTGAAACATTTTGTTCTGAACCTCATCGATGGTGGCATTCAAAGCAAGCAAATAGCGTTGCTGCACTTGCATCCGCCCAATGGTCATTTCATTGACATCAAAAAGCTGGGCTTTTTCCTGTGCCAGCGTGTTCAGGTGCTGTTCTTGCTGAATCAACAATTGCTGTTTTTGGGCGTACGCTCGTTTGGCTTCTTGCTCAATGGTTTTTCGGTGATCCAATACTTTTTCTAAGGAAAAGTGAAATGCTTGCATGTTTGCTCCTTTATGATCTGTTTTACATGGTCGAACGCTGGCGCTCGATCAGCGCTTCTTCACTGAACAAATGCGCCAATTCAAAAATCGTTTGTTCAAATGGGATCCGCTCATCCACTTTTTGCTGTAAAAACCTTAGGATGGGGTGATGCAACGCGATCGCTTGGTCGGTCAACGCATTACTGCCGCTTTTGTAAGCACCGATATCGATCAAATCCTTGGCCTCTGCATAAACGGCCATGTTTTCTTTTAGTTCCCCCGCATGTTCATGCTGTTCCTCAGAAACGAGGGTCTTCATCAAACGGCTGAGGCTGTTTTGAATATCGATGGCAGGATAATGGTTTTGAGCGGCGATTTTCCGTGACAACAGAATATGACCGTCAAGAATTCCACGCACCGCATCAGCGATCGGTTCATTCATGTCATCACCTTCTACCAAGACGGTATAAAAGGCAGTGATCGAGCCTTTGTCAGACATCCCACTGCGCTCTAACAACTTCGGTAAAGCTGTAAACACAGAAGGGGTATAGCCTTTGGTCGTCGGTGGTTCACCTGTTGATAAACCGATCTCCCGCTGCGCCATCGCAAAACGGGTCACCGAATCCATCATCAATACGACTTTCTTGCCTTGATCGCGGTAATACTCAGCGATCGCCGTTGCCACATGAGCCCCTTTTAGTCGTACAAGGGGTGGCATATCGGAGGTAGCACAGACAACGACCGACTTGCGGTAGCCTTCTGGGCCTAGATCATTTTCAATAAATTCTTTGACTTCTCGTCCTCGCTCGCCGATCAAGCCGATCACGATGACATCTGCTTCGCAATAACGAGCCAGCATCCCCAATAAGGTACTCTTACCGACCCCGCTGCCAGCAAAAATGCCGATCCGTTGGCCAAGGCCGACGGTCAAAAGACCATCGATCGCCCGGACACCTGTCGGCATGATCTCAGCGATTTTTTGACGACGAAAGGGGTCAGGAGAATCTTGACTAACTGGATATTCTGACGCAGTTTCCAGATCCAGCGCCATATCTAACGGTCGCCCTAGTCCATCTAAGGTGTGCCCTAGCAGCGTATCATCGATTTTTACCGTCAACGATTTGCCAGTTGGCCGCACTAAACAGCCCGGTCCGATGCCTTCTAGCTGATCAAGGGGCATCAGGAGCACGGTTTTTTTCACAAAGCCCACGACTTCGGCTAAAGCTGTATGTGTCTTGTTTTGCAGTGCGACTTCACAGATTTCTCCTATGAAAACCGCCAACCCTTCGACTTTGATCAGCAGACCTACGACTTCGCTGACTTTGCCGTAAGTGGTAAAGAACGGCTGTGCTTGCGCTGTTTTGCGCAGCGCTGTGATCGGTAATTCAAACGTCATTCCTTCACACTGCTTTCTAAAAATTGGCTCAAAAAGCGAGCGATTTCTTCCCTCAGTTCAAAAACCACCAAGGCATTTTCAGATTCGATACAAAAATCGTGTTCCGCCAAGCCGTCATCTGCCATGAGTAAATAGCGAAACCCGCTGATCGTCTGTTTTTTGGTTTCCAACAATTCTCGCAACCCTGCAAGATGCTGCTCTTGGCTGCGAATAGTCACAAATTGATCGGGTTGTTCAAATTGCCATAGCACAGACTCCACAAAAGGCAGGAAGCCTGCTTGCTCGTCTGTAAAACGTTGATTGATCAAGGCTTCGGCGATTGCCGTGCCGTAAGCGATCATTTCTTGCTTTTTCTCTGAGCGAAAGGTGTTGATTTCAGAAACGGCTTCAGCGACATTGGCTTGGGCTTGTGTCATCAATGCTTGCGCGGCTTCTTTGCTGGCATTGAGTCCTTCTTGATAGCCTTGTTGAAAGCCGTCTGCTTGTCCTGCTTGAAAGCCTTCCGTTCTCGCTTCTGCTAGAATTTGCGCCGCTTGCGCTTGTGCATCGGTCAAGATTTGCTGTTTCAAGGCTTCCATTTGCTGCAGATGCCGTTCCTGCTCCAACTGGCGTGCACGTCTAGCCGCTTGCAGTTCTGGGTCTAAGCTCGATTTCTCAATCGGCGCTTTGATGGTCGTATCCGTCAAAATACTGCGAGCAGCTTCAGTCGTTTTGACCGCCTGCTGCTTCAATAAACTGCTATTTGACCACTGCATCTTGGTCGCCCCTTCCGATGTAGATCTCACCGGTTTCATCTAGCCGTCGAATCACAGCCACCACACTTTGTTGGGCTTCTTCTACAGCAGACAAGCGGGTAGGACCCATAAATTGAATTTCTTCTTGCAGATTTTCCACCGCCCGTGATGAGAGGTTGGAGAAAATAAAGTTCTTGATGTCGTCGGTCGTGCCTTTAAGCGCTAAGACTAAGACATCGTTTTGAACATCTCGCAAGACTTTTTGAACATCCAAGCGATCGAGGGTCACGATATCCTCGAAAGTAAACAAGCTTGATTTCACTTCGTTGGATAGTTCCGGTTGCCGCTTTTCCAAGTCGTTCAAAATGTTCTTTTCAGTACTGCGGCTGACTGAGTTCAAGATTTCTACCAGTGTATGCACACCACCGACATTTTCCGTATCGTTCTCAATGTAATTCGAGAATTTGTTCTCGATCACTTTTTCAATCCGTTCGATCACCAAAGGCGACGTACTGGAGATCGTCCCGATCCGTTCAGCGATCTCCACTTGCAAATGATCGGGAAACTGTGACAAGACGCTGGCCGCTTTGTCCGGCTGCATGTAGCACAAAATCAACGCTACCGTTTGTGGATGTTCGCCGATCAACAGATTGGTCAACTGTTGAACATCGGCTTTGCGAGCGATATTAAAGGGCCGTTCCCGCAGCTGAATCTGAGTCAATACGTCAATGACTTCTTTGGCTTTTTGAGGGCCTAATGCTTGGTTCAGCAAATTTTTGGCATAATCGATCCCGCCGTCTAAGACATATTTGCGGGCCGTTGCGGTATGAGAAAATTCCTCCAACACTTGATCCCGCTCTTCGGGACTGACAAAGTCGATGTTGGCGATCTCATAGCTCACTTTTTGTATAAATGATTCTGGCAGCAGCTTCATGATCTTTGCAGAGGTATCTGATCCTAGAGAAATCAGAAGAATCGCTGCTTTTTTTACCCCGTCTATTGTATCCATGGCTGCCCCCTTATTTTTCTTTCATCCAAGCTTTGATCAATTCCGCCGCTACTTCAGGATTGCTTTCGGCATAATTTCTAGCCGTTTGATCCAATGTTGGTTCTCCTGTATGTTCTGCTGTGGCTTCTTGTGTGGATGCTTCTGGCACCGCTGGTTTCGTTTCAGCAGACCGGTTACCGACACCGCCAAAAACGACTTCTTGTGCAACCGGGTTACTCGCTCCGATGCTAGCAGCGGATGGTTGTGCAAAAGTGACCATTTCATCCGTCACATCCACTTCCAACTCGTCTTCTTTGCGTCGGCGTCGGATCACGCCAACGATCATTAAGATCACCAAGAACAAGGTCAACACGATACCGCCGATGATGGCATACTTGACATAACCTTTGGCAGCTGCAATCTGTTCATTCCCTTGAGGATCAGCGGCTGGATCAACCTCTGCTTGGGCAAAGTCAAACCCTTGGATCGCAATTTGATCGCCACGATCATTGTCATAGCCGACGGCGCTAGCAATCAACTGCTGCAATTCTGCTTGATCCGCTTGCGAAAGGTTCGCATTGATCACGATTGAGCTGGTCATTCGTTCGATCATGCCAGGAGCCGTAATGGTCGTAGTGGTCTCGGTATCCAATTCATTTTCAACGGAGCGACTGTAGGAATTGTTCCCCTCTCCGTCCGTGCCCGTCACATTGGAGACATTGTCATCCACAGTCCCTGTTTGGGCTTCTTGGACGGTCCCTTGCGAACCAGCAGCCTGCACTGTTTCACTCTTGATCTCTGGGTCATCATAAGTGACTTTCTTCCGCTCGATCGAATCAAAATTCAAGTCTAAATTGATCGACACTTGGAATTTGTCTGCACCATAGATCGGTGTCAGCAACTTCGCTACTTTTTCTTCTAGCGTTTTTTCATAGGAATCTTTGATGGCAATGTATTTATTGTTTAAGCCACTTAATTGACTGGCTTCATCTTCGGTTCTAGTCAACGTATTGCCCGCGCTATCAACGACTTTTACATTTTCAGGCTTCAGCTTTTCCACTGCGCCGGAAGTCAAGGTAACGATCCCTTGCACGGACTCGTCTGAGATTTGCTGATTTTTCAAGGACAACACGATAGAGGCCGTCGGCGCACTTTCCTCCGAAGAAAAGACACTTTCTTCTGGCATCACGAGTAAAACTTTGGCGGATTTGACCGCATCGATCGACTCGATTGCTCGCTGTAGTTCGCCCGTTACTGCCCGCTGATACATGATTTTGCGGTCTTCATCCGTTGTCATCATGTTGGCATCATCAAATAATTCAAAGCCTGTACTGGTATTTGGTAACTTATTGTCCACGGCAAGATTGATGCGGTATTCATCGACTTGGTCCTTATCGATCAAAATAGTCGTCCCATTGTCGGCTAATTTGTAGGCGATCTGCTGTTCATCCAAATCCTTGCTGATCGTTCCCGCATCGGCATCGCTTAGATCCGTAAACAAGATACCGTATTCAATTCGCGTATTTAAATAATAAACAGCTGCTGTGATTCCGAGAACGCTGATAACGGAAAGAACAACGATCATTTTCTTTAAAGAGCTTTGCATTTGCCAACGGTCTTTGAGTTGTTCTGTCCATTCTTTCACTTTATCCATCATTTATTCTTATTCCCTCACCCACTGCTAAAACTGCATATTTTTCACGTCATTGTAAGCTTCTAAACACTTGTTTCGTACTTGAACGGCTGTTTGTAGCGCCAATTGCGCCTCCGTCATGCGAATCATCACATTGCCTAGATCGCTTTCATCGCCGGTGATCAAATTGACAGTATCTTGATCCATGACCGCCGTTTTTTGATTCAACTGATCGACCGCATTGGTCAAGTAGGAAGAAAACTGGTTTTCCTTGGTGCCCACAACACTAGTCTCGTTTGAAGCAGCCCCCGTGCCTAGTGTCCGCAAAACGTTTTGGTAGTCTGTTAATCCTGTCGTTAAAAGTCCATCCATTTTCTCGTTACCCCTTTGATATTTCTAATGCTTTTTTCAAGATTGTTTTATTCATTTCTGAAGCAGAAACATTGGCTTCGTACGTTCGAACCGCTTGCAACATTGCCACCATTTCATCGGCAATATCCACATTTGATTGACCGACATATCCCTCAGCGTTGGCAGCGGGATTGGTAGGATCATAGGTCAGTTTTTCCGTCTCATCGGCAGCGATCCCCGTCACTTTGACACCGTATGTAGCAGGTGTTCCTTCACGACTATTTTTTAAATTTTCTGAAAAAAGAATACTCTTTTTTTGATAAGCCGCGGTTGTTTGTGTTTGATTTGTATTTACATTTGCGATATTGCTGGAGATCGTATCTAGTTTTAACCGTTCCAATGCTAGACCGCTCGCGTTGATCGTTAGTCCGTTAAATATACCCATTTGTTTTTCCTGCGCTTTCTATCAATTACTCAAGACAAGGTTCATCATTTGCAAGCGTCCGTTGACTTGTGCGGTCAATGCACTGTAATACAACCCATTGGCTGCTTGATCCAACATCTCTACCTCAAGATCCACGTTATTGCCGTTGTCTTTGATACTGGTAGTTGCATTTTCAGTGATTTTCGGTTTTACTTGAGAAACTGACGCTTCTGTTACAGCGTCGGTCCCTGACGAAGCGAGTGCCTGCTTTAATTCGCTTTCAAACACGATGCGTTTTGCTTTGTACCCATCCGTGTTGACATTAGCGATATTAGACGAAATCAATTCTGCGCGTTGTGCAGAAACGTTCATAGCTGTTTTTAATAAATCATAGGTATCCAACAATAATTGCTCCTTCCACCTTCTGTACCAAACGTTTTTTTCATCGATGGAACAGAAACAAATATATTTATTTATTTTTTTGTTATAGATTAAAAAAACAAGAAGACGTGATGTCATTATAGTAGAATTATTTTTATTTTACAATTTGATTTTTGCAACTTTACGGATATGACATTTAAGTTACAGACGTGTTATGTTATTTGTTAAACACTGTTTCATCGCAATTTCGTCCCCAGTTATAAAAAGCAAACGATCGATATAAAGCGTTTTACAAGCATATCTATGCCTTTTGATCAAAATCAGTTTTTTGATAAAAAAACAAGTATTATTCGAAAAATTGATTAAAAAATTTTCATTTGTGCCTGTTGACATGACAAACCCTGAGAAACGCTTCACGAAAAAAAACGGTACCATCTATAAATATTCACAAAAATTGCAAGCTGTACCATTTCAACAATTTGACGAAACTTGTCAAAAAAAGAACAAAAAAAGGAGAAACAGAAAATTTATTTTAGTTATTTTTTGGATTATTTTTTTTTGCTATTAAGAATGATTTTAATTCACCGATAAAATAAATGAGGGTTTAAAACCTGGAAATAGAATTTAGGAGGACGCAACAAATGGATTTTTTCTTGCTGATCGGTATTATTTTAGGATTGATATCTGTGGTGGTTGGGATGATTGTAAAAGGTGCCAATGTGGCCGTTTTGATCAATCCGGCAGCCGCGATCATCATTTTCGTCGGTGTGATCGCAGCCGTTATCAATTCATTTCCCAGCAGTGATATCAAAAAAATCCCGAAGATCTTCGGCGTTTTGCTGAAAAATAAAGAATACGACTTAAAAACAACCATCAATACCATCGTTGAATTAGCTAACCAAGCTCGGCGCGATGGCCTACTATCTCTTGAAGGTGCTATCCAAAACTTAGAAGATCCTTTTTTAAAAAAGGGCTTGGAAATGGTGGTGGATGGCATCGCTGCCGAACAGATCCAAGAAATCATGGAAAATGAGATCTATGGGATCGAAGAACGGCATCGCATCGGCTCGGCTATTTTTAAAACCGCCGGCACGAGTTCCCCGACCTTAGGGGTGTTAGGAGCCGTGATCGGGCTGATAGGGGCGCTAGGCAATTTAGAGGATGTAGAAGCACTGGGTCATATGATCTCGGCGGCTTTTGTGGCGACCCTTTATGGTATTTTCTTCGGTTATGTGCTGTTCATTCCTTTTAGCTCACGATTAACTTTGAAATCGGAGCAAGAAGTCCAAATGATGTCGATCATCGTTGAAGGGGTCTTAGCGATCCAAGCCGGACAATCGCCGAAAAGTATTGAGAAAAAATTATACAGCTTGATCGATCCGAAAAAACGGCAAGAACAATTATAAAGGGTGAAGCGACATGAAGCGAAAAAAGAAACATGAAGAACATGTAGACGAAGCGTGGCTTTTGCCTTACTCGGATATGTTGACCTTGCTGCTGGCCTTATTCATCGTCATGTTTGCCATGGCGAAAGTCGATGATGAGAAGTTTCAAGAAATCCGAAGCGAATTCGGCACCATCCTTTCCAGCCACCACAGCAACGCCTCCGTCATCGGGTCAGTGATCGATATGGGCGAGACCACGCCGCGAAAAAAAGCCGCCACTTCTGCCGAAGCACAAGCGCAAGAAGCAGCGGTCCGGACCCAACTGGAAAATCAGCAGCTAGAAAAAATCAGCGACCAGCTGTCACAAGAACTCGCCGCTTCTGGCTTAAAAGACCAGACAGAAGTCCGCTTGGAATCCGATGGCTTGCATATCACGCTAGCCAGCAGCATCTTGTTTGCCTCTGGTAGCGCCGAGATCACGGACACCACTCGTCAGTCACTGGATCTACTATCGGACTCACTGAAAAAACTAAAAGCCAACAAAATCGTGATCGCCGGGCATACCGATAACGTACCGGAAAAAGGCAATGGCCGCTACCAATCTAACTGGGATCTTAGTTCCGCTCGTGCGATTACCGTTATGGAATACTTCATCAGCAAAGGCGCCGTTTTAGAAAAAAATGCTGCCATCCAAGCCTTTGCCGATACCGAACCGAAAGCCGATAACAACACCCCACAAGGCCGCTCGGAAAACCGCCGCGTGGAGATGATCATCCAGCGGACCGAAACGACACAATAGCCCGTAATAAGGTTTTATAAATATCATTATGAAAAGCCAAGATGAGCAACATTCGTCTTGGCTTTTTTGTAGTCTCCTCCTCAACAAACAAAAATCACTCATCAGCCATTCTTGCGAATAGCTGATGAGTGATTTTTTTGCTTGATTTATTTCTCCACTTCAAAACGATTGGTCAATCGCTTCAACTCTTCTGCAATGTCTCTGAGGTCTGCCACATGGTTGGTAAATTCATCCATGGTTGCCAAGACTTCTTCTGCATTTGCGGAAACTTCTTGTGTGCCAGCGGCATTTTCTTCCGTTGATGCGGAAATGTTTTCTAAGTTTTCCAGTACACTGTTTTGAATATTTTCGATACGGGCACTGGCTGCTTCAATATGATGGATGCCTTCGATCATATAGCTGCTGCGTTGGAAAACTTCTTTTGAAGATGAGATCGCTTCTTTGATCAAGTTGGTTTGGCGAACGCCGCCTTTGACAGACGCCGACGTTTGTTTGACCATTTGACTAGACTGCTCACGAATTTCTTCAATGATCGCTTCGATTTCTTTGGTAGAAGCTTTGCTTTGTTCCGCCAATTTACGGATCTCAGCAGCCACGACGGCAAAGCCTTTGCCAGACTCGCCAGCACTTGCGGCTTCGATCGATGCATTCAAGGCTAGCAAGTTGGTTTGGTAAGAAATATCGTTGATGACCCCAATGATCGAGTTGATATTTTGGATACTATCATTCATTCCCGTCATGTTCGACATCAAGCGCTCCATCTGTGCCAACTCTTGTCGCCAGCTGTCATCGACTTGATCCATGATCGTTAAGTTTTCTTGATTGATCTTCGTAGATTCTTGCGACTTGCTGCTCATGCCGCCAACATTTTCTCGTAATTCTTTCACGACCTGCGAGAGGTTTTGCATTTGTGACACGCTGTATTCTGTTTCTTGGGCTTGAGCACCGGTCACTTCAGCTATCCCCGTAATGGTTTGAGAGACTTCTTCTGTCGCAATATTGGTTTGTTTTGACAATTCTAATAAAGAATCCGACATTCCTGCGACACCGTTGCTTTCTTTTTGTACTTTTTGGATCAATGCACCCGTGCCTTCGATCATCACATTGTAATTGTCCGCCATTTGCTGGATCTCATTGCCTGCTTTGTCTGGATATACAACTCGGCGTGCCAGTTGATCCCATGTCCATTTTTCGCCTTTGGCTCGTTTGGTTTTGCTCATCTTCTCTAGTTTGCCTTCACCGACTTTTCTAAAGTAGCGATTGAAGCAATCGATGATCGCTGCGACTACTTTGATCGCGGCATACGAAACCAGTCCTACAAAGAGCAGCATCAAGATCGTAACGATAATCGTGGTGCGGACTAACGCCCCTAACTCTTTGTCTAGATCACTAGCTTTGACTTCGGAGTACGCCCAAACATTGGAATCAGCAGACTTGTCATACAACACATCATTGACTTTATTCGAGTCGCCTAAGCCAACCATACCTGTCGGATCTTTGGCGTCTTTGATTTTTTGGAACACTTCTTCTTCTTTGATATTCTTACCGATTTGCTTGGTATTTTTCGAGGTCACGATGACCCCAGATTCTGAAACTAAGGTGACATTCCCAGTCCGCCCTACGGTAAAGGAAGACAAGATGTTTTGAATACTTTCATAGGAAACATCGACGCTTAAAACCCCCACTTGATTATGGGAATTTTTGACCCGGATCGAAGCCGACGTCACAAATTGATTCGACACCGTATCTAAATAAGGTGCTGTCCAATACACTTCTCCTTCGGCTTTCACGGCCCCTTTGTACCACGGCCGAATTGTAGGCTTGTAATCATCCGGTAAGGGATTGAAGGTCACATACTCATCATCTTCTGTCCCAAAAGTTACTGCTAAGAAGCTGTTGCTCCCAGCAATCGCTAAAGAAAGATCTGAACGGATACGTCCCATGCTGAATTCTGTTTTCATCGCTGGCAGTTCAGCCATTGATTTCAATTTGCTTTCCGTCGATCGGCGCAAACTCTTTTCTTCCGCCAAGATCAAATTGACGGCACTTTCTTTGTTCAAATCATTTCGTTCAATCAATAAGTTCTTGGTGGTTAAATAGGAACTTGTCAGCATGACAATGATCGGGATCCCCGCAACCAGCATCAAGGTGATCATCACATAAATTCCTATCGTCTTTTTTCTTTTTTTCACAACTGTGCCACTCCTTCATTTCCAATTTCACACGATCCACTGAAGACTCGTCCGTAGACGACCCTTAGTAAGGATAATCGGTCATTTCTTTGAATATTTAAGAGGATTCATTGTCAGAAACGGCTGCAAGCGCATTTTCTTTTTTGCTAAGGCTTACAGTTGCTGTTGTAACGAATAGAAAAGCTCCTCAGTCATCAAGGAGCGTTGCGACTGCATAAAAATAGCCAGTACGGAAGTTTCCGCACTGGCTGTAGGGTCCCTTTAATAGGACCGCTTCTATTGCCTATAATTCTTTGATGACGGCTTTTTCTTCCGCCGTCAAAGCGAAATCAAAGAGCGCTAAATTTTCGGCTTGATGTTTTTCTGAATGGGATTTCGGAATCACGATCACCCCACGCTCGATTTGGTAACGCAAGACCACTTGGCTCCAGGTTTTTTGATGCGCTTCCCCGATTTGGGTCAAGGTTTCCCGTGCCGCTTCCGAAATCCGGGAAAGCGGACCCCAGGCTTCTGGAACTACCTGATTGTCTAAGGAATACGAGATGATCGCATCATTCCACTTGCCTGGATGCGATTCGATCTGATTGACCGCTGGTTTGATCCGACTGTTTGCCAATAAATAGCTGAGTTCTTCTTCTTGGAAATTGGACACCCCGATTGCTTTTAAGACTCCTTTATCGACATAAGCCTCAAGAACCGCCCAGACAGCGGCGATCTCTGCCAAGTTGTCCCACGGATGATGGATCAAATAAAGATCGATCGATTCCGTCTGCAAGGCTGCTAAACTCGCTTCGACAGACGCTTTCACGGCAGCTGCATCTTGCGTATGCTCTGGTTTGCCAGGAATCTTAGAAGTCAGGAAAAATTCGCTGCGGTCAATCCCGCTTTCCTTGATGGCTTTGCCAACCACGGCTTCGTTGCGGTAAGAAATCGCCGTATCAAAATGCCGATACCCAAGCTTGATGGCAGTCAATAGCTCTGTCGTATCATCATTGATCGCACCTTGGTATTCTCGGTTTTCTTTCCCAAATGTATTCGTCCCGCTGCCGATCACTGGAATCTGAATGCCGGTATTCAATTCAATCGTTTCCATGCTGCTTCCCCCTTTGTGTTGTTTCTAGTCTATCAAAAAAGCAGGAGTAAGGGGAAGAAAAACTCTTATTGCCGCTAAAAAACGGGGAAAAGCACAAAACGCATGTTCAAGCAGCCCCTCCTCCGTTATACTGAGGGTAAGATACGAAACACCCAAATAAGGAGGGTTACTTTTGAAAAAAACACTGTTTTTTCTTTGTGGATCACTGACATTCGGTTTAGGCACTTTAGGAATCTTCTTGCCTTTCTTACCTACAACCGTCTTTTACTTGCTGACGGCTTATTTCTGGCTGCGGAGTTCCGATACCTATTATCAACGCTTGGTTCAATCAGAAAATTATCAAAAATACATTGAAAAACCACTCGTACAAAAACAGCTGAGCACCAAAGGAATGCTCCGGATGTTTGCCATGATGCTGATAGTCTTTGCAATTCCTGCACTGCTGATCCCTAATCTGCTGGTACGTTTCGTCCTCGCTGCCATCTACCTCGCCCATGTCATTGGGATCACTTGGTATTTAAAAGGACGCAAACCTGCGATCCAAAAAACGGATCAGCCCCTGTAAGGACAAAACTGTACGTACACACCGTAATCCACCAAGCAAGTGAACCTTGCTAGTGGACTGCGGTGTATTTTTTTCTCCTATTTTAGCGGGTGCTCACTGACGCCTCTTCGATAATGGGGGCTGATTGGGCGATCGCTAACCAAGCAGCAGGGATCCGGTATGGGGAACAAGAAACATAGTCGATGCCGATCTCTCGCAAAAACGCAATAGAATAGGGATCGCTGCCGACTTCGCCACAAACACCGATCGAGTGCTCTGGCTGACGATCTCTTACGCCGGCGATCGCTTGACGCATCAACGCGCCAACACCTACCTGATCTAAGTGCTGGTAAGGATCTTCTTGTAAGATCCCCGACTGCAAATAGGCTTGAATAAAGCTGCCGGCATCATCCCGCGAAAAGCCAAAGGTCATTTGGGTCAAGTCATTGGTACCAAAACTAAAGAACGCCGCCTCTTCAGCACACTCCCCAGCAATCAAGCACGCTCTAGGCGTCTCGATCATCATCCCGATCTCGATGTGCAACGGTTGCTGAAGGGTTGCTTCTGCTTGAGCGATCACCTGTGTCAAAGTCTCTTTCAACACCTGCAGCTCTGCGGGCAAACTGATCAGGGGCAATAAGATCGCCGCCTCTACCTCGACTCCTTGCTGCCGCAACTCCACAGCCGCTTCACAAATCGCCGCTGTTTGCATTTCATAAATTTCTGGATAGCTGAGTCCTAAACGGCTGCCGCGATGCCCCATCATAGGATTGACCTCTTGCAGTTCGTCAATTCGCCGCTCGATCACTGCCAATGATTTTTTACTGCGGCGGGCCATCTCAAGGCGTTCATGCTCATGGGGCAAGAATTCATGGAGTGGTGGATCTAATAAACGAATCGTGCATTTCTTTCCTTGCGCGGCCTGCAGCATTTCTTGGAAATCGGCTTTTTGATAAGCCTTGATCTCAGCCAAAGCCGCCAATCGTTCCGCCTTCGTTTCTGCCAAGATGACTTCCCGCATTTTCCACAAACGCGCTTCCCCAAAAAACATATGCTCCGTCCGTGCTAAGCCGATGCCCGCTGCACCAAAGGCCAGCGCAGCCTCAATGTCATTTTTCGTTTCCGCATTTGCGTAAACCTTTAGATCTGCCTGGGCTTGTGCCCACGTCAAAAGCTGATCCAGCAAAACCCGCTCCTGTACACTGGTCATAGGCAGCTGCCCTTGATACAGTTTGCCAGTGCTGCCGTCTACGGAAAGTACGTCACCTTCTTCAATCAGCAGCTCGCCGCAGCGGGCCTGTTTCAAAAATGCATCGACACTTAATGCCTCGCACCCTACCACACAGCAGACCCCCAGACCACGGGCGACCACCGCCGCATGAGAAGTCATCCCCCCACGAGCGGTAATGATCGCTTCACTCACCACCATGCCTTCAATATCTTCAGGTGAGGTTTCCTGCCGCAGCAGCAGGACTTTTTCTCCTGTGCGGCTGGCTTTTTCCGCCGCCTCTGCAGTGAAATAGACATGTCCTGAAGCTGCCCCTGGACTAGCCGGCAAGCCCTGCGCAAAAGCTTCGGCTTGCTGCAAGGCTTCGGGGGCAAATAACGGGTGCAACAATTGATCGATCATTTCTGGTGTGATTCGGTCTAAGGCTTGCCTGATGGTGATCCGACCTTCTGCGACCATATCCGTTGCAATTTGCGCTGCCGCAGCGGCGGTTCGTTTGCCGTTTCTTGTTTGCAAGACAAACAACTGGCCGTCATCGATGGTAAATTCAATGTCTTGCATGTCTTGATAGTGATCCTCCAACCCCTCAGCCAGTTGCTTTAGTTCCTGATAAATCACAGGATGTTGTTGCGCCAACGCTTGGATCGGTTGTGGTGTACGAATGCCAGCAACCACATCTTCCCCTTGAGCACACACTAGAAATTCGCCGAAAAGTCCCGGTTCCCCGGTTGCTGGATTGCGGGTGAAGGCGACACCCGTCCCACTATTTATCCCGCTGTTGCCAAAAACCATTTCTTGAATCGTTACGGCAGTCCCTAGATCGTCAGGGATCCGATGGAGGGAACGGTAGGTCTTAGCCCGTGGGTTGTTCCATGAGCGAAAAACTGCCGTGATGGCTGCCAATAATTGCTGAAACGGGTCTTGGGGAAACGCTTCTTGGGTATGTTCCATATAAATACTTTGAAACACGCGGCAGATCATTTGCCAGTCATTGCCGGTCATCATTTGGTCTGACACATAATTCTGCCGTTTCTTATAATCTGTCAAATAGGCTTCAAAGTGTTCTTTTGCTACACCTTTCACCACATCCCCATACATCTGGATCAAACGGCGGTAACAATCATAAGCAAAGACGGGGTCCCCCGTCTGCTGAGCCAATCCTTGGACGGTTTCATCATTCAACCCAAGATTTAAAATCGTATCCATCATCCCTGGCATGGAAAACTTGGCACCACTGCGGACAGAAACCAATAACGGCGACTGCAGTCCGCCAAATGTTTTGTTCCTGCGGACTGCCAATTCTTCGATGGCAGCTTTGACTTGCTTGATGATCGCCTCAGGAAGAACCTGTTCTTCTAAATAGGTCAGGCAAATGGTGGCCGGGACGATAAATCCTTGAGGAACAGGCAAACCCAAATTGGTCATCTCCGCAAGATTTGCCCCTTTCCCGCCTAATAATGCTTTTTGCTCTTTCGTGCCTTCTGAAAACCATACGACTGCTTTTTCCATCATGTTCCTCCTTTTAAATGTTGTATACTATTTCGATTAATTAGCAGTATATAGTATGACACATTTAATCGTCAAGCCAAAAAAAGAAAACTTTTAAGGGATTTATCCTTTTTAAAAGAGAAGGATTGCCTTTTCATTCGGAAAATCATATAATCAATAGCATAGCACATAAAAGAAAGAAGGTGACACATTGGAATTAAGCCAAAGACAAATGAAAATCATTGAGATCGTCAAAGAGCATCAGCCGATCAGTGGGGAGACCATTGCGAAGCAGTTGGGTTTGAGCCGCGCAACCTTGCGGAATGACTTATCGATTTTGACCATGACCGGTTTATTAGACGCCCGACCGAAAGTCGGCTATTTCTATACAGGACAAACCGTTGAGCCTTTGCTTTTCGAAAAACTCTACCATACCAAAGTTGCAGAAGTCATGATCCCACCGTTGCTGATCTCACAAACGGTCTCCGTTTATGAAGCAGTCACGACTTTGTTTATGTACGATGTCGGTTCCCTCTATGTCAAAAATGACCAAGACGAACTGATTGGGGTACTCTCCCGCAAAGATCTGCTGCGCTTTGCGATCAGCAATGCCGTACCGGAAAAAACACCCGTAGCGATGATCATGACTCGCATGCCAAACATCGTGACCATCACACCGGAAGAAACGATCTTGACGGCTGGTACGTTGTTAGGACGACATGAAGTCGATACCTTGCCAGTGGTCGATCCACAGGAACCAAAAAAAGTCATCGGCAAAATCACGAAGACGCGGCTGATGAATTACTTTATTCAAGCAGGCAATGACAGCGACAACACACACTTTTAGGGGGCAAAAACAATGAAGAACGTTCGAATATATTTGATTTCAGATTCCGTAGGCGAAACGGCACAAAAGCTGATCGCCGCCGTTTCCGCGCAGTTTCCCACGATCGACCTTTCAGATATCCAGCTCTTTCCCTTTACTAATGATGAAGAGAGCTTAGGCGAGATCCTCAAAGATGCCTTGCTAGACAAATCGATCGTCGTTACCACCTTAGTCAATAAAGAATTAGTCGCTTTTGTTGATGCCTTTGCCAAACGGACTGGCTTGCAGCATGTCGACTTTATGTCGCCCTTGACCACGATGCTGGAAAAAACATTCGGTGTAGAAGCCGTCCAAGAGCCTGGTGCCTTGCATCGCTTGAACCAAGCATATTTCAGCCGGGTGGCCGCGATGGAATTTGCGGTGAAATACGACGACGGCAAAGACCCACGGGGATTTCTCGATGCTGACTTTGTCCTATTAGGGGTTTCGCGAACCTCAAAGACCCCATTGAGCCTATACATGGCAAATCGCGGCTACAAAGTGGCGAATCTGCCTTTGATTCCTGAAGTCGCTTTGCCAGCCGAAGTGCACCAAGTAGACCCACGGAAAATGGTCGGTTTGACTACGAATCCAGAATCCCTTACGGAAATCCGGCGGTCCCGGATGCATTCATTGGGCTTGAAAGAAGAAACCCATTACACCAATTGTGAACGAATCGAAGCAGAATTAGCCTACGCGAATGAATGGTTCAAAAAGCTGAACATTCCGGTGATCGATGTCAGCAAACGCTCCATTGAAGAAAGCGCGATGCTGATTGAAGAACAAGCCAAAGAACAGGCCCATGTTCAATAAAGACACCTTGGCAAACCTGACCGAGATCATCAACTTGGAAGCCATCCAGCAGCTGCCGAAAGCTACCGAGCATTTTGTCAGCGATCTGCATGGCGAATACGATGCCTTTGACCATATTTTGCGGAATGGTTCTGGCAGTATTCGAGAAAAAGTCGAGACTTTGTTTACCGGTGTCTTGACGAAAGAAGAACAGACCGAACTCTGTTTTGTCATTTATTATCCAGAGGAGCTATTACAAGAACAGGCCTGGACCCCTGCCGATTGGCGCTTGAAGATGGCACAGCTAGTGAAAGTTGCCCGCTTTACTTCCAGTAAATACACACGCTCCAAGGTACGCAAAGCATTGCCGACTTCTTTTGCTTACATCTTAGAAGAACTGTTGTACCAATATGATGCCGACTTCAATAAAGAAGCTTACTATCAGGCGATTTTTGATAAGATCATTGAATTAGAGGCAGCCCCGCTTTTTTGCCAAGAACTGGCGTACTTGATTCAGCGTTTCGTAGTGGACCATCTCCATGTCTTAGGCGATATCTATGATCGAGGACCGGCGCCAGACAAAATCGTCGATCGCTTGATGACTTTGCCTTCACTGGATATTCAGCTAGGCAACCATGATATCTTGTGGATCGGTAGCTTTTGCGGCTCGCTGCCCTGTTTGGCCAATACGATCCGCATCGCTGCTCGCTACGGCAATTTGGCATTATTACAAGATGGTTATGGGATCGATCTATCAAAAGCACTGGCTTTTAGCCAAAAATATTACACAGAAAATGCCGGCTTTTATCCGCAAAAAACAGTGGACCCTTTATCAAGCCAGCAAAAAAAAGCCGCCATGCTTTTGCAGCAGGCATTTGCCATCATCCAATTCAAAGTCGAAGCAGCCGTGATCCAGCGGCGACCGGCATTTGCGCTGGCAGAGCGCTGCTTATTGCATCGCTTGTCTCAAGATCGGCAACAAATCCAGCTAGACCAGACCTATCCTTTGATCAACGGCTGTTTTCAACTAGTAGATCCCGATGATCCTTACCGTTTGACAGCCGAAGAACATGAAGTATTGCAAGATTTGCTGAGCCAATTTCAACGCTCGCCCCGCTTAGCTGCGCATATGCGCTTTTTAGTTGAGCATGGCACATTGTACCAGCGCTTCAACGACAACCTGCTGTATCACGGCTGCCTGCCTTGTCAGGAAAACGGCGATTTCCTGGCCTTTACTTTCCAGCAGCAGCCCTTAGCAGGCAAAGCGTTGATGGACTTTTTTCAGCAATGTTTGCAGGAAAGCTTTGCCCAACCAGAAAAGCAAATAGACCTTGCCACCGATATGATCTGGTATCTTTGGTGCGGCGAAGGCTCTTCCCTCTTCGGCAAAAAAGCCATGAAAACCTTTGAGCGCTACTTTATAGCAGATCGCAACACCCATACGGAACAAAAAAATGCCTATTATTCTTTAAGGGAAAACGAAGACTTCTGCTGCCGTGTCCTAGCTGCCTTCGGTCTGCCGCCGACAGGCCACATCATCAATGGCCACACCCCTGTCAAAGTGCGTAAAGGTGAGACGCCCATCAAGGCAAATGGTCGTTTATTGGTGATCGATGGCGGACTCTCTCGCTCCTATCAATCCGTCACAGGCATTGCTGGTTACACGCTGTTGTCAAATTCCTTCGGCATGACCTTAGCAGCCCATCAACCCTTTACAGATCGCCAGCAAGCCATCCAGCAGCGACGTGACATCGTCACTCAGAAAAAAATCGTCGTGCGGCAAACGGAAAGAACAACGGTAGGGCAAACAGATATCGGCAAGCGGCTGCAGCAAGAAAGCCGAGTGCTTTTTGAAGAATTAAAAAATCATCCGATCCCTTGACGAGTCATTCGTCAAACAATCGGATGATTTTTTTTACAGTCCTTTAGAACTATGAAAGGCTTTGAGTTTTTCCAACGCCTGCAGCACAATGATCAAGACCAAGATCGCTAAGGCCAAAAAGAGCGTTTCTAACCCTTTTCCTTGTGCCAAAAGTAGCTCTCTTAAAATTGCTGTAATACTGATCAAAATCAAGTAACGCACCGGAATATGGTGACCTTCTTTTACGTAACGCAATAACATCAAAATAATTTCCAGTAAAATAAACAATGTCGCGATCTCTTCGATCAATAAGGAAAGATCGCTAACTTCATGCAGTGGGATCACATGGACAACGATTTTGTAGATCGCTTCCGCCATCACCACCAAAACCAAAAGAACCAACAGTCCTAACATAATATCAACAATCACACTAATCATTTTTTCGAAGTGCTTAAAATACTTTCCCATAACACCCCTCCTCGCACTTATTATAGCGAAACTACTCAGAATCACTTTATGATATGCTTGCAAGTGCAGCTTTTTTTATGGAGGCAGTGAATAAAAACGTAAGACAGCTCTTTTCTGTTCCAGCAATCCTCCAAAAAACCTTCCTCTTTGCTACTTTTTGAAGTCTCAGAGTGAGGAATCGCGCATCCTTCGTGCACTTGGTGTGTTCGTGGCTCTGAACATAAGCAAATAAAAAAGCTAGGCACAAGGCCTAGCTGAAATGGTCCCTTTAGATGAGATTGATTTTTACAGTCAGGCTCAGTGAGCCCCTTCGACTGTTAGATCAACATTTTCACTCGTATCTTCCGCGGCTTCGTCGTCGCTATTGGAGGTTTCTGAAGACGGCTCAGTCGTTTCACTGCTGGAGCTGCTTGTTGTAGTACTGGTCGAACTCGTACTGGAAGAGCTTGAAGAACTGCTGCTAGCGCTACTGCTAGAAGTATCGCTGGTGGTGGTTGATCCGCCACTCGGAGCGGTACTCGAACTGCTTTCGCTACTTGCAGAAGTGCTGACGCTAGGATCTGTCTCTGCTTCACTTACGGAAACAGACGTGCCTTCATTTGTCGACGCTTCGATCGAGCGACTAGTCGTTGAAGACGATGTGTAAGAACTAACACTGGCTTCATAAAAAATCTGACTGGAATCAGAGGTTTCTTCGATACTGCTGCTTGCTGTCTGGTAAGGTGGCTCGGAGGAACTACTGGAAGAATCTCGTACAAAGGGCGCAGCCACAAAGGCATTGGCGTCTTGATTGATCGCCACACTCAAAAAAACCGCAACAAAACAACTGACTAATGCCGACTGCATATTGAACTTGAATTTCATCGCACTCCCCATCCTTTCCCCAAAAATGTGGTTGGCTCTTCCGACAACGCTCTATCTCATTCTTATATTATACAAAAAAAAGCAATCGTCAACAAATTAAGTTTTATTTTCAAAAATGACAAAGACATAATTGTCCGTTGCACAAAAAAAGCCCGAGGACAACTGCCGATCACCTGCGGGCCCATCCCTTCACTAAGGGTTGGCAGGTGCGACGGATGCTTGTTCCTCTGGCTTTAATGATTCCTTTATTGTTTAACCCCTTCTATTTATAAGTTACGCAGATGGTTGGGGTCATGGATCGGTGCTTCAATATCGCTGTCTCCCATGCGGGGCGTTGGATGGACGGACTCATCTGGCATTGCTGTTTCGCCTGGTAACGGTTGATCGATGATCGGACCAGTATCTGCATCACGATCGGTTATTTTGTCCATCGGCTGATAATCGTAGACACCGACAACGAGTTTGTCTCGTTCAAGGTCATCACGATAACCATATAACGGATCATGCTCATCATGCCTATGATCGGAATCGCCGAAAGAAAAAGCATCTTTGATTTTTTCCCAAAGCGAACGATCTTCATCCTCACTAGCTGCCTGCTCCACTTCCACATCGTCGATGGATTCTAACCCAAATTGATCGATGACTGTTTGATTCGCAAACAGCACGATATCCTCTTTGCCATAGCCTTCGTTTGTCAATTGCTCAATAACCGGTAATACTTCTGTTCGAGTGTCGTAACTGCCAATAATCGTTAGGTTTCTGTTGTGCATGTGAAATCCTCCTTATTTTGTGTACGCTTCGATCGTTCTGGTTCTGAAGCAATTCCTTTAAAACTAGCAATTTCTATTGCTTCTTTCATTCTAACGCAGGGTTCTATGATTGACCAAATAGTTTGATTGCGCTTACGGAAAACAAGCGGTTTCTTGAAAAAAAACTAGCTGCTCCGGAAGAAGCGGATCCATCATAAAAAAACCGCGTGAGCCAATGGCTTGCACGCGGTTTTTTTGCTTGTTACTTGGAAACGATCAGTTTTTGACCGACAAAGATCGTATAGCTGCTGTTGATGTTGTTCCATGATGCGAGTTGGCTGATGCTGGTATTATATTTTTGTGCCAGTGACCATAAGCTGTCCCCTGATTTCACCGTGTGCGTCTTCGTTGAACTGCTGCTGGTATTCGTATTAGAAGACCCACTGCTAGCAGACGTCAAGTAGGCACCACTGACCCAGCCTTTGCCAGAAACATAATACCATTTGTTCGTGCCATTGACGGTCGTCCCGGTTTTTGTTGCGGTAACCGTGACGGTTGCTCCTTTACTTAAAGAACCAGTAATACTACTGCTGGTAGAAGCATCGGAACGAACATTTAAAATCTCGGTGGTTTTCATTTGCTGATTTGTGGTTGTTGAACCGTTATTATTGGAAGAGCTGCTGGTTGTTGTCAAGTAGGCACCACTGACCCAACCTTTGCCAGAAACGTAGTACCACGTTTTATTGCCTTCCACTGAAGTGCCGTTCTTTTTCGCTGTCACGGTAACGGTCACCCCTTGACCAAGCGTTGTCACGACACGGCTGCTGGTAGAAGCATCGGAGCGGACATTCAATGCGGCCGTCGTTTTCATTTGTTGATTGATACTTGAACCATTGTCTTCTTTTTCCGCTTCAGAAGCATTATTGTTGGTCACTTCAGTAAGGTAGGCACCGCTGACCCAACCTTTGCCAGAGACATAATACCAATTTTTGTTGCCATTGACTGATGTGCCGGTTTTCATGGAAGTGGCAGTAAAGGTCGTGCCTTTGCTAAGTGACCCTACCACTGATCCGCTAGTGGACGCGCTAGAACGAATATTCATCGCTTCCGTCGTCTTCATTTGCTTGTTGATCGTCGTACCGGAATTGCCATTGTCAGAACCGGTGTTGCCTGATCCGCTATTGTTGTTTGAAGAGTCGGTCGAAACCTTCGTCAAATACGCGCCGCTGACCCAACCTTTGCCAGAAATCTTATACCACGTGGTGTTGCCATTGACGCTGGTGCCGGTTTTGGTCGCCGTTGCCGTAAACGTCGTATTAGCTGCTAACGAACCAGTAATAGAGGCACTGGTGGAAGCATCGGAACGAATATTCATAGATGACGTGGTTTTCATCTGCTGATTGATCGCTGTTTCATCACTGACGATCGTTTCATTGCTATTGCCGCCACCTGTGTTTGAGCTGCCAGTATCATATTGCGTTAAATTATACGTACTGATCAAATTGTTTAATTTGCTGGCATAAGAAGTATCGGTTGCATACCGCCCTTGTAGCCAAGCGGTTGCTTGCGTGTAAGAGGTCGTATTGCTTTTCCATGCACCGCTGTAATAGTAGTTGCCGCTAGAAAAACTCGTGTTGCGCAACACATATGCATTGTCTTCAAAAGACTCTTTTAATGATGGGTATTTCCGAAACTTAGCGCTGATCAAATAATAATTGCCAGAACCATCATCTTCATAGGTATCCATCGTCACGTATTGGCCGTTGTAGCTGCCTTTGATCCCAAACATATTGTTGGCCGTGGTCGTCAAAGTCGAGGCGCCCCAACCTGATTCCAAAATCGCTTGTGCCATCATAACAGAAGCATACAGATCGTTTGCTGCCGCCACTTCCGTTGCATAGCCGCAAATCTGAGTGATAAAGGCAGCCGGATCGATCGTTGCCCGTGAAAATAATGCCCGACTAGTCAAATCAGAAAGGGCTGATGGTACTTCATCTGCTTCTAAGACTTCATCACTAGCGACTGTTGTGCTTTCTGTCGTCGCTGTTTCTGATCCCTCAGTAACTGCTTCAGCTCCTGACTCCTCCGTTATTTCCGAAGTTTCTTCGGTCACAACAGGTGCTGTCGTCGATTCTGTCGTTTCCTCAACCGGCGTGCTGTCGGTTTCTGGTGTAGTGTTTGTTGTTTGTTCAACGACCTTAAGGTCATTGCTGGTTTCTGTCGTTGCCGTTTCAGCCGCATGCCCTAAGGTCGGGATAAACGTTGATCCCGCTACTAAAGTAGTAGCCATCGTAATACTTTTTTGGGTATATTGCGTGCGCTTCAAGCGCTTTTCTAAGCGGCGTCGTTCTTTACGAATTGTCATTTAATCCCTCCGTCGTATTAGCCTTTTTTTATTGTAACACGATTTATTAAAAAATGGGGGGTTAAGATGAAAAAACAGTGAAATCAACGAGATAAATTCTTGCTATGAAACAGTTTTCTCTTTTGCTTCATCAGCCAATACTCTGTTCTAAAAAAAGAAAAAAGAGTTGTTTTAGCACAAAAAAAGCAGCCTTTATCAAAAAGACTACTTTTGGTGAATTGTTATTTAATAACAGGTGCGGGCTTTTTGGCTTTTTTTAGCATCGCATAGCCTATGTTGAGAACAAGTCCAAAAACTGCTAAGAAAATTGCCGTATAGAAGGCTTTTGTATAATCTCCTTGGTTACTTTCTGCGATTGCTGCTGCCACTCTGGGGCCAAAGAATGCCGCCGTAGAATAACCAATAAAGACGATTCCATAGTTGACCCCTTGATTGATCGGTCCGTAATTTTCCATAACGATCGATGGGAAAACCCCCATCACGCCCCCGAAGCACAGTCCTAAACCGATGATCCCGACAGTGAAGATCACAGTTGTTTGACCAAGCGTCAATAAGAATAAGGACAATGCCACCACGCCATAGATGATCATCAACGTATTCGTCCGACCAATTTTATCAGAAACGGTGCCCCAAAGGACACGACCAAAACAGTTGCTCAATGAGTACAAGCTGACATAAAAGGCAGCGGCAGCGGCCGTCAAACCAAACATACTTTGCCCGATCACTGAGGCGTTGGAAGCAATCATCAAACCTGAGAAAGCCCCTACCCCTAACATAACAATAATCAAGTAAAAAGTTGGTGTCTTCAGCATGTCCAACCAATTTAGATTGATTTGAGGACCATTTTTTCCTTGATCCGCTGGTTGCCAACCTGCTGGACGGTAATTTTCTGGTGCTTTACGAATAAATAGACTAGCCACCAAGACGATCACGATATAGGCAATTCCTAAAATCCGAAACGCCGCTAAGACATCTTGTGATTCGATCAAACGATTCGCAATCGGTGCGGCAATAATCGCTGCCCCACCCATACCTGCTGTGATCAAGCCCGAAGCCAGTCCCCGTTTATCCGGGAATAACCGAATCGTATTGCTTAAACAAGCCGAATAGGCAAAGCCTTGCCCTAAACCAGCAAAGACTCCATAAGTCAGGTACAGCATAGCGGGTGAGTTGACCAAACCCGTCAGGAAGAAACCTGCTCCGAACAACACGCCTCCACCAGCGATGACCCATCTAGCGGCTCCTCGGTCTGTCAGCAAACCACCCAAAATCATGGTAATCGGGCCAACTGCGGCATTGATGGTAAAGGCTAGCATGATCTCTTCCATGGACCAACCTTTTAATTGACTAAGAGGTCCTGCAAAGACACTAAAGGCGTATACAGCGCCCGTACACAGCAACACTGCGGTCGAAGCGATCAGAATCAGCCAGCGATTGATTTTTGTTTCCATTTTTTCTCTCCTTTATTTTAAGCATGTTACTTTATTCACATGTTTTTTCAAAAGCTAGCGCGCGTGACAAGTCACAACGCGCAAGGCTTTTTATTCGAGATGTTCTGCGACTGCTGTCTTTCCAGCAATCCGGCCAAAAGTAAAGATGTCTGTCAACGAATTGCCGCCTAAGCGATTGCCGGCATGGATCCCCCCAGCAACTTCTCCTGCTGCATACAGTCCTTCAATGATTTGATCTTCCTTCGTCAACACATGGGTTTGCGGATCGATCTTCAATCCTCCCATCGTGTGGTGAACCGCTGGTTTTCTTGGTGTGGCATAGAAAGGCGCTTTTTCCACTTTCAAGTCGAAAACATCTTTGCCAAACTCTGGGTCTTTCCCAGCATCCACATAGCTGTTGTATTTCGCAACGGTCGCCTCTAAGACGGCTGGATCAACATTGATCTGCTCTGCCAGGCCAGCCAAGGTCTCACTGCGGAACAGCGTACCAGCAGCTACTTGCTTATCGATTTTTTCTTGGCTCGTGTTATAAGCGGTTTTCTTGATCTCTTCATCCGCGATCAAATAGAACAATCCGCCATTATCGATCGCCGCTTGGGTCAATACATCGCGACTTTCGTATTCATTGACAAAGCGCTCACCCTTTTGATTGACCATCACAAAGTTAGCTGGCGGCACTTGCAGCCCACTGAATAAAGCCCCTGTGTTCGGATCAGATACGGGCATCATTTGTGAAAAGCCCATGCCAACAAGGTCCGCGCCAGCACTTTCCCCTAGTTTGATCCCGTCACCAGTGATCGCTGGTGAATTTGACGTTTTGATATCGTCTTCGATCTCTGTCCAATAGGTATTGTATTGTTTCAACATTTTGGTGTTCGCTCCGAACCCGCCGGAAGCCAAAATCACTGCTTTGGCATGGATTGTGATTTTTTGACCGTTACGGCCTTCCCCGATGATTCCAGTAACCTTACCATCTTCGATCAATAATTCTTTGACAGGCGTATCGGTTAAGATCGTTCCGCCATGTTCTTTCACGAATTGATGCAAAGCCGATACAAAGGCATACCCTTCGTTTTTGACTGGTTTATGCCCACGGCGCCATTTCGCTCCTACTGGCATATCGACATTGTTCATATCAAATTCTACGCCGATTTCTTCTAACCATTTCACTGAGGCCAATGCTTGATCCGTCAAGATTTTCACTAGCTCGTACTTCCCATAGATCGGTTGCCCATTCAAATCTTTTCGTTTTCCGCCTAGATAAGTTTGGATTCGATGCCACAAAGCAGAATCAAACAAGTATTCTTTTTCTGGCGTCGTTTCTGAAAGATACGCAGTGATTTGTGCCTTCAAAGCTTTGAAGTCTGGCAAGTATTCTGCATCGATGTCTTGTTCATCGATCGTCAGCACTTCTTCTAAAGCACTGCGTTCGCCAGGCAATGCGGAGAAGCCGTTTTGCCATTTTGGATCCGCAGCATTCATCGGTCCGCCAGTACGTACGGTATTGCCGCCGATCGCTGGGAATTTTTCTACTAAGATCACGTCTTTATTGGCTTGCAGCACACTGGCAGCTGCACTCAGACCTGCGCCACCGCCACCTACGACAACGACATCGGTAGTATACGTTTCATCTTCTGTTTGTAAAGCACTGGCGGCTTTTGGACGTTTGCGCAAGACATCTGGGTTCGCACCAGCCATTTTCACGGCTTTTGCTACCCCATCGACGACACCGTTACTAGTAACCGAAGCACCAGAGATCGCATCGACATTTAAGGTTTGCCCTTCAATAATCTCTTGAGGAATCCGTACGAAAACGACATCAGCGATCCCTTCTGATTCACCAGACGTATCGATATCGATGGCTTCGATCCGTTCTTCGCTCAATTTGACGACCATTGGTAGATCCCCGTTATGTCCTGGTGCTGTGACGGTGTATTCACCAGGCTCATAAACGACTTCTTCTGGTACGTTCAACAAATTAGCGACTTCCGTAAACCGAACGAACTTGCGGAAACAGCTTTCCAAAAAGTCGATCGTTCGTTGATCTTTTAAATTGCCTTGTTCATCAAAGGCTTGATGCGCACGCCCCAGCAAGAACTCATTTCCTGGCATGACTGTCGCATTGACACCTGGAGCGTCAAGGATTTGGCGCAAATGAAGCTGTGCTCGGGAGGAGCCTTGCACATCGTAGGATGCGCCGACGATCATCACTGGTTTGCCATCAAAGGGATGGAGATTGAAGGAGAGCCATTCCAAGACGCTTTTCAATGCGGAAGGAATCGAATGGTTATGCTCTGGTGTTGCGATAATCACTCCATCGGCTGCTAAAATCTTGCTATTTAACCGTTGGATCACTTCGCTATTGGTTTGATCTTGTGTTTCATTGAACATTGGAACATCCTTGATTTCCAGCAGTTCAATTTCTGCTAGGGCAGCAAATTCTCGCTGCATAAACGCTACTAATTGGCGATTGGTCGATTTTTTGGCGTTCGTTCCGATTAGGCCGACAAATTTCATGACTAGTTCCTCTCTTTCTTATGCTTGTTCCCACGAAAATTTCTTTGCTCGTTCTTTAGCCGTTGAATATTCACTGACCAGACGGTTCGTGATTTCGACGAACAAGACAAATTCATTGAAACAGTCTTCTAGTTCGGCAACTTTTTCGTTATCGATCAAGTTTCCTTGTTCATCGAAGGCTTGCATGGAATGCCCTAACAAAAATTCCGCACTCGGCATGATTCGGGCTTTTACTTCAGGCGCATCTAAGATCTGACGCAAGTGGGCTTGGGCTCTCGATGAACCTAATGCACCAAGAGAAGCACCCGTGATCATCACTGGTTTATCGATCAAAGGCCGCGTCGTATAAGAAAGCCATTCGATCATGCTTTTTAACACCGCTGGGATCGAGTGGTCGTATTCTGGTGTACTGATGATTACCCCATCTGCTGCTTCGATCTTCTCTGACAAGGCTTGGACTGCCGCTGGTGCCGTCCGATCTTCTGGTTCATTAAATGCCGGCAGATCACTGATTTCGCAAAGTTCGATCTCCGCTTGGTCACTAAAATGGCTTTGAATAAATTGCAGTAAGCGACGGTTGGTCGAACGCGTCGAGTTGGTTCCTACGATTCCAATCAATTTCATTATCATCTCTCCTAATTGTGAATAATTTAACATTTAACAAAAAATAAAAAGTTTTTGACCATTGGCTTTGATTTCTTTTTTCAATCGTTTCTCAAGTTGTTTTTTACGACCTACTGAGATGAAAGGCTTCTTCCTAAACAAAAAAATCTTCCCCAAGTACCCATTAAGTGTACGGCTGAATTCTTTATTTGTGAAATATTTATTTAATTATCCATCGATAACAAATTTGTTATAATGAGAAAAATGACCAGGAGGACAACGCGATGGCACTTAAAGATTCCCATCTGATGCTGCAATACCTCGATACCTTGTTAAAGCATAGCAACTACACCAAAGCCGCCAAAGATCTCTACATTTCACAGCCTTACTTGACGCAAACCGTGAAACGAGCCGAGCAAGAGCTAGGGACCCCCATCATCAATCGGCAGCCGGGACATTTTCAACTGACGGAAGCTGGTAAAATCTATTATCAATATCTAGAAACCTTGGAAACAGAATCTGCCAAATTGAAAAGTCGGCTGTCTTGGTATACCGCGACCGAGAAGCGTTCTTTGCGCTTAGGCATCTTGCCAAGCCTTGGTTCTTACCTGCTGCCGCTCTTTTTGCCTGCGTATTATGAACACTATCCCAACGTGCACTTTTTCTTGCGGGAAGACCTGCCGAAGCACAATGAAAAACGCCTGCTGAATGGGCAGCTGGACTTTTTTATCGGACAAAATCCTGAGACGATCGCACCGAATCTAACGGTCCACAGTACCAATCAAGAACGGTATCTAGCGATCATTCCGCCTTGTTCTTCCCTGTATCAACCAGAGAAGCGGTATTTAGCGCCTGATTCATTGGCCGTCAAAGACTTGCTGCAAAGTCCATTGATTTTGACCGCCAGCGGCTCGGCGATTCGGCGCCAAATCGATCAATTGCTGCAAAAATACAAAGTAGAGGCGACGGTTCTCATAGAAAGCAGCAATATTTATACAGCAGCGGCATTGGCAGAAAACAACCTTGGGATTGCGATCGTACCAGAAAGCGTGCTACAAGCAGCGACCGCGACCCCTTTTAATCTTTATCCAATGCCAGAGGAACTCTTGTCCCTCACCTATTTTATTGCCCACCAAGCCGAACGGGCATTGTCAAACAGCGAAGCCGCCTTGATCGAGGCCTTTTTGCACCACGTCTAACTTTCTTTTTTTACAAAAAAAACAAGCAGCGATCACCTATATTCCTAGGTAGTCGCTGCTTGTTTTCATTCTGCTGTTGGCGTTTCGATCAAACGTGCTAATTCTTGCGGATAGATCAATTCACCTTGTTTGGTAATGACTAATCCAGTGATCCCTTCTAACGGCGCCAGCTCCTGCAAGATGGCTGGTGGCTCTTTGCCGAATAAGCGGGTCGTCCAAATCTCTCCATCAACCGATTTGTCGGATAGAATCGTGACACTGGCAATGGCTGACTCTAACGGATAGCCCGTTTCTCGATCAAAGATATGATGATAGGTCTTGCCCGCTACCTGATAGGTTCGTTCATAGATCCCTGATGTAACGACTGACTGATTGTGTACCTTCAACGCGGCGACAAAATTCCCTCTTGGCAAGAAAGGATTTTGGATCCCGATCCGCCAATAGCCATCAGCATGGCTCGGGGCATCGCCGTAAGTCACCACATTGCCCCCAAGATCGATCAAAGCTGCTGTGACACCGACCTGCTTGAAATACGCCATCAACAAATCAGCAAAATACCCTTTCGCAACGGCCCCTAGATCAAGCTTCATGCCGGCAGCTAACCCAACGGTCTGCAGCGTTTCATCCAAAACGATCTTGGCGGGATCAGTCTTTGGCAGCAGTTCAGCGATTTTCTCAGGCGTTGGTAGATGGGCATCTTGAAACCCGATTCGCCATTCCTGCACTAAAGGACCGATGGCAATATTTAAGTAGCTATCTTTTGGCAAGCTATGGGTTTTCCCTAGTGCGATCAATTCAACCAATTCCGGTGTGGCGGCGATCGCTCCTTGTCCTGCCTGCTGATTGATCTGCATCAACTCCGACGTAGGGTCATTGGCACTAAAACGCTGTTCAAAGGCCGCGGCTCTTTTCGCTGCTTCCTCTAAGATCACTTCTGGGGTTTCATGCTGCACCCAAATCGTGATCACCGTTCCCATTCCCTGTAACACTCGTTGACCTTCTGCCATTGTCCTTGCTCCTTTGTCCTCTTCTTTTGGCTATCATAGCAGTTTCTGGGAGAAAAAAGTAGTCTGCGGGATGCCGCCACTGCTTTTTTTGAAAAAAAAACTGCGAGGTCACCCTCGCAGTCTGCTGTCTCTATTGCTCAATGATAAAAGTCGAAGCGGCCTTTCGCCAATACTTCTTTGACCCCACCGGTTTGGTACAAGGAACGGTCCATAATGGCTTTTTTCACCACGGAAGCGGGATAGCCTTTGATGCCCATTTTCCCTACTAAGCCAAAGGCATGGGTATTGCCGATCGACGCCACTGAACCTAATGATTCAAAGTGGAAATCTGTTGGTTTTTCCCCGTTCATTTGACGTAAGATATTTTTACCCGCATGCTGCCCCATCTTCAAAGCGATTTGAGCCGTTGTTGGATACGGGCGATTGGTCGCTGGGTCCATGACTGCTGAAACATCACCGACAACATAGACGTTACTATGATCAGGGTCTGTTAGGTCTTGATTGACCATCACACGACCACGACGAGCAGAAAAGTCTGATTCAGCCATCACATGGCTGCCGCTGACGCCTGTGGTCCAAACGATGGTTTTGGCTGATAATTCAGCTGTTGCTCCTGTATCGGCATCATCTTGATAGACAACGACACCCGATTTGATTGATTTGATGGGTTTACCAGTCAGGAAGTTCACGCCCCATTTAACGAGATTTTTGATCCCATAATCCGATAGTTTTTCATCAAACATCGGTAATAAACGAGTCACTGCTTCGACACAATACAGTTTGATGTCTTCTGGCTTGACGCCTGCTGCTTTCGCAAAGGTTTTACGGTTTTCCACCAATGAACCTAGCAATTCGATTCCGGTAAAACCAGCACCGCAGACAACGATTTTTAGGTAGTCAGGATTTTGTGTTTCTTTGTATGCCTTCATTTGTTTCAACAAATGATGATAGATGTTTTCTGCGGAGTCGACATCCACCATTTCCAACGCATGCTCCTCGACACCAGGGATCCCGAATGATTCTGATTCAAAGCCTAATGCCACGATCAAATAATCATACGTGCACGTGGATTGATCTTTAAAAACGATCACTTGCTGGTTACGATCGATCGACGCCACTTCCTTTTGAACAAAGCTCGTCTTTTGGGGACGAACGACATCATTGATGGGATAGCAAATACGGTCTCTTGGTTGCGTACCAGCCGCAACTTCATGAAGATCGGTTGCCTCATAATGATAATCGTTTTTGTCGATCAATGTGATGTGAAACGCTTCTTTTGCTCCTTGCAGTACGTGCAATGCTCGCAATCCAGCATACCCTGCTCCTAAAATGACAACTTCCTTCATGTTTCCTTACTTCCTTTCTTTGCTGTAAAAATTATAAAATCAAACCAATCGCAAAACTCAGCACTTGTACGCATGCTCCGACCGCAAGGATCCGAACGGCACAAATGAAGGTCTCTCTTTTGATTTGTTTTTGCATAAATCGTTTTGTCTGTTGCCAGACAAAGGGCGCCGCGAAAAAGGTCAGAACCAGTGACCAAGGCGCAATGTTGAGGGCAACTGAGGCAATGATCGCAACAAACGCCAAGACGTTCATTGTGATAAATAATTTCAACGCACGGGCTTTACCAAGGTAATGCACCAGCGTATAGCGCTCATTTTTTTCATCCTCTTCCAGATCACAAATGTTGTTTGCCAGCATCAAGTTGGCGATCCATAATGTGTTGGGTAATGAGATCAAGAAAATACTGCCAATCGTGGCAATATTCCATTCAAAGGTTTGATAGGCATTAAGGTAGACACAGATCAACGAGATCATAAAGCCCATCGTAAAGCCGGAAAAGAACTCGCCTAAAGGCAAACTAGAAAGCGGCCGTGGACCAGAGGAATAAAAGATCCCGACTAGGTAACAATACAGCCCCATCCAAAAGAGCGGCCAACCAACTACCATTGCCAAGGCGATTCCCATGGCGGCGGAAACGATGATCATGGAGACCATCAACCAAAAAACCAATTTGACAGACAACTGTTCCCGACCAATGATATTGGTTTTTTCTTTGTAATCATGCCCTTCTGTGGCATGATGGTAATCGTTGTAGTTATCTAAAATATCCACCGCCATATTGAAGATCAGCATGGCAATGAAATACAACAAGACATAGCCAAGATGAATCGTTTGATAATTGTACCAGCTGTAGCAGACACCAATAAAAAATGGCAAAATACTGGCGGTTTTTGCTTTAAATTCGACAAGTTCTAAAAATACAGGTAGCGTCACAACTTCACCTCCTTTAGTGAGTGCATTAAACTAGTCAATCACGCCCCTTTACGCTAGAATAAGGGCTGAATGACTGTTAGAAAGGGTTATACTATGTTTGACTTTTGGATCGATTATCCGACGATCGAACAACGATTGAAAACCGTATGTTCCATCATTGAAGAACACGTTACTGTTCGTAACAAAGAGATACAAGATGTTTTGATCGACTTTACTTATTCAGGTGGAAAAATGCTGCGGCCAGCGCTCTTTTTTTTGTTTGCTGACTTAGGCGATCCCCATCATAAAAAAACCGACCAATTAACAAAAATTGCTGCTTCTCTAGAAATTTTACACATGGCCACTTTGATCCATGACGACATTATTGACGATTCGCCGCTGCGGCGCAGTCAAGTCACTGTTCAAGCCAAATATGGCAAGGATATCGCGGTCTACACGGGTGATCTTCTGTTCACCCAATTTTTTGAGCTTTTGATCGAAAGTATGAATGGCTCCCCGTTTTTAAAAACCAACGCACAAGCCATGAAACGACTCCTTTTAGGTGAGCTTGATCAAATGCACACTCGCTACAACATCCATGAATCGATTGACGACTATCTACAAAGCATCAACGGCAAAACCGCTGAACTGTTTTGGCTCGCTTGTCTCGAAGGCGCTCATTTTGGCGGCCTCGACACAGAAAACCAAGAACGAGCTGGTGAGATCGGGCGCAACATCGGGATCGCCTTTCAAGTATTCGACGATATTCTCGACTACACCTCTGATAGTGGCACCTTGAAAAAACCGATTCTAGAAGATTTGGCGCAAGGGGTCTATACCTTGCCGCTGCTATTTGCCAAAGAACAGGCACCTGCAGCATTCGCTCCTTATTTGAATAAAAAAGCAGCACTCTCCTTGGCAGAAGCCCAAGAAGTTGCGGATCTTGTCGTCCGTTACGGCGGTGTCGAAAAAGCGCGCGCTTTCGCGGTCACCTACACGCAAAAAGCCTTAGACGACATCGATCTGCTGCCAGAAGCACCTAGCAAGGCCAAAATTCGTTCATTAACTGAACTGCTCTTGCAGCGCAATTACTGAGCCATAGAGCAATGATAAGAAAAGCGTCCATCACTGATTGATGGACGCTCTTTTTTATCGTCGTCCTTGGTCAATGGCCAATAAGTGTTGAAAATGTTTATTTTCTGCGGCCAATTCGGCAGGTGTTCCGCTCATGGTCAACTGACCATCTTCAATAAAAAGCACACGATCCATCATCGAAATTCCTTGCAAGTGGTGGGTGATCCAAATGATCGTTTTGTTCTCCAGCACTTGGAAAAAGGTTTCAAGTACGCCTTGCTCCGTGATTGGGTCTAAGCCGACGGTTGGCTCATCCAATAAGATGATTGGGGTGTCTTTTAGCAAGATTCGCGCCAATGCCAAACGATGCCGTTCTCCACCAGAAAAACGCAAGCCGGCTTCATCCACCATCGTCGCCAAACCATTAGGCAAAGCTGCCACCATTTCTTTCAACCCGACTTGCTCCAGTACGCGCCAGACTTCTTCTTCCGAAGCCGACTCATTGCCTAGCCGAATATTATTCAAGACGGTCGTATGGAAAAGATAGGGACTTTGATTGATGACACCGATCAAGTCACTGATTGACTCACTCAATGCCGTCACTGGCACGTCATTTAAGGTGATCGCCCCTTGCGTCGGTTGCAGATCGCCTCGCAACAAGGAGGCAAATGTACTTTTCCCAGAACCGCTGCGGCCAAGGATCGCTAGTTTTTGATGTGCAGGAATCGTTAGATCCAGCCCATAAAGCACTTCTTTGCCTTCAGGATACTGAAAATGCAAGTCCTTGACTGTGATCGACACGAGGCCCGTCACTTCAGGTACTAACGGTTGCTCCATGGAGACCTCTTGGCGATTTTCTTCTGGCAATGCATTGAAGCGATCGATGGAGTCTTTGTAGCGATTGGTTTCTTGAGCAGCTGACGGTAATGGCGCAAATGCATCAACTAAAGGAAAGACACACAGGACAAAGGCAGCGATCCAGTTGGCTGCTCCTCCGTGGTTACCTGGAAAGCGAATGCTGGTCCAAAGCAGCAATGCGACAGCGATCACCCCAAAGATGCTTTGTAAAAGAAAATCACGCCGGCGATCAAAGGACAGCATCTGTTCATCCACCGCCCGCAACTGCGTTTCCAGTTCCTTATGGGCAGCCACGTACTCGCTCCCTCTTTGAGAGAAGACCCAATCAGAAACCCCTAATACATTATCCGTCAGTGTCGTATACAAGTTGTTTTTCATATGTTTTTGCTTTTCTTGCCGCGCGCCGTTGATGATCACCGACCAAAGTGGCAAGACAAAGACGATGGTTCCTAATAGCAGCAGCATCACCAAAGCAAACCACCAAGAAAAATAGCCGAGTCCAATGATCAAGAACGCATACAAGATCCAAGCGATCACGGTAGGAAAGATCGTCCGCAAATACAGGTTTTGAATATGGTTGATATCTTCTGCCAATAAGCCCAAGATATCCCCCGTGCGATGCGCTTGCTTAAAGAAGATCGCATCTTTTTCTACTACGTTGTACAATTTCAAACGTAAATTAGAGGTCATGCGCAAGACCCAGCTATGACTGGTCAACCGTTCCAAATAGCGAAAGACTGGACGGCCGATCCCAAACGCTCGGGTCAGTACGATGGGGATGTAAACCAATAGAATGTTTTCTGGGATCGATGCCGAGCGGCTGATCAGGTACCCCGAATTAAACATCAGTGCACCGCCACAGAAAAAGGTCAAGAAGCCTAGGAATAAGGCCAACGCCAAAACGTTTTTGTATTTTGACAAGAAAGGCTTGACCCAGGTATCGGTTTTCAATGAGCGCAATAAGCCGATTTTATTCAAGCTGTTCCCTCCTCATTCCATTGACTAGTTCTGTAAAAGCACCTTGCTTTTGCTGCAGTTGTGTCAAGGTGCCTTGTTCCACGATTCTTCCTTGATCCATCACGATGATTTCATCCATTTCTTCCATCCAGTGCAAGCGATGGGTTGCAAAAAAGACTAAACGGTTTTCCATCAGCGGCAGCATCCGTTCCTTTAAGGCAACTTCAGTTTCAATATCCAAATGAGCCGTTGGTTCATCAAACAAAAGAATCTTTCGTTGCTGGTCTAAAAAGGCACGGGCTAGAGCGATCCGTTGGGCTTGTCCGCCACTTAGATGCCGTTCCCCTTCTCCTAACATCGTGTCCAACCCTTGCGGCAGCTCCGCCAAAAGCTCAGTCAAGCCTGCCACTTCAATGGCCTTCAGTACGGCTTCTTTGGTAGCTGTCGGCTGATAAAACGCGACATTTTCCTGCAAGGTCAACCGATAGATATAAGGATTTTGCGGAATATAGATCAGCTGTTCTTGCCAGCTTGCTTGGCGAAAGGCCGTGGTCTTCGCCCCTCCGAGAGTGATCTCGCCACTGTCTGGCACGAGAAAGCCACTCAAGGTATTGATCAAGGTAGACTTGCCAGAACCGCTCAAACCGATGATCCCGATCTTTTTGAAGCCAGTCACGTTCAAGTTGATATCCGTCAAAGCCGCTTTTTCCTCGTAGGAAAACGCCAGCTGATCGATCGTTAACTGGGCGTCTTCCTGCCAACGAGGCACCGTTACTGCCGGTACTTGGGCTTCGGGCTGATGCAAGATCTCCGTCACCGCAGTCATCGCATTTTTTCCGTCTAAGGTTGCATGGTAATCACTGGAAAAGTCGCGGATCGGCAAGAAGTATTCTGGTGCTAAAATCAAGATGGTTAACGCTGGAAACAGCAAGATTCCTTCATTGATCAGCCGCAAGCCTAGCAAGACTGCCACGACGGCAATCGATAAGGTCGTGAAAAAGTCTAAGGCGAAGGTCGATAAAATACCGACTTTTAATGAAGCCATCGTCGCTTTGCGAAACCGTTCGCTGGAAGCAAAGATACTTTTGCCATATTTTTTACTGACCCCAAACAATTTCAGCGTGTCGATCCCTCGCAAAGAATCGATGAAATGATTGGACAATAATTGAAACGTCCGGTATTGTTTTTCCGCTTTGCTTTGGGCGGCATAGCCCAAGATGATCATAAAAATGATGATCAAGGGGAACACCAACAGCAAGACCAAGCCGGATTCCCAATCCAGATAAAAAACGAGTGCCAAAATAACCCAAGGAATGATCGACATATTCATGATTTTAGCAAGAATCAATTTCAAGTAGTTTTCGACTTGGTTGATCCCTTCCAAGACCATCGTTGTTACATTTCCCGTCCCTTGTTGTTGTGCGATCTGAGGACCGACACGAAACAATTTCTCCAATAATTGATCCCGCAGATCGGCGGCTTGCTGGTAACTGTAATCATCGAGTCTTTTGGAACGGAAATAGATAACGGCTTGTCGGGCGATAAACGAACAAAAGAACAGCAGAATCCAGCCCCACTGTTCCTCTAATGGTCGTCCTTCCCATAAGCTAGTGATGGCACGTGCCAATCCATACGCCTGCCCAATAATGAAGAGCGCCTGCAGGAACGAAAGTCCCGCAAGCAGCCCTAAAAGTTGTTTCATTCCTGGGAGCTTCATGATTTGTTTATCAATCATTTATACCCCTCCAACGCCTCCGTATGACTGATCCGCTTACGGAAGATATAGTAACTCCAAGCCGTATAGGCCAAGACGAAAGGCAAGATCGTCAGTGAAAGATAACTCATGATCTTCAATGTGTAGCGGCTTGAAGACGCATCAGCGATCAACAGGTCATAGCTTGAATCGATCGAACTGATCAAGACTCTTGGGAATAACCCTGTGAAGATCAATGCCACCAAAGCGATCAACGTCAAGCCGCTCGCAATGAAAGCCATCATTTCTTTGCCTTTAAAGACGCCGATATTTGCAATCAGTGTCAGTACAACGATCACCAGCAACAAACCAAGCGTTGTCGCAAAATGATTCTCAAAGAAATCCGTTTGGTAGTAAAGCATCACAGCAAAGACGATTAAGCCTGCATATAGGATGCCATAAAAAATACTTGCATAGTTGCGTGCCCGTGCCCGAATCGGACCTTCCGTTTTCAAAGCGATATAGTTTAATCCGTGCAAGTAGCACAACAAGGTCAACGCGATCCCGCCAACGATTGAAAAGGGATTGACGTAATCCGTAAAGGTTGCGGTCATGTTGCCATCTTCACCCAAAGGCATTCCTTGGATCATGCTGACAAACATCAGACCGAAGAAAAACGGTACGATCGTACTGCCGATCGTCAACGTCCAGTTCCAAATGTTTTTGTGCTCTTTCGGGAAGTTCGCTCGAAACTCAAAGGAGACACCACGAATGATCAACCCAACTAAGATCAACAGCAAAATCAAATAAAAACCGCTGAACAAAGAAGCATACCAGTATGGAAATGAGGCGAACATCGCTCCGCCGGCGGTCAATAGCCACACTTCATTGCCATCCCAGACAGGCCCGATCGTTTTAACGATCTGGTCTTTTTCCTCTTCATTGTGAGCCAATGTCTGCACAGACATCCCCACACCAAAGTCAAACCCTTCTAAGAAGAAGAATCCGGAAAATAAAAGCCCAATCAACGTGAACCATAGTAATTGCAGACCGGTCATCCTTCAAACGCCTCCTTATCAAATGGGTCTTCGTACCCATCTTGGTTGTCTCCTTGGCTGATTTCACCAAAGGCTTCTTTTTCAGGTCCATGATCCATTTCCCGTTTCACAAGATAGACCATTGTTCCGCCTAAGCCAGAGAATAAGAGGAAGTAAACGATATTTGAGATCAAGAGAGAGGTCACGGAAACGTTTGGTGACACACTATCTTCGATCGTAAACAAGCCGTAAACCGTCCATGGGTAACGCCCTAACTCCGTGATCAGCCAACCAGCTGTATTGGCAATAAATGGGGTGAACAAAGTGATTGCCACTACCCAAAGTAACCAGCGTTTTTCAAAGAGCCATGGTTTCTTCTTACGCGTAAAATACAACCCCAGACCAGAAACCAACAGCATCAAGGCACCAAAACCAGCCATGATCCGAAAGCTCCAAAAGAGTGTGTTGACCGGCGGGTAGTAATTACGGTCGCCGTAGGTTTCAATCAATTGCTGATTGACCGTATCCATCCCATCGATTGAGCCGAAGGGTTCATTGAAGGCTAAGATACTCAACATATATGGAATCGAAATACCGAAGACTTGGTGATGTTCCGCTTCATTCGCCCAAGCAACGACAGTCCAAGCCGCAGGACTCCCGGTATCTTCATAAGTTCCTTCCATTGCGGCAAATTTCATTGGTTGTTCTTCAACCAAGTATTTCATTTGTTCATCCCCGGCTAGCAAGACGGTGAATGAGCCGAACAATGCCACCGCAAAACCGATCCGCATTGATTTTTTGAAGAAATCGCGGTCAATGTCTTTGTCTTTCTTCAATAGACGAAAGGCTGATAAACCAGCAACAATGATCCCGCCCATCGTGATGGCTGCGGTGATCACGTGTAAAAACTCATACCACACTTGTGGATTTGCCAATAAAGCACCGAAGTCAGTCATTTCTGCCCGGCCATTGTTCAAGGTATACCCCACTGGATGCTGCATAAAACTATTGGCAGCTAAGATCCAAAACGCCGATAGCATCGAACCAAGCGTCACCAACCAGAAAAAGGTGGCGTGCAGCTTCGGACTGACCCGATCCCATGTAAAGATCCACAGTCCTAAGAACGTCGATTCTAAGAAGAACGCCAACAAAGCCTCCAAAGCCAAGGGCGCACCAAAAATATCCCCGACAAAACGAGAATAGTCTGACCAGTTCATCCCAAATTGAAATTCTTGAATGATCCCTGTCACGACCCCGACAGCAAAACTTAATAGAAAAATATTTCCCCAAAACTTCGTCATCCGGCGATATTTTTCATCTTTTTTGATCACATAAAGTGTCTCCATAATTGCAACGACGACACCAGTTCCGATCGAAAACGGTACAAAGAAAAAGTGAAAAATCGTCGTCATCGCAAACTGGATTCGCGCTAGTGTCACAATATCCATCCTACATCCTCCTATTTCATAAAAAAGTGCATTAAAATAATTCTAAAGAAAGAAAAATTCCAACTTCGAATATACTCCTCTAATCAGTAAAAAAGAAGCAAATTGCTTGCATTTACTGATTTTTAATCACTTCCTCTCCGATTCTTAAACATAAGGCGCTTTCATCAGCGGAATATAGCTTTTTAGGGCTCTTCCCACCCGTAACGAGTTCCCTCAGAAAGCAAAGGATCACTCAATAAAATTCCCGGGAAATCCTCCTTTAAAACAAACGTGCTTAATGACTGATACATGGAAAACGTGGTCTTCATCCCTAATCTTTCCAATTGATCTAACGTTTGTTGCATTAAGTCCGCCGCTTTTGGCTTGTTTTGTTTTAATAGACATGTCCAGCCTTCAAAAAACGGCATAAAGATCGCTTGCTCAATGTGTTCTTTTTCATAAACATGATCTCGCCATAAATGAAAGGTCTTTTCCGCATAATCCACCTCATCAAAAACAGCAAAGACGGAAAACACCGTCTCAAACGTGTTGTATAGAATATCTTTGTTGCCGGGGATTTTTGCAAAGCGCTGACTCTTTTTGATGGCGATCGTCAAACAGCGCCAAAGCAAAGCTGGCTCCATCGAAACTGCTACGCGGGCAAATAGCCGCAGCTCATAAACACCCCATGTATCGGTATTCAGCAAGTAATGTTTCGCAGAGTCCAAACAATAATTGTGTTTCGGGTACGCCTCCTGGATGGGCACCCCTTTAAAAAGCTCCTCTTTCATCAAGTAGTCAAAACGGATCAGTTGTAAGAAGTGGTCCAGCTCCAAGGAGTAATGCTGTTGAAAGTACGTGGTCAGCTTTTGATATTTCTTTTTTAATTTAGGTACTTCTTCAATGGATTCGATCCCCATCGAACGGACATAGTCGACCATTAGCTTTTGAGCCTCTGAATGATGCTCCCCCGTATGCAGCAGCTGAAATTCAGCAAAACTCACTTCCAATTTATCTAGCAAGCGATGAAATCGTTCGCAGGAAATCGTCGTTTTGCCGTTTTCAAATTGCGATAGCAAAGACATCGACAATTGTTCATCCACTAATTCCTTCAACAGCAAGCCTTTGCTTTTGCGAAGCTCTTTCACTGTCGCACCATAATTGTTCATTTTTTCACCTTCTTTTTCAATATATTGAAATAAGCAGTTGCTTTTCCCGAAGAGCCTTTATAGTTGAATTATCTTATAGAAACGAGGGAAAAGCTATGGATACCCATATAAAAAAGAAAATGCTTCACGTGAAACATTTACAAAAGAGCTTCAAAGACAAAACCGTTTTGAAAGAGGTCACTTTTGACGTCACTCCTGGCGAAGTATTTGTCTTACTAGGATCAAACGGCGCTGGAAAAACCACTCTAGTCAAAATTTTGTCTACCATCCTGCCTTTTGACCAAGGAACCGCGCTGATCGATGGGATCGACTTGACCAAAGATCCAGCAGCGATTCGCGAGAAAATCAGTCTGACGGGGCAATTTTCCGCCGTCGATCAAGAACTAACCGGACGAGAAAACTTGCTGATGATTGCTGCCTTGCGCCATGTCAAAAACAAACAGTTGATCGTCCAACAGTTGTTAGAGCGTTTTGATTTGGTGGATGCCAGCAACAGACTAGTCAAAAACTATTCTGGTGGCATGCGACGGCGCTTAGACATCGCCATGAGTTTTATCGGCGAACCTGACCTGCTCTTTTTAGATGAACCGACGACCGGGTTAGACCCGCAAAACCGCTTAGCCACATGGCACATGATCAAAGAGATCGCCGCTCAAGGACGAACGATTTTCCTGACGACCCAATACCTAGAAGAAGCTGAATTTTTAGCAGACCAAGTCGCCATTTTGCATGAAGGGAAAATCATCTTGCAAGGAACACCAACGGAAGTCAAAGCACTGCACCCTTCGCAAACGATGGAAATCAGCGTATTGACAAAAGAACACTTGCAAACCGTGCGTCAGCATCTGTCTGATTTTCCGCTGCAAGTCAATGAGTCCAGTCTCTCTCTGGCATTTCCCGTCAGTCAAGACTTCCAGCATTCCTTCACGCTGTTGCAGGAACTCAATCAACTACCGATCACCATCACCAGTTTTAATCAAAAGAATGCTTCTTTAGAGGATATTTTTCTAACACTTGTCCAAGGAGGAAACCAATGAAAGCAATTATAGAAACCAACACCTTATTCAAGCGCAATCTCTTGCTATCGATTCGCAGTATGGAGACTCTGCTAAGTGGAATTTTGACCCCAGCGATTTTAATGATCCTCTTCGTCTATGTTTTTGGTGGAGCTATGAACGTCGGCGATACTTCTTATGTCGATTTTGTCGTTCCCGGTGTCCTCGTCCAATGTATCGCCCAAAGTGCTTCCTCCGTTGGGGTAACGGTGACGGAAGATTTGAAATCCGGCATGGTGGAACGGCTGATGACCTTGAATATTTCTAACTCAGCCTTTTTAAACGGCCATGTCTTCGCCGCGACCCTTCGGAGCTTGATCAGTACCTTGGTCGTATTGATCGTTGCCATGGTCATCGGTTTTCGCCCTCAAGCCACAGTTGCTGGCTGGGGGCTCGCCTTCCTATTGATCTTTTGCTTCACCTTCGCTTTTACTTGGGTCTCAGTTCTGGTTGGTCTCATCGCCAAAAGCCCCGAGACAGCTACCTTGTTTACTGTCTTGATCACCCTGTTGCCCTACTTAAGCTCTGGTTTCGTCCCTACGGAAACCATGCCTCGCCCGTTAGCTATTTTTGCTGAATACCAACCAATGTCGCCGATCATCCATTCTTTGCGAGGGCTTTTGTTAAACTTGAAAGATACCACCTTGATCAGTGCCTTTAGCTGGTGCGGCGGTATCGTAGTCGTGAGCTGGTTCTTGGCACGAATGCTTTATCAGAAACGGTTACGCTAATGACGCCGGCTCCCTTTTCTGACTCTCTTATAGAAAAAGCGGCAACGATCAAGCTTCTGCTTCGTCGTTGCCGCTTTTTTTAATCGAGGACTTCTCCGTTAGAAGCCGTCACTTTCTTATACCAGTCAAAGCTGGCTTTTTTGTACCGTTTTCCTGAACCATTGCCCCAATCATCTAGATCCACGTAAATGAACCCATACCGCTTGCTCATTTCTGATGAGGAGCAGCTAACAAGATCGATCGGTCCCCAAGGATAGTAGCCGATCAGTTCTACGCCATCATAGATTGCTTCTTTCATTTGTTCAATGTGCTGTTTCAGAAAATCAATGCGATACGTATCATCGATCGTTCCTTCTTCATTCAATGTCTCATAAAAACCCATACCATTTTCTGTGATCATGATCGGCAATTGGTACCGATCATAATACTCATTCAAAGCAATCCGTAACCCAATTGGATCAATCGCCCAGCCCCAGTCATTGGCTTCTAAATAAGGGTTAGGCGAAGCTGCGTCTTCTTTCCCGTAGTTTTCACTATGAATGATCCGCGTGTAGTAATAGGAGAAAGAAACAAAATCGACCGTATGCTTGAAGTCCGCTTCATCGTTTTCCCCAAATTGAATCTCGATGCCGTTTTCTTCAAAAAAGCGATAGGCATAATTCGGATAAGTTCCCCGCGCAAGTACATCTGAATAATAATATTCCATTTGATTATTTTTGAGAGCACTCAGAACATCCAACGGTTTACAAGTAGCTGGATAAACATTGCCATAATAAGACATCATCCCAATTTGAAAAGAAGGATCAATTTCTTTCCCTACTTTGATCGCTCTCGCACATGCTACCAATTCATTGTGAACCCCTTGGTACTTAGCTTGCTTCAGATTGTCGACTCGGTCAGCGGGAATACCAAGGTGGTTAAATGATTCATGGGTAATCAAGTTCATTTGATTGACTAAGATCCAATATTTGACTTTTCCTTGGTATCGCTTGAATACGACTTGCGCAAAATGAACAAAGAAATCAATCAGTTTACGATTTGACCAGCCATCATAAGCCATCGCTAAATGGATCGGCATTTCATAATGAGACAAGGTGATCAAGGGTTCCATACCGTTTTCAAGGATACAATCGATCAATTCGTCATAAAAGCGCAACCCTTCTTCGTTGGGCGTTTGTTCGTCTCCCTTTGGAAAAATTCTCGCCCAGCTAATAGATGTTCGAAACGAATTCATGCCTGTTTCGGCTAAGAGTGCCAGATCCTCACGAAATGTATGGTAAAAATCGATCCCATCCCGTTTGGGGTAACGCCCTTCTTGATCATTTAAAGCAAATTCAACGTCTGCCGTCGTTATTTCTTTGTTGCTTTTCTTTTTTATATCGATATCATTACGAAAGCGATTGATGTCTGCCACGCTCCAGCCTTTTCCCCCTTCAAGATAGGCCCCTTCTAATTGATTTGCGGCAACTGCACCTCCCCAATAAAAATCGGCAGGAAATTGATTCTTATTTTTCTTCATGTCATTGCTCCTCTTCTCAAAATTTGATTGCTCATCTCATAGACTTATGCTTCGGTTTGACCTTCTTCAAGCACTAATTTGCGCTCGTAGGCCTTGAAGAAAGGATAATAAATACCCAAATAAATCAAGAAATTCACCACTACTAAGACAGCACCGCGAATGCTGGCTGTTGCGATCACTGCTGAAAAAATACTCGGAACCGTCCACACAGCCGCTAATGGATACGCCATTCCGGGAACAAGATTGGACACAAACGCGAAATAAGTCACGAAAGTGGTCACGATTGGTGCCACGACAAAGGGAATCGCCAGTGCTGGATTCAAAACGATCGGCAACCCAAACAACAGTGGCTCATTGATGTTGAAGACCCCAGGAATAAAGCTGAGACGACCAAGTTGTTTTAAAAATTTTGATTTGGAGAAACACATCATTGCGCAAAGTGCTAAGGTTCCTCCGCCACCGCCGATCCATAAGAAAGTAAAGATAAACGGCTGTACCCCCAGATTAGGAATCGCTTGTCCGGCTTGTGCTGCTGCCATATTTGCTTCAGAATTGACTAGCCAGATCGGCAACATCACCGTCGCTAATATTTGCGGATGAATCCCGAATAGCCACATGATACAAGTCAATCCTACATAGACCAAGGGTGCTGCTAACGAGTTGGAAGAAACACTTAATAAGGGTGTGATCAAACTTGCAATCAGGGCATTGATGTCAAAGCCGATCAAGTGAACAATGATCCAAACGATCGTCATTGAAAAAAACACGGGAATAATCACTTCAAAACTGCTGCTGACATTCGTAGGGACTTGCTCTGGCAGTTTAAACCCGATATTGTATTTTTTACAAAGGCGCATGCACTCGACTGCTAATATAGCGGTCAAAATACTGGCGAACATGCCTTCTCCTCCAAGATATTGCGTAGAGATAAACGTTCCTTCATCTAAAGAAGTGAAGGTCAATGTAGTAAAAAAGGTAAAAATTGCAGAAACGCCCCCTGCCAAACTATCCAGTTGGTAGCTTTGCGCTAATCGTGCGCCGATGCCAAAAGCTGCATAGATCGAAAGCAGTCCCATACTCATATTGAAGGGAATGATCAGTTTTGCCACTAAGTCGGGATGATTGCCCATAAACGATACATAGGATTGAGGCCATGGAATGTACGGTATCAATAAAAAGATCGATCCGATCACTGTGATTGGAATCGTTGCGATCAATCCATCGCGAACAGCACTCAAGTGACGTTGATTAGAAAGTTTCATCATTGGCGGCATCACTTTGGTTTCAATAAATTGCATTAATTTATCCATCAGTAAATCCTCCTAAATTTTTTAAGATATATCTTAACTTGAATATAAGCGCTTTCTCATAAGGAAACAATAAAAGCTATTTTCCAAAAATGGAAAATAGCTTTTTACGTTTACTCTTTTCTCATATTCATAATCATAAAAATCATCCATAGATGAAGCACTTTTTGCGAGTAATAATTCGATGACATCAATGGAACGACCTCTTTAAACAAGACACGCTCTTCAAAGAGATTACTTTGAGCGGCTTGCTCGCTGAACGTCAATAAAACTTTCTGACAGGCCGTTTTTTCAAGCAAATAGGCCTTTTTATCGATCCAGCTGCCGGTTAGATTGATCACAAAACAAATATCTGTTTCCCGCAATACTTGATCAATCAGCTGATCTTCCGCATTACGGTTTACTTCAAAAACGATATAGCCCATTTGACTAAGCAGTTCCCGCAGGAGATTAACAACCGAAAAAGAATAGCTGTTACCCAAAATCGCCACTCGTTTTTTTCGTTTCATTTCTTCTGCGATCCGTGTGCATTGGTGTTGATCAAATTGGTCAAAAATCTGTTTTTGGACCATGTACTCTCGGGCTAAAAATTGGTCAACCATTTCAGATACTTTACTCTTTGTATCGAGATTCGCTAGCATCCCTTCAAACATCGTATTTGCTAAATGGTATTCTTGTTCAAAATAAATCGTGAGGTCATTACGCATTTCTTTAAAACTAGCATAACCAAGTTTCTTACAAAATTTAGTGATACTGGCAGGGGTCGTCTGTGCAGCATAGGCGATTTCTTCAATATAGATCGCAGGAAATTCATCGATTCGCTCAATTAAAAGTTTTGTTATCAAAAAATTCAAATCGTATTTTTTGCATTTAAATAGATGTTCATTTAAACGAATGTATACTTGACTTGTCGTTTTCATAGCGACCACCTCACTTGCTTATTTACGCTGCCGGTTTCTTCTATCTTAGCATAGGCATCCATTTCTTAGAACCTTTCACTTATTGTACTTTTTAATAGAAATCAAAAAAAAGAGTCCGCCTACGCGCAACTCTTCGATTCAGGTCCCCAGTTATTTCATTAACTGCTTTAACTGTTCATAAAAATTCTCATGGGTGCCACATAACAAGACTGGAATCACTTGGTCATCGATCACATCATAAGCAATACGATAGGTTATCCCTGCATACTTAAAACCCTTCGACCAGATTCCAGCTAAATCGCCAGTTTTTTGATCGCCGCTATACGGTTCGACAGCTATTTCATCATAAATGACATGAAGAAACCTTTGTTTCAGCGGTTTCTCCTTCAACTTTTTTAAATAATTCACTACTTGTCTAGATGGAATCACCTCATAAGCCAATTTCAGTTGCCAACTCCTCTTTGGTCATTGCTTTCCCGTCGGTAGCAGTATCCTTTGCAATTGTCTTAAATGAAGAAATCAGCTTACTCTTACGCGCTTTAAATTCGGATAAAATATCTTCGTGTTCGTATCCCTCATTAATAATATCAGTCAAGATATCTTCACTGAAATCATCGAATGGTTTTACCGGTTCAATAAATTCATACAAGATTCCATTTTCTACTAGCTTTGCTTCTACTTCCACACCATTGGGAATACCAAAGTCTTTGGGCACCGTCAACATAATGGAATTCCCTTGTTTTCTTGTTTTCGTAATCATCGTTGCACTCCTCTCTCTTTTTTTGTAATTACTCTGTAAGAACATTATATCATAATCGAATGTAATGACAAGTAATGCCGAAAGCTGAGTGTCAAATTGAGAAAATAAACCGCCTGCTACTTCGCCTTATTTATTACTATCGATGCAGCAGGTGATACGGCTCATTAAACCAAAGAGCCCAATCTCCTTTTCCAGCGAAATATTGGCAAAAATACAGTATACTGGAGTTGAATGAATAAAAAGGCAGGGATACCCATGGATCTTAAGAACCGTCTGATCGCATTCGCTCAGACCTTCAATGATGTTCAGATCGACCATCCATTTGCAAAGTTTCCCGAGTACCAAGTCTTGCGGCACCGTAAAAGCGGCAAATGGTTTGGCTTGCTGATGACTGTAGAAAAGCAGAAATTAGGCCTGGAAGGAACGGGAATGATCGAGATTTTAGATGTCAAAGCAGCGCCCGAAATGGTTTCGATCATCAATCAAAGTCACGGCTATTTACCCGCTTATCACATGAATAAAAACCATTGGCTCACCGCATTACTAGATGGCTCTGTATCAGAAAAACAACTCCAATCTTTGTTACGAGACAGCTATGAACATACCCGTTAAACCCAAATATCACAAAAAACCGATCAACGATGCGCCAGTATAGGAGCACCGTTGATCGGTTTTCTTTTATAACGGATCCTGCGTCATCCGTGAGTCTAACGAAACACTTAGGCCAACTCTTCTCCGTTTGTTGCAATAACTTGTTTGTACCAATCGAAGGATTTTTTCTTGGAACGATCCATCGTGCCGTTGCCTTCGTCATCAAAGTCAACATAGATAAAGCCATAGCGTTTGCTCATTTCGCCTGTTGAAGCACTGACAAGGTCGATACAGCCCCATGGCGTGTAGCCGATCAAGTCTACGCCATCAGCAATCGCTTCCCCCATTGCTTCAATGTGGCGGCGCAAGTAATCGATACGATAGTCATCTTCGATCTTACCTTCTTCGTTAAAGGTATCAATGGCTCCTAAGCCGTTTTCCACGATAAACAACGGTTTTTGATAACGATCATACAATTCATTCAACGCGATGCGCAGCCCTTCTGGGTCGATTTGCCAGCCCCATTCACTTGCTTCTAAGAATGGATTGCGGACGCCGCCTAACAAGTTTCCTTGCACTTCATCGGCTTCTTCTGTGGTGATATCCACGGCAGAAGACATGTAGTAGCTGAAGCCAACATAGTCAACAGTATGTTCAGCAATCAAGGCTAAGTCTTCTTCGGTAATCTCAAGATCCTCTTTATTGACGCCGTGTTCTTTGTACAAACGATCCGTAAAGGATGGGTATTTTCCACGTACCTGCACGTCGGCACAGTAGTAGTTGAAGGCTTGATTATGGATCATCGTCGCCACTTGGTTGACTGGGTTCGCATCAATGCTGTAAGTCGTTGCATAAATGATCATACAACCGATCTGTAACTCTGGGTTTAATTCATGGCCGATTTTGACTGCTTTACTGCTGGCAACAAATTGGTTGTGCCACGCTTGGATCACGTTTGTAAAGTCGCTGGCACCCGTGCTGTTGACCATTCCTTGACTCAATGCAGAGAAATGGAAAGCAGAGTTGATCTCATTGAAGGTCATCCAGTATTTGACTTTGCTGTGGAACCGTTCCAAGACGACTTTTGCAAAACGCTCATAGAAATCGATCAATGCTCGATTTTTCCAGCCACCGTATTCTTTGGCTAAATGCAAAGGCATTTCATAGTGGGAGATCGTAACCACTGGCTCGATCCCGTATTTCAAACATTCATCGATCAGCGCATCGTAAAATGCTAGCCCAGCTTCGTTTGGTGTCGTTTCATCGCCTTTTGGAAAGATACGTGTCCAAGCGATAGAAAAACGATAGCTCTTGAAGCCCATCTCTGCAAACAACGCAATGTCTTCTTTGAAACGGTCATAATGGTCGATCCCGCGATGATTTGGATAAGTGTATTTGTCCTCATCGATCGTCCAATCAAACGTATCACTACCTAAAATCGCTAAACGCTGTTTGCCGCCAGGCATTGCATCCGCCACTGACAATCCTTTGCCATCGCGATCGAACGCCCCTTCTAATTGATTCGCTGCGGTCGCGCCGCCCCATAAGAAATTTTCTGGAAATTTTGCCATTTGCTCGTTCTCCTTTTGTTTTCTTTTGATAAACCTACCTAGCTGGTTACTGAAAAATCTCCGATAAAAAACAAAAAACCTAAATAAGAGCCGCTGCTAAAACGAGAATAGCGCTTTCTTATTTAGGTCTTGCCTGATCGAGTCAGTAACAATCCACGTGGGTTTTCTTTCTTTAACTATAGCACTAACTCATTGGCTTGTCATCATAAAATCGGTTTCTTTTAAACCGTTTCCCCCGTTGCATCGATACTTTCAGTTTGTGGGTGACCCTCCGCTTGCGCAGCTTCTGCTTCTGTTTTTAATTTTCCTTTATCTAAGACTTTAACAAAAGGAATGTACAGCAAGCAGCCTGCCAAAACGCAAACGACTTGTAGAACTGCGACCTGCCAGCCTCCAGCTAGAAACCCATTTAGAAAAATCGGTGTGCCAAAGGGAACTTGTACGCCACTAAGTCGTGGAACGATCCCACTCCAGATCGCTAGGTATGCCACAAGCACTTGAACCAATGGTGTTAATATGAACGGAATCGCCATGATTGGATTCAAAATCAGCGGTAAGCCAAAAATCACCGGCTCATTAATGGTGAACAATCCAGGAATGGCACTTAGGTTAGCGACTGTCCGTGATTGTTTTGATTTCGCCAACAGCAAAATAACGATAATCAATGACAATGTTCCCCCAGCCCCACCAATACCAGCAAACAAATCATAAAACGACTTGCTCAAAATATTTGGCAGCTCGGAACGAGCAACACCGCTAGCTAAAGCATCCATATTTTCTACATCCATTGGTAAGTACAAAGCGGTGACAAAGCTACCCACCACCAACGAACCATGGATACCGAAGAACCATAGCACCATTTGGATCAGTACAATAAATAACAACGAACCGACACTAGAAGACAAGCTTTGCAGCGGCATTGCCAAGATTTGATAGATGAAATCTGAAAATGAGCCATAAGAAGTAAAACTGAATGCCCAGCTAATGACGATCGCGGTAAACCCAGAAATAATTGCTGGAATCAAACCGGCGAAGGTATCCGTCACAAATTGCGGCACGCCTGCTGGCATTTTGATGGCGATATTTTTTTCTAAAATAAAGCAGTACAAACGAGCAAAAACTAAGCCGCAGATCATAGCGGTAAACAAGCCTTGAGCGCCGAGTTTGCTCATGTCGAGGGTCGTTGTTTCCTCCAAGGTGACCATTGGCGTCATCATCAAAAAGGCAAACAACGAAACGATGCCGGCAGGGACTGCCGACTGCTTAAATTCTGTCGCTAAACGGTGACCGACAAGAAAGGAAGCGTACACTGAGATAACCCCAACGGTCATACTGTAACCGACGGAAAAATAACCGCCAATATTGATCGAGTTGATAAAATCTGTCCACCCTTGAATCGGCAAAACTGCTAACAACAAGGCGATCGAGCCAATAATGTTGATCGGCAGCGTCGCCATCAACCCGTTTGAAATTGCCTTTAAATACCGATTGTTGGAGATTTTATCTGCAAATACTAATACCTTATCCATATATTTATCCATTTTCTTTTCACTCCTTTATTTGGATGACGAACAATACATCTTCGTGACAATTGTGGGGATGGAAAACAGTGATACCATCAGTAACTGTCAGTTTTGGTTTCAAGAAACGATTGGTGTTCAAATCGATCAATGTGACGGTCGCTGTAGAAAGATCTCCTTGCAGGCGAACTGTTGTATTGCTTGGCAAGTAAAGCAAGGCATCCTTCCTTCCTGCGATAGCTGCCATACGAATCTGTTCATCTGCATCGATCAAGCGCTCTTGGCAAGGCACAAGCTCCTGAATATTTAATAATTCAAATAATTGCTTGATAAAGCCATAATCATCTGCCCCAGGAAAAGACAAAGCTTCTGGCCAAATCATCGGACGATCAAACGCTTCCCCGATTTCTTCCGCAAAGGTTGCCGTCGGGGTTTGCCAACTCCAGATGCCGTGGGCACCGTACGTGATCCCAGCCGAGCCGCCGGCTAACAATGATTGCCATGCTGCTTTGCGGACATCTTTTTGACCAAATCGACCGTATACGTGACGGGCATAGCCCATTTGTTCATAGCAAGGTTCTGAGTTGATGATCGGCAGTTGCGGTTCTCGTTGATAAAAACGCTCTGCCAAATAATAAGGCATATTCAAAAAGGCGCTGTTATGACCTGATTGGTATAAAAATAAGTCCAAATGTTCGACGATAGGTTCAGGGATTTCTTCAAAACGTCCCTTGATATGAATCGTTTTCAAGGTATTGGGCGAATGCTTTTCAAAGAAAACAAAGGCTTCTAGATACGTATCGATGGTTGGCTGTGTTGGGAAGTCCGTATCGCCACCAATAAAGTAGATCGGATGGAAGGCATCAAACGTCTTAATCACTTTTTGATAGTAGGCCTGGCGGCAATCCTCCGGCAACACGTTGCGTTCTTTGTCCAACTGGCTAGCCCAAGTGCCAGCGACATAGTTTGACCACAAGACAACCAATGCTAAATTAAAGCCTTTTTCATCGGCAATTTTACAAAGACGCTGAGCCCGTTCGAAATAGGCATCCTCCCAAACCGTAAAATCAAAGACACCCGCATCAAGGGGAAACGGCAAGCAGTCAAATTGACCACGGCTGCGATCCCATTGCGGTAACACATTGATTTGAAGGGTGTTGAATCCCTGCTCTTTGCGTTTGTCTAAGTAGGTGATCCAGTCATTTTCTTGAATACTAGTAAAAGCACTCCAGCAAGTATCGGCTAAATAAAAGAAATGCTGTCCGTCTCGCAATAAGGTGCGTTTGTTTTGGTTTACGGTGATTTTCACGGTGGAGCTCTCCTTTCATCGGCACAAGTTGTGCACTGGCGGTTATTAATCAATATAACTACTGAGCCAGCCTTCGCACAGCTCAAACCATTTGGCGACATGGGCATTGAGGTGACTTGACTTGCGTGCCGTTGTTCGATCCGCTAATGCCAGTCCGTGTTCGCCTTTTTCAAAAATATGCAGTTCGAATGGAATTTCTGCTTCTCTTAATTTGACCGCCAACTTCAACGAGTGCGCCACATCGACTAAGACGTCTTCCGTCGTATGCCAGAGAAACATCGGAGGTGTCCACTGATCGACATGATGCAAAATGTTCATGGATTGAATGGCTTCTTCCGTCGGTTGTTTACTCCCAAAAAAGCGCTCGTTGGCAGTTAAAGGTGTTTCGATTAGACGAGCGGCAAAGCCTAGCTCATCGATTGGGAAAGCATGCTCTTGATAAACCAATGGGTAGCCAGCGATCGCCAAATTCACTTTCAGTAAGTCACTGCTGACGCCCAACGCTTCTGCCAGCTCAGCATCGTGCCAGCGCGTCGCTAGCTGCAACGCTAGATGTCCGCCTGCTGAAAAACCGCAAACGATGATTTGCTCCTCATCCACCAACCATTCGTGAGCATGCTCATGAATGATTTTGACGGTTTGGGCGGCTTCCATCAAGGCATTGTGGGGAACGTTTTTCACCTGATCACCGGTGGTGTACCATAAAACAACGCTATTTAGCCCGATACTATTGAATTTCAAGGCAATGACTTCCGCCTCTCGATCACTGGTAAAGGCGTAGCCGCCGCCTGGACAGACGATCACTAGCGGTCGTTTCTTGCCGACATTGTACTCTTTGGATTGGTGCAATAAATAGGTATCCACGTAAGCCGTTTGATTCAGTTGAATTCGTTGAATCTCCATATAGTTCCTCCTTTATCCTTCACTAAAAGCAGCTGACTTCTCAATGAACCGTTTCCATTTTTCATATTTCAAACGGATCACGGCCTGTTCGGCTTGCGGAACGATCGTGGTTTGCTGAATAGCTGGTTCATTCATGGTTGGTTTGGCAACAAGCATTGTGCCGATGGCTGAAAATTCTTCGACTTCGCTGACGATGACGGGTTTATTGATCAAAGTCGCCAATAAGCTCATCAAGGCGCGGTTTTTCGAAACACCGCCATCGATCATTACCTGATTGATCAGTCGTTCAGCGACTTCTTCCATCACATCGATCACTGCTTTGATTTGAAAAATGATGCTTTCTAAAACGGCTTTCAACAGCTCATGAGTCGTCGTTGTGCGTTTCATGCCGACAAAGCTGGCAGTCATCGTATTATCCCAAAAAGGGGCACCCATTCCTTGCAATGCTGGGATAAAATAGATGTCTTCTTGACTGTCACTGGTCAGCACTTCTTGACAGATCTCAGCTACATCTGGCAGCGGAGCCACTTGCTCACTGAACCAGTTGATGGCGTCACCACAGGAACGGATGATGCCTTCTAGCGCAAACGCTGTTTCCTGGCTAGTTTGCCAGCCGACCGTCGTCAAAATGCGGCGATCCCGCAACGTCTGCTCCTGCTGCACTTGCATCATGATCGAACAACCGGTGCCCATCGTGATTTTTACATCCCCAAGGCTTTGACAACCTTCCCCAAATAATGCCGCTTGTGAATCGGCTAAGATCCCTTTGATAGGGATTCCGTGATAGCTACCGAAAACCGTATCAGCAGGTTTGATCGCTGGCAAGTCTGCTAAATGGATGCCAAAAAGTTTGACGAGTTCTGCATCCCAACGGCCCTCTTCAATATTGTAAAACAATGTTCGGCAAGCGTTGCTGGCTTCTGTCGCAAATACTGTCCCTTGCGTTAAATTCCACAACAGCCAGCTGTCCATCGTACCGATCGCCAATTCGCCAGTCCCCGACTTTTCTTTGATGGCTGATAATTCTTGGGCCAACCATTTCACTTTGGTGCCGGAAAAATACGGATCTAAACGCAAACCGGTCTTTTGATTGATCGTCTTTTCCCAGCCTTGTGCCGTCAATTCTTCACAAATCGTAGCGCTGCGGTTGCATTGCCACACGATCGCATTGTACAGGGGATTGCCGGTCAATCGATCCCAAGCAACGATCGTTTCTCGCTGATTGGTCAATGACAAGGAAACGATTTGATCTGCAGTGATCGCTTGTTCTTGCAACACTTGTGCCAGCAATTCTTGGACATTTTGCCAAATCTCAAGGGGATCATGTTCGACCCACCCGACTTTTGGATAAATTTGGCGATGTTTTTTATCGTAACGCTGCAGGATTTTCCCTTCTTGAAACAGTAAGAGCTTGGTACCGGATGTACTCTGATCTAAAACAAGCTGATAGGTCTTGTCCATCTTAAGCTCCTAGAAACGCAACCGCTGTTTTCGCTATGGAGCCACCGTCTAAGCCATAATGGGCAAACAGTTCTGACGAAGAACCAGTAATCAAGGCTTCATCCGGAAAAGCAATGATTTTTTGTCGAATGCCCGTTTCTTCTGCCAGCGTTTCCGCCACGGCAGCTCCTAAGCCGTTGTATCGGCTGTGTTCTTCCACAGTGATCACGGTGCCTGTTTCTTTCGCCACTCGTTTGACCGTTTCTGAATCAAAGGGCTTCAAGGAATGAACATTTAAAACGGTAGCAGTGATACCTTGTCTTTCCAATAGCTCAGCAGCATCCAACGCTTGGCGCACGGTTTCGCCAGTGGCGAGCAATGCGACATCTTGACCGCTTCTCAGCTCAATGGCTTTGCCGATCTCAAAAGGATAATCTGCAGAATCATAACAATCTTCAACAGGATTGCGACCGAGACGGATATAGGCTGGTTCATTTGATGCCGCTAAGGCTTTAAACATTTGGATCGTTTCAAAGCGATCTGCTGGCAACAGCACTTGCAAATTAGGGATCGCTCGTGCCACTGCGATGTCTTGCAAGGAATGATGACTCATGCCTAATGCCCCATAGCTGACACCGCCGCTGATGCCTACGAGTTTGACATTTTTATTCGAATACGCGACATCGACTTTGATCTGCTCGATACTGCGCATGCTGAGAAAACAAGCAGGGGATGCAACGAAAGGGCGTTTGCCCATATGGGCTAAGCCGGCCGCAATACTGACGATGTTTTGCTCTGCGATCCCTACTTCCACCAATTGTGTCGGTAATTCCTTGGCAAAAGGTGCTAACGAAGCGGAACCACGAGAATCACTGGTCAACACCGTGATCGCAGGATTCTTTTTTCCTTCTTCAATCAATACGTCGCACATCGCTTGGCGATTGGCAATATTATTTTTTCCCATGAGTCAAAACCTCCATTTGCTGATCAAGTTCGGCAATAGCTTGTGCAAGCTCTTCTGCCGTTGGCACTTTATGATGCCATTGCGCTTGATTTTCGGCTGCAGAATAGCCTTTGCCTTTGATGGTTTTAGCAATGACCAGCTTCGGTTGATTGGGCTGATGCGGTTTTTCTAATGCAGCCACCAAGGCAGCCATATCATTGCCATCAACGATATGCACATCCCAACCAAAGGCACGCCATTTTTCATCTAGCGGCTCCACTGCCATCACATCTTCCGAGGCTCCAGTGATCTGCAAGCCGTTGCGATCAATGATGGCGGTCAAATTGTCCAGCTGGTAGTTGGCAGCCGCCATGGCTCCTTCCCATACCGAGCCTTCTGCTAATTCGCCATCTCCCAACAACGTATAGGTTTGATACGTGCGGTGATCCAGTTTGCCTGCCAAGGCGATCCCTACTGCGACGGGTAAGCCGTGACCTAGCGAACCAGTATTCATCTCAACCCCAGCTACTTTATTGTTTGGATGACCGATCAGTCGTGAACCAAATTGCGAAAAGGTGGCTAATTCTTCTTTCGGCAAAAAACCTTTGTCCGCTAAAACGGCCCATAGTACTTCTGCCGCATGTCCTTTACTTTGGATATACTGGTCACGATCTTGCTTTTGGGGATCTTTCGCATCCACATTCATTATCTGATAATACAGGGCCACTAAAATATCGGTACAAGAAAGATCCGAACCAGTATGACCCGTTTTTGCTTGATAGATCAGCTCTAACACGGATTTTCGAATCGTTAAAGCCTTCATTTCCAGCTCGTTTATTTCCATGATTGATCCCCTCTCAAGTATGCTTTGACGTCTTCTTCGATCGGATCATAAAAATCTGGCTGCACGCCGATATATTTGCACGCTTCGTACAAGATCGGCACCACATTTTTTCTGACCGCCGCAACATGATGAATATAAGGTCCTTCAACGAGTTTGAATTCCAAGCGATTCAAATTCGCAAATTCTAGATAGAGATAGGTCCCTTGATTGTATGGTCCATCGATCCCTTTGCCGGTGCCCATCAGCAACGAATACTCGCCGCTGTCTCCATCAAAGCGACACAACGTATACTCGTCTTTGATTGCCCGAAAAGCGACTGATCCCGGATAGTCAAAAACAAAATGCCGTTGCGGCAAAATGGGTTTGGTCTCCGCGGTGGAATAAGCAAAAACCCCTAAGTGCTGCAGCAATTCGCCATTCTCGTTTTCTGGATGGCGGCAGTTGACATCCGCAAAGATCGCACGGTGTTCCCCCAACGAAGCGGCTTCGACCAACAGTTCCGAGATCGCCCCATGAACATCCGTCTCACAGACAAAAGGCAGACCTTCTTCTTGTAAAAGCGACAGGGAGGCATACGGTAAAATACCGATTTCGTCTTGTAAAGCCGTCCAACACTGGATGACCCCTGCATTGCAGCCGTAGCTTTCACATAAGTTTTGCAAGGCCACTTTAAGGGCTGCCACCATCTCCAAATCTTTCGCCGAAATTTGGACTTCCGTATTGGTTTCGAAATAATCAATGACTGCTTGCAATTTATCTGGCTGCTGTTCTTTGACTTTCTTGATTTCTTGCACCACTTCTTGGATCGGTACTGGTGATAGCGAGATATTGAAACGCTCCAATAGTTCGCCTTCGTTGCAGATCACGGTCCAAAAATCAAAGGGGCGTGGGCCAACTTGCAAGATTCGTGTTTGTTTGAAGGTCTTGACGACATTGCAGACTTTGATAAAGTCTTGCAAGCCGCGGGCAAATTCCGGTGAATCAATATCAGAATTTTTGACATAGGTGAAAGGTACCTTGAAACGGCGCAAGACTTTCCCGATAGCGAAAAGACCGCATTGCGTATCCCGCAAACGTGAACCATCGGCGGCTGGTGTCTCGTCTTTGGGTCCCCATAGTAAGACGGGGACATCTAGTTTTTTGGCTAGACGAGCACAGGCATATTCCGTACCAAAGTTTTCATTGGCTAGAAAAAGACCGTCGATTTTTGCTGCTTTGAATTTTTCGGCGATTTTTTCAACCCCTTCATCATCGTATAGCAAGCCATCTTCGTTGATATCTAAAATATCTACATAATCAATGGCCAGTTCGTCCATTTTTTGTCGTGTCAGATTGGCGTACTCAATGGCTGCTTCTGCACTAAATAAATTTCTTCTAGTCGGGGCGAACCCGATTGTTACTTTATCCATAAAACCACCCTTTGCGTTTTAGTATATTTAGCTAAATTTTTATTTCTTCGACGATTCGTGCTACATTTCTGCTCAGAAATTCCTTATCCGTCAGTAAAACGATTTTTTTATTAGGAAAGGCTGTTACGACTTTCGCTTGATTGAAGCGGGTTTGAGGAGCTAAAATCAAAAAATCATAGTCATTTCCCACCATAAATATTTCTGAAAAAGGCGCGGAATTCACTTGGTAATGCTGATCATCCGCTAGTTGTTCTTTGAGCGCTTTGACGAGCAGTGCGCTGGAGAGCCCAGTTGCACAAAAGAGACCGATCTGTGTCATCTATTCACTTCCTCAAAATGTAATCCCTTACTTTTTACACCTTAAATATAGCATAAGCTAAATATTTTGCAACAGTTTTAGATAAATATTTTTGTTTAATAACTAAAAAAAGACAAAACGCTTGCTAAACGTTTTGTCTTCTTCTTATTTTTTTCTTATTTGATGCTTTCGCGTTCGACGATCGTCGTGGCGACCAGCATTTTCAGATGGTTTTCATCTTCACTGGTGATTTTCTCGATCAAGCGTCGCACGGCTTGGCGACCAAGGTACACTTTATCTACTTTGACGGTGGTCAGCGGTGGGTTGCAAAATTCCGCCAAAGGAATATCATCGAACCCAACGATGGCCAACGGATGATCGGGGAACACTTCGCGAATGGCTTTCATTGCACCGATGGCGATATTGTCATTGACCGCAAAAAAGGCGCTTGGTAACGGCCGCTGATCGGCACGCAAGGATTCCAAATAGACCTTCATGTCTTGATATGAGCCCTCCAAGGTGGGTTCTACTAAGGCTTCCGTCTCTTCATAATGGATCAGATCATGCTCTTGGATCGCTTGAATAAACCCTTGCTTGCGTTCACGGAAATTGTTGATTTGAAAGGTTGAGTTGATGATGCCAATGTCTCGGTGGCCTTTTTCGATCATCTTTTCAACGATCTCATAGGCGCTGTCACGATTATTGATGGCGACAAAATCAAAGTCCTGCGAATTAAAAATCGTATCTAAAATCACTAAGGGTACTTCCAAATGACGGAAGACTGCTAAATCTTGTTTTTCCAATTCCGTTCCTAACAATAGCAAACCATCTACTAATTCTGGGCGGATCTTTTCGATCGGGTCTTCCTCTGGCGCCAATGTGATATGGGAAATGACCAATTCATAGCCTAACGCGCTGCATTCCATTTCGATCCCCCGGATCAATTCAGAAAAGAAAGGCGTATCCCCTACGACATTTCCTTGTTTGTTCATTACAACAAATTTGATCTTTTGGCTTTCCGTTTTTTTAATTTCTCGCTGATCAAAATACCCCATCTCACGAGCGATCTTCAAGATCGCTTGCCGTTTTTGTTCACTGATCCCCTTACGATTGTTGATTGCATTAGAGACAGTTCCGCTGGAAACGCCAGCTTTTCGGGCAATATCAGAGATCACAACTTTCATTTGCTCACCGCTTTCTGCTTCTCATTCTGTTAAAAGTATAGCAAAAGAATTGTTTTTTTACTACCAAAAAAGCTAAAACAAACTAAAATTTTTAGTTTGTTTTAGCTTCTACTTTGATTAGTTACTTTGTTCCGCCAAAATGCAGAAGGACAAGGGGTCGATGGTTATTCTTGGCGCTGCTACGCCGCGAGAAGTGATCCCAGCTCCTTTGGGGTCAGCAATGATGTGCCAAGAAGCATTTTCTGTTGCCGTCGGTAAGTCAAAGGACCAGCTTTCTTCCGTGCTATTGAGTATAACGAATAAAGAACGCCATGGATGCTGTTTGTCACGATTGGGTACTTGATACGCCAAGCGATTTTCATTCTTTGTCTCATAAAAGACCATGCTTTCAGCCGTTTGGGTCGTGGCATCTCTCAATGGTGCATAGGACTGCCGCAATGCCCACAAGCCCCGATACAGCTCGCGCAACTCTTTGAAGGTTTTGGCACGTGACCAATCCAGCTGATTGACTGCCAGTGGCGAACGGAAGGAATTTTCATCGCCTTCTTTGGTACGGCCAAATTCTTCCCCAGCTTGAGTCAGCACTGCTCCTTGGCTAGTAAACAAAATGGCTGCTGCTAGTTTATTGCGGGCTAAAAGCTCAGGATCAAACTCATAATTTCTTTCCTTCACTGAAGCCTGCATGGTTGCCACCAGCTTGTCCCATAAGGTCAAATTATCATGGACTGAAGCATAGGCGATCACTTGGCGGGGCGATTTTGCCCAGCGCTCGGCGCCTTCTTGTGCGGCAACTTTCGTATTTCCTTGAATCGCCGTTGCCAAATTTGCTGCATAAAAGGTTTGCTTGACTTGCGGTTGACCATTCATTCCTTGAATAAACGCGCCGTCTGTTTCTTCAAAGACATCGCCTTTGATACTGTCTCTTAAATCATTGCTAAAAACCGCAACGCCTTCTGACAGTGCCCAAACATTACTTTTATTTGCTGGGATATTCGGCTGAATAATTTGATTGCTGCCGGCATCCCATGGCTCGCCGTATAAAATCACATGGCTGAAGCCGGCATCATCTAGGCGTTGACGCAATTGGTTCATGGTTTCCACATCGATCAAGCCCATCAAATCAAAACGAAAGCCGTCGATTTTGTATTCTTGCGCCCAATATAAAACTGAATCAATGATAAATTTACGCATCATTTTCCGTTCAGAAGCCACTTCATTGCCGCAAGCAGAACCGTCCGCAAAATTCCCTGCATCATCTTGACGGTAGTAATAATCAGGAACCGTCAAATTAAACCATGATTCTTCCGTGATCGCAGTGTGATTAAAGACCACATCCATCACAACGCCGATGGCTTCTTCGTGCAGCGATTGGATCATTTGCTTGCATTCACGAATCCGCGCCTTGGGATCACTAGGATCAGAAGCGTATCGTCCTTCAGGTACATTGTAATTTTTCGGATCATAGCCCCAGTTGTAGGCAGACGAAGTTTCATCATTGTCAAAATCGAAGATCGGCAGCAGATGAACATAATTGATCCCCAGCTCTTTTAAATAGGCCATGCCAGTTGGTTGACTTTCATCTCCCACCAGATGGGTCTTTTTTTCAGTGAAGGCTAAATATTTTCCGCGATTTTCTGGTGAAATACCGCTGTTTTCGGCACCACTGAAATCTTCGACATGTAATTCCCAAATATAGGCATCTGTGATCGACTGCTGACCGACGCCGTGACTTTCCTGCCAACCTTCAGGATCTGTTTCCTTTAAATCAATGATCGCACCGCGGTTTCCGTTGATCCCTACTGCCTTGGCATAAAGATCCATCGCTTCGATTTTCTGCCCATCTCGTTGAAACTCAAAGGTATAAAACAGCTCCTTGACGTTTTCTTCCGTCGTGACTTGCCAACAGTTGTCTTCTTGAACCATTGGCAGCGTCAGCAGACGATCGTCAGTCCCAGCAACACCGCTTTGATAAAGCAATACTGAAACGGCCTCTGCCTCTGGTGACCAGCATTTGAACGTGGTTTGCTGTCCTTGAAAAGTCACACCAAGATCATTCCCGTGATACGTATGTTCTTCTAAAAAACCGATCCTGCGATCGATCGCAATCTTTTTTTCTCCATACTGCGTGTTTTGTCCCATCAAAATTCCTCCATTCAACGTTTCTAACTATAAAAGCCAGTTACTTTTCTGCTATTTCTACCTTCTCATATTTCTTGAAAATTGCCAACAATAACTGACAGCGTGCATACAAAAAACAGCTAAGACCAAAAAAGCAGGCAATGTACATGCTGAAAACCAGCGCATAGGGTGAAAGAAGCATGATGACAATAGGGGCTGCAGTCAGAATATGAAGACTAAGTATTTTAAACGGGTGCTTTGCGGCGACTTTTATGCTGTTCAAAAGGATCGTTTTGATTCCGCTATCGTAACGTGCGAGTAAGAAAAACGAAACTTGGAAAAATTGAAGCCACATGAACGTACAAATTACTAAGCCTACGGTAAAAAGATCAGGCGTCCCTTTTAGTTGGAAATAATACAACCAATCAGCAGTCAAAAGCCACAAAGAAAAAAGTAGACTGAGCCAGATAAGAGTGCTCTTTCGAAAGCTTTGGCAAAAGACCGACCAAAACTGCTGAACAACAGCCGGTGCTTTTCCTTCTATCAGATCAGTCGCCACTTTAGAACCCGCAGTAATGGCTGCACCGATCGTGAAGAGCGGCAAACTAAAAAACAAGAGTAGTACATTTAATAGGAGCAACTGGCTGAATTTCCAAGCGATTCGTGCGAAGAAGTTTTCTGAATGAAAAAAGTGTATCATGTGGGTTTACTCCTTTACTGATCCGACAACGATTCCTTGAACGAAATATTTTTGTAGAAGCGGATAAATAATCAATAACGGCACCACTGCCACCACGATCTTCGCTGCATTCAAGTTTCGATCAGAGACCGCTAGTAGACTTTGTAGCTGCTCGGAAGTCAAATTCCCGGCTTGTTGCATTGTTTCAGCAATGTTGACTGATAGTGTTTGGATATAGGTCATTAAAGGATAGTTTTCAGTCTTGGTCATATAGATCAGTCCACTGAAAAAATCATTCCAACTACCGACAATACTGAATAGAGAAACGGTTGCCAAACACGGCAAAGACATTGGAATATAGATTCGTCCCAAAATCTGCAGTGGGTTGGCCCCATCGATCCGAGCAGATTCTTCCAATGATTTGGGAATTCCCCGAAAGAAATTCATCACCAAGATCACACTGCCGATAGGGACTGCACTAGGTAAAATCAGGGACCAAATCGTATTCAATAATCCTAGATTGCGAACGACCAAATACGTTGGGATCATGCCGCCACTGAAGAGCATAGCGAAAACCATCACACTCATGAATAATTTTCTCGTTCGAAATACTTTTTTTGATTTAGATAGCGGATAAGCCATCGTTACGATCATCACCAAATTCAGCAATAAAGAGATCACCACACGAATGACTGAAATACCAAAAGAACGCCAAAACTGCTGATCGCTCATGATGCGCTCATAAGCCGCTAAGGTCAGATCTACTGGCCATAGCCCCACAGCATTTGCCGCGACCGCACTGCTGCTGCTTAAAGAAAGTGCCACGACATTCAACATCGGTACTAAACAAGAAAGAGCCAAAACAATGACGATCAAATAAATTACTGCATGCCGTATACTAAATTTTTCTTTCATCTCTTTTTTCCTTTCCTTAAAACATCACTCTGTCAGTCTTCTTCTCCGCAATTTTGTTGGAAGACCAAATCAAGAATAGACCGATCACCGATTTGACCAGACCAACGGCGGTTCCTAAGCTATAGTCTCTACCGATCAGACCGATTCGGTAGACATAGGTATCGATAATATCGCCGCTTTGATACACAACCGGAGAATACAGGTTATAAATTTGGTCGAAGCCGGCATTCAAGATATTAGGCAGCGACAAAATCGTCATCAACAAAATAAAAGGCATCATCCCCGGCAGGGTTACGTGCCAGACTTTTTTTGACCAAGAAGCACCATCCATCGTTGCTGCTTCATATAATCCCGGATCAATCGAGGTAATGGCAGCAAGGTACACGATTGAACTGTAACCAAAACTTTTCCAAACATCGGTCCCGATCAGCAAACGAGGAAACAGCTGATTACTACCCAAAAAGTTTAATGGTTCTACACCAAAGTTTTGTAAAATCTGATTCACCGTTCCATCAAGACTGAATAAATTGACCACTACTGAAGCCAATATGACCCATGAAAGAAAATGGGGCAAATATACGATGGTCTGAATGGAGCGTTTCATCCACTTTACACGTACTTCATTTAATAGAATCGCAAAAAGAATCGGTACGATCGTATTAAAGACAATTTTCCAGAAAGCGATGAAAATCGTGTTTTTAGTTACTAAGAAAATATCCGGTAAACTGAACAAATAGCGAAAGTGCTCGAATCCCACAAATTCAGAACCAAATACACCTTTCGCTGGCACATAATCTTGAAATGCCATCAACAACCCAAACATAGGACCATAAGAAAAAATCAAAATAAAAATGATGCCTGGTAAAATCATCCCTAGAAAGAAAAGCTGATCTCGAGAAAACCACTTTTTCTTTTCTTTTTTGCTTTCTTTTTCAACAGAAAGTTCCATTTACTTACTCCTCCATAAATTTTTTGCCTCACCAGCCGCTTGATGAAAAAATTCGAACAAAGAAAAGGCACCTGCAGTCGGTTTTCCTGCATACAACCTTGCTTTTCTTTGTTCGAAAGACGAGTGTCAGAACCGCTGGAGTGGCCGCTTAATTATCTGCTCGCTGATCTACTACTTCTTGCATTTCTTCAAGTATGGCTGTCCCACCTTGGCTATTCCAGGTTTCAACATAGTTGTCGAAGTTTTCCAGGGGTTCTTCTCCAGTGATAAACTTAATGAAGGTCTCTTCCTCCAGTTTCCCTACTTGTGCGCCGTTTCGTTCATTGGCTTTTATCGAATCAAAACGCGGTGGTTTCACTTCATTCAAGCGTCCTTGCTCTCTGATACCGCCCATCACATTATTGACGGCTAAATAGCGAGAGGCATAGCGGGTCCAGTCCACCGGATCAGTTTCTTCAGGGCTATCCAGATATTGCTTGATTTTTTCGGCGTTTTCTTTGATGAAGAAGTTGGAGATATCCTCGATAGATGTTTCGCCAACCGCCGCCTTGGAAGCTTCTACTGCATCATCAATCTCACTATAGGCTTTTAAGAAAACAACATTCCATGGACGAACCGTCCCATCGACATCCACTTTCGCATAGTCATAAATTTCCGGAAACTCGGTTTCAATATCCTCCGAGTTGGCAACTTCACCATAAATCAGATTGATCATCTCCATGATTTTTTCCGGCTCAGAAAAACCTTTGCGCACCACGATGTATTGCCCAGTGCCGCGGTTAGCCACGGCATTGACCCCTCCATCGCCGTTAGCATTTTCAAGGGCATAAGGAACAAATTCAGCATTTGGATCATTTTGTTTGGCTTGTACTAACCCCCAGTCAGGCATGTGCCAAGGACCAAAAGCGATGCCCGTTTCTCCATTAACCATCATGGCATGGATATCGTCATACGTGCGGGTACCAAATTGCGGATCCATGAACCCTTCATCTTGCCAGTCCTTCAGTAACGTTAGTGCTTCTTTCATTTCTGGCGTATTGGATCCATAAAACATCTGCCCATTCTCATCTTGGAGATACGATTTTGGGTAGGCTCCAAACGCATTCATGATGGCTGTTCCGGTATATGCCGTGCCGCCATGATTTGGCGAAGACAACCAGAAGGCCAATGGCAAACCAACTGCTTTTCCGGTATTGGCTAAATCATTTTCTTGAAAAGCAATCGCTGTTTCCTTCAACTCATCCAATGTAATTGAGCGATTGCCATCTTTATCCAGTTCAATACCTAGCTCATCTAGCCAGTCCTGGCGCAACCAGACAAGATTGGGCCCGAAGTCATCGCTAGTAGATGGGATCGCCATCAAGCGATCATCAAACGTGGCTGCTTCTAACTGAATCCCATCAAACGAATCATAGATGTCTTTTAGAAAATCGTCGGCATGCTCCTCAAATACTTCGGTCAAGTCTTCCACTAAATCATTGTTAACTAATTCTTCCAATTCATCTCTTGATCCGACGATCATCGTATCCGGTAGTTCCCCTGAAGCGATCGCTAGCGATACTTGACGATCATAGTCTTCCCCATGGGCTTCAAAGGCACTCTCCAGCTCGATGCCCAAGCGTTCTTGAATCAATCGAGTATATGCGTTATTGCTGTAAGAATCCCCCTCAGGCAGTTTCGAGTTCGGTGCGGTCTGGCGTCCGATCGTAATCACGGTATCCCCATTTTCATTGGTCTTTGCTTCTTCTGAACTGCATCCTGTCATAATAAGTGCTGAAGCAACTGCTGTTAACATTGCTGTCCCCCGCCTAAATTTCATTGTTTTCCTCCTCAAACTTTTTTGATATCCTTATTATACGCAATCGCTTCCACAGAAAATATAGCACTTTTTTCAGATTCATAGCACGATATCCAGAAAAATAAAACGTTTACAAATTCGCTCTGTTGCTTTTTTTGTTTATCGCTTACTATAGAAAGAAGAAGCGACTGCGTAATTTTCTCTATACGAAAGGACGGCGAAAACCATGTACCGACTGCTGCTTGCTGATGACAGCTACGATCAAAGAGAAGTGATCAAATACTTCTTGAGTCAGCATGAAAAAGAATGGCTGATCGAAGAAGCCAAAAATGGCCGCGAAGCCTGGCAACTTTTTCAGAAACAGCCCTTTGACTTGATAATTACCGACGTAAAGATGCCCTTTATGGATGGACATGCCCTAGTAGCGAGAATCAAAGAAGCAGTTCCTGAAATTCCTGTGATGTTTATCAGCGGCTTTGAAGATTTTCATTATGTAAAAAAAGCCATACAGTTACAAGCGGTTGACTACCTCTTAAAACCAATCGACCCTGATGATTTTTATGAACAAATAAATAAAATCATTCTTTTTATTGATCAACAAAAGCAGCGCGCTTACACAAAAACAATCGCACAAACCCATTACTTGAAAGAGATTTTGAGTAAACTTTTTTATGGCTATCCTTGGCATTCACTGCCGAAGGAAGAGCAATCGATTGCACAAGATTTTTTTAAGACTCATCCCTCTTTTTTTCTCGTTACTTGGCCGCTGGATTCTTGGAATGCGCCGGATTTTGTCCCTTCGCTATCTGCTGCATTTCCTGAAATGTTCAGTTTGTTTTTAGCTCCAGCACAACTGCTCTTTTTTAACGAATCTTTGCCAAAAAGGGAAATCGAAGAGCGAAAAAACAACTTAACTACCTATTTTTCCGAACAGTTTCAGCAAAAAATAACACTTTTTGACAGCGGACCAGTTCCCCACCATTCAGGGGTGTATGGCACCTATCATGACTTACTGAGAACCAGTCAGCGGTCTTTTTATCAGCAAAACAAAGGGAAAATCTGCCAGCTGCTTCCGGGAGATCACTACATCGTCAAGAAAGCGCTTTTCGAAAAAACCGTTTCGTATGTGAATCAATACGAAAGTAAAAAAGCCCACGCGCTTGTGAAAACAGTTTTCGACTGCTTTGAAACAAATGGACGTGAGGAACCAACCAATGCCAAGTTTTATTTTGCGACCTTTTATCAAACAATCATCGATCAGTGTACGATCACTTTTGATGCGGAGTGTGGCGCTAATCAGATTGGAAAAATACTGGAAGCGCCAAGTCTGCAACTAATTGCGGATATTTTTGATGCCCTCTTCCATTATATCCATGATGCCTTGCTTCAAATCAACGGGAGCCAGTCAAATGACTATGTGCGCCAAGTAAAATCCTATATATTCGCTCATTTTCACCAAGAGTTGAGCTTGGAGCGGTTAGCAAAGGAAGTCAATATCAATCCTAACTACCTAAGCGAATTATTCAGTACTTCTGAAGGCATGGGTATCACCAAATACATCAAGTCTTACCGTATCAAACAGGCTCAGAAGCGTTTAAAGAACTCGAACTGCAGCATTCGAACTATCTCCAAACAAGTTGGCTTTAATCATTATTCCTATTTTTGCAAAACGTTCCGAGAAATTGTCGGAATGACGCCGGATGCGTATAGAAAGAGAGGTCCCTCTTGTTAAGAAAAGTCCACGATTGTTTTAAAAATTTTCGTTTTCAAAAAAAGATCGCCCTTATTTCAATTCTTTCAAGCATTGTTCCTCTGATCGTTTTGACCTTTGTCGGGGTATCTATCATCCGAGCCTTTATCCAACAGCAGGAAAAAAGTGCTTACTCCGATAATCTCAAAAGTATCAGCTATCAGTTAGAAAGCAAGATCCACACCTATCGGGACAGCCTGCTCTTTTTAGCCAACAATACCGCCTTGACGCAAGAGCTTTCTAGTCAACGCTTCTCAAACTTTGATCAATACAATCTCTTTCAAAATACGATCGTGCCTTTGTTTCACAGTGTTCGTTTTCCGCAAGCAGATATTAAAGGCATCACGCTATACACCACGATCGATCTTTATGATCATGGGCAATACGTCAAAAAAATCACGGCTGATACAGCACTGCCTTTTCTAAAAGAAAAACCTTCGACCGAGATTCGAACGTATTTTGACAAAGAACGGGAGGAACTTTCTTTTTATACCAACCTTTTTTTAAAAGGCCATACCGCAGATTCCTTAAACTACATCGTTTTAACCATCGATCGAGCAGCATTGTTCACGAATCTGGATGCAGTCACTGAGGAGCCTTATGATTTGACCATTCAGTCAGAGACCGGGCAGACGCTTTACCGCATTGATTATTTGACGAAGCAGCAACGTACTCAAAAACAGTGGCTGGTTGGAAACGCAGTTATTGAAGAGGCTCCTGTACTGCTGGATAATCATTGGCAAATCGTTTTTGTTAAAACCGCACAGTCATTTTTCAGCAGTTTACTGTATCTAGTTGGTGCGGCACTTATTATCTTTGATTTTGTATTAATGATATTGGTTTTATCCAGCTGGTGGTTGGCTAAAACCGTGGTACAGCCGATCAACTCTTTGACCCAGCAAATGGCCTCTTTATCAATGGATCAATTCAAAATCCAGCACACATATTCTTCAAAAGATGAAGTCGGACAGTTATACACCAATTTTCAAAAAATGCTAGATAAAATCGCTGAGCTGATCAATGAAGTATATGAAGCCGAATTGAAACAAAAAGAATACGAATTGCGGGCTCTGCAAGCCCAGATCAATCCGCATTTCTTTTATAATTCCTTAGCACTGATCAGCAATACTGCCACACTAAACGGCAATCACGAGATCCGTGAGATGGCTCAGCTGCTGTCTCGATTCTACCGTCTCAGCCTAAACCAAGGATCCAACCGGCTATCCATCACCAAAGAACTCGATCTAACAATCACCTATGCTAAAATCCAGCAAAAAATGCATCACCATTCCTTTGATTTAGTCCTCGAAATTGACTCAGATATCGATGAGTATCCGATGATCCATCTGCTCTTGCAGCCGTTTGTCGAAAATGCCGTCTTTCATGGGCTTGATCATATTGAAGATGACCGCAGAGGGGTATTGACGATCCGCTGCCTCAAAGAAGGACAATGGCTACGGTTTGAGATTCAAGACAATGGTCCCGGGATTGATCCTGAACAGCTAAAACAACTGGAGGAACCTTCTGATCAACATTATGGTATCAACAATGTACGCCAGCGGCTAGCATTGTACTATGGCACGCAAGCTTCCTTATCGATTCAATCAGTAAAAGGTGAAAACACCACAATTGTTCTACTCATACCGCAAGACTTACCTCCTCAAAAAAACCGTCAGTGAAGAATGTTTAATCACTAACGGTTTTTTGGTGTCAAAATATTCAGATATTTATTTTAATGCTTGATTTCAAGTACCTATTCCTCTACAGCAAACGCACCAACCTCTAATAATCCTTGCCGACCCTGGTCTCGCGTCACGCCTTTTGCTTTCTTTAACATTCGTTCCCAATACTCCATGGTATCTTTTATAAAATCCTTGTTGCCGTCAGTACACCCTTCACGAATAAACAGCAATACCAAACCGCTAAAAAAAATCAAGGCTTCTTCATGGTATTTCCTCAGATCGTTTTCTTGCTCACATTGAAAAACAGCTGATTCAGCGATTGCTTCTTGAAAATATGCAAAAGAACACTCTTTTATGTAGGGACCACAACCAATATCATTTAAAAATAATGCAAAAAAGAGGGCTCGATTGCGACTGGCGAACACGTAATAGTCATGCCAAAAACAGTATAGAGGATCCAGTGTCATCACCGTCTCTTTTTTTGCTTCATGAATGTCATGGAAGACATCATCGACCATTGCCTGTTTATAATTTTGCATGTTTGAAAAATTCAAATAGATTGGTTGGGTCGATGTTCGTGCATATTTAGCAATGTCGCGGACAGTGATTGGCCGATAAAGATATTCCACCAGATATTTTTTTAAACAGTTGATCAAATATTTTTTCGTAATCGTTGCTTTTCTCATAATACCCCTTCCTTTCTTGAGGCGATCAGCTCTCGCTAACGCTCCTCTACTCTCACTTGCTTTCTTCCAGTGAAACACCACCAACACCCAATTTTCTTACTGAAAGTAATCTGCATACTTCTACTTTAACAAAAAAGAGAACGTTAACATATACTTTCTGCCGAATTTCTTAATTTTGTTTTATATTTTTGACCATTTTCCTGAAAAACCTCCTTGTTTTCCTCGGCTAAGTCTTAAGACTGATTTTTTTGATACTACTTGTGAAATGATACTATGTAATGTATAGTATGGATATGAACAGGAGGAGAGCCTTTGGATGCCCAATTAAAAAAAGGATTATTGGAAATTTGTGTTTTGGCTTATTTGCAGCATGGTGACTCTTATGGCTATGAATTAGTCAAAAACATATCTCCTTTACTGCCAATCTCAGAATCAACGCTCTATCCTATCTTGAAGCGCTTAGAAGCCAGCCGAGCGGTTGAGACTTATAATAAAAGCCATCAAGGACGGACCCGAAAATATTACCGCTTGACCAAAATCGGAAAACAGCGGATCGACGATTTTTTAACCAACGACTGGCCCCAATTGACATTGATCCAGCGATTTATTAAAGGAGGAACATTAGATGAACAGAGTTGATTTTATCAAGGCATTGGCTGCGGAATTATCTGAAAAAGTCAGACCTAGCGAGATTCATCAGCTGATCAACTATTATGACGAGATGATCGAAGATTTGATGGAAGAAGGATACACCGAAGAAGAAGCCGTGGCACGCCTTGGCTCCCCAAAAGAACTGATCCAAGCAGTCACCGAAACGGAAGAGGTCGTAGTAGAGATTCCTCGCCGCTTTCATCCCTTCTTGCTCTTGATTTTAGTACTGGGCTTCCCATTGTGGGGCAGCCTCTTGTTAAGTGCCGCTTTGCTGATCCTAAGCTTTTTAATAATCATCTGGTGTGTGCCTTTCACCACTGGCATGATTGGTGTCACTACGTTTGTCGGTGGGATCGCTAGCGTTGTCTTAAGTCCCATGCTGATGGCGGATGGTTTCTATCTCTTTTTAAGTCAGTTAGGCGTGGGGATTTTCTTATTTGGTTTAGGGCTGCTTTGCCTGATCGCCACTTATAGTATGAGCCGACCTTTTTCACGTCTCACCAACTCCCTTGTTGTTTGGCCGAAATCATTTGTTCAAAACTATCGAAAGAAGGCAGTCCTATGATCAAAATCAATAAGCGCTTTTTCGTTTTTCTCAGTCTGTTGTTTATTATTATCGGACTGGTGATCACCTTTATCGGTTTTTCAATGTCAGGGTACTCACCCGATGCTTACCATATTGAGCATCGTCGCTGGTATCAACTCGTTGGTTTCTATACGGAATAACAGACGGAAAATAATTATAAGTTGATTTTTTCGTCAGAAAAAACAAGTGATTTGCATTAATTTCATGTATCGGTGAAAAAATTGAACTTCTCTTTTTGACGGAACCATATTACTATATAGGTACATCCTGTATCCTATTTCATAGGGTAACCAGAAAAACCCATACCATCCTATGGGTTTTTTTGTTGTCTATAAAAGCAAAAAAACGTGCCGCAAGTCCAGGTATCGCCAAGCCAGCTATTTTAGCTAACCTTGGCAGAGGCTGTCTGCAGTACGTTTTTTCTAATGATCGATTATTCCCCTAGTACTGGCTGTTCTTGCACAGTGCCAATAGGAAACAAGGCGCGAAACACCCGGCGAACGATTGGACCTGCAATGAACAATTGCAATGGCAATGCGACGATCACATTTTTCCCAATGTTGCTTAGCCAATTGACGAACACCGAGTGATCAGGGTTTGGGTGCATCAACGCACCAAAGAGTGACATACAGATCACCATGCCGGCGATCATCAATGAAGAAATCAAACCGATTTTTTTCCAAGTAGCTGATTGATGGTCCAAAAATCGAAACGCCAAACCTTTTGCCGGACCAGAAACAATGAACCAATCCAAAATAAAGGCGACACAAAGGGCTAATGGCAATTCATTCCACGCCAATTGGAATGCCAATGCCGAAACACCGACTTGAAACATGAGGTTATAAACACTCATAAAATACACCATGAAAATACACATAAGTGTCGTATAGATCAAACTTTCTTTTTTATTGATGGGCATGTAACAACTTCCTTTCTCTTTTTCGTACTCGACTATTCTAGCAGAAGAAAATTTTTCGTGTAAGTAAAAGTTTGAAAACTTTCAAAAAAGTTTTTTGCTATTTTTTTATCCACTTCTCTTGACACTTTCTTATGAAGTCAGTAGAATAGCGATAGATTAAATCGTACAGATAACAAGCGGGTTCGCTTGTCGAGAGAGAGGCGGTTTCTATGAGAATAGAAACGGTCTCTTTTTTTGCGAATTTTTAGAGGTGAGAATATGGAAAACAACAAAAAACTCGTGGGGGCGATCCTCGCAACCGGATTGATGTCATTTGCAGGTGTGCTGATTGAAACAGCCATGAATGTAACGTTTCCAACATTGATCGATCAATTTACGCTTTCAACATCCGATGTTCAATGGGTGACGACCATCTACTTACTGGTCATCTCCATCATTGTCCCAATATCGACCTACCTTTTGAAACGCTTCTCATTGAGAACCTTGTTTCTAGCTGCCAACGCCTTTTTCCTTGTTGGCTTGGTGATCGACTTTTTATCGCCGACGTTTGCCATTTTGCTGATTGGCCGCTTTTTCCAAGGTGCCAGCACAGGGATCGCACTGCCTTTGATGTTCCACATCATTTTGACTTACTCCCCCTTTGAAAAACGGGGAGCGGCAATCGGCTTAGGGAATTTGACCACTTCTATCGCTCCAGCGATCGGACCGACATATGGGGGCTTATTGACCGCCCATTGGTCTTGGAATGCGATCTTTCTTTTCTTGATCCCAGTCTTGCTGATCTCCCTAGTACTCGGCCTTTACTCGATCCCTAAAACGGCTGGGGCAAAAGACACTTCCCTGGATTTACTGAGTGTATTAGGAATCGTCTTGATGTTCAGCGGCTTCTTATTGTTCTTGAATCAAGTAGGCACCTTAGCAAGTCTACTGCCGCTGCTTTTCGGTTTCATTGGTGCTGGCTTGTTTTATCAACGCTCAAAAGGCCCGAACCCTTTGATTCGTTTGGCTGTTTTGAAAAACCGCAGCTTCAGTTTGTTTCTGTTTGGCTTTCTTGTTTGTCAGTTCCTTTTACTGGGCATTTCCTTTGTCTTGCCGAACTTTGTCCAACTCGTCTTGGGAAAAGATGCCTTTACTGCAGGATTAGTTATGCTTCCTGGGGCGGCGATCGGGGCGATCCTTGCGCCGATCTCTGGTCGGTTGCTGGATAAAGTTGGACCGAAAAAACCGATCCTGTCTGGTTTGACGTTGATTGCCATCGGTTGGCTTGCCTTAGCCCTCGTTTTGCGTTCGCCGTTCATTTGGAGCCTAGTTGCTGGACATGTCTTTTACATGATCGGGATCGGCTTAGCCTACAGCAATATGATGACCACCGGCTTAAACAAGCTGACTCCTGCATTGTACGCGGACGGGAATGCGATCTTTAATACGCTGCAGCAATTTTCTGGTGCAGTGGCGACGGCTGTGGTGGCGACCATTATCAATTTGGCACAAAATGCGGCGACCGATTACACCCAAGGGACGGTCATCGGCTCTCAAATCGCCTTATTCTTTTTGTGGGCCCTGGTCTTACTGACTTTCCTATTAACGATCAACTACTTCCGCAAAAGCACCGACAAAAAAGCCGTCAGCTAACTGCGGCTTTACCCATTGAAAACCAAGAAAAAGCCGCTCTCCCTTGAGGGCGGCCATAAAAAAATCCGCTTCCGATCCCCCTTCTTAGTCAAAGGGCGCTCTCGGAAACGGATTATTTTTTTAGTTTAATTCAGCGGAACCAACCGCTGTTTTGGCTGTCACTGTGCCTGTAGTCGTCAATGAAAGCTGACGCACTTTTTCGGCATTCGTGATGACTGTCAAAACATCTGTCTGTTTGCCAGCTGCGGTCACTGCATCTAGATCCATCACTGCAATCTTCGTTTCTGGTGTGACCGTGTCACCTTCAGAAACAAGGACCTCAAATGGCGCACCTTTTAATTCCACAGTATCTAAGCCCATATGAACAAGAACTTCCGCGCCACCAGGCGTTAAAATCCCAATTGCATGCTTCGTTTCAAAAATGCTAGAGATCGTACCTGCAACAGGAGCATAAATCGTTCCATTCGTTGGCTGAACAGCAAAGCCGTCACCCATCATTTTTTGAGAAAAGACAGGATCAGAAACTTCAGTGATGGCAACTACTTTCCCATCAGCTGGAGCATAAAGGGTTTCTTCTGAAACTTGTGCTGCTTCTGGGGCTGCAGTTGTCGGTGCAGCCGTCGTTGGTGCAACAGCCGCTGCTGCAGCTGTATCAGCAGCCAATTGCGGTTCTAATTTATTTAAGAAGGTAACTTTTCTAAAGATGATGGTGCAAACAAACGTGATCGCAATCGTCACCGCCATCGAGATGAAGACCATTGGATAGTTTTCAATTTTAAATGATAAGAAGCCAGGTAGTCCCCCTACACCAATACCTAATGCACGGGTATTCGTTGCAGTGATCAGCATACCACCAAAGGCAGAACCTACCATTGCTGCGACAAATGGGTAAACATATTTCAAATTGATCCCGAACATCGCTGGTTCAGTAACCCCCATGTAAGCAGAAATCGTTGCTGGAACAGAGACTTGTTCTTCTTTTTTATTGCCACGGTGAAGGAACCAAATCGCCAATACTGCCGTACCTTGCGCAATATTTGACAGCATGATCATTGGCCAAAGGTTGGTTGTCCCAAAATCCGCTACTAATTGAGAGTCGATCGCTAGCGTTGTATGATGCAATCCGGTAATAACCAAAGGCGCATACAAGCCACCGAAAATGAAACCAAATAACCAGTTTAATGGTGAGGTCAAGCCGGCATTTACGACCCAAGAAATGCCTGATCCGATTTGCCAACCGATTGGACCTAACACCATGTGGGCTGCTAAAATAGTTGGCAGCAATGAGAACAATGGAACGAAGATCATTGAAACCGCTTCTGGAATCCATTTCCGGAAGAATCTTTCAAGATAAACCAATAAGAAACCTGCCAGCATTGCTGGGATCACTTGTGCTTGATACCCAATTTTATCAATAGTGAAGAACCCGAAGTCCCACGTATAATTTTGAGCAATTTCTGCAGCAGAAGTTGAACTTACTGAATAAGCATTTAATAATTGCGGTGAAACCAATGTAATCCCTAAAACAATCCCTAATATTTGCGTGGTTCCCATCTTACGTGTAATACTCCAAGTAATCCCTACTGGTAGAAAGTGAAAGATCGCTTCACAGGGCAGCCATAAAAAGCCGTTGACACCGTTCCAAAAAGTAGAAGCTTGCGTAATGGTTTGTCCACCTAGAGCTTCTAACGGTACACCTTCTAAGAAATTTCTCAGCCCTAGCATCAAACCACCGACAATAATCGCTGGTAATAACGGGGTAAAGATCTCAGCTAACGTAGCAATCGCTCGTTGCACGATATTTTGATTGTTTTTTGCAATCGCTTTGCTTTGTTCTTTAGAAACACCTTCTATTCCTGATACATCGGTAAAATCATTGTAAAACGTTGAGACATCATTGCCGATAATGACTTGGAATTGTCCCGCATTCGTAAACATCCCTTTGACACTTGGAATTTCTTCAATTGCCTTTTCGTTTGCTTTTGTCTGATCGTTCAAAACAAAACGCATCCGTGTCGCGCAATGTGTTACTGCGGCGATATTTTCTTTGCCGCCAACATATTTCAGCAGCTTCTCAGCATCATCACGATACTTTCCCATAATTAATAAACCCCTTTCATATCCACTTGTATATATATGTTTTAATTACGCACTAATCATAACTTGATAGTTTTGATATTGCAAGCGTTTCAAACCAATTTTTTTCACTTTTTCTACAAACAATACAAGTGAATAGAAAAGGTACCGTATTAAAACCTTAATAAATAAACGTTTTTTAAAATATTTGATTAATATAAAATAATATTGCCAATGACTTTATTTACTGTTTATTTAACAAAAAAGAATAAAAAAACAGGTGAGATAAATTGAAATAGCTTACAAATTACGTTATAATCATCTTGCATGTATAGACAAGTTTAAAGGAGGACAACTATTGTGAATACGATTATATTGTCTAAGGAAGAATGGCTGTTAACGGATCAAACCGGTACGACCTATCCGTTTTCTGGGACAGACAGTGAACGAGTTGCTGCACTGACCGCGCAGCTGCAGAAAATGGAAGGTGGCGGGATCGTCTCTGAATCTCTGGTGTTTACGAATGAAGAAGGGACTTTTTCACTGGACCAATGGTTGACAGAAAAATTGAATCGTCCCTTTGTTTGCACCACGAAAGAACAGTATGAAGAAAAAAGTGCTGAAATTCCTTGGAACCTCGAATACTATGGCTACACCCCTGGTAAAGATGAATACTCGGTGGAGTCACTTTTAACCGTCGGCAACGGCTATCTAGGGCTGCGAGGCACGACGCCTGAGATGACCATTTGTGAAGCGAACTATCCAGGGCTGTATTTAGCAAGTCTTTACAATACGGTGGAATCTGATGTTTCTGGTCATACCATCAGCAATGAAGACTTCGTCAATGCACCGAATCTGCAAAAAATGTACGTGAAGATCGATGATGAAGTGATCGACATTGCCAACAATCAGCTTCTTTCCTTTAAACGGACATTAGATCTGAAGACCGGCTTGTTCCAATCAGTGGCAGAAATTGAAACAAAAAAACAAAAGCGTCTGCGAATCGAAACGAAGAAAATCGCCAATATGCAAGACGTTCACCAATATAGCTTGGTCTATCAGTTTACCCCACTGAACTTTTCCGGTCCCGTTACCTTCGTCAGTGAAGCCGACGGATCGGTTTATAACTATAACGTCGCTCGTTACCGTAGCTTAACCAACCAGCATTTGACCGTGAAAGAGACAGCAGCTGAACAAAACAAAGCGCATTTAGTGGTCACCACTCACCAATCACAGATTACCGTTGTCCAATCCTCTGAACTGTTTTCACAGGACCTGCCATTGGCTGAGCTGCAAGCTGAAACAAACGACCAGCTCGTCCGTCAGCAAGTAGCCCTTGAGGTGACGGAGGGACAAACTTATCGGGTCGAAAAATCAGTCACTGCTACCGCTTATCGGCAAGAGGATCCGCAACCGGCATTTACGTTTTCTTCCTTAGCATTACCTGATTTTGCGACGATGTATACCGCCTCAAAACAAGCCTGGGCTGAATTATGGGCGAAAGCGGCCATCGAAGTCACTGGTGACTTGATGTCGCAAAAAATGCTGAATCTGCATACGTATCATCTGCTGGTCTCCGCAGCACCGAATGCTTATCAGGAGTCCTTAGATGCCAGTATCACTGCCCGTGGCCTACATGGTGAAGCCTATCGCGGTCATATTTTCTGGGATGAACTGTTTATCTTACCCTTTTACATTCTACATTTTCCTGACACCGCCAAAGAAATTTTGCTGTATCGCTACCGCCGCTTAGCTGCTGCCAAAAAAGACGCCCAAAAAGCCGGTTACCAAGGCGCCATGTTCCCATGGCAATCAGGCTTGGATGGCAGTGAGCAATCCCAAGAACTGCATTTGAATCCTATCAGCGGCGAATGGAAAGAAGACCACAGTCGCTTGCAGCGCCACGTCTCCTTAGCGATCGCTTATAACATTTGGCAATATTGGCACAACACACAAGACCGTCCCTTTATGGAACAATATGGATTAGAATTGATGTTAGAAGTCGCCCATTTCTGGCAAAGTGCTGCCACCTGGGATGATACTGCTCAACGTTACTTTATCGATAAAGTCATGGGACCAGATGAATTTCATGAAAGCTACCCAAATAGTGAACAAGGCGGCTTGAAAAACAACGCCTATACCAATATGATGGTAGTATGGTTGTTTGAAGAGATCGAGAACCTCCAACAACAACTATCAGCAGAGAGCTTCCAAGCAGTATTGGAGAAAACGGCTTTAACCCCAGCGGATATTGCTGCTATGGCAGATATTCGTACCAAATTAGGCTTAGAGATCGATCACGAAGGCATCATCGCACAGTTTGAAGGGTACTTCCAGTTGGAAGATCTGGATTGGGCCCATTATAAAGAGAAATATGGCAACATTTATCGGATGGATCGCATCCTAAACGCTGAAGGCAAGAGTGCTGACAGCTACAAAGTCGCGAAACAAGCCGATAGTTTGATGATTTTCTATAATTTCTCAAAAGAGCAAGTCAATCAAATTTTGGCGGATCTTTCTTACCAACTGCCAACAGACTATATTGAAAAAAATCTCCATTATTATTTGGCTCGCACCTCCCACGGCTCGACTTTGTCGCGGATCGTTCACGCTCAGTTAGCGGCAATGGTGGATGATCAGGAATTGGCTTGGTCGTTATACCAAGAAGCCCTCTCTTCTGATTATCGTGATATCCAAGGCGGGACCACGGCAGAAGGCATTCACGCCGGTGTCATGGCCGCTACGTTGTTTATTCCGTTAACCACTTTTGCTGGGATTGATATTCGAGAAGAGCAACTGCAGATCACACCAAACTTGCCAAAAGCTTGGGACAGCTTAGCCTTTCAGCTAGAAGTTCGCGGCACCCGCTTTGCATTGAATGTTACACATGAAACATTGACGATCACCGCTGATCAGCCAGTCACGATCTTAGTGAATGGGCAGCAAGTTTCTCTAGAAGCAAAGAAAGAAGCAACGATTACTTACTAAAAGGAGTGTTACACATGAAAAAAGGATTTGTTTTTGATTTAGACGGCGTTATCACGGATACAGCTAAATACCACTACATCGCATGGAAAGAATTAGCTGCGGAGATTGGGATCGAGATCGATTTGAAATTCAATGAGCAGTTAAAAGGCATTAGCCGCATGGATTCTTTAGAGCGAATCTTAACACTAGGCAACAAAAATGATGCCTACACAGAAGTCGAAAAAGAAGCCTTAGCGACAAAGAAAAATACCCACTATGTACAATTATTACAAAGCTTGACTCCTGATGATCTATTGCCGGGGGTAAAGACGTTCCTTGATGAAGCCAAAGCAAAAAATATTCCTTGTGCCATCGCTTCGGCATCCAAGAATGCGCCGTTTATTTTGGACAAACTAGGTGTCATGCAAGACTTTGATACGATCGTTGACCCAGCAACCTTGAAAAAAGGCAAACCAGATCCAGAAATCTTTATCCAAGCAGCGCTGGCACTAGGCATTGAACCGGCAGAAGCAGTTGGCTTTGAAGATGCTCAAGCAGGGATCGACGGCATCAAAGCTGCTGGTATGTACGCGGTAGGCGTTTATTCAGGAGAAGAACTACACGGTGCAGATGTGATCGTTGAAAAATTGACGGATCTAAACATTGACGAACTTTTGGCGAAATAGTCGATTGCATTTCCAAATTGGCCTCGCTATAATAGCCAAAGAGGGGGCAATCCGATGAACAAGTTCAAAGAGATATTTTTAGATTTAGAACAAAAAATTCTAGCAAACGAATACCCTCCGCATTCTTTGCTGCCTAGCGAAAACCAATTGATCAAAACTTATGGTGTCTCCCGCGAGACTGTCCGTAAGGCATTGAATTTATTGCGGGATGCTGGTTATATCCAAAAGAAACAAGGGAAAGGTTCGATCGTTTTAGACTTGAATCGCTTTGATTTCCCGATTTCCGGCTTGACGAGTTTTCGTGAGCTGCAAGATACCCAACGCATTCCTAGTGAAACAAAGGTTGTCGAGATCCGTAAGATCGCCGTTTCGCCAAAGCTGCACGAAACCACTGGTTGGCCTGTCGCTTCTGAGGCATGGAAACTGATCCGTCAGCGGAGAATCGATGGAGAAGTGGTGATTTTGGATAAAGATTACCTTGATGCTTCTATCATCGAAGAGTTGCCAGAAAACCGAGCGAAAGTATCGATTTTTGATTACTTTGAAAATGATCTTGGCCTTGAGATCGCTTATGCACAAAAAGAAATCACTGTTGACCCCGTCAACAAAGAATTGCGGGATCTAATGGATCTGCGTCCTGAAGATCAGCATGTCGTTACGGTTCGCAGCCTCGTGTATCTAGAAGACACGCGCTGTTTTGAATACACCGAATCGATCCACCGACTGGATAAATTCCGCTTTGTGGACTTTGCCCGTCGACGCAAGATTTGATGGACGTATAGACGTGAAAAAGACAAAACAGACCTAGACTTCACCGAGAAGTCTGGGTCTGTTTTATGTTTCAATCCCCCCCTCTCGAGATGATGCTGGATCGATCCTTCCTCTTTTCGCCTCTGTCGCTAACGATTCATCCTTTTGCTTTCCCGGCGTTTGGCTGCCGACGAACAAAAAAGGCTCAATCATTTATGGGACTGATGAAAAGCACAGTTGATTTTGAACAACTCAGTCGTCCTTATTAACAGTCAGCCACACAAAAAAAGCAGTACCCTCTGAGAGGATACTGCTTTTGCTTGCTATTTGGCGTAATCCGTTGCGCGGGTCTCGCGAATAACGGTTACTTTGATATGACCTGGGTAATCCAAATCGTCTTCGATCTTCTTGCGGATGTCGCGAACCAATCGTACAGCATCCAAATCAGAAATCTCTTCTGGTTTGACCATTACACGGACTTCACGTCCGGCTTGGACGGCAAAACTGGAATCGACACCTTTGAAGCCGTTGGCGATATTTTCTAGGTTTTGCAAGCGGCGAATATAATTTTCCAATGATTCGCTGCGGGCACCTGGACGGGCTGCTGACAAGGCATCTGCGGCTGCAACTAAAACAGAGATAACCGATGTTGCTTCAACATCTCCATGGTGAGAAGCGATCGCATTGATCACCACACCATTTTCTTTGTATTTGGCAGCTAACTCAGCCCCGATCTCAACGTGAGAGCCTTCGATTTCATGGTCAAGGGCTTTCCCGATATCATGCAAGAGTCCGGCACGTTTGGCTAACTGAATATCTTCGCCTAATTCTGCGGCAAGAACACCGGTTAGTTTTGCGACTTCGATCGAGTGGTTCAAGACGTTTTGTCCGTAGCTGGTACGGAAACGCAAACGACCTAAAATCTTGATCAAGTCTGGATGAAGGGTGTGAGCACCGACTTCAAAGGCTGCTTGTTCCCCATATTCACGAATATGCTCATCCATTTCTTTCCGAGATTTTTCGACCATTTCTTCAATTCGAGCTGGATGGATCCGGCCGTCTTGAATCAGTTTTTCAAGGGTCATACGAGCAATTTCACGGCGAATCGGATCAAATCCTGATAAGACGACTGCTTCTGGCGTGTCATCGATGATCAAATCGATCCCTGTCAATGTTTCAAGGGTCCGAATGTTCCGACCTTCTCTTCCGATGATTCGACCTTTCATCTCATCATTTGGTAATGATACGACCGATACCGTGGTTTCAGACACTTGGTCTGCGGCACAACGTTGGATTGCTAGGGACAAGAGATTTTTTGCTTTTCGATCTGCTTCTTCCTTCGCACGCTGTTCAGATTCTTTGACCATGATCGTTAATTCATGGTTCAATTCCTCTTCCGTTGATTTCATGATCAACTCTTTTGCTTCATCTCTAGACAGCGCGGCGATGCGCTCTAATTCTTTCTGTTGTCCATCGATTAAGTTTTCTACTTCTTTTTCTCGCTCGTCAATTAATTGTTGTTTCTCACTAAGTCTGCCTTCTTTATCTTCAAGTGAGCGTTCTCGTTTTTCCAAAGAATCGTCCTTACGATCAAGTACTTGTTCTCTTTGGAGTAAACGATTTTCTTGTGATTTTAAATCAAGTTTGCTTTCTTTCAACTCACTTTCAATCTCTGACCGATACTTCTGATTTTCTTCCTTAGCTTCTAACAATGCTTCTTTTTTAAGAGTTTCTGCTTCTTTCTTAGCGCTTTCGATAATTCCAGCTGCAGAATTTTGGGCGCCGTTGATTTCTTTCTCATGACGAGATTTCGTCACATAAACTCCTAATCCAAGACCGACAATTAAACCGATGATAGCGAGGAGAATGTAAAGTAGTTCCAATGAATCCACCTCCATACTATCTTTTTAAATATTTTGTAATTTTGATTAACAAAGGATAACAAAATTATCAATTCGCTACTTCTTATGTGGAAATCCACATACGTTTATTCTAATGTTTGAACACAAGAGTGTCAACTTTAAATAATAAAGTAAACTTTCGCAACCCTTCCTTTTTACGGATGTTTTTTCAACAATAGATGAATCTAGCAAAAAGCCACAAAAAAGCCAAACAACCTCGTTGTTTGGCTTTTTCAAGACTTATTCGTCTAATGGTAATTCTTCTTGCGCTTCCTCGAGGGTTACGGTCTCTCCTGTTCCAATCCCGTAAGCATCGCGGACGCGAGCAGAAACTTCTAGCATCATTTCTTGGTGTTCACGCATATAGTTTTTGGCGTTTTCACGACCTTGACCGATGCGATCCCCTTTATAGGCATACCACGCACCGCTTTTATCAACGATGTCTTGTTCCACGGCCATATCCAATAATTCACCTTCTTGTGAAATACCTAGACCATACATCATGTCGACTTCCGCTACTTTAAATGGTGGCGCTACTTTGTTTTTGACTACTTTGATCTTCGTGCGGTTCCCGATGATATCTGTACCGGATTTCAATTGCTCAGCACGACGTACTTCCAAACGGATGGTTGAATAGAATTTCAACGCACGTCCACCAGGTGTCGTTTCTGGATTCCCAAACATGATCCCAACTTTTTCGCGAATTTGGTTGATAAAGATCGCGATCGTTTTCGTTTTGTTGATGGAACCAGAAAGTTTCCGTAATGCTTGTGACATCAAACGAGCTTGCAAACCAACGTGGGTATCACCCATTTCACCATCGATCTCCGCTCGTGGGACTAAAGCTGCTACCGAGTCAATAACTACGATATCAACCGCACCACTTGAAACTAAGGCGTCAGCGATCTCTAATCCTTGTTCCCCTGTATCTGGTTGTGATAACAAAAGATCATCGATATTTACGCCTAATTTTTGCGCATACTGAGGATCTAACGCATGTTCGGCATCGATAAATGCTGCTGTTCCGCCATTTTTTTGGACTTCCGCAATGGCATGTAAAGCAACTGTCGTTTTACCAGAACTTTCTGGGCCGTAAACTTCTACGATCCGTCCTCGTGGGTAACCACCTACACCTAATGCAACATCCAAGGCCAATGAACCACTTGGGATCGTTGAAATTTGTTGATCAACTTTTTCGCCAAGCTTCATGATGGCACCTTTACCATAGTTCTTTTCAATCTTCTTTAGTGCAGCATCTAAGGCTGCTTTACGATCATCTGCCAAACGGATAATCCTCCTTATATTCATCACTTTCGTGTGTCGTTCATAAGATAATAATAGTCCTTCTGAAGGGAAATTGCAAGAAAAAACGAACAAACATTCGCATTAATTTAATAATTCCTTACGTATTTGATTTAAGCCTGCCATGACAGCACTATGCCGAATATAGGCGCGGTCGCGGTTGAAGTGATACAGCTGGCTTGAGACGCCTTTGTCAGAAGCTAAGGCGATCCAAACAGTGCCTTTGGGCTGGCCTTCTAGTTCGTCTGGACCAGCAACACCGGTGAAGGCCACCGCATAATCGGTCTCTGCTTGTTTGCGGGCATAGACGGCCATTGCTTCCGCACACTCCTGACTAACAGTCCCATAGCTTTCTAAAAGCGCTGAATCGATGCCTAAGAGCTTGCTTTTTGTTCCAGCAGAATATGTCACGAACCCACCGGGAAACACCTCAGAGACGCCAGGAATCCCTCCTAAGGTCGCTTGAAACAAACCAGCGGTCAAACTTTCCGCTGCGGTGACGGTTTTCTTTTTCTCGATTAGTAGATCGACGACTGTTTCTGCCAGCGAATTTTGTTCCCCATATCCATAGAAATACGCACCGACCCGTGCTTGGACGGTTTCTTCTAATGCATCCAATTGTTTGATTCCTTGCGCCTCATCTGCGGTTTTAACCGTCAGACGCAATGTGACCTCATTGGGTTTGGCATAAGGGGCGATGGTGGGATTGACTTGGTTCTCGATCAAATCGGCCAATTCTGTGACCAACGCCGATTCCCCGATCCCGTAATAGCGCAAAACGCGAGAAAGCAAGACTTCTTCTTGGGGAAACTGCTCTAACAGAAGTGGTTTTGCGTGGGTAAGAAACATCGCCTGCAGTTCACTTGGCGGTCCTGGCAGCAGCAAATAACTGGTAGCGGCTGTCTGATAAAAAATCCCGATCGCTAGTCCATTGGGATTTGGCAAAGACACACCGTCTTTGAAGACTAAGGTCTGCCGCAAATTGTTTTCCGTCATCCTCCGTTGACTGTTTTCAAAGAAGGCTTTCAATTGGTGATAACCTGGTTCATCTCGCACTAATTCCTGTCCCACATGGCGCGCAGTGACTTGTTTCGTCAAGTCATCGTCGGTGGGCCCTAAGCCGCCGCACAGCACGATCAAGTCGCTGCGTTTGTCGGCGATCGTTAGCAATTCCTCTAAGCGATCGGGATTGTCCCCGACAACACTATGATAAAAAACATCGATCCCTAGACTTGCCAGTTCTTCTGACAAGAAGGTCGCGTTCGTATTCACCACCTGTCCTAAAAGTAATTCGGTCCCGACTGCAATAATTTCTGCTTTCATTCTTTTACTCCTTCATTTATCAGATACGTAAAAGTCTTTCATATTGACAAAAAAAGTCCAGAAAACTTCTGAACTTTCGTGACTTGTATCCTTGTTTTTATCGCTTCTTTATCTAGATCTAGAAATTTTACATAGAATCTTTAAAAACATTCGTATTTTTTATGAAATAATCGACCCCGGAATAGATCGTGAAGATCAAGCATAGATACAACATGATTTGATCGACAGGTAAACCGATCATTGAAAAGGGAATGTTGTTCAAGAACAAGAAAATGATCGCAACCATTTGTGTCGCGGTTTTGATTTTCCCCGGCCACGCAGCAGCCATGACTTCGCCGCTTTGTTCCACTAACAACAAGCGTAAACCTGTCACTGCCAACTCACGGCAAACGATGATCGAAACTACCCAGCCTGGGGCTTTGTTTAATTCGACCAGCATGATAAAAGCCGTCATGACGAGCATTTTATCTGCTAACGGGTCAGCAAACTTCCCGAAGTTGGTAACAAGGCCTCTGGAACGAGCGATCTTGCCATCTAGCCAGTCCGTAATGCTGGCTGCCGCAAAAAGGATCGCTGCAATAAGGTGCGTGTTTTCTAATTGTGTCGTACCAACGGTCATCGTGCCAAGATCGATCGGCAAAACCAAGACCAAAATAAAGATGGGGATCATAATGATCCGTAATACAGTTAATTGATTGGGTAAATTCACGAAATAGACTCCTCTCTGCCGACTATTGTACGAAATAACGGCAAATCATGCCACTACTTCTGCTTTTCACCAGTCGGGTGCAACAGATAACTTTTTAGCTAATGATACCTCAATAAGGCGCATTTGTCAGATTTATGCCGCATCGTCTTGGTATTCAATCACGAGACGGACCGTCTTTTGTAACAATTCAAATTGTGGATCAGAAAAGTCCACTTCCTGTCCATTGGCCTTGATGGAGATATTTTGGCTTGCTCCCAGGGTCAAAGTTGCATTCGTGGCGCCTTCTGGTAGCGTCATCGATTGCGTTTCCCCCGCTTGTAGAGTGTATTGGTACACATAAGCGTTGTCAACTTGTACACCGACCCAACAAGAAGCATCTAGCCCAGTAAATGCTAATTCAATAGGGTTTTCCACATCTTTCATCGTGATCGTGATCGAGGATTGCGTGGAATCGCTAGCCGTCATCGTCATTTTCGCTTCGCTGGATTCCGTCGTACTTGAGGACTCCGTCGCTTCACTCGAAGTACTGGTTTCTTCCGTACTTGTCGTGGTGGAAGCTGTAGACGCCGAATTTTCTACCACGAGAGAAGAACTCCCTTGGATCATCGGTGTTGTATTACGGTCTTGCCAAGCCATGTAGCCCACGATACTCACGATCGTAATGGCAACCAAGCCTAATAGAATCATCGGCAAATAGCGGACGACAAATGAGCCGCTTTTTTCTTCTACGTGCTGTGCTTTTCGTGAGCCGCTGACGGTTTCAGGTTGCGGTCTTTTTGGTAAGGGGGCGTCTAACGTATCTTTGCCATCAAAAACGGCCACCAATTTGTCGCCGTCTTCTCCAACCGCTGCTGCATATTGGCGAATAAACGCGCGGACATAAAAAGTGCCTGGCAATTGATCAAAACGCTCCGCTTCAATTGCTTCTAAATAGCGTTTTTGGATCTTTGTCATTTGTTGTAATTCAATCAATGAAATGTTTTTATCTAAACGGGCTTGCCGTAATTTTGCTCCAATCGTTGTTTCGTTGGCCACTCGATCATCTACTCCAGTCTTTTATTCATCTTTAAAAAAAGCCCTAAAATCGCTGCGCTGCTTGTCGTAAGGTCAGCAAAGCTGCTCTATCATTTTAAAACAGGGGTTCCCTGTATCAGTCAATAAAAAAAACTCCGTCACGCCGATTTCCATCTGGGCGCGCCGTCTACTAAATATAACATTTTTTCCGTGATTTTTTGCAAAAAAACAAAAAAAGATTTTGCTTCAATAATTAAAGAATACCATAAAAGAAAAAGTCTGAGGATAGCCTAACCACAACTCGCAAACAAATTTTAATACTTTTCGCCAAATTGGCATCAAAATGCAAGAAAAAACCACCCTTTGACGCAAAAAGAAAACACTGAATGATCTAGGAGTTGGGCAGCCCTTGAGCTGTTGGGCCTTCCTCCTTGAATCATTCAGTGTCGCTTAAATGACAGCTGTTTGACAAAACCAGCCTTCGCTTAGGCTTTTTCCGTTGGATACATGTAAAAACGGCTAAACGATTTAGGATCGATAAAGGAACGAGCCGCTTGCTGAACATCTTCCAAAGTGATCGATTGGATCACCTCCGGTAGATCAAAGAGCGTCGTTTCACCGAATAAGCTTTGGGTAAACTGGTTTGCAATAAACTCCAATGAGTTCAGTGATTGGAAATATTTCCCTAGCATTTTCTTCTTCAATAACGTCAAGTTTTCTTCATTAATCTCTGGGTCGTGCTGGAAATTCATTAAGATCGCTTCGATCTCTGCCAACATTTCTTTTGGCTCTTCAGAATCCCCCGAGAAATCGGCAAAGTAAAAGCCGCGATCCAAGTTCACTTCAAATCCAAACGTGTCATCGATGATGCCTTGATCATACAGACGCAAATAATTGGCGGAAGTATTGCCTAAAACCAATTGGCAGAAAAGGTTCAACGCATTTTTGAAGCGTAAGAGCTCTCTTCCTGATTCCGGCAGTTTGTTCAAGTCCCCTTTGATCCCTAACACGCCTTTAGCACGTGTCACTGGCATGGTAAGGCTTGATTCTGCTTGAATATCGGCAAAGGTTTCTTCAGGAAACTGGCGAATGATCGCTTGCGTTTCTGGAAAGGTCTTGGCCGCTTGATTGGTCCGAATCCACGCCATCGTTTCTTCCGGATCGATGTTGCCTACCACAAAAAGTGTCATGTTGCTTGGGTGATAGAAGGTATTGTAGCAAAGATACAAGTCTTCTGCGGTGATCTGCGCAATGCTTTCCACCGTACCAGCGATATCGATATGCAGGGGGTGCTTCGGATACAAATTTTTGATGATGCCGAAAAACTGCTGCCAGTTCGGATCGTCATCATACATTTGGATTTCTTGGCCAATGATCCCTTTTTCTTTTTCGACGGTTTCTTCTGTGAAATACGGGGCTTGAACGAAATCGATCAACGTTTCAAGGTTCAGCTTGATTTGATCGGTTGCCGAAAAAAGGTAGCTGGTTTTCGTGAAACTGGTAAAGGCATTGGCAGAAGCCCCCTGCTGACCAAAGGTTTGAAAGACATCGCCGTCTTCTTTTTCAAACAGTTTGTGCTCTAGAAAATGGGCAATGCCATCTGGAACTTGATGCAATGCTTCGGGTGAAAACCCGAAATGATTGTCGACAGAGCCATAGTTCGTACTGAAAAGTCCGTAAGTTTTATGGAAATCGGCTTTTTGCAGCAAATAAACTTTCAAGCCGTTTGGCAATACTTCTTCATAAAGGGTCTCATTGATTTGCTGATAGACTTTTTTATTCATGGGTCGTCTCCTTATCCAGGAAGAATACAGCTTGCAAGGACACGTTTTTGGCCAATGCTTGGACATCTGCTACGGTCACTTGAGCCAATTTCTGCATAAATTCATCTTCCGTCATTTTCGTATTCGGTACCCACTGATTCAGATAGGCTGTTTCGATCAGTGCTTGTGGGTTATCCAACGAAAGCAAGTACTGGTTTTTCAACATCGCTTTTGTTTGTGCCAGTTCTTCCGCTGTGACTTCGCCACGCTGCAAGCTTTGCAGCTGTTGTTCGATCAATTTGAAGACCTTGTCGCGGTTTTTGCCGTCGATTCCTGTTTGGACCGACAAGTACCCGCGAAACGTATCGATACTGCTGGAAGCATAATAAGCCAAACTTTCTTTCTCTCGGACATTCATAAACAGTTTTGAATGAGGGAATCCGCCAAACAACCCGTTGAAGACCATAAAGGCGATCCGCTCGGCTTGGTCATAATACACGCCAGTATGATAGCCTAAGTTCAATTTGGCTTGAATGATTGGTTCCCGCAAGATTTTCTCGCGAATGATATTTTCCGCCGCTTGCTGATAAAAGACCGGTATTGCTTGGTCTGGCCGATCGGTAAAGGCCATGTTCTGGAAAATCTCCGCGACTTCTGATTCAACCACATCGCCGATCACAAAAAGATCGATTTGGTCATTGTCCATCATTGAGCGATAGGTTTGGTAAAGCTCTTTTGCGGTCACAGCTTCTAAGTCTTGGGGACGGCCAAAGCTCGGATACTTCTGATTCTGATCGTTTTCGAAATACAACTCTTGCAGCCCTAAAGAAGCCAATGCTTGCTTATCTTCTGCCACGCTGTTCATATAGGCGATCAAGTTGTGCTTTTCGATGGTAAAGTTCTTTTCCTCAAATTGCTCCTCGTGGGCATTCGGATGGAACAAAACTTCTGCTAAAAAAGCGGCTGCTTGCGGCAAGACTGCTTCATCTGACACATACTTCCCGTTGACAAAGGACATCGCTGCATTGATTTGATGCAGATTGCCCCGTTTGTTGACATTCATTCCAAAGCTGGCACCGTAAAGCTCCGCCAGTTGACTGCTAAATGCGGTCTGCGTCGGATAAGCCAAACTAGTCGTTTCTAATAAACTAGTCAATAAAGTCCGTTTGGCGGTCATTTCGGCCTGCAATGGTGCAGTGAACCGAACGAAAAAACGGATCGTTTTATACTTTTTGGTCGGCAGCACCGTTAACCGAACACCTTTTTTTAATTCAATAGACATGTGACACCCCTTCTAGAAGCAAAATTATCTCTTCAATTATAGCATAGCTGACAAACTTTCTCCTTGGCTCATTGATCAAACCTGCTGCAGCGAGCGTTTTTTTTTATAAATCTTGCATTTTTCGCTATACTGTCAGTAAGATTTAGAAGGGAGGATACAGGATGATTAAAGAATTTAAAGAATTTATTTTACGAGGAAACGTCATTGACTTGGCGATCGGGGTCGTGATCGGGAGTGCCTTCACCGCAATCGTCACTAGTTTAGTTGAAGGATTGCTGACACCATTGGTTTCATGGATCTTATCACTCTTCGGTAACGCCGATGCCTTTTCTGGCTTGGTCGTTGAACCCGCCAAAAATGTAGTCTTTGATTTTGGCCGCGTCATCACTGCCATTATTACGTTCTTGATTACCGCATTTGTCTTGTTCTTGATTGTCAAAGCAGTGAACAAATTACGCAATCTGAAACAACAACCTGAGGAAGACGAAGTACCAGAAATCACTGCAGAGGATTATTTAGAAGAGATTCGTGATCTTTTAAAAGCGCAAACGCCTACTGCCAACACCGTTGATCCACGTCCAACATCATTGGACGATACGATCAGATAAGAAACCGGCTCTTTGTCATTAAGGACAAAAGAAGCAATTCGGATTCATCCGATCCATCAATCATAGCGCTAAAAGAAGCAAGCACGGCGAACCGCTCTAGAGAGTCGCTGTGCTTGCTTCTTTTTTCATCCCGACATGCAGGATCCCGTCTTCATAAAAAGGCGGTGTAATGGTTTTAAAGCCATACTGGCCGTAGAATTTTTCTAAGTGGGCTTGTGCTTCGATCTCAATAGGCAAAGCCGGATAACACTGCTCAATGCGATGCAAAACTTCTTTGATCAGACGATGGCCTTCTTTTTGCCCCCGGTATGCCGGTGCCACAATGACCCGACCAAAATGCACCGTTTGTTCCTGCTGGAAAATACGGGCGTATGAAACGACCTGCCCGTCCTCATCAAGGGCCCATAAATGTTTGGCCTGTGCATCGATCACATCGATCTCCTGATACGCACACGCTTGTTCCACCACAAAAACTGCTGTGCGCAAACGGGCAAGTTGATAAAACTCCACCCCAGTCATTTCCCCTAACTCTTTTAGAAAAAACGCCATCCCATCACTCCTTATCTTGTTGAACCAAAAAAGAGTCAACAAAGTGTCAACTCTTTTTGTTTCAAACAGCTTCCGATAAAAATTCAATCTCAACAGTTCTGGTTAAAATATCTGAATAACTATAAGAAACCCGCTCGAATGAATTCTCGTTTGGATCCAAATCTACAACAAAAACTGAAGGATAAGTTTCTGTCAAAACGCCGCGACGTTCAGTTTGACGCTTACGTCCAGTCTGAGCAACTAGCATAATCTCACTACCGATACGGCCTTCTAAATCTTTCTTGATTGTAGCTAAAGTTGTTGGCATCGCATTCACCTCGAGCATCATTATACCACGAAATGCAGAAAATTTCAAGTTTACCATAAAATAATTCTACTTTCAATAAGATTTTTGTTAAACGTCTTTGATAAGCGCTATCAATTTTGTCCTACCGCGGCTGAAAGCGCTTTTTATTTTTTCGTAAGACAGCTTTTCTTGAGCCGCAATCTGATCAAGTTCTAATCCTTTTAAATAATTCATTATAACCATTCTTTCTAAAGACGATAAACTTTTCGGATACTCTACCAACGATTCATTAACAAACAAATAGGTCTCTGCAGTTTCCGCACAGCGATTATGATCGGTCAAAAACCGATTGCCTTCTTGTGAAAGCTTTTCTTCCAGCGAGCAGGCATCGACTTGGGCTTTGCGTTTTTGGGCATGCTGCGCCCGCAACAAGCTGCAGATACGGTTTTCAAAGGATCGCTTAAACAAGATACCCAGCGTCGTTCCTTTGTCCTGATCGTAAGTCTTTAGACACTTATTAAAAACGATCCGGCCTTCTTGCAGCCAATCATCTAAGTCATAATCCCGCAGATAATATTTTTTATGCAAAATCTCAACGATCGGTCGATATTTTCTGAACAACTCTTCAAATCTATCAGAAGGGTGTGATACTTGTCCTTCTTCCCTGCGCATCGATATCACTCCTTTTGTTTTTGCTTCATTTGCTACAAAAGGAGCGTATCATAAATGGCTGGGACATCTTCTAATTTACCAGACCAACTTTGTCCCTAACTAAGGTCGCGCAATTTCTTTTCAAGTTCAGCTAATTGTTCCGGTGACCAAGGGGAATTGCGCCGGAAATTTTCAAACCGCAAATCGGTTTGATGCTCGTGGATGTCTTTTTCTGTTTTTTCCACGCTTTTGTACAATTCCCGTGCCGAAGTTCGCAAAGCACCTTGAGAGAAGATCACCCACTGTTCGGCTAAATCGCTGGTAGCGACGGTGACTTGCGTCAATCGATTGTTTAACTCACCAGCGATTCGTTCAATGTAGCTGTCGGCGGTCTCTCCTTCTTCGGTAAAAATAACTTCCAGCTGATATTTGGTGTAACTTTGTGTCACACCAGGCACCAGTTGGGCATCAAAAACAACGATGATTCTCAAGCCTTCATATTTTGCATAATTCGATAGCCGGTTCAGCAAAGCTTCTCTCGCATCTTCTAAACGGTCCTGATTTTTCAAAAGAACCAGCTCCGGCCAAGCGCCAATCATATTGTAGCCATCCACGATCAGCAAAGGGGTTTTCATTGGGATGCCCCATTTCGGCTAGTAAAGGCCTGATACATCAACAAGCCTGCCGCCACACTGGCGTTCAAGCTCTGCACGTGCCCGGTCATTGGGATCGTCAGCATTTGATCCACTTCTTTTTTCAAACCTTCCCCCATGCCGCGACCTTCGTTACCGATGATCAAACCGACCGCCCCTTGGGCATTCCATGTGCGGTAATCACTGCCACTCATATCAGTACCGAAGATCCAAAAACCAGCTTTTTTCAGCTGCTGGACTGCTTGGGTCAAGTTGGTCACTCGAGCCACAGGGATATGTTCCACTGCGCCGGTCGATGTTTTCACCACGATCGGCGTGATCCCCACCGCACGGTGTTTCGGAATGATGATCCCGTCTACGCCGCTGGCATCAGCGGTTCGCATGATGGAGCCGAAATTATGGGGATCTTCTAGATTATCTAAAATCAGATACAGCGGCTGTTCTTTCGTTTGGGCCAACAATTCATCCAAGGTCAAATACTGGTAAGGGGTGATCGCCAAGATCATGCCTTGATGGACCCCTTGGTCACTCATCGTATCCAGCTTTTGTTTTGGCACCCATTTGACAGGAACTGCCTGTTCCCGTGCCATTTCTTTCAGACGATCGATCTTTTCTCCCCTTGCCTCTTCAGAAAGAAACAGCTTGTTGCCTCGCCCTTCTTTCAAGGCTTCAGCAACCGCATGATAGCCAAAGACAAAATTATCTTCGATGGCTTCTCCCTCGGCTTCTTTGCGGCGATCCGGTCTATTTTCTTTTCTAGCTTCTGATTGGCCAGCTGTTTTTTTATTTGGACGCTTTCTTTGCGGTTTTTCTCGCATCTTCTTCTCCTACTTTCTTTATACACCAGTCTACCAGCTCGTCTAAGCGTTCTTTTTGCTGCGTGAGGTGCAAATACCCGATCAGCGATTCAAAGCCAGTAGCGATGCGATACGTCGTGACATCGGCATTTTTGGCACCCGTATGACTTTTACTATTACGGCCGCGACGATAAAAATCATGTTCTTCTTCGGTCAAGATCTCTTCATCCAACATCTTTTGGATCAACGCTGCTTGGGCCTTGGCAGATACATAGTGGGTCGCCATATGGTGCAGTTGGTTTGGTCGGGTTTGGCCTTGGGCGACTAAATAATCGCGAATATAGACTTCATAGACCGCATCCCCCACATAGGCCAATGCCAAACCATTCAATTGTTTATAATCTCTCATACTTCTCGTCTCCATCGGGTTCCTTGCGGGGTATCTTCTAAGATGATCCCTTGTTCTTTCAACTCATCACGGATTTGGTCGCTGCGGGCAAAATCTTTGGCTTTGCGGGCGGCGATTCGTTCATTGATCAGCTGTTCGATTTCTTCATCTAGCAATTCTTCTGATACAAAATAAATCCCGAAAATCGTCAGCCATTCGCTGAACTTGGCTAATCCAGCGGTTAATAAAGCCAAGTCTGTTTCTGGGTCTTCGCTAGCTAAGTTCAGCCACTTCGCCAATTCATAGACCACTGTGATCCCATTAGCCGCGTTGAAATCATCGTCCATTTCTTTGATGAAACGTTCTTCAAATTCTTCCAGAACCGGTGCATTGACTTCCTCATCGCTGGCTTGATAGTGACTGCTATTCAAGCGGAATTTGGCATTTTCATAGGTCGTACGCAATTTTTGCAGATTGGTTTGTGCTTCATGCAAGGTAGTCTCGCTGTATTTGATTGGTCGGCGGTACTGAGTCGTTGCCAAAAAGAAACGCAGCACCTGTGGATCAACTTTTTTGACCATCTCATGCACCGTGACGAAGTTGCCCAGCGACTTACTCATTTTTTCTTCGTCTTCACCGATCGTCACATAGCCATTATGCATCCAATAGTTGGCAAAGGTCTTGCCGGTTTTTGCCTCGCTTTGGGCGATCTCATTTTCATGATGAGGGAAGGTCAAGTCTTGTCCGCCTCCATGAATATCGATGGTCTCGCCTAGGTGTTTGGTCGCCATCACCGAGCATTCGATATGCCAGCCGGGACGGCCGGCTCCCCAAGGAGATTCCCAAGCGATCTCATCGCCTTTTGCCGCTTTCCACAAAGCAAAATCCAACGGATCTTCCTTGATTTTTTGTTCTTCACCGGTTCGCTGGCTTGCGCCGACTTCCAGCTCGTCGATGGATTGGTCGCTTAATTGCCCATAGTGAGCAAATTTACGGGTACGGTAATAAACATCGCCATTGACTGGATAGGCATAGCCTTTTTCTACAAGAGCAGCAATAAAGGCAATGATGTCTTCAATATGATCCATCACACGAGGATTCATCGTAGCAGGTTTGACATTCAGCGCTGCAGTATCTTCATTGAAGGCGTTGATAAAACGCTCTGCCACTTCTGGGGCCGTCGTACCTAATTCTTTTGCTGCACGAATGATTTTATCATCGACATCGGTAAAATTCATCAAATAGTCCACTGTATAGCCGCGGTATTCGAAATAACGACGTACGGTATCAAATGAAACAGTACTGCGGCCATTCCCGATATGGATATAGTTATAGACGGTGGGTCCGCAAACATACATTTTTACTTTCTTTTCTTCCAATGGCTGAAACACTTCTTTTTCTCGTGTCAGCGTATTATAGATTTTAATCATCGTGGGTAACCTTCTTTCCTTTGATTCGAACGATCTTTGCCGGGATGCCGACAGCAGTTGCTTCTGCGGGGATATCCTTCAAAACCACTGCATTGGCGCCGATCTTTGCATATTCACCGATCGTGACAGGACCTAAGATCTGCGCATGGGCTGAGAGAAACGCACCGGTTTTAACCGTGGGATGACGCTTGCCCCGCTCTTTGCCGGTTCCCCCCAGGGTGACTCCGTGAAACAAGACGACATCATCTTCAATGATCGCCGTTTCCCCAATCACGACCCCCATCCCATGATCGATAAAGACCCCTTGGCCGATCTGGGCACCAGGATGAATCTCGATCCCGGTCAAGAAACGCCAAAACTGGGCCGTCAGTTTTGCCAAAAAATACCAGCGATGCTGAAACAAAAAGTGCGCCCAACGATGCCAAAATAAGGCATGGAATCCCGGATACGTGATGATGATCTCCAACGTTGATCGCACCGACGGATCGTGTTTTTTTGTTGCCGCAATTGCTTTTTTGAACCAAGTCATCTTCTCACCTGCTTTATCCAAACTTCTTGATACGAAAAAAGCGTCTTTCAAATAAGTTTCCTTATTCAAAAGACGCTTTTTTGCGTGGTCCCACTTTTGTTCGCAGTTCGGCACTGCCTTCAAGCGGGTAACGTCCGCTGCTTCGTCTTTGACTTGCGCCAAAGCCACTCCTAGGTGCATTTCCTAGCCTTTTTTGACCACTCTCACCTTCCGTGGCCTCTCTGAAAAAAATCGGCTAGTACTTCGTCTATTCGCTGTGTTTATAACACGTTATTCAAATGATCAAGGGCTTTTTCTTTCCCTAATAATTCAACGGTATCCGGTAGTTCTGGTCCATGGGTTTGGCCTGAGACCGCCACGCGGATCGGCATGAATAAATTCTTGCCTTTGATGCCTGTTTCTTTTTGGATCTCCTTGATAGCTGCTTTGACTGCTGCAGCTTCAACAACTGGCATCGCCAGCAATTTTTCTTTAAAGGCTGTTAAAACCGTCGGTACGGTTTCCCCTGCCAAGACTTCTTTGGCTGCATCATCTAATTCAGGATGTTCTTCGAAGAACAATTCCGAAAGATCGACGATTTGAGCCGCAAAACTCATTTGTGGTTGATACAAGGAAACGATTTTTTTCAACCAAGCAGCTTTTTCTTCGGTCAATGTTTCTTCGATGCGGCCAGCTTTTACCAAGTAAGGAACGCACATTGCCGTCAATTCATCCAAATCCATTTGTTTCATGTACTGGTTATTGACCCATTCCAATTTCTTGGCATCGAAGGCAGCTGGTGATTTGCTCAACCGTTCAGGATCAAAGATTTTGATCAATTCTTCTTGAGAGAAAATTTCTTCCTCCCCAACTGGTGACCAGCCTAAAAGTGCAATAAAATTGAACATAGCATCTGGCAAATAGCCCAATTCACGGTATTGCTCGATGAATTGCAGAATCGATTCGTCCCGTTTGCTTAATTTTTTCCCAGTTTCGCTATTGATGATCAATGTCATGTGACCGAATTCCGGTGCTTGCCAGCCAAATGCTTCATAGATCATCAACTGTTTTGGTGTGTTGGCGATGTGGTCATCTCCACGCAACACATGGGTGATTTTCATATGATGGTCATCCACTGCTACTGCAAAGTTGTAGGTCGGCATGCCATCACGTTTTTGGATGACAAAATCGCCACCGACATTATCTGATTCAAAAACGATCTCGCCTTTGACCATGTCATGGAATTTGTATTCAGTATTGCGAGAGACACGGAAACGAATCACTGGTTTCAAGCCTTGTGCTTCTTTTTCGGCTTGCTCTTCCGGTGTTAAGTTGGCACATTTCCCTGCATAATGAGGCATTTCGCCACGCGTTCTTTGGCCTTCGCGTTCGGCTTCCAACTCTTCTTCCGTACAATAACACTTATACGCACGATTGCTTGCGAGCAATTGATCGATCAGTGGTTGGTAGATATCGCCGCGTTCTGATTGACGATACGGCCCATATTCCCCTGGATTTTCAGGTGATTCGTCCCAATCCATCCCTAACCATTGCAAGTTTTCAAGCTGGCTTTTTTCACCATCTTCAATGTTTCTTTTTTGATCGGTGTCTTCGATTCGGATAATAAATTCACCGTCATTGTGACGAGCAAACAAATAATTGAATAAAGCCGTCCGAGCATTCCCGATGTGTAAATGTCCTGTTGGACTTGGCGCGTAACGTACACGTACTTTTGTCATTGTTTTCCTCTTCCTTCATCTGATTTCCAAGCCAGCCAAGCTGCTTGGGGCTTATTGTTCAGTTTAGTGGGAAAGACCCGCGTAAAAAACAGAACCCTCAAGTTGAATTGTACAATCAATAACCCAATTAGTAAAGGCAGCTGGCATATTTTACGCCAGCTGCCGAGGATTATTTCTCTGATTTTGATCCTTCTTTGTTGTCGATGCCGCGACCAGAATGGGCTGGTTTGGCAAAAATCATCCGCCCAGCTGCCGTTTGCAAGGCGCTGGTTACGATCACTTCGATGTGTTCGTTCATGTAATGCTGGCCATCTTCCACCACAACCATCGTCCCGTCATCTAGATAAGCGACCCCTTGCTGCCGCTCCGTGCCAGCTTTCACTACTAAGACGTGCATGCTTTCTCCTGGAATCACCACTGGTTTGACCGCATTGGCCAACGCATTGATATTCAAGACCGGCACATTTTGAAATTCAGAAACTTTGTTTAAATTGTAGTCATTAGTCACAACGACACCATCCAGCAATTTCGCTAACTTGATCAGCTTGCTGTCGACTTCGGAAATGTCTTCAAAATCGCCTTCGTACATCTCAACTGCGATGCCTTCTTCTTTTTGCAAAGCATTCAAAATATCCAAGCCGCGACGGCCCCGGACCCGTTTCAAACTATCGCCAGAATCTGCGATGTATTGCAATTCATACAAAACGAAATTCGGGATCAGCAGGACGCCTTCCAAAAAGCCGGTTTTGGCAATATCATAGATCCGGCCATCAATGATCACGCTGGTATCCAAAATTTTGTATTTGTGGAAATGGTCCGCAATTTTTCTTTCTAGCATCTGCTGTTCATCTTGCTCTTGAGGCTCTGCCTTTTTGTTTTTCGGGGCAAAGACTTTTTTCCATTCATCGATCCGTGTCGTCCCGATCTGAAAACCGAGATACCCTAACAGGACCATCACTAAAATTGGGGCGATCCCGTTGATAAAAGGAATATCCCAATTGTAAAAAGGAATCGACACGATCACACCGATCATCAGACCGATGATCGAACCAATTGCGCCAAACAAGAGATAGGTTAAGCTCAATTCACTTAGTTTTTCTTCAATTTTGCGAATACCGGCTGCAATATATTTCGCTAATAGTAAAGATAATAAAAAGAAAATAAGGGCTCCAAGCAAACTATTAGTGATGTTATTATTCAGCCATTCATTTTGGGTTTGCCCAATGGCTTGCCATGCGATGGGCATCAGTGAGATCCCTAGACTTGCTCCGGCAAGTACCATTAGTGCGGTAATGACTCGTTTCTGCATACATGTTCCTCCATACTCCAGTAGGTTTCTTTTGTTCAAAAATCCGTGCTGCCAAACTGACTCCTTCCACCAGTCAGCGGCTGTCGGTTGGTTCAATGAATGAACCAGCAGCGTCAGGGCAAGAGGAAGGGAGATTGCCCCTTTCTCTTGCAGTGACTCCACTTTAACGGAAGACTTTCCGTAAGGTTTCGGCTAAGGTAGACACGCCTTCGACTTCGATGCCTTTTGGCGGCTGCCAACCAGTCAGATTGTTTTTAGGCAAATAAACTTTTGTAAAGCCCAGTTTCTGCACCTCTTTGACCCGTTGTTCGATCGCATTGACTCGGCGAATCTCACCCGTCAAGCCAATTTCACCGATAAAACACTCCGTCGGGCTGGTGCCTTTTTCTTTATAGCTGGAGGCGATACTAACAGCGATTGCTAGATCGATCGCGGGTTCATTTAATTTGACCCCGCCGGCTGCTTTTAAGTAGGCATCTTGATTTTGCAGCAGCAAACCTGCCCGTTTTTCTAAAACCGCCATGATCAGCGAGACCCGGTTGAAGTCTAGCCCCGTCGTCGTGCGTTTGGCATTGCCGAACATCGTTGGCGTGACCAGTGCTTGGATCTCCACCAAGATTGGCCGACTGCCTTCCATTGCCACTACGATCGCCGATCCGGTTGCGCCTTCTAAGCGTTCTTCCAAAAAGACTTGTGACGGATTGGCGACTTCTTTCAACCCGCCTTCTTCCATTTCAAAAATCCCGATCTCATTGGTGGACCCAAAGCGGTTTTTGACGGCCCGCAAAATCCGAAAGCTGTGGTGCTTTTCGCCTTCGAAATACAAGACGGTATCCACCATGTGCTCCAGCATCCGCGGTCCTGCGATCGAGCCTTCCTTCGTCACGTGGCCAACGATAAAGATGGCGATGCCATTGGTTTTAGCGATTTTCAGCAATTCTGCGGTCGTTTCTCTCACTTGGCTGACACTGCCTGCCACACTGGTGATATCCGGTTGGGTCATGGTTTGGATCGAATCGATGATCACATAATCTGGGCGGATGTTTTCGATCGCTTTACTGATCTCTGACATGTCCGTTTCCCCATAGAGATAAAATTCCGTGTCGATGGCGCCTAAGCGCTGCGCCCGCATTTTGATCTGCTCGGCACTTTCTTCTCCTGACACATACAAGACCGTTCCGCCGATCGCTGCTAATTGCTGGGAAACTTGCAAGAGCAGCGTCGATTTTCCGATCCCGGGATCCCCACCGATCAAAATTAAGGAACCTGGGACCACGCCGCCGCCTAAGACGCGATTCAACTCAGCGAGTTTCGTTTGGACCCGCGGTTCTTTTTTCGGTACGATATCGGCAATTTTCGTCGGCTGCATCTTTTGCCCCGTCAATGTCGTACGTACACGACGATCAGCGGTTTCTTGGATCACTTCTTCTACCATTGAATTCCAGCTGCCGCAATTGGGGCATTTTCCTAAATATTTAGGGGAACTATACCCGCAATTTTGACAGACAAATTGACTTTTTGCTTTTTTTGCCATTGATCTCCTCCACTACTTCTATCAAACAGACCCCCAGGCAGGATTTACTGATTCGAGGAGCCAAAGCCGCCGGTTCGGCTGGCAGTGGTTGTATCTTGATCAGCTTTTAAGAACGGCAAGAAAATTCCTTGGCCGATCCGCTCGCCTTTTTTAATGACGACATCTGTGGGGCCGAAATTGGTAAACTGGAACATAATATGCCCTTCATTATCTGGATTGTCATAGTAATCGCTGTCGATGACGCCGACACCATTCGTCAAGACTAAGAAACGTTTCAAAGGATTGCTGGAACGATTTGTCAGCTGCAAATACTCGTCTTCCCCCATATAGGCTTTGATCCCAGTGGGAATCAAGGTTGGCTTCAACTGTTTTGCGGTCTCTTTCGCAAAAAGCGCTTTGACCCCATCGATCACGCCCGCTTTCCAAATGCTTGGCACCACGATTTCTTCCGCGGCTTCAAAGTCATAACCAGCCGCATGATGGGTGGCACGTTGAGGCAAGGTGATGCTTTTTTCTTTATATGATGTAATAATTTCAAATCCTCGTAATTTCATGGGTTCCTCCAATAATAAAACATATAGCTATTTTAGCATAGGAAGAACTATTTTCTTCATGGAAAACACAATTATCGAAAAGTCTTTACAATTTCTTCGCTTAAAATAGCTCAAAAAGAAAAAAGAGCATGACGAAACGCCCGTTTGCGAGTACAATAGAAAAAATATCAAAAAATAGGCGGTGGCATATGCGCGCAGATCTTTCAAACAAAAACCGAATCGTTGTAAAAATCGGCACCAGCTCGTTGATTTATCCCAATGGTGCCATCAATCTAGCTGGCATCGATGAATTAGCCTTTGTCTTAGCAGCTTTGCAAAACCAAGGCAAAGAAATCATCTTAGTTTCTTCCGGGGCGATCGGTGTTGGCATGAACAAGTTAAATTTGAAAGAACGACCCGTGCAGATCCCACAGCAGCAAGCCGTGGCAGCCGTTGGCCAATCGGAACTGATGACGATCTACAACCAGCGTTTTCAAAGCTATAGCCAGCAGACTGCACAAATCCTGCTGACCAGAGACATCATCGAATTTCCCCAAAGCCGTCAAAACGTTAGCAACACCTTAGAGCAACTACTTACGATGGGGATCATCCCGATCATTAATGAAAACGACACGGTGGCAGTAGATGAATTGGACCATCTCACCAAATTTGGCGATAATGACCAGTTGTCAGCGATCGTCGCTCAGTTGACGAAAGCCGAGCTTTTGATCATGCTTTCTGATATCGACGGCTTTTATTCCGCCAATCCGCTAAATGATCCTGAGGCTGTTTTGTATTCCGAGATCAATGAAATCACCCCGGAACTTTTAAAACAAGCTACGGGAAAAGGCAGTCCTTATGGAACCGGCGGTATGACCAGCAAATTAAAAGCCGCTCAACGTATCTTAGACTTGAACAGTCACATGCTGCTCGCTAACGGCAAGCAGCCGAAAATTATTTTTGACTTGCTCGCAGGGGAACCTGTCGGCACCCACTTTTATCAACGAACGGAGGATGAGCATTGAGCAACTTGCAAACGATCGGTCAACAAGCTCAAGCAAGCGCCCAGACATTAAGCTTACTGAATGCCAGTGAAAAAAATCACCTACTGGCAGCGATGGCCGATGCTTTAGAAAAAGCTACTGAGACGATTTTAGCTGCTAATCAACAAGACCTAGCTGCCGCAAAAGCCAAAGGAACCAGCCAAACGATGCTGGATCGACTGTTGCTGACAGAACAACGGATCACAGAGATGGCTAACGGCATCCGAGAAGTCGCCCAATTGCCCGATCCAATCGGTGCCGTGGATAAAATGTGGCGCAATGCTGACGATCTTTTGATTGGTCAACAGCGGGTGCCTTTAGGGGTCATCGGCATCATCTACGAAGCTCGTCCTAATGTCACCACTGACGCCGCTAGTCTGTGTTTCAAATCAGGAAATGCCGTGATTTTGCGTGGTGGAAAAGAAGCCTTCCACTCCAATCAAGTCCTCGTGACTATTTTACAAGAGGCATTAGCTGCCAATGGACACTCCCGCCATGCGATCCAGTTTATCGAAGACACGAGCCACGAAACAGCGGCTGAACTAATGCGTCTGACGGATTACTTGGATGTTTTGATCCCCCGTGGGGGCGCCGGCTTGATTCGTCGCGTCAAAGAGACCGCCACAGTACCAGTGATCGAAACCGGCACCGGCAACAATCATATCTACATCGATCAAGCCGCCCAGCTGCCGATGGCACTGGCGATCGTCACGAATGCAAAAACGCAACGCCCTTCTGTCTGCAATGCCATCGAAACGATCCTCGTCCATGAAGCAGTGGCAGCGGAATTTTTGCCAATGGTAGAACAGCAATTTGCCAATCAAGTCGAATTGCGAGGAGATGAAAAAGCATTGGCGTTTTTAAACAATGCACAGCTTGCCACTGAAGAGGACTGGGCAACCGAGTTTTTAGACTATATCTTAGCGATCAAAGTGGTGGCTTCTCTAGAAGAAGCCATTGCCCACATCAATCGCTACAATACGAAGCACTCCGAAGCGATCATCACTGATGATTATTTCGCTTCCCAACGCTTCTTGAAAGAAGTTGATGCGGCGGCGGTTTACGTCAATGCCTCGACCCGTTTCACGGATGGCTTTATGTTTGGCTTTGGTGCCGAGATCGGCATCTCGACGCAAAAACTACATGCCCGTGGGCCAATGGGGTTAGAAGCACTGACTTCCACCAAATACATTATTTATGGCGAAGGACAGATCCGTAATTAACGATATGCAAAAACAGCCCCCTGCTGTAGTGTCCCCCAAAAAGTTCGATCAAAAGCGAACTTTTGGAGGTCGGTACACCCGTGCAAGGGGTTGTTTTTGCGTCTTCTTATGCTTGTGCAGCCCGCAAAACGAAGGAAAGCGGGTCGATGCCAAACAATTCTGTCAGCACCCGATTGGTTGTGGCAAAAACGTCTGCTTCACAACTCTTTTTCGGACAAGCAATCGTCTGTCCTTTGCTGGAAAACGTATCCTGGCGGCTGCCTTCTACAAAAATCACTTCTTGTGTTCCTTTGCGATAGATCAGCCCTTCGTCTTCTTCCAATAATAAGCGAGTTTGCCACTGATTGATTTGAGCTATGGGCATCACCAAGGAAGCAACATCCAAGTTTTCTAGCGAAAAACAACGACCATCTGGCAGCTGCAGCATGAAGGTATTGAGTTCATAAGGCAAACAGGCATTGCACCCTCCTTCTGTGATGACTTGGCTCGTGAGGATTTCTACGTTCATTCGTTTCGTCTCCTTTCATGAATGCTTCATGTTTAGTTTATCACAAAACCTATGGCCCACGGCGGAGCAATTATTCCGCCTTAAGTTGGATGTTTTTCTTCTTCCTTCTTGCTATGCTAAGGATAAGAAAAAAAGTCTAGGAGGAGTCGCTATGAATACAGAAAGTTTATTAGGAAGAATCGTTACTGTCGTGGCAGTTTTAATCGCAGCATCTCTTGTTTTATCTGTCGTATTAGGCATTGTTGGTGGGTTGATCGGATTGATCTTCCGTTTCGGGATTCCTTTACTGCTGGCCGTTTTGATCGTTCGCTGGTTAACCTCGATTCGCCAAAAACCAAGAAAATATTATCGTTAATTGCAGGAAAACCAAAACCACCTGACTTTCCAAGAGTCAGGTGGTTTTTTCTATCCATCAGCCTAATGCGACATCTAGAACCATCATTAAGATAAAGCCTAACATGACGCCAAAGACCGCAAAATGGCGGCGACTCGTCAAGGTTTGCTGCGCTTCTGGAATCAATTCTTCCACCACCACATAAATCATAGCACCCGCTGCAAAAGCCAACGCATACGGCAAGACAGCGGACATACTCGTTACCAACAAAGCCCCGATCACACCCGCGATCGGTTCAACGATCCCAGACGCTTGCCCATACATAAAGGCTTTGGTTCGGCTTAACCCTTCTTGGCGCAAGGGGATCGAAACGGCTGCGCCTTCTGGAAAATTCTGGATCCCGATCCCGATTGCTACCGAAAGTGCTGCTAAGATCGCAGCTCGTGGATCATCAGCACTAGCCGCCGCCCCAAACGCTACCCCTACCGCCAAGCCTTCCGGGATATTATGTAGTGTGATGGAAAAAACCAGCAAGATCGTTCGCTTCAAATGACTAGGCAATCCTTCTGTTTCATGATTCGGACCAAAATGCATATGTGGGAGTGTCTTATCTGCTGCATAAAGAAACAAACCGCCCAAACCAAACCCGATACTGACCACCAGCCACGGAATGTCGCCATTTTCTTCGGCTCGTGCGATCGCAGGATCTAATAACGACCAGAAACTAGCGGCGATCATCACTCCAGAGGCAAACCCCAGCATTGTATTCAGGACATTTTTATTGATTTCTTTGAAGAAAAAGACTAGCGCTGCCCCAAGCGCCGTCATACCATACGTAAAGATCGTCCCCGCCAGCGCTTGCTGCCATGGCGACAACCCAACCAACCAATCCACCATTCGTCTGCTCCTTTGTCTAACTATTCTACCAATACTCTAGCATAGGAAGCCGTCAGGTTCTACTAGGAAGGCAGCAGCAGCCAAAATTTTTCTTTCACCAGCCCTAAGCCTTTCCCGATGAAATCCTCGGCTTTACTTGAAAGTTTCAACATTCATCGCTATAATGCTAGGAGACTCCATGTCAATTTATATAAAGTGAGGAAAAGAATTGATTACAGTAAGTGATGTAAGTTTGCATTTTTCAGACCGCAAACTGTTTGATGATGTTAATATTAAGTTTACGCCTGGTAATTGTTATGGTTTGATTGGTGCAAATGGTGCTGGTAAATCAACTTTTTTAAAAATTTTATCTGGTGAGATCCAACCTTCGACCGGGAACGTTTCTTTAGGTCCTGATGAACGGATGGCTGTCTTGAAACAGAACCACTATGATTACGAAGAGTTTCCAGTGATCGAAACGGTCATCATGGGCCATAAACGTCTCTATGAAGTGATGAAAGAAAAAGACGCGATCTACATGAAGGAAGACTTTTCTGATGAAGATGGGATTCGTGCCGCCGAACTAGAAGGCGAATTTGCGGAACTTGATGGTTGGGAAGCAGAGCCAGAAGCAGCCGTTCTTTTGCAAGGCCTGAACATTCCCGATGAATTGCATCATGTCTTGATGAAAGATCTAACTGCTGGTCAACGGGTAAAAGTCTTACTCGCACAAGCCCTTTTCGGTAAGCCAGACGTCTTGCTCTTAGATGAGCCTACCAACGGATTGGATATCCAATCTATCAACTGGTTAGAAGAGTTTCTAATCAACTTTGACAACACTGTCATCGTTGTTTCCCATGACCGCCACTTCTTAAATAAAGTTTGTACCCATATGGCCGATCTAGACTTCGGCAAAATCAAATTGTTTGTCGGCAACTATGATTTCTGGTTGGAATCAAGCCAATTAGCGGCGAAATTACAATCACAATCAAATGCCAAAAAAGAAGAGCAGATCAAAGAACTGCAAGACTTTATCGCACGCTTTAGTGCCAATGCATCAAAATCCAAACAAGCAACGTCTCGGAAAAAAATGTTGGATAAAATCACCCTTGATGATATTCAACCTTCGTCCCGCCGTTATCCGTTTGTTGGTTTTAAACCAGAACGTGAAATCGGGAATGACTTGCTGCAAGTCGACAATGTCAGTGTGACGATCGACGGCAAAAAGATTTTAGACAATATCTCTTTCACCTTGAATAAAGACGACAAAGTCGCTTTTGTTGCCAATAGCGATATCACCACCACGACGCTATTCAAAGTCATCATGGGGGAAATCACTCCTGATACAGGTAGTGTTCGTTGGGGCGTGACCACGCAGCATGCCTACTTGCCAAAAGATACGACCAGCGAATTCGATACGGATACCCCGATCGTTGATTGGCTGCGTCAATACGCAAGCAAAGAAGAAGACGACAATACCTTCTTGCGCAGCTTCCTAGGTCGCATGTTATTCTCTGGTGATGAAGTATTAAAACCCGTCAACGTTCTTTCCGGGGGCGAAAAAGTTCGCTGTATGTTGTCGAAAATGATGCTTTCAAAAGCCAACGTATTGGTGTTGGATGATCCAACCAATCACTTGGACTTAGAATCGATCACCGCATTAAATGATGGTTTGATGGCCTTCACCGGCTCATTGTTGTTTGCTTCTCATGACCACCAATTTATTCAAACCCTTGCGAACCGTATCATTGCGGTCTCTAGCAAAGGCGTGGTGGATCGTGCCGAAACGACCTACGATGAATTCTTAGAAAACAAAGATGTCCAAAAACGCGTAGCAGAAATGAATCAATAATCTGCTTCTACAAAAAAGAACGCTCCAGTTGCCTGCCACCAAGGCTGCAACTGGAGCGTTCTTTTTATTTTGTCTAATACTTCGGGCATGTTGGGCAGGTTACGCTTGTTCTAAACGGGCTTTGCCGAATGAAAACAGCGCCAAGCAGCCATAGCCGGTATGACTGGAGATCGTTGGACCTAATGGATAATGATGAATAATAATGTCAGGAACTTTTTCGGTCAAACGTTTGATGAGTTTCTCCGCTGCTTCGGCATCGCCAGCATTGGCAAAATAAACCGTATTGGTTTTTGATTCGTGAAGATTGGCGATGGTTTGATCCACGATTTTTTGGATCGCTTTGTTGCGTCCCCGCACTCGATCAACGCTACGTAATTTTCCCGCGGTATCTACGGTAATGATTGGTTTCACATTCAACAATCCACCGATCGCTGCGGCTGTTTTAGAGATTCTGCCGCCGCGTTCCAATTGTTTTAAATCATCGACGGTGACCCATGAATCTAAACGCAGTTTATTTTCTTCTACCCATTGGCTGACTTCCAGCAACGAACGCCCTTGGGCTTTTTGTTGGGCTGCTTCAGCCACTAAGAAGCCTTCGCCTAAACTAGCAGAGCGCGTATCGATCAAGGTGATCGCGACTTCTTTGTATTCTTCTTTTAGTAAGGCTACGGCTTGGACGGCACTTTGGAATGAGCCGCTCATTCCTGAAGAAAAACCTAAATAAAGGACCGGTATGCCCGCTTCGACATATGGCCGAAAATATTCCATATAACGTCCGACATTGATTTGAGAAGTCGTCGGTTGCGCATGCTCTTTTAGTTTTCCTAAAAACCATTCCGTATCAAATTCTTTGCCCATATCATCGATATATTCTTTGCCATCTAATTCAATCAGCATTGGAATATAGGCGACATCTAGCTCCGCTAATCTTGCTGCTGGTAAATCACAGCAGGAATCTGTCATGATTTGAAACATGGTTTCACCCCTCTCGTTACCCCCTATTATAGCAAAAAAAGAACAAGACAGAAGAAATTCTCATCAAAAGCAGCCAAACTTGTCGTTGACCGCTTCTGACACAGAAGTTCTTTGTCTTGTTCTGATACTTTCGCGTCAGGTTAAATTTGCGCCCAAACACTTTCTAAGATGTTGGTTTGGCTGCGGTCTGGCCCTACCGAGAAGGTCGAAATGCGGACACCGACTAATTCAGAGATGCGGTGAACGTAATTGCGTGCATTTTCTGGCAGATCTGCCAATGTTTTGCAGCCAGTAATGTCTTCAGACCAGCCAGGAAGTTCTTCGTAGACTGGTTTGCAGCGGTTCAACTCTTTCAAGCTTGCTGGGTAATGATAGATCAATTCGCCGTCTAGTTCATAAGCGGTACAGATTTTCACGGTTTCTAGGCCGCTCAAGACATCGATCGAGTTAAGGGATAGGTTCGTGATCCCTGAGACCCGTTTTGAATGGCGCATCACGACGGTATCAAACCAGCCCACACGACGAGGTCGTCCTGTCGTTGTCCCGTATTCACGACCGATCTTACGAATTTGTTCACCTGTTTCATCAAACAGTTCCGTTGGGAATGGACCATCTCCTACCCGAGAGGTGTAGGCTTTGCAGACACCAACGACTTTGTTGATTTTTGAAGGGCCCACACCACTACCGATGGTGACACCTCCAGCAACGGGGTTGGATGACGTTACGAAAGGATAGGTTCCTTGGTCGATATCCAGCATCACGCCTTGTGCCCCTTCAAATAAAACTCGTTTGCCTTCATCTAAGGCATCGTTAAGGATCACCGAAGTATCCGTCACATATTTTTTGATTTGTTGGCCATATTCGTAATACTCTTCAAAAATATCTTCAAAGGCGATTGGCTCTGCATCAAACATTTTCACGAATTGACGATTTTTTTCTTCTAAGTTGATACGCAGACGTTCTTCAAAAATTTCTTTGTCTAAAAGATCAGCGATCCGAATGCCGACTCTGGCTGCTTTATCCATATAGGCTGGTCCGATCCCTTTGATTGTCGTACCGATCTTGTTGTCACCTTTGGCATCTTCTTGCAGCTGATCCAAATGGATATGGTAAGGTAAAATAACATGTGCACGATCAGAGATCTTCAAGTTTTCTGTTATTATATTGTTTTCTTTCAAGTATGCTAATTCTTTAACTAATGATTTCGGGTTCACAACGACCCCGTTTCCAATGACACTGATTTTATCTGCATAAAAGATCCCTGAAGGAATCAAATGCAGTTTATAGGTCACACCGTCAAATTTAATCGTATGGCCGGCATTGTCTCCACCTTGATAACGTGCAATGACTTCCGCGTTTTCACTCAAAAAGTCCGTAATCTTTCCTTTACCTTCATCGCCCCATTGTGTACCTACTACTACTACAGATGACATATAATGACCTCTTTCTTTAATTAGTGCATTCCTTAAGTATTGTAACAAGATTCGCAAGCTCTTTCAATCTAAAATCGAATAATCGTTTTAAATTCTCATTTTTCAGGGGTAAAAAACGAACTATTTTCTTTGGAATAATTATTTATACACGTAAAAACGAATAAAGTCGACACATAAAAAAAGCCCTACTACCATCAGCGCGATGCGGATGGTAGCAAGAGCTAGTGTTTCTCAGATAGCTAGTTGTCTTACCCGAACTCTTCTCGTGGCGAGACCGAGGAGAATTTATTGTATTCTTTGATGAATAGAAGTTCGACCGTCCCCCGGGCACCACTCCGGTTTTTTTCAATAATGACTTCGATCACATTGTTGTTTTGTTGTTCTTCTGGTTCATCGTCATCGTCGCCTTCACTGCGGTAGTAGTCATCCCGATACAAGAAAGCAACGATATCGGCATCCTGCTCGATCGATCCTGATTCCCGAATATCACTTAAAACAGGACGCTTGTCTTGTCGTTGTTCCACACCCCGAGAAAGCTGAGACAGTGCAATCACCGGCACTTTCAATTCCTTCGCCAGTTTCTTTAATTGGCGAGAGATCTCAGAGACTTCTTGTTGGCGGTTTTCGCGACCCGTTCCTTCAATCAGCTGCAAATAGTCGATCAAAATCAAGCCGAGATTGCCTTTTTCTTGCGCCAGTTTCCGGCAACGCGCCCGGATCTCAGAGATCTTGATCCCGGGGGTATCATCGATATAGATATTGGCGTTAGAAAGACTGCCCATGGCAACGATCAAATTCCGCCATTCTTCTTCTGAGAGCTGCCCCGTCCGCAAGTGACTAGCCTCAATCGAGCCTTCCGCACAAAGCATCCGGTTGACCAATGATTCAGCCCCCATTTCCAGACTAAAGATCGCTACGGAACGATCGGTTTTCGTTCCGACATTTTGCGCGATATTCAAGGCAAACGCGGTTTTCCCTACCGCGGGGCGGGCAGCGAGAATAATCAGCTCTTCTTTTTGCAGCCCCGCCGTCATTTTGTCTAAAGCCGCATAACCCGTAGGTAATCCGGTGATTTCTTCGTTGTTTTGCGCCAACTGATCGATCGTTTCGATCGTCCGATTCAAGACTTCCGCTATCGATTGGAAGCCATTGCTGTTGCGCTTTTCGGATACTTCTAAAATACTTTTTTCTGCTTGATCAATGATCGATTGTACATCTTCATCTTGTTCAAAGCCTTTGGTTACGATACGGCTCGCTGTTTGGATTAGATTGCGCAGCGTGGCTTTGTCGTCAACGATCTTCGCATAATAAGCAATACTTGCTGCTGATGGTGAAGCTTGACTCAGTTCAGTCAGATACGTCAGACCGCCAACATCTTCAAGACTATTGCTTTTTTCAATTTCTGCTTTCAACGTGATTAAGTCGATCGATTCACTACGGTCGTTCAACTGGATCATTGCTTGAAAAATTATTTGATGGCTGCGGCGATAAAAATCTTCTGGGGCGATTACTTCCATTGCATCGATGATCGCATCGGCATCTAAAAAGACTGCCCCTAGGACCGCTTGTTCCGCTTCAATATCTTGTGGGGGAACTTGATTTTGCCAAACTTCATTCATGCCATTCGCTCCTTCGTCCATTCATTCTACAAGATTCCCATCCAAAGTACAAGATTGCTTGGACGTTTGCCGAAAAAAACCCCAACATGTGACTGTTGGGAGTAATACTTATTCTTGAATGGTATGAACATTGATCGTTGCTGTTACTTGTGGGTGCAATTTTACAGGTACTTGCGTAAACCCTAATGCACGAATCGGCTGATCCAATTCGATTTTGCGTTTATCGATTTTGATTTTGTATTGCTTGTTCAAAGCATCGGCAATTTGTTTTGATGGGATCGAACCGAACAAGCGGCCATCTTCCCCTGCTTTGGCATTGATCTTCACGACGGTTTCTTCTTTTTCAAGAAGTGCTTTTAACTCTTTCGCTTCTGCTAAGACTTCCGCATCTTGTTTTTCTTTGGCTTTTTGTTTGCCTTTTAATTCTGCCATGCTTTCATTGTTGGCAGGTTTGGCTAAGTTGTTTTTGATCAGGAAGTTTTGTGCGTAGCCATTAGGGACTTCCTTGATATCGCCTTTTTTGCCTTTGCCTTTGACATCTTGTAAGAAAATAACTTTCATCTTGGTCACTCCTTGTTATTGTTCATTTTTCGTTAATTCCGCTCGCAACTGGTTTTCTACATCGCCAATGCTGCTGTTTTTTATTTGCGTGGCTGCGTTGGTAAAATGTCCGCCGCCGCCTAATGCCTCCATCAAGGTTTGTACATTGACTTTTCCGGTACTTCTAGCACTAATACCGATCAAATCTCCTGGCTGTTTCGTAATGACAAACGCGGCATGGATCCCATTGATCGATAGCAGAGTATCGGCCGCTTTTGCAACGGTGACACTATCGTACACCCGATCTTCATCCGCTGCAGCAATCACGATATCTTCTCGGAAATGCTGGCTGCGAGAAACCAGTTCACTGATCATCAAATAGGAATCTAAATCCGTACTCAACATGTATTGAACCAATGACGTATCTGCGCCTTGATTTTTCAAATAGCCAGCAATATCAAAGGTCCGACCAGTGGTTCGCACCGTGAAGTTCTTCGTATCCACGTAGATTCCCGCTAATAAAGAAGTCGTAATAAATTTAGGGACTTGCGATCTGCGAGAAGCGCGATACTGGATCAATTCTGCTACCAGTTCCGATGCTGAAGACGCGGAAGATTCAATATACGTCAATAATGGCTTATCGGGAAACTCATCCCCGCGACGATGGTGATCGATCACTGCGATTTTGTCAAATTCATCATAGACCGCTTGCGAGATCGACATCGACGGCTTATGGTAATCTACCATCACTAAGACACTTTCTTCATTTGATAAATTGACTGCTTCTTCCCCAGTGATCACAAATCGTTCCAGCTCGGGGTATTTTTTCAATTCTTCCAATGCCCGCTGAATGTCGGCGGTGATCTCTTTCGGATTTAAAATGATGTAGCATTCTTTGTCGCTCATCATCGCCATGTAAGCCACCCCAAAAGCCGAACCTAAAGCATCCATGTCCGGGTAACGATGACCCATGATAAAGATCCGCTGGTTTTCAGCAAAAATCTTTCTCAACGCCGTACTCATGGCACGAGAACGAACACGCGTTCTCTTCGGCGTACCATCCGTATTACCGCCAAAGAATTGCGGTTTTGCTTCTTCTTTGGCTTCTTTTAAAACGACTTGATCGCCGCCACGAACTAACGCAATGTCGAGATTGTTTTGTGCCACTTCACCAATCTCTTCAAAAGACTCTTCCCCATAGGAGATTCCCATACTGATCGTTAATGCCAGATCATTTTTTTCCGCAACTTGCCGTACTCTAGTCAAAAATTGGAATTTTTCTTCCTTCATCCGCTCAATATCTGAATACTTCGCGACGAAAAGAAACCGCTCGGAATTGATTCGTTTGTAAAAAACATGATTCTCACTTGCCCAATCAGAAATCAGTGTCGTGATCAGCGAGTTCAAATAAGAAACTTGTTTGTCGTCTTTTTTCTCAATCAAATCATCGTAATTATCAATTGAAATCAACCCAATTGCTGCCATCTTTTTTACCCCTCAATGTATCATCCCATTTTTTTGAAGCTTTGTTCCTTATTTTACCACAAAACAATCAAATAGGCGATTGATGCAAAAAGTTCCACGTGAAACTTTTTTGGTGAGATAATCATGGGAAAATTTCTGTCACTCGTTATTCTATCTGTATATAAAATAACAAGTATTTCTTCAGTAGATAAAAAAATTGACAAGCTTCAAAAGAAACTTGTCAATGAAAATCATTCGATTTATTCTTCGCCTACGAATGGAAGTAATCCCATAATACGCGCACGTTTGATTGCAATGGTAAGTTTGCGTTGGTTTTTCGCACCAGTACCAGTTACACGACGTGGTAAAATTTTACCGCGTTCTGAAATGAAACGTTTTAGTAATTCAATATCTTTATAATCGATATGTTCAATATGGTTTGCAGCAATGTAGTCTACTTTACGACGTTTGCGTCCGCCTCTTCTTTGTTGTGCCATCCTATTTCCCTCCTATCAATTTCTTAGAATGGTAAATCATCGTCTGAAATGTCGATTGATGAGTTTCCGAATGGATCGGAGTTGTCTCGATCAAAATTAGGCATTCCTGATGGTTGAGAGGATTGAGTTTGATTTGAGTTATTGTTACCAAATCCAGAAGAACTATTTGAGTTATACGTATTGCTGCTGCCAGATCCGCTATCAGTTGTGCGTCTTTGCTCGGAAGCATTTCGCGATTCTAATAATTGGAAGTTGTCAGCAACGACTTCTGTTACATAAACACGTTGGCCTTGTTGGTTGTCGTATGAACGGGTTTGAATACGTCCAGTAACCCCTAATAAAGTTCCTTTGCGTGCATAGTTTGCTAATGTTTCCGCTGGTTTTCTCCAAATAACACAGTTGATGAAATCAGCTTCGCGCTCTCCACTTTGGTTGGTAAAATTGCGATTTACCGCCAAGGTAAAGGTTGCGACACCAGTGCCATTAGAAGTGTAACGTAAATCAGGATCTTTGGTTAGTCTTCCTACTAGTACAACATTATTAATCAAAGTTCATCATCTCCTCATCGCTTTTGTTTCATGTGAAACAATATTATGCTTCTTCTTTGACAATCATGTGACGGATAATGTCATCATTGATTTTCGCAAGACGGTCAAACTCGTTGATTGCACTTGCAGTTGTTGAAGAAGAAACTTTAACGATGTGATAGATACCCTCACGGAATCCATCCATTTCATACGCTAGACGGCGTTTTTGCCAATCTTTTGATTCGATAACTTCAGCGCCGTTATCAGTTAAGATTGAGTCAAAACGAGCGATCAATGCGGCTTTTGCTTCTTCATCAATGTTTGGACGAATGATATATAAGATCTCATATTTCGTGTTTTCCATTGATTTTTCACCTCCCTGTGGACTTTGGCCCCTAGTTTTCTAGGAGCAGAGAGAGTGGTCTAATTAGACTACTCACAAATAATTATTATACACTTTTTTCGTCCCTACTGCAAGCTATTTTTTTGCGTCCCTGCATCTACCCATCACTGCAAACAATCGCTTACACTGATAAATACGTCAGCTGCTGCCGATTTTTTGAAAAAGAGTAAAAAGACAGCAAGCTGCAGGTTCGCAGGTTGCTGTCTTCCTAGAAAATGTATTGCTTATTCTTGTGTATCCGTGGTGTCTTCCGTTGTTTCTTCCACAACTGGCACGTCTTGTACCGCTGTTTCTTCGGCAGTCGTTAGTTCTTCTTCGACTTCCGGTTCAACCGTTGCCATCGTCACTACTTTGGCATTGTTTTCCATCTTCATCAAACGAACCCCTAAGGTTGCCCGACCAGTTTGGGAAACAGTCGCTACATTGAAACGAATCAAGACGCCTTTATTGGTGATCACCATGATGTCTTCCTCACCGCTGACCGTCGTCAAGCCGGCTAATGGACCGTTTTTCGCCGTAATGTTGGCTGTTTTGATCCCTTTTCCGCCCCGACCTTTGATTGGGTATTCAGAGCCTTTGGTGCGTTTGCCATAGCCGTTCTCAGTGATGACCAAGACTTCACTGTCTTCTGTGATCACAGCGGCACCTACGACGTAGTCTCCATCTCTTAGACGAATGCCTCGCACACCAGCAGCTGTTCGGCCCATATCCCGAACAAGGGCTTCTTTGAAAGTCACAGAGTAGCCATCGTGGGTGCCGATGATCACGACATCTTCGCCATGGGTTTCGATCACGTTAACCAACTCATCATTTTCCCGAAGACCGATCGCAATCAGACCATTGGCACGGATATTTGAAAAGGCCGTCACTGAGGTCCGTTTGACCACACCTAGACGCGTCGTGAAGAACAAGTAGCGTCCTTCTTGAGGCCCACCAGAAGCCGAAATGATCGCTTCGATCCGTTCGCTAGAATCGATCCCTAGCAGATTGATCACAGGGATACCTTTGGCTGCCCGACCATACTCAGGAATTTCATAGCCTTTGGCTTTGTAAACTTTCCCTTTATTGGTGAAGAACAGTAATGTGTCGTGAGTCGAACAAGAAATCAACGTCTTCACGAAGTCTTCATCGTGGATCCCCATTCCTTGAACGCCACGTCCGCCGCGGCGTTGTGCACGGAATTCAGACTTAGCTACTCGTTTGATGTACCCATTGTTCGTCAAAGTAATGACGATTTCTTCTTCTTCGATCAAGTCTTCATCTTCAAGACTTAAGACTTCCCCAACCAATAATTCAGTCCGGCGATCATCGCCAAAGCGTTGGCCTAATTCTTGCAACTCCGTTTGGATGATCTCTAGGACTCGTTGTGGATTTGCTAAAATGTCTGTCAAATCAGCGATAAATTCTAACAAACCTTGGTACTCGTTTTCGATCTTGTCGCGTTCCAAACCGGTCAAGCGACGCAAACGCATATCTAAAATTGCTTGCGCTTGGCGATCGGACAATTTGAAGCGCTCCATCATGCTATTTTTTGCTTCATCATCAGAATTTGATGCCCGGATCAAAGCAATGATCTCATCGATATGATCCAATGCGATCCGTAACCCTTCTAAGATGTGGGCACGGGCTTCTGCTTTGTTTTTATCAAACTGTGTCCGACGAGTTACCACTTCTTGTTGATGCTCGATGTAATTTTCTAAAATTCGTTTCAAACTCAAAATCTTCGGCACGCCTTTTTCAATGGCTAACATATTAAAGCCAAAAGAAGATTGCAGTGCAGTCATTTTGTAGAGATTGTTTAAGATCACCGACGCACTGACGTCGCGACGAACGTCGATCACGATCCGCATGCCTTCACGAGACGATTCATCCCGCAGATCGGTGATTCCTTCGATCCGTTTGTCACGGTGCAGCTCAGAGATCCGCTCGATCAACTTCGCTTTATTGACCATATACGGCAATTCAGTCACTAAGATCCGTTCTTTACCGTTGGGCATATCAGTCACTTCGACTTTTCCGCGAACAGTGATCGAACCCTTCCCTGTTTCATAGGCACGGCGAATACCGGATTTTCCCATGACGATCCCGCCGGTTGGGAAATCTGGTCCCGGCAGGACTTCCATCAATTCACTTGTCGTGACTTCTGGATTTTCCATCAATAGATCGATGGCTGCAATAACTTCATTCAAGTTATGAGGCGGGATATTGGTCGCCATCCCAACAGCGATCCCCGTCGTCCCGTTGACCAAAAGGTTCGGGAAGCGTGCTGGTAATACCGCTGGTTCTCGTTCTGTATCATCATAATTGCTTTGGAAATCAACAGTATCTTTGTTGATGTCCCGCAGCATCTCCATCGCCAGTTTGCTCATGCGAGCTTCGGTATACCGCATCGCAGCGGCACCGTCACCATCGACTGAACCAAAGTTTCCGTGGCCATCGACTAACATGTAGCGATAGCTGAAGGGCTGTGCCATCCGCACCATTGATTCATAGATCGCACTGTCACCATGGGGATGGTATTTCCCCATGACATCGCCGACGATCCGGGCTGATTTTTTATGGGGCTTGTCTGGTGTGACCCCTAATTCATTCATTCCATATAAAATTCGGCGGTGAACCGGCTTTAAGCCATCCCGCACATCTGGTAAAGCCCTAGCAACAATTACACTCATTGCATAATCGATAAAGGACTCGCGCATTTCACTGGTCAGATTGACGTCATGAATATTTTGTTTTGCTTCTTCACTCAAGCTGTTTCCTCCTCTACGATTGGCTAGATGTCAAGATTTTTCACGTAGTGCGCGTTTTCTTCGATAAAGGCCCGTCTTGGTTCGACGCGATCCCCCATCAGCATTTCAAAAATTTGATCGGCTTCAATGGCATCATCTACGCTGACCCGCAGCATCATCCGATTGTCAGGATCCATCGTGGTTTCCCATAACTGGTGGTCATCCATTTCCCCTAGACCTTTGTATCGTTGAACTGTTGGTTTTGGTGTCGCAGGTAGTGATTCAATCGTATTTTTCAAATCTTGTTCGGCATTCTTGCCGGGTTGGATATAATGGATATTTTTCCCTTGTTTGACACCGTACAATGGCGGTTGTGCGATATAGACATAACCGGCTTCAACGATGGGACGCATATAACGATAGAACAGCGTCAAGAGTAGGGTCCGGATATGGGCACCATCGACATCGGCATCGGTCATGATGACTAGCTTGTGGTAACGGGCTTTTGCTACATCAAAATCAGCACCAAACCCGGTACCCATTGCCGTAAACAATGAACGGATCTCTTCGTTTGCTAAGATTTTGTCCATGCTGGCTTTTTCGACATTTAAAATCTTCCCACGGATCGGTAAGATCGCTTGGAATTCCCGACTGCGGCCTTGTTTTGCTGAACCGCCGGCAGAATCTCCTTCGACGATAAACAATTCGCATTTTTCTGGATCATTACTGGAACAGTCGGCTAATTTCCCAGGTAAGTTACTGATTTCTAACGCACCTTTTCGGCGAGTCATTTCCCGGGCACGTTTGGCTGCTTGACGGGCTTTTGATGCCAAAAGTCCTTTTTCCACGACTTGACGACCCACATTCGGGTTTTCCATCAAGAATTTCGTGAAATGTTCGGAAAAGAGACGATCGGTGACTGTCCGCACTTCGGAATTTCCTAATTTGGTTTTCGTTTGTCCCTCAAACTGAGGATCTGGATGCTTGATGGAGATAACCGCCGTCAAGCCTTCCCGAACATCTTCTCCGGTCAGGTTTTCGTCGTTTTCTTTCATCAATTTTGACTTGCGGGCGTAATCATTGATCACCCGGGTCAAGGCAGTCTTAAACCCGAATTCATGGGTTCCGCCTTCATAGGTATGGATGTTGTTGGCAAAACTTAGCAGGTTGCTATGGTAGCTATCGGTATATTGCATGGAGACTTCAACCGTGATTCCTTGTTGTTCTCCTTCTAAATAGATCGGATCTGGGAAAATCACTGTTTTACTCGCATTCAAATGCTCCACATAGCTCTTGATCCCGCCGTCGTAATGATATTCTTTCAAAACGGGTTTTTCTTCCCGTTTGTCTTCGATCGAGATTTTTAAACCACGGTTCAAGAAGGCTAATTCCCGAACCCGCGTCGCTAATTTATCAAAATTGAATTCCGTTGTTTCCGTAAAGATCTCTGGATCTGGAACAAAGTGGACGGTCGTTCCGTGGCGGTCGGTTTCATCGATCACTTTTAAGTCATCAACGACTGCTCCACGATGGTATTCTTGATAATACACTTTGCCTTCTTTATAGACTTTTACGTCTAAAGTCGTGGACAACGCATTAACGACGGAGGAACCTACCCCATGAAGTCCGCCGGAAACCTTGTAGCCGCCGCCGCCAAATTTCCCGCCGGCATGCAGGATCGTAAAGACGGTTTCTACCGCTGGACGGCCTGTCTTGGCTTGGATATCAACGGGGATCCCCCGACCGTCATCGACGACCGTAATGCTATTATCTGGTTCAATGATCACTTGAATACTTGAGGCAAAGCCTGCTAGTGCTTCGTCGATCGAGTTATCGACGATTTCCCATACTAAGTGGTGCAAACCTTCTGAACTGGTAGAACCAATGTACATCCCAGGTCGTTTGCGGACGGCTTCTAGTCCTTCCAGCACTTGGATCTGACTGGCATCATAGGCTTTCGCACGTTCAACTAAGCTTTTTTCTTCTTCTGTCATTCAGTCTATTCTCCTTTAATATGTCCTTGCTCTACATAAAAAATCTCTGCTTCCACAGACATTTTGTCTTTCACATGTTCTAATGTCGTCGTTGTCAGAAAGGTCTGAACTTTTCCTTCAATGGTTTCCAATAAATGCAGTTGTCGGGAATCATCCAGCTCACTCATGACGTCATCTAATAAAAGGACGGGATATTCCCCTGTTTCTTCTTTCATCAAATCGATTTCTGCCAATTTGACACTTAGGGCCGTTGTTCGCTGCTGTCCTTGCGAACCAAAGGTCTGAACATTTTTCTCATTGATCAAAAAATCCAGATCGTCTCGATGGGGGCCTGCCAACGTGACTTGCCGAAATCGTTCACGGTCTTTGACTTGTGCCAAGGCTTTGACAAATTGCTGTTGGATCTCCTCCAGCGAGGCCGCCTCACCGGGCACATTTGATAAATAGTCGATCTGCAAGGTTTCTTTTCCTTGGCTGATCTTTTGGTGCAGCTGATTTGCCCAATACGCCAAGCGCTGAACAAACCGTTGTCTGGCTAAAATGATTTTACTGCCGAAAGCCACCAGCTGTTCCGTCAAAACATCTAAATAGATCTCATCGGTCTGTTTTTTTTCATTCAGCTGTTTTAAGTATTGATTGCGCTGTTTCAAAACGGATTGGTATTGAACGAGATCATAGAGATAAATTGGATCGATCTGCCCAATTTCCATATCGAGAAATTTGCGGCGGACTTGGGGACTTCCTTTTACAAGGGAGAGGTCTTCTGGAGCAAATAAAATGACATTCAGCTGCCCTATGTAACTACTGAGCTTTTTTTGCTCAATGTGGTTTACTTTCGTTTTTCGTCCTTTTTTTGACAAAAACAGTTCTAACGGGATCGTTGAGCGTCCCCGACTGACACTGCCAGAGATCCGCGCACCTTCCGTGTCCCAACGGATAAGTTCTTGCTCGCTGGAGGTGCGGTGGCTTTTGGTCATCGCCAATACATAGATACTTTCTAAAATATTGGTTTTTCCTTGCGCATTTTCGCCTAAAAAAATGACCAGACCTTTCTCAAAAGTCAGTGTCAGCGAATCATAGTTCCGATAATTGCTTAAATGCAACTCATTCAGCCGCATCTGCGTCTTCCTTCTTCACCATAAAAAAAGTACCTTCATCAGGTAGTTCAACACGCATTCCCGCATACAATTTGCGCCCTCGTCGATTTTCCGGCTCGCCGTCGACAAAAACGGTGTGCTCTGCAAGGTACCATTTCGCTTGGCCGCCGCTGCTGATCACACTGACTTCTTTGAGCATTTGTCCAAGTGTCATATATTCCGTTTCTAACGGTATTTGCATTTTCATAATTCCCCTCAATTCTATCAAAGAGCGTTTAGCTATATTATACTCTTTTTTTGCCAAGAAAACAAATTCATCGGCATATTTTTCATTCTCAGAAGACTTACTGCTTTTAGACAAAAAAGAAGCCAAAATAGAAAAAAGGGCTTAAAAACGATTTTAAGCCCTTTTAACTCATTTATTCATTTTCAGATGATTGTTTCAACTTTTTTCAAAAGACATGAAAAACTAGTTGGTGCGCACCGGTGTAATCAGCTGGATAAAGCTGCCTTTGCTCTCTGTTGGCTCCAACGTAAAGGGACGGATCGCTGAGATAAAGCGGATCACGATGCTGGTGTCACCAAATGCTCGTAGTGCAGCTTTCATATAATCAGGATTGAAAGAGATCTCTAATGGGTCGCCGGTCACTTTTTCAAAAGAAAGGTCTTCTTCCACTTTCCCGATTTCTGGTGAGTTTCCATATAAGACAACAGCTTCCTCGGAGATCGCCAAACGAACGATGTTGTTTCGGCCTTCATGGGAAAGCAATGACGCCCGTTCGATAGCCTGTAACAATTCTGGCACAGAAAATTCAATTTCAGTATTGAAGCTTGAAGGGATCAGACGGTTGGTATCTGGGTAAGTTCCTTCCAATAAACGAGAATAGAATTTCATAGTTTTCGTTTGGAACAACACTTGGTTATCCATAATGCTGATTTGGATCGCTTCTTCTTCATCCGTTAAGGAACGAGAAAGTTCCGTTAGGCTTTTGCCGGGAATCACGATATTGAAGGCTGTTTCCCCGCTTTCCAAGGGAATCACCCGTTGGCTCAAACGGTGTGAGTCCGTTGCAACAGCTAATAATTTTTGATTTTCTAAGACAAAGTGGACCCCAGTTAAGATTGGACGGCTTTCGTGTTGCGAAACCGCAAAGACCGTTTCACTAACAACCTTATTCAACACGTGCGCTGGAATCACGATCGAATCTTGACTTTCGACAACTGGTAAATGTGGATAACTATCGGCATCCAAGCCGTTGACGGTAAAGTTGGCTTTTCCAGAAGTGATCGCTACTTGATTATTGTCTAAAACTTCTAACGTTAAGGTACTTTCAGGCAAACGACGAACGATTTCGCTGAAGAAACGTGCTTGTAAAACGATTGCTCCTGTTTTTTCGATTTGCATTTGCGCTTTTTCGTTTTCCACACTTAAAAAAGTTTCAATGGAAATATCGGCATTGCTCCCAGTCATGGTCAATCCTTTTTCTGAAAGGGACAATTTTACTCCGGTTAAGATCGGGATGGTGGTTTTGGTTGAAATCGCCCGTTGGACAGTTTGTAATTCTTGCATGAACTCTGTTCGGTTTAAAGTTAGCTTCATAGCGATACTCCTTTAATTTATAGTTATTAAATAAAAGTAATAGTAGTAATAGGCTTGTTAGTAATGTGGATAACTCGAGAAAAGAGTGATTAGACTAACGAAAATGCCTGTGAATAACTTGTGGACAACTTTTTTGGTTCTTCTTTTCTTATCCACAGATCAGCTGAAGAGAATTTGTTTGATTTCAGCGATCTCATTTTTGATCGTGGGATCTGTTTCGACTAAATGCTGAATTTTTTCATGGGCATGAATGACCGTGGTATGGTCTTTGCCACCAAATTCGCCGCCGATTTTTGGTAAAGAACTATCGGTCAATTCTCGAGAGAGATACATCGCGATCTGCCGTGGGACAACGATGCCTTTGACCCGTTTTTTCCCTTTTAGATCATTGACATGAATGTGATAGTATTTTGCGACTTCTTCTTGGATCTGCAAAATCGAAACTTGGGTCGAGCCATGGCTTGATTTCAAGGCTTTGATGGCTTCAGCTGCCAAGCTCGTTGTAATGTCTGAGTTTTGCATCGTAGCAAAAGCTTGCACCCGCACGAGTGCTCCTTCAAGTTCCCGGATATTTGAATCGATCTGTCCAGCGATATAACTTAACGTATCGTCGGGGATCTCCAAGCGTTCGGCTTCGGCTTTTTTCCGCAAAATCGCAGTCCGCGTCTCTAGATCCGGCGGGGTGATATCAACGGACAAGCCCCAAGCAAAACGGGAAACCAAACGTTCTGGTAAAGTCGGGATCTCATTTGGCAAACGATCACTTGTGAGGACGATCTGTTTATTATTGCGATACAGTTCTTCGAAGGTATTAAAGAATTCTTCTTGGGTTCCTTCTTTATTGACTAAGAATTGAATATCATCCACTAGCAAAAGATCAACATTGCGGTATTCGTTTCGAAAATCTTCCATTTTGTTCTTTTGAATAGAAGTAATGAAATCATTGGTGAAATTTTCACTACTAACATACTTGATTTTGGCATTGGGACGTTTCAGCAACATTTGATGACCGATCGCATGCATCAAGTGGGTTTTCCCTAAACCAACGCCACCATAGAAGAACAGCGGATTATAAATAGACCCAGGATCTTCTGCAACAACTAAAGCAGCAGCGTGGGCCATCTGATTGCCTTTCCCGATGACAAAGGTATCAAATGTGTATTTTTCATTTAAGATCGATTTCGGCGGCCGCTCGTTTTCTTTTGCAGCTGTTTGAATAGTAGAAGGGGCTGTTTTTAAAGCTTCTGCTTCTTCGACAGTCACAAAACTAGGAATCAATTCTTCACCAGTTTTCATAAATCCCATTTCAACAATTTTGGCAGCTAGATTTTTTTCCCAATAAGATTTATGAAGATCGCTGGGTACTTCGATCAGCAGCTGATTTTTTTCAAACGACAAGACATTGGCAGTCTCGATCCAAGCACTATAACTGGCCGGATTCAGCTCTTCTTTAAAGGAACGTTGAAGATCTTGCCAAATAGAATCAGCAGATGGCATAAATTGTCCTCCTATAACTAAGAATAGATATAACTAAAATAGCACGGATTGAAAAAGTTTTCCACAGATTACGATAAAAAAGGTTAGAAAAAAATACTTTTCCACAAAACGGGATAAAAGAAAAAAGGAAATGCACATGTTCGAAAATGCACTATCCACAGGTAGAAAAAGATTGTGCATAACTAGAAAAAAATCTCTCTTATCCACAGATCTATGTGAAGATCACGCCTTGATAATACTAGGTTTTAGGGCAGTTATCAACAGCTGGAAAAGCGATTGTGGAAAACTTTTCTACAGGCTGTTTGTTTGTGGAAAAAGTCAAAATAACTCTGGGGAAAAAGTTATCCACAAAAATTAGCTGTAAACAGTAAACCCACACAAATCAAGGGAATTGTGGATAAAGAATGGTCGATTTTGAGCAAACTTCTTATTGACAAACTAGTACTTGACTCGTTATACTATCAAAGTATGTCTGTGCGCATAAGCATTATCCTGATGGAGGTGGAAATAAATGAAAAGAACGTATCAACCAAATAAACGTAAACGTCAAAAAGTTCACGGATTCCGTAAACGTATGAGTACAAAAAATGGACGTCGTGTTTTAGCTAGCCGTCGTCGTAAAGGCAGAAAGGTTATTTCTGCGTAAGCCACTGAATGCCAGTGGTTTTTTTTTATGCCGTTTTTGCGGAATATAGTGTCTGACTTTTGGCAAATATGGTATTATTGACAGGTGAGTGGTTACGGATTCAATCCGTTTCGCGAAGCTTAATTGAAAGAAGTGAAGGAACCGAAGATGAGAAAATCCTATCGAGTAAAAACAGAGCAAGATTTTCAAAAAGTTTTTCAGGCAGGAAATTCTTTTGCAAATCGGAAGTTCGTGGTGTATGTCTTACCTAAAGAGCAATCACATTTTCGAGTTGGTTTATCTGTAGGAAAAAAAGTCGGTAATGCAGTGAAGCGAAATGAGGTCAAACGCAAGATTCGTGCGAGCTTAACGGAAATGAAGCCGCGAATCGAACCAGCGATCGATTTTATTGTGATCGCCCGTCCAAGTATCGCCACTTGTTCCTCAAAGGAAATCTACTCGAATTTAGAGCATGTCTTAAAGCTTGCCAAAATTATTCATTAATGGAAAGGAATTAGTTACGTGAAAAAAGGGAAACGCGTCTTACTATTTTTGGGAGTTCTCTCATTAGTAGTTGTCTTATCTGCCTGCGGTGCAACAGGTGAAGTAAATGCACAAAGTACCGGTCTATGGGATCGTTACATCGTTTATTATTTTGCAGAGGCGATCAAAGCCCTCTCCTTCGGCAATGCCGGGATCGGGATCATTCTCTTTACATTGATCATCCGGGTCATTTTGATGCCGTTGATGCACTTTCAAACCAAAAGCATGCGCAAAACGCAAGAATTACAACCGAAGCTAAAAGCGCTGCAGCAGCAATATGCGTCAAAAGATACAGAAACACAAAGCAAGTTAAAAGAAGAAACACAACGTTTGTATGCGGAAAACAATGTCAATCCCTATGCCGGCTGTCTACCATTATTGGTACAAATGCCGATTTTGATGGCCTTGTGGCAATCGATCTCACGGGTTCCTGCTCTGCAAGAAGGAAAATTCTTATGGCTGCAGCTGGGTGATCGTGACCCATACTTCATCTTGCCGATTTTAGCGGCGCTCTTTACTTTTGCAAGTACCTACTTATCAAGTATGAGCCAAGTGGAATCAAATGCGAGTTTGAAAATCATGAATTTCGCTATGCCGATGATGATCTTACTGATGGGGATCAACATTGCCAGCGGTCTTTCCTTGTACTGGGTTGTTTCTAATGCATTCCAAGTCTTGCAAACAATGATCTTAAATAACCCATTCAAGATTCGCCAAGAAAGAGAAGAAGCCGCCCGCAAAGAACGCGAGCGTGAACGAGCCCTGAAAAAAGCAATGAGTCCTAAAAAGAAACGGAAAAAATAAGAGGAGGTTGCACTGCAATGCCGATTTATGAAAATCTGACAGTAGCTGAAGCAATTCAAGAGGGATTGCAAGTCCTTGGTATCACCAAAGATCAAGCAGTAATCGAAGTCCTGGATGAAGGAAAAAAAGGCTTCTTGGGGCTAGGAAAAAAACAAGCACGGGTCTCCATTGAAAAAAGAATCGTTGAAGAACCGGCACCCGTTGAAGAAGTACCAGCAAAACCGCTGGTAGAACCAGATCCTGTGACGACAGAGGATGCAAGCAGTGTGATGGAGGCGGCCGCGAGCGAACCTGTTTTGCTGACGGATCTTTCAGATGAGGAAGCACTGGCTCAGTTGGGACTCTATCTGACAAATATTTCAAAAGCATTGAATGCACCTGCCTTAGTAAAAACCGCTCGTCAAGACGGCGTGATCATCTTTCAATTAGAAACGCAAAAACAAGGCATTTTGATTGGGAAGCACGGCAAAACCTTGAATGCACTGCAATATTTGGCGCAAGTTTATATTCATCGCATCGCGAAAAACAAATTGTCGATCGTTGTGAATGTCGGGGATTACCGTGAAAAACGTCAAGCGATCTTAGAACGTTTGGCCAGCCGTACTGCTGAAAAAGTCAAACGAACAGGCCGCCCGGTCTTTTTAGAGCCGATGCCGGCGTTTGAAAGAAAGCAGATCCATTCCGTATTGAGTAAAGATGCGTATGTTCAAACTCATTCTGAAGGGGATGAACCGTATCGCTACTTAGTAGTGGAACCTGCGGACAAACGAATTTAATGAAAAAAGGGAAAGGCGGTCTGACAAGCCTTTCCCTTTTTTGATGGGAAAAAGCGATTGACAACAAATTTAAAACCAAGTATCCTTGACTAGAAATCATTCTTATCAAAGTCAACATACGTTACGTAGGTCAGCCTTTGGTATCAAAAAAGAGTCCGTATGCCGCGGACTCTTTTTTGTATTTCGTTGTTCAAAGGGGCAATTAGCCGCCAATGGTTGATTGAGTAAATTGAACCACCGTACCATAGGCAAAGATCTCAAGGTAGGTTTTGTCGCCTTCGACGATGCGGTCGTGTTCGAAATGACAGTTGATCACTGCATTCGCACCGTAGCTGTGAGCTGTTTCTTTTAAGCGATAGGTCACATCTGCCAAAAGATCGTTCAAATTCACAGATGTATCAAATAGATCTACTTCGATTTTGTCTGCCGCAAAGACGATATCCCGCACGACATAAGGCCGATTCACGTTTCCTGTCGATAAAATGATTTCTTTAATGCGGGCAGCACTGTTTGATGATTTGATGGTTTCCATAATAGATCCCTCTTTTCTTATTCTTTGCTTTTATTTTAAAGGTTTTTGCGGACAGATGCAAAATTTAAAAGTTTTTGAAGGAAGCTTGCGACTCGCGCAAAAATGTGCTAATCTATTTCCAGAATTTAATTGACAAGCAGTCAAAGTGCTAAGTCTACTCGTTTTTATTGATTTTCAATCAATTTGACGGGTGGAGTGGGCACTTTTTTTATGTGAAAAAATAGGAGGAGCATGCAACATGGCGAATATTACGCAAGAATTTGATACGATTGCCGCAATTTCCACCCCGCCAGGCGAAGGGGCCATCAGTATTGTGCGATTAAGCGGGGAAGAAGCAATCGCAATTGCGGATCGGATTTTTCAAGCAGGCACTAAAACCCTCGCCCAAGTCCCTAGTCATACGATTCATTATGGTCATATCGTGGACCCAGAAGAAAACCGTTTGATGGATGAAGTGATGCTTTCAGTGATGAAAAAGCCGCGGACCTTTACCCGAGAAGATGTCGTTGAGATCAACTGTCACGGCGGGATCGTTGTCGTCAATCAACTCTTGCAGCTGGTTTTACGACAAGGCGCACGTTTGGCTGAGCCGGGGGAATTCACGAAGCGGGCCTTTTTAAATGGACGGGTTGATCTTTCTCAAGCCGAGGCGGTGATGGACCTGATTCGTGCTAAGACCGATAAGGCGATGAATCTCGCTGTCAATCAGCTGGATGGCAATCTTTCCCACTTGATTCGGACCTTACGCCAAGAGATCTTAGAGACGTTGGCGCAAGTTGAAGTGAATATCGATTACCCTGAATACGATGATGTGGAAGAATTGACGACCCGCTTATTGTTAGAAAAGGCCACGATGGTCAAAGGGCAGATCCAAGCCTTATTAGCAACTGCCCAACAAGGAAAAATTTTGCGAGAAGGCCTGAGTACTGCGATCATCGGTCGGCCGAATGTCGGTAAATCCAGCTTATTGAACCATTTATTAAGGGAAGAAAAAGCCATCGTGACAGACATTGCCGGCACCACCCGAGATGTCATTGAAGAGTATGTCAATGTTCGCGGGGTACCGTTGAAACTGATCGATACGGCTGGTATCCGCGAAACGGAAGATGTCGTTGAGAAAATCGGGGTCGAACGCAGCCGCAAAGCACTGGCAGAAGCGGAGTTGATTTTGCTGGTTCTCAACCAAAGCGAAGGATTGACCCAGGAAGACAAACAATTGCTGGAGCTGACTGCTGGCAGCCGTCGGATCATCTTATTGAATAAGACCGACCTTGAGCCAAAACTAGCGACCGCTGAATTAGCGCAGTACGCAGCAGATGAACCGATTTTTTCTGTCTCTGTATTGACCAACGAAGGCTTGGATCAACTGGAACAAGCCATTGCCGATCTATTCTTTGGGGGGAAAACCACCGACAAGGATGCTTCCTATCTTTCTAACACCCGCCACATTGCCTTATTAGAAAATGCCGTTCAGTCGTTGTCTGAGGTCATCCAAGGGATCGAAGCAGGAATGCCTGTCGACTTGGTTCAAATCGATATGACACGCTGCTGGGACTATCTAGGAGAAGTTGTCGGCGACAGTGTCCAAGATGAGTTGATCACCCAATTGTTCAGTCAGTTTTGTTTAGGAAAATAAAGAATGCGCCACTGGCGTAAAAAGGAGAACACCATGCAAGAATATCAAGCAGAAAGTTATGACGTGATCGTTGTTGGTGCCGGCCATGCCGGATCAGAAGCTGCCTTAGCAGCCAGCCGAATGGGGGCAAAAACCCTTTTACTGACCATCAACTTAGACATGGTCGCATTCATGCCTTGTAATCCCTCCGTCGGCGGACCAGCAAAAGGCGTCGTGGTGCGCGAAATCGATGCTTTAGGCGGAGAAATGGGCAAAAATATCGATAAAACCTACATCCAAATGCGGATGCTCAATACAGGAAAAGGTCCCGCAGTGCGGGCTTTGCGGGCGCAAGCCGATAAACATGCCTATGCGGCTGAAATGAAACGAACGATCGAAAAAGAAGCCAATCTAACACTGCGCCAAGGGATCGTTGAAAAGCTGATCGTTGAAGAAGGCGAATGCCGTGGCGTTGTGACATCTACAGGCGCTCGTTACCAAGCCCAAGCTGTAGTGATCACTGCAGGAACAGCGTTGCGAGGGGAGATCATCATTGGAGAGTTGAAGTATTCTTCTGGTCCAAACAACTCCCAGCCATCGATTGGATTAGCCGATCATTTGAAAGAGCTTGGTCTAGAGATCGCTCGTTTTAAAACCGGTACACCACCGCGGGTCAAATCCAGCACCATCAACTATGAGGTAACGGAGATCCAGCCTGGCGATGAACAACCGAATCACTTTAGTTACAGCACACCCGATGAAGCCTACAATCAAAACCAAGAACCTTGCTGGTTGACCTATACGAACGAAGGGACGCACCAAATCATCAACCAGAATTTACATCGGGCGCCGATGTTTACAGGGATCGTCGAAGGGGTAGGTGCCCGTTATTGTCCATCCATCGAAGACAAAATCGTGCGTTTTGCAGACAAATCTCGTCACCAACTATTCTTGGAGCCAGAAGGATTGAACACCGAAGAAGTGTATGTTCAAGGGCTTTCTACTTCTATGCCAGAAGACGTCCAAGTCCAAATGCTGCATTCCATCGCAGGTTTAGAAAAAGCGGAAATGATGCGGACGGGCTACGCCATTGAATATGATGTCGTGGTACCTCATCAATTGCGTCCAACATTAGAAACCAAAGTCATCGAAAACCTCTTTACGGCAGGACAAACCAACGGAACCAGCGGCTATGAAGAAGCGGCCGGTCAAGGCTTGATTGCCGGCATCAATGCCGCTTTGAAAATTCAAGGCAAAGAACCTTTCATTATGAAACGCAGCGACGGTTATATCGGTGTGATGATCGATGATTTGGTGACCAAAGGAACCAATGAACCATACCGTTTATTGACCTCTCGTGCCGAATACCGCTTATTGCTGCGTCATGATAATGCCGATCTGCGTTTGACCGAAGTGGGACATCAAATTGGGCTCGTCCCAGAAGCGCAATACGAAGCATATGTAGCGAAAAAAGAAGCTGTTGAAGCAGAAATCAAACGCTTGTCTAAAATCCGCATCAAACCAACGCCAGAAGTACAAGCATATTTGACTGCCAAAGGGACGGCCACCTTGAAAGATGGCGTTTTAGCAAATGAATTCTTGCGCCGGCCTGAAGTGACGTATGCGGAAATGCTGCAATTTATTGAAGCCAATGAAACATTGAAGCCAAAAGAGATTGAACAAGTCGAGATCCAAATCAAATACGAAGGTTATATTAAAAAAGCCCTCGAAAAAGTGGAGAAACTCAAACGGATGGAAGCCAAACGCATTCCTGAAAACATCGACTATGCCGCTATCAATGGCTTGGCAACAGAAGCCAAACAAAAACTGCAAAAAATCCAACCCGAAACCATCGCCCAAGCGAGCCGTATCAGCGGAGTAAACCCAGCTGATATTAGTATTTTGATGGTGTATATCGAACAAGGGAAGATTGCAAAGGTTAACTAAAGACGGTTAATATTCTTTGAAAAACCAATTTATAAATGGTAAATACAGTGTCAAAAGCCCGCTACGAGAGTAACTCGCAGCGGGCTTTTTGTGTTAGCAATTGAATTATTCAACTTTTTCAATCGTAGTGGTTCCCCAATTCATGATGTTGCTGAGATGGACATAGCCATCGTACAAATTCAAGAAAATCGAGAAGGCACAGACGATATAGATCAATACATAAAAATTATTGGCCTTTTTGTTACGCCATAAGACAAAGCCATCTAAAATCAAACCTAATGGAAAGAGAAATGAGCCGATTCCAGCTAACAGTAGCAAGAGCAGACTTTCATCTTTTTCCGTTGCCATCGTTCTTTGGAGTAACGACAATTTTTCTTTTTTGTCGTTAATCTCTTGATTATTGGTTTCGATCCGCTCTTTTAACGCTTCGTTTTCCCGCAAGAGCTCATCAATCGAGACTTGATAGAGATCGCTCAACAAAATCAAATTCTCAATATCTGGATAGCCGCGCCCATTTTCCCATTTTGAAATCGACTGGCGTGAAATCTGTAATTTTTCTGCGACTGCTGTTTGCGACAATCCGGAAGACTCGCGACAGCTTTTTAATTGTTCTGCTAAAGCCAATGTATGCTCCTATCTGCTATTTAACAACTAGCTTCCCATTTGAGATCGTGGTTACGACACTCCCATTGGTAGTGATTATACCTGCTTTTTGCTTAAACGTACAGGTGGCTTTAGTGGACGTGTGAGTTAATGAACTAGAAGTGATACTTCCTCTGTGAGCAACTAAACTTAAATTCGAAGTGCCTGTAAATTGATTGCGGCTATTGACCGTGACATTGTAACTAGCGGTCCAATTACCGGTGGATGTTTTTGACACGCGATACGTTCCTGCTGCCAGATTTGCCCGGAATGACGGCAATTTTTCAATGGTCAAAATCAACTCGTTGCCTTCTTCATCTACGGTGATCAGCTGCTCATAGGGACTATCTGATGCTAAGTCGTAAACGAGTTCAGGTTCTTCCACTGTTTGGGCGGCAGCTGGGAGAGCAAAGAAGAAACAAATAAAAATAAACGGCACAAAAAATAATTTTTTCACAAATACCACTCCTTGTACTTTTGATAGTTTAAGTATACAAGGTTTGGCTAGTTAAAGAAAGCACAAGCTAATTTGTAACGGCAACGGATGGTTTACAGTTGTTGCTAGAGCAGCATTTCATAGGCTTATTTTTTAGGATATCGAGAAATTTTAAACGTAATGGTTCATTCAAAAGGTCTTCGTTTTTTAGGTTTCTGACAATGAAACGTTGCTTTTTAAAAGAAACGTTAAAGAAGCGGTTGCTTTAGTTTTAACCAAACCTAGCTGTAAAAGGAAACAAAAAAGCGAAAGAGAAGGTAACGTTTCGCGCCGTTAAAACGACAAACGTAAGACCTCCTTCCGCTTTTTTGCGGCCATTTTTATTCTCCTAAATCAATATCCTTTTGATGGTCGCCATCTTTTTTATAAACGTTCACCACGGATTCTTTGTTTTCGGCAATTTCTTTGGCACGGGCGATGGCCTCTGCTTTATTGTCGAAATGATCACTGGCACGTTTTGCTCCTTTGGAACGGACTTGCCATTGGTCCTCTTCATACACAACTTCAACATCCGCATCCATTAATTTTTTCGCATTTTTATTGGTTTGATGGGCATCATCTTTTTGCGGATTTCTCTCTTTCTGAAAAGCTTTCTTCTCCTCTTCATCTGCATTGTCATACCATTTTTCTGCTTGACTCGTGGCGATCGGGATCGCCCGATCGTCAGAATAGCCATCGGCTAGCAGGGCATTGGCGATATCGATCGCTTTTTTACGAACTAAGGGGTCTAGATTCTTCATTGACGCAGGATAATCACGGACATTCCAAGGCATTGTTTGGTTCCTCCTTTTTCTTGATCCAAAGTCATTTTCTCAAGGGTTTCCTTTTACAGGCACCACCAAGTATTACTTATTAGTTTACCCCCTTCTATAAAAAAGTGAAATCATTTGCTTTCTGGTCAAAAATGAAGGCACTTTCTTTTTTCATTTTCTAATAAACGAGGATTTATTTTTGTTAACAAAGCGTTATATTTCCCAAAAAAAAATGAATGGTTTAGAATTTTATTATAGAGAAAAGGAGGACGTAAGAATGAGTGAACCTATTTTGACTGATCCACGGGAACTTTATCACACGGGTAAATACAGCAAACAGGAACAAGATACGCCTGCTTTACAAGAAGAAATGCGACCAAAACCTGATTGTGGTGAAGACTCTTATGAGGGAAGTCAGCAGTTAGAAAACCGGCGGGTACTGATTACCGGTGGGGATTCTGGGATCGGACGAGCAGCAGCGATTGCCTTCGCTCGTGAAGGAGCAGACATTGCCCTGCACTTTTTCCCAGGAGAAGAAGAAGATGCCGAAGAAGTTGCAGGGTACATCAAAGAAGCCGGACGCAAAGTGATTTTGCTACCCTATGACCTGCGAGACGAAGCGGCACCACAAGAGATCGTTGACAAAGCGGTAGCAGCATTAGGTGGGTTAGATACATTAGTATTGAACGCAGCACAGCAAATCACGCGGCCATCGATTGCAGAATTACCGATTGAACAAGTGAAAGACACCTTTATGGTAAACATTATCTCAATGTTTGCATTAGTGAAAGCAGCTGAGCCACACTTACCGGCTGGGGGAGCGATCGTGACAACGACTTCTGTCCAAGCCTTTAGTCCAAGCGCCCATTTAATGGATTATGCGGCAACCAAATCGGCGATCGCCAGTTTTACAGTCAGCTTGGCGAAACAATTTGCTGAAAAAGGGATTCGGGTCAATGGGGTAGCCCCAGGACCAATCTGGACACCATTACAGTTAGATCATGGCCAACCGCAAGACAAGCTGCCTGAATTTGGTCAGCAAGCATTACTGGAGCGGGCAGGACAACCAGCTGAGCTGGCACCCGTCTATGTCTTTTTAGCTTCCAATAAAGCTAGCTATGTGACAGCACAGATTTATGGTGTTACCGGCGGAGAAGCCATTAACTTGTAAGCTTATCAAAAAATCGGAGAAAAAGGAGGAGGTGTCCTATGAGTAAAGGGTGGAAAATCGTATCAATCATCGTTTCGTTGATCTTTATCACTGTCTTATTACCAATCGTTTTAATGAGTAATCCTTACATGCAGCTGCCATTTGGTTTGGACAGCAGAGGCAATGTCGTCACGTATTTCTTTGACAACTTGTTTATGCGTCAATATATGTTTTGGGTAGCCGTTGTTTTAATCGCCGTATTCTTGATCGTGATCTTAGTCGTGCTGTTTTATCCAAAAACCAAAACAACCTTTGTTTTGAAAGAGGATAAGGGCGCATTGACGATCGATAAGAAAGCGATCGAAGGACTTGTACGTACGAAAGTAAATGAAAAAGAATTTGTTGAAGGACCAAAAGTTCATGTCAAGGCGACCAAAAATCGAATTTTAATCAAAATCAAAGGCCGCTTGAAACGGACGTCTGCCTTAGTTGGCAAAACCGAAAACTTAATGGCGGAAATCCAACAAGATGTCCAACGAGTGCTTGGCTCAAGTGAAAAAGTCAAAGTCGAAGTCAATTACGCGAATTTTGAACAAAATGAGACTCCGGAAAACCCGCGAGTAGAATAGGAGGGCTATGATGAACGAACTACAACAATACAAAATCCCATTGATTTTTGGAGCAATCGGCCTTGTTCTGGCTGTGTTGTTTGTAACGATCGGTTTTTTCAAAACATTGCTGATTCTACTCCTAACAGGTTTGGGTTTTGCGCTAGGATTGTATCTCCAACGTACCGGTATCATCGACGAATTTTTTAACCAACAATAACGTATTTTATAGGAGGAATTTTTAATGAATAACGATAAAAACGAATTAAACAATGAAAAAAATGTCAGTGCACATCCAGATCCAGTGGTTCCCAACACCAATCATCAAGCCAATGAAAATGCGATTCCAATGACTGAATCACCTGATCCAGTGGTACCAAATGCTGAAAAAGCAGTAGCAGGACAACAAAATGGACCAAAACCAGGGGATCATCCAGCACCAGGAAATCCAGATCCAGCCGGACATCATCCAGCACCGCCAAAACCTGGCCACAACGATTTTGAAGGACCAACCGGGGATGCACCCGTTCATGGTTCATTGACCTATGATGACAAAGTGATCCAAAAAATTATCGGAATTGCATTAGAAAATGTAGATGGTCTGTTGACGGTCGATGGTGGTTTCTTCTCTAATATTGCTGAAAAATTAGTTAATACAGACAATGTGACTGCCGGTATCAATACTGAAGTTGGGAAAAAACAAGTAGCCGTTGATTTAGATATCGTGGTTGAATACGACCGCAATATCCCAGAAATCGCTGAACAAGTCAAAGAAGTCATTCAAAAAGAAGTAACGACAATGACCCAATTAGAAGTGATCGAAGTCAACATCAACGTTGTGGATGTGAAAACAATCGCTGAATACGAAGAGGAACAAGAAACGGTTCAAGACAAAGTAACGTCAGCGGCTTCTAAAACCGGCGACTTTGCTTCACGTCAAACCAACAAAGCCAAACATGCGGCTTCCCGCGCGTCTGATCGTATCGAAGAATACAACGAACCTCGCGTGAAATAAAAAAGTTTCATATGAAACAAAAACAAGCATTGATCCTGAGATCAATGCTTGTTTCTTTGAGAAAAAAGCTGACCAGCAGGGTTGGCAGCCTTGCTGGTCAAGGAAAAATGAAAAAAGTTTTTTGGATTGAAATGAGTATAATTTCTATGCCTTAAACCAACCTTAAAGCCCCAGTTAAAAAATAGTAAATTCTCCTAGAAAGCAATCTCTGGCTATTGCATCGCACTGCTTTTTGCGTTAAAGTAGGAACTAGTCTGTGAAACATTTTTCTGTTTCACAAAATAGAAAGGATTCGTTATGCTACCTGAAGAATTTCATGAAGAATTACGCAAAAACGGGATCGTTTTAACCGAAGAACAAATGGAAAAATTCGCTGTCTATTTCGAGCGTTTAGTCGAATGGAATCAGAAGATGAATCTAACCGCAATCACGGAAAAATCAGAAGTGTATTTAAAGCATTTCTACGATTCTGTTTCCTTAGCTTTTGAAACCGCCTTTGACCCGCAAAGTCATTTGTGCGATGTCGGTTCAGGTGCTGGCTTTCCAAGTATTCCACTAAAAATCGTGTTTCCTGAATTAGAAGTGACGATCGTCGACTCTTTAAATAAGCGCATCACCTTTTTACAAACTCTTGTGACGGATCTACAATTGGAAAATGTCCACTTGTACCATGACCGTGCAGAAACATTTGGTCAAAACCCGCAATTTCGTGGGCAATTCGATTATGTGACCGCTCGAGCGGTTGCCCGTTTGAATGTGTTAACGGAACTCTGTGTGCCATTGGTGAAAAAAGCAGGCTATTTTTATGCGCTCAAAGCTGCCAAAAGCGAGGAAGAACTGGTTGAAGCCAAACCAGCGATCTCACTCTTAGGCGGCAAATTTATTGAAGAAAAAAGCTTTACCTTACCGGTCAGCGGCGATGAACGCCATCTTTTGATCATTCAAAAGAAAAAAGAAACGCCAAAGAAATACCCCCGCAAACCGGGAATGCCAGCGAAACAACCAATTAAATAGGAGGAAAATCAATGGCCCGTATTATTTCTGTTGCAAACCAAAAAGGCGGCGTAGGCAAAACCACCACAACGGTGAACCTAGGTGCGTCCTTAGCATTTGTCGGCAAAAAAGTGTTACTCGTAGATATTGATGCCCAAGGCAACGCCACAAGCGGTGTCGGCATTCGCAAACCAGATGTGGAACAAGACATCTATGATGTATTAGTCAATGAAACACCGATCGTTGAAGCGATTTTACCTAGCAGCCGAGAAAACTTGGATATCGTTCCAGCGACGATCCAATTAGCTGGTGCGGAAATTGAATTGACCTCCATGATGGCACGGGAATCTCGATTGAAATCGGCTTTGAATGAAATCAAAGAACAATACGATTATATCTTTATCGATTGCCCGCCATCTTTAGGTCATTTGACGATCAATGCCTTTACCGCCAGTGATTCGATTTTGATCCCAGTCCAGTGTGAGTACTATGCATTGGAAGGGCTGAGCCAACTATTGAATACCGTGCGTTTAGTACAAAAACATTTTAACCCTGAGTTAGAGATCGAAGGGGTCTTACTGACGATGTATGATGCCCGTACGAACTTAGGCGCGGAAGTCGTGGAAGAAGTCCGCCGCTATTTCCAAGAAAAAGTATACGAAACCATTATTCCGCGGAATATCCGGTTGTCTGAAGCACCTAGTCATGGATTGTCGATCATTGATTATGATCCACGCTCAAAAGGAGCCGAAGTCTATCAGACGTTAGCAAAGGAAGTGTTAGCCCGTGAAGAATAAAGGGAAAGGATTAGGGCGTGGGATCGATGCGTTGTTTCAAGACCTGCAAGGGTTAGAAGAAGTCGATATCAAGACAGAAAAAGTCGTTGAACTGCCTTTAAACGAATTAAGACCCAACCCTTATCAACCGCGAAAAACCTTTGATGAGCTTTCATTACAAGAACTGGCCAATTCGATCCAGCATTCGGGGGTCTTTCAACCGATCATCGTGCGGCAATCATCCGTCAAAGGCTATGAGATCATTGCTGGTGAACGCCGGTTTCGAGCGTCCAAATTAGCTGGCAAGGAAACGATCCCAGCCATCATCCGCAATTTTGATGAAGAAGCGATGATGCAAGTCGCCGTTTTAGAAAACTTGCAGCGGGAAGATTTAAATCCTTTAGAAGAAGCAGAAGCCTATGACATGCTGATGAAGAACTTGAAATTGACCCAAGCACAAGTCGCTGAACGTTTAGGGAAAAGCCGCCCGTATATCGCCAATTATTTGCGGTTACTGTCCTTGCCGAAACTCGTCAAAGAAATGGTTCAAGATGACCGTTTGTCTATGGGGCAAGCCCGGACATTATTAGGCTTGAAAAACAAAGAACAGATCTTAAAATTAGCCAATCGTTGTGTCAAAGAAAATCTGACAGTCCGCCAATTAGAACAAATGGTCGCTGAGATGAACGACACGAAAAACGAAAAGAAAAAAGTGCCGCGTCTGATTCGGGAAAAACCGTACTATTTACGAGAAAGCGAAGAACGGTTGATGGATAAATTCGGCACGAATGTCGAGATCCGCGAAAAAGAAGGCAAAGGAAAAATCGAGATCGAATACCTGTCACAAAAAGATTTAACCCGTATTTTAGATTTATTGAACATTCAATTTGATGAAGCTTGAGGTGATAAAGATGTATGATCTTGGGGATATTGTCGAAATGAAAAAACCGCATGCCTGCAAAGCCAATCGTTGGGAAATCATCCGCATGGGGGCAGACATCAAAATAAAGTGTACGAATTGCGGCCACATCGTCATGATGACGCGCCGAGAATTTGATAAAAAGATGAAGAAAATCCTAGAAAAAAAAGAGAAAGAGTGAAGTGAAGCATGGCGTTAACTGCCGGAATCGTTGGATTGCCAAATGTGGGCAAATCTACTTTATTTAATGCAATAACCAAAGCAGGAGCAGAAGCCGCAAACTACCCGTTTGCGACGATCGATCCGAATGTAGGAATGGTGGAAGTGCCAGATTGGCGCTTACAGCGTTTAACAGAATTAGTCCGTCCGAAAAAGACGGTCCCAACCACCTTTGAATTTACGGATATTGCCGGAATCGTCCGCGGTGCCAGCAAAGGGGAAGGATTAGGGAACCAATTTTTGAGCCATATCCGCCAAGTGGATGCGATCTGTCATGTCGTTCGTTGTTTCGACGATGACAACATCACCCACGTGGAAGGCCGCGTGGACCCATTAGCTGATATCGACACCATCAATTTGGAGTTGGTTTTAGCGGATTTAGAATCCGTCAACAAGCGCTATACTCGGGTCGCAAAAATTGCCAAAACCAAAGACAAAGATGCAGTTGCGGAACTGGCCGTTCTTGATAAGATCAAACCGGTCCTAGAAGAAGGGATCTCTGCTCGTTCGATCGAATTTACAGATGAAGAACAGCGCATCGTCAAAAGTTTGTTTTTACTAACGACCAAACCAGTCTTATACGTTGCCAACGTAGCAGAAGAAGACGTGGCAGACTATGAAACCAATGACTATGTCAACAAAGTGAAAGAGTTTGCAGCAAGCGAAAATGCGGAAGTGATCGTCATCAGTGCTCGTGCTGAAGAAGAGATCGCTGAGCTGGAGGAAGAAGACAAAGCAGAGTTTTTAGAAGCATTAGGAATTGAAGAATCAGGGTTGGATCAATTGATTCGTGCCGCCTATGATTTGCTGGGTCTAGCAACGTACTTTACCGCTGGTGAACAAGAAGTGCGTGCGTGGACGTTCCGTAAAGGCATCAAAGCACCGCAAGCAGCGGGGATCATCCATACGGACTTTGAGCGCGGCTTTATTCGTGCGGAAACTGTTTCCTTTGAAGATCTGAACCAATACGGCACGATGCAAGCGGCCAAAGAAGCCGGTCGGGTACGTTTGGAAGGAAAAGATTATGTCGTGCAAGATGGCGACGTGATGTTGTTCCGTTTTAACGTATAAAGGGCTTTCTTCCCAGTGAATTTGTGGTAAAATGTCCATTGTGAAGAAAACGCAGAAGGGAGAATCAATTCATGGAACCAGAAACTCTGCGAAATTATGTTTCCGAAAATCGTGAATTAGAACAACAATTAACAAAACGAAACCAACAATATATATTTGATTTAAAAAAATCGCTAGAGGCAGCCAACCTTTCTGAAGAAGAAAAAACGATTGCCTTGCATGAGATGCTGCCGGTCTTAGTCAAAGAACAAAAAGGCGGCAAAACGGCCCGCCAATTATTTGGTACAGTGTCTGAACGTACCGAAGCCATCATCAACAAACCCGTTGAGCAAAAAGAATCCGGCCCCTTCTTGATGTGGTTGGATAACACCTTGCTGATTTTAGGGATTTTTGGGTTGATGCTAGGGGTTATGGGAATCTTTACTAGAGGACAAGCACAACCTTATGGCTTATTGACCCTCTTCTTGATGGCGATGCTTGCTGGTTGGGTCTTCTACTTGATGTACAAATACATGTATCAATATGAACGCCCGGGTGCTGATAAGAGCAAACGGCCGAAGATGTGGAAGATCATTTTGATTTTAGTCGCAGCCTTCATGCTATGGATCGTTGTGATCTCGCTTTCTGCGATGATCCAACCACCATTGAATCCACAAGTGGACCCTGTGATCGAAGCCTTGATCGGGGCAGTGGCATTAGCAGCGAAGTACTACTTGAAACGCAAATACAATATCATCAGCAGTCTGTCTGTTCCTAGAGGCTGATGGCTACACGTTGATCGTGCGCCTTCTTTTGTTAAAAAAGACCGCACGATCAGCGTGTTTTTTTAGAAAAAATGGCGAATTATGAGATTTGACCAAAGGTTTGAAGAGGATTATTAAGAAAGCTTTCCGAATGGTTGACTTATGAAAAAATCTTTGCTATTTTTTTTAAAATACCTAAAAACTTTAAGGAGTGGTTACAAAAATGTCCAACTGGGAAACCAAATTTGTAAAAAAAGGGTTAACGTTTGATGATGTCTTATTGATTCCGGCAGAAAGTCACGTCTTGCCAAATGACGTGGATATGAAAGTGCAGCTTGCCCCGAATATTACACTAAATATTCCAATCATAAGTGCCAGTATGGATACCGTAACTGATAGTAAAATGGCGATCTCAATGGCGCGTCAAGGCGGACTTGGCGTGATTCACAAAAACATGAGTATCGCCGCGCAAGCAGATGAAGTGCGCAAAGTAAAACGTTCTGAAAGCGGCGTGATCATCGATCCGTTTTTCTTAACACCAAGTCACTTAGTTGCTGATGCAGAACATTTGATGAGCAAGTACCGCATCAGCGGGGTACCGATCGTAGAAACGATGGAAAACCGCAAATTAGTCGGTATCATCACGAACCGCGACATGCGTTTTGTCACGGATTATACGATGCCGATCAATGATGTGATGACCAAAGACCAATTGATCACAGCACCTGTCGGTACTTCGTTGAAAGACGCGGAAAAAATCTTACAACAACACAAGATCGAAAAATTACCGATCGTTGATGAAGCAGGGATCTTAAGCGGGTTGATCACTATCAAAGATATTGAAAAAGTAATCGAATTCCCGAATGCAGCCAAAGACACGCATGGACGCCTATTAGTGGCAGCGGCAGTCGGCGTTACTAGCGATACCTTTGAACGAGCACAAGCATTATTGGATGCAGGCGTGGACGCGATCGTCATTGATACTGCCCATGGACACAGTGCGGGTGTTTTACGCAAAATCTCTGAAATTCGCGCGCATTTCCCAGAAGCGACATTGATTGCTGGAAATGTTGCCACTGCAGAAGGCACGAAAGCATTGTATGATGCTGGTGTCGATGTCGTAAAAGTCGGGATCGGTCCAGGATCGATCTGTACTACTCGGGTGGTAGCCGGTGTCGGAGTTCCTCAATTGACAGCGATCTATGATGCAGCCTCTGTGGCACGTCAATATGGCAAAGCAATCATTGCCGATGGTGGGATCAAGTACTCCGGCGATATCGTCAAAGCTTTAGCAGCTGGCGGACATGCTGTAATGCTCGGTAGCATGTTGGCAGGAACTGACGAATCACCAGGTGAATTTGAAATCTATCAAGGCCGTCGCTTCAAAACGTACCGCGGAATGGGTTCATTGGGGGCAATGGAAAAAGGCTCCAGCGACCGTTACTTCCAAGGGGGCGTAAATGAAGCCAACAAATTGGTTCCAGAAGGCATTGAAGGACGTGTCGCTTATAAAGGCAGCGTTTCTGATATCATCTTCCAAATGATCGGCGGGTTGAAATCAGGGATGGGTTATGTCGGTGCCGGCAATCTGCAGCAATTACGTGATGAAGCACAATTCATCCAAATGAGCGGCAACGGACTAAAAGAATCACATCCCCACGATGTTCAAATCACGAAAGAAGCACCAAACTACTCCGTAAAATCATAAAATGTTTCACGTGAAAACCAACGCCCCCTCTGTTCAAAAGTGGACAGTGGGGGCGTTTGGTTCTAAAAAAGGGTGCCGATCTTGCCAAAATGGCTGAGATCGGCACCCTTTTCTCTAAAATCGCTGCTGGATGATCAGCAAATCGCTTTAGCAGTAACTTATTCGTTTGATTTCAACGCATCGATCATATTGACATGAGTCAGTTTCACATGGGTGACGTACATCACGATGATCGTAAAGAGAATCGTCATGCCACCGGCTAAAGCATAAGCCGGCCAATTGATCACTAATGGAAAGACCATGTTCTCCATCGAAGCTTGGATCAAAATAAAGTCAGTCAAGAAGTAACCTACCACGTAACCTGCGAGAATCCCAAATAACGTAAAGACGATATTTTCTCGTACGATGTACATAGTCACTTCCTTATTGTAAAACCCTAATACTTTGATAGTAGAAAGCTCGCGAATCCGCTCGGAAACATTGATGTTGGTCAAGTTATACAAGACGACAAAGGCTAATGCCCCTGATAATACAACTAAGATCAAGACAATGGCGTTCAAGTTACCCATCGAATCATCCTGCATTTTGATCTGAGTGGAAAGGAACGTCGTGTTTTTGACTTTGTCGGTATCTAACAAGGCTGTTGATAAAGCTTCCTCTTGTTTTTTCGTCATCGTCTTGCTTTTGACTAAGAACGCATTTGGTTCAAAGGTACTATTGGTGATTTCTTCATAAACGGTCGGCGACAGATAAAGAGAATTGCCTAAATAATTTTCTGCGATGCCACTAATAGGTACTTCATAGGCTTCTTGATCGCTGGTATAGAAGGTCAATGTATCGCCAACGTGCAAATCATATAATTCTGCGTACTTCATAGTCAGCACGGCACCCTCTGTTAATGACAGCTTCTGTCCTGCCGTCGTTTTCAAATGGACATAGTCTGCAAAAGCATCCTGATCTGCCGGAACCATCAAGGTCAGACTTTGTTTTCCTTGGTTAGTCGGTCGAATCTCGATCGTTTCATTGTAGACTAGCATCGAATGGGTCACAAGAGGCTCGTCTGTTAAAACCGTTTCAGCGGCAGCAACGGTTTCTTCCTTCGCATCATTTAAGGTCACGACGGCTTGATAATCCGTAATGGGCCCAAATTGTTTTGCAGTCACGGCACTTAGAGAATCTTTCAACCCAACGCCTGCCACCATCAGTCCCGTACAACCGGCGATGCCAATGATTGCCATGATCATTCGCGATTTGTAGCGGAAGATGTTACGGAAGCTGACTTTTTGATTGAAGCTTAAACGGGACCATAAGGGGGTAATTGCTTCTAATAAAATCCGTTTCCCGGGCTTTGGTGCGCGAACTTGCAGCAGCTGGGCAGGTTTTTCCCGCAATTCTTTGATCAGAACAAACAGACAGGCACCAAGCGTCGCCAGTAAAAAGGCGATTGCGGCCAAAATAATTGGCGACCAGACATAATAGACGCGAATCCCGTCTAAAAGATACCGTTCGCTGGATAGGAAATAGATCAAACGCGGCAACAGTTCGGTTCCTAATACGGCACCACTAATAATGCCAATGGCCGAAGAAAGGAGGGCATAAATCAAATATTTAAGGGAGATCTCGACTTTGCCATAGCCCATCGCTTTTAAGGTACCGATCTCTTTGCGGTTTTCTTCTACCATCCGCGTCAGTGTCGTAAAGGTGATCAACGCAGCGATAAAGAAGAAGAAGACAGGAAACACATTGGCGATCGCTGCGATACGATCAGACAGCCCACCATATTCTTGGAAACCGGGATTGTCTTTGCGTTGGTTGTAAAGATACGTCGGCTCTGCCAAGTCTTCGATCTCTGCCCGTTTTTCTGCCAGTGTTTGTTGGGCATCGGTTAGTTCTTGTTGCTGTTCATCTAATTGGTCTTGCTGCTGTGTCAATTCTGCTTCTCCAGCCGCCAATTGGCCTTCGAGGGCTGCTTGTTGTACGGGCGGCAGCTGTGCCAAGGCGGCTTGCTGTTGTTCTAGTTCCGCTTTGGCCTGATCCAGTTGGGCTTGTCCATCAGCTAACTGTTTTTGTCCATCGCGGACTTCTTTTTCTGCAGGGGCTAATTCATCAAAAGCGTCTTGTTGAATTTCTGCTAAGCGTTCCTTAGGACGGTCCGCAAACAGTTCCTCAATCGTTTCTTGATGGGCTGCCATCTTGTCGGTGTACGTATCGGAGTATGTTTCAAGCCCGGCGACATCATCAAAGGCGAGATAGAGGATCGATTTGACCTCCATCGTGAACTGTTCTTCCGGTACATAAGCAAAGTACGTCACGACACCGCTGCCGACATTTGCATAGCCCCGTTCGGCAGCACTGATATAAATGGGAGAAGTGGCAAACCCAACGATCGTATACTCTTTGTCCGACAGATTATCGGCATCATCGATCGTAAAAGTATCACCTATTTGCCAGCCATAATTTTTTGCTTCGGTGTCCAGCACGATTTCATCGGCTTTTTCTGGCAGTCGGCCGTCCTTCACCAGTAACTGGTTGAGTTCCTGTGAGGGGTCATAGGAGGTCACTTGCACGACTTCATCTGAATTGGCAGCGTAATAAAATTGATAGGCGGCTTCTGTGTGAGCACCGCTTTTTTCCGCGGCATCAATGTCTTCCTCTGTCAATCCCAGTGTTGAAGTGACTTGCAGATCTGCTAATTGCTGGCCGTTGACATATTCACTCGCGGAATGGTTCAGGATCGGGCCGGTTGCTTTGACACCGACAAAGAGAAACGTTCCTAAAAAAATGATCAAGGTGATTGCGATAAAGCGGCCTTTTGATTGGCAAATCTCTCGCAAACTTGCTTTAAGATAGGTCTTATTTTTCATCAGATCCTCCTACCAAACGATTTCATCGATCGAGATGGGATGAGGATTCTCTTCAATGGAACGGACAGTGGCATCGTTGATATGGATCACCCGATCGGCGATCGGGGCAATGGCGCTATTATGGGTGATGATCAACACCGTATTGCCATTTTTCCGGCTAGCGTTTTGCAAAAGCTTCAACACTTGTTTTCCTGTTTCAAAGTCCAAAGCACCAGTCGGTTCATCGCATAGCAGCAGTTTCGGGTTTTTGGCTAACGCCCGAGCGATCGATACCCGCTGCTGTTCCCCACCAGAAAGCTGAGAAGGAAAGTTGTTTTTGCGGTTTTCTAACCCGACTTGGGCCAAGACTTCATCAGGATCGAGTGCATTCGGTGAGACTTCAGTAGCCAATTCAATGTTTTCTTTTGCTGTCAGATTTGGGACCAAATTATAAAACTGGAAGACAAACCCAACGTCTGTGCGGCGGTATTCTGTTAATTGTTTGTCGTTAAACTTCGCGATATCGACATTGTCGATAATGATTTCTCCTTCATCTGGCGAGTCCATCCCGCCTAAGATATTCAAAACGGTCGATTTTCCGGCACCACTAGGTCCAAGAATCACCACTAATTCGCCTTCTTCAATGGCAAAGGAAAGATCATTGTTGGCAGTGATAGTGGTTTCGCCCATCTGATAGCGTTTATATTCATTCTTTACTTCAACATAACTCATTAATAAAGCCTCCATTTTTTAAACACGTGTTGATTTAATCACATGGTGTTAGTATACTAAGAAAGAAAAGTAAGAGCAATCCTCAATGCTTGCTTATTTGTCATTAAATAGACAAATATTGATTAAATGTACAGAGAAAAGGGGAAACGATATGGTAGGGACTGTCGGGAACCGTCGAACGATCTACTCGAAAAAAGTGATCCGGCGCGCCTTTCAGGAGTTATTGTTGGAAAAAGAGTATCGCAAAATCACGATCAAAGAGATTGCGGAACGAGCAGATATCAATCGGGGAACATTTTATAAATATTATAAGGACACAGCCGCTTTGTTGGAGGAGATCGAAGGGGAGCTCGTTGAGCAGATCGCATCGAACTTGCAGCAGGAAAATTTGTCATTGGATCTTTGGCTGGAAAAACTATTGACGATTTTGTATGAGAATCCTAGTACCACCCATTTGATTTTGTTGAACAACAGCCATTTGCTGAATCTTTTGTTGTCAGAAATCAAACCGGAGACCTTGAAACGATTTGCCCAATACTTTCAAGATGCTTCCGAGGAAGAATTGGAACTGTGCCTTAGCTTTTTTGTCTGCGGGTCTATCGGTTTGATCGAACGCTGGCTCAAAGATTTTTCAACGATGCCGCCAAAAGCTGTCGCTGATCTATTGATTCAAATTTTTGTGACTAATGTGTATGAAGAAAAGAAGGGCTAAAAAAGAGGGGATGATCCAATAACTAAAAAGGAACGCAGCAAGAGACAATTTGCTGCGTTCCTTTTTCTCTTAATCAACGAGGCGTTCATCGTTCATCCCAAAGTATTGATGCAACGGTTTTTGCCGTGCTTCTAATAATTGATCGACGGTCACGAATTCGTAGCCTTCGTTTTTGAGTGTTTTAATGACTCCCGGTACGGCTTTCACAGATTTCGGGTGAATATCATGGATCAAGATCATGGCACCATTAAAGACATTTTGTTGAACCAAGGCATTGATTTTCTTCGGATCCTTCAATTTCCAGTCTTGAGAATCGATGTCCCATTGAATGATCGGCATGCCGATGGTTTCTGCGCTTTGTTTGTCGATAGCGCCATAAGGGGGCCGTAAATTCCTAGGTAGTAAACCCGTCGCATTGTAAATGGCTTTATTGGTTTTCGTAACTTCTGCCTGCAAATCTTCCGCTGAAAGAGTATTCAGCTGCGGATGAGAGTAAGAATGACTGGCGATCTCGTGTCCAGCTTCTTGGACTTTTTTGGCGGCTTGCGGATATTGCTCAACCATTTGTCCCAGCATAAAGAAGGTCGCTTTGACGTCATTTTCTTGTAAGATGTTCAAAAGATCCATAGTGGAGGTATTGTTGGGTCCATCATCAAAGGTCAATGCCACGTATTTTTTATTGGGGTCAAGACTTGGCAAGGCATTGTTGAGTTGGTCAGCAGCCACGAGATCAGGATCAATGAATGGGGCGATCTCGCTGTAAGACAGGGTGATTTCTGTCGCTTCCGTCTGATTTTTTGGCAATTCGATGGTCAGCTTTTCCGGATCATAAGTAAATTTCGAATCGAAGGTGATCCGCTCCATAGCCAAGACGGCGTCGATGATTTTTGCGGGTTCCTTGGCTTGATCCAGCAGTTTCTGTTGAATGACTTGTTGAATACCTAATAAGCTGCCTTCATCAGGAACAAGTTCTTTCAAAGACAATTCGGTTTGCGTCTTCTCTGATACGAAGATCGGTGCATCTGTTAAACGATCAGCATCTTCAAAACGACCGGTTTCTCGATTCCATACATAGCTGTCGGCTTTTAATGAATAGGTAGAGACTTTTGCAGCTACCGTTTGTGCTTGGATACGGGCAACGGTGACGACTTCTTTTTCCGTTTGTTTTTTGCGCAATGACTCAGCGGCTTTTGTCAACCGGTCTTTGATATCTTTGATGGGAAACGTATCGAGGTCTTGCGGGCGGTAGATCAGTTCTTTGTTTGTTCCTTCTGAGAGCACTTCAGGCGATGTTTTTAACCCATTTTGGCTTTGTTCTGCTTGGATTGATGCCAGTAATTTCTCTGCAGCTGCCTCATATTTTGCTTTGGCCGCAACTTCTTGTTGGTGCAAGGTGTAAAGAACCGAGCCAGCCGTTGCGATCAAAACGATCAATAATAAGGCAAATAAGGAAAAAATGGCTTTCCGATACGGCTTCTTTCTCGAGGGTGGTCCTTTCGGTCTTTCTTCAGCTGATGCTGTTCGTTTTTGATTATTGTTTGGTTTCTTGTGCAAGTCACTCCGACGGGCATAGGTCTTTCGTTCGGGCATTGGTGAAGCTCCCTTCATTCCATCCTAAATTATGCCCACGTTACCATAAGTCACAGGCACTTTCAACGATCATGCCCGGTTTCTGATAGAGGATTAAAAAGACAAAGGGATTTTTCTAATTATTCGCTTAAAAATTACAGCCTTGTTGCGTTGTTTCTCTTGCAAGAAGTGATCAAAGTGGTTAGGGGGATGGAAACCACTCTAGGCTACGTAAACAAGAAAACCCCTAGGCAACAGCTCACGCGGTGTGACTGTTCTCTAGGGGTTGCTACTGAGGTTACTAAGGCTTAGGCTTTTTCAATTTTTGTCAGTCCGCCCATATAAGGAACCAGAACTTCTGGTACCGTTACACTGCCGTCTTCGTTTTGATAATTTTCAAGCACTGCGGCTACCGTCCGACCGACAGCCAAACCAGAGCCGTTTAGTGTATGCATGTAGTGAATCTTGCCCTCTTGATCACGGTAACGGATCATGGCACGACGTGCTTGGAAGTCTTCACAGTTTGAGCAAGAGCTGATCTCACGATACATCTCTTGGGCAGGGATCCATACTTCTAAATCATAGGTCTTCGCTGCAGAAAAGCCCATATCTCCTGTACACAAGCTAAGCACACGGTAAGGTAAATTGAGTTTTTGCAAAATATCTTCGGCATTAGCCGTCATTTTCTCTAATTCTTCATAAGAATGTTCTGCATCACTGAATTTCACCATTTCGACTTTATTGAATTGGTGCAAGCGAATCAAACCGCGAGTGTCACGGCCAGCGCTGCCGGCTTCTGAACGAAATGATGGGCTCAAGGCAGTGAAGTAGGCAGGGAGCTGTTCTTGTTCTAAGATCTCCCCTTGATAGTAGTTGGTCAAAGGTACTTCCGCAGTCGGGATCAAAGTCAAATCAGTGTCTGCCAATTGGAAAACATCTTCTTTAAACTTCGGAAATTGCCCAGTACCGAACATTGCTTGGCTGTTGACGATATACGGGGTGATCATCTCCGTATACCCATGCTCATAAACATGCTGATCCAACATGAAGTTGTATAAGGCACGTTCCAAACGAGCACCTAAGCCTTTGTAGTAAACAAAACGGCTACCAGAAACTTTGGCACCCCGCTCAAAGTCGAGAATCCCCAAGTCTTCTGCGATCTCCCAATGGGGTTTTGGTTCAAAGGCAAAGGTTTTTGGGTCTGCCCAACGGCGGACTTCTACATTGTCATCTTCATCTTTGCCCACCGGAACAGAATCATTCGGCAAGTTCGGCAACGTCGTGGCGATCTCTTTGATGTCTTCATCAATTTGAGCGATCTCTTCATCCAATTGCTTAATTTGGCTGCCGACTTCTTTCATTTGGGCAATTTTATCTGCCGCATCTTCTTTCGCCCGTTTCAAGGCGGCGATCTCACCAGAAACCTCATTACGCAATTTCTTGCGCTCTTCCGTTTGGACTAAGAGTTCTCGGCGACGCTCATCAAGTGTTAAAAAGCGGTCCAACACTTCTTTTTGGACACCTCGTGTTGCGAGTTTGCTTTGTACTTCAGCAAAATTTTGGCGAATCATTTTTACATCTAACATAGTGATACATCCTCCTTTGATTTTTCCATAGAAAAAAGGCCATTCCAATCCCGTATTGCTTGGGACGAAATGACCATTCGCGGTGCCACCCAAGTTCAGCTTGCGCTGCCCTTGCTGCTCGTATCGTGAGCCAACGATTTTTCTTTCGAAAAATACACGTTAAAGAACTGGATTCTATTTTTTCCAACACTGATTTTCACCAACCATCAGCTCTCTATACAGATGAAAAAAATATACTAGGTTCTGTGCCTTGATTATTTTCTCTAGCATACCCAAAAAATGTTGGGTCGTCAACCATAGGTTTGTGTGTTGGATAAGTTGTTGCGTTTCAACGGGAGATGGATAATAAAGGACGTCCATTCCGGCGTTGACTTGGCATAGATATAGCCGCCATGTAAGGCGACGATGCTTTGAGCGATCGCTAGACCTAAGCCAGTTCCTCCTGTTTCTTGAGAGCGGGATTCTTCCACTCGGTAGAAACGGTCGAATAGAGAATCAAGGGCTTGCTTAGGGATCATTTGCCCATTGTTTTTGACTGTTAAGATCGCTTCGGTCCCGACTTTCTCGACTTCCATGCGGATCTTATCGGCGCCTTTGCCGTATTTCAAGGCATTCGAAAGCAAGTTATTGAAGACCCGCACCAGTTTTTCGGTATCGCCATCCATCTCGATGTGTTCCGGACGGGTGTATGTTTCAATCTTGATGCCTTTCCGACTAGCTTCTAATTCAAAGTCCGCCGCCAATTGTTCCACTAGCTGGGCCATGTCAAATTCCATCACATTGATTGGGACGCTAGGCTGGCGCACTTTTGTGTATTCAAACAAATCATCGACAAGGGATTTCATTTGCTTGGCTTTGACATACGCCGTATGGGTATATTTCAGCAATTCTTCTTCTGAATGGTATTGTCGATCTTCAATTAGACCTAAATAGCCGATGATCGAAGTCAACGGTGTTCGAATGTCATGACTGACATTGGTAATCAGCTCATCTTTGGATTGCTCGATCCGCCGTTCATCTTCAATCGCCGCCACCGTACTGTCGACTAAGCCATTGATATTAGAAACGATCCGACTTAAATCGCCCCGTAACTCGAAGGGGATGCGATGATCGTAATTGCCTTCCGCAATAAAATGAAGCTCGCTGATGATGTGACGTAGCTGCATTTGATGGTAGCGACGAATCAAACGCCAATATAAGACGATCACATCTAATAGGAAGAACATCGGTAGAATGAAGTTGCGCCCACTGCGGAAGATATCTGTATTAAAGGCAGATGTGAAAGCATTCTTCGATGCGTAGATGGCATCAACTAAATCTGGTGAATTTTCAACGATTGAGGTCAAGATGACCAAAATAGCGATATTTAATAGAAGTAAAAGAACAATCGTTACAATTCCTTCGGCAAATAACTCACTGATTTCCTTTGAGGTCAGCGTGATCCGTTTCTTTTTTTCGATTGGTGTGTTGCGCTTTTTTTCAGTTGGTTTACTTCGCATCTATTTTGTAGCCGACCCCCCATACTGTTTGGATGACTTTTTCACCATCCGTGGCTTCTTCGATCTTATCTCGTAAGTGACTGACATGGACCATAACTGTTTTGGCAGAAACGACACTTTCTTGTTTCCAAACTCGTTCAAAAATCTCATCGGCGCTAAAGACACGGTTCGGATGCGATGCCAGCAAGTAGAGGATACCGAATTCTAATGCAGTCAATTGAATTTCGTTGCCATCGACGGTTTTTACTTCATGGGAATCGCGATTGATAATAAGGGAGCTTACTTCTAGAATCTCTGGTTGATTTGAAGCAGCCTGCATCTTGGTTCTTCTCAATAGCGATTTTACCCTGGCCATAACTTCTAATGGGTTGAAAGGTTTGGTGACATAATCATCAGCACCGGCGACCAATCCACGAATCTTATCCATATCGGTTGTTTTAGCGGTCAGCATAATAATAGGGATTTGGGATTCTTTTCTCAATTCTTTCACGACTTGCATGCCATCCATTTCTGGCATCATGATATCTAAGATCAATAGTTCGATATCAGAAGTGGTGCGGATCTTGGTCAGTGCTTCTTTTCCATCATATGCTTTGACCGATTCATAACCTTCATTGTGTAAATAAATGCTTAATAGTTCTACGATCTCTTTGTCATCATCTGCTACAAGTATTTTCATACTGGGTCCTCCTAGGAACAATATTCTTTTCTCCATTTTAGCAAATATTCCACAAAATAGATAAAATCATACTTAAATTTATAAGAATGATAGGAATTAAGAAAACACAAAAAGGAAAAAGACGAACGATAGGCAAATAATAACGGAAAAAGTCCTTAAAAAAGGCGGAAATCACGGACTAAAAATCACGAATCATCTTTGGAAACGGAGTAACTAGAAACGTTGGTCTATCAATCATTTTATGGTTGACGAATAGCGCAAGTCTTGGTATATTATTACATGTGCCAAATGACTAAACGAATTCGTAAAAAGAATTTAAAAAAGTGGTTGACGCACAGCTCGACAGATGATATTATAACGAAGTCGCAATTTTAAAATAGTTAATCGATGTTGATACATCAACAAAATTAATTAAAAAAAGTTGTTGACAAATAACAAATCATTTGTTATTCTAATGAAGTCGCTGAGACAGCCGCTACGAAGTTGAAAAACAACGGGCGAAAAAAACTTTTTAAAAAAGAGTTGACAATCAACTGTCGCTCTGATATGATATAAAAGTTGCTAACACAGCACTGTAGACCTTTGAAAACTGAACAAAGCAAGCAAACGAACCAATGTGTAGGATGTTTCAATTTATTGAAACAAATACATGCAAGCAATAGCTAGCAAAGTTAATTTTTATGAGCTTAATGACCGTATGGTCATTCAAACAAATCATTATGAGAGTTTGATCCTGGCTCAGGACGAACGCTGGCGGCGTGCCTAATACATGCAAGTCGAACGCTTTTTCTTTCACCGGAGCTTGCTCCACCGAAAGAAAAAGAGTGGCGAACGGGTGAGTAACACGTGGGTAACCTGCCCATCAGAAGGGGATAACACTTGGAAACAGGTGCTAATACCGTATAACACTATTTTCCGCATGGAAGAAAGTTGAAAGGCGCTTTTGCGTCACTGATGGATGGACCCGCGGTGCATTAGCTAGTTGGTGAGGTAACGGCTCACCAAGGCAACGATGCATAGCCGACCTGAGAGGGTGATCGGCCACACTGGGACTGAGACACGGCCCAGACTCCTACGGGAGGCAGCAGTAGGGAATCTTCGGCAATGGACGAAAGTCTGACCGAGCAACGCCGCGTGAGTGAAGAAGGTTTTCGGATCGTAAAACTCTGTTGTTAGAGAAGAACAAGGATGAGAGTAGAACGTTCATCCCTTGACGGTATCTAACCAGAAAGCCACGGCTAACTACGTGCCAGCAGCCGCGGTAATACGTAGGTGGCAAGCGTTGTCCGGATTTATTGGGCGTAAAGCGAGCGCAGGCGGTTTCTTAAGTCTGATGTGAAAGCCCCCGGCTCAACCGGGGAGGGTCATTGGAAACTGGGAGACTTGAGTGCAGAAGAGGAGAGTGGAATTCCATGTGTAGCGGTGAAATGCGTAGATATATGGAGGAACACCAGTGGCGAAGGCGGCTCTCTGGTCTGTAACTGACGCTGAGGCTCGAAAGCGTGGGGAGCGAACAGGATTAGATACCCTGGTAGTCCACGCCGTAAACGATGAGTGCTAAGTGTTGGAGGGTTTCCGCCCTTCAGTGCTGCAGCAAACGCATTAAGCACTCCGCCTGGGGAGTACGACCGCAAGGTTGAAACTCAAAGGAATTGACGGGGGCCCGCACAAGCGGTGGAGCATGTGGTTTAATTCGAAGCAACGCGAAGAACCTTACCAGGTCTTGACATCCTTTGACCACTCTAGAGATAGAGCTTCCCCTTCGGGGGCAAAGTGACAGGTGGTGCATGGTTGTCGTCAGCTCGTGTCGTGAGATGTTGGGTTAAGTCCCGCAACGAGCGCAACCCTTATTGTTAGTTGCCATCATTTAGTTGGGCACTCTAGCGAGACTGCCGGTGACAAACCGGAGGAAGGTGGGGATGACGTCAAATCATCATGCCCCTTATGACCTGGGCTACACACGTGCTACAATGGGAAGTACAACGAGTTGCGAAGTCGCGAGGCTAAGCTAATCTCTTAAAGCTTCTCTCAGTTCGGATTGTAGGCTGCAACTCGCCTACATGAAGCCGGAATCGCTAGTAATCGCGGATCAGCACGCCGCGGTGAATACGTTCCCGGGCCTTGTACACACCGCCCGTCACACCACGAGAGTTTGTAACACCCGAAGTCGGTGAGGTAACCTTTTTGGAGCCAGCCGCCTAAGGTGGGATAGATGATTGGGGTGAAGTCGTAACAAGGTAGCCGTATCGGAAGGTGCGGCTGGATCACCTCCTTTCTAAGGAATATTTCGGAAGACTACACATCGTTTGCCTTTGTTCAGTTTTGAGAGGTTTACTCTCAAACAAATTTGTTCATTGAAAACTGGATATCGAAGAAAAAATCAAAACAAGTAACACACACCGAGTTGAAATGTTAAAAGAGTTTTTTAATAAGTTCAACGCTTATTTTCTTGAGCAACCTTCTATCGCTAGAAGAAGTACTCAAAACCGACCGTAAGGTCAAAGGTTAAGTGAATAAGGGCGCACGGTGGATGCCTTGGCACTAGGAGCCGATGAAGGACGGGACTAACACCGATATGCTTTGGGGAGCTGTAAGTAAGCTATGATCCAGAGATTTCCGAATGGGGAAACCCAGCATCTTTTATAGGATGTTACGTCTGCGTGAATACATAGCGCAGTCGAGGTAGACGCAGAGAACTGAAACATCTAAGTACCTGCAGGAAGAGAAAGAAAATTCGATTCCCTGAGTAGCGGCGAGCGAAACGGGAAAAGCCCAAACCAACAAGCTTGCTTGTTGGGGTTGTAGGACTCCGATATGGTAGTCTATTCAGATAGTCGAAATACTTGGAAAAGTATGTCAAAGAGGGTAAAAACCCCGTAGGCGAAATTTGGATAACACCTAGGAGGATCCTGAGTACGGCGGAACACGAGGAATTCCGTCGGAATCCGGGAGGACCATCTCCCAAGGCTAAATACTCCCTAGTGACCGATAGTGAACCAGTACCGTGAGGGAAAGGTGAAAAGCACCCCGGAAGGGGAGTGAAATAGATCCTGAAACCGTGTGCCTACAACAAGTTAGAGCCCGTTAATGGGTGATAGCGTGCCTTTTGTAGAATGAACCGGCGAGTTACGATAGCATGCGAGGTTAAGTTGAAGAGACGGAGCCGCAGCGAAAGCGAGTCTGAATAGGGCGAATGAGTATGTTGTCGTAGACCCGAAACCATGTGATCTACCCATGTCCAGGTTGAAGGTGCGGTAAAACGCACTGGAGGACCGAACCCACGTACGTTGAAAAGTGCGGGGATGAGGTGTGGGTAGCGGAGAAATTCCAAACGAACTTGGAGATAGCTGGTTCTCTCCGAAATAGCTTTAGGGCTAGCCTCGGAATTGAGAATGATGGAGGTAGAGCACTGTTTGGACTAGGGGCCCATCTCGGGTTACCGAATTCAGATAAACTCCGAATGCCATTCATTCATATCCGG
>NZ_JBMHEO010000001.1:1095000-1397500 GCF_050498885.1 Enterococcus sp. AZ179 | reverse complement strand
TGGTAGAGCACCACCTTGCCAAGGTGGGGGTCGCGGGTTCGAACCCCGTTTTCCGCTTTGCCTTAGCAATTTTCAGCCGGGGTGGCGGAACTGGCAGACGCACAGGACTTAAAATCCTGCGGTGAGTGATCACCGTACCGGTTCGATTCCGGTCCTCGGCATTTCATAATATGCGCCCATAGCTCAATTGGATAGAGTGTTTGACTACGGATCAAAAGGTTAGGGGTTCGACTCCTCTTGGGCGCGTAGTCTTTTTATTTGTTTCATTTTTATTATCGGGAAGTAGCTCAGCTTGGTAGAGCACTTGGTTTGGGACCAAGGGGTCGCAGGTTCGAATCCTGTCTTCCCGATTTTTTGATGCCTGAAGCATTCGCTTCAGGCTTTTTTGTGTTTTCAGCCAGTGAGAAGTCCTGAAAATATGATACAATAGTAAAAAACGAGGAGGAAATTGTTTGAAGGGACAAATCATCAAAGCGCTAAGCGGATTTTATTATGTGGCATCAGAAGATGAAATCTTTCAAACCCGCGCTCGAGGAAATTTTCGAAATCGAAAAATCACTCCTTTGGTTGGGGATGAAGTGATTTTTGAAAGCAGCAATCAAACAGACGGCTATCTTTTAGAGATCTTGCCGCGGAAAAATGAGCTGGTTCGACCGCCAGTCGCAAATGTGGATCAAGGAGTGGTCGTGACAAGTCTAGTTGAGCCGAATTTCTCCTATAATCTATTGGATCGCTTTTTAGTGACCTTAGAGTATGAGGGGATCGAACCGATCATCTTTTTGACAAAAGCGGATCTTGTGAAAGATCTTGCCGCAATGAAAGCAATTGAGGAGACCTATCAAGCAATTGGCTACCACGTGATCACGTCAAAAGCAGAAGGCGAAGATCTATTGGAACTTCAACGGTACTTCCCTGAGCGGATCACCGTTTTTATGGGGCAATCTGGTGCTGGAAAGTCTACGCTATTGAATCGAATCGTCCCGGAATTAGCATTGGAAACAGGAGTGATCTCAGAATCTCTCGGACGGGGGAAACATACGACCCGTCATGTGGAGCTCTTGCCGATTTGTGATGGATTGGTTGCCGATACACCAGGATTTAGTTCGATCGATTTTCTGGAAATCGAAGCAGTAGAGTTACCAAAGCTCTTCCCTGATTTTTTAGCAGTAGCTTCCAACTGCCGCTTTAGGGAGTGTATGCACCTCAATGAACCTGATTGTGCAGTTAAACAGGGAGTTGCAGCAAATGAGATTGCTGAAACTCGTTACAAAAACTACGTGCAATTTTTAGAAGAGATTGAAAACCGACGTCCGGTTTATAAAAAGAAGAAAAAGTGAGGGAAAAGCATGATGAAACTAGCACCATCTATTTTAAGTGCCGATTTTGCAAATCTTCAAAGAGACATTGAGCTGGTAGAGCGCCATGGCGCAGATTACATTCACGTAGACGTGATGGACGGTCATTTCGTTCCTAATATTACCTTAGGCCCAAACATCGTTAAAGCGATTCGCCCAGTTACCAAGCTGCCGTTGGATGTTCATCTAATGATCACCGAGCCAGAAAAGTATATCCATGCCTTCGCGGAAGCTGGAGCAGATATCATTGGTATCCACGCGGAAGCAACGCCTCATATCCATCGTGCGATCCAAATGATTGTGGCAGAAAATGTCAAAGCAGAAATCGTCATCAACCCAGGTACACCAGTTTCAGCCATTGAACATGTTTTATCTATGTGTGATCAAGTGTTAGTTATGACGGTCAATCCAGGGTTTGGTGGGCAATCCTTTATTGAAGAATCACTGGAAAAAATTGCGGCGTTGGCTGCTTTAAAAGAAGAAAAAGGCTACCATTATGATATCGAAGTAGATGGCGGGATCGTTCCTGAGACAGCCAAACGCTGCCTGGAAGCAGGCGCAAATGTCTTTGTAGCAGGAAGTTATATTTACGATGCCGATGAACCTGCGGCGCAAATCAGAGCATTGAAAGAAGCTTTGCAATAAATGAAGATTTTGTTAGCGGCAGGTGGAAGTCCTGAAAATTGGCCACAGTTGATGGCGTATGATAAATACATTGGAATTGATCGTGGGGCCCTGTTTTTGCTTCAGCACCAACGGCCAGTCGATCTGGCAATCGGTGATTTCGACTCCCTGACCGCAGCAGAACTGCAAGCGGTCAAACAACAAGTTAAGACAGTGATCCAAGCCCCTGCTGAAAAAGATGATACAGATACTCAATTGGCATTGGTTGAGACGTTGCGTCTTTATTCAGAAGCGCAAATCGACGTGATTGGTGCAACGGGGGGACGCCTTGACCATCTTTTAGCCAATCTGTGGTTAGTTTTAGAAGATCGGTTTCGTCCATTTGCCCCAAATCTGCGTTTTTTAGATCGTCAAAATGTCGTTCAGTTCTTTTTACCAGGCACCTATCAATTGGAAAAAGAACCCGGGATGCAGTATTTGGCGTATTGCTGTTTGACGCCGGTAACAGATTTGACGTTAACAGGTAGCAAGTATTTATTAGAAAACGTCCAAGTACCGTACCCAACTTCTTATGCTAGCAATGAATTTCTGACACAAACAGCAGGTTTTTCCTTTAGCAGCGGGATGATAGCAGTCATTCAAAGTTGTGATTAAGAGACGGAACGTCTCTTTTTTTTGTTGAAAATTTCAGAAACTTAATTACAAAAAAAACATTAAGACGGACAACTTAGCTTTTGTTTGCAGGGTATTAATGGTAAAATTGGAACTACAGTTTGGAATTATTTGAGGTGTCTTTGTGAAAAAGTTTAATCCTAATAAAAATATTATCATCACATTGATTATTGTGATTTTAGTTGTCACCGTATTAAGCGTGACGATCGCCCGCCGAGCAGCGGGAAACTCCACCAATGCCGTGCAATCTACGGTCAATGACTCCGTTGGCTTTATCGATAAAATGATTACCGCTCCTTTTCGTTGGATCGAAAATGGTGCCAATTCAGTCAAAAATTTGTTTGTGACCTATGAAGAAAATGAACGTTTAAAAGAGAAATTGGACAGTTTTGAGGAACTGGAACAAGCGAAGGACAATGCGCAAAGAGAAATCGATGCCTTGAAAGAAGAGCTAGAGCTGAATGCAACCTTGACGAATTATGAACGGATCTCCGCCAATGTCATCAATCGGTCACCTGATACTTGGCAAGATATGCTGATCGTGGACCGCGGCTCAAGAGATGGTGTTGAGGTCAACATGGCAGTTATGTCGCAAAAAGGCTTGATTGGTCGTGTCATTGAGGTCAATGCAGCTTCTTCTAAAATTGAACTTTTGACTTCTGAAAACCAGAATTCCAACCACTATCCGGTTCGGATCAGCGGCGAAGATGGGTCAAACTTTGGGATCCTAAGTAGTTACGATCAAAAAGAACGTTCCTTAGTCATTACCCAATTGACGGGGGACAATGAGCTGAAGGAAGGCGATGTCGTGCAGACCTCTGGATTAGGAGGAAACTCGCCCGCCGACTTAGCGATCGGAACAGTGATCCGTACCACCAAAGATGAGTTTGGTCTTGATACCCAAGTATTTGTAAAACCGTATGCCCAAATGTATGATATTCAAGCAGTAACGATTATCAAACGCTTGGCAGGTGAGGAATAGCCATGAAAAAGCATGACTACATCAAATACCTGGCAGCGGGCGTCTTCTTTTTGATGATGTTGGCAGATGGACAACTGACGCGTTTTTTGGAAAAATGGACCCAAGACAATTATATCGCCAGTGCGCATCTTTTATTGATCGCTCTTTTATGTGGCGCGAAGTATTTGCCGAAAAACTTTTTGATTACCACGGCGCTGGTGATCGGCTGTCTCTATGACGTGTATTATGTCGGTGTGATCGGCATCTACACGGTGGCGTTTCCCTTGATCGTATGGATCATGTATATTTTGAAAAATACGCTTTATCAAAATGTATTTACCATGTTTTTCGGAATGATCATCTTTGTTACAAGCTTAGAAGTTGTGACATTGGGGGTTCAATTGCTGTTTAAGATCGCATCAGTTAGCACGTCATTCTTTGTTTCCCGCTTTCTAGCACCAACGCTTTTATTGAACATCCTTTTGTTTATCCTTTTAGTCATTCCATTCATGAAGCTATTCAAAGACGAATAGCTTCATTTTTTTTGCGTTTGACTGTATAAAAATAACAGCGATTGAAATGTTTTTGTAATATTCCTTTTATCTCTCTGACATACGGCTGTGTTACAATCACACTATCGTGAAGGACTTTAGGTATTCTTAAGCATTTATACATAAAAAAACCATATTAGGGGAAGCAACAGCCGGAGGAATGAAGAGTGAAAAAGCGAATTTTATCTTTATTGTTAGTAAGTTCAATTGTTCTTACTTCTGCAGCAGCACCGACACTTGTCTTTGCATCAGATTTTGACAATAAAATTGAAGAAAAAAATCAAGAGATCTCTGACTTGCAAAACCAGCAAGCGAGCATCCAGTCACAAGTAGCAGCACTTGAAAGCGACGTGACTGCAATCAATGAAAAAGCCCAAACTTTGTTGCAACAACAAGGGGATTTGCGTGCGGATTCTGAAAAGTTGAAGCAAGAAATTGCCGATTTGAAAGTCAGAATCGAAAAGCGTGAAGAAGCGATCCAAAAACAAGCTCGTGATGTTCAAGTCAATGGACAAAGCACGAACTTTATTGATGCAGTATTAGAAGCTGACTCTTTAACAGATGCTATTGGCCGTGTGCAAGCAATGACGACGATCGTCAATGCTAACAAAGATCTTGTAGATCAACAAAAGGCAGACCAAGAAGCAGTTGAAGCGAAAAAAGCGGAAAACGACGATAAATTGGCAGAGATCGCAGCGAACCAATTTGAATTAGAAACACAATTAGGGGATCTACAAGCCAAACAAGCTGATTTGAATGTTTTGCAAGCGGAATTGGCTGTTCAACAAGCATCTAAAGAAGATGAAAAAGCTGATTTAGAAAAACAAAAAGAAGAATACGAAGCAGAACAAGCTCGCATCGCTGCAGAAGAAGCGGCGGCAGCAGCAGCTCGTGAACAAGCAGCACAAGAAGCAGCGGCTCAAGAAGCGGCAGCAGCTGAAGCAGCTACTCAGGAAGCAGCACAAAGCGAATCTTCAACGTCGAATTCAACGACATCAAGCGCCACAACAAATTCTAGTACGACGACTGATACTACGCAAGGCAGTTCATCACAAGGCAGCGGTTCAGCAAATACGACACCATCGACACCTGCCAATAATAACAATAGCAATAACAACCAAGGATCAAATAATAGCAGCAACGGTTCAAGCAGTACTCCTGCACCCGCACAAACGGTCAATGGTTCAGCAATCGTAGCAGAAGCAATGAAATACATTGGTACCCCTTATGTTTGGGGTGGTACGACACCAGACGGCTTTGACTGTTCTGGCTTTACACAATATGTATTTGCTAAAGTTGGGATCTCATTACCACGGGTAACTTACGCACAAGAATTTTCCGGTACGGTAATTTCGATCAACGAAGCAAAAGCCGGTGACTTGTTATTCTGGGGTAGCCGCGGAAGCACACACCACGTGGCGATCGCTATGGGTAACGGACAATACGTTCATGCACCAACACCTGGTCAAAATGTTTCTGTCAGCAGTTACTCTTATTACTCACCAGATTTCGCGGTGCGCGTAAACTAAATCAATTGAAGCTATTTCAGAAGCTGGCGTTTTACGGCTCTTTGTCAATAAGGACTGATGAGTTGTGCAAAATCAAATCTGGGTCAGAATGAACCACATTCTGGCTCAGATTTTTTGTTATCTTACATTGATTAATTGATTGATCAAAAAGATTCTAATTCTCATGTTCTCGAATGATTTAAATCCGTAGGATACTCGTTTCATTGTCTTTATGTGGGTATTCTTCGCTTCTATTTTTCCATTGGAATAAGGATAGATCATTGCGCTGGTGATGCCTTCTTCATAAGTCAGAAGGTTTTGAAGCTTCTCCCGAAAGCCGTCATCTAACGTTTCGGGAAGTTCTGTCAATAAGGAGAAAAATAAGTCAGGGTCTTTGTCTCGAAAGGCTTCAACTAATTCATGAAAAAAGGGATACGCCTCCTTCAGGGGCGTAGAAAACTCAAGCAATCGATCAATCATCATTGCTTCAGTAAGAAATGGGTATTTTGGTGCTCGGAAACTTTTCCATGTTTTGTATTCATAATGGTTGATGTTTGCACGATTTTTTAGCAAAAAGCGCCAGTTCTTTTTCAGTTTTTCTGCCTGGCTTTTCTGTCCGGCTTTACGAAGTTCATTCATTTCACGGATACGCAACTCATTGAACGCTTGATTCATGTGTTTGACAATATGAAACCGATCAATCACTACTTTCGCATTTGGCAGAACACGTTTGGTGAGCTGGAAGTAGGCGGCGTTCATGTCTGTCACCAAGAATTCTACTTCTTCTGGATTGGTACAACCTAAGAAATAGCTTGTTAATCGAGGTAATTTACGCGTAGGCAAAACATCTATTAATTTTCCTGTTTCGCCATCTGCGCAAATAAAGCTCATTTTATCTTCTATGGAAGCATGCGAACGAAATTCATCAACCATCAATACTCTGGGGAGAATCTTCTTAGATTGCTTTGGTAAATAGCTTTTAAACTCTTTCAATGTACGAATAACGGTGGTCAAAGATACCTGACAGCTTTTCGCAATAAAAGATAAAGATACTTTTTCAGTCAGTAAAGAAGCAATTTTATATCTAACATGATTTGCGATTGAATGTCTGGGTTGGACAAAATAACTTTGAGCAGTCCAATGGGTTCGGCAGTTTTTACAGGTATAGCGCTGCTTTTTTAGGCGCATAACCAAAGGCATATGATTGTATTGTTCAAAACGGACAATCGTTTCCTTCTTCCCATTTTTCACTATAATTGTTTTCCCGTTTCCATCTACCACAGTAGAACCACAACTTCTACAAGCACGAGGAGTAGGCGAGAGAACAGCATCGACGACCAACGTCTTTTTCTTCTGAAGGGTCTCGTAAGAGATCTCTGTAATCATCAAATCTTTCTCTGTTATTCTCAACATTTTTTTGATAGAATCATTCATATAGCATATCGTCCTCTCAGTTGTTTATTTTGTGGTGATTTAATCATACTAGAGAACGATATGTTTTTTAATACCTAAAATGAAAATGGGACTGAAGAATCAATTCTGATTCATCAGTCCCATAAATTATAGAGCCCGTTTTACGTCAGCTTTTTTTGATTTCTGTTTTAAAAAACGTATGCTTTTTTTGTTTTCAGTCTTGCCAGAACATCTTATAATAGAAAAGAGAAAGGAAGCGGATAAAATGAACAAGACCTCGTCTTCCAGAGAAAAAATGATAACGGTTAAGTTTTATACGAATTATCTTTCTCGCATGATGATGCCGAATCTAAGTATTTTTATTGCATGGATGCTGATTTCATTCCTGCTGCCTTTGTTTTCAGTCGATCAACAAGTGATCCAGCAAATGGAACAAGGGGTCTTGACTGTGTTGCTGCCCCTCATGATTGCTTATACAGGTGGGCAAATGTTGGCACCTGAGCGAGGTGGGGTCGTAGGAGCAGTGGCGGTCTTAGGGGCTATTCTCGCAACGGATATTCCCCAAGTCTTTGGGGCGATGCTACTGGGTCCACTGGCAGGCTGGCTGTTGTATCGCAGTGATTCGTTCGTGAGTAAGGTCAAAAGTGGCTATGAGATGCTGGTGCGCAATTTTATTGCAGGTGCGCTTGGCGGACTCCTTTTTTTAGGTAGTTATTTCCTATTGGCGCCGCTTTTTAATTGGTTCAGTCTCGGCAGCTATCAGCTCGTGGATTATTTCGTTCGGCAAAATGTCTTGCCCTTTATTCATATCATTGTAGAACCATTGAAAGTTTTGTTTTTTAATAATATTGTCAACCATGGACTATTTACGCCGCTAGGAATCGAAGCCGCGGCAGTTAACGGTCAGTCGGTTTTATTTTTGATCGAGGCCAACCCTGGTCCGGGATTAGGGGTCTTAGCGGCGTATCTTTTCTTTGGTTCAAAGCGAAACCGAACGAATGCCGCAGCATCCATTTTTGTGCAGGCTATTGGTGGGATTCATGAAGTGTATTTCCCGTTTGTTCTGCTCGATCCTTGGGTGTTGCTCGGTCCGATCGTTGGTGGTTTCAGCGGTACACTGATCTTCCAATTTTTAGGAGTAGGCTTGAGAGCACCGGCGTCCCCGGGCTCGATTTTGGCGATTTTGCTCAATACACCGGCTTCTATGATCCTTGGTGTCTTAACTGGGATTGTCGTCAGTACGGTCGTATCGTTTGCGATCGTTAGTGTGCTATTAAAACGGAAGACCAATACAGAAAATGAGGAGCGTAAGATGCCGAAAATGAAGAAAGTCACGGAGATCGTCGTGGCCTGTGACGCAGGGATGGGGTCCAGTGCGATTGGTGCCAGCATACTAAAAAAACAGTTGCAAGAAGCCCAGCTAACGTTTCCTGTCCGCTATCAGTCGATTTATCGTGTGACCGATGATCCCAAGCTGTTAGTGATCACCCAACGGGAATTAGCAGCTATTGCCCAAAAGCAGACACCACACGCACAGCATTATGTGCTAGATAATTTTTTGGCGGCAGATGAGTATGCTCCGCTGATCCAAGAATTACAAAGAAGAGAACAGGATCCGCAAAAATCGTTACAAATCGAAGCAGAAAATTCGCTAGGGTTTTCAACGATCATCTTTTTGTATACTGGAAAAAAACGCGGTTCACAAACGATGGCAGTGGAGATATTAAGAAAAATGGCTCGCCAACAAGCGCTGTCTTTGACCATCAAAAAAATGGCATATGAAGGACAAGCTCTTGATCCTACGGCAGTCTATATCCTCCCGAAAGAACTTGCAGAAAAGTGCCCGATGCCAGATGTTTCTTTACTGGTGGTGGATGATTTATTGACGACAGATGCGTATCGTCAGTTACTGACAGAAGGAGTCGACTATGTTTTTGACCAATCGTGAAACACTTTTATTAACGGAATTGATGAATAGTACCGGTCCGGTTTCTTTAGATCGCATGATGCAAGTCTTAAAAGTCAGTAAACGAACGGTGTACCGTGAACTGGCTAATCTAGAAAAATCCTTAGAAACAGTAGGTGCTACCTTAGAGAAGGTCGGTCGTGGTCATTTCCAAATTTTTGCATCAGAAACGAGCATTCGCCAATTGCAAGAAGCCATTATGGCAGATACCGATCAAGAATTCGCGGCTAGTGAGCGGCAACACCGTATTTTGTTGCAACTGACTACCGCCACGAAGCCTGTATCCAGTCATTTTTTCTTGGAGCGTTACCAAATCAGCAACACGACGTTTTTTTCAGACATCAAACAGCTTGAAGAGAGTCTCGCACGGCTGCCGTTAAGGATCGTGCGCAATCAAGGGTATGAGATCGAAGGCTCCGAAAAGTATCGGCGGTTGCTCACAGCCAATACACTAGTGATGGAGATCAATGAATACCAATTTTTCCATTTACTGGAAACCGATGATGAAGCCCCGTTTATTTTTCAATTTCTGTCCCGCGACCATCTATTGCTAGCCCAGCGGTTGATTCGGGAAACCATCGAACCCCAATTCAAGGAACTTAGTGACCGCAAATTAGCCTTTATCGTCTTGATGCTGGCGCTAGCCATGGATCGGGTAGCTTTGGGCTATACGGTGGAAGAAGAGACGTACCCGAGTCAGATCAACAAAGACTTGCTGAAGGTGGCGAAAAAGATTTTTGCTCAGATCGCCGAAAAGACCAAACTGCTTTATTCCATCAACGAAATCGTCTTTTTTGCCGTGTTACTAGGTGATTTTGCCAATTCCTTTGATCGTGATTTTTTTGATGACAATTTTGACACCGACTTGGCTTATCGTGTAAAACGCTTGATCGAATTGGTCAGTGAGCAAACGGAAGTGGCATTTTATGAAGACACGAACTTGTATAAAATGCTGCTGACCCATATCTCAGGAGTAATGACGCGGGCTATTTTAGAAGAAGATCATTTGAACAACCCTATCCTAGAAAAAATCATGAACCAGTATGTCGAGATCGCCAGCGGGATTCGCAATCATCTGCCGCAAGTCTTTCCGCAGCAGCAGTTCTCGGAAGAAGAAATCGCCTATATGGTCCTGCATTTTGCCAATTCGTTGGAAAAAAATCCGAAAGTGTTAGAAGTCAATATTGCAGGGATCTCTCCTAGTGGATTAGCCTCCATCAGTTTGTTAGAGATGCAGCTGCGGAAACATTTTCCCTTTATCAATCAAATCACCTTCTTTCGAGTGGGGGATGTCAAACGGGAAAACATCGAGGAGACCTATGACTTGGTGATCTCGACTTCATTGCTACCAGGGTATCAAGGAGAGTACAAACTCGTTTCACCGATCCTGCTAGAAGAAGACATTCAAGAGTTGAAGAAGGCCTTCCAAGCCATTAGTCAGAAAAAACGTTCCGCCAAAAAAGCACCCTCTGCTTTGGTCAAAGAGGAATCCTATGAAGCGGTCTTGGCTTTTATCGAAGCTATTAACCAGCTATTGGCGCTGTTTCAAGTGCAGGCGATTGATAACCCAGCGGACTTGGAAGAAACGTTGCAGCTGGTGCTGACGTCTTTTGATGCACATGTTGTTTTGGATCGTGAGAAAGTCGTTGATCGTCTCTTACGGCGCTACTTCCAAGCGCCAGTGGGCATTCCTGACACCCACTTTGCCTTGTTTCACGCGGCGAGTTCGGCGATCCTGCAACCAGTTTTTCGTATTTTCGATTTGAAACAGCCGCTGCCACTTCTAGCGATGGATAAAAAAGAGATCGCTGTTACCCGTTTATTAGTCATGCTGGCGCCCTATCCTATCAATGAAACAAGCTCTCAGATGTTAGGAAAAATCAGTGGTTCGATCATTATGAATGATCTAAATACGGAGATTTTTAATTCCGGCAATGATTCGATTATTTATCAGTTACTCTCTTCGCTCTTGATTGAAGAAGTAAAACAATAGGAGGGATCAGCGATGTATATTCCACAGGAGCGGATTTTGTTGGATCAACACTTTACCGATGCCACAGAGGCCCTGACAAAAATTGGCGAGTACTTAGTCAACCAGGAAATCGTCTCTTTACCTTATGTCAAAAGCCTTTTGCGGCGTCATCAAAAAACAGGTGTTTACATCGGGAACTTTGTTGCACTGCCCCATGGGGAAGAAGAAGCCCAGCAATGGATCAAGGAAGAAGGGCTCTTTTTGATCCAAGTGCCTGATGGCGTTGACTTCGGCACGAAGGAGCAGCCCAAAACCGCTACGATCCTTTTCGTAGTCGTCCTAAAAGAGCAGCAATTAGCTGTTTTGCAAGAAATCGCCTTTTTTTGTTCTGATATGCAGAATGTTCGGGCGCTTAGTGATGCCGAATCGGTTGAAGAGATCCAACAGATTTTGCTGGCAGAAGAATAAGCAATCAGCAGCAGACTGGCTTGTAACAAGAGCAGCGAACGAAATGAGTGAATGAGCTGCCTCCGTGTGCTCGCTCTTTCTACCTTGAGTAGAAGGAGCGGGTACACGTTTTTTTTCGTTTTGGCAAAAACCAAATAAAAAATGCTTCACGTGAAACATAACAAAAAGCCAGTGAGTGTAGGGGCTACTCGCGTTTTTTTGTTCTGCCTGTTTGGCTACAAGTTTTGGCACAGTTTTTTGTGCCAAAGTACGACTTTCGACCGTTTTGGGAAGCGCCTACAATAAGGGTGTAAGCAGACGAGAGGAGAGAAAAAAATGGAACAGACACAAAAAGCAGCCAAATCATCAGTAAAAGCAAAAGTTCAAAAATTAGGCAGTACGTTGTCGAGTATGGTGATGCCAAATATCGGCGCATTGATTGCATGGGGTGTATTAACGGCATTATTTATTCCAGATGGGTATTTACCAAATGAAGCCTTTGCAACGATGGTCGGTCCAATGCTAACGTATTTGATCCCAATCTTGATTGGGTATACCGGCGGGAAAGTGATTGCTGGTGACCGCGGAGCCGTGGTTGGGGCGATCGCAACGATGGGGGTCATCGTCGGAACGGATATCCCAATGCTCTTGGGTGCAATGATCATGGGTCCTTTAGGCGGTTGGGTCATCAAGAAATTTGACGAGATCTTCCAAGACAAAGTTCGCGCTGGCTTTGAAATGTTGGTCAACAACTTTTCATCAGGTTTGATCGGTTTTGCTTTAGCATTACTGGGCTTTGTAGCAATCGGGCCAGTTGTTAACACCTTGACAGAAGCAATGGCAGCAGGGGTAGAAGTGATCGTCAATGCCCACTTGATTCCATTAGCCAATATCTTTATTGAACCAGCAAAAATCTTATTCTTAAACAATGCCATCAACCATGGAATTTTGACACCACTAGGTACTGAGCAAGTCAGCGAATTTGGGAAATCAATTCTTTACTTATTAGAAGCCAATCCTGGACCTGGTTTAGGAGTCTTGCTAGCCTTCACTTTCTTCGGAAAAGGAGCAGCGAAATCTTCGGCACCTGGAGCGATCATCATTCACTTTATCGGTGGGATCCATGAGATCTACTTCCCATACGTCATGATGAAACCATTGATGTTCTTAGCAGTGATTGCCGGCGGTGTATCAGGAAGCTTTACCTTCCAATTGTTAGGTGCAGGCTTACGGGCACCTGCTTCACCAGGTTCGATCATTGCGATCTTAGCAATGACGCCATTCAACTCGGTGATGAGTGTCGTTTCTGTCTTAGCCGGAATTGCCGTAGGAGCAGGTGTGTCCTTTATCGTCGCTGCCGCGATCTTGAAAGCGGATGCGAAGGATACGGTGGATAATTTTGAAGAAAAAGTACAACAAACGCAAGCAGCAAAACTCAGCGCCAAAGGTTTGGCGGCTCAACCAATGACGGGCATCAATCGCATCATCTTCGCATGTGATGCAGGCATGGGCTCCAGTGCTATGGGGGCATCGATCTTACGTAAAAAAGTCAAAGAAGCGGGTCTTCCACAAAATGTTTCGAATTCCGCCATCAACAATTTGACGGACGATGCCAATACATTGATCGTCACTCAAGAAGAATTGCAAGAGCGTGCCAAACAAAAAGCGCCAAATGCGACCTTCGTCGCGGTTGAGAATTTCCTGAACTCTCCACGGTACGATGAAATCGTAGCCACATTGTCAGGGACTAAGACAGCGGGGGAGTCAGAAAAAACGTCTGAAGCAGGCAACCAGGCAGATGTTCCTTCAGCCAATGACCTTAAGCAAGTCAGTGAAATCATTTTGGCCCACGATGACCGCAAAGGTTCGGCAACGATGGCTCAGAAAGTCTTCCAAGATCTTTTAGCCAAAGAAGCTCTGACGATGCCAATCAGAAAAAGCCATATCAATGATCTCCATGCCAACGCCTCTTCATTGGTGATCACAAAAGAAGCCTTAACGCCGCAAGCGCAAACCTCAGCGCCAGAAGCGATCCATCTATCCGTCAATAATCTAATGGGAACGACGAACTATCAACGGATCGTGGCATCGATCAAAGCAGCGAATTAAGAAAGGATGAGCCGAATGCAAGTATTAGAAAAAGACATGATTGAATTGAACAAACAATTTGCGACCAAAGAAGCAGCCATTCGTTACTGCGGTGAAAAATTGCTGGCGGCAGGCTGTGTGGAAAAAGAATACGTCGAAGCCATGCTTGAGCGTGACGAGATGCTCTCAGTCTATATGGGGAACTTTATTGCGATTCCTCACGGTACGGATGAAGCCAAAAAATACGTCAAAAAATCAGGTATCTGTATCGTGCAAGTGCCTGATGGCGTGAATTTCGGTACAGCGGACGAAGAAAAAATCGTCACCGTCCTTTTCGGCATTGCGGGCAAAGGGGAAGATCATCTGCAATTGGTCCAACAAATCGCCCTCTTTTGCAGTGATATCGATAACGTCGTCGAATTGGCGGATGCTTTGGATAAAGAAGAAATCGCACAAAGTTTGACCGTAGCATAAGGATTTAAGGAGGAGACAAGACATGAAGGCAGTTCACTTTGGTGCAGGTAATATTGGTCGCGGCTTTATCGGCGAGATATTGGCTGCCAACAACTTTGAAATCACATTTATTGATGTCAATGAAACGATCATTGACGCCTTAAAAGCAAGACAAGGGTATACCATCGAATTAGCCGATGAGACCCAAGAACAGATCCACATCGAGCATGTGACGGGATTGAACAATGCCAAAGAACCAGAAGCGGTGATCCAAGCGATCGCCGAGGCAGACATCCTTACGACCGCCATTGGTCCCAACATTTTGCCGCATATCGCTGAGCTGATCGCCAAAGGCTTAGAAGCACGTCAGCAACACCCAGACAAGCCAGCCATTGATGTGATCGCCTGTGAGAACATGATCGGCGGATCGACCTTTTTAAAAAGCGAAGTGCAAAAATACGTTGCGGATTGGTCAGCATTGGAAGCGACGGTTGGTTTTCCAGATGCAGCGGTGGACCGTATCGTACCGCTGCAGCACCATGAAGATCCCTTATTCGTTCAAGTAGAACCTTTTTGCGAATGGGTGATCCAAGAGTCAGGGATGAAATCATCGATCCATCTGCAAGGGGTCCATTATGTGGCGGACCTGGAACCGTATATTGAACGGAAATTATTCAGTGTCAATACGGGTCATGCCACGGTAGCGTACACAGGCGCTCTCCAAGGCTATCAGACGATCGATGAAGCGATGCAGGACCATTTAGTGGTGATCCAATTAAAATCCGTTCTCGAAGAAACTGGGCGGCTTTTAATTGAGAAGTGGGCCTTTGATCCTGAAGAACATGAACGGTATATCGAAAAAATCATCCAACGCTTTAAAAACAAGCACATTTCCGATGCTATCACTCGGGTGGCACGGACACCTGTCCGCAAATTAGGGACCGAAGAACGCTTTATCCGACCAGTCCTTGAGTTAGAAAAACGCAACATGCAGCCAGATCATCTCTATGAAACGATCGGCATGATCTTCAACTACAAAGACCCTGAAGATGAGCAAAGCCAACAGTTACAAGCACTTTTGGATGAAAAATCACTACCGGAAGTCATTGCAGAAATCACTGGCTTACAAGATGAAGACATGATTGAAACGATCCGACAAAACATTGAAAAATATGCGTATGTTGCTGCATAAAAACGAGTAACACACAGAACAAGCAGATAAATTGCCGCATCCGTAAAAGCTAGCCCAACAAGCGAGCTTTTGCGGATGTGGCAATTTTTTTCAACGCTTGTTCTGTGTTTTTTGGCTCACCGATTGACCTTTGCTGCCAACTTGACGATAATAAGAAAAGAAATGAGGGAGAGCAATGGAACGATGGTTTGAAGAAGCCCAGCTTCAAGTAATTGAGTTGCCGATCGAATGGCAGGAAAATCGCCCCGTCTATCGGGCCTTTATCCGTGAATTGCCGACGATCCAAGGGGAAGGAACATCGCGGCAAGCTGTTTACCGGCAGTTGGCAGAAGCCTACGCGGCTTACCTTGCCCAACTTCGAGAGGTCAATGAGGCACAGGAAGAAATGACGTCTTCCTTATTATCGACGGAAGAATTATTGCGCTACTATGATGGCGAGACCTTCGATGGTTTTGAGTTGCCCTCTGACGAGTAACAGGAAAAAAGCCATTCACTGAAAACTGAAAAGCTACGCAAAAAAAAAACCGCTCAGCTGCAGCTCGATCGATACGAAGGATCGAACGCTGCAACTGGCGGCTTTTTTTCTATCAAAGAAACCACGTCTTATTCGCGGTTAGTTCAATGCCTCAGTAATGGCTTGATTGAAGGCATCTAAGTCATCTGGGTTCCGACTGGTGATCAACCGATAAGTTTCGTCGATCACGACGGGCTCATCTTTGACAGTGGCACCTGCGTAGGCTAAATCTGGTCGCACAGAATCATAAGCCGTCAAGGTCAAATCTTTCGTCAGTCCTGTTTGGATAAACAGTTGTGGGCCGTGGCAAATGGCAAAGACGGGGCGATCAGATGTCAAAAAGTCTTTCGTCAATGACACATAGCGCTCATCGGTCCGTAATTGGTCAGGGGAGAAACCGCCTGGGATCAACAAAGCATCAAAACTGGCGGGATCGATCGTATCGATGGCCGCATCGACGGGAAACGTTCCACCTTGTTTGCCTTTTACGGTCTCGGTGCCTTCATTACTAATAACGACTACTTCATGTCCGGCCGCTTCCAGTGCTTCTTTTGGTGACGTCAACTCAACATCTTCTACTAGATCAGTGACAATAATAGCAACTTTACTCATTCGATCTCCTCCTTATTACTTGATGAACAATTTGTTCACCTGCTATTATTTATGCTAACGAAGATTTTCGCTGTTGACAAATCATCTGTTTTGTCCGCAGCTTGAAAAAGAAAGAAGGCAACGCCATGGCAACGATCCAACTATTTATCTCTGATACTCCCCTTTGCTTTGAAAAAGCGGAATTCATTTTTATGGAAGAAACATTTGTCATCGAGAAACAGCAACTATTTGAAAAAGTCGATGCGGTGATGCATCAAGAGGTATCCTCGTCCTTGGTTTCATTGGTAGAAAAAGCCCTTTTGACGCTAGAAGCGATCGGGGAAGAAGAGGATTATTTCGACCTGCTTTATTTGACCTATGAGAATACCCGGCGTTCCCTCAGCGGACAGCAATTACTCGCACAGCCGTTTCCAGCTGTAGAGGCAGCCTTGCAGCCGGTCTTTGATGAGTTGGCAGAACCGATCATAGAAAAGTTTTATGAAGAGCTGACCAATCAATTAGAAGAAATCGCTGATGATGAGCTGTTTAGTTCCTACTATCTGGATGATGAGCAAGCGGTGATTCAAATCGATGCGCCGATCCAACATGAAGAAGTAATCGCTTTGCCCGCCCTTTTACGAGATTACCATGGCACGTTGCACCTGACCTTTGAAAAGTTTTATGAATACCTTGTGTAGCGGCGGCAACTGCCGTCGTTATTTTTTGTGAAAACAGTTACATGTTTAGTTTTTTTTAAATCCTGCGACAGAAGCCTCGGGAATCTTGACCCTTTTGTCAGAAACGATTATAAAGGTAAGAAGAGGCTGAAGGAACCGAGACTGCCGATGGGCAGAATCGGGTAAGAAAAGGATGAGAATTATGCGAAAAGTCCCGCCTATTTTAAAACCAATTGCACTTTTAACGATATCAACGATCATTGCCACTGCCACCGGCGTGGTGAATTCAGGCAGTTACCGCCAACCAAGTCGTGCGACGGAAACGACAGAAACGACCGAACAAGCACCAAGTGAAAGCACACCGTCTTCGATAACGGAAGACAGTCAAAATCAAACACCTGCTAGCACGGACTCACAACCGACGAACGATGACCAGCAGATCACACCGTCATCCAGCAGTGAAGTAGTAACACCAGAAACGACCCCGTCTTCTTCGGTGCCTGCAGAAACGACGCCATCAAGCGATGAGAGTGTTTCACCGGCGACACCGGAAAACAATCAAGAAACACCTTCTTCAAGTGAAGAAACCACGCCAGATCAGCAAGTGATCATGGATGAGAATCAAGGAAATGAGTAGGTGAGAAAATGACGCTTATTTTAGATTTAATCAACGGCATCCACAAATTTTTGGGCTATCTTGACATCAGTCCCAAATACTTGAATCGCGCCTATACCATCCTCAGTATCATTCCAACGGCGTATATTTTGCGGATCATCTATGGAATGTTTGCGAACCAAAACTATTTTCAAGCGATCCTTTATACGATCGGCTTTTTGGTCTTAGTCTATTTCTGGGTACTGAATATCTTCTATTATTTCTTGAATAAAAACATGAAGTTCGATGTTACTCAGACCTTTGTCAAAGTCTTACCGGACGAAGTCTTCAATATTGAAGGGGAAACTATCAGCACCACCGACATTGATCGTTTGACGACTGAAAAAGCGGTGATCGATTTTGAAGAAGACTATCAGCTGGTATTGGCGAATCATTTGCAGACCTTGATCGCTCAAGAAGAATTGGCGATCAAACCGTCATCCAACGGCTTTACGATTCCGAAAAATACCTTGTACCCTTACTATTTTGTCAAACAGCAAGGGAAAAACGAGTACGTATTGCAGATCGGGACCAGCTACACGGAGATGACGAAAGTTGGCACGATTCAATGGACCGGCAAGCAACCTTTAGAGCCAGTGGGCTTATTTATCACTGGCGGTGATTTTGTCAAAAATGATGTCAAATACCACGAACCATACAGTTTAAAATTGTATGTCAAAAAAGAGGTCTCCGAAGAAGAACCGCAGACCTCAAGACAGGCGTATCGACGACAAGCACGCAAATAAGAAAAGGCAGTTCCCCCAGAGCGTTCTCTGAAGGGACTGCCTTTTTGGTATCTCGGTTATTCGATCGGAATGTTTTTTGCAGGTGCGTCTTTGTAGCTAGCTTTCGGTAAAGTCAGGGTCAAAACGCCGTCTTCAAACACTGCTTTGATGGACTCGTCATCAATGTCTGTGATGGTGAAGGTCCGTTGATAGGCACTGCTGGAGCGTTCTTTGCGCAAATAATGTCCGAAATCATCCTCGGTTTCAGTGGTTTCTGTTTGAGCAGCTGAAATCGTCAGCGTGTTGTTGACGTAACTGACGCGGATGTTTTCTTTCTTGATGCCGGGTAAATCTGCTTGAACGAGATACTTGTCTTCGTATTCTTTAATGTCCGTGTTCATTTGTCGTTCTTGCCAAAAACTGTTCATTAATTTGCCTAATAGTTCTTCGCCGCCTGCTAAATCTCTTGGAATCAAATTTGCCATGTGGTTCCCCCGCTTTCTTTTATCCATTGAGTTGGTACCTCTATTTTACGAGGAACCAAGCCAAAGGGCAACCAAAATGGCAACAATCATAAAAACAAGAGAAATCACTCAACTATCTTATAAGAATCTGCTATGATAGAACTAAATAACTATCAGATGATTGGATGAATGAAGATGGAGATTATTGAAAAAGCGCCAGCTAAGATCAACCTCGGTCTCGATGTGTTAGAGAAAAGAACAGACGGCTACCATGAGTTGGAAATGGTGATGTCTAGTGTTGATCTAGCCGACCGTCTGATAATGGAAGAGATAGCAGAAGATAAGATCATTGTAGAAACCAACAAAGCTTTTTTACCGATCGATAAACGCAATAATGTCTATCAGGCCGCCAGTATTTTAAAAAAACGCTATGGTATCAAAAAAGGCATCCGCATTCGCATCACCAAGAATATCCCGGTGGCAGCTGGGTTAGGTGGTGGCAGTACGGATTGTGCGGCAGCGCTGCGGGGGATGGTTCGCCTTTGGGACTTGGACCTCTCCATGGCAGAGCTGATCGATATTGGTATGGAAGTTGGCACTGATGTTCCCTATTGTCTGTATGGGACCACTGCTCATATTGCAGGAAAAGGGGAGCTGGTGACGCCGCTGCGGCCGATGCCGCAATGTTGGGTCATCTTAGTCAAACCTCGTCTGAGTGTTTCAACGGGGAAAATCTTTCAAGAAGTTGAGCTGGACCAACTGCACCATCCAGATATCGCAGCATTGTCTGCCGCCGTCTTAGCCGAAGATTACCCAGCAATGATCGCTGCCATGGGCAATAGCCTAGAAGCCATCACGATCCCGAAGTATCCGATCGTCCAACAGATCAAAGATCGCATGATGAAATACGGCGCCGATGTTGCCTTGATGACCGGCAGCGGACCGACTGTCTTTGCTCTTTGTCAAAAATATTCGCGGGCACAGCGGGTCTATAATGCCTTAAAAGGATTCTGCGATGAGGTTTATCTTGTACGTACATTGAAATGAATGAGTCAAGGACACAGGCTGGATTCGCCTGTGTTTTTTTGCATTCCTTCTATAAAATCCAGTTCAATAGTAAAGAATAAGGCAGCTGAGGTAGGGAGGAAGCATCTAGAAGCTACCTTACAGAAAAGACCCCGACGAAAAAAAGGCGTCGGGGTCTGATTCTTTACCTAAAGCAAAGGCTATTCTTTTTGGTGCTGCTTCTTTGCGGATTTTTTCTTTTTGTCTTCTTCATACAATGGTTTGTCGATCGTTTTGCGGATTTCTTCGGTTTGCTGCGATGCAGGATCTTCTGGTAAATCGATTCGATTCAGCAGTTCGCTGTTGTTTACAGTTGGCGGCACAGTTACAAATTCGTTCATCTTCGTTTCCTCCAAGTGCTTTTAGCTTATTATCCTACTTACTCTCTAATTTTTCAATTTATCACAAAGGAATCGCATGGCCAACGGTGTAAAATAAGACGATGTTCCCGAGAGAAGAATCCGCTTCAAATGAACGTTTTCTCCTATGTTTTCCGATTTATCTCGAAATAAAAGTTTTAAATCGTAAAACGTACGATTTGTCTTGACGAACCGGAAATCATTTGATAGAGTAACTTTTGCTAACAAAACGGAGTTGTTCCGTTTTAAAAATAAAAAGATGAGCCAGCAAATGGAAGGGGAAATCCCGATGAAAAAAATCTTACTTACTACAGCACTCCTTTTAGGGGGCGTGCTTCTTGGCGCTTGTGGGCAGCAAGAAGCGACAAGTCAATCGAGTGACGCAGAAAAGCTGTCGATCGTCACGACCTTTTACCCAATGTACGAATTTACGAAAGAAGTCGCAGGTGAGGCAGCGGATGTCTCCTTGCTGATCCCTGCAGGAACAGAACCTCATGACTATGAGCCAAGTGCCAAAGATATGACCAAAATTATGGATGCAGATGCCTTTGTCTACAATAGTCCTGAGCTAGAAACTTGGGTTGCTAGTTTGACGGATTCCGTCGATCCTGAGCAAACAGCAGTGATTGAAGCGGCCAAAAACATTCAGTTGGTGGAAGGCACAGAGGAAGAGCATGGTCACGAGGACGAAGACAGCCATGAAGGCCATGATCATACGTATGACCCTCATGTTTGGACTGACCCAGTCTTAGCGATCCAAGAAGTAGAAACGATCCGCGATGACCTGATTGCGAAGTTTCCTGAGCAAAAGGCAACCTTTACGGAAAATGCGGCTGCCTATATCGAAAAGCTTTCTGCTTTAGATGAAGCCTACCAAGCGGCATTAAAGGATGCGACCCAACGAACCTTCGTTACGCAGCACGCAGCCTTTGGCTATTTGGCACGGCAGTATGATTTAGTCGAAGAATCGATTTCGGGCATTTCACCCGATCAAGAACCAACGCCAAGTCGGTTGGCTGAGCTGAAAGAATATGTGGAAGAAAAACAAGTCAAAGTTATCTATTTTGAAGAAAATGCCTCATCGAAGGTGGCTGAGACCTTAGCCTCTGAAACGGGCGTGGAGTTAGCGGTCTTGAATCCATTAGAAAGCTTGACGCAAGAGCAGATGGATAACGGCGAAACATACCTGTCTGTAATGGAAGACAATTTGGCAGCATTACAAAAAAGTATTCACTAAGGAGGCGCCTGCGTGCGTTATATCGATGTAAAAGATTTGACCTTTTATTATGATGATGAGCCCGTCTTGGAAGACATTTCTTACTTTGTTGAAGACGGCGAATTCGTGATTTTGACCGGCGAAAATGGGGCGGCAAAATCTACTTTGATCAAAGCAACCCTTGGTTTGTTGAAACCTTCTAAAGGTGCAGTCACCTTGGCGACCAAGAATGCAGCTGGTGAAAAATTAAGCATCGGCTACATTCCTCAGCAGATTGCTTCCTTTAACGTCGGGTTCCCCAGCACCGTTTTGGAATTGGTCCAATCAGGCCGCTACCCAAGAGATCGTTGGTTCAAGCGACTGACGAAACGAGACCATGAACATGTCCGCCGTGCATTAGATGCCGTCGGGATGTGGGACGTGCGTCATAAACGGATCGGTGAGTTGTCCGGTGGCCAAAAACAGCGGATCAGCTTGGCACGGGTCTTTGCCACGGATCCTGATTTATTTATTTTAGATGAACCGACTACGGGGATGGATGAACAATCCCGCAATCTGTTTTATGAACTGCTGCGGCACAATGCTCATGACCACGGCAAGTCGATTTTGATGATCACTCATGATCACGAAGATATCAAAGAATATGCGGACCGTCAGATCCGTTTAGTGCGGAAGGAGGATTCACCATGGCGCTGCTTTCATATGAATTCATGAGAAGAGCTTTTCTTGCGGCGATTTTTATTGCTGGTATCGCACCAATGCTAGGGGTCTTTCTGGTGATTCGACGACAGTCATTGATGGCTGATACGCTGTCCCATGTCTCTTTAGCAGGGGTGGCACTAGGCTTCTTTCTAAATCTAAATCCGAGTTTGACGACGCTATTGATCGTAGTCATTGCCGCAATCATTTTGGAATACTTGCGAACACTGTACCGCAGTTATTCAGAGATTTCGATCGCCATTTTGATGTCCGGCGGTTTAGCGTTAGCCCTCGTCTTGATGAACCTTAGCGGTGGAAACTCCGCAACGAGTATCCAATCGTATTTGTTTGGGTCGATCGTTACGATCACACAAGAGCAAGTTTGGATCTTAGGCTTTTTGTTTTTAGTCGTTTTTGCTTTATTTTTCTTATTCAAACGGCCCATGTACATTTTGACCTTTGATGAAGATACCGCTCATGTCGATGGCTTGCCTGTGCGAGTGATGTCGATGCTCTTTAATGTCTTGACGGGGGTGGCAATCGCCATGATGATCCCGATTGCGGGTGCATTGCTGATCTCTGCGATCATGGTTTTACCAGCTGCCATCAGTATGCGTTTAGGCAAAAGCTTCAACGCGGTGATTTTGATCAGTGTCGTGATCGGCATGATTGGGATGATGTCTGGTTTGACCAGTTCCTTTTATTTGGACACACCACCGGGAGCGACGATTACGCTGGTTTTTATCGCTCTTTTCTTAGTAATCAATTTGATCAAACGCATCGTGATCCTCGTGCAACGAAAACAACGCCTCAAATAAAGAGATTTATGAAAAAGAAACGAAGAATTTTCGTTTCTTTTTTTTAAACTCTAATCAAAACCGAACGATATAAGCAATATTTCAGATAATGCTCGCATTTATCCCGGAAAAGCCTTATAATAAGGCGAATAAACTAAAGGAGTTGTCCGGTGTGAAAATACGTCGAAGTGAACGACTGATCGATATGACACATTATTTGTTGAATCATCCCCATGAATTGATTTCATTGTCCTTCTTTTCTAAACGATATGCCTCTGCAAAATCATCGATTAGCGAAGATTTATCTATTATCAAAAAGACCTTTAAAGAACGAGGAACAGGCATTCTTGATACCGTGCCAGGCGCTGCTGGCGGTGTTTTTTTTGTGCCTGAAATTTCTGAAGAAGAAGCGTATGCGTACGTTGAAGGGCTGGCAAAACGCTTGTCTGAGCAAGACCGTTTGTTGCCTGGCGGCTATGTCTATCTATCTGACTTATTGGGCGAACCGGAATTGCTGCGCCAAGTCGGCCGCATCATCGCTTCCAAATATTTAGGCGAACAAATCGATGCGGTGATGACCGTTGCTACTAAAGGAGTTCCGATCGCTCAAGCAGTCTCTTACTACTTGAATGTTCCCTTCGTGATCGTGCGTCGTGATTCCAAGATCACTGAAGGCTCGACCGTGAGTGTCAATTATGTCTCTGGTTCTTCAGAGCGGATCGAAAAAATGGAATTATCCAAACGCAGCTTAAAGCGCGGCTCTAGAGTATTGGTGGTTGATGACTTTATGAAAGGCGGCGGCACGGTCAATGGGATGAAGAGCTTGATTGAAGAATTTGAGGCCGAATTAGTCGGTATTACGGTTTTTGCCGAAACGAAATTCAAAGGCAAGCGGGCCATCAGCGATTACAGCTCTCTGCTGTATGTTGAAGATGTCGATACCCAGACCAAAACGATCTCGGTAGTACCGGGAAATTATTTTGAGAAAAAAGCCTGATTTTTGTGGCTCTTAGACTGGCGCAAGCAGCTGTTTTTCGAACGGCGGCTGCCAGTCTTTTTTTGATTGGTCTAGGTGGGGATTCCTTAAATCGTTGAAATTTACAAGTACTTGGGCTAAACTGTTTATAGGAAATTCAATGAACAAAAATCGTTCAGATTGATAGGAGTGGAATACGTGGACGCACGTTTTGCAATAATTTTAGCGGCTGGAAAAGGCACGCGCATGAAATCGAAGCTATATAAAGTGTTACATCCGGTTTGCGGTAAGCCAATGGTGGAGCACATCATGAACCGAGTGGTGGAAACAAATCCTGAAGAGATCGTGACGATCGTTGGTCACGGGGCGGAAATGGTCAAGGAGCAACTGGGGGATCGCACCAATTACGCCTTACAAGCCGAACAATTAGGTACCGGTCACGCTGTCGTTCAAGCCGAATCATTTTTAAAGGGTAAAAAAGGCACGACCTTAGTAATTAGTGGGGATACGCCGTTATTGACGACGGAAACCTTGAATAATTTGTTCGATTACCACCAAGGGAAAAATGCGTCGGCGACGATCTTGACGGCACAAGCGGCAGACCCAACGGGCTATGGCCGGATCGTACGGGATCATGTCGGCATCGTGGAAAAAATCGTCGAGCAAAAAGATGCGTCGACCGAAGAAGCACTGATCCAAGAAATCAATACAGGCACGTATTGCTTTGACAATGAATTGTTATTTGACGCCTTGGCAAAATTAGATACGGACAATGCCCAAGGGGAGTACTACTTGACTGATATTATTGAGATCTTAAAGGAAGACGGCAAAATCATCGCTGCTTATCAAACCGAAGATTTCCATGAATCTTTAGGAGTCAACGACCGCATCGCCTTAGCCGAAGCTAATCGCTTGATGCGCCAGCGGATCAACCGTCAGCACATGCAAAACGGCGTGACCTTGATCGACCCGGCGACGACTTATATCGACGAAGGCGTTGTGATTGGTTCAGATACCTTGATCGAAGCCGGTGTGATCATCAAAGGGCAGACGACGATCGGAGAAGACTGTGTCATTACGGCAGCTTCTGAAATTGAAGACAGCAAGATCGGCAACCAAGTGACGATCAAGGCATCGACGATCGAGGAGAGCATCATTCATGATGGCGCCGATGTCGGTCCCAATGCCCACCTTCGCCCCAATGCGGAAATTTTGGCCCATGCCCATATCGGTAACTTTGTGGAAATCAAAAATGCGACGATTGGTGAAGGCACCAAAGTCGGACACTTGTCCTATGTCGGTGATGCAACCTTAGGCAAAAACATCAACGTCGGCTGCGGTGTAGTCTTTGTTAATTATGACGGCAAGAGCAAATTTAAAACGACTGTCGGGGACAATTGCTTTATCGGCTCCGGGTCTAATCTGGTTGCGCCCTTGACCATCGAAGAGGAAACGATGATCGCTGCTGGCTCAACGATCACCAAAGATGTTCCTAAACACAGTATGGCGATTGCCCGCGCCCGTCAGGAAAATAAAGCGGATTACGCGAAAAAGTTACCTTATCTAAATTAGAAATAGCGAAATGACTTGATTTCTTAAGGAAAAATGACTACTATTTATTAGGAAGAAGATTCTAGTAAAAAGGAGTCATTTTTTTCTAGATGAACGCAAAGAAAGTGGAGGTTCTCATGTCAAATCATTATTTTGATCCAAGATTGAAGATTTTTTCTCTGAACTCAAATCGTCCTTTGGCGGAAAAAATCGCAGCTGCAGTAGGTGTTGAATTAGGTAAGTGTTCAGTCAAACAATTTAGCGATGGTGAAATCCAAGTGAATATTGAAGAAAGTATTCGTGGTGCCCACGTCTACGTGATTCAATCAACCAGCAGCCCTGTAAACGATAACCTAATGGAATTGCTGATCATGATCGATGCTTTGAAGCGCGCCAGTGCGAAGACGATCAATGTAGTAATGCCTTATTATGGTTATGCAAGACAAGACCGCAAAGCGCGATCAAGAGAACCAATCACCGCAAAACTTGTAGCAAACATGATCGAAAAAGCCGGTGCGAACCGTATGGTTACACTGGATTTGCATGCTTCACAGATTCAAGGGTTCTTTGATATCCCAGTTGACCACTTGATGGGTGCACCATTGATCGCCAACTACTTCTTGGAAAGAGGCATTCAAGGCGATGACGTCGTAGTCGTTTCACCAGACCACGGTGGCGTGACTCGTGCCCGCAAATTAGCTGAGTTTCTTAAGTCACCAATCGCGATCATCGACAAACGTCGTCCGAAAGCCAACGTAGCGGAAGTCATGAATATCATTGGTCATGTTGAAGGCAAAACTTGTGTCTTGATCGACGATATGATCGATACTGCTGGTACCATCACATTGGCTGCGAATGCGTTGAAACAAGCAGGTGCCAAAAGTGTTTACGCCTCATGTACTCACCCTGTCTTGTCAGGACCTGCCTTGGAACGGATCGAAGATTCGGCCATTGAGCATCTAGTTGTGACAGATTCGATTTACTTGCCAGAAGACCGTAAGTCGAAAAAAATCGATGAGATCAGTGTTGGTGCCTTGATGGGCGAAGCGATCAAACGAATCCATGAGAACAAACCAGTAAGTCCACTGTTTGAATCAAAATTATCAATTTAATCGTGCCTCATAAGCATGAGAACAACAGCCAATGGTCGGTCTTTAACCGCTCATTGGTTGTTTTTTTCTGAGGAGTTTCAGGATGTTTTTAGAAAAAACGATCGCAGTCATGTTTCTTTTCACCAATTTATGGTATTCTTGAAAGTGACTTGCGAAACGCAAGCACAAAATAAAATAGAATCTAATCACAAAGGGGAGTCTGCAAAGGCTGAGAATGAGAGTACTCTAAACCCTTCGTACCTGTTTCGATCATGCGAACGTAGGAATTGTGACGAGTTGAAGTGTCTAACACTTCTCCTTTGTGAATTGTGATGATTCTAAAGGAGGAGTTTTTTTTGAAACGAAAAATGTCGCTGCAAGTGTGGACGGAAGGAACGATGATTGCTGCGATCGGGGTCGTCTTGTCGTATATCCCGATCCAGACAGCCAATTCCAGTATCGACTTGTCTCTAGGGCTCGTGCCCTTGGTCTTGTATTCGTATCGTCGCGGGGTGCTACCGGGAATGACGGCGGGATTTATGTGGGGCTTGCTGAATATTTTGATTGGTAGCGCCATGCGTAACTTTATCACCGTTCCACAGATCATCTTTGAATATCCCTTTGCCTTTGCTTTTGGCGGGATGGGCGGCTTGTTTGCTAATAAAATCCAGCAAGCGATCCGTCAAAACAGCAAAACCGTTACGTGGTATGTCGTCTTAGGGGGCATCGTGGCGGTGATTAGCCGTTGGTTTTGGCATTATTGGGCAGGGGTGTTTGTCTGGGGAATGTACGCACCAGAAGGACAAAGCCCGTATCTGTATTCCTTGATCTTCAATGGAACATCGGTCATTATCAATATCGTTTATGTAGGGGTCGTCCTAGGTCTCTTAGTCAAGGCCGCTCCAAAATTATTTGTGCCGAAAGCTTAGTTTTAGAAATGAAATCATAAAAAATGTCTTGATGCTCTTTGAAAAAGAGAAGCATCAAGACATTTTTTTGTCGAAAAAGCCAAAAGCCAAATCTTCTTGATCAATTTCCAACGACCAGTTTTTTTTGCTGGCTGAGTAGCGCAAAACTGCAATTTGATCTAACTCTTTTTGATTGACCAATGTGCTTTTCAAGCCAGCATCTTCTGACAGATAGATCGGGATCGTATAAGTTTTATCGATCAGTTGTTCTTGTGTCAGACAGAAGACGATGCCTTCTTGCATGATTCCCCGCAACTCTTTCAGCAAATTAAAATCGAGTTTTTCCACCGGTGTTGCTTTTTTAAAAAAGGAGAGGCGATCATTGATTTTTTCTAAGACGATGCGGGTGATCCGATCCGCCAAGATCCGGTAATATTCATCTAAGTAACGATAATAAACGCGGGAACGAGCATCTTTTAAGTCAAAGAAAACAAAGTTATTTTGCAGTTTGTAAAAGAAAGGGGAGTGGAGGTGTGTCTTCATGTGGCCAAAATATAACAATTCGGAGATCTCTAAAGGCGTCAATTCTTTGACCATCTCGTAATCATTAAAATCGATCCACTTCATTTCTTCGGCAATGCGACCTTTGTTGATCTGCTGAAAAAACAGTTGGACATCTTCCATTCCACGGATGACTTTTAAGCCCGTATGACCGTCGAATTCGCCGAAATCACTGGAAGGATCAAGCAAGAGCAAATTCTTGGGCTGATGGACGATGCTCTTGTTAAAATCTTGGGGGGCAAGCCCGCGGGTCAAGACGGCATTGCTGGTTGTATCAATATGTACGTAAATCGTGTTAGACATGCCGATCGATCCCTCCTATATACTAAGTTCATTCTACAACAAAGCGCTGAAAATTGCTTGTATCTTTTCGTTTAAAGTTATATTACAAAATAACAGAAAAAACAATTTTTAAGTTCCCTTTTTCGACAAAAAAAGGCAAATCTTGTCTTTTCGTAAAAAAAATTGCACAAATTGGCGTCTTTATGAGGATTTTGGTATGATAAAAGAAGAAACTAATGGAGACGAGAACCTATGAGAAAAAAGAAAAGCAGACTTTCGAATTGGCTGAGCAATCTCTTTTTGCTTGTGCTGTTATTGATTGGTTTAGCATTGATTTTTAATAATCAAATCAAAAATTATTTTATTAAACAAACAGGTGAAGCATACGCAGTCGGCACCATTGATCGTAGTGAGGTCGAAAAAAATATGGAAGCGGAAGCGACCTTTGATTTTGATGCCGTGGAGCCGGCAAGTTCAGAAGCAGTCTTACGGGCGCAGCTGAGCAACAAAGCTTTGCCAGTGATCGGCGGCGTGGCGGTTCCCAGTGTTGGGATCAATCTGCCGATTTTTAAAGGCTTGGCCAACGAGGCCTTGCTGTATGGTGCTGGTACGTTAAGTCCCACCCAAAAAATGGGGGAAGGCAATTACGCGTTAGCTAGCCATCGCGCTCAATCGCCAGAGCTCCTGTTTACACCATTGGATGATGTCGCGATCGGGGCGGCTATCTATGTGACCGATCTGGAAAATATTTACACGTATACTGCGACTTCTTCTGTGCGGGTCGACCCGACCGATGTTTATTTGCTTGACGAAGTAGAAGGCCGCAAAATGATCACGCTGATCACCTGTGGGGAAATGGGCGGTGTCACCCGTCGTGTGATCCAAGGTGATCTGGAATCTGTAACGCCTGTCGACGAAGCAACGGATGAGATGTTGGCAGCATTCAACATGGCACAACGAACATTTTAATCAAAAGAATAGCTCGAGTGGTACGGCAGCTGGCGTGTCATTCGTCTATTCTTTTTTGCATAAGGAGGCGTCTTGATGAAAGTGAAAAAACTGACTTCGATCGATTTTCTTGCACAAAGGGCAGGATTTCAAGAAAGCCGACTCGTCTTTTCCTTTTTTGAGTCACATTCAAAAGCGCGACGAGCCTTTCTAGCCGATATAGCGCAGCAGGGCTGGCAGATCGACAGCCGTTACGGACGTCTTTACCTTGCTGGGCAGTTTGATTTTGACCAAAAGACACTGACTATCACCAATCTGCTGGTGGAAGCGGCCGCCGAGTTTACTTGGAAACAACTGCTGGCCGTGACAGAAAACTTCGCCCGCAGTCGCTTTGTAGCAGCCGTCTTGTGGCAGCTTCCTCATCGGACCCCCTTGGCGGAGTGGTTTATCCAGCAAGGGTATCAGGTGGTCCCTCAAGGGTATCAAAAAGCGCTAGCTTATCAGACGGCGCTGGTTTTAGGCGGTGGCGGTGCTCATGGGGCGTATCAAATCGGGGTTTGGCAAGCGCTGCAAGAACGGGGCATCACCTTTGAATGGATCACGGGAACTTCCGTCGGTGCGTTGAATGGTGCCTTGATTTTAATGAACGATGTGGAAGCGGCAGTCGATTTATGGGCAAATATCTCCAGCGAGCAAGTATTGCACTATCCGCTTGCTTCGGTACGAGCCCAAACGCTGCGGGATTTGATGAATCAAGCCAACTCGCTGGTCCGCGAAGCGGTCAAAAGCAACGGCGCCAGTACCGAACCCTTGGCAAAGCTTTTGCAAAAGACCTTTGATCAAGAAAAATTCAGCCAAACTGCTTGTCATTTGCTAATCTGTACGACTCGTCTGCCAGATTTCAAGGAGACGGTTTATGCCTTTGATCCATCAGCAGTAGAAGAAAACCTGCATTGGTTATTGGCATCAGCCTCATTTTATCCAGCGATGCAGGCGCAAAAAATTAATGACGTCTATTACATTGATGGCGGCTATCGCAATAACCTGCCCATCGATGTCGCTCTACAGCAAGGGGCAACGGAATGTATCACCGTGGATGTCCAAGGACCCGGCATCAATAAAAGGACGGTTTTGACGGAAGAAACTGCGCAACTTTCGTTAGGGTCTCCTTGGTCCTTAGGCAGCTTTTTGGTTTTTGATGCCCAGCGTTCGCTGGATAATATGACCTTGGGCTATTTGGAAACCTTGAAAGTGTTCGGCAAATACCAAGGCCATTGGTATACCTTTGAAAAGACGGTTGATTTTCAGCCGTTATGGCGGGGCTTTTTGAAAGAGCTACGCCAGACAGACCCGTTGCTTTATCAGGAACTAAAGAAAAAAGAATTTTGGAAAAAAATGCGTAAATTCTATCAAGAGGATGTGCCATTTGAGCAGTGGGGGCGTATACTGATAGAGTGTACCGCGAAAGTATTGTATCTAGCGCCTACGGTGATTTATGAGCAGGAAACGATTCTAACGGCTTTAGCTGAGAAAATTGCGCTAAAGGCAGTGGAAGAAGCCGATGCCTGGTCGATCACAGAGTGGCTGAGTTATTATCGCGACCGTTTTTTTGTCTTGTCCGAGCAAAACCGCTTTTTCTTTTTTTATCGGACGCAGCAATTGAATCTGCCCGCCCTTCAGCAGATTCGTCGGCGTTACCCGCTGACTGCTTTAATGGCAGCGTATAGTCACTATCTTTTGAAAGGAGCAGAAAATGGATAAATTTTCGTATGAAATCGTTGAAGAGATCGCCGTGCTTTCGGAAAATCAAAGAGGCTGGCGCAAAGAATTGAATTTGGTGAGCTGGAATGGGCGTCCGCCAAAATTTGATCTGAGAGATTGGGGCCCAGAGCACGAGAAGATGGGCAAAGGCGTGACCTTATCCAATGAAGAATTTGCAGAACTTAAAAAAGCCCTGCTTTCCATGTAAGAAAGCAAAAGGGTGAGGAGTGATCAAATGAAAAGTATGACTGGTTTTGGCAAAGGCAGTGCAGAAACGCCAGATGTGCAGATCGAAATTGAGATCAAAAGTGTCAATCAGCGCTTTTTGGACCTGCAGCTGCGAATGCCCAAACAATTGAATCCTCTAGAAGGTGCTTTACGGCAGTCGATCAAGCAGACCCTCCAGCGAGGACGAATCGAATTGTATGTGACGTTAAAAGAAAAAACCGCAAATACGAAACAGATCGAGATCCAATGGGACTTGCTGGAACGTTTCATGCAGGAGATCGATACCGAAGCCAAAGACCGTTTTGACCTGGCAGAGCTTCCAAAAGCAGCATTGCTGGAACAATTCTTGCTCCATGAGGCTTTTCTAACGATCTCTGATCAAGAGCCAGAAGAAAGCACCTTAGCCGATGGCGTGATGGAAGCATTAGACCAAGCGTTGGCAGCGATCGACCAAAGCCGCTGGGTGGAAGGGCAAGGCATTCTGCAGATCTTGCAAGAAAACCAGCAACAGCTGCAGGAAAAACTAACAGAACTCAAACAATTCGTGGCCCTCTATGAGGCGGACTACCAAGAACGCTTTGAAAAGAAACTGACTGCTTATTTAGGGGAAGAAGTCGATCGCGATCGTTTACTGACAGAGTTGGCGATTTTATTGGAACGCGGCGATATCCACGAAGAACTGGATCGTTTAAGTATCCATTTAACGACGATGACGGAGCTGCTGGCAGCTGAGACGCCGATAGGTCGAGAGCTGGATTTCTTGATCCAAGAGATGAACCGAGAAGTCAATACGATTGGCTCAAAATCAAGTCCGATCCAAATCAAAAACAGTGTCGTCCAAATGAAGACGATCATTGAGAAAATCAGAGAACAAGTTCAAAACATCGAGTAGGAGGAATGAACCAATGAAATATTACGATATCACCTTTCACGAACTGAGCGGAAAAAATGTCATCAAGCGCAGTATTCCCTCTGATAAAGAGAATTTCTCTGCGTGGGAAGATGCCTGCGTAGCCATCGAGCCGGATTTTCTTCATCTACTAGTTGATGGCGTAGCTGTTTCTTTAAATCGTCGGTACATCGTACGTATCGATTGCCAAGAAGTGGCGGATCCGACCGAAAAAGCGATCACTGCCAAAGACGAATTAGCAGGGGTCATCAATACCTTAAGCAACATGGGCTTTTAAGAAAGTAGCCGAAGTGTAGACTAGCAATTTCATGAAATTCCCATTATAATAAAGTAGTTCTTGAAAGTTGCTGAAAAAAAGTGCAAAATAGACGTTAAGCAAATGTCAGTGAAAGGACGTCATTATGTCAGAGCGAGGATTACTTATAGTTTTATCAGGACCTTCCGGAGTAGGGAAAGGGACCGTGCGCAAAGCAATTTTTGAGAGTGACGACAACGATTTTCAATATTCCGTTTCAATGACCACTCGTCAAAAACGCGAGGGGGAAGTGGAAGGGGTCGATTACTATTTCCGCACGCGGGAAGAATTTGAAGCCTTGATCGAAGCCGGTGAAATGCTGGAATACGCCGAATATGTCGGCAATTATTATGGCACCCCATTATCTTATGTCCAACAAACACTGGATCAAGGAAAAGATGTATTTTTAGAGATCGAAGTGCAAGGGGCAAAACAAGTAAAAGACAAAGTTCCCGATGGTGTGTTTATTTTTCTGACGCCACCTGATCTGGCAGAATTACGCTCTCGTATTACAGGAAGAGGAACCGACTCTGCCGAAGTGATCGATGAACGGATGCGTGTCGCCCGTGAAGAAATCGAAATGATGGCTTTGTATGATTATGCCGTTGTCAATGATGAAGTACCTAAGGCAGTCCAACGAATTCGCGAAATTATTTCGAGTGAACATTTTCGCGTTGACCGAGTGATCGGAACCTATATCAAAATGTTAGAGGAGCTGTAAGAAATATGATGTTAAAACCTTCAATCGATTCTTTGTTGGATCGTGTCAACTCAAAATATTCATTAGTGATCTTAGCAAGCAAACGGGCGCATGAACTTGATGCCGGTGCGCAAGCAACATTAGAAAACTTTGATTCAGTGAAAAGCGTGGGTCAAGCGCTTGAAGAAATCGAAGCGGAATTAGTCGTTAATGATCCGCATCCGGAAATCAAACGGGCCCGTTTGAAAATGGAACAAGAAGAGCGCAAAGCGCAAAAAGACCAAGAACAAAAAGAATTAGAAGCGCGTATCCGCGACGAACAAAAGCTATAGACAAAAGCAAGCTAGAGCACGCCTGTGTTCTGGCTTTTTCTTTTGAATGGCGATGGTTAAATTTTTGTAAGGGGTACAGACAAACCCCAGCCCATTTAGTAAAATAGAACCTAAAAGGAGGAGAAGAGATGGCGTACATAGCAGAAGTGATCGTGGATGTTCCCACGATGCAGACCGATCAGCCTTTTACTTATCTGATCCCATCAGAATTACAAGCCGCCATTGAGACAGGAATGCGGGTCGAAGTGCCATTTGGCAAAGGCGACCGCCATATCCAAGGGTTCGTCGTCGGGCTTTCAGAAGTTGCCGAACCGCAACAGACCTTAAAACCAATCGTTCGTTTGTTGGATTTGTCGCCTGTCGTCAATGAAGAACTTCTCCAATTAGCCGACTACATGAAGGAAACGACCTTTGCCTTTAAGATTACTTGCTTGCAGACGATGCTGCCTAGTGTGATGAAAGCCGAGTACCAAAAGCAGATCGTTTTACTCGAAGGAAATCATCCCATCAAAGAATATTTTCCTGAAGACGGCATCCTCAGCTGGCAAGCCGCCGAAAGTGCCGGGCTGCTGCCGCAGTTGAAGCCTTTGCGGGAAGCCGCAGTAGTTGAACTGCAGTACCTCGTGAAAAATAAAAACAAAGCGAAAATGACCCGTTATATTGAACGTAAGATCGAGCCAGCAGAAATCCCCGCCGTCCAGCAACAGCTGCGCAAAGGGGCTAAACGCAAGCTGGAAATCTTACAGATTTTGACAGAGGAAGCCCGCTTGCCGGTTTCCTTTTTTACCGAACAAGGGATTTCCACCGCGGCTTTGAACCAAGCGCAAGAAGCTGGCTGGCTGACCTTTACGGAAGTTGAAGCCTACCGTGATCCTTACAAAGACCGTCAATTTCAAAAAACGGTCCCCCTTGAATTAAATGAAGAACAGGCAGCTGCAGTAGCGCAAATCACTGCTTGTGCGGATAACCAAGAGGCGCAGACTTTTTTACTGGAAGGGATCACCGGCAGTGGAAAAACAGAAGTCTATCTACAAGCGATCGCCCAATTGCTGAAACAAGGCAAAACTGCGATCATGCTCGTACCGGAGATCGCTTTGACCCCGCAAATGGTCGAACGCTTTAAAAGCCGTCTCGGCGACGCAGTGGCTGTTTTACACAGCGGCTTGTCCCAAGGTGAAAAATACGATGAATGGCGTAAGATCGAACGTGGGGAGGCGCAGGTGGTGGTTGGCGCCCGCTCGGCGATTTTTGCTCCGTTGAAAAACATCGGGGTCATCATCGTCGATGAGGAGCACGAAGCTTCCTACAAGCAAGATGAAGCCCCTCGTTACCATGCGAGAGATTTAGCGATTTGGCGCAGCCAGTACCATCATTGTCCAGTGGTGTTAGGCAGTGCGACGCCGTCATTGGAGTCTCGTGCCCGGGCGCAAAAAGAAGTCTACCGCCTATTGAAATTGAATCAACGGGCAAAAACCAGTGCGCAATTACCGCAGATCGAAGTCGTGGATATGCGTACCGAATTTGCCAACAAAAAGTATCAAACCTTTTCTCGTCCGTTACAGGAAAAAATCACAGACCGCTTGGCCCGCAAAGAACAGATCGTCTTGCTGCTGAATCGGCGCGGCTACTCTTCCTTCGTGATGTGCCGCGATTGTGGGTATGTTTTGCCTTGCCCAAATTGCGACATCTCCTTGACGCTCCATATGGATACCAAAACGATGCGCTGTCATTATTGCGGACATGAAGAACACATCCCCCATCGTTGCCCCAACTGTAATGCAGACAAGATTCGTTATTACGGAACGGGCACGCAAAAAGTGGAAGAAGAGTTGAAGGAACTGTTTCCCGAAGCGCGGGTTTTACGGATGGATGTCGATACCACCCGCAAAAAAGGCGCCCACGAAAAAATCTTGACCTTGTTTGGGGAGAAAAAAGCGGATATTTTGTTGGGGACCCAAATGATCGCCAAAGGCTTGGATTTTCCTGATATCACACTGGTAGGGGTCTTGAATGCCGATACCGCCTTGAACTTGCCAGATTTTCGTTCGAGTGAACGGACGTTCCAGCTGCTGACTCAGGTCAGTGGTCGGGCAGGTCGGGCAGAAAAAACCGGCGAAGTGGTGATCCAAACATTCAACCCTGAGCACTATGCCATCCAGTTGGCGCAGTCGCAAGACTACGAAGATTTCTATCAAAAAGAGATGTGGATGCGGCACCAAAGCGGTTATCCACCGTATTATTTCACCGTCAAAATCACCTGCAGCCATCCCGAAGAGCAAGTCGCCGCTCAGAAGATGTTTGCGATCGCGCGGGATCTGCAGCAGGAGCTGTCACCGCGAAGTATTTTGTTGGGTCCGGCACCAAGTGCGATTTTGCGGGTGAAAAACCGTTATTACTACCAATTGATCATTAAATACAAAAATGAACCGCAGCTACCTGCTTTGTTGACCCGTCTGTTGGATCAAAGTCAAATCGATCAGCGCAAAGGATTGTACGTATCGATTGACCAAGAGCCGTTGAATTTTATTTAGAGGAGAAAATATGCGTTATCCTATTATTATCACCCCCGATGAACGTCTTCGTCGGCAAGCAAAACCCGTCAAAGTAATTACCGATGAGCTCGTTCAGCTACTAGACGACCTTTATGAAACGATGGTCGCCCATGACGGGATCGGTATTGCCGCACCGCAAGTCGGCAAAAACCTGCAAGTGGCGATCGTGGAAGTCGAAGAAGACGATCGCTTTGAAATGATCAACCCTGAGATCATCGCTTCTTCTGGTGAATCCCTTGATGTGGAAGGCTGCTTGAGTATTCCCCACACCTTTGGGACCGTCAAACGAGCAGACGAGATCACTGTCCGCTATTTCGATCGAGAAGGAGAAGAAATGGAAGTGGAAGCATTCGGCTACTTGGCGCGTGCGATGCAGCATGAGATCGATCATTTAAATGGCGTGCTGTTTGTCGACAAGCTCGTCGAACGCATTCCTGAAGAAGACTTAGAAAAGTATATGGAGGAACATGAAAATGACTAAAATCGTCTTTATGGGTACCCCGGCGTTTTCCGTCCCAATTTTAGAAGGTTTGCTTGAAGCCGGCTATGAAGTGGCAGCAGTCGTGACACAGCCGGATCGTCCCGTCGGTCGCAAAAAAACCATCACTCCGACACCCGTCAAAGAAGCGGCGTTGAAGCATGGCTTGTTGGTTTTACAACCAGAAAAAATCAGTGGGTCACCAGAAATGGAGCAGATTCAAGCTTTAGCACCTGATCTGCTGATCACGGCAGCTTTCGGCCAATTTTTACCTAGTGCTTTACTAGAAGTACCGAAGTATGGCGCTATCAACGTTCATGCGTCCCTACTACCGAAATACCGTGGCGGAGCACCTGTGCATTATGCCATCATGGAAGACGAGCAAGAAACGGGTGTAACCATCATGGAAATGATCAAAAAAATGGATGCTGGCGGTATTTTTGCTCAAGCTCATTTGCCCATCACGGCACAAGATGATGTGGGGACGATGTTTGATAAGTTGAGCCTGCTGGGCAAAGACTTGCTGCTGGAAACCCTGCCGAAAATCTTGTCAGGAGAGTTGCAGCCGGTTCCGCAAGAAGAAGCGAAAGTAACCTTCTCGCCGAATATCAGCCGTGAACAAGAAGCCATCGACTGGCAGAAAACGGCGGTGCAAATCGATGCCCAAGTCCGAGGCATGCGGCCATGGCCGATCGCCTTTACGACACAAAACGGCAACCGCTGGAAGCTTTGGCAAGTAACACCGCTGGAGCAAACGACGACAGCCCAGCCAGGAACGATCATTGAACGGACGAAAAAAACGTTGCTGATCGCTTGTGGGGAAGGCACGGTATTGGCTATCGATGAATTGCAGCCAGCTGGAAAAGGCCGACAAGACATTGCCGCATTCTTAAACGGCAGTGGACAACAGATTCAAAAAGGGGATCAGGTAGGTACCTATGAAGCGTAATCTTGGAGACATACAATATACAGTGCGTTTTGTGGCACTAGAAGCGTTGTTGCGAATCGAAAAAGGCGGTGCTTATTCCAATCTACTGCTGCGGGAATTGATGAATCAAGGGCGTTTAAATGACAAGGACGGTCGCTTACTGACTGAATTGGTGTACGGCACCATCAGTCGTCAGCTTTTATTGGATTATTATTTGGACCGGTTTATTAAAAATGCCCGCAAAGTCGACCCGTGGGTCAAAACGCTGCTGCGGCTTTCCTTGTATCAGATGCTGTATCTCGATAAAGTACCCGCCCATGCCATCATTCATGAAGCCGTGGATATTGCGAAAGCCAAAGGCAATCCGGGGACTGGTAAATTCGTCAATGGCGTGCTGCGCACGATCCAACGACAAGGAGTGCCAGACTTGGCATTGATTAAAGACCCAATGGAACGTTCAGCAACGGAAATCAGCCTGCCCTTATGGCTAACGAAGAAACTAGTCAAACAAATTGGGATCGAAGAAACCAGTGAGCTAGGCTATGCCCTATTTGAACCCAATCATGCCAGTGGTCGTATCGATCTGCAGCGCATCTCGCAAGCAGCAGCGATCGAACGGCTACAAGAAGAAGGCATTGACGCACGACCAAGTGAGCTTTCCCCTTATGGGGTTGTGGCTGATAAAGGCTTTATGGCGGGCTCTTCCCTCTACAAAGAAGGCTTACTGACGATCCAAGATGAAAGTTCGATGCTGGTTGCCCCCGTTTTACAAGTAGCCCGGAACCATCAAGTATTGGATGCCTGCGCCGCACCAGGAGGCAAAACGACCCATATCGCTGCCTTCTTGTCTGCCGCAGAGGGCGGCAAAGTGACAGCACTGGATATCCATGCCCATAAAGTTAAGCTGATTCAGCAAAATGCCCAACGTTTAGGCGTAGAAGCAGTTGTGGAAACCCGCGTGATGGATGCCCGAGAGACGGCTCAAACCTTTGCCCCCGAACAATTTGATCGCATCTTAGTGGATGCCCCTTGTTCTGGATTAGGGTTGATGCGCCGTAAGCCGGACATCAAATACAGCAAGACGGAGGCCGATTTCCAACGCTTGCCGCAGATTCAGCGAGAGATTTTGGAAAGTGCCGCCCCAACCTTGAAAAAATCGGGTATAATGGTCTACAGCACATGTACGATTCTAGAGGAAGAAAATCAACAAGTCGTGGCAGCGTTTCTCGCTGACCATCCTGAATTTGAGCAAATGCCTCTTGCGGTAGGACCGCTGGCAGCCGAAGCTGTTCAAGAGGATATGTTGACGATCTATCCGCAAGATTTTATGACAGATGGCTTTTTTATCAGTTGTCTACGCAAAAAGTAACGAGGTGAAAGAAATTGGAGATTCGTTTTCAAACAGATGTCGGCAAACGTCGCAACACAAACCAAGATTTTGCAGCAACCTATGTAAATAAAGCCAATGTGACATTGGCCTTGCTTGCCGATGGCATGGGGGGCCACCGGGCCGGAGATGTCGCTAGCCGTCAAGCAGTCAGTGAGATTGGCACCGCTTGGGAACAGACAGAGCTGACAGACAGTGAAAAAACTGCCCAATGGTTGATCCAAAAAATCCAAGCAGAAAGCCAAGTGATTTTCCAAAAAGGACAAGAACAAGAAGAACTTAGCGGCATGGGCACCACGATCATTGCTGTGGCCTTATTAGGCGACCAGTTTACGATTGCCAATGTCGGGGACAGCCGTGCCTATCTTTTACGCAATCAAGTGCTGACCCAAATCACAGAGGACCATTCACTGGTCAATGAATTGGTGAAGTCAGGACAAATCACAGCAGAAATGGCCTTGAATCATCCTCGCAAAAACGTTTTGACCCGCTCGATCGGCATGCCAAGCGAAGTCGAAGTCGATGTGGCGATCCACTTTATTGCAGACGGGGATTATTTGCTGCTGTGTTCAGACGGATTGACCAACATGGTCTCAGATGAAGAGATCACAGCAACGATCCAAGAAACCCCTGTGCTGGAAGAAGCAGTGCAATCATTGATCGATCAAGCCAACGAACGCGGCGGTGTCGACAATATCACGGTATTATTGATTAAAGTTGGAGGAGAGCGCCCATGATCGAAATTGGGAAGAAGATAAACGGCCGATACAAAATCATCGGCAATATCGGCAGCGGCGGAATGGCAAATGTGTTTTTGGCGCATGACTTGATCTTAGACCGTGAAGTGGCAATCAAAGTGCTTCGTTTTGACTTCCAAAACGACCAAAGTGCGATTCGGCGCTTTCAACGAGAAGCATTGGCGGCGACTGAGCTGGTTCATCCCAACATCGTAACCGTTTATGATGTCGGCGAAGAAGACGGCATGCAGTTTTTGGTGATGGAATATGTCAAAGGGATGGATCTCAAGCGCTATATCCAAACGCACTATCCCGTACCTTATTTGCAGATCGTTGATATCATCCAACAAATCTTATCAGCGGTAGCGCTGGCCCATCAACACCGCATCATTCACCGGGACCTCAAGCCCCAGAATGTGCTGATCAATGAAGACGGCGTGGTGAAAATCACCGATTTTGGGATCGCGATCGCCCTATCAGAAACATCGATCACCCAAACCAACTCGATGCTAGGCTCGGTGCATTATCTTTCACCAGAACAAGCACGAGGCAGTATGGCGACCAATCAATCAGATATTTATGCGATTGGGATCATTCTCTATGAAATTTTAACCGGCAAAGTACCTTTTGATGGCGAATCAGCCGTAACGATCGCCTTGAAACATTTCCAAGATGAGATCCCTTCGATTCGGATCTATGACAAAAATGTTCCGCAATCGCTGGAAAACGTCGTATTGAAGGCGACCGCCAAAGAACCGGCGGATCGGTACAAAACTGCCGATGAAATGCGAGCGGATCTTGATACTGTATTGTCACCTGATCGACTCAATGAACCGAGATGGGAACCTCATGCCCTGATGGATGAAACGAGAGTGCTGACCCCTGTAGAAGCAGCCCAAGTTGAAACGCCGCCAGTGGAAGAACCCGTGGCAGAAACGGCTGCGGATCAAGCCGAAGAATCAGCGAAACCAAAAAAGAAAAAACGCAAACGCTGGCTGCTGCTGCCGGTCATTATGGTGATCGCACTGCTAGGCATAGGCAGTTACTTCCTATTCGGCGGTGGTCGGGGGGATGTAGCGATTCCTGAAGTCAACGGCCAGACAGAAGCGGCCGCCCGGGCCGAACTGGAAGCCGCTGGCTTACAAGTGGCAGACGAGGTAGAAGAAATCGAAGACGATGAAGTCGAAGCAGGCAATGTCGTCAAGACCGATCCGCCAGAAGGCAATGAAGTCAAAAAGAATTCCGTCGTGACCCTCTACATCAGTAGCGGAACCAAGAAAATCACCCTTGATGACTATGAAGGTCGCTCCTTTGATGATGTCAAAAAAGAGTTGATCGATTTGGGCTTTGATGAAGACAGAATCAAAGAAGAGCTAGAGTCGTCAGATGATGTCGATGAAGGGGATATTATCAGTCAATCACCAGCAGCAGGGCGGGAAGTTTCCCCAGCAGAAGACGAAATCACCTTTAAGGTCAGCTCCGGACCAGATAGCTTCGCAATGGACAACTATTATGGCATGACAGAGGCAGATGCACGAGCAGCATTGACTTCTCGTGGTGTCGACCGATCACAGATCGAAGTGAACTATCAATCTAGCAGTCAACCATCAGGCACGATCATCGCCCAAGCACCCGCAACAGGTGAAACGGTGGTGACTTCCCAAACGACCATCACTTTGACGGTCAGCAGTGGGCAGGAAATGGTCAATGTACCAAGAATCGTTGGGAAAAGCCAAGCCGATGCAGAAGCAGATTTGAATGAAGCGGGATTGGACTCAACTTTTGAGGAAGAGGACGGCTATAATGACTCGGTACCAGCTGGACATGTTGTCCGTGTCTCTCCAGGTGCTGGAACCTCCGTCGAAGTTGGCTCTACTGTAACGGTCACGATCTCTAGAGGACCTGAACCAGATGATTCGTCCTCATCGACGCCAAGCAGTAGTTCAGATGATTCCTCTGATTCAAGCGCTACGAGTGAAAGTAGCTCAGAAAGTGATTAGAAACTAGCTAAAACCAAATACATTAACCAAGCAGCCTTCGGGGACCAAAGAATTCTCTTTTTGTTCCCCGTCCAGCTGCTTGTTTTTGTTTCTAAACCTTATAGTGAGGCACAGGTGTCTTTAAAATTTCCTTTAGTCCTGCCATTTGTGCAAGCGTACATCTTTCCAAGGATTCAAAAATTGGGTATAATGAAGGTCAGAATTAGTCAAGGGAGGGAATGAATTGAGTCATCACAATACTTCCGATTTGATTGAAGCATATTTGAAGAAAATTCTTGAAGATAGTGAAACCATTGAGATTCGTCGCGCGGAAATGGCAAATTTGTTCAACTGCGTGCCCTCACAAATAAACTACGTGATCAATACCCGCTTCACCGTTCAAAGAGGCTATGCGGTTGAAAGCAAACGCGGCGGGGGCGGCTATATTCGGATCGAAAAAGTCAAAATCACGGACAGCCACCACTACTTAAAAGAAATGAATCAACTATTCGATGAAACCATCTCGGAAAAAGATGCGTATGCAATAATCCAGAAACTTTATGAGGAAGGAATCCTGTCCAAGCGAGAAGGCAACTTATTATTGACCGTCATCGCGAAAGCAGTTCTAGGACGTTCTCCTTATGAAAATAGAACACGAGCTGATTTGCTCCATGCAATTCTAGAACGATTAAGTTACGAAGACAGGAAGTGAAAGAGATGGATGAATTATTCACCCAACGCGCGAAAGCCGTTTTGGCTATCGCCCAAGAAGAAGCAAAATACTTTAAGCACCAAGCGGTAGGTTCTGAACATATTCTATTGGCACTGGTCATTGAACAAAACGGGATCGCCGGCAAAACGTTACGGGAAATGAATATCACAGAAAACGATATTCGTGAAGAAATCGAACATTTAACAGGGTACGGCACCGTTCGTCAATACCCAGAAAATGCCTATCTCGCGTATTCACCACGAGCAAAACATACATTTGCCTATGCAGGGGATGAAGCCAAGCGTTTAGGGGCACCGCAGATTGGTACCGAACATCTATTATTAGGCTTATTAAGAGACGAAGACATTTTGGCTTCACGAATCATGCTGAATCTCGGCTTGAGTCTCGCGAAAATGCGTCAGCTTTTGAAGAAAAAAATGGGCTTCAATGAAAGCAAAACCAACGGAAGTGCTGGTCGTCGTCGTCCAGCCCAAGCCAAAGCGCAGCAAGGAACACCAACCTTGGATTCCTTAGCCCGTGATTTGACCAAATTAGCCCGTGAAAAACGGTTGGATCCTGTTGTCGGTCGTGCCAAAGAAGTCAAACGCCTGATCCAGATCCTTAGCCGTCGTACCAAAAACAACCCTGTTCTCGTGGGGGAACCTGGTGTTGGGAAAACCGCGATCGCCGAAGGCTTAGCCCAAAAAATCATCAATGGGGAAGTCCCAGAAGACATGCAAAACAAGCGTTTGATGATGCTGGACATGGGGGCTTTAGTTGCCGGAACGAAATACCGGGGCGAATTTGAAGACCGAATGAAAAAAATCATTGATGAGATCTATCAAGATGGTCAAATCATCTTATTCATTGATGAATTGCATACACTAATTGGGGCCGGCGGAGCAGAAGGGGCGATTGATGCCTCGAATATTCTGAAACCAGCCTTAGCCCGTGGGGAATTGCAAACCATCGGTGCCACAACACTAGATGAGTACCAAAAATACATTGAAAAAGATTCTGCGTTAGAACGCCGTTTTGCCCGGGTGCAAGTCGACGAACCGACACCAGAAGAAGCGGAAGAAATTTTACGGGGCTTGCGTCCTCGTTATGAAGAACATCATGGGGTGGAAATTTCTGATGATGCGTTACACGCCGCTGTGCAACTGTCCGTGCGTTACATCAATTCGCGCCAATTACCAGATAAAGCCATCGATTTGATGGATGAATCAGCTGCCAAAGTGCGTTTAGACAAAACCGATGAAAGTTCAGAATTGGCAGATCTGCAAAACGAGATCGCCAACTTGATCGAAGAAAAAGAAGCCGCTATTCGTCAGCAAGATTTTGAAGCAGCAGCTCGTTTACGGATCAAGGAAAAGAAATTGACCCAACAGCTGACGGAAGTAGCGTTTATGGAAGTCAAAGAAGCATCAGGCTATGCCGATAGTGTTACTGCAGAAGATGTTGCTACGGTCGTTTCCCAATGGACCGGCGTACCTTTGCAGCAGATGGAGAAAAAAGAAAGCGAACGCTTGTTGGATCTTGAAAAGATCTTGCATCAACGGGTAGTTGGCCAAGAAGAAGCAGTCAAGGCAGTCGCTCGTTCGATCCGCCGCGCCCGCAGTGGGTTGAAAGATCCGAACCGTCCAATTGGTTCCTTCATGTTCTTAGGCCCGACCGGTGTCGGGAAAACCGAGCTTGCCAAAGCCTTAGCAGAAGCGATGTTTGGTAGTGAAGATGCCTTGGTTCGTGTCGATATGTCCGAATTTATGGAAAAATACAGCACGAGCCGTTTGATCGGTTCACCGCCAGGCTATGTCGGCTACGATGAAGGTGGGCAATTGACGGAAAAAATCCGTTCAAAACCATACTCCGTCATCTTATTGGACGAGGTGGAAAAAGCCCATCCCGATGTCTTCAATATCCTCTTGCAAGTGCTAGATGATGGTCATTTGACGGATGCCAAAGGTCGGAAGGTCGATTTCCGCAACACGATTTTGATTATGACCTCTAATATCGGTGCCCAACAAATCCGCGAAGAAAAAAGCGTTGGGTTTAATGTCACTGATTTAACGAAAGATCACCAAGCGATGCAAAAACGGATCTTAGAAGAGCTGAAAAAAGCCTTCCGTCCAGAGTTCTTGAACCGTGTGGATGAAACAGTGGTCTTCCAATCCTTAGGTGAAGGGGAGATCCACGAGATCGTGAAGATCATGAGCAAAGCGATCATCAAACGATTAGGCAACCAAGACATCCAATTGAAGATCACGCCATCTGCCATTGATGTGATCGGTAAAGCTGGTTTTGATCCAGAATATGGGGCACGGCCGATTCGTCGGGCCTTGCAAAAAGAAGTCGAAGACCGTTTAAGTGAAGCACTCCTATCAGGACAAATTCATTTAGGTGACAAAGTGACGATCGGTGCTTCCAAAGGATCGATCACCCTCAATGTCAAAGAGGGACAAGCACGGGTCTTGCAACAAGTTTAAGTCGAGCCAATAACGGCAGTGGCGTTTCTATGGTCGAGCAATCGGCATCCATAGGAACGCCGCTTTTTTGTCATGCTATGTCTAGTAGTGATCAAGAAGTATCCACTGATTATGATTGATGATTCACAAAAAAATATCCTTCTAAATAGTTTTATGACAACGATTGATTAATGAGCAAAGCGCTATTCGTGAAAAAAAGAGTAACGAGACCTCTTGGAAAGAATCCTGCTGTGTGATACTATGAATGAGTTGAAAAAAGGAGGAGTATTATGGTTGAGATTATCGCCACGGTGGAATCGATCGAGCAAGCACAGCAGCTGATCCCTTATGTTGATACATTGTTTTTTGGAGAAGAGACATTTGGGCTGCGCCTACCGGCCTCTTTTTCTCGTGAAGAGCAAATCAGACTGATCGACATGGCCCACGAAGCTGGAAAGAAAGTGACGATCGCGGTCAATGGCATCATGCACCCAGAAAAAATGAAGCTGATTCCAGAATACCTAGCATTTCTGAAGACCAATCAAGCCGATCAAATCGCTCTCGGAGATCCTGGGATCATTTACCGCATGAAGCAAAATCCAGAATGTGCCTTGCCATTTATCTATGCAGGGGAAACCTTAGTAACAAGCGCTCGTCAAATCAATTTTTGGGGACAAAAAGGGGCAAGGGCAGCCGTTTTAGCGCGAGAAGTTCCTTTCGAGGAAATGAAAATCATGGCCCCGCAACTAAATATTCCTGTGGAAGTATTGGTTTATGGTGCGACCTGCATTCACCAATCGAAGCGTCCGCTTTTACAAAATTATTATAACTATACCCAACAATCGGAAGAAAAGAACCACGATCGTGGGTTGTTTTTATCCGAACCGAAAAAAGAAGAAACCCACTATTCCATTTATGAAGATAGCCACGGTACGCACATTTTTGCCAATAACGACATTAATTTGATGCTGCAGCTGGCGGAATTAGCCGAAACAGGCTTTCAAACCTGGAAGTTGGACGGAATCTATACACGAGGGGCAGCCTTTGTGGCAATTGCTAAACTGTTTGCCCAAGCCAAGACCCTTGTAGAAAGTGGGGAGTGGCAAGCAGAGCAAGCTGCTGTGCTCAGTGAACAAGTTGCCCAACTTCATCCGGCAGAACGTGGGTTAGACACTGGATTTTATGCCATCGATCCTGACGATATCAAGTAAGGAGCAAGAACAAATGACCGTTAAACAAGCATTGAAACGACCAGAAGTGTTAGCACCAGCTGGTACGTTAGAAAAATTAAAAACAGCGATCCACTATGGCGCTGACGCTGTCTATATCGGCGGCAATGCCTATGGCCTACGGAGTCGCGCGGGAAACTTTACCTATGAAGAAATGGCGGAAGGGGTAGCTTTTGCCAAAGCCCACAACGCAAAAGTCTATGTAGCAGCCAACATGGTGACTCATGAGGGCAATCAAGAAGGTGCAGGGGAGTTCTTTCGGGAATTGCGAGATGTCGGTATTTCGGCCGTGATTGTTTCTGATCCAGCTTTGATCCAGATCTGCGCAACAGAAGCGCCGGGTCTACCGATCCATTTGTCCACCCAAGCCAGTGCCACGAACTATGAAACGTTGGAATTTTGGCGAGAAGAAGGCCTAGAACGGGTCGTCCTCGCTCGGGAAGTGTCGATGGAGGAAGTCGCTGAGATCCGCAAAAATACCAGCGTGGAGATCGAAGCCTTTATTCATGGCGCCATGTGTATTTCGTATTCTGGCCGTTGTACTTTGTCCAATCATATGTCGATGCGAGACGCTAATCGCGGCGGCTGTTCGCAATCTTGCCGTTGGAAATATGATCTGTTTGACATGCCCTTTGCAACGGAACGAAACAGTTTGACCAAGAACGGTACAGTGGAAGAAGAGTTTTCTATGAGTGCTGTGGATATGTCGATGATTGAACATATCCCTGATCTGATTGAAAACGGCGTGGATAGTTTCAAAATCGAAGGCCGCATGAAATCGATCCACTATGTTTCAACCGTGGCGAACGTTTATAAAGCAGCCGTGGACAGTTACATGGCCGATCCAGAGAACTATGTCTGCAAACAAGAATGGATCGATGAACTGTGGAAAGTTGCGCAGCGCGAGCTTGCGTCAGGCTTTTACTATGATACCCCGAGTGAAAATGAGCAGTTGTTTGGTCCACGTCGGAAAATTCCACAATACAAGTTTATTGGGGAAGTCATGGCATATGATCCGGCAACGAAAACAGCTACGATCCGGCAACGGAACCACTTTTCCGTCGGCGATGAAATCGAATTTTACGGTCCCGGATTCCATCACTTTCACCAAACCGTCGAAGTCATGTATAATGAAGACGGTGAATCCATCGATCGTGCACCAAATCCTATGATGCTGCTGACGATGCCGGTCAAAGAACCGGTGGAAGTCGGAGACATGATTCGGAAGAAAAAATAAGGTCGAGAGTTTCTCTCGGCTTTTTTTGTTGAATCAATCCAGCCAAAAAGGATCGATGAGAACATAGACAATCTTAAGGAGGAAACAACAAATATGGAAACATACGACTACATAGTAATTGGCGGCGGCAGCGGCGGGATCGCCTCAGCCAATCGAGCAGGAATGCACGGCGCCAAAGTATTATTGATCGAAGGCAATGAATTAGGCGGCACCTGTGTCAATGTCGGCTGTGTGCCGAAAAAAGTCATGTGGCAAGCCAGTGAGATGTTAGAAATGATCAAGCGGGACGCAACTAGCTACGGCATTTATCCACATGTGGATAAATTTAATTTTACTGAGCTTGTGGATAACCGTGAAAAATACATTGATTTTTTACACACAGCTTATCAAAAAGGCTTAGACAGTAACAATGTAGAAGTTATCCACGGTTATGCACAGTTTGTGGATAACCACACGGTTACCGTCAATGGGGAAAACTACCATGCAGCAAACATTTTGATTGCCACCGGTGGAAAACCTAGCGCGATGAATATTCCCGGCGGTGAGTACGCCATTGACTCGAATGGTTTTTTTGCGTTGCGAGAAGCACCAAAGCGTATGGTCGTCTTAGGGGCAGGCTACATCGCAGCCGAAATCAGCGGGGTCAGCCAACAGCTGGGCAGCCAAGTGGCTTGGGCGTACCGCAAAGAGCGGCCATTACGAACCTTTGACAAGATGCTTGCGGATAATCTCGTGGAGATGTACCAAGAATCAGGAATCGAAACTTATGCAGGCTACGTTGCCTCTCGTATCATTAAAGAAGGTGACGAGTATCTCGTTCACTTTGAAAATGGCGAAACTTTGACCGGCGATTGCGTCCTTTTTGCTGGTGGTCGCGTGCCGAATACGGATAAGTTAGGTCTGGAAAACACCGATGTCCAATTGGATGAAAAAGGGTTTATCATTGTGGACAAATATCAAAATACCACAGCTGACTCGATTTTTGCAGTGGGCGATGTCATTGGAAAATTAGATTTAACCCCGGTTGCGATCGCCGCCGGTCGTCGCTTGTCTGAACGCTTGTTCAACGGTCAAAGCGATGCGTACTTGGATTATCACTTAGTGCCGACGGTCATCTTTACGCATCCACCGATTGCCACGATTGGTTTATCCGAAGAAGCAGCCTTGGCAAAATATGGCCAAGAGCAGATAAAGGTGTACCGTTCGCGCTTTACACCGATGTACTTTGCTTTAAATGAGTATCGCCAAAAATGTGAGATGAAATTGGTGTGCTTAGGAGAAGAAGAAAAAATCATCGGTCTGCACGGCATCGGGATCGGTGTCGATGAAATGTTGCAAGGCTTCGCTGTAGCCATCAAAATGGGTGCTACGAAAGCAGACTTTGATCAAACCGTTGCCATTCATCCGACGGGGTCAGAAGAATTTGTGACGATGCGTTAAAAGAAAAAAAGCCTCAACGGACAGATGATTTGTCCGTTGAGGCTTTTTTTGCGTATAAAATTCTAGCTATCAACTAAAAAGTCCCCAAAAGTAGATCAGAAATCGAACCTTGGGGGCTTATTTCAGGATGATCCCAGCTGCTGGGTTTATCCTAGATCCTTGATCAGTTCTGACGCCCAAGGATCTGAGCAGTGATCTGATAAAGATATGTTTTGGTTTCATCTTTGGTCTCAGGCAATTTCTGGATCGCTTGCAAAGCTTTTTTCGTGTAGTCGGCAGCGAGTTTCTTGGCTTCGTCAATCCCGGCGCTTTCTTGGACGATCCGATAGACTTCATGGGTATCCGCCTCAGTCATGGCAGCTTGTTTTTCCAGCAGTGGCAACAGTTGTTGGCGGTCATTTTTCAATGCCATCAACAGCGGCAAAGAATAGACGCCTTGCCGAACATCTTCCAATACTGGTTTTCCTAAGGCAGTCGCATCTTGACTATAATCCAAGACGTCATCCATGATTTGAAAGGCAAGGCCAATGGCTTCGCCGATCTCACGGGCTTGATTGGCAAAGCGCAAGGAAGTGCCGCTTTCGTAAGCCCCGATGAAGCAGCTTAAGGCAAACAATTCAGCGGTTTTGCCGCGAATGTTTTCTAAGTAATCCTCGACGGTGACGGACAAATCGTATCGTTTGCTCATTTGCCCTAATTCGCCGGCGAGGATTTTTTCCATACTACGGGAATTCATTTGCAAGCTTTTCATGGAGCTAGCATAATCCGCCATCAATTTGAAGCAGCAGACGAAGAGGTAATCACCAGCATAGACAGCGACATCGTTGCCAAATTCGGAACGAATGGTCGGCAGCTTGCGTCGGGTGTCCGCATGATCGACGATATCGTCGTGGATCAGCGAAGCAGTGTGGAGCATCTCGATCGAAGCCGCCAATGCGACAGCTTTTTCGCGATCTTTGTCACTGCCATAAGCAGAAAAGAGCAGCTGATAAGCAGGACGCAGCAGTTTCCCACCTGAATGGATCATGGACAGGATCGCTTGTTCGACCTCTTTGTTTTTTAGTTTTAATGATTTTTCCATCAATTGCAAGGAGGCAGATAAGTCAGCTTGCAGTGCTGGATACTCTTGCCACATGGAATGAAGTTTCATAATTAACTCCTTTATTCTGAATCCGAGCGCCATTTGACTTTGGTCTGGCGTTCATAATCAATTTGAAAACGGCGCAGTGTTTCAACACGACGCAGCAAGTAGTTGGCGGCGATCCCGATAGCGATCCCGGACAAGATCCCAAAGAAAGACAGGACCGGCAAGTAGAGCATCACGCTCCAGGATTGAGCGATCCATGAGGCGGTGATCAACTGTCCGACGTTGTGCAAGAAACCGCCAGCCGCACTAATGCCGATGATGCTGACACGCTTAGGCCCCAACTGTTTCACCAAAGACATCCCAAAGTAGCTCAGTAAGGAACCACTCATACTATATAAGAAGGTCGAAACCGTTCCTCCTAGTAACGTCGTTAAAATCAGTCTTAGCCAAATCAAGAGAAAGCTGTCTTTTTTCGGCATGGTGAACAAAGCAATAATGGTAATTAAATTTGCCAAACCTAGTTTCGCACCAGGCGCAAAGGCAAATGGATAAGGGATCATATTTTCAACTAAACCAATCACGACCCCTTGGGCGACCAGCAGTGAGATGAAAATTATTCGTTGTAATCGACTCATAAGCAAACGATCAATAGATTAGATCGTCGGTCTCACTCCCATCTGCGGCTTGGATTTCGATCACCAATTTATGAGGTAGACAGACGATGGTTTCCCCATTTTTACTGGCCCAGCCACGGCGCACACAAATCTGGTCGCCGCAATCAGCTTCCTTGATTCGGATCCGATCGCCTTCGATCTCCAGTAAATTGGTATCCCCGTCTTCATCTTCATAAAGATAGGTGTACGTTTTTTGACCTTCAACTAAGTCAAAACGTTTGATTTCTGTCCCATCGACCCGCAAGACGGCTTCTTTGTCAGCCGTTTGCGTCTGGCCAAAAATAAAAATCGGTAAAAAAGAGCTGAGGATCAAAACAAGTATGATGACGCCATCCCATGGTTTTAAATGGGCATCGCGGATAAATTCTTTTAGTTTCATCAAAAAAGACTCCTGTTCTTTCATGTGATGTGTCTCATTCTAGCATAAGAAGACAAGATTCTACTAGCTGAATCCTCAATAATCCACCGATTTCTGTGCAAGGACAATCAAGAAAAAGTTCTGTACTTGGAAAGAGACCAAGACACTGATTGAAAATCAGAATGTCTTAGTCTCATGAAGTCGTACAGGTATTCTATTTTGCTGGCTTATTTATTGCCATATAAGGAGCGAGGGGTACCGTACCACCATTTTCCAAGGGTACGTTGCAACCATGGGATTACCCAACGATCTAAACCGACTGCGCGTCCTGAACCGTTCATCAAGGCAAACGCAACTGGAATGAACCAGATGTTTACCCAGTAGAACATACCAGACATACAGAAAGTTAACACTAAAACGATGGTCGTTGCGTTCACTAACCAAGTGAAGAGACCAGCCATCAATGCAAGAGCTAAAGCAATTTCAAAGAAGACCATGAATTTTTGGAAGAACATTGCAACGTCGTTGTTTGGCATGATAAATTGCATAACTTTTGTGAACCAGTCAGGTGATTTTTCGATCACGATCATTGGTTGTTCACCGTAAGCATAGCTCAAACCAAAGTGTGCGGCTTGTGTCGCTGCATCGGCTGCTTCACCGGCGCCACTAGCGGCACTTGCTGCATCGGCTGCTTCACTAGCACCACTTGCTGCATCAGCGACTGTTTGATATTCCCAAGTCCAAGGGAATACGCTGTTGCCTTGGAACCAAGAACCTTCACCGAACCAAGTACCAGGTTTGAAGACTTCCCCATTCGTACCTAAAATTTTCTTGAAGGCTTCAACGAACCAGACAAGACCATAGAAAATACGAAGCGGAACACTCCACAAGACGTTACCGTAACGAGACGTGTGACCACGAGCGACTGTCCGGTCATCTTTGATGTGGAAGATTTCATGCATCAAGTATTGGAACATGTAGTAACCAGAACGAATATCAAAGAAGTATTTCAAGTTAACGATGTGCTTCATAATGATCGCTAAGAAACCGCTCAGGTGAATCTTATTGAATAAGTTCGCCACGCCCCATTTGGCACCGATCGAAACCATAAATCCTTGGTAGTTTCCTTTGAATTTATGTTTTTCGCCGCCTTTGATGGCTGAAACGATGTTCGTTGCTGCAGTGTGACCTGTTTGTTCAGCTGCTTGCACGATTTGTGGTGTTGGTGTATTCGGGAATTCTTCGAAGTAAACCAAGTCACCAATAATATAGATGTTTTTGTCTTCGTAGCCTTTTGCTTCCATGTACTCATTGGCAACTAGACGGAAACCACGGGCTGTTTCTAAACCGAAATCAGCAGCATCGCTAGTTCCTTTGACACCGGCAGTCCAGATCAATGTGTGGGTTGGGATCGTTGAACCATCTTTTAGTTTGATGTGGTCAGGTGCCACTTCAACGATTGGTGCATTCAAGACAAGATCAACATTGTTTTTCTTCAAGTAGCGTTCTGCTTTGGCTGCATCGTTACGATCAAGCATGTTCAAGATCGTTGGCATTGCTTCAACGACTTTCAAGCTGATTTCACTAGGGTCCAATTTATAATCGGAAGCTAAACGATCTTTCCAATCGATCAGTTCACCGATCATTTCGATCCCGGTAAATCCAGAACCACAAACGACAAAGGTCAACATTGCTTTGCGTAATGCTGCATCTGGTTCGATCGCTGCTTTTGCGACAGTTTTTTCAATGTGTTCGCGAATACGGACAGCATCGTCAAATGACCATAAAGTAAAGCCGTTTTCTTTAACACCAGGTGTACCAAAGTCGTTCGGTTCGCCACCCATCCCTAAAATCAAGTAGTCAAATGAATAGCTACCTAATTTTGTTTGGACGGTTTTATTTTCTTTATCGATCCCAGTTACTGTATCGGTTACTAAACGAACATTTTTCTTGCGTGAGAACAAGCGCTGCAAGTCATATTGAATTGCGGTAGGTTCTACACGTCCTCCAGCGACTTCATGCAGTTCAGTCATCATCGTATGATAAGAGTGACGGTCGATCAATGTTATCTCAACATCATTGTCTTTTTTCAATTTCTTTGCCATGTACTTCGTAGCAGAAACGCCTGCATAACCGGCACCGACAACGACAATGTTTTTCTTTGCCATTGCAAATCTCTCCTTAATAAAAATAATCTATGATAATAATTACACAATCGTTCCTATTATATAGACAAATGGTTCATTTGTCTAACGATTCTGATGAAAAAAACGCATATTTCCTGAAATTCGTGAAAACTTGCGAAAATCAAAAAATAAGTCCTTTTTCCGTAAAAAAGCGGAAAGGAAGCGGTTGACATATCGTAAATTTACTTTACAATGTTAGGTGTATCACAAACTTTTTTGTGGGGAAAATAAACAAGTAAAAGGTGGATAATTATGAAAGCAAAGAAATTGATTGTAGGTATGGCGGTATTTTCATTCTCAGCAATGTTGTTAGGGGGTTGCGGAGCAGATGACAATAACACAGCTTCTTCGTCAACTAGTGAAAGTACATCACAAACTTCTGCAAGCGATTCAGCATCAACAGAAAGCACGGAAGCAACCATTGTTGCGGGCGAGCCAATGCAAGATGGGACGTATCGTTTAGAAGAAAAGAACTACAAAAACGACTACCGTGTCACATTTGAGATCACAGTCAAAGACGGCAAAATCGTTGAATCAAAATATGACAACGTCAATGCGGATGGCGAATCAAAAACAGAAAACACTGAATACAATGAAACGATGAAAGAAAAAGCAGGCATCAGCCCAGAAGAATTTATTCCTAAATTCAATGAAGAGTTAGTTGCAGCACAAAGCCCTTCTTCAATCGAAGTAGTTTCTGGCGCGACTCATTCCTTTGATTCCTTCCAAAACTATGCACAACAATTGATTCAAGCGGCGCAAGCAGGCAACACGGAAACCATTGAAATCGACAATGGTGCAGACTTGAAAGACGGAACCTATACATTAGAAGAAAAGAACTACTCAAACGGTTACCGCGTAGTCTTCTCAATGACTGTGGCTGACGGCAAAATCTCTGAATCAAACTACGACTACCTAAACGAAGCAGGCGAGTCGAAAAAAGATGATGCATCATACAACGAAAACATGGAAGCAAAATCTGGTACAAGTCCAGAAGAGTTCATTCCAAACTTCAATGAAGCCTTTGTTTCTGCAGTCAATGCCGAAGACGGCTCTGTGGCAGACATGGATGTTGTTTCAGGAGCAACCCACAGCTTCCACAGCTTTGTTATCTATGCACAACAATTGTTGAATGCCGCTGAAAAAGGCGACCAAACAACAATCGAAGTGGATAACTTCGTTACTGAATAATCACAACTTCTTTCCATTAAGAGGACAGCATTCGTTTTGAGTGCTGTCTTTTTTTCGTGGGCAACAAGGTCAAAAAAGCAAGTTCGTGCAAAAGGAAGCAATCTGGTGGGAAGGTTGTTTTAAAAAAGAACTGTTTTTTACAAAGAAGAAAAGGTTCGATTAAGGATTCCTAAAATACGTTGAGGAATCACGGAATGCCCCTTTTCATTCTGCCAAAAAAAGGCTATTATATGAAGGTTGAAGACAATAGAAAAGAGGAAAATCATGAAAAAGAAAGTAACGTTTTTTCTGATGTTTGTTTTTTTAGGCACAATGTTGGCAGCCTGCGGCAGTGATCAGGAAGCAACGACGCTGCGAGAAGAACCATATTTTCAAGAAGAATTTTTATTAGGCACGTATACTCGGATTCGCATTTATGATGAAGGCAAAGAGGACGCTATGAAGCCGGCCTTTGACCGCATCAGAGAGTTAGGCGATAAAATCACCATCAACCAAGCAGGGTCAGAGATCGATGAAATCAATGCGCAAGCTGGCATCAAGCCAGTGAAGGTCTCAGATGATATCTATTATTTGTTGAAAGAAGCCTATGATTATAGTGTGAAATCAGAAGGCGGCTTTAATATGACTATCGGTGCGATCACCCAATTATGGCGAATCGGCTTTGATGATGCCCGCAAGCCAGAGCAATCTGAGATCGATGAAGCGTTGAAACATATCAATTATGAACAAGTCGAGTTTAACGATGAAGATCAAACCGTTTATTTAAAAGACAAGGACATGATCCTTGACCTTGGGGCGATCGCCAAAGGCTACATCACGGATGAAGTCGTCAAAGTGCTGAAGGACAATGGCGTGACTTCCGCGATCGTCGATTTGGGCGGGAATGTCTATGTGTTAGGTCATAGCAACCGCGGTGCAGATGAGCCATGGAATGTCGGAATCCAAGATCCAAACAAATCTCGCGGCTCGATTATCGGCAGTATCAAAGAAACCAATAAAACAGTAGTTACTTCAGGGATCTACGAACGCTACTTAGAAGTAGACGGCAAAACGTATCACCATATTTTTGATTCTGAGACTGGCTATCCTTACGATAGCGATGTAGCAAGTGTGACTGTGATCACTGACAAATCCATCGATGGTGACGGGTTGACTACGGTGGCGTTTGATAAAGGAGTCAAAGAAGGCTTGGCTTATATCGAACAGCATACCGAAAAGGGAACCGATGCGATCTTTATCACAAAAGAAGATAAAGTGTACGTAACAGACGGCATCAAAGATACCTTTGAGCTTTCAGAGGAATCAGGCTACACGATGGGTGATCGTGCTGATTTAGAATAGGAGGAGTGAAAGATGTCTCTTTCAGTGTTTTTAGAAGTGGTGGAGATCCGCACCAAGGTGGCGAGTGTCTTCCCCTTCATTATGGGTGTGTTGTTCTCGTTGGTGTATTTTCATGAATTTCATCCGTTGAATACTGTGATTTTTTTTCTGGGGATGCTGCTGTTTGATTTGACGACGACGTCCATCAACAATTATATGGATTTCAAAAAAGCCAAATCAGAGACCTACAAATACCAGCACAATGTGATCGGGCGCGAAAACATCTCAGAAGCTACTGTTCGCAATCTGATTTTTGCGATGCTGGCAGGAACCTTACTGATCGGTCTTTACTTGACCTTTGTTACCGGCTGGCTGCTGCTAGTGATGGGGCTGGTGGTTTGTTTTATCGGGGTCTTTTATACCTTTGGCCCCATTCCGTTATCGCGGATGCCTTTAGGCGAGGTATTCAGCGGTGTAACGATGGGATTAGGGATTTTTGCCATCACGATCTATATCAATACCATTGATCAAAAAGTTTTTTATCTGGCACTGGATTTTGCGAACGGAACCTTTGGCTTAGTGGGGAATCTCTGGGCTGTGTGTGCCATCGTGTTGGCATCCTTGCCATTGATTTTCACGATTGCTGACATCATGTTAGCCAATAACTTACGGGATCTGGAAGCTGATATCGAAAACCATCGCTACACGCTGGTGTACTACATCGGTCGCGAAGCAGGTATCCGTCTGTTTCAAGGAATGATGCTAGCTTCCTACGCCGCTATTTTATTGGGCCTCTTGTTTGGACTCTTTCAATGGCCGATTTTGCTCGTGTTTCTGACACTGCCGAAAATCCGTCAAAACTTGAAAGAACATCAAACCAGCCTGCCCCACCCACGTAGCTTCGGCTATTCGATTAAAAACATGATTTTATTCAACAGCAGCTATGCCTTGGGCTTGCTTTTGTGCCTGCTGTGGCAATTGCTATAAAAGAAAAGATCGACCCGCTCTTGAAAGAGCAGGTCGATCTTTTTTTGAGAACCAAAATAACGTAAAAAACTTCAGAAATCATTTGATAAAATAACGATCGTAATGCTTATTATGAAAAGATGAGGCTCGCTTTCTCTGCGATCCTGATTGCAACAGTAAAGTTTTGGTGACAGTGGCTAAACCCGATAGAAAGGGGAGCTGCCTAGGTTGTTCTTTTGTATGACTCCTCGGAATAAGCAGGTCTGTTTATGGAGCATGTGTGCTCGCGATTGCTTTGACTGATTCCCTGCGAAAGCAGCGAATCAGCAAGCGAATTTGCGACTTTTCGCAGCATCAATACCGTTCCAAACTGATTTCTCCAGAAGAAAGCACCTTGCGCTCCGTCGCTGTTTCCACCACTAATTCACCGGTGTTGGTAATGTCTTTGGCGATCCCTTCATAGGTCACACCTTGTTGCGTAAATTGAACGGTGCGGCCCAAAACAAAGGATTTCTGCCGATAGCGGGCCATATAATTCATGTCAGGCAGTTGCGCTAATAATTGGAAGAAACGGCGCCAAATTTCTTGGATCAACGCGGCCCGAGAAAAGGTTGGATACTCTTCACCAGGAAAGAGTGATGTCGCTTTTTCCCGAATCTCTGCTGGAAACTGCTGTTGCGGAATTGAAAAACTGATGCCGATACCGATCACAACCGAAGTAATACGGCCTGTCTCAAAGTCACTGGTTGCTTCAGACAAAATACCGCAGATTTTTTTTCCATCTAAGTACAGATCGTTGACCCACTTAATGGCCGTTTCCTTCATTAGAAGGGCATCGATGGCTTCGGCAACTGCTACCGCCGCCAGAACGGTATATTGCGGCAATTCTTGAAACGCTTGGTTTGGTTTTAAAAGCAAGCTCATATAGATCCCTTGTTTTTTCGGTGAGAAAAACGGTCGTTCGAAGCGGCCATGGCCGCCTGTTTGTGTTTCGGTCAAAAAAAGGGCGGGGGTTGCCAGTCCACTATCCAAAGCGGCGATCTTGGCTTCTTTCATAGTAGACTCAACAGCATCCTTGATTTGAATCGTGGGGATCATCGGCAAGGCGGTTGCAAGTGCTGCTTGATCGTAGCGATCATCCGAGACAAAGCGATAGCCGTTGGCCAAGTGTTCGAAATGATAGCCTTCTTTCTCGAGTTCTTTAATGGCTTTCCAGACTGCGGTACGAGAGATCGACAAAGCTTGGGCCAGTTTCTCTCCAGATAGCACAGTATCTTCTTTTTGTAATAAGGTCAGTATTTTTTCTTTTGTCGTCATAAGGATATCCTTCCTAATGTTTCACGTGTAACGTTTTCGTTAGCATAGCAAGAAATCGGCAAAAAGCAAAGTAGTTTCTTACGAAAAACCGTCCACACCAGCCTTGTTTTTTTCTTTAGAAAATCTTAGGAAATGGGTGCACCAGAAAAGCATTGTAACTTCCAATGAAAGCTTGACAGAGAAGTGCTTCATCTGTATAATAAGGAGTTGCAAAAACTATCTGAACGAAAAAAGCAGAAACGAAATATTGTCCGTTTCGGCTTAGGAATAAGGAAACAAAAGTAGAAAATGCCCAATGCATCCGTTCTATTTTTGGTTTTTTTTTGCCTAAAAGCCGCAAAAAATGCTTTCTGTAACCTATATTTAATATTTGTTACAGTTTTGTAAATAATCGGATAGCCTTTTTGAAAGACTTTATGAAGAGGTGAAGAGCTTGGCTGGACACGTAGTAAAATACGGAAAGCATCGCGAACGTAGAAGTTTCGCACGGATCAGTGAAGTATTAGAATTACCGAATTTGATTGAAATTCAAACCGACTCTTACCAATGGTTCCTAGATGAGGGCCTGAGAGAAATGTTTGAAGATATTTTGCCAATCGAAGGATTCAACGGTAACTTGTCCCTAGAATTTGTGGATTATGAATTGAAAGAACCAAAGTATACAGTAGAAGAAGCCCGTGCCCATGATGCAAACTATTCGGCACCATTACATGTTACTTTGCGTTTGACGAACCGTGAAACCGGGGAAATCAAATCCCAAGAAGTATTCTTTGGTGATTTCCCATTAATGACTGAACAAGGAACCTTTATCATCAACGGGGCAGAACGGGTTATCGTTTCTCAGTTGGTCCGCTCTCCAGGTGTATATTTCCATGGCAAAGTCGATAAAAACGGTAAAGAAGGCTTTGGTTCAACTGTTATCCCTAACCGCGGTGCGTGGCTAGAAATGGAAACTGATGCCAAAGATATCTCTTACGTACGGATTGACCGTACCCGTAAAATTCCTTTGACGGTCTTAGTCCGTGCCCTAGGGTTTGGTTCTGATGACACGATCTTTGAAATTTTCGGCGACAGTGAATCATTGCGTAACACGATCGAAAAAGACTTGCATAAAAACGCAAGCGATTCTCGTACCGAAGAAGGATTGAAAGATGTTTACGAACGTCTTCGTCCAGGCGAGCCAAAAACAGCAGACAGCTCACGCAGCTTGCTGAACGCACGTTTCTTCGATCCAAAACGTTACGACTTAGCAAATGTTGGTCGCTACAAAGTAAACAAAAAATTAGACTTGAAAACACGTCTATTGAACTTGACCTTAGCAGAAACCTTGGTTGACCCTGAAACAGGCGAGATCATTGTTGAAAAAGGCACTGTTTTGACTCACCAAGTCATGGAAACACTAGGCGCATTTATCGATAATGGCCTAAACAGTGTAACGTACTATCCATCAGAAGATGGGGTCGTTACCGAACCAATGACGGTCCAAGTCATCAAAGTCTTTTCACCAAAAGATCCAGAACAAGAAGTCAACGTGATCGGTAATGGCTATCCAGATACTGCCACACGTACCGTTCGTCCAGCAGACATCATTGCTTCAATGAGCTACTTCTTCAACTTGATGGAAGGCATCGGCAATGTCGATGACATCGACCACTTAGGAAACCGTCGGATTCGTTCTGTTGGTGAATTATTGCAAAACCAATTCCGGATCGGGCTTGCTCGGATGGAACGTGTCGTTCGTGAACGGATGTCGATCCAAGACACCGAAACCTTGACACCACAACAATTGATCAATATTCGTCCGGTTGTCGCAAGTATCAAAGAATTCTTTGGTTCTTCTCAGTTGTCACAGTTCATGGACCAAACAAACCCACTGGGTGAGTTGACCCATAAACGTCGTCTATCTGCCTTAGGACCTGGTGGTTTGACGCGTGATCGTGCTGGCTATGAAGTCCGAGACGTTCACTATTCCCACTATGGCCGTATGTGTCCGATCGAAACGCCTGAGGGACCAAACATCGGGTTGATCAACAGCTTGGCCTCTTATGCCAAAGTCAACAAGTATGGCTTCATTGAAACACCATACCGTCGAGTTGACCGCGAAACAGGCCGTGTTACAGACAAGATCGATTACTTGACTGCCGATACCGAAGACCACTACGTTGTGGCCCAAGCAAACAGCTTGTTAAATGAAGACGGCTCTTTCGTAAACGACGTTGTTATGGCGCGTGCTACTTCTGAAAACTTGGAAGTATCGATCGATAAAGTCGACTACATGGACGTATCACCAAAACAAGTAGTCGCAGTCGCAACCGCATGTATTCCTTTCTTGGAAAACGATGACTCCAACCGTGCCTTGATGGGTGCCAACATGCAGCGGCAAGCTGTACCATTGATCAATCCGAAAGCACCTTGGGTTGGTACTGGTATGGAATACAAATCAGCACATGACTCAGGAGCTGCTTTGTTATGTAAACATGATGGGATCGTAGAATACGTGGATGCAGCCGAAGTGCGCGTTCGTCGTGACAATGGCGCATTGGACGTTTATTCTGTTACCAAATTCCGTCGTTCAAACTCAGGAACCAGCTACAACCAACGTCCATTAGTGGCACTTGGTGAAAAAGTGGAAAAAGGCGACATCTTAGCAGATGGCCCATCTATGGAACAAGGCGAAATGGCACTAGGACAAAACGTCTTAGTCGCATTCATGACTTGGGAAGGGTACAACTATGAAGATGCCATCATCATGAGCCGTCGTTTGGTGAAAGATGATGTTTACACTTCTGTCCATATTGAAGAATATGAATCAGAAGCCCGCGACACAAAATTAGGACCTGAAGAAATCACTCGCGAAATCCCGAACGTTGGGGAAGACGCGTTGAAAGACCTAGACGAAATGGGTATTATCCGCATTGGTGCGGAAGTCAAAGATGGCGATCTGCTTGTTGGGAAAGTCACTCCAAAAGGGGTAACGGAACTTTCAGCAGAAGAGCGTTTGTTGCACGCAATCTTTGGTGAAAAAGCCCGCGAAGTGCGTGACACTTCTCTACGCGTGCCTCACGGCGGCGGCGGAATCGTCCACGATGTCAAAATCTTTACCCGCGAAGCTGGCGATGAATTGTCACCAGGTGTGAACATGCTGGTTCGCGTTTATATCGTTCAAAAACGGAAAATCCATGAAGGGGATAAAATGGCCGGACGTCACGGAAACAAAGGGGTCGTTTCTCGCATTATGCCAGAAGAAGACATGCCTTTCTTACCAGATGGCACACCAGTCGATATCATGCTGAACCCATTAGGGGTACCTTCTCGGATGAACATTGGACAAGTATTAGAGTTACATTTAGGAATGGCTGCGCGTCAATTAGGCATTCACGTGGCAACACCAGTCTTTGATGGAGCCAGCGATGAAGATGTTTGGGCAACGGTTGCTGAAGCAGGAATGGCCAGCGATGCCAAAACAGTGCTTTACGACGGACGTACCGGCGAACCATTTGATGGCCGCATCTCCGTTGGTGTCATGTACATGATCAAATTGGCCCACATGGTCGATGATAAATTGCATGCCCGTTCCATTGGACCTTACTCATTGGTTACGCAACAACCATTGGGAGGAAAAGCCCAATTTGGTGGACAACGTTTCGGAGAGATGGAAGTTTGGGCACTGGAAGCATACGGTGCTGCTTACACCTTGCAAGAAATCTTGACCTACAAATCAGATGACGTGGTTGGTCGTGTGAAAACATACGAAGCGATCGTCAAAGGGGAACCAATTCCAAAACCAGGTGTACCAGAATCATTCCGCGTATTAGTAAAAGAATTGCAATCACTGGGTCTAGACATGCGTGTCCTAGATATCGATGATGCAGAGATCGAACTGCGTGATATGGATGATGACGATGATGATTTGATCACCGTTGATGCCTTAACAAAATTTGCGGAGCAACAAACAGCCCGTGAATTAGAACAAAAAGCACAAACAGAAGCTAAAAATGCCGCCGACGCGTTGAACCAACAAATCGAGACAGCAGAAGATCGCTTGCAATAATAGACGGCCCTCGCTATTTCCGCCACTAGCGGAAATAGCCCCCGTTCTATCGGATATGTCCATGAAATGAAATGGAGGGAACCTTTTTTGATCGATGTAAATAAATTCGAAAGTATGCAAATCGGTTTGGCTTCTCCTGAAAAAATCAGAAGCTGGTCTTATGGTGAAGTAAAAAAACCAGAAACCATTAACTACCGTACGTTAAAACCTGAACGCGAAGGGTTGTTTGACGAGCGTATTTTCGGTCCAACCAAAGACTGGGAATGTGCTTGCGGCAAATACAAACGGATCCGCTATAAAGGCATCGTTTGTGACCGTTGCGGCGTGGAAGTAACACGTTCAAAAGTGCGTCGTGAACGCATGGGACACATTGAACTAGCAGCACCAGTATCACACATTTGGTACTTCAAAGGCATTCCTTCACGGATGGGTCTTGTCTTAGACATGAGCCCACGTGCATTGGAAGAAATCATCTACTTTGCTTCATACGTAGTGATTGAACCAGGAAACACCAGCCTTGAGAAAAAACAACTATTGACTGAACGGGAATACCGTGAAAAACGTGACCAATACGGTCAAGAATTTTCAGCAGCAATGGGTGCCGAAGCCATCAAACAATTATTAGATGGCGTTGATCTTGAAGGCGAAGTTGCTGAATTAAAAGAAGAATTGAAAAACGCGACTGGTCAAAAACGGACCCGTGCGATCCGCCGTTTGGATATCTTAGAAGCATTCCGTGCTTCAGGAAACAAACCAAGCTGGATGGTCATGGACGTTATCCCAGTTATCCCGCCTGATTTGCGTCCAATGGTGCAATTAGAAGGTGGACGTTTTGCCACAAGTGACTTGAACGACTTGTATCGTCGTGTAATCAACCGTAACAACCGTTTGAAACGCTTGTTAGATTTGAATGCACCAAACATCATCGTTCAAAATGAAAAACGGATGCTACAAGAAGCAGTCGATGCCTTGATCGATAACGGTCGTCGCGGCCGTCCAGTTGCAGGGCCAGGGAACCGCCCATTGAAATCTCTTTCTCACATGTTGAAAGGGAAACAAGGTCGTTTCCGTCAAAACTTGCTAGGAAAACGGGTCGACTACTCAGGTCGTTCAGTTATCGTCGTGGGTCCATTCCTTAAAATGTACCAATGTGGTCTGCCAAAAGAAATGGCGATCGAATTATTCAAACCATTCGTGATGCGGGAACTTGTTTCTCGTGAAATCGCGTCAAACATCAAAAATGCCAAACGCAAAATCGAACGTCAAGAAGACGAAGTTTGGGATGTCTTAGAAGATGTTATCAGAGAACATCCAGTGCTATTGAACCGGGCACCTACGCTTCACAGATTAGGTATCCAAGCATTTGAACCCGTCTTAGTTGAAGGCCGTGCCATTCGTTTGCACCCACTTGTTTGTGAAGCCTACAATGCCGATTTCGATGGAGACCAAATGGCCGTTCACGTACCATTGAACGAAGAAGCGCAAGCAGAAGCACGTATGCTGATGTTAGCAGCCCAAAACATTTTGAATCCAAAAGACGGAAAACCAGTTGTAACACCATCTCAGGATATGGTCCTAGGGAACTACTACTTGACGATGGAAGAAGAAGGCCGTGAAGGGGAAGGCATGATCTTCCGTGACATGGACGAAGCAGTTACGGCATGGCGCAATGGCTACGTGCATTTACACACACGGATCGCCATCAATCCAAACACTTTAGGGGACAAACCATTCACGTCTGAACAAAAACAACGCTTGATGGTAACAACGGTGGGTAAAGTGATCTTTAACTCGATCATGCCACCAGAATTCCCATTCTTGAACGAACCGACAGACTACAACTTGACGGTTCAAACACCAGACAAGTACTTTATTGAAGCTGGTACAGATGTGCCTGCCTTCATCAAAGAACAAGAGCTTGTTGGCCCATTCAAGAAGAAAAACTTAGGAAACATCATTTCAGAAGTCTTCAAACGTTTCCGCATCACTGAAACGTCACGCATGCTTGACCGCATGAAAGACTTAGGATACAGCCACTCAACAATGGCGGGTATCACCGTTGGTATCGCTGATATCATGAACTTGCACGAAAAACATGAAATCATCGACAATGCCCACAAACAAGTAGAAACGATCACGAAACAATTCCGTCGTGGATTGATTACCGATGACGAGCGTTATGAACGAGTTATTGGTGTTTGGAATGCAGCCAAAGATGAAATTCAGTTAAAACTGATGGAATCTTTGGAAGCGAAAAACCCAATCTTCATGATGTCTGATTCCGGTGCCCGTGGTAACATCTCCAACTTTACTCAGCTTGCTGGGATGCGTGGATTGATGGCCGCGCCTAACGGACGAATCATGGAGTTGCCGATCATCTCAAACTTCCGTGAAGGTCTATCTGTCTTGGAAATGTTTATCTCGACCCATGGTGCCCGTAAAGGGATGACCGATACCGCCTTGAAAACAGCCGATTCCGGTTACTTGACACGTCGTCTCGTTGACGTTGCCCAAGATGTCATCATCCGTGAAGACGATTGTGGTACTGACCGTGGTTTAGACATTCAAGCAATTCGCGAAGGAAACGAAATCATCGAATCCTTAGAAGAACGTTTGATTGGACGTTACACACGTAAATCAGTGATCCATCCTGAAACTGGCGAAGTCCTTCTAGGGGTCAATGAATTGATCACTGAAGATTTAGCTAAAGCCATCGTGGACGCTGGTATCGAAACAGTATCCATTCGCTCTGTCTTTACATGTAACACCAAACATGGTGTATGTAAACATTGTTATGGTCGCAACTTAGCCACTGGTTCTGAAGTTGAAGTTGGGGAAGCAGTCGGTACCATCGCTGCCCAATCAATCGGTGAACCTGGTACTCAGTTGACCATGCGTACCTTCCATACCGGCGGGGTTGCCGGAGACGATATCACGCAAGGTCTCCCTCGTGTCCAAGAAATCTTTGAAGCCCGTAATCCGAAAGGACAAGCGGTCATTACCGAAGTTACCGGAGAAGTCATCGATATCTCAGAAGACCCTTCAACTCGGACCAAAGAAGTGACCATCAAAGGGGAAACCGATACGCGTACGTATACCGTTCCTTATACTGCCCGGATGAAAGTAGCAGAAGGCGACTTTATCCATCGTGGTGCACCATTGACAGAAGGTTCGATCGATCCAAAACAACTGTTACAAGTTCGCGATGTCTTGTCTGTTGAAAACTACCTATTACGGGAAGTTCAACGCGTTTACCGGATGCAAGGGGTAGAAATCGGCGACAAACATATCGAAGTAATGGTTCGTCAAATGCTGCGTAAAGTCCGCGTCATGGATCCAGGTGATTCAGGCATCTTGCCAGGAACATTGTTGGATATCGCCGACTTTAAAGACCGCAACTACGACACATTGGTAGCCGGCGGCGTTCCTGCAACTAGCCGTCCAGTCCTACTAGGGATCACGAAAGCATCTTTGGAAACCAACAGCTTCTTGTCTGCTGCGTCCTTCCAAGAAACCACTCGTGTGTTGACCGATGCAGCGATTCGCGGCAAGAAAGATCCACTTCTTGGATTGAAAGAAAATGTTATCATCGGTAAGATCATCCCAGCTGGTACTGGTATGCCTCGTTACCGTGAAATGGAACCAAAAGAAGTAACAGTTGCCAGCGAAAATGTCTACAGCATCTCAGACATCGAAGCACAAATGGCTGCTGAAGACGCATTGAATAGCCAAAACTAATCAATGCCCAGCACCTGATTGACTCAGTGTGACGGAAAAGCTTGTCATTCTTCGGAATGGCAAGCTTTTTTTGTCTATATTATAGAAATTAATGTTATTAGGTCCATATGTGCAAAAGAAATCACCTTCGAAAGTATGATGAATCCCGACATGCGCTCAAATTGTTCCTTGGCGTACGTCATTCAACTCTTTCGAAGGTGATTTTTTTTGTTTATTAGTTTTCCTCTTGCCGTTCTTGCAGCATATGAATTCCCTTTTCCTGAACCTGCCGAGCGATAAACGCCAAGTCATTCGAAGTCAGATTGATGTCTGCATAATGAAATAAGTTTTTTCTGCAGGAGGGGGTCAGATTGCCGATGATCAAATCATAAGTCTCATCCAGTTTGGTCAGAGAAAACGAGTCCAGAGGATTTAAAATCGTGATTGTTAGCTGATAAGGAATAAACTGTTGGATTTTCGTTTGGATAAATTCCGTATGGTAACTATTCGTATCATAAAACAAAGCTAAGCGAAAGCCAGCATTGGCATCGATGATTTCTTTAGCGAAATTTGGGAAAGATATATGGAAAATATAAATCAGGTAATTGATCGTACTTGGTCGAATGATCGGTAAATTTGAATGGGTCAAAAGGTGAACGATGTCTCGATTGACTGCCTGTTGGACCAAATCACAGTTGTTGACAAAACGAGCAAAGCGATCATCCAAGATGCAGTAAGGAACGCGCAAGTTGATCCCAAGAAAATAAGAAAAGACCACAGCGTCGAGTTTCTCTTCAAAGTCGGCTTCATGATAGTTGTACTTTTTAAATATACGTTTGGTCATTTGATAAAACTCTTGTTTGGTCTTACGAAAGACGTTGGGGTCTTGACCAATATGGGTCGTGACATAACCGACCATTTTCTCGACGTAGGCCCGACTGTAGCCGGTAAATTCGCTCAAATCGATTTTCTCTAAGAAATATTCGACGTGGTTTCCATTGGGGTTGGAGGCGTATAGGCGATCGCGCTTCGTGTTGATATAGATCACAAAAGCGATTTTTTTGATGTCGGAAAAATAAAGCTTTAAGGGCGTCGCTGCTGCCATGATACGGGCGATTTTCAAAAAATCCTGTTCTTGGTTGATGTTGGCATCCACAAATTCATACTGGTACTTTTCTAAGAAGAAAATCAGAAAAAACTGGCGAATGTTGTGTTCATTTCCTTTTAACTGGATGGGTTTGGTCGCGATGAAGAAATCATATGGTGCCAGAACCATGTTGATCCTCTTGATCAAACGAATGATCGACGATTTGCTTAAATTTAATTCTAGAGCCAACATATCATAACTAGTGAAACTTGATGAGAAGAGTAGTTCCAATAATTGAAATGCAGAAGAGCGAGTCAAAAACTGGCTGTATACGTCTAGCCGAGTAGCAAAGGGATGCAAGTGGAGGCGAACAGCTGAATAATCGTCAAATTGTAAGTCCAGAAACGAAAATTCATTGTCGATTTCCGCGATATAGGTTTTTGCTGCAGACATTGAAATGGAAAATTTTACTGCCAAATCGTGAAGACTCGTTCCCTGATCGTCTAATAAATACTCAATCAGCTGTAGTTTCTTTTGTGTCGTAGATGATAACAATTTCCGTAACATGATTGCCCCTGAGCCCCCTTTTAAGTAAATAGTATCACGTTTTTACATGTATTCAAAAAAATTGCGTGTTGTATTTTTTTTGAATACATCCCACCCCAAAATTTTGGGAAAATAGAAGTGTGGAATAGTAGTAATACGTTTGATACAAGTAGCAAAGACCAAAATTTTTGAATCATGGGGAGGAGGCAAAAAGCAGTTGTTTGTTGGGATATCTTGCTCACTGTTGAACAATGTTATTCGTCGAGCGTTTCCGAGATCAATTGAAAAAATTTAAATAAAAAAGGAATGAACAATTATGAAAAAACAATTTTCTATCTATATATGTTTGCTAGTCTTGCTTGGCTCCATTTTTTGTGAACCAACGATCATACTAGCAGAAGCAATCAACGCAACCGAAAGTACCGAAAGAACGACTGAAACGCTGGAAAGTACCGAGCCTGAGACGGGAACGATCGATACGGAAAAAGCACCTACGGATTCATCGACAGCGGGAGCAGTTCAGTCAGAAACGAGTCAAGCAGAAGAAGAACAAGCAACCGTCCCTAGTGAAAGTCAAGCAACCCAAGCATCTTCGACACTGAATCAAAACAGCATTCAACCCCGAGCACCAGATACTGAGGCGGAAACGGAAGCTTCTACTACCGCTGAGAATCTTAGTGCCAACCTAAACGAACGGGGAGTACAACTTTTTGACAATGTCCGAATTACTGACTTAAACGATCAACCCTTCACTGCCGAAAATCCACCGATGTATAACGGCAACATCAAAATTCATTTTGACTGGTCGTTAGCAGATACGGAAGAAATTCGCGCTGGCGATTATTATACGTATCAATTACCGGAATATTTTGCTATTCATAACACCGTTAACGGCGAATTGACCCGTTCTGGTGGGCAATCGATCGGAACCTTTACCTTAGCACTCGATGGCACGTTGACTGTTACTTTTAACGAAGCGGCACAAACACTTTCCAACCGCTCAGGGACTATCGATCTAATTACGGAATTAAGTGTGAGCACTGTCACCGAAGAAGTGACGATTCATACTGGGATCTACGATGAAGATGGTCATGAGATCATCATTACATTGCCTATTTATGAAGTCGACATCATTAAGACTGGTAACGTGACTTCCAGCGGTTCAGTGGTTTGGGAAATTATTTTTAACCAAACCAGTCGTGAATTGCATGATGTGGTGATCACCGATAAAATGCCTCAAGGTTTGTCTTATAGTACTTCGACAGGCTACTTGTACGATGAAGCCACCGAGGAGTGGGTTCGTACCGATGGCTTATATACCTTTAACAGCGTTAACAACACGTTTACCTTCAATCAAACGGTTAATCAACCGGTTCGAATCGTGATCAATAGTGCAGTCACCGATCCAACGGCTTCTTCTTTCAAAAACACGGCAACAATCAACGGCAGCGATTTTACAGAAAAAACTGCAGAAGCAACGGTTACTTACGATGAGCAATCGGAATACAAACGGTTCAAAGGCTATGATCAAGAAACGAAACGAGCATCATGGGAAATTTCCGTCACATTGGACAAAGACCAAGCCAGAGTTTTGGATCAGACCTATTCAGGAACGGATCCTGAAAAAGCCCTACATTTTTTTGTTCCAGAGACTTTGGTGATCACGGACAAAGATGGTAACTCTATCCCAGCAGAAGATTGGTCCTTTGATGGGACGTACCAGCTGGATAAAGAGGGGGAAATCGTCCGCTTTGGCATCACGTTTGCCAAAGCTGGTTACTACAAGATCCAATACGATACCCAGTTGTATGAATCTGTTCTAGCTGATACTCGTATTTACAACTACGCTTCGATCCGCGACAATCAAAATACCTCATTGACGGGCAGTGGGACAGTGACGCCAACCAAAACGATCGGTATCGTGAAAACAGCTGGCACCAAAGACTATGAAACGAAGACTGTCGCATGGAAAATTGATGCCAATACCAATCAGCAAAAAGTCAGTGACCTAATCATCGAAGACCGCTATCAATTGATCTCTGGCGCAAACAGCAGCGCACTGGCCTTGTTGGCGGATACGCTGGTAGTGACGGCAAGCGGAGTGACCGAGCCTTTAGAGCTCAATACCGACTATACGCTAGAGCTAATCACAGAAACGAAAACGCTAGCCGATGGCTCAACGAAGGAACTTGAGACTGGTTTTCGGATCAAGCTGCAAGGGGCGTACCAAACGACCTCGGCAACGATCACGGTTAATTTCAAAACTAGCTTCGATGTTTCACAGCAGATCGCATTAGGAAGTTCTAGCAGTCGTTTTAGTAATGCAGCGTTTGTCCATTATAAAGACGAAGCCGGCAATACGTTCACGGAAGCCTCTGAATCCAATACTTGGATGGATACCAACTGGTTAAAAAATGCCTTGAAATACGGCCTATTTATTGGTGAAGGGGAAGATGTCGCCAAAGCGATTACTGCCGTATTAGGTCGGAACTTAGGAACTATTTTTGATGAGCAGACCGCCTCTAGCGATCAAGTCTATTGGATGGGGCTATTCAATACGTACAAAGAAAAAATCAACAAAGATGCAATCATCACGGACCAGCTGCAAGAAGGCCAAACCTTGAAAGACTTGGCGCTTTACACGGTCACAGTAACTGGGTATACGACGCAAGTCAGAGCACTGAAAGAGCAATTGGTGCTAAACGAGGATTACAGTTACACTTATGACCCTGACACGAAAAAAGTTACGATCACCTTGCTGAAAGAAACGTCAGAAACACTGGCGGTCTTCTTGGCAACGGAAGCAGCGGAAGAAGTATTTACCTACAAAAATACTATTACATTGACGGACAATGACACAACGTTGACTGCCGATGGCCAAGTCGACAAGTCTGCGAAAACGGACTGGTTGATGAAAAATGGTAGCCAGAATGCCGACAACAATCGGTTGATCGATTGGGAAATCATGATCAATGCTGATAGCCGCAAAATCCACAATGCGGTAGTGACCGATACCATCAACTACAATCAACACACCTTTTTACGAGATGCCGACGATGCCGTGATCGTAGATGTGTATGAAGCGGTCTTAAACAATGGTACGTGGGAAAAAGGAGAAAAAGTCACCTTCACCAACGAAGACAATCCGAAAATCACCTCGGATGTGGTAGCAGGGACGCAATCGTTAGTGATCGCTTTTGAAGAAATGATTGATAAACCATACTTTATCGTTTATCAAACACAACTTGACCCCGGGATTTTGAACAATGAACGGGTGACCAACAATGTCAATTTGACGGGTAGTGAGATCGAGATTCACACAGTAACCAAAGAAATCACCATCAAATCGACAGATGGCAGCGGAACGTCTTCTGGGACGAACGGTTCCTTGACGATCGTGAAATACGATGCCGATGGCACCAAAGAACGAGGGATCGATGAAGAAGCGGTTTTCCAATTAAGCCGCAAAAATGCACAAAATACCTATGAAGTCATCTTGTCGAACCTGGTGGTGAAAAACAATCAGATCATGGAAAACGGCAACGCCATTGATCGGATCGACAATCTGCGTTACGGCGATTATATGATCCAAGAAATCACCGCACCGGAAGGATACGAACGAGATGCGACTCAGTACACCTTCACTATTTCTGATAAGCAAGTCAATTATGTCTTTGAACTAGCCAACAAGCGGGAAATCAAAGAAACGACCCACGCCTTGAATGTTCAGAAGCTGCTTGATGGGCGCGAGCTAAAAGACGGCGAATTTACGTTCCAACTAGTGGATGAAACTGGCTCTGTGATTTTAACACAAACTAATGATGGCAACGGTCAAGTTGCCTTTGACGCCATCACTTACAATGAGCCTGGCGAATACCATTACACGATTCGGGAAAAAGCCGGCGATGATCCAACCATCACCTATAGCGACAAAGAACTAAAGGTAACTGTGACCGTCACGGAAGAAGATAGCCAGTTGATTGCGAAAGCAGTCTATGAAGGCAATCAAGTCTTCGAAAATGACTATACGCCAAAATCCGGTAGTGTCGTTTTGAATGCTGAGAAAGTGCTGATCGGTCGTGATTTGAAAGCAGAAGAATTTGACTTCGAATTAGTCAATGAAGCAGGAACTGTACTTCAAACAAAAGCCAATGATGCAACTGGCAAGATCTACTTTGACGCTATTCCTTATGATAAAGCAGGTGAATACCGCTATACCATCCGTGAGAAAGCAGGAACTGACGGTACCATCACTTACGATGCAAAAGAACTAGCGGTAGTTGTGACCGTGACGGATGAAGATGGACAGTTGACCGCAGTGGCGGAATATGAAGGCAATCAAGTCTTTGAAAACGACTATACGCCAAAAGCTGGCGAAGTGGTGCTGAATGCTGAGAAAGTATTGACGGGCCGCACGTTGGAAGCCAACGAGTTTGCCTTTGAACTGGTAGATGAAGAAGGAACTGTTCTTCAAACAAAAGCCAATGATGCAACCGGACAAATCTACTTTGACGCTCTCGCCTATGAGGAAGCTGGCGAATACCGCTATACCATCCGTGAGCAAGCAGGAAACGATGGCTCCATCACTTACGATACGAGAGAACTGGCAGTAGTCGTGACCGTCACCGATGAAGACGGGCAATTGACCGCAGTTGCGGAATATGAAGGCAACCAAGTCTTTGAAAATGACTATACGCCAAAAGCTGGCGGAGTGGTGCTGAATGCTGAGAAAGTATTGACCGGCCGCACGCTGGAAGCCAACGAATTTGCCTTTGAACTGGTAGATGAAGAAGGAACTGTTCTTCAAACAAAAGCCAACGACGCAACTGGCAAGATCTACTTTGACGCGCTCCCTTACGAGGAAGCCGGTGAGTATCACTACACCATTCGTGAGAAAGCAGGAACTGACGGTACCATCACTTACGATGCAAAAGAACTAGCGGTAGTTGTGACCGTCACTGATGAAGACGGACAGTTGACCGCAGTGGCCGAATACGAAGGCAATCAAGTCTTTGAAAACGACTATCAACCAAAAGCTGGTAGTGTCGTACTGAGTGCCGAAAAAGTCTTGATCGGCCGCACGTTACAAGCAGACGAATTTGCCTTTGAACTAGTGGATGAAGATGGAACTGTACTTCAAACAAAAGCCAATGACGCAACTGGCAAGATCTACTTTGACGCGCTCCCTTACGAGGAAGCCGGTGAGTATCACTACACCATTCGTGAGAAGGCAGGAACTGACGGTACCATCACTTACGATACGAAAGAACTAGCGGTAGTCGTGACCGTCACCGATGAAGACGGACAATTGACCGCAGTTGCGGAATATGAAGGCAACCAAGTCTTTGAAAACGACTATACGCCAAAAGCTGGTAGTGTCGTACTGAGTGCCGAGAAAGTCTTGACCGGTCGTACGCTACAAGCAAATGAATTCGATTTTGAACTAGTCAATGAAGAAGGAACTGTTCTTCAAACAAAAGCCAATGATGCAACCGGACAAATCTACTTTGACGCTCTCGCCTATGAGGAAGCTGGCGAATACCGCTATACCATCCGTGAGCAAGCAGGAACTGACGGCACCATCACTTACGATACGAGAGAACTGGCAGTAGTCGTTACCGTCACCGATGAAGCTGGACAGTTGACCGCAGTTGCGGAATACGAAGGCAACCAAGTCTTTGAAAACAGTTATCAACCAAAGGCTGGTAGTGTCGTACTGAGTGCTGAGAAAGTCTTAACTGGTCGTACATTACAAGCAAACGAATTCGATTTTGAACTAGTCGATGAAGATGGAACTGTACTTCAAACAAAAGCCAATGATGCCACTGGCAAGATCTACTTTGACGCTCTCGCCTATGATGAAACAGGTGAGTACCACTACACCATTCGTGAGAAAACAGGAACTGATGGCACCATCACGTACGATACGAAAGAGCTAGCGGTAGTTGTGACCGTCACCGATGAAGCGGGACAGTTGACCGCAGTGGCGGAATACGAAGGCGATCAAGTCTTTGAAAACAGCTACCAACCAAAAACTGGCAGTGTCGTACTAAGTGCGAAGAAAGTCTTGACGGGTAGAGACCTGCAAGCCAACGAATTCGCATTTGAATTAGTGGATGAAGCTGGAAAGGTTCTGCAAACCCAACGCAATGACGCAAATGGAACGATTACTTTTGATGCAATGACGTATGACGATGCTGGGGAACATCGTTACACGATTCGTGAAAAAGCTGGCAACGATGCAACGATCATCTATGATGAAACCACCTATCAAGTAACGGTCACCGTCAAAGAGCAAGCAGGAAAATTAGTGGCTGAAGCGGAACAAACGGCAGACATGGTATTCAACAACCGTGTCAAAGAAGGCAAAACAACGAAGCCGGGAACTGACAACTTACCGAAAACCAATGACACCACGACCGCTGGTTGGGTCGTCTTGGGACTGTTGTTAGTAGTGATCGCAGTAGGCATCTACCTTGAGCGCAAAAAACGGACGCCGTTATCATAGGCTGGGGAAGCAACAGAGCAGAAAGAGAAAGCGGGATGAGTCCAACTTGTCCCGCTTTTTCCTGCCTTGTTTTTCTTCACTTCAAAGAAAAAAAGCGTCAAAAGTATGAAACGCTAGAAAACGAACAATCAGCAAACCCAGACTCAAGAAGGGGACGAAGGGCAACTGCGCCAATCGTTTCTTCCAGATGCTTTGATAGCTAAAAAAAGCGAGAAGCCCGAGACTGCTGGCTACTAGTAAGAGGGCCAAAAGTGTCAACGGCGTTAGCCAAATGCTCCAGCCTGCCAGTACTAAGAGATCGCCGCCGCCCATTTTTTCCTGCCAGACAAAAAAGACCAGTGGAACCAGCAAGCCTAAAGACAGCCATTGAAAAGAAGCGCCGCTTCTAAGCTGTGCCAGCGCTAGCAGTAGGTGGGCGGGGTACAGCAGTTGCGGGTAGACGCTATAGTCTATCAAGTCGGTCAAGCTGAGTAAAAAGGCACTGGTCAGCCAGACAAAAGCCAGGAAGCTTTCTGAATCATGAAAGGCAACCACGCAAAGTCCGCCATAGCACAAGCAGACGATGGTCCAATAAAGCAGGGGTAAAAGCCGTTTTGTAGGAAGGAGAAAAAAACAATGGTTATCCGAAACTTTGTTCACCTTCTGGTAATGAGAACGAGAATCACTTTTTGACGGATTCCAAAACAGGGTTTGTAAGAGCAAAAGCCAAAAGAAGCCGAGTAAAGCGCCTAAAAAAAACACGAAAATCGTCATTTTTCGATCCTCCTTATAAAGAAATACGTAAGAGAGTGAGAAATTTTCTCAAATAGATGATTTTGTTGTACTTTTTATTTGTTTCGTATTATCCTTAAAATAGATAATTTAGAGGAGGAATCGTTATGAAATTTGAACAAACAAAAGAAGTATTAAACCAACTTGTTGCTGATTTAAGCCAAATGGCTATGGTCGTTCACCAAACACACTGGTACATGCGTGGACCTGGCTTTTTGACCTTGCATCCAATGATGGACGAATTCATGGATGATTTAAATGAGCAATTGGATGAAGTTTCTGAACGCTTGATTACATTAGACGGTTCACCATATTCAACTTTGCGTGAAATGGCTGAACACACTCAAATCCCTGATGAAGTGGGTAACTGGGACCGCACGATTCCAGAACGCTTAGCTACATTGGTGGAAGGCTACCGTTACTTAGCGGACTTATACCAAAAAGGGATCGAAGTATCTGGTGAAGAAGGCGACGATCCAACCCAAGATATCTTCATCGGCTTCAAAACAGCCATCGAAAAACGTATTTGGATGATCCAAGCGCACTTAGGCGAAGCGCCATTGATCGATCCAGCGAAATCTCGCGTACGTCATTAATCCACAAAAAAACCAGCGAAGAATTTTCTTCGCTGGTTTTTTTACTTGCTTGCTAATAGCCCTTTGGCGGCTTCAATTTGCTGTGCCACTTGATCAAAACCGGTGCCGCCATAAGAATGGCGATTTTTGACGGCGGTATAGGAATCAAGTTTTTCAAAAATATCGCTATCGATGGCAGGATGGATCGCTTGGTAGTCTTCCAAGGAAACATCTTGCAGATAGATGCCTTTGCTCAAACACTCACTGACGAGCTTGCCGACGATCTCATGGGCTTGTCTGAAAGGCACGCCTTTGCCAGCTAAGTAATCCGCTAATTCTGTTGCGTTGGAAAAATCCTTTTCAGTGGATTCTTGCATCCGTGCTTGATTGACCTTCATCGTTGCGATCATGCCTGTCATGATCTGCAAGCTTTTCGTGATGGTTTCGGCGCTGTCAAACATGCCTTCTTTGTCTTCTTGGAAATCTTTGTTGTACGCCAGCGGCAAGCCCTTCATGACCGTCAAAAGACCAAAGAGATTCCCATAGACACGTCCTGTTTTTCCACGGATCAGCTCCGCCATGTCAGGGTTTTTCTTTTGAGGCATAATGGAGCTGCCGGTGGAGAAGGTATCGGTCAGTTCCACGAATTGGTACTCGTGGCTGCACCAAAGAATCAGCTCTTCACAAAAACGAGACAGATGCATCATCAATAAAGAGGCGTTGCTTAAAAATTCCAAGATAAAATCACGATCACTGACCGCATCTAGGCTGTTGCTGTAAATATTGCTGAACCCTAACTCTTGAGCAGTGAAAGCACGATCGATAGGGAAGGTAGTTCCTGCCAAAGCAGCACTGCCTAAAGGCATCACATCGATGCGGCTTAAACTCTCACTGAAACGCTCCTGGTCACGCGTCAGCATACTGTAATAGGCTAAGAGGTGATGGGCAAAAGAAATCGGCTGTGCATGCTGCAGATGGGTATAACCGGGCATGATGGTGTAGATGTTGGCTTCGGCTTGTAAAACCAGCACTTCTCGCAATTCAGCGATCAAAGTGATCACGTCTTGCACGACTTCTTTTAAATACAAATGCATGTCGGTCGCCACTTGGTCATTACGACTACGGGCAGTATGCAGTTTGCCTGCCACTGGTCCAATCAATTCATGCAAGAACGTCTCGATATTTAAATGAATGTCCTCATTTTCAATCGTGAAGGTCAATTCGCCAGCGGCCAATTGCTGCTGAATCGTGGTCAAGCCGCCAATGATCGCTTCGCCATCGGTTTGACTGATGATGCCCGTATGAACCAGCATTTTGACATGTGCCAAACCGCCAAGAATGTCTTGTTTTGCTAACTTTTGATCAAACGTGATGGAAGCCCCAAAAGCATCGATCCATGCTTCGTTTTTCCCATCGAAACGTCCGCCCCATAATTTTGCCATATTCTCACCTCAAAAAAAGATTACGGCTGAAGCGGCAGCTTCAGCCGTGCATACTTAAATCAATGTTTCTGTTAGTTGCTGTTGCGCTTGGATCTCAGCGTGCACTTTGCTTGGCAGTCCCCATAATTTGATGAAGCCGATGGCCGCATGCTGATCAAAGGTATCTGCAGAAGTATACGTTGCTAAGTTTTCATCGTACAAGCTGTTTTCAGATTTCCGTCCTTCACAAATAACGTTGCCTTTGAATAATTTCAAACGCACGATTCCGTTGACGTAGACTTGCGTGCTTTTCAGGAAGGTAATCAAAGCTTCCGTCAATGGATTGAACCAAAGACCATCATAGATGACTTGGGCTAATTGCTGCTCAATGATTGGTTTGAAATGCGCCAATTCCCGTACAAAGACCAAATCTTCCAATTCTTTATGAGCCGTCATCAAAGCGATCGCTCCCGGACATTCATAAACTTCCCGTGATTTGATTCCCACCAGACGATTTTCGATATGGTCGATCCGACCAACGCCATGTTCGCCAGCCACCCGGTTCAGTTTCATGATCAATTCTGCTAGATTCATCGTTTCGCCATCAATGGCGGTCGGTACCCCTTGATCAAAGGTGATCTCAACGATCGTTGGTACGTCAGGAGTATCTTCTAATTCTTGCGTGATAGCGTAGGCCCCTTTTGGCGGCGTTGCCCAAGGATCTTCTAAGACGCCACACTCACAGGCACGTCCCCACAAGTTTTGATCGATGGAATACGGATTGTCCAAATCAGCGGGAATCGGCACTCCTTTTTCAGCCGCATAGGCAATCTCTTCTTCCCGGGACCATTTCCATTCCCGAACCGGTGCGATGACTTTCAAGTGAGGCGCTAAAGCAGCGATCGCCACTTCAAACCGAACTTGGTCGTTGCCTTTACCAGTACAGCCGTGGGCGACGGTCGTTGCGCCAGTCGCTAATGCCAACTCTACCAATTTCTTGGCGATCAATGGACGAGACAAAGCGGAAACAAGAGGATAAGAATTTTCATAAAAAGTATTGCCTTGTAAAGCGATCAAAGCAAAATCTTGGGCGAATTCTTCGCGGGCATCGATGGCATAAGATTCAATCGCGCCAACTGCCAAAGCTTTGTCTTTAATGGATTGGGTGTCGCGACCTTCACCGATGTCTAGGCAGCAAGCCACCACATCATATCCTTGGTCCGTTAACCATTTAATTGAAACGGAGGTATCTAATCCTCCAGAATAGGCCAATATTACTTTTTCTTTCATACTTATTAACTCCTTTTCCGCGTGTTTTCAAGTGATTGAAGCTATCTTATCAGAATAAAAATAATAAATCAAGGGCAAAATTAAATATTTATACATAAAAGTGGCGATTATCAGGTTTTTATACTATTATCGGTGATTGAGGAAAAGAAGAGGATGCTCACTTTGTTAATGAAAGTTTATACATGATATTCATAAAGTTATTCAGTTTTAGAAGCTTGCAACAACAAGTTTCGTTTTTCAGAGAAAATGGCAGAAAACGAATGGAGAAAATTTTCAAAAAGAGGCGGAATTACGTTGACATTAGGCTTTATAGAAGGTATTATGTTATATGGTATTGTTTGCCCCACAAGAGCCCCGGAAACTCAAGTGTATGTCAAACATTCGTGAAATTGAATTGGAGGAAAAAATTGTGCGTACAACATATATGGCCAAACCAGGCGAAGTAGAACGTAAATGGTACGTAGTAGATGCAACAGATGTTCCTATGGGTCGTCTTTCAGCAGTAGTAGCATCTGTCTTACGTGGTAAAAATAAACCAACATTCACACCTCATGTGGATACAGGCGATTTCGTAATCGTCATTAATGCAGAAAAAATCAAATTAACAGGTAACAAAGCAAGCGATAAAATTTATTACCGTCACTCAAACTTCCCAGGAGGATTGAAATCAGTCTCTGCTGGAGAATTACGTGCTAAAAATTCTCGTCGTTTGATCGAAACTTCTGTAAAAGGCATGCTTCCTAAAAACACTTTAGGCCGTAAACAAGGAATGAAACTTCATGTTTATGCTGGCGCTGAACACCCACATGCTGCACAACAACCAGAAGTATTGGACATCACAAACTTAATCTAATAGGAGGGAATTTCATTGGCACAAGCTCAATATATCGGCACTGGCCGTCGTAAAAATGCAGTAGCCCGCGTACGTTTAGTACCAGGTACTGGTAAAATTACTGTTAACAAAAAAGATGTTGAAGAATACATCCCACACGCAGACTTGCGTGAAGTAATCAACCAACCATTCGGCGTTACAGAAACTAAAGGTTCATACGATGTTTTTGTAAACGTAAATGGTGGTGGATACGCTGGACAATCAGGTGCAATCCGTCACGGTATCGCACGCGCATTGTTACAAGTTGATCCTGATTTCCGTTTAGCTCTTAAACGTGCTGGCTTACTTACTCGTGACGCACGTATGGTTGAACGTAAAAAACCAGGTCTTAAGAAAGCTCGTAAAGCTTCACAGTTTTCAAAACGTTAATCGTTGGTATATCAACGATTTTGGACATCTGCCATTTGGCAGGTGTCTTTTTTTGATTTTTAAAGCACACTTTGGAGCATATTTATTTTAATTGCTCTTTATTTGGCACACTATTAAATGCTTCGTAAACTTTTGAATCTACAACATTTGCTGTATTTTCATATATTTTTGTAGTAGATATATTCGAATATGTCAAAGTTGCAGAGATTTGACTAATGTTTGCTCCGCTGTGCTTGGCGAGTATTACAAAAGTATGACGTAATTTATGTGGAGATTTGTGTGCGTATTATGCGAGCTAAGTATAAAAAAGCCATCCTTATCAATAAAAGGCATGGCTCAAGTTAATCATTTTGAGAACATGAGAAATTGAATAGATTAAAGCAATAATGAAATTTACTGCCTATTTTAGAACGCATATGGAAAATTCTATTCAAATTCATTGTGAGGTGAAACCTTGTTTTTACGCGATTTCTAGATGCTTATCATAATTAATGTTTCTTATCTTGATGAGTTTTTAAAGTTTTACCAGCTTTAGATTTTGCTGATTTACTACTACTTTTTGAAGATAAAGTTTTACCTGCTTTTCCAACTTTTCCACCACTATGTTTGGCCATACTTTTCCTCCTCCTCTTTTTGTTGAAAGCTAAAGCTTGTTAAACCAACCTATTTATTCAAAGTCTATAGGTTCATTAGCTGTTTGATAAATATCAATTCTATTTTCTACATTAATTCTATTTACTAACCAACCTTTTAAACTGCACTGTTGGATAAAGTCATCAATTCTATTAACGCCATTAATTTCTTTTAATGTAACCACGACGCCAAAATGAATATTTTCACCATCATTGGCATTTAATCGCTCTTTGGTTTTAATACTCATTCCCCAAAGTCTATTTTCATATACTTTTTTTGCTTGTGATCTCGGAGTAAATTTTTCGCTGATATGCTTAATATTATCCCATTTTCTAAATGTTTTTCTAGCATCTTCCTCATATAGATAATGTGTTTCCTCTTCTATACTTTGTTTATTTTTGTTAATGCTATCCAGCTTATCATTATTATTAATTCGCCCAAAGTATATATCCAACTCTGTATTCGTATAATCTACGCCTTGATTTCTTGAACATTTTGGAAAGTAACATAAAGTAGCTTTTGCAACATAAGGATATTTATTATTATGAATAGGGACTGGGAAATTATAATTGAAGGTATCATATTTTTCAGATATCCCAGTTACAAGAAAGCGAATTTCATCATCGGGAGAATTGATTATGTCCTCTATTCTGATTGGAACAACTCCATGTCCGATTAGAGACAGTTTTTCAAAACTAGAATCATTTTGCCAACCGATAGCAGAATCAATTAGTAAAGCTTTAGCAATTTCTTTACTTAGCCCCATAATATCAATCAAATAAGAGAGCTTACGAGCAATCCACGGTGCAGCATAAGAGGTACCAGTTACATAAGCTTTGCCTAAAGGTTCACAAACAGTCATATAATTATCCGTAGTACCCCCATAGTAACTAACATCAGGTTTTGTAAAGAAAGAGAGGACTACTCCTTGACGAGTATATTCTGCGGGTTGTTTATCTAAGTTAACAGAGTTTACGATCATCGAGTTGATCGAATCTGCAGGTGCACCGATTCTTTTTTCCTCGTCTCTAGTTTTTTTATTTGTGCCAGCAATTACAAAAATAACATCATTTTCAAACTGTATTTGATCAAGAATAGCAGCTTCCGCAGAAATAAAATTCCTGTTCACTTCTTCATTAGAACCTAAAGAAAGATTCCAAACACGGATATCTTTATTGCTAGCTATAATTTCTTTAATTGATCGAATAATTGTGAAAGAATTGAAAGCTCTTTGAGTAGCTACACCAAAATGTCTGACCTTGAATCTACCACATCCATCGTCTAATAAAGGATTGATACTTGGACCATCTACAATTAGTGAACTAACAGCTGTACCGTGTCTGTAATCCTCAGGTTCTATTGGGATGTTCGGATCAATCATAGTATGAAATTCTACCCAATCGCTGAAATAAACACGTTCATCAAATAATGTATCTATGACACCAATTGTTGGTTCATCCTTAGGCTTGGGAATCATTGATGTGTCAGAATCAAAAGTTTCTATAAAATCACTAGGTGCTAGTTCAGTTAGATTTTCAGTGGCCATAGAAACAAGAAATGGAGCTTTTTGCATAAGAATTTCTAAATAGTTAGCATCTAATAAAATTGTTGTATCATTTATAATTTGATCATTAAAAACTTTGATACCTAACTTATTTAAAAGATTTTGAGTATCATTACCAGTTTCATAGATAGTTACGATGGAATTCTTTTTGAAATCAAAATCACTATTCTCAGTGTCAAATTTTTCTAAATAAAAAGAATCAACAATTATTTTTCGAAAAGATGATTTTGCAATTCCGTAAGGTTCAAAATTTATACGATCTAAACTTCCTTTAGGATTAAGAATACTATCAGTAATTTCACCACCGAATTCCATATTCAAAACGTTCAGAGCTTTTTTTCCTTTTGATATGGACTCTCTTATGGATTCAATAGAAACATAATGAGTGATAATATGTTTTTTCTTTTTACCACTCGAAAATTTTGCACCAACAATAGTATCGTTAGGTGTTTTTCCTTTATAGGATAAAAATTCACTAATTCTATTACTTTTAGCAGCTATTTTTATATAATAAGCACTTACTAATCCGCCATTAAAGATAGTTTGTGTACTCCAAAATCTTTCCATTTCAGTTAAATCATTGCACAAACTTTCAATTTTTGAACTAGTAACAATCGCTCCTTTAGGTAAGTTCTTAACAGGAGGACCCGAATCACGAGACTTTTGTTCAAATCTTCCTTTTAATTGTAAAATATCATTCATTTTATCCCTCCTTCAGCTCTCTTGAAACCTGACTTTTAGATATACCAGTCAATACCTCAATTTCTCTAACAGTAAATCCCATAAGTTGAAGTTCTTTTAAATTTATGTTGTTAGAATTTTTTACAATGAGTTTTAGTAATCTTTTTAAATAATCAAATTCGTTGGTTGGATCACTAAAGGCAAGAGATACTCTGATAATATTTTTTAGCTCTCCAGGATTTGGAATTTCTTTCATGTTTTTGATTATTTTTTTAAATAATTTCATATCTCTTCCAGCATATTTGAATTTTTTCAAAAGTGAATTCAATATAATTTCTGCTATTTCAATTAAGTCGTCTCGTTCATACCTATTGAAATTTATTACTGAATCGAATCTTCTAATTAAAGCTTTATCGAATTTTTCATATAAATTAGTTGTAGCAATTAAAACTACCTCTTCATTAAGCTTATCTAATTCTTTTAATATAGTAGAAGTGACACGTCCCATTTCTCTTAAATCATTGGAATTGACTCTATCAAGAGCAATGGCATCTATTTCATCAAATAGTATTAGTACCTTTGAAGGGTGCGCCAAACGATTAATTTCATTAAATACTGAAACTACATTCTTAGCTGTTTGCCCCATTTTACTATCAATTAACTCGCTAAATTCGACCATATACAACTGTCTATCTAATAATCGAGCAATTTGTTTAACTGATTCTGTTTTTCCGGTACCAGGAGCGCCTTCGAAAAGAAACTTATTAATTCCTACATGATGATTTACAGCATTTATGATGCCACGAATATCCTCTGCTATAGATTCAGGAAGTGGGAGAGGTTCAACATTGGGCTCGACTTTTTTGAAGAACAAACTTTCAAATACTTCACTTTGAGGAATAAACGTATTGACAGTAGATAACAAACTCATGATGTATTCAGAAAGTTGATGGTCACCTATTGAATCGAAATATCGAGCAATTTCGATCGCTTCATTTCTAAATTGGGCATCATTTTTTTCTGAGTGATATTTAATTAAATTTAATACATTCTGTTTCTTCATACTTAAGCCACTTCCTTTCTAAAAACATTATAGCACACTTTGGGACAAAAACAATAAAAATGGGACTTTATTGTCCGTTTTTGAAAATATCTATGTTGTTAAATAAACAAAAATTCTATAACTTATAACACACCAGTCTTTTTTAGTCTTGCCATGGATGCAAAATCACAATTGGGATATTATCATTATACCACAAAATGCGAACGTGAGTTCTTTTTAAGGGGATAGTTATTGACTTACTAATGATATAAATAAGTAAATCTTTTTTAATATTTGCACTTTAATATAGCTTAAAAGCATCCATGGAGTATTGAAACGGTATAACTCTAAATTAAAGCTAGATGCAGTTCGTACAAAATGCATCTAAAAAATTAAGAAGACTACCAAGCCAAATATAATAGCATGTAAACGATTTTGAAAGAACAAGCCTTTTGTAAAGACCATCTAAAAGTTTATTATCCTAGTTTTGCGGCCGATGTTAAAATGGATAGGAATTCCACACAATCTTTACTGTAAAATGTTTCTAAAAATATATAAGTAATAACGAAATATACTACCTCTTTTAGAACACATTTTCAAAACACATAAAATAAGCAAATTCATTAAAAACTAAATCTGTAGAAATTCTGTAATATCAAGCTGTTTCATACTTATTCAAAGGTATGAAGGGAAAACCAGGTCTCAAGAAAGCTCGTAAAGCTTCACAATTCTCAAAACGTTAATCTTTTTATCGAAGATTCGAGACATTCTCTTTTTGGAGAGTGTCTTTTTTCGTATCAAATGGTCAGTTTTAGTAATTTTTTCATTATTAATCGGTTCTTTTTACAACCAAATAATTTGATTAATACCTCTAGCATCGATGACCATGATCGAAGTTGCTCATGTATTGTTTATAGCGCATTGATATCTTGTTGAGTAATGGTTTTAATCGGTTGATTCTTCTTTGTCAGGAATTCTTTATTTTCATTTTCCGATGTCTTAAGGGTACCTTCTTCTATATTTATTAACTTCATGTCTATACGAACAACAATCTAAAATTATTGTACTATACCATGTTTATATAGACAACACAAGGAGGAAATACAAATGAACGAAAATGAAGGTGATAGAAAAGTGGAAGTGCTAATCAACGATTTATTAGCAGAACGTAAGATGTCTTTAAGAGAACTCGCAAGGTTGTCGGGAATTGAGCCATCAAATTTAAGCAATTTGGCAAATGGAAAAAGACAAAAAATTTATTTAGAACACATTGAAAGGATTGCAGATGCGTTGGAGATTGATGATATCTCGAGGATATTAAAGTTGAGTAGGAATGTCTAATTTCCCTGACTCATAGCGGGAGTAAGTGGTTTGGCTGATATTCAGTAGTTTAGCAAGTTGTTCTGGATTCAAGTCTTTGTCTTCGAGTAAGTCTCGAATTCTATGATACACAAAATCACCCCGTATGATACCGTTAATACGGTCAAAGAGATTACAGCATAATAACAAATTGTACACACTCGATTACATTATCCATCAAAAAGCATAAGGAAACATCAAAAAACCATAAATCAATTCTGTTATTAAATCATTTCCCTCAGATTTGGTCTTGCTTTCCAAAACGGGTTTCTATACAATAGAGGGGAATAGAAACCGAATAAAAAAAGGCACCCCGTATCAGAGTTGGCGCTCCAATACGAGGCCTTGAAAAGTCAAACACACTGACTAATCAAGTTGCCATAGTCAATACCCTAAGGTATCGACCTGTTTATTGTACCTAATATTCTGTTCTTTTTCTAGTAGGAAAAGCAGATTTTATGGTATTTTATGCAGGATGCCTTATGCTTATTTCGCTATGTCAAAAGGATTGGACAGTCGTCCAATCCTTTTTTTTGTGTTTTAGATGGGGAAGTTAAAATAACAGGTATTGACACATTTCATTTATAAAATAAAGTGTCGGCAAGCCTCGGTTTCTATTCGTCTATCAAATAATCAAAAAGTTCTGAGGAGGGATTCACATAGAAAGTGAAGTTGCTTGGAAACTGCCGGAAGGGATTTTTTAGATAAAAGAGGGGATGAAGCAATGAGAAAGAAAGACGAGTGTTGGCTAAAAAAGCGTGTAGCAACTGATGTAGTTTCGACATATAGTTTCGAGCAGTCGGACCAATTGACGGATACGATCAAACGAGAGATGCAGACATTATTTCCAATGTGCCGCTGTGTGGAAGAGGCAAATGCAGAGTTATATTTCAAAAAGGCAACGGATGCGCTGCTTGGGGATGAAGGATTTGAGATCAGTTATGAGCACAATCAGACAGTCGTTTATGCGAATGCTAGTAAAGGCTGGTTATATGGCTTCTTTGAACTTTACAAGTATGTGATTCGAACCACTGAGTTGCCAGAAAATCTGAGGTCGATTCCCAATCAAGCCATTCGTATGGTCAATCATTGGGATAATTTTGATGGGACGATCGAACGTGGGTACGCTGGAAAATCGATTTTCTTTTCAAACAATCAGTTTCGGCAAGACCATGAAACGGTACGCGACTATGCGCGTTTCTTAGCTTCCATCGGAATGAATGCGGTTTCTATCAATAACGTGAATGTTCGCGGAGATGCCAAATGGTTTATTACGGAACCGTATTTGATCGAGATTAAAAAGATCGCAGATACATTCGCTGCCTATGGGATTCGGACGTTTTTAAGTATCAACTTTGCGGCACCTTTATCCGTTGGAGGACTAATGACCGCCGATCCGTTAGCTGAGGAAGTTATTGCATTTTGGCAAAAAACAGCAGATACAATCTATCAGGTGATGCCGGATTTTGGTGGGTTTGTAGTCAAAGCTGATTCTGAAGGGGAACCGGGACCGTTTGTTTACGGGCGTGACCATAATGATGGTGCCAATATGCTGGCACGGGCGTTGCAACCCTATGGAGGGCTACTGATATGGCGCTGCTTTGTTTATGACTGTTTACAGGATTGGCGAGATCGTTCAATTGATCGTGCCAAAGCTGCCTACGACCACTTTATGAAATTAGACGGTACGTTTGAGGAAAATGTTATTTTACAGATCAAAAATGGACCGATTGATTTTCAAGTACGAGAACCCGTGACGCCGCTTTTTGGCGCGTTAAAATACACCAATCAAATGTTGGAATTCCAAGTGACGCAAGAGTATACCGGACAACAAAAGCACATTTGCTGCTTACTACCGATGTGGAAAGATGTGCTAGATTTTAATACGAAGCATCCACTTGAACACGCTACAGTAAAGAAGATTCTACCAGAGCAAAGTCCAAATCCTAAATACTCTGGCGTGGCAGCAGTCGTCAATGTCGGCATGGATGATAATTGGACCGGACACAAGCTAGGGCAAGCGAACCTTTTTGGCTATGGCAGATTGATTTGGAACAATGAATTAGGCACGGAAGCTATCCTTTGCGAATGGATCGATTTGTCCTTTGAGTTAGATGATTCTGCTAAAAAACGACTACTTGCAATCCTCGCTACGTCCTATCAGACCTATGAAAATTATACTGCCCCACTAGGTATCGGTTTTATGGTTCGTCCCAATCATCACTATGGGCCTGATGTCGATGGCTACGAATATGATAGATGGGGGACGTATCACTTTGCGGATAGAAAGGGCATTGGCGTCAATCGAACGTTAAAAGACGGCACCGGCTATGTAAGTCAGTATGCGGATGCTTGGTGTGAAACATACGAAAATGTAGAAACTTGCCCAGATGAACTTGTCTTATTTTTCCATCATCTGCCATACGACCATGTCTTACAAAGCGGCAAAACGATCATTCAACATATCTATGACACGCATTTCGAAGGCTATGAAAAAGTAGAGGAATATGTTACCGAGTGGGCTTCCTTACAAGGACAAATCGATGAAGAAAGTTATCAAAATGTCGCCGAACGATTGCAAGAACAAGTTCGTTCTGCTAGAGATTGGCGGGATCAAATCAACACGTATTTTTATCGTAAAAGCGGCATTCCAGATGCACATGGACGTCAAATTTATGCGTAAAAAGAGAAATAAGTGCTAGGTTTCAAAGAAGAAATAGCTCGTTTAGATCACTAAGAAAAAAGATTTCAACCAGAGATAAATTTTTTGTAATATAAGTTAGTTTATCCAACTTACTAAAAAGAATCAGGAGGAAGAGTGATGAAAAAATGGAAAAAACAATTGATAGTGGTAGGTTCTTTGCTTTCGGTATCACTGGTGTTGGCTGGATGCAATGCTGGGAGAAAAAAGACTGAGACAACGGGGAGTGGTGATCGAGTAGAAATCAGCTTTAGTTGGTGGGGAAATGATGATCGTCATCAGGCAACCCAGGAAATGATCGCTCATTTTGAAAAGGAGCATCCTGAAATTTCAGTAAAAGGAGAGCCGAGCGGCTTTGGCGATTTGGATCAAGCCTTCACGACGAGGTATGCTGGCAATACTTTGGCGGATATCACGACTTTACTCTACAATTGGGTGCCGCAATTCGGGCAAAATGACGGGTTTTATGATCTTAATACAATCGATAGTTTGGATCTGTCCACCTATGATCCTGATTTTTTGGCATTCGGACAAGTTGATGGAAAGCAGGTTGCCGTTCCTTATGGGGAAAATACTTTAGTTATGTATTTAAACAAATCCGAATATGAAAGACATGGTATTGATGTCACTACGTTGAAGACGTGGGACGATTATGTGGAAGCCGCTAAGAAGTTACCAGAAGGGACCTTTTGTGTCGTATCCCCAACTTGGCGTTTTCCGGTAACCATTTGGTTGCAACAAAAGACTGGAACGTCTGAGTTTGATGAACAAGGAAATATGAATTGGACAGAACAAGACTATTTAGAAGCGATGACTTGGTATAAGGAAATGGCAGATGCTGGGGTCTTCGTTTCAAGACAAGATTATTTAGAAAATGTCGGCTCGGAACCTGTATCCTTAGCCACCAACAAAAAGTGGATTGAAGGACAATATGCGGGTGGCATCGATTGGAATGCCAGTATGTCTTCTAATTATGAAGCATTGAAAGAAGTAGGGGATGAAATGGTCGTCGTTGACTACCCAATCGCAGACGGCGGCACCGAGGTGAATTTAATGTCAAAACCTTCACTGCTTTTTGCTGTTCGTAAAAATGTCGAGCATCCAGAAGAAGTAGGCACATTTTTAAATGAATTTTTAAATGGCGAGGAAGCAAATAAAATTTTGGGTCTTTCCAGAGGGATTCCTGCTTCTAGCAAAGCGATCGAAGTATTGACGGAAGATGGACAATTATCAGGTGTGATGAAAGAAGGCTTTGAGTACGCCCAAAGTGTCGCAAAAATCAACCAGACGCCGTTCTATGAAGATGGTACCTTAACGACTATTTACACTGCAGAAATGGAAGCTGTCGAATTAGGACGAACGGATTTAGAAACAGCTGCTCGCAACGTTTACACGAAAACAAAAGAACAAGCCGAAAAGCTTGCGAAAGACTATAAATTGCAATAGACAACTATCCGCATACTTTATGGGGGTGAATGGCTTTTGTTTGCTTCCATGAAGTGTCGTGAATCGTTGTCAAAAAGATTGGAGGGATTTTATGAAAAAGGAAAAAGTGGGCTTGATCTATGTAACCCCTTGGCTGATTGGCTTTTTACTGTTGACCGCTTGGCCGATCTTGTCTTCATTTTATTACTCACTGACCGATTATTCTTTGGCTCGTGTCGGACAGACACCTGCATTTTTAGGCATTCAAAATTATGTGAATCTCTTTAAGGATCAAACGTTTCTTGATTCGATGCGGGCGACATTAATTTATACAGTGTTTACTGTACCTTTTCAACTAGGGTTTGCGTTGTTCGTTGCGTTTATTCTGAATTTCAAATTAAAAGCCATCAATTTCTATCGGACGGCGTATTATATTCCCTCGATTCTAGGAGGAAACGTGGCCGTTGGTGTGCTTTGGCGATCAATGTTTCAACCAGAAGGTTTGGTGAATATTTTTCTAGGAACCGTTGGCATCGAGCCAATTAACTGGTTATCGACACCTACAGGCGCAATGGTCGTCTTAATTCTCTTGAAAGTGTGGCAATTTGGTTCCTCAATGTTGATTTTCTTAGCTGCATTGAAGGAAATCCCCCAGGATTTGTATGAGTCCTCGAGTTTGGACGGCGCATCAAGGGTGACCCAGTTTTTCAAAATTACGATTCCTTTGATCACACCAACCATTTTTTTCAACTTAGTGATGCAACTGAACAATGCCTTTCAAGAATTTAACGGTCCTTTTATTGTCACCGGTCGTGGTCCCCTCAATGCCACGTATCTTTCCTCGATGTTTATTTATGATAAAGCATTTAAAGAATTTGATATGGGCTACGCAAGTGCGGCAAGTTGGGTGTTGTTTGCGTTGATTGTTTGTTCAACGGTTCTTCTTTTCACGAGCCAAAAACGATGGGTCTATTATTCTGATGGAGGTGGGAAATAAATGGAGGCAACCCCTGTAGCATCTGCAAAAAAGAAGCACTCGAATAAGCATGATCAAGCACTGATTCGCTATGTTTTGTTGACGGTCGTTGCACTGATTATGCTGTATCCAATTATTTGGATGGTTGGAGCGTCCTTCAAAACAAACACAGAGATTTTCACATCAATCGGCTTCATTCCTTCAACGATTGATTTCCAAGCATATATTGATGGTTGGAACACCAAGGGCGATTATACGTTCACCTTGTATTTTATCAATACCTTTAAATACGTCATTCCAAAGATTCTTTTTACCGTTGTCTCGGCGACTCTTACAGCCTATGGGTTTGCTCGGTTTGACTTTCCATTCAAGAAAATCATGTTCTCGTTGTTAATGGCAACGATGTTTTTACCTCAAGTCGTAACCAGAATCCCTTTGTATCTCTTCTGGAATCGCTTGGATCTATTAGATACGTATGTTCCGTTACTGGCCAATTCATTTTTAGGACAAGAACCCTTCTTCGTGTTCATGATGATCCAGTTTATGCGTTCAATTCCAAGGGATCTCGATGAAGCAGCGATCGTTGACGGTTGTTCTTCTTTCGGTGTTCTCTGGCGTGTCCTGATTCCGGCATTAAAACCTGCCCTGATTTCTTGTGTGATTTTTCAATTCGTTTGGAGTTTCAGTGATTTCTTAGGTCCATTGATTTATATCACTTCACAAGACAAATTCCCAGTATCTCTTGCGTTGCGGCTCAACGTTGATCCATCTACTAATACCCCATGGAATCAAGTGTTTGCAATGTCGGTGATCTCATTGTTGCCAGCAATCATCTTATTCTTCAGCGCGCAAAAGTATTTTGTCGAAGGTGTCACAAGTTCGGGTATCAAAGGATAGGAGGTAAGTATGAATCCTTTCTTTCACGCTATTTCTGAGTGGACCGTTGCCATTGTCCACTCAGCCTATCGGCTTTTGGTTTATCAGCTGTATTTCATCCTGTCGAATAGTTTACTCCTGATGCACTTGTTTTTTCTTCGATTGACGCTGAATAATATTGTCTTCTTTTGGGTACCCCTAGTATTTTTTATTGCAAGTCTGTCCGCTCAATTCGGCTTATTTAACAACCCAGAGCATTTCTCGAATAGAAAGAACTATTCTCAGTACTATCGAGAATGCTTGAAGAAAAACTGGGGATTATATTTCTTGTATTCTCTGATCATTCTCTTGATCCTCTTTGGACTGAAAATACTGATAGTATATCAACGATCTGTTATGTTTTTGCCATTTGTCCTTACGAGCTGTTTTTTATTAAGCAGTATGCTCTTTGTCTTACTGATCTCAAGCGATTCTCGCGTCACTCAAATCCCATTTAAGAAGAAAATAGAATGGTCGTTGCTGATAAGCTACCGTTTGCCTTTAGTCACGGTTTATAATAGTGCATTTATTGGACTGTCAATTTTGTTAATGCAGTATTTCTCTTTGGCGTATCTTTGTTTTCTTAGTGGTGCAATCAATTACGGCGTGTATCGTAATTTGATTCGACGATTTTCACTTGATTTGTTTTTTGAGGAGTGGGGCAACAAGGGCGAACGGCTTGAAATGAATACTAATCAAAAACTGTAGCTTAAATTAAAAAAAAGAGGTCTTCTTATGAAAATAAAAAATCCTGTCTTATCCGGCTTTCATCCTGATCCGTCCATCATCCGAGTAGGAGATACGTACTATATAGCTAATTCAACGTTCGAATGGTTCCCTGGAATTCGTTTGCACGAATCAAAAGATTTGGTCCATTGGAAACTGCTGGATGCTCCTCTCGATTCAGTAGAGATGCTAGACATGAAGGGAAATCCGTCGTCTGGTGGAATATGGGCACCAGACTTATCCTATGCAGACAACAAATTTTGGTTGGTGTTTACCGACGTCAAAGTTGTGGATGGGGAATTTAAGGACATGACCAACTATTTGACCACCGCAACGAACATCCATGGACCGTGGACTACACCGATTCGATTGAATGGCGTTGGCTTTGATCCCTCTCTGTTTCATGATGAGGATGGCAGAAAATACCTCGTGCAACAGACGTGGGATCATCGAGAGTATAAAAATCCTTTCAATGGCATTACACTGACCGAATTTGATGTAGAAACCATGCAGTTGAAACCAGAAACTGCTCGAATGATTTATGAAGGAACGAATGTAGGATTAGTTGAAGGGCCGCATCTATACAAAATAAATGGGCGTTACTATTTATTTGTGGCAGAAGGTGGAACTGTCTTTACCCATCAAGAAGTCGTAGCTAGGTCCTCTTCACTGGAAGCTGATTCGTTCGAAACCGATCCTCATGGTCCTTTTCTAACCAATTACGATACGCCTCATTCATACTTGCAAAAGCAAGGACATGGGGCACTTGTGTCTACTCCGTCAGGCGAATGGTACTATGCATCGCTATGTGCCAGACCCTTACATCGAGAAAACGAGTCGGTGACAAATCCTCGCGGATGGTCAACTTTAGGACGTGAGACCGCCATTCAAAAAGTTGAATGGGATTCGGAAGACTGGCCAAGAATCGTTGGTGGACATGGGGGACAAACAAGCGTGGAGGCACCTAAAGATGCAGCACCTACCGAAGTTTTGAGTAGCCGCTCTCATTATGATGACTTTAGTGAGAAGCAGCTCAATAAAAACTGGCAGACCCTTCGTGTACCATTTTCAGCAGAGATGGGCAGTGTAGGCGATGAGAAACTAGAACTAATTGGAAAAGGAAGCTTAACAAATCGCCATGATCTTTCAATGATCGCACGCCGTTGGCAAACCTTTTATTTTGATGCAACAACAAAAGTAAAATTTGATCCATTTTCTTACCAACAAATGGCAGGACTAACCAATTACTATAATGACCAACACTGGTCCTTCATTTTTATCACTTGGAATGAAGAAAATGGAAAAGTAATTGAAGTAGCTGAAAACAATCAAGGAACCTATACGTCCTACTTAAGAGAAAATGCGATTACCATTCCAGATGATGTGGATTTTGTCTGGTTCAAAACAAAAGTCCGCAAGCAGACCTATAGATATGCGTATTCCTTTGATGGAGAAACATGGCATGATTTACCAATCGAATTTGATTCTGCTATTCTCTCGGATGATTATGTGTTACAAACTTGCGGCGGCTTCTTCACCGGAGCATTTGTCGGACTAGCAGCGGTTGACTATGCAGGCTATGACACAAAAGCTGTGTTTTATGAATTTGATTATCGAGAGATGGATGAGGAAGGGCGCAGTTAATTATTATATTGATTTAGAGTAAACTCATTTTTTGTGAGTTTACTCTTTTTCGCTAATTTCTTTCAGTTGGCGGATGAAAAAGTGGATACCCTTAGGTGCTGCATTTTTTTTCAATCCTGATTGGCGATCTTAGTTTTCTGAGATTCCCCTAAAAAGCTCATCTAACAGCTCCTAACCTTATATACATTTACATATCTAACTCTTATCTTTTCGCTTTTAGTTAGTTAAAACGCAAAAAATAAAGGTGAATCCGAGCTATTTTTAAATAATTAACCAGATAATCTTCCGATTGGAACGGTTAAATAGTGAATGATTGGTAGAAAAGAGATTAGAGGATGCGAGTTGTGATAAGTAAACTCATAAAAGAAGAATGCTAGAAAAGTAGAGAAAAATAGGATTAATGAAATAATCGAGATCCTTATTTTTTTACAATTTTCGAAAACCATAAATGAATTGAAGGAAGCTTAGTGTGGGTGAAAGAATAATTACAAAAAAATATTGACTTAAAAAAATGGCTATGGTAATCTATAAACGAAAATAGTGGGAACGTTTCCAAAATGCATCTTCGTTAAATTTTTATTTTTTTAAACGAAAATGGAAACGTTTCTAAAATGTATTGGGAGGAGATTGAATTGGAAAAGACATTGGGACCAGGTGGTGAGATAAGGGCGGTACAACGGGATAAAAAAAATATCTCGAAGTGGGAAAAATTAAAGAAACAGTTGCGTCGTGATAAGTGGATGTACTTGTTGCTCTTACCAGGTATCATCATGACGTTTATCTTTAAGTATGTGCCAATGTACGGTGCTGTGATTGCATTTAAAGACTATAATCCTATGCTAGGAATTTTGGAAAGTCCTTGGGTAGGACTAGATCACTTTAGGGAATTTATCAGTTCACCAAATTTTACGCTTTTGCTGAGCAACACATTAAAAATTAGCATTTATGGTTTATTGTTAGGTTTTTTTCCACCAATTATTTTAGCACTGAGCTTGAATCAAATTGTCAATAAAAAAATAAAACAGAAAATCCAGTTGATTCTATATGCGCCGAATTTTATCTCAGTAGTTATTATCGTGGGGATGCTGTTTTTGTTCCTATCCGCAAATGGACCCATTAATGGGTTAGTAGAAAAGGTTACGGGGCAACCAATTATGTTCATGTCTAATCCAGCTTATTTCAGAACGATTTATATTTTATCGGGAATTTGGCAAGGAATCGGCTGGTCATCCATTCTTTACACCGCGACGCTGGCGGGAGTCAGTACCGATTTATATGAGGCAGCAAATATCGATGGGGCAAATATTTTACAAAAGATTTGGCATATCGATTTGCCTGCATTGAGGCCTGTGATGGTGATCAGCTTCATCTTGGCCGCCGGCGGTATTATGAATGTAGGATATGAAAAAGCCTACTTGATGCAAACTTCAATGAACATCCCTGCCTCAGAAATCATTTCCACTTATGTATACAAAGTCGGCTTGCAATCAGGTGATTATGCCTACTCTGCTGCTGTTGGTCTGTTCAATATGATTATTAATGTCGTTTTATTACTGATTGTCAACAATATAACCAAGCGGCTAAACGATGGTCAAGGCTTGTAATGAAAGGAGAAAATTATGAATAGTGCTTTATCAAAAATCGACCGTCAAATCTTATGGTTGAATCGAGTGATTGTAACTTTTTTAGTCGTCATCACCATTGTTCCGCTGATTTATGTACTGGTAGCTTCTTTTATGGACCCAGCTACTTTGATCAATAAAGGTATAAGCTTCAATCCGAAAGATTGGACAATACAAGGATATCAACGGGTATTTGCAGATGATTCCATTTTACGCGGTTTTGTAAATTCGTTGTTTTACTCTTTTAGCTTCAGCTTATTGACTGTATTTATTACGATGATCACTGCGTATCCTTTGTCTCGACCTAACTTGGCGGGGAAAAAGATCATTATGACTTTTTTTGTCATTACAATGTTCGTGGGTGGCGGCTTGATACCTACCTATTTATTGGTAAAGAACTTGGGCATGTTAGATAGTGTATGGGCGATTATCGTACCAGGTGCTATAAATGTGTGGAATATTATCTTAGCCCGTACCTATTTTAGTGCTTTGCCAAAAGAACTTTCTGAAGCTGCTACTATCGATGGCGCCAATGACTTGCAAATACTGTTCAAAGTCATGCTTCCATTAGCTAAACCAATTATGTTCGTATTGTTTTTATATGCCTTTGTTGGGCAATGGAACTCATATTTTGATGCCATGATTTACATCAAAGATCCCGACTTACAGCCGTTGCAACTCGTATTAAGAAATATTTTGATCCAAAACCAACCCTCACAAGACATGGTGGGAGCCAATACTGCCATGGCAGAAATGAAACAAATTGCTGAGTTGATCAAATACGCAACGATCGTCATTTCTAGTCTGCCATTAATCATAATGTATCCTTTCTTCCAAAAATATTTTGATAAAGGTGTTTTAGTTGGTTCTGTTAAAGGGTAAGAATTGTTCACTATTTGTATGAATAAAAATTATAAAGGAGATTTTAAGATGAAAGCAAAATGGATGCTGCCAATCGTTTTTACTTCCGTACTAATTTTGGGGGCTTGTGGAGGCTCAAAAGAAAAGAGTAAATCAAGCCCTGATTATGAACTAGAAAATGTCTCTTTTCCATTGAAAGAAAAAGTATCTTTAAAAATGATGTCTCAAAGTGCCCCTTTGGCTCCCAATGATCCTAATGACAAATTGATTTTCCAACGATTAGAAGAAGAGACCAATCTCCATATTGATTGGACAAACTACAGTAGTGATTTTGCCGAAAAAAGAAATTTGGATATCGCTAGTGGTGATTTACCAGATGCCATCTTCAACGCCGCTGCAGGTGACTATGATTTATTAAACTGGGCGGAAAGTGGTGTTATTGTACCGATTGAAGATTTGATCGAAGATTATATGCCAAATCTGAAGAAAATTTTTGATGAAAACCCCGAATACCGACAAATGTCTACTGCGCCTGATGGTCACATTTACTCTATGCCTTGGATTGAAGAATTAGGCGAAGGAAAAGAGTCGATTCATACAGTAAATGGGATGGCTTGGATCAACAAGGAGTGGTTGGATAATTTGGGTCTTGAAATGCCGCAAACCACTGATCAGTTGATGACTGTGTTGGAGGCTTTCAAGACGCAAGATCCAAATGGTAATGGTGAAGCAGATGAAATTCCTTTTAGCTTTATTAACAATGGAGGAAACGAAGACTTAAAATTTTTAATGGGGGCATTCGGTCTAGGTGATAATGATGACCACTTAGTCGTTGATAACGATGGCCAGGTACAATTTACTGCTAACAAAGAAGGGTATAAAGAAGCCATCAAATATTTCAATGAAATGAACAATAAAGGTCTTATTGATAAAGAGGCTTTCGAACAAGATTGGAATACGTATGTTGCCAAAGGGAAAGAACATAAGTATGGCGTGTACTTTACTTGGGATAAAGCAAATATCACGGGTGCAGATGATAGTTATGACGTTTTGCCAGTCTTAGCGGGACCAGATGGAACGAAACACGTTACTCGTACGAATGGCATGGGTTTCTCAAGAGATCGTTTCGTAATTACTAGTGCGAATAAAAACTTGGAACTTACAGCTAGGTGGATAGATAAAATGTATGAACCGTTACAGTCTGTCCAAAATAACTGGGGAACGTACGGTGATGAAGCACAGGCGAATATTTTTGAATTAAAGGATGGTATGTTAAAACATTTGCCTTTAGAGGGGACAGCACCGGGGGAACTAAGACAAAAAACCGAAGCTGGAGGACCATTAGCAGTTCTTGATTCTTATTACGGCACAGTCACTACTATGCCAGATGATGCGAAGTGGCGTTTAGATTTGATGCATGACACGTATTTGCCATATATTACAGAAGACAATAGTTATCCACGTGTCTTTTTAGAAAAAGAAGAAACAGATCGATTAGCAAAAATTGAAACAGATATGTGGGATTACATCTATCGCAAAAGAGCAGAGTGGATCACCGGCGGTAAAATCGATGAAGAATGGGAAGAATACCTTGCTGAATTGGAACGTGTAGGTTTGGAAGAATGGATTCAAATAAAACAAACTGGCTATGATAATTTTTTGAAGGGAGCACAATAAGTGTTAGTAGAAGAAACGGCGATTTTGGATAAAGCAAATCGATTTATTGAAATGATGCGAGGAAAAGTTAACCCTCAGTATCGACAAAACTATCATTTTTCCGCACCCATCGGGTGGATAAATGACCCCAATGGGTTTATATATTACAAAGGGCATTACCATCTCTTCTATCAATACTATCCTTACGATAGTCGATGGGGGCCCATGCATTGGGGGCATGCGCGCAGTAGTGATTTGGTCCATTGGGAAGATCTACCAGTAGCGTTAGCCCCAGATCAACCTTATGACAGCGGCGGGTGTTTCTCAGGAAGTGCAATTGAAAGAGACGGAAAACTATATTTATTTTATACAGGCTGTCAAGAAATTGATGGTATTAGCCATCAGCATCAATGTTTGGCGGTCTCTGAAGATGGTATTCATTTTAGCAAATACAGTGGTAATCCTGTGGTAGCAGAAAAACAGCTAGGTGAGAATGGGCTGATACAAGAATTTCGTGATCCTAAAGTAATTGTTCACAACGATGCTTACTATATGGTAGTAGCTACTAAATCTACACAGTCTACTGGTAGAATAGTGATGTTTCAATCGTCAGATTTGTATACTTGGCACTTTTACTCTGTGTTGGTAGAAGGGACTTCAGAGCAAGGAATAATGTGGGAATGTCCTGACTTATTCCATTTAGACGGACGAGATGTCTTAATCATGTCACCGATACAAATTAAGAAGAACGGACTGGAATATCATAATATCAGTTCTACCATGGCTTGTATTGGTGAGGTAGACTGGGAAACAGGTCAGATGATAGTTGATAATTTCCATGAAATGGATTTTGGAATGGATTTTTATGCACCACAAACAACAACAGATCCTAATGGTGGACGGGTGATGATTGCTTGGATGCAGATGTGGGATCGTACATTGCCTACACATGAGTTAGGCCATCTTTGGGCAGGCTCTATGAGTTTGCCCCGAGAGTTAAGAGTGAAAAAAAATCGATTGGTACAAAAACCCATCTCAACTGTATATAGTCATTTAGTTTATCAACAAGGCAGTGAAAATATTGCAGTGACTGACACATCAGTCGTATTTCGAAACGCGCTGTCTGATTCTTCATATTTACATCTAGTCGCAGATTTGGAGAAAGCAGAAGTTTTTACAATTGAATTACTGCGGTCTAAGACGGATTGTCTCAAACTAACTTATGACACTGCTAAACAGGTTTTTGAATTGGATCGTCAGAAACTAGGAAGAGAGCTTACAGGGGCGGAAGAAGACCCTCTGAATGTCCGAAAAGTTGAAATACCTTTGATTGATAATCAGCTCGTTCTTGAGATTTTTAGAGATACCTCATCAGTTGAAGTCTTTATTAATGGTTTAGAAGTTATGACGGCTACTTTCTATGAGCTGGAAAAAGCTCGAGATATCTTATTTCATTCGATCGGAGAAAGTCGTATTCAAGCTTTTGAAACAGCGAGTGTGAAATAAATGTTTGATTGCTTAGGCGATGAATCAATTATTTAATAGGTTTTGAAGGATAATTTTTTAGAAAAGAACAGATAGCTAGATTTCCCATGGCTTTGCTATTAGTATTTTGAAAAAATTAGTAATTTATGACAAAATTCATTATACTAAACTTGTGCAGAAATGTGAGGGATCAACTATGAAAGCAACAATGAAAGATGTCGCAAAATTAGCAGGTGTCGGAGTAGGAACTGTTTCCCGGGTATTGAATAACGGCTCTGTTAAAGCTTCTACTAGAGAAAAAGTTGAAGCAGCAATGACAGAGTTAAACTATCAACCAGATTTTTATGCCCGGGGGTTAAAGATGAAGCATACGAATACGGTTGCTTTGATTCTACCCACTGTATGGCATCCATTTTTTGGCGAATTTGCCTACCATGTAGAAACAGCATTAGAAAGACAAAACTACAAGCTTTATTTGTGTAACTCCAGTGGGAATAGTGAAAAAGAACAAGAATATATCCAGATGGTCAGCCAAAATAAAGTAGACGGCATCATTGGAATTACTTATTCAGATATCGATGAATACATTTCGAGTAATCTGCCTTTTGTTAGTATTGACCGTTATTTCACTGAAGAGGTGATTTATGTGACCGCTGACAATGCGGCCGGTGGACGTTTGGCTGCAAATGAACTTTATCGCCGAGGATGTCAGAATGTAGCATATATCGGTGGGTACCAAGAAACACCGAATGAAACGAAGAGTCGTCGAAAATATTTTGAGATCGAGTGCCGTCAACTGGGGATTTCCTATAAAGCGTTAGATATGTTAGAACCTTTAGACAATCTCTCAGAACGTGTAACAAATTTTTTGTTAGAGAATCCTGATATCGATGGGATTTTTACGATCAACGATCCGATGGCATTAGCTGTCATTGGTATGCTTGAAAAAATAGGGAAAAACGTACCAGAGGATGTCCAAGTTATCGGATTTGATGGTCAAAAGATGACAGAAGGAGACCCTTATCTCGTCTCAACAATTGCCCAACCTACAAAGCAAATGGCGGAAGTGGCAGTGGCAAAATTAATTGCTGTCATTAATGGAGAGACAGTAGAAAAACGTACCGTATTGCCGATTGAATTTGGCGAAGGTGGCACAACGAAACCTTTAGTGAGAAACGATTTTGCTTAGTGCAAATACGTTTCTTTTTTTGAAGATAAGTGAATGAAAGGTGTAGATAAAATGTTATATGGTGGAATTGAAGCTGGTGGAACAAAGTTTGTCTGTGGGATTGGTAATGAACAATTACAAGTGATAGAACGGAAAAGTTTTCCTACCATAACACCAGAAGAAACGATGAAGCAAGTGTTTGATTTCTTTGATAAGTACAAAGGAAATATCGCATCAATTGGTGTAGGAGCATTTGGGCCTATTGATATTCAAATCGAATCAAGAACTTACGGATATATCACCAACACACCGAAGTTAGCTTGGCAAAATTATCATTTTGTCGGAGCTTTGGAAAACGCCTTGTCGGTTCCCATCTATTGGACTACCGATGTAAATGCTGCTTGTTATGGAGAATATATGGCAGGTTATGGAAAAGGTAAAAATAGTGTTCTGTATTACACCGTTGGTACTGGTGTTGGTGGTGGTGCTGTAGTGGGTGGGAAAATAGTCGCAGGTTTCAGTCATCCTGAAATGGGACATATGCTCTTACAACGTCATAATGAAGATCAATTTGAAGGAATCTGTCCTTTTCATCATGATTGTTTGGAAGGGTTAGCCTCAGGACCCGCGATTGAAAAGCGCTTTGGAGGAAAAGCCCAGACCATTTCATTTGATCATCCTTATTGGACGATTGAGGCAGATTATCTTGCTCAGTGTGTGTATAACACAACGTTACTATATGCACCGGAAGTAATAATTTTAGGCGGGGGTGTAATGAAACAGCCGCAACTACTCGAGTTGATTCACCAAGCGTTTAAAGAAAAAATGGGTTCCTACGTGGATACGCCCACTCTCGAAGAATACCTACTAACTCCAATGCTTGCTGACGATGCAGGTTTGATCGGCTGCTTAGCTTTAGCAATAAAGAAGTTGGAACAATAGCAGCATGTTAAAGAACGTGTGAGAGAGTTTTTATAGCAGTTAGGATAGATAAAAAGGTTAACTAAAATGAGAGCTAGAAAAAAGGATGGCTAATAATAGATGTTCATATATATTTTTTGCGTAATCGAATGTCGCAAATAAGAATTTTTTCTTTCGTTCTCGTCTTCAGTTATATTGTTGTCTAGCTGCCTCAAAATTACTTCTTAGTGCTTGTTTTTTTTCTATTAGCCTGAGCAAAGAAAAAGGAAACAGAATGTCTTATTAAAGCCAATTAGGCCTACGCCTAATTGGCTTTCTATATTCCTGTGCTAATTGTGTTTGGGTGGGATGAATATCCTTTTTATTAATAATAGTGACGGTGTAATGAACGGTTTTGCTAACGGTAAAGATTCAACTTTCTACTAACGCGAACATCCTTTGAATTTGATTTACTAAAAGCTGGGTAGCTTCTCATCAGTCATTCTCTTCATTGGGGTTAATAAAGTGTTGTCAGTCATCCTGCCCTATTCTCAACAAGTACCTTCCTAATGCCTTCTTCAAACGTTGTGATCTTAAAATAAGGGAATGCCTTTTTGAATTTATCAGAGACAAAAAAGATTATCCATCGTGTATCTAGGTAATAACTCACTTAGTTCGCGCGCGTTTTTACTGAATAGCTTAGCAAGTTTAAATTGCCACAAAGGAATGACGCGGTATTTCAATGGTTTGCCCTCAATTTTTTCGGCGAGATCGATCATGTCTTGGAAACTATGAGGTGTATCACAGGGCAAATGCCAAGTTTGGCCATAGGCACTAGGCGTATTTCCGATAAGGGCCATTGCTCGGCTAGCATCAGGTGTCCATATAAGTGTGCGTAAAGTGTCCTTATTGACAGGTATTTTGACGGGAGCATTGTGGACTATATTGTTTAAGACGAGTGTATTGGTAATGCTCTGGGTCTTGCCTGGGCCGTAAAACTCTGGGGCTCGACAAATCACCGCATCTAAACGGCCACTTTCCATCTCGGATAAAACCAATTGAGCCATTTTAGAGAGCACGAGGGACTTCCTGCCTGCTGGAAAAAATGGCGTGTCTTCCTTTTGGGGTGTACGATCCTTTGAATACATATAAGTATTATCAAAAAAAACCAGTTTGCTCTGTGCTTCTTGGCAAGCGCGAATGACATTTTCTGTGATTTTCATAAAATTGGTTTCCCACAGCTCAGCATCCATCGGTAACCCAACAGTGAAGTAAACAATCTCACTATGTTCAATCGCTTTTTTCGTTTGCGAAAAGTCCATCAAGTCTGCGGAAACGATCTGATCTGTAGGATTGATTTTTTGAGGCTTCCGGCTAACTAGCCGAAGCTCATTTGTGTAATTTTTGTATAGTTCTTTTGCTAGTTCATAGCCGATTTGTCCATTGCTTCCTAAAATTGTTTGCATGACTGTACCTCCTCAAGATATAGTTTTGCTACAGCACGTACAGAAAAAGGATTTTGGCCAGTGATGATCCGCCCATCTTTTAGGGCAAATGCTTTATAAAAGCGTCTTTTTTTGAATTGAGCGTTTCTTTCTTCTGCGGCGGTTTGATTAAAGAAAGGAACTTTGTTCATTTTCCCGGCGAGAAATTCTTCGGTTTTCGTAAATCCTGTGATTTTTTTTCCAGAAATCAAAAAGCTTCCTTCTCTATCTTTTATATTTAGTAAACCAGCGATTCCGTGGCAAACAGATAAAATATACCCATTGTTTTCATAAATAGCTAAAGCGAGTTCTTGAAGCTCTTTATTATCAGGAAAATCCCACATGACACCATGCCCTCCGGTAAAATAAATCGCATGGTAGTCATTTGGATTTACTTCTGCGGGTTTTTTCGTTTGAATCAAGCCGTTTTGAATGAAATTTTCTTCCAGATAAATGTTCATAATGGCTTGATTTATATATTTCATGCTTCTTGGATCTAGAGGAACAAAGCCTCCTAATGGACTTACGAAATCAACATCAATCCCTTGTTGATAGACTTCATCTAGAAACTCGGCACTTTCTCCCAACCAAAGTCCGGTAGCCTCGTTCGTGCCAGCATATTTTTGAATGTTTGTTTCAACAACTAATACTTTCTTCATGAATGATCCCTCTCGTTCATAATGTGAATGACTTTCGTTAAAAAGGATTGGAGTTTTTTTATTTCTGTTTGCTCATGATCGAGATAGTAATAATTTTTTGTTCCTTCTTGCCTGAAATTCACGATTTTGGCTTCTTTCAAGATTTTCAAATGATGTGAAATGGCGGGTCTAGATAAATTGGTGGCCTCTAATAAGGAAGTGACCTGTAAGCCAGCACAATTTTCCGCTTCCAGCAACCGAATGATGATAGCTTGTCTTTTTTTGTCACCTAGCGCGATTAAAAAATCACTTAACTCAGAAAAATCTTGTTGCAGATTGGCATAATCTATCATAATTGTCTCTCCCAAATCGTTTAAAAGTTTAAACCATTAAACCATTTAAAGGAGATTTTTGCAATGAAAGAAGCTCGAGAGCATTCCTTTTCTCCACCATCGCTAAGGAGATTAGAATGTTCTGTAAGCAAATAGATAATAATGGAAAAGCATAAGAGCATTTGATCCTTTTTTGTGTTTAGAAGCAGCTTATTTTTTTATGAAGTGATTAAGAGCCGTGTCTTGCTCATTTTTTGTTGTTGTGTTATGTATGTAACATCTAGACAAAAGACGTAGTGAGATATGAGGCGGAGAATATGAGAGACTTACAGTTAGCATTTATCAGTAATCGCACAACTAAGCGCTTATTTCGAGTTTTGAGTGTGATGGAGCGAGATCGTTTATTTACAATTGGTGAAATGGCAGAAAAGATGCAAGTCACACAACGCACAATTGCAAATGATCTCAAGTATGTGAAAGACTATTTTGGTGATTGTATCACCCTAATTTCGGGGAATAGTGGCTTTCTTTTTGAAGAGAAAAAACCTTCCGTGTACCAAGAAAAGAAACAAGATTTGCTAGAAAATGAGTGTTTATTTGAAATCATCGGTCATATTTTTCAAGGGGAATTGATGGATATTGACGAGTTGGCCCATCATTATCATTTTTCTGAGAGCACGTTTCGACGGTTGTTGGGTCAATCGAACAAAATATTGAGCAGTTATCGGTTAAAATGGGTGTCGAATCCATTGACAATTGAAGGGAGCGAAGCGGATTTACGGAAATTCTTCAAAGACTTTTATTACGAAGGGATTGATACTGCCCATACCCTTGTTCCCGACCCCGCATTGCATGAGTTGGTCTTAACCCAGTTAAACAACAAACTAGGACAATATGATATTGGCTCTGGAACAACACCAGCTGCTTTTTACTATACTTTTTTTATTGCAATCAAACGGGCGAGCCTTGGTTTTCCGATAACAGTCCCGAAATACTTGATTGAATTAGCCTACAAAGGAAATAGCTTCTCCCTCCTGTATTCTTTAAAAGACGGAATCAACAAGCTTTACGGCGTAGAACTAGCGAAGGAAGAATTTGCATGGATTTATTTAGTTACTATTTGTAAACGTACCTTAGATCGAGAAGCATCGGAGGAAAAGTTCTACCAGCAGTTTCATCAAGGATCAGAAATTGCCAAACTTACGGAGGCTTACTTACAAGAGTTTGAGCTCACAAATGAGAGCTATGCCAAGATAAAAATTTTCTTGCAATCCTTCTTTTTGTCTAGAAAAGTGAACTATGCGTTAGCTCCTGCATTGAACAAAGAGGCACAGGACATCAAAGAATCTCTCATGCGTTCTGACAATGAAAACTATCAACGGAATTTACGATTTTTAAAGAAGCATCAAAGAAAAGACTTTTTGGCTGCACCATATCTTGAAGATATTTGTGTAAGTTTAACGATCTACAGTGATTTGATTTTTGATTTTTATTCACCGACAAAAAGAATTTATTTTCTTCTAGAAGGTGATCACTTCATCTGCCAACAGATTCGAACTCGTGCAATGCAACAGTTTGGTACAAAGCACACGTTGACCTTTTTGCCATTGCAACATCTGACACAAGAAATATTAAATGCCGCTCATATTGATTTGATTGTCACAAACTATAATCGGTACCTCTTAGACTATATTATTGAAACAGATTACTTGTTATTGAAAGCTGTCCCAGATGAGCATGACTGGCGGAATCTGGAAAGAAAAATTGATCCGTATCGAAAACCATTTCTCTAATCTCCGTACACTCGTTAAAAGTATTAACGAGTGTTTTTTTTCATTTATTTCATCTGTCTATGAAAATGTTGATTCCAATTTGACCAAAAAATCAGGTAACCTTAATCATGTAAGAAAAAGGTATGCATACAAACTTACAAATAAAAGTATCAAAAACCTTCGTTTTTTAGAATAGATATTTGTTATGTATTCTCTAAAATAGAAAACCTAATCTAATAACTTTTCCAAGACATTCGATCCGATCGAATGTCTTTTTTTGTCGTCAACCCAAAAACGAAGAATTTTGAGATACAACAAAGGGGAGGATCATGATTGAGAAAACAAAAAGGTGGATAATATTTATGGGAATACTCTCAGTTTTATCATTACCGTTGGTAAACGCTGCAGAAGTCCAGCAAGTTGAAACAAATGGGACCATTGGATTTACTGGTGTCTATGAACCCATTGGTACACCTGATCCAGCGCCGCCCGAAACTATTGTCAGACCACCAATTACCGAAGTGGCCAAACCAGATGGTACGTTGCCACAAACAAACGAAATAGGACATTCATGGCACGCTTGGCTAGGCGTTTTTCTAATCAGTTTCGTCTTCCTCTTATGGAAACAAAAAAGAAATCATAATAAAAATCTAAAACAATAAGAAAGCAGGAATAATCAAATGAAATTTATTCGTTTAGCAACAATTGCCGCACTATCAACTACTATTTTAGCAGGAGGAGCAGCTTCTGTTTTTGCCGATGAAATGAGAGAAGTAACAACCGAAGGTCAAATCCAGTTTACAGCGGATGAAGACGGTGATCTGGAAGTCATCCCTCCTGTACCTGATCCGGATGTGATTATTCCACCGATTATCGATCCAGTTACAGGTCCATTGTCTATCGTACAGGCACCTACAATGAACTTTGGTACTCAGGTCATCTCCAACCAAGATCAAACATATAATATGGTTGCAGAGACTGCTGAACTCGCTAATCCAGAAGAAGGTGGACCTACTGACGTTCCATATATTAGTTTTGCTCAAGTACAAGACGTTCGTGGAACCAATGCTGGATGGGATCTAAAAGTGAGCTTAAGTGATTTTGAAGCTCCAGAAGCACAAAATAAAATTCTAACGGGAGCGCAAATCACCTTTGCTAATGCTCAGTTAAATTATGAAGGTAGCAATACTGATAACGAACCTACAGTGCACCAGGCTGGACTAACATTACTTCCTAATGGTGCAGCGCGTTCAGTGATGACTGCGGCACAAGGACAAGGTGCAGGAGCTTCTTCAGTTATCTGGGGAGACCAAGCAGACTTGACTGCCCAATTTGAAGCAGAGGGCTTTAATCCTGAGACAGACGTTGTAGAAAACAACGCAATACAATTGTCGATTCCAGGTTCAACAGCCAAAGATGCGACAACGTATACGTCAACGCTAACTTGGGAATTAAACTTAACACCTGGAGACGAACTATAAAAGCCTTGTAACCATTTGTTTTGAAACTCTCGGCAGCGTCACAGTAAAATTGTGACGCTGTTTTTCTAAGAAAGGAGACGTAACCTTGAAACAAACAACTTTAGCTCATCGTTCTCAAAGAGCCTCTTGGTGGGTACTTACGCTTCTTTTTCTTCTTTTTGGAATTTTTCCATCAGTAGCTCAAGCGGAGGAAACACTGTCATTTTATGTCACGCCTGAATTTCCTGAAAGCCAGGTAGAAGGATCAAATAGTTATTTCGATTTGAATCTAGCAGCTGGAGCAACAGAAACCTTAGCATTGAAACTGCAAAATGTTAGTAGTGACCCAATTCAAGTGCAAGTAACCCCTCATACAGCGTATACCAATGTTCATGGAGTCGTTGAGTACGGAAAAGATGCCCAAGAACCAGATAGTAGCCTTACTTATTCATTGGACGAATTGATTGACTCATCTGGCGTCATTGAACTGGCAGGAAATGAAACCCAAACAATTAGTGTTCCTTTACATATGCCAGAAGAATCGTTTGAGGGATTTTTAGCGGGAGGTCTACGGATTTCGGAAGTCAAAGAGGAGCAAGAAGAAACGGCAATCAATGAAGAAGGCGTAGCGATCAAAAATGAATTTGCCTATGTGATTGGGATTGTTGTCAGCAATTCTCGGGATTCAGTTCAACCGGATCTCGATTTATTAGCTGTTTTTGCAGATCAGTTGAATTATCGGAATGTGATTAGTGCAACGATCCAAAACTTCACGCCTACCTTTGTCAATCGAATGGCGGTGGAAGCGACAGTACAACGAGCAGGAGAAAACGAGGTTCTTTATGAAGCGAGTGAAGAAATGATGCAAATGGCGCCTAATTCTAATTTTGATTTTCCAATCTCGTTAGAAGGCGATCGCTTTCAAAGTGGCGACTATGTATTGAAATTAATAGCAATATCTGGTGAAGATGAGTGGGTATGGGAGAGACCCTTCACAATTAAAGCAGATGAAGCCAGGGCATTGAATCAAGCAGATGTGACCATTGATTCAAGTATGAATTGGTGGATGATTGGCGCAATCATTTTACTTGTTCTTTTACTGGGGGTCATTCTTTATCTACTTATTCAAAAAAAGAAAGCAAACCGAAGCGAACAAGAGTAGTAAAAAGGAGTGAATGGAATGACCACGAGATTAAGAAGACCGCTGCTTCTATTAGGGGCGTCTATTCTAATGATGCAAGCATTGATTCTATCGATTGGCATGGTCTACGCTGAGACAACGATGGACACTGAGGAACAAAAACAGGTAGAACACCCATCCATGAAAAACCTTCTAAAAGAAGAACAGGCTAGTGATGCGCGCTTTTTCTTTACTCAGGCGCGGATGCAAGGCACGGTAGAAGAAACCATACAAGTAACCTTCTTTTCTGATCAAGAAGTGTCAGAGGCACGAGTATTTTTACCTGAAGAAGCAACGCTTATCAACGAGCAGTTACCGGCAGGGGGATCAGTCGAACAGATAGAGCAGTCTCAGGAATGGCTGGTTCAGTCAAAACGGGCGCAAAATACATTTGTTCTTCCTTTAGTATTTGAACAGGCGGGACGCTATGAACTGTCTGTGGGAGGAGCAACGGCTTATCTTGAAATCAGTGAACAAGAAGATAGTATTGTGGAGAACCCTACTGAAGGAATAGAAGCTTCTGATGATGCTCAAACAGTACAAGCGGATCTGGAAGCGAAAGAGAATGCAGTAGAAGAGAATCAAATGAAGGAGCAGCCATCACAAAGTTTAGATAATGAATACAGTTCAAATGCTACCGTCACAAAAGATAATTTTTTGCAGCATTTTGACTTACAGGGTTCTGCAACGTATGATTCAGAAACAGGGGAAGTAACCTTAACTACAGCTAGTAATAATCAAGTTGGAAATGTTACATTGAAGGAAAAATTAAGTGTAAATTATCCATTTGTTTTGACAGGGAAGGCAAGTATTGGTTCTAATACGAATGGTGCAGATGGTATGGCTTTTGGTTTCCATAGATCTGAAAATTCTGCTGTTGGAAATAGTGGAAACGGTATGGGGATTGCTGGCCTAACAGGAGGCTTTGGATTCAAATTGGATTCAAATTTTAATACAACTCAGGGAGCGGGTGCAGCTAGAGATCCGGCTGCTTTAGGTGGGGCTCCTTTTGCTGGATACGTTTATCATGAGACGAATGGTTTATTGACTACTTATATGGGAAGCGATGCTCCAGCAAAGCGAACAGGGACATTGAATGGCGCTTACGATGATATAGTCATTGAGTATCTGCCAAGTGAAGAAGCAAATATTTTCCGTATTAACTATAAAGGAGAAACCTGGGAACGAGATATATCCGATTGGCAAGGAATCGATACTACTGCATTATCTTTTTTAATCTCAGGAAGTACAGGTGCAAGAAACAATGTTCATAGCTTTATATTTGAACAGATGGACTATGTAATAGGGACAGGAGAAGTTGAAGTCAGTTATCGTGATGCAGCTACAAATGAAGAAATAATACCTAGTCAATTGTTAGAAATTCCTTTTAAATCAGAGGCAGTTCTTAATCCAAATTCAGGGATTGATGATGAACCGTACCTTCTTGGTTATGACTATAGTCATGTTGAGACAGATGCACTTTATTTCGATGAAACAAACAATACGATAAAACCAGAGGCTGAGCGTCGGAATGTTACTTACTTTTTTAATCGTGCTGAGTCCGAGGTGACAATTCATTACATTGATGATGCCGGGACAGTTATTTCGCCATCTGATACAATCATTGGTTATGTGAATGAGGAGCTAGAAGTAACGATTAAAGAAATAGAAAACTACAAGTTTTTATTTGAAAGAGACAATCAATTATTGAATACGGTATTTACTCGAGAGCAACAAAATTATTGGCTCGTTTATATCTTACAGGGCTCCATGCCACCAGTAGATCCATTGGATCCTGAAATAGAAGTGAACCCAGAAAATAAACCAGAGCTGCCAGAAAATCAAGGGCTTCTGAGTATTGACTTCATTTCCTCCTTTAACTTTGGCTCACAACCTATTTCAGTTCATGACCAAACCTATTACGCGCAACCACAACGTTTATTGGATGAAGACGGAACTGTAAATGAGATGGAAGAGCGCCCTAACTATGTTCAGATCAGCGATCGTCGATCAGCTACTGAGCGTAACGGCTGGCAGCTATCGGTTACCCAGACGAAACAATTTGAAGGATTAAAAAATCAACAGCTTACAGGTGCGAGTATTACTTTCTCAAATCAACAATTAGTGACCGCTCAAGGTGGCGATACCCCTTCTTTACAGACAGCCAACCCGTTAACGTTGGTACCAGGAAACAAGCGAGCACTGATTCGTGCAGAAGATACTGAAGGAACAGGCACATGGATCTATCGTTTTGGAGATGAGCATACCGCAAGGGAAAGTGTTACGCTCAACGTACCGAAAGGTTCAAATCCTGAAGCCACAAGCTATTCCACAACCCTGATATGGGAATTGAATGCTATTCCTGATAATTAAAAGAGAAATTTCTTTTTTCCTTTTTCTGCCATTTATTAATAAGACGGCTAGATTGGTTCGAAAAAAGATGAATAGTTCGTGTATGATCCTGGTTCATTCAAAAGAAAGTCAAGCCATGACGAACAAAGAATTAAAAGAGAAACTAAGCGTCATGCCACCAATAGTTAAAGGAAATATCAAACAAATCAAGACATATTTCAAAGAAATCTGTGGTTATGATCTAAGTGTAGAAAAGAAGAATTCTATCGTATTCAATGTGTCATAGAGTTTGCATAAATACAAATTATCTTAAAAAAGGCTTCAAAAAAAATTTTTTGAAGCCTTTTTTTGTTTTCCGCAAGTATTAAGATTAAGAACTGACGCTACTGTCTAATGACATAGTTAAGGGAAAACGTAAAGATCTGATGTCAAAGCTAAACCTTAAAGGAAAAGATAGGAAAAAAACGAATAATTGGGAAGTTACTATTTTTCGCTAATGAATTTAGACAGCAACATTATGGAGATAAAGGAATCACGATTAAGAAAGTTCACGATTGATAAAAACTTGCTAATAAATGAAACTATTTGACCTGTTCTTTCGTCATACCCTATAGAACAACGAAAGAGAGGAAATACTATGAGAAAAAAATTATTGTTAATAGCTATATTCTGTGCACTGATTCTTACGTTAGTAGTGGGTGTCACGTATAAGTATCTAATGAGTCAAGTGTATGGAGAAGAACAAACAAATTTTGAAACGCAAGTCGAAAAAACAATTAAAACTGAATTTTTTGATCGTGATATCACTCAGATTGAAGAATCAAAGAGTGGCGATAATCAATACAACAAATATTACCTGTACTATTCTGCGACTGAAAATAAAAATATTATAAAACAATTGGAAGCTCAAACTCAGGTTGCTTCGAAACAATTGAAGGATTCTCGGTCAATGGTGCTTTCCTATGTCAATGAGGAAAAGGTGAATGATGCCCTTATTAATCGACAATTAGTAACAAAGGAATATATTTGGGATGATAAAACAAAGTCTTTGAAATATTTAGGTGAATTAAAAGAATTATCTGAAATACTCTTATCCAAAAATCGAAATGAGCCTCGATTAAAAGATATTGTCAACGATGAATCAGACTTGCTTGCGATAAACAGAATTGTACAAGAACAGCTACTTAGTACTCGAACTAAATTAAAATCGACAATTGATGAAGAAGAATTAGATCAAGTGTTAACAAATGACTTTTTAAGCAAGGATAGTAAGATAACCATTCTCCCTCACTCAATACAAATCGCTTTTGATAAAGAGGTCTTAGGGGTGACAAAGATGAATGTCGACATTGAAAAAATTCTGCCTTTTATTGATCCAGCGATCGTTTCTGATAATAATCTGCCAAAAAAATCCTTAGACCAAAAAAGAAACTATGTCGCGCTCACCTTTGATGATGGACCTAACGATACGTCTACGAAAAAATTACTAGGAGAGTTAAAAAAAGAAAAGATCAAAGCGACTTTTTTTGTTTTAGGTCAGATGGTTGATAAGAACCCAGAGGTCGCGAAAAAAATAGTGGGAGAGGGGCATGAAATTGGCAGTCATTCATACACTCACCCAGACTTGACTCAAGTAACCCTGGATAAAGTCAAAGAAGAAGTACTGAAGACTGATAAGGCAATATTTCATGCTACAGGGGTATTGCCAAAACTCTTTCGACCACCTTACGGAGCAGTAAACGGCGCCGTTGCCAAAACCATCGGATTGCCTATTATTCAATGGAATGTAGACTCTGAAGATTGGCAAGTCAAAAATAAAGATTTGATTGTAAATAAGGTAATTGATACTGTAGAAAATGGATCAATCATTTTGATTCATGATATCCATGAACGTTCCGTAGAATCCATTCCAGAAATGGTAAGTCAACTAAGAAAAAGAGGCTATGAGTTTGTGACTATAAGCGAATTGCTCTCTTATGGACAAAAACCACTAAATCAGTATTTTGGTTTAGCTGACCAAAGAGAAATTAAATAGCAGTCTTTTCTAGTCCCTTGGAGAGTTGTGGAAGGAGTGATCTTTATTTTTAAGAATAGAAGTCAAACAAAAAAAGTGCGCTATTATGAGCATCTACTGGAAGAACTGATAGAAGGTAAATATGATCAAATGTATCGAATTGCCTACAGTTATGTTTATGATCATGAAGATGCTTTAGATGTCCTGCAAGATAGCTTTCAAAAGGCGTTAAAAAGCTTTAGAAACACAGTAGAAATTGATAATTTTCAAGCATGGTTCTATAAAATTTTAGTAAGAACCGCGATTGATCAATGGCGAGTGAAGAGACTAAGACCATTTGGATTAGCCTTTGAAGAAACTATAGAACTAAGTCATTTTCGTTTCGATCAAAGTGAATTTCTTGAACTAAAGGAAATTCTAGAGAGAACGCCTAGTCCGGAAAGAGATATCATCATTTTAAAATATTTTGATGGATTTACCTTGCAAGAAATTGCTCAAATACTTAATTTAAATGAGAATACGGTGAAAACGAAGATGTACCGTTCTCTTGTTCAATTTAAGCATCTTTTAAATTAAAAAAACAAGATATGAAAAGGAGAATGAGCGAAATGAAACAGCATACGTTTGATGAAGAAAACCAAGAACAATTAAAGCGTGAAATAGTTGCACGTTTTCAAATAGAAAAGGCAAAGGTATACGAAGAAAAGAAGCGAAAAGTACTTAGAAGAGGCGTCGAAAGCGTGATCTTGGTGGTTTTTAGTTTTTTGATTATGCTTCAAAATACTACCTTTAGAGGTTTTGCATCAGAAATACCTATTTTGGGGGATTTGGTATCAATTATAACTGGGGAAACGCTTCTGTTCAGTCAAGAGGAGGCAGAAATCACTATTGATGTGCCTAAGATAACAGAAGAAAATCAAGTGTATTCGCAATTAAATGAAAAATATCTCCGTGAAGGACAACGAGCATATCAAAGTTATATAGACGTAATAAATAAGGTGGACGAAAAACAAATGTATGTCAGTGGTACCTATGATGTGAAAGTCAATGATAATCGATTTTTAGTAATCGACCGTACATTTGAAGAGACAGTGGGGAGCACCAATGTCGAACATCGATTTGATACATTCGATAAAAAGAACGAGGTCTCATTATCATTAAAGATGTTATTTAAAACGGAAAACTATTTAGAGGTGCTGGCTCAGGAAATTGAGCACCAAATGAAAGAGCGGATGAGAGTAAATAGCGATATCAAATATTGGGTTTTAGACTATAATGATACAAATTGGTTGGAGAATGATCCGAATTTTTATATTAATGAAAATCATGAACTAGTTATTTCGTTTGATAAATATGAAGTTTCGGCTGGATACATGGGGACACAAGAGTTCATAATACCTACTACAGTATTGAAGCCGATCTTAGTTGACGAAAATTTTTTTAATTAGATCGATAAATCAGTTTAAGCTTATTCAGAAAATGATTTCTGGATAAGCTTTCTTTTTTTCGCTAGCAAGAGCGGAAAATAAAGCCTACTTTTCTAATTGGCTTTGATACCATGAGGGGAAAAAATCGATGAACCCAGAGTCTCTTTTATACACGTTTACTACAAAGGCAATAAAAAGTCCCTTGTTGTCTGCTTTTGTGAGTAACTTTTCCACAGTGTGGAACTCCCTGAGCCTTACTACCATTATTGGATTTGAAAATAATTAGAGAACTAATTATTAGATAGCGAATCTTTTTATTGACTTTCCTTTTTAACCGGTGTATATTCTTTTCGAATAGTTAGATATCTAACATTTGGCAAAGGGGGAGTCGTTTTGGAGGAACTGATCGTATCGAATTTGATGCGTTCCATTATGAATAAGTCACGGGAATCGATGGAAATGCGTATAAAAGACCTGGATATCAGTCAACAGCAAGGAAGAATGATTGCGTATATCGCACAAAATGAAGACAAAGGCTTGATTCAGAAGGATTTGGCCCAAGTGTTTCAACGTCGTGATGCCAGCATCACAAGTATGCTTCAAGGGTTAGAAAAAAAAGGGTATATCGAGCGCCGCATCCCAAAAAATAATGAGCGGCAAAAAAATATATACGTTTTACCTAAAGGAAAAGCGTTGATTGATCAAACCAATGAAGCTTTTTATGCGGCAGAAAAAGAACTGATCCAAGCACTGAATGCAGAAGAAGTCGAAGAACTGACTCGTTTGTTAAGAAAAATCGATCAAAGTCTATGAGCAATAAGCAGTCAATCACTGCTTATTGCCTTAAAGTTAGAATTCTAACAGTTAACTATCTAATAGAAGGAGGAATCATCATGGAAGAAGTCACAATGAATGAATCCAATATTTACTACTTAAGCGAAAGTCCGGTGCGAAAGGCAATTGCCCATTTATCGATCCCGATGATGGTTGGTATTTCAACCACGACGATCTATAATTTGATTAATGCCTATTTTATTGGATTGATCCATGATACCAATATGATGTCGGCGATTACCTTGGCGATGCCCATTACGATTCTGTTGATGGCCGTTGGGAACATGCTGGGTGTTGGTGGAGGAAGCTATATCACACGACTACTAGGCAATGGAGACACTCAAAAGGGCAAGAAAGTTGCCGGCTATGCGTTTTACTCGAGCATCCTGCTCGGTGTAATCATAGGGATTGTCGCAGTAATTTTCATGGATCCATTTATTCATTTACTAGGAGCAGGTGGGCAGACATTTTTGTATACAAAACAATATTCACTGATTTTGTTTGTTGGTGGAGCATCGTTCATTTTAAATTTTGCTTTGGAACAATTGGTGCGTTCAGAAGGGGCATCAAAAGAATCAATGTATGGCATGTTTGTCAGTGTTGCAGTGAGTATCCTACTTGATGCATTATTGATTCTCGTCTTTAACCTACATGTGATCGGTGCAGGGCTATCACTGGTGATTGCGAATATCGCTTCAACAACGTATTATGTCTGGTTCCTAGAAACGAAAAGCGAGACATTGAAGGGCTTTTTAAAGAACATGAAACTTTCAATCAAAGATCAGCTAGAAGTTTATAAAATAGGGATATCCGAGCTGTTTAAATCAGCTTTCATGATCGTCACCACATTATTATTGAACAATTTTTCTGCTGAATATGGAGACAATGTTGTGGCTAGCTTTGGTATCGCTGTTCGAATCACGCAATTACCGGAATTTTTAACAATGGGTCTATTTTTGGGCGTCATACCGTTATTTGCCTACAGTTTCTCTGCCCATAACACGAAACGAGTGAAAGAAGCACTGAAAGAAGTATCTTTGTGGATAGGTGGGATCTCCATCCTTTTTGCATTGATTGTGTATTGGTTGCGAGTGCCTGTGCTGGGGTTATTTACAAGTGATCCTCGTGTGATCCAAGTTGGCTTAACGATTTTAGGGGCACAGTTGGTTTCTTCGATCTTTAATGGTTTCTCTGGTTTATTCACGGGCATCTTTCAGGCATCTGGACTAGGTGCTCAGACCGGAGTGATGTCCACGATTCAAGGAACATTCTTTATTCCGATCGTTTTATTGCTGCATCATTTCTATGGATTGGATGGATTGATTTGGTCAATGACGATTACAGAAGGTATCGCGTTTGTTGCGGGTGTCTTAATGATGATTCCTTATCTAAATAAACTAAATAAGAATGATCTGCCCGCCATGCAAAACCAGTAGCATATAAGAAGCAGGTACGTTTGAACTATTGGTTTCTGGTTGAAAAGATAGCGAAAGGTTTCTTTTCGAACATCCTATAAGGAAAGCCCAACGAAGCAAATTTCGTTGGGCTTCTTTACTTGCTATATATTTCCTTTTCGTTAAAGTAAGAGGAGATGTTGATTCTGTTATACTTACTATTGAAAAAAACTCCATTTCAAGGATAAACGATCTTTTTCATGTATCAATAGAAGAAAAGCGTCTAAAACAAATGCTATTAGCAAAATTATCAAGCGATTGAGGAATCTACTATGCAAAAAAAAATTTATAAAGTTGTCTCTGTCTCGAATAACAGTCGTCTGTTTGCGATTTTAATGGCTTTTTCAGGTGGGGCATTAGATGTCTATTCTCATAATTACTTTCATGGATTAGTTGCTACTCAGACGGGGAACATTATTTTGATGGCTTCGAATTTATCCCAATATAATTGGCAGCAAATGCTGCCTAAAATCGTATCGATCATTTTGTTTACGGTAGGATTTTTATTAGGTATTCTTCTAAAGCGCAGCAATTTCAGTCATTATTGGCGCAGTTACACCATGCTACCTGTTATTTTATCGAGCTTGATCATTCCATTGTTGTCTCAAAACTTGCACCTTTTTAAAATTGGTCTGCTTGCTTTTGGCAGTGGCTTGCTGATGCTGACGTTTACTGGAACGCAAATCGAAGGAAATCCTTATACGATCATGATGACCTCAGGAAATTATCGGAAAATGCTAAATGAATGGTATCTGTATCTGACCTCACGGAATAAAACGTCGCTTCAAAAACGCAATGCCCATAACTATACGATCGTCGTGCTCTCATTTGTCATTGGTGCTTGTTTACTAGCCTTTATCAGTCTTATTTTGAAAAAATATTCAATTTGGATCGTAACCTTCACGTTTCTGCTGGCACTTTTTATTGAAATCCATCAAGCGAAAAAGACGATTCGATAGTCAAAGAAAAACCGTCAGAGGGACTCCTTCTGACGGTTTTTCTTATAAGCTGAAACAGGAATATTTTTTAGAATGTCCTCACAGCTCCGCAATCTTCCGTACGGTATTGATGGTTCGAATCGTAATCTGTTTGCCGACGCTGGTGCTGGCTGTTTTTTTCCACCAATTGGTTTTTTGATAGTCTTTGCGGAGGTAAGACCAGAAGACGACGTCTTTGTAAGGAAAAACCTGTTCAAGGGTGGCATTCGGAGCCCCGAGTTTTTCAGATAACACCTCGTAGGACAGTGAAGGCATCAAAAAGATCAGGTTGTCATAGATGGTTTTATCTTCCGTTCCTGACCAGTCAGGTATATGGGTCAAGCGTTCCTGCAGCTCTGTTTGGCGAATGATATAAATAGCGATATCAAAGGAAAAGTACCGTTTGATCATTGCTTGAATCATTTCGACAAGGGCTTGTGGATCATCCTCTTCACTGGAAAAAATCACATTGCCGCTATTCAAATAAGTGACCACATTGCTAAACCCCAATTCTTCAAAACCGGCTTTCAATTCTTTCGTAGAAATTTTGTTCTTTCCACCGACATTGATGCCTCTTAATAAAGCGATGTATCGTTGCATGGATAACCCCTCCTTTAAACCCCTTCTTTTAGCTGATTATAGAATGGATGGAGCGGAAGCACAATCCTGGCTTCTCAGCTACCCAAAATACGTGAGCGAGAAACGACTAATACAAGATTATTGGCGAGGTGGATACAGCGCGGGGCTTTCGAGCTTGGCGGTTTAGTAAAAATGAAGATGAAAATATCCGTAAATGCTAACAACCCTCACAAATTTGCTCAAGCAAGCGAATTTGTGAGGGTCACTTTAAGTCGTTTTCTCTGTTTCTGGCTTCGTTGCTAATCCACCGCAATCCTCACAGACACGGTCTGTACGGGGACATCATAAAAGGGATCTTCTCGTCGGCCTAAAAAGTCTTGGGCTTGTTGAGGGAAGAGGGCGTACATCAGCACGTCTTCTTCGCTTTTGGCATACTCAGCGATTTCTTCCCGAAAGGCTGGCAGTTGCGGTGCCAGTAAATCAGCTGGTCTGACGGTGATCACTTCGGCATCTCCGATGATTGTTTCTTTGATTTCGTCGGTGATGGGTGCTGGCGATTGACCGTAAAGTCCTTTGACGTAATCTTTGATCTCACTTGGGACAAGTTTGTAACGTTCTCCTGAAATCACATTCATCAAGGCTTGGGTACCGACCATTTGCGACAATGGGGTCACTAGTGGCGGATAGCCCAAGTCTGCTCTGACTTTTGGTACTTCTGCTAGGACTTCTTCATACTTGTCTTGCAATCCTTGTTCCGTCAATTGGCTGAGTAGGTTTGACAACATGCCACCAGGTACTTGATAGATCAAGGTTTTAGGTTCAATATCTTTGACTTTTGGATTCAGCAGTCCTTCTTCACGGAAGCGATCACGAACGGGATTGAAATGTTCAGCAATCTCAGCGACTTTCTGCAAATCAAGTCCCGTAGCAAAGCCGCAATCTTCTAAGGCGATTGCCACAGATTCGGTTGCTGGCTGACTGGTGCCGCCAGCAAAGGAGGAGATGGCGGTATCAATGATGTCTGCACCGGCTTCCGCAACTTTTAAGTAAGTCATCTCAGCGATGCCGCTGGTGGCATGGGTATGGACTTCTAGCGGTAGATCGACGGCATCTTTGATTCGGCTGACCAGCTCGTAGCCAGTTTGCGGTGTCAAAACGCCTGCCATATCTTTGATACAGATGGAATCGGCGCCGAGGTTTGCCATTTTATGGGCAAGGTCGACGAAGTAATCCACCGTATGGATTTGGCTAGTAGTATAAGAGATTGCTGTTTGACAGTGTCCGCCGGCTGCTTTTGTGGCGCGGATGGCGGTTTCTAAATTGCGGACATCATTTAAGGCATCAAACAAACGAAGAATGTCGATGCCGTTTTCAACCGATTTGGTAACAAAGTCAGCAACGACGTCATCGGCATAGTTTTTGTAGCCTAAGAGATTTTGTCCCCGTAAGAGCATTTGTAGTTTGGTCTTTTTCACTTCTTTGCGGATTGCGCGCAATCTTTCCCATGGGTCTTCATTTAAAAAACGCAGACAAGCATCGAAGGTTGCGCCGCCCCACATTTCAAGGGCATGATAGCCTGCTTGATCCATGGTTTTTAAAATCGGTAGCATATCGCTGGTAGGCATTCGTGTAGCGATCAGACTTTGTTGGCCGTCCCGCAAGACGGTTTCGGTAAATTGGATTTTTTTCATTCTTTCACTCTTTCCTGAATGATTTTACGGATCTGCTGCTGCATATCTGCTACGCTATGAGTTCTAGAACGGCCACAAACTTTGGCATCTTGTTCACAGACGTAGCAGCTTCTTGTCGGCAGTCCGATTTCGGTGCGGCTGATAGGTAAAAGCTGGTCTTGGGTTTTGGCTAAGACATCCAGATCCACCAATCGACCATAAGGATGATGGGTCTCAATCTGAACCATCATTCGTTTTAGTTCATAAGGATCTGTGGGTAGTACGAGATAATATTCCGGTCCAGTTTCCAAACTACGGTAGAGGTTTGCCAGTGGAATCAGTTCCTTGACGGCCTCTTCGATTTCCGTAATGAGTTCTTCAAAAACGGCGGTCAATGGGGCAGAATTTTTCACGGGACCGGGAATATTCATGGTGGCAACAAGCAATGCCGCTTTTTCATCCGCAGCGAGAAGCTCCCGTTGAAGCGAGCTTCTATTTTCTCGTGCCTGCAGCATGTCGATTAGCGTCACAGGGGTTCCTGAAAATAGGGCATCAGACATTTTTGACCACATCAATGATCGTGCCATCGCGGTATTCGATCAAAGCGACGGTTTTTTCCCCGTACTTGATTGGTTCGGGTTGACCGACAATGCTGTAGGCTTTTTCTTTTAGCTCTTCAATGGTGTATTGGGGAATATCCAATGCTTCAAAATGGCTGATCAAGTCTTTGCGAGCAGGATTGATGGCGATCCCGATTTCCGTAACGACAACATCAATACTGGCGCCCGGAGTGACGATCGTGTTGACGGTATCGACGATCGTTGGGATCCGTCCCCGCACAAGAGGAGCGATCACTAAGCTCATTTTGCACGCCATACTAGTATCTGAGTGGCCGCCAGAGGCACCGCGGATCACACCGTCAGAACCGGTGATGACATTGATGTTGAAATCCGTGTCGACTTCCAGTGCGGAAAGAATGGCGGTATCCAATTGATTGATAAACGCCCCTTTGCTTAACGGTGAGGCATACATATTGGCATCGATCTCGTAATGATTGGCGTTTTTCCCTAGCGATTGCGCGGAAGGATGATCAAAGTCTTGGACATCGATCAGTTTTTCCACTAATCCTTCTTCTAACAGTTCCACCATGGCATTGGTAATGCCGCCGAGGGCAAAGCTGGCTTTGATCTCATCTTTGATCATCGCTTCGCGTAAAAAACGAGAAACGGCTAATGCGGCACCGCCTGTTCCGGTTTGGAAGGAGAAGCCTTGTTGGTAGTAAGGCGAGCTGGTGATGACCTTGGCTGCATACTCAGCAATCAGTAATTCCTTTGGATTTTTGGTAAAACGGGTCGCGCCTTTTGCGATCCCTGCAGGATCACCGATGGCGTCGACTTCCACGACATAATCGACATCCGTTTGGGGAATGCTGATTGGGGTATTTGGAAACGGCACCAGGGTGTCGGTGATGATCACGACTTGATCGGCGTATTTTGCATCGACCATCGCATAGCCTAGTGAGCCGCAGGTTGCTTTTCCGACGGTGCCATTAGCATTGCCATACGCATCTGAGCTAGGGGCCCCTAAGAAGGCGACATCGATGTGGATATCGCCGGCGGCAATGGCACGAGCCCGACCGCCATGAGAACGGATAATGACTGGGGCATCCATAATGCCTTCGGAGATTGCGGCACCGACTTTGTCCCGCAGCCCGCTGGAGGTGATATTGGTCACGACCCCAGATTTGATATGTCCGATCAATGGTTCATGGACATTCGCGATGGAACTAGGGGCAATCGCAAGATTCTTGATGCCCATTTTTGCGATCTCGTCTAAAACGAGATTCATGATAAAATCCCCTTCGCGAAAATGATGGTGGAAGGAGATCGTCATGCCGTCCGTTAACCCTGTTTTTTCAATGGCTTCACGAATACTGCCCAAGACCTTGCTTTTGCCCGGCAGGACTGGCTCGATCTTGCGACTCGCTTCTTTGTAGGCATGGATATTGGCTGTTTCATTTTCGAAGACCCCGTATTGGGTGGCATAGCATTCAGGGATATCTTTTCCTGCTTTGTTTAACACCATAATTACACTTCCTCCTCGGTAATCAATTTCGCTGCTTTGGCAAGGGCAATCACGCGTTCCGCTCGCTCAACGATTGGTTTATCGACCATTTTGCCATTCAAGGAGATCACACCAGAACCTTTGCTTTCGGCTTCACGAATGGCCCATATCACTTCTTTGGCCTGTTGGATCTCGGCTTTTGAAGGCGCATAGATCCCATTAACTAGGGGAATCTGCCGGGGATTGATCACTGATTTTCCGTCAAAACCAAGCTGCTTGATGCGGGTCGTTTCAGCGATAAAGCCATCTGTGTCATTGATATCAGAAAAGACGGTATCGATGGCGGCGATCCCCGCAGCTCTAGCTGCATGCAAAATCATACTGCGGGCAAACAACAACTCTTGCCCATCTGGGTAGCGACGGGTTTTCATATTGGTGACATAATCTTCTGCCCCTAAAGCGATCCCGATCAAGCGGTCGGAAGCTGTGGCGATGTCTCGGGCATTTAAAACGCCTTCGGCCGACTCGATGGCAGCCATCATTTTGGTGGTTCCTACAGGCAGATCGTTTTCTTCTTCTACTTGTGTGATCACAGCGGCAACGTCAATGATATCTTGGGCGGTTTCGGTTTTCGGTAGTCGAATGACGTTGACCCCCGCTAGGACCATCGCTTCGATATCAAGGGCACCCACCGTGTCGAGGCCGTTGATGCGCACGACGGTTTCGATGGCAGAATAGTCAAAGGTTTTTAAGGCAAAATGCACCAGGGTCCGAGCAGAGTCTTTTTCATTCAAGGAGACCGCATCTTCTAAATCAAACATAACGGAATCGGCGCCATACAATGGCGCATCCCGTAGCATGGCAGCATTGGCTCCTGGTACAAACATCATCGTTCTTCTTAAACGTTCCATGTGTCGATCTCCTTCCAAGCATACTGTTCTTGTTCGGCGGCCCGATGAACGGCGGTCAGAGTTCGGGCTTTGATGGTACAGTCCAATGCGCCTTTATCGGTGGCAGTGATTTTGGCCTGTGTCACGCCTAGATGGTTCAGCGTCTCAAGGATGACGGTGCGAATTTGTTTGCCGAATTGTTTTTCGACACTGCTATCGAGGGTCAGCTCGATGGTTTGGGTTGTGGTGGGCTCGATCGCGATCAAGATATCACTGGATTCAACAGAGCCAGCAACCGCACTTTTTTTGATTTCCACTTATTATCACCTCTAAATATAGTTATGCTGCATTAAAAATGAGAACGTTGTTTCTGGCAAAAATTGCTGCAAGGAAAGTAAATCTTTTTCTGCAATCGCTTTCCGAACTTTAGTAGCCGAAACGGTTGATTGGTTGATCTTCAGACGGTCGATCACGATCAGTTCAAGCTCGGGAGAAAAAACGGCAGCCATTGCCTCATTGTAGAGTTGGGTCACGGGTGAGTAAGGCTCTGAGCCTACAAAACGCGTGGTGATCGCCAACAGCGGGGCAATTTTTTCTTTGAAGAGGGTTGCATCAAAGGCGGCTTGTTTTTTGGCAATCGCCTCAGGTGCTTGCTCTTTTAAGAAATAACTGGGAAAGACCGCTGAAGAGACGAGATAGTTGTTGGTCGGCAGCACCGTTACATTTGACAGGTGAGCCAAGCCCTCCGTCACCATCTGCAGCCGTTCACTGGCAGAAAACTGTGAGCGGTCTTCTGACAAAACGAACACATAAACCTGCTCTTTTTGACTCGCAGCTGTTTCAACTAAGTACAAATGTCCCTTGGTAAAAGGATTGGCGTTCATCACGATCGCGCCGTTGTTTTGTCCGATTCGCTGCCGTTGCAGTTGTTGGGCATAGCTTTCATAAGAAGGAACGCCTTGTTCCATGAACAAGATGTCTTGCGCAGCGAGCACTTCACGAAACCCGAGAGATTCAAAAAACAGACGATTTTTCGGTGCTGTATAGACGAAGGACTTGGTATAGCCCTCGTCTTTGATATGATCGCTAAGGTGCGAAATCAATTGCGTCAACAGCTGTTCGGAGCGTTTTTTTTCACAGACCACCACATACTTGATGATATTGGCATAGCAAGAAGCAGTAGCAATCAAGGTTTGCTGGTCAAAAATGCCGACGGTATAGGCAACTTCTTCACCGACGGCTAAGCCAGCACGGGTGATCAATTTTTGCCATTGCAAAAAGACTTCCGGATCTTTTTGCAGCCAGATTCTTTTTAGGGTATACATACAATGCCTTCTTTATTTTTTTACTGGGAAGAGCTTCGACAAAAGCAAGGATGCGAAGTAGATGATCAGGATCACGACAAAGACGCCGCCCCAACCGAATAACAACAATTCAAATGAAGTCAGTAAATCTTGACTCATAATTTTCCTCTCCTTTCTAGTGACCTAAGCAATCAGTGCCAGCAGTAAGCCACCGGCGATGACCGAAGCAATCTGTCCTGAAACGTTGGCACCGGCTGCATGCATTAAGATAAAGTTTTGCGGATCTTCATCTGTCGCCATTTTTTGGATGACCCGGCTAGACATTGGAAACGCAGAGATTCCGGCTGCGCCGATCATTGGATTGATTTTTTCTTTACGGAACAAGTTCAGCACTTTCGCAAACAACACGCCGCCGACCGAGTCCATAATGAAGGCAACCAGCCCTAAACCAATAACCATCAATGTATCGACTTGTAAAAATTCTTCATATTGCATTTTCACAGAAATTGATAAACCTAGGAGGATACTGATGATATTCACCAGTTCGTTTTGAGCGGTGATGGACAAACGATCTAAGACACCACATTCCCGCAAGAGATTTCCGAACATCAAAAATCCGACCAATGGCAATGAAACAGGAGCAATCAACCCTGCTACGATCGAGATCACGATCGGGAACAAAATTTTTGCCGTTTGCGAAACTTCTCCGGCACGATACGTCATACGGATTTTTCGTTCATGCTTGGTCGTCACTGCTTTGATGGCTACCGGTTGAATGATTGGTACTAGCGCCATGTAAGAATAAGCTGCCACCATGATCGCACCCATATATTTCGAGTTCAGCGTATTTGCGACAAAAATCGACGTTGGTCCGTCAGCGGCACCGATGATCCCGATGGAAGCCGCGTCGTTTAAATCAAAGCCAAGCAGCACGGCAACGATGATCGTAAAGAAGATCCCGAATTGTGCAGCGGCACCAAACAACAAAAGAAATGGATTTTGCAGCAATGGACCGAAGTCGATCATCGCACCAATCCCGATAAACAAAAGCAAAGGGAACAATTCAGTTGAGATCCCCATATCAAACAATACTTGGAACGGGCCAGCTTCTCCACCAGCACTTAACACACCTGAGTTCGGGAAGTTCACTAACAACGTGCCCAATCCCATAGGGACCAACAAGGTTGGTTCATATTCTTTCTTGATCCCCAAATACATCAATAGACCACCGATGAGCATCATAACGATCCGTCCCGGCTCCGATCCTAACCCGACTACACCTTCAATTAACGTTTCCACTACGTCACTTCCTTTTCAATAAATTAGCCGATCGTAATCAGCAGTTCTCCTGGGTTGACCATGTCGCCCGCATTGACTGCAATGGCAACAACGGTTCCTGCTTTTGGTGCCACGATTTCATTTTCCATCTTCATGGCTTCTAAAATCATCAATGATTGGTTTTCTTGCACAGTATCCCCCACATTGACCAAGAGACGTAAAATCGTTCCCGGCATTGGAGAATGAATCGGCTCGCCGTCAGCAGGAAGCGTAGCTGGCGCTGGCTGTGGTGCTACTTCTGGTTCTGGTGTGCTGACTGGTTCTGGTTGAGCAGGTGCCGCTGCTGGAGCCGGTGTTGGCACTGCTGGGGCAGGAGCGGTAGGTTGCGGGGCACCGATTTCTTCCATTTCGACAAGGTATTCTTGCCCATCGATCGCTATTTTAAATTTACGTAACATGTTTTTCCCTCACTTGTTTTCATTTTTTTTGGCTTTTTTTTGATTGTGAACTGAGAATCTGATAGCTCTCCGGCGGCGATACTGGCGGCAATCAGGGTGACTCGCTTAAATTCAGGATTGCGTTTCTCAATTCTTCGAATGACAAACTGACTTTCAGGGGAACACTCGGCACCTAGTGCGGCGGCTATCAGACTGACTAACGGATAATCTTCTGCAGGCGCCGGCTGATAGCCCGACACTTCTTGCCAATCAGACGCGGGTGGGTCCGCTATCATTTCCCTTGGCTTCAGAGGAGGACTGACAGGCGCATCTGGTTCATCATGCGTTTTTTTGAACAATCTTTTAATAAGATTCATGGGTTTCTCCTTTCTCAATGATTCGTTCCCTTTCATTATAGAAACTCCCGTTCAATCAGCGAGATTTATTTCGGCTGAAAATTGTTTTTTCAGTGTTCCTTTTTTGAGAAAAGAGTGAAAAACCGATATAAACGTTGATTTATCAAGGTTTTTCTTGCGTTAATATTCTGTTAAGAACTTTTTAAACGAAAAATAAGATTTGAAAAGAGAAATTGTTTTTTTGCTGTTCTTTTTTTAAACGGGTCTTTTTTTCTATTTCTTGATTGTTTATTCTTAGACGTGTAAAGCATTCAATAACATTATTTCCTTTAAGAAAAGAAAAATATTCACAAACTAGTGACGCTTGTCGCTAACAAATTACGGGCCTGTAATTTTTTTAAAATGTTTTTTGATAACGCTTACACATTTCGATGCATGAAAGGAAGAAGAAAATGTTCTTAACAATTTTGTCCTATGCCATGATTATTGTCTTCATGTTTGTCATCATGAAGAAAAAAATGTCACCCTTTACATCCTTAGTAATTATCCCATTACTATTTACCCTCGTTGCGATGGTTGCTGGTGTTTCCGAAAAAGGCAACATCGGTGATTTTGTCCTTGAGGGCATCTCGACAACAGCCAACACAGGAATCATGTTGCTGTTTGCGATTTTGTACTTTTCCATTATGTTGGATGCCGGTTTGTTTGATCCAATCACGAAAAAAATGATTTATTTTGCTAAAGGCGATCCGATGAAAGTCTTGATGGCAACGGCAGTCGTTGCCGCTGCGGTCTCTTTGAACGGTGATGGAACGACCACTACCTTGATTTGTTGTTCTGCGTTTATTCCCATCTACAAGAAGCTGAATATGAAAATGATGAACCTTGGTGTCTTGATCATTTTGCAAAACACCATCATGAACTTATTGCCATGGGGCGGACCGACTGCCCGAGCAATGGCCGTGCTGGAAGTTGATGCGGATATTCTTTCTTATTTGTTGCCAGGAATGATTTTGTCTCTGTTATATGTGATTTTCTTCGTGGCTCGCAGAATGGGGATCCAAGAACGGAAACGTTTAGGGGTTACGGAACTGACGAACGATGAGATATTAGAAATGACGACTGTGACTGATCCTGATACATTAGCGATCCGCCGTCCGAAAAACTTTGTCTTCAACGGTATCTTAACGATCGTCTTGATTGGCTGGTTAGTAGCAAGCTCCTTTATTTCTAGTATCGCTTTACCACCAATCTTGTTATTCCTTGTAGGTACTTGTATCGCATTGATGGTCAACTACCCAATTTTGAAAGATCAATCGTCACGGATCGGTGCCAACGGCGGCGACGCTGTGCAAGTCGTAATTTTAGTTTTTGCAGCGGGCGTCTTCATGGGCTTGTTCCAAGGCTCTGGGATGGCTACTGCCTTAGCGAATAGTTTCACGCAAATCATTCCTAAACAATTGGCTGGTTTCTGGGGGTTAGTTATCGCCCTGATTTCCGCACCTGGGACCTTCTTTATTTCCAATGATGGGTTTTACTTTGGGGTTCTACCGGTCTTAGCAGAAGCGGGTCGTTCGTATGGCTTCACCAATATGCAGATGGCCTTGGCGTCCTTAATGGGCCAAGCGTTCCACTTGTTAAGTCCATTGGTTGCCTTCATCTACTTGCTATTGCGCTTGACTGGCTTAGATATGGGGCAATGGCAAAAAGAAGCGGCGAAATACGCACTGGGGATTTTCGTGATCTTTGTCGTTACGATCGTACTATTAGGTCATATGCCGTTTTATATTCCACAGTAACTTCATAAAGAAACTATCGAGCAGGCTGCCATTTTGCTCGGTAGTTTTCCTTGTTTATCGATATATCTATTTTTTCCCAAAAATCTCATTTGTTTTTAGTATGATAGGAGTAAATCATGAATCCAATTATTGATGCAGTAAATAAAAATCTGGATCTGACCAAAAATAAACCATTAAAAGATTTGATCTATGAAGCGTTCAAAAAAACCATCATTTTAGGAGACATTCCCGCAGGCTCTCGCATCAATGAGAAAGAATTTTCCGATACGTTAAACATCAGCCGGACCCCAATTCGTTACGCCATGACTCAGCTGGTGGCTGAAAAACTGGTGGAACACGTACCAAAAATCGGCATCGTCGTAAAAGGGATCAGTATCAAAGATGCTTATGAGATTTACGATATCCGCAAATCATTGGATACATTGGCGACTATCAAAGCAATGGCCTTGATGAGTGAGGAAGATTTCCGGGAGATGCGCTGCTTGTTAGAACATGGCGAACAGCTGAATCGTGAGGATGATGTGGATGGGGTCTTGAAAAACTTTTCTGACTTCAATGCGTTTATTTACGAAAAAAGCCAGATGCTGCGGTTAAAAAGTATCGTGCTGGATCTGCAAGCGTACCTCGTGTATTTTCGTGACATTGCGATTCGCTCTTCTAGAAGAAGGGATGCGGCATTGGCGGAACATTGGCTGATTTATCGCGGCATGAGAACCAATGACACGGAACAGATCACGTTGTTGACCCATGAACATTTGGATCACTCCCTGCAATTTATTCTTGCTGAAATGGAGCGAAGAAAAATTGACTGATTCCCGTCTTTTTATCGCCAGCAGCTATGCAGTCAATGCGCTGCATTATGAGGTAGCGTTAGCACCCAAGCCTGGTTTAGTAGATCCTTGCTCCTCTGGTGCGCATCAGGACATGAATGTGTTTACCTTTATCAACAGTATCACTTGTTTGGCGCCTTTTTTTCAGCGCTATAGCCAAGCTGGCTTTGCCCATACAGGCGCCCTGATCCAGCTGTTTGACCAGTTACGTGGGATCGGTCAAGAAGCAGAAGAAGCGATGCTTCAGGCAACCAAAGGCATCAATACCCACAAAGGGGCGAACTTTTCCTTTGCAGTTTTGTTGGGGGCGACAGGAGTCTATTATCAACAGCATGACAAGGCTGTGCTGACGGCTGAAGATACTAATCAGATCCTGCGGCTTGCCGCCAACATCTGCCAGCATTTGGTCAAGCAAGACCTGCAGCAAATCACCCACAAAGACCAGTTGTCTTACGGAGAAAAAAATTATTTGACCTACGGCACGATGGGGATTCGTGGAGAAGCCGCAGCTGGTTATCCAACGGTTAAAAAATTGCTGGAGTACTTACGGCAGCAACCACAAAAAACCTCCGTTTCCTTGTTGCGAGGGTTGGTCTATCTAATGAGTGAAACCGAAGACAGCAACCTCGTCCACCGAGGCGGCTACGAGGCGATGAAGACCGTGCAGCAGGAAATGCAAAAAATTCACCAAGCCAATCTGTCGGATACAGACTTGCTTCGTGAATTAACGACGTATGATCAAGTATTGATCGCACGCCATTTGAGTCCTGGCGGGTCGGCGGATCTTTTAGCCTTGGCCCTTTATTTCTTGCAGCTAGAAGGCGTCTCCTTCTGGTAAAAAGGTATAGCCGATCCCCCAAACGGTTTTCAAAAAACGGGCTTGCTTCGGCTCATCTTCAATTTTGTTTCGCAGATGATTGATAAAAACCATCACGGTATTGGCATCGAATTGGCCATCTTGCCAAACATTGCTGTAAATCTGTTCTTTCGAGAACACTTGATCCGGATTTTCCATGAAAAAGCGCATCAGCATGATTTCTTTTGAAGACAACTTGATGGGCTGGTCATTTTTGAAAAACTGATAGCGTTTTTGGTCAAAACGAAACATGCCGCTGCACAGATCGCCTTCCGGTTTGGCGATCCCTTTTTCTCGCAGCACGTTGCGGCGATCAAGAATCGAAACGATTTGTGCTTTTAAGAGTGCCGGTGAAAAAGGCTTCGTAATGTAGTGATCGGCGCCAATCTCATAGCCGTTGATCATGTCTTTTTCGTCACTTTTTCCGCTCAAAAAAACGATCGGCACCGTGGGGTTTTCTTCCCGAATCAGTTGTGCCAAATGATAGCCGTCATTTTCATGCTCTAAACTGATATCCAGTAAAAAAAGATCAAAGCTGACACGAGAGTTGATCGCAATCGTTTTTTCAACGGAATCGGTCTGGTAGATCAGAATACCCGTCGACTGTAAAGATTTCCAAATCAGCCGCCGAATGGCAGGGTCATCATCAACGATTAAAATTTTTTCATCTCGCAAAATATCCGCCTCCTGTATCAATAGTATTATAGTAAATATGAAAGGGGTTTACAATGAAACCGCCATCAAAGTTTTGGCTGTATTTAAGTGTGGTCGCTACCTTATTCATTACACTGATTGGACTTATTTTTACCTTTACAAGTTATAAAAGCGCACAAAGACAAGCTGAAACCGTCGGGTTGCGGCAGTTGGAAACGGTCAATCAAGCGGCGATCAAGCTGATCAGCCGCAGTATCGAATCGTACCACATGGCTCTTACCAATTATGCCGATGACCACCTCGAAGGCGCCGCCTTGGCTGATTTGCAGCGCCCCTTAACGTTACCAGTGATCAATTCTGCGAACAATGCCATGGTCGGATTGTTTTTGATCGACCAACAAGGTCAGGTCATCGCCCAAAATACCGCAACGTCTATAAATAAACCACAAGATCCAACGATGCAGGAACTGTTATTTAAAGATCCATCCTTAGACAAAGTATTGGCGGGTCGGCAGGTACAAAATGGGCAAGTCTATTTCGATGGTAAAGAGGCCTATTTAAATGTGTATCAGTCCCTAACCCTTGACGACAAAGAAGCGGTTCTTGTGATGCCTTTGAATCTGCAGCGCATGTATCATCATGAATTTACCACCGATCGCAATGTTTCCGGCTATACGATGGTCAAAAACGCCGATATGCGGATCGTTATGCACCCATCGGACGAACAAATTGGTTTTTCCATCGTTGAGAGCCGCAAAAAAGAATTTCCAGAGCTGGATTTCACCGATCTTGAGCGCTTGGAGCAAGAACAAATCGACAATGAAGAAGGCACCTCCGTCTATTATTCTTATTGGTGGAACGAAGAAACACTGCAAAAAGTGCTGAAATTGGCTGCTTATCAATGGATCACCATCGGCGACAGTCGGCTGATCGTCGCCAGCAATGCCGATTTTTTGGAGCAAAGCGGTCTCTTCTTACAAGACAACTTGATTTTGATCGGCCTGCTGGGTTTGTTGTTTGTCATTATGATTTTATTGACCGTACTGATCAAAAACTACATGAAACGCAATCAAGCCTATGTCGAAAACCAAGCATTGAAAGAACGACAACGGCTGTTAAAAGAAAAGCACGAAATCGAAAAAAACATTTTGCAAGAATCAAAACTGGAAACCATTGGCTTGCTAACGACCTCAATCGTCCATGACCTAAACAACTTTTTGACGCCTATGATTGGTCATCTGCAATTGCTGATCGAGGAAAACCAACACGATGAAGTCTTAGTGGAGGACTTGCAAGAAGTCTGCAAAGCGGCGGAAAAAGGCAAAGAGTTATCCAGCAATGTGCTGCGTTTTTCGAAACTCGAAAGTGCCGATAAAACTGTGCAGTCGATTGCTACTACCTTGACAGAAGCCATCGATACTATGCGCGCACTGTTGCCAAAAGCCTTTTCCCTTACGTATGATATCCAAGAAGTAGGATATGCCGTCTACGAGAAGATCGATCTGCAAGTCATCATTTACAATTTGTTGATGAATGTGTACCAAGCAAATGCCGATTGCAGCATTCGATTGAGTCACACTTCGACAGAGAGCGCCACCTTTCCGTTTCGTAAGCAAGCTTTCTCCGCACAACAGGAGTTTGCTTTGATCGAAATCGTCGACAACGGTCCCGGCATACCAGAAGCAATCCAAGAAAAAATCTTTACCCGCTTTTTCACGACCAAGAGTGCCACTGGCGGTACTGGTCTAGGACTCTTTACTGTCTCTTCGATCGTGGAAAAAAACGACTGGTTGATCGATGTTACAAGTACGCCTAAAGGAACCACCTTTTATATTGGTATTCCTCTAACTGATCCCGAAAAAGCCACTGAACCCAACTGATCCAATGGGATGGTTTCAGTGGTCTTTTTCTTGGGCATGCTGGAAGGCATTGATTTTTTGCAGGACTAGCAAGACCAGTACCAAGACAAAAATCGCTAGAGCAAAAAATAGGGCATCGTTCGCCATGCCTTGCGTCAGCAATAGCTCGCGCAAAATCGCAGTAATACTGATCAAAATCAAGTAACGGACGGGAATATGGTGTCCGTCCTTCATATACCGCAGCAACATCAAAATGATTTCTAACAAAATGAATAACGTGGCAATTTCTTCAATCAAAAAGGACAGGTGGGGCGCTTCACTTAAAGGAAAGAGCGTCGTGCTGATCATAAAAATCGCTTTTCCCATAAAAATCAAGACGACAACGACTAAGATCGCTAACATGCTATCAATACATATACTGATCACTCGCTCGAACATCCGGGTCAATTTTTCCATTTGCCACTCCATTTCTGCTTTTTCTTTTATTATACAAAAGAAGGCGCAGGACAAAGGGAAAAGAACAGTGAAAGAACAATCGCGGCAATATCTTTTTGACCGCGAACTTAACGGTCATTCTATGAGCGGGACCTTTGTGGCAGCTTTGAATAGCAGAAATTAGCGAGGAAAATATAGTATCTTTTTCCGATAAAATTAGAAAAAAATGAGAATGAATAGTTAAAATATACACAAATTATTACGAGACACTTAGTTTCTTTTTTTGTTACAATGGTTAAATAAAATAGAACTCTGTTGAAATGTTGCTTAAACAATGTTTTTATCGCTATCGAATGGAAAAATAGTCCGATCGCAAGATGTTTACCATTGTTAATAAAGTAACAAGTTAAGCGGGGTTCGCAAGAAAAATGCTTCTTTTCTCATCATATATGACGGGGATCAGTGAGGAGAAAAGGGCAAAAAGAAAAACGGAGGGAAACAAATGAAAAAAAGTGGATGGTCAAAATGGGTGATTGGGGCAGCCTCATTATTGTTGCTTAGTGCATGTGGTGCCGATGGCGGAACAAAAGCCAGCAGCAGTGCGGCAAGCTCTTCTTCAGAAAGTGAAGTCACTTCAGGTGCTTCCCAACAAGAGTATACCGATCCAGCAGAGTTAAAAGATCAATATGATATCGTCATCGTTGGTGCTGGCGGTGCAGGGATGGCAGCAGCCTTGTCGGCTAAAGATGCTGGAATGAATCCAGTCATTTTAGAAAAAATGCCGATCGCAGGCGGAAATACCTTGAAATCTTCTGGCGGAATGAACGCATCAGAAACCAAGTTCCAAGAAGCCCAAGGCATTGAAGATTCCAATGAACTATTTTTTGAAGATACACTAAAAGGTGGTAAAGGAACCAACGATCAAGATCTGCTGCATTATTTAGTAGACAACTCTGCTTCAGCGATTGATTGGTTGGATTCAATGGGGATCACTTTAGACAATATCAGCTATAGCGGTGGTGCCAGTGTAAAACGGATCCATCGTCCTCATGACGGTTCAGCAGTCGGTACGTATTTGGTGGATGGCCTGTTGAGAAACATTCATGAGCAAGAAATTCCTTTATTTGTAAATGCTGATGTGACAAAAATCAATGAAACAGACGGCAAAGTCACTGGCGTCAACGTGAAAATCAATGGCGAAGAAAAAGAAATCGCTGGTGATGCAGTTGTTGTTACTACTGGTGGTTTTGGCTCCAACAAAGAACTGATCGAAAAATACCGTCCAGATCTGAAAGGCTATGTCAGCACGACTTCTGAAGGAAGTACAGGCGATGGTATCAAGATGATCGAAGAATTAGGCGGCGCAACGGTTGATATGGATCAAATCCAAGTCCATCCAACAGTGGTTCAAGATACAGGGATGTTGATCAGTGAAACCGTTCGTGGAGAAGGCGCCATCTTGGTGAACCAACAAGGAGAACGTTTCTACAATGAATTAGAAACCCGCGACAATGTTTCAGCTGCCATCACAGATCTGCCAGAAAGCTATGCCTACTTGATTTTTGACAATGCGTTAGCAGGTAGAGCCAAACAAGTCGATTACTACAAAGAACAAGGTGTAGTGGTAGAAGCTGACACCATCGAAGCGTTAGCTGAAAAAATTGATGTCGATCCAGCAACCTTGAAGAAAACTTTAGATACATGGAACCAAGCAGTGGCAGACAAAGCCGACAAAGATTTCGGTCGTGAAACGGCGATGGACTATGATTTGACGGAAGGACCATTCTATGCGATTCAAATTGCACCTGGGATCCACCATACAATGGGCGGCGTCAAGATCAATACGAAGACCCAAGTGTTGAAAGAAGATGGCACACCAATCACTGGCTTGTATGCAGCAGGTGAAGTGACCGGCGGTATCCACGGACAAAATCGAATCGGCGGCAATGCTGTAGCCGACATTATGGTCTTTGGTCGCCAAGCAGGCGCGCAATCCTCTGACTATGTGAAAGAAAATGGGAAATAGGCGGCTGTTTTTTCCTAAAAAAGATCGTCTATAAAGAAAGAAACTTGGAACGAATCCTCTTAAGTGATTAGGAGGAGAATCGTTTCAAGTTTTTTTGTATTTCTCACTGAAAGGACGGAAAACTAGTCATTATAATCTTATAATGATTAAGTCGTTTATCATACATATATAAATAAACTATTTATAAATGTAGGGTTTGCTTTTCAATGAATCGGAATCAAGGAATAAACGGATAGGATTGGTTTATTCGATGATAAAAAATTTTAGGAGGCAGAGTATGAAAAACGCATTGGTAAAATGGTCGGTCGGGGTGGCAATCTTACTTGGAGGGACCTTGTTCTTCACGGGGAAACAAGTATTTGCTCATGGTTATGTGGAATCACCGGTCAGTCGGGGCTATCAAGGGTCTTTGGATCGCAATACGTTAGGGTGGAGCGCTGCGTTTGAAAAATATGGCAATGTCATTTCAAACCCACAATCATTGGAAACCAAAAAGGGCTTTCCAGAAGCAGGACCAGTAGATGGTCGTATCGCTTCGGCAGATGGTGGACTCGGACAAATCGGGGACTTTGTTCTTGATGAACAAGGAACCAATCGTTGGACCAAACAAGACATCAATCAAGGACCATTGCGGGTCAATTGGCACTATACAGCGCCTCACAAGACCACAAAATGGCATTACTATATCACGAAACCAGGTTGGGATCAAAACGCGCCACTTTCAAGAGATAGCTTGGAATTGATCGCTACTGTGAATCACGATGGTTCGGCTGCCAGCAATAGCCCAAGCCATACCATTACCATTCCAGAAAATCGTCTCGGTTACCATGTCATTTTAGCGGTCTGGGATGTTGCCGATACGCCAAATGCCTTTTATAACGTGATCGACGTCAACGTTTCCGGCTCAACGGTCATTCCCGAAAAACCAGCAGCACCGGCAAATGTCCGCTCAGAACGAGTGACTAGCAGCACGGTGGCTTTAGCATGGAACGGTCAAACCGATGCGAAAGAATACAACGTGTATCGCGATGGTGCCTTAGTGGCAACGACTACTGAGCCAACTTTTACCGACACACAATTAAAAGCCAACACAACCTATAGCTATCAAGTAGAAGCAGTCGGCTTTACTGCGTTAGTTTCAGAAAAAAGTGCTGCAGTGAAAGTGACTACCTCAGCAGACAATCAAGTCGAAACCCCTTCGACACCAGGCAACCTGCACCAAATGAGCGTGACAGACAGCAGCGTTTCCTTAATGTGGCAAGCATCGACTCATACAAATGGGATCGCTGGATATGACGTTTACCGCAATGGCGTCAAAATTGCTACGGCCACAGGAACAACCTATGAAGACACGAATCTAGCAGCGGATACAACCTACAATTACCAAATCAAAGCAATCAGCAAAACGGGCGAACAATCCGCTTTCAGTAACCAGCTGAGCGTGAAAACCAATGCCAAAGAAGAAACGGAAACACCTGGAGGCGGGGAGTCAGAATACCGTGTGTGGAAACTAGGTACATTCTATGCACCAGAAGTGTATACAAGTGGTGAAATCGTGAGCCATAAAGGCAGCAATTATGTCGTGATTAACACCCACTCAAATTACGGGGACACCACTTGGTCTCCTGATCAAGCACCAACCTTGTTTAAGAAGCTGTAACCCTTGAATGAATCAGGAAAGCAAGAGCAGTGCGGAGGCACTGCTCTTTTTGGCTCTTTTATGAGTGAATGGCTGAATCTTTGTTCGATTCGTGCAACCAATTGGACGAATTCGTTTGAGGAATGCAAAAACAGGTGCTGCTATGCATCATGCGTAGCAGCACCTGTTTTTTGTTTTAGATCAAGAATAGAAGAAACGGATCAAGATTCCACCTAGAATCAGCACGATCGCACCGCATAAACGGTTGGCCATTTGGGCAAAAGCAATCATTTCCATTCTATCAGAGGCAGACAATACAGCGATATTACCTGTTCCCCCCATCGAGTTGTTGATCATACCGGCGCCAATTGCGGTTTCAACGGGATACATCCCCAATACCATCCCGAAGAACCAGCTGGCAGCCCCCATAGATACGACACTGGTTAGGCAAAGCACGACAAATTGCCATGTAAAGGCAGAGGCCAGTGTTGACAGATCGATCAATGCCAAACCAATCCCCGCCAAAACCGCGTGGGTCAAATTCGTCATTACAACATTGTTGAACATCACCACAGAATCTTCGAGTTTCTTAGGGACAATATTCAAGGCTTTCAGAATAAAGACAATCACGATCATAAAGGCATACTCGTGAATTTTAGGGAAAAAGTCGCTTAAAATCGCACCAACGACCAACAGTGAAAAGGAAAACAGCATCCCGACCCCGATTTGTTGGACATCAAGCGTTATTTTTGGTTTTTCTAATTCTTCTTTCGTGGCATTGATCAGGGTGCCATGGCCATTGTATTTGGTTTTAGCAAAGGCCTTTGCGATAAATAAAGCACCAATAATGGCAAGAATATTCCCGAAAGTAACTGCTGGCGCTAATTGAGAAAAGATGGCGGCTTGATTGCCGTTTGCCAAGCCATCAGCATAAATTTGTGAAAGTGGGGTGATTCCCGCCCCCATCCCGCCAGACATCATTGGTAGAGACACATACATCACCGAATCAGCAAAGCCATTGCCTAGCAGCATACCGACAAGGCCGACGGAGAAAAAGCCTACTACCATGGTGATCAAAGCAACAGGAATGAATTTCGTAGAAGCCTTCACCAACAAATTGCGGTTCATACCTAAAATCGAGCCGCAAATCAAAGCGGCAATATAGAAATCAAGAAAACCAAAACCGCCCCCCATGAAGTCACTGACCGCGTCAATGACTTTCGTGGGAACGAGATGGAAGGAGGCCAAAAGGGTGGCACCAAGCAGGGTAAAAACTGACCCACCGCCAAGATAAGAATTCATGATCGGGAGTTTTTCCCCAATGAAATACAGCAGGTGTCCTAAGGCAACCAGTAAAATGGTGATCCCAACCATATTTAATGGCAACTTGTCTAAGGCAATCGCACTGAATATGACAACCATGAAAAAGAGATACAAGGGAAGACTAATTCCCGAAATCGTCATCGTTTTTAATTTATTCATTTTTCAGACCTTCCTAGTATGTTGGATACCATTTAAGATTTTGGACAGCTTTTGCCATATCGGTTTCTTGCGCTTGGGCTAGTCCTTGTTCTTTGGCTTTATTGGCAACTGCTTCAGCCACTTTGATAGAAACGTCCGCAACGTATTCAAATGGTGGGAGAACAGGTGCACCGGGTTGGCTCAAATCAACCAAACCACTTAATGAGTGAGCAGCGGCACCAATCATTTCGTCGGTCAAGAGAGAGGCTTCTGAAGCCAACATACCTAACCCTAGACCAGGATAGATCAAGGCGTTGTTTGCTTGACCAATTTGGTAGTCGACCCCTTTGTATTGGATCGTTCCTGAAGGGACACCGGTTGCCACAAAGGCTTTTCCATCAGACCATTCGATTACTTGTTCAGCCGTTGCTTCTAATTTTTTGGTTGGATTCGAGATAGGGAAAATCACTGGACGAGCAGTGTTTTCACACATCGCTTCCACAACTTCTTTGGTAAAGGCACCCGCATTGGTTGAAGTACCGACCAAAATCGTTGGTTTTGCGACTTTAATGACATTGATCAATTGCGACATATCGCCAGCATTGGCAAAGTCAGCCCGTTTTTTGGCAAATGGTTTTTGTGCAGGAGTCAAATCGGACATATCATCGAACAAAAGCCCTTGTTTGTCAACCATAAAGAAATGATTGTAGGCTTCTTCTTCTGAAAGTCCTTCGCTGACCATTTCGGCATGGACACGGCTGGCAATCCCGGCACCAGCGGAACCACCGCCATAACATAAGTAGACTTGATCCGTTAATTTTTCACCTGTAATATCCAGTGCACCGAAGATACCGCCAAGTACAACGATTCCCGTTCCTTGGATGTCATCGTTAAAAGTTGGAATTGTTTGTTTGTATTTGTCCAGAATCGTTGCAGCATTTGAACGGCCAAAGTCTTCCCAATGCAAGTAAAGTTTAGGGAACAATGATTCTGCCGTTTGAACAAATTGATCGATGAATTGGTAGTAGGCATCACCGTAGACACGTTCTTGACGATTGCCTAGATACAAATGATCCTCTAACAATTCTTTACGGTTGGTACCGGCATCGATCACGATTGGTAAAACAGAAGCAGGGTCGATCCCAGCAGCTGCTGTATAAATCATCAATTTACCGACAGAAATATCGACACCTTGGACACCCCAGTCACCAATCCCAAGAATCCCTTCAGCATCTGTGGCTACGATCAAGCGAATGTCCCGATCGCCAGCGGCATTTTTCAACGTTTCTTCGATGTTCTCTGGATGATTGATATCTAAGTATGCTGCATATTGAGGATCCACAAATAGGCGGCTGTAATTTTCAATGGTATCAGCAATCGTTGGATCATAGACGATCGGATTGAATTCAACGATATGTTGATTGAACAAATAGTAGAACAATGTCCGATTGGTATTAAAGATTTCCATTAAAAAGTGACGTTTTTCAATGTCTGATTCTTTGGTGACATATTGCAAATAAGCTTGTTCTGCTTGTTCTTCGATCGTTTGCACGTGTGGGGGCAATAAACCGATCAGCCCTAGTTCTTTTCGTTCTTCTTGTGTAAACGCGGTTCCTTTGTTCAAAAATGGGTTATTTAAGATGTCATGTGCTTTCATTATGTTCCTCCAATGGATATATTTTGAGTACTCGTTCATTTCCATTAGCTACTTTAATCCTCGGACAGAATTATAGTCAACTATCGGTGGTATAATAAAAATTATTTATAACAAAACCGCTGCTAGTTTAAACCGGTTAAGGGAGGAATCAGACGATGAATATACGAGATTTAGAATACTTTAACGCTTTGGCAGATATGCTTTCTTTTACCCAAGTGGCGCATAAATTTGCGGTCAGTCAACCAACCGTCAGCTACGCTGTCAAACGCTTGGAAGAGCATTATGGCTGTGATTTGATCGTGCGAGAAGCCTCACATCGCTCCATCTCATTGACCACGGAAGGGGAAATTTTGAAGGCTCATGCACAATATATCTTAGATGAATTTGTGACCTTAGACAGAGCCATCGACCATGCCAAAAACAATCGGACCCACATCGGCCTGCCACCGATCATTCGTTCCAAAGTCTTTTCAAAACTCTTAGATGAAAAAGAGATCATCCGCTTTATTTCGAAATTTCACTTGGTATCTGGGGGATCCAATGAATTGCTTTCAAAACTATTATCAGGAAAAATCGATTTTAGCTTGCTGGGCAGTGTCAATCCCCTCGTCCACCCGAATCTGCAGGTGAAATTATTGCATCAGCAAGAATTCTTTATTTTTGTGTCAAAAGAAAACCCATTAGCTAAGAAAAAGGAAATCTCATTTGAAGAAGCTGCCGAATATCCCTTTATCCTATTGGAAAAAGGCTATACCCACATGCGCGCTTTTCAGAATTTAAGTGAGAAATCAAAGAAGAAGCCGGAAGTCCCCTTTTATTTTTCAGACGTCCAGACGATTGGCCAGCTGGTCAGTTCCAATATCGGCATTACCTTGATGACGGAATTTCCTGTGTTTCAAGAAATGGAAGGCTTAGTGAAAATACCGCTAGTCCCTGAAGATAAGGAAATTTTTTATATTCAATATGCCTATTTAAAGAGTGCGATGTTGAATCAAGAGGTTCAAAAGTTGATTAGGATCTTGGATGAGCTGTCCTGGGAGGAGGAAGGGTGAGGAGTGGGGATTTCTTGAGGTAAGGTCAGAGAAAAATGGTGCAGGTGTGTGTTCTTCGGATGTTGAAATAAAAGGGATCTTTCAACGCGGGACAAGACGAATGGATGATTTCTTTAACCGATGAAACTAGAAAAAAATCCCTTTACTTAGACCGTTCTTATCGCATGAAAAAACGCTAAAAACCTTGATAACTATCGGTTTTTAACGTGGATTTTTGGTATAATAGTAGGACAGTAAAGTTTGTGACGGTGGCTATCTTTTGAAAGGTGGTGGTGCTTATGAAAGTAAGTGCTAACTCTTTAGAAAGGAGAAGCCTTTTGTCTGTAGCTGAAGCATTAGGGCTAATGATTAGTTTCGGTTCTTTAATCGCAACGATTATCTTTGGCATCCTAACTGCAGCAAAAAACGACAAAAAAAAGTAACCAGTCACTAAACTTTGGCGAGTTGACTGATTACTAAAATAATATAAAACTTGCCACCGTCTTAAACGGTGCTGTAGGGGAGTTGTTGACGCAACTCCTCTTTACACAGTAATTATAGCAAGATTTCAGTAAGATATCAATCATTGACGCTACAGACGTGCTTTGCACGTCTATTTTTTGTCCTCCTAAGTGGTGGGGAGCAGCTGGAAGGTGGAGGGCAAAAAAGATCGCTTTTCTTTCTTTAAAAAGGTCTAAGTACCACCATTTTTCCGCAATTTAACCATCCATTTTCTCGGTATTCTTAATCCATCAGGTACTTGAAATACCTTTCATGCGCATGAAGAAACTGAGTGAACAATGGAAAATGGTACAACAGAAAATAAAGGCACCTTTTTAGATCTTTTTCAGGAATCGAAGGATTTCGTTTAGGGATGGAACAAGCTGGCTACCGATGTGTTGGGTATTGTGAGATCGATGGCCATGCCAGAAAAAGTTATCAATCAATTCCTGACACAAAACAGGAGGTAGAAATGTATGATATCACAAAATTTTCAGATGAATTTATTCGAGGAATCGGACGTGTGAACATTATCGCGGGAGGATTTCCGTGCCAAGCTTTCAGCCTTGCTGGAAAAAGAAAAGGTTTTTCAGATACTAGAGCAACTCTCTTTTTTGATAATGCACGCTTAGCATCTACCTTGCGACCTAAGCTTTTATACCTTGAAAACGTCAAAGGACTTCTCAACCATGAACGAGGGGCTACGTTTGAGACAATCCTCCGAACCTTGGATGAATTGGGGTATGACGTGGAATGGCAACTGTTTAAAAGCAAAGAGTTTGTCGCCCAAAACAGAGAGCGTTTATTTATTATCGGACATCTTAGAGGAGCAGGTACCAAAAAGATTTTCCTATCACAAGAGAAGAAGGATCAGTTGATCAAAAATCAGGAAGGATCCATTTAGCTGGCGTCACATGCAGCGAATGATTTAAGTCGATTTACACGAGAAAGAACGTAATATACAGATGGTCTGATGGGGACTTTGACCGCAACGGACTACAAAACACCGAAACAAATCGTTGTTGGCAACGTCAATCCAAGCGGTGGAGGAATGAATGGCCAAGTATATGATGCTTCAGGACTTAGTCCTACGATCACCACAAACAAAGGGGAAGGAAATAAAATTGCGATTCCGATCCTAATGCCAGATAAAGCCACTATTCGCCAAAACGGCCGTAGAATGAAGGAAAATGAAACACCGATGTTTATCTTAACCACACAAGATCGTCACGGAATTATCGTGGCAGGGTCGATCGATGGTTCCTATCGATCAGCTGCAGCGATCCATTCCGTAGATGGCTATGCCCTACACTTACCACCATGAGTGGTGGCGGCCACAAACCCAAAATACTGGTGAAAGCAGCCACGAAAAAAGGCTATACTGCAGTACTACCAGCCGATAGTATCAATTTCGTTTATCCTAAATCTACAAAACGTTGGGGACGTGTGGGAAATCAGCAAGCAAATATACCCACGTTACAAGTGATCAGCAAGCCGTAGTAACCGATGTTTTTCAGATCCGGAAACTAACACCACTTGAATGTTGGCGACTGCAGTTGTTTCCTGATTGGACCTTTTTGTCAGCGAAATTCGGTAGTAGGCAGATTGCTGAAGAAATAATCAGTAACGGGCTTGATCACTATAACTGCAGATACGATCAAGAAACTTCGAATAGTCAGCTGTACAAACAAGCTGGAAATTCGGTTACTGTATCAGTCATTTATTTCATAGCAAAGCACTTCGAAATAAACGATACGACGGCTTTTGATCGCTTTAGCGAAAGGTAAAAAATTATAGATAGTTCTTGAAAATAACGGTATGCCGTGATATAATAAATATACGGTATACCGTTATTTTATTTAGGTTAAGGAGGGGTTTTATTAAAAATAGACGGAACAAAAAAAGCATTTATTCTGCTGGGAACAGAATAAATGCACAGTAACAAATCCTTTCACGGGACGCTACTACTCAAAATATACCATAATTGCGAGTAGTGGCAAGCTTTAATTGTCACACTCCTTTCAGGAGGAAAAAATATGTATGCAGATAAAGAAAAAATTGAATGGCTGCTATTTAAAAGCGGTCACTCGATCACTGAAATCAAGAATAGATCCGAAGTCAAAGCAATGACTGTCTCTGATTTGATGCACAAGAAATCTTCTATAGAAAGAATGCGATTCGATAACGCTGCAAAGCTTACAAAACTTGCGGATCAATTAAAAGAAGAAATCACTGAATAATCAGGGTTTTGCCTTGTAACTCCTTATCTTTAGGAGGAGAAACTATGAACGCCGTTTTAAATAAGAAAAAATGTATTGTGACATTTGATCACTATGAAGATAATAACAATGTAGCGATTCAACTGGTTAAGAAAAGAAGAGGTCAGTCTGAAGAAGAGCTGCTTGCTACGGCTACGGTGAACACGAGTGTCGGAATCAAACAAGATTTCGTCGCAATCAAAGGGTGGTCTGAAAATACGGGCATTGAAGATGTACTGATAGAAGCTGGTGTCATTTGTGAGGAAGCTGTAGGGGCAATTCCTTGTGGCATGGCTGTTGCAAAAGTCTTTCCCCTTACAGAAGAAGCAAAGGAAGTCATGAAAAACAATCAGTAGAAAAGAGTCCGTTCAAAGCTGCGGCGAGTGTGGTTACACGCTCGCTGCGTCTTTGATTAAATCTTTGATCGTTTCAATGAAGGAGAGCGAGTTATGACCATTGCAAAAGGAAACACACGTCTTCCTGTAACGCTTAATGAAAAGAGGAAGCAGGGACTGAAGCACTTGAACACCAAGTACAAGAAAAGTGAATCGAAATTAATGTGTATCGCTTTAGATATGTTGCTTGAGCAAGAAAAAGCGGGATTTGAGATTCCTGAGCTTAGAAAGTGACTGCACTTTATTTTCTATTTTATTGAAGTGCTATCACTTATCAGTGAAACCGTTATCCAATACGTGGTAAACTAAAATCAGACAAAAGGTGAGATCCAATGGATGAAAAAGCCAAAAAGAAAATCGTAAAATTATTAGCACTTGCAAATGATGGAAAACTTCGCTCGTTGGTTAATTTTGTCCAATGAGAAATCAATAGTAAAATGTGATTTGATGGCAGATTATCCAGAGAGGAGTAGTGAATTATTGCTTAGATCTATATTTTGTTTACTGATTAATACTTCTATGATTTAAAAAAATAAGGTGAGAGATACAATATTTAACCATTAGATATATGGTCTAGTGGTGGTGAAGCATGGTATCAGCTGGACAATAAATCGGTGGGATTAAATTGAAACTTTACTGGAATAATTTTAAGAAAAATCAATAATTTAATATTTCTAATTTTATTTTTAAGCTATAATTTGTTTGTCAAAAGACTGTATAATTTAAAAAATTATTGATATAGGATTATATAAATGATAAAGTTAATTATGGCGCTATCAATAAAAGGAGAATATTATTTTGAAAAAAATTAGACTAGTTTTGACAATTGGTATAATCGCATCTTTCTTTGGTTTTGTAATTCCTTCTTTCGCAAGAAGTATTTCAACCTATGATGTAACGATTCCTAGACAAGGCGCAATCGTTACTGGTTCATTGAAGAAAGAGTCTGCAGGGAAAGGTGTTCATAATAACTCTGCAATAGGTGGTAATAAAAGAATCAATACCTCTATTCGTTTAAAAAAGGATAGTTCAAATATAACCCCATCTTACAATATGGGGTCTGGGGACCGAATTACACTTAGTTACTCTGGTGGCGGTTCTTCTTATAACGGTAGCAACACTTCACTTGGAATTGCAACTCCTGTAACAACTACCGTTAAAGTTGCTGCTCAAGGAAGTTGGAGTCCAGACGAAAAATAATTTGTAAATTAAAATATATGATAGCGCCAGATTTTTTGCTAAAGGGGATTTAATAATGAAATATATACACTACGAATTGAAGTTAGTGCTAAAATCAAAATTATTTGTTTTTTCAATAGTTTTATCAATTGTGAGTATTGTAATAGGAATAGCTGGTAACATATTGCTTATCGAAATGGAGAAAGGTTTAACTATTTTCTTTTCTGGATTTAGTTTAAGCACTTCCTCAATACTCCCTTTATTGGCTCCGTTGTTAGCGGCTTTACCAATGGCCGATTCTTTTATAAATGATTTTCAGAATAATATGACTACAGCAATATTTGTTAGAGAATCGAAAGAAGATTATTTCTTTAAAAAATTTATTAGTGTGGGTTTATCTGGTTTTCTATCTTTATTCTTCCCATTGACATTGTTACTAATAATAAATTTACTAATATTTCCTGACTATTCTAATGCATATGTAGGGGTAATAGGAGGAGCATTTTCTAGCATTTTTTCAAAAAATCAATTGTTTTATGCTGTTGTCATTATAGTAAATAGCAGTATTTTTGGATTTATATATGCCAACATTGGTTTAGTTTCTTCTTTCTACTTTAAAAATCGATATATATGTGTGTTTTTTCCTTTAATCGTATATTTTTTACCATCTTTTATTTTCCCTTTTATGGGATTTGATAAATATGAACCAGTTACAACATTTGATTTAACTTCAAATACAGCCACAAATGGCTATTTAGTATCTTTGCAGTTAGCATTCCTACTTATATCGACTTTCTTTGTGGGCTATAAAAAAATCGCAAAAGGAAATTTAAACATATGATTCGAAGAATAGAAGCTATAAGATTATCTAAAAATAATCGTCATATTATATTCTTTGTAAGTTTATTATTAATAATAATTTGTTTTTCTTACTATCAATTTTTTTTGGAAACACCAACTAGAAATTTTTTCATGTGGTTACTTTATAACTTTCAAAATCTTTATTCCACAATTTTTGCTTTTCCACTGCTTTATTTAATCATAATAAATTCGCAGTTTTCATTTAACCTTAATAATTATCTTTATCTTAGTAGGATACCTAATAGAAAATTTCTATTTATTTCAGATATCAATTTAGTTTTGAAAGTTACTTTTTATTATATGGCTGGGATTTTCTTCATAAGTTCAGTATTAGGAATCTATGAGTTGAGATTTAATAATAGTTGGAGTCAAGAATTAGTTACTTTTTTTAAAAATACGTTTCAAGCTATACCAAATACTAATTATTCTCCCGTATTTCAAACAGGGCTTGCCTTTCTATTTTTCTTTTTATACTTATTGACTATTGGGAATTTATTTAATTTTTTGTTTGTGTTACTAAAAAAGAAAGGAATTAGCTTTTTAATTATATTTGGAATGATTGGGCTGCAAGCGTACTTTTTTAAATCACCTACAAATAGCTTAATTAAAATTATGATGCCTATTAATCATTATTTGATTTATTTTGAAAGAGCAAATGGCCAGTTTATTTCAATTTCTATAAGTTTTTTGTATTGGCTATCCCTTTTAGTAGCTAACTATTCATCTCTATATATACTATACAAAAATACTAAACTAGGAGATTAAAATGCATAGCAATTTACGGTTTCAAAGAATCTATTTCGCACAATTAAATGGCAAAAAATTTATCGCATCAAGCATTATATTAATTTTAATTATTTATATTTCTACATTAATAGATGTCGGTGATCAACCAGATTTAATTTATAAGTCAATCATTAACGGTATTCCCTACCAAGATTTTTCTTTTTTAACAATTATAAGATTTTTAGTATTACATCTAACCTATGTTTATGGATTTTCGGCAGCGTCTAGTTTTAGTAACAATTCCTATTTGTATCTAGCCATTATCAGACTTAAGAGTCGATGTAATTTGTATTATAACTCTATTTTCTTTTCTTTAATTCTATCCGTACTATATTGGGGAATAGCAGTTACTATTCTTGTGGTTTATTTATCTGCTTTTACGCTTTTCAATAGCAGCCTATCCGAAATTTTTTTCTTATTAATTTCAAAAGAAACAATGCTATTTTGCCTATTAAATATGCTTACTAGTTTTAGTCTTATAAACATTTTTATTCTGGTTAAAGCTCAGTTAAGAAAAGAGACATTAGCGTTTGGAATCATTGTTTTTCTACTGATAATTTATATATATTCATTTTTCATTTTTGGAAAAAATCATTTTTTATTTCTTAACACAGGAATTTTAACTGTTTACAGAACTAATTTATTCTTATTGGAAAAAGAATCATTAGTGCCAAATCTTTTATGGTTTAGTATACAAAATTTAATCATAGGATATCTAAATTTGTTTAATCTGAAGAAATTAGGAGTGGAGTGATATTAGTGAAAACTATAGAAAGTGTAATACAATTAGACAATGTGAGTATGAAATTTAAGAAGCATATCATTTTCGAAGATTTATATTTCCAGTGTCAAGCTAAAGAGATAATTGGTATCGTTGGTGAAAATGGATCTGGAAAAAGTGTATTATTTAAACTTATTTCTGGATTTATTATTCCAGATAAAGGAAATATATCTGTGAATGGTATTAATATAACGAGAAATAATGCACTACCTGATAAATTAGGGGTACTTATAGAGGAACCACCTTTTTTAGAAGATATTACGGGATTTGAAAATCTTAAATTACTTTCTAGTATTAAAAATGAGATATCAGATGCAGATATATTTGAAGTACTAAAAGAAGTAGGACTAATCGATAGAAAAGATGAAAAAGTTAAACATTACTCTTTAGGAATGAAGAAAAAACTTGGGATTGCTCAAGCAATTATGGAAAAACAAGAAGTAATTTTATTGGATGAACCTATGAATGCTTTAGATGAGGAAAGTGTTGAAAAAATGCGTTCTTTATTTAAGAAAATAGCTACTAAAGGAGCTACTATATTAATAGCTAGTCATAATAAAGAAGATATAAATAAACTCTGCGATAAAGTTTATAGAATAAAGGATAATAAATTAGAGAACATAGAATTTAAAACTCAAATAGAAAATTAATCTTATTGTTTTGTATAGTCATTCAAATAGCATATCGTCTTCTTAGTTATTTAAATATTCGTAGAAAACGATATGCTTTTAATACTTAAAATAATATAATTTCTTTTCAACTGTTTCAGAAAATCTATTTGATAGAGTCTACTCATCTCTACCAAATTCAATGTTTTTTAAGCGTTAATTTGATGATAGCTTGCTTCAGCAATCGTATTATACATAAAGTTTTTTTATAATGAAAAAGTGGTAGGCGTGGTTATAAATGTTAGCTCTATATACACTTTTAATCGTTGTAATCTTAACTGTTTGGCTATAGTGATCTTTATCAGCAGCAGTGTCATTAACTTCATATGTATAAGTTGTTTTTTTCTACCCAAGCAACTAATGGCAAGGTACAATGGATTATAATAGATATTATCAAATATGTGTATTGGCTAGTGGTCGTTTTTATATTTTACAAATAGAGAATAATCGAAAAAAAGTTAAGGGGCTATCATGTTAGAATTAAGCAAATCAGAATATCAAATTCTTTACTATTTTTATGAATTCAATCAGGCTTTAACTAAACACGAACTATTAGAAAGACTTCCAGAACTAAACAAAAATACGACTGCTGCTGTGATAAGAAGCTTATTAAATAAAGGGTATTTAAAAGTAGAAGAGATTAAATATTCTCAGAACGTATTAGCACGGGCTTACAGGCCTAGTATTCCTTTTATAAATTTTATAAAAGAAGAGTATGGGGAAGTGGCTGTAGAAAAATTAGTTAATCATGCAGTAAACTCTTTAAAGACCAAAAAGCAAACCGAATACTTTTCCAATCTTATAATTGAAAGAAAAAATGCCATAAATAAGAATAGTTGAAAATTTCATATTTTGTAGACTATTCAGGGAATAAAAAAGGGTCAGAAACTTAAAAGTTTTTGACCTTTTTTCCTAAAGAACTCTTCAAACGTTTAGTCTGGAGACATAATTTATCGTTTCAAGAGCTTTAATTGCTTCAAAAACAGATCCGCTTGTTTGCAGTATAATTTTAGCTATTATTTTCTAACTAGCACTAAACTTTCTTCGAGCATGCTATTATAATCAATTTTCGTAGTAGAAAGTCTTGTATTTACATTGTTAAAAAATGTATTGACAATTTATATGCAATTAAATTATATTTAATTGACCTTCTGGCTTAACACTCAATTTAGAAGGATAATGTTTAGGGAGAGAGAATAGTGCAGGGAAAGAAGAATTATTTTAGAAAAGGGATCGTTGGTAGCGTCATCATTCTATTGACGGCTATTGTGATACCATCTACAATAGCTGTTGCTGAAAGTATCGGGGAAATAGATTCAAAATATATGGACTCTGAATATCCTTATTTAGTTGATTCTGAGGAACAAGTAGCTAGCCCTCAAGAGCCAACAGAAATTATAGAGGAAAGAACGGAAAATGAAGTCGTTTTAGACAATCATGATGGTACTTTCACAAAGAAAATCTATCAAGAACCCATTTATACAGAAGCTGAAAACAGCGGAAAGTTAGAGGAGGTACAGACCAATCTAATAATAGAAGATGGGGTTATTCAACCAGATAATGTGACAATACCAACAACGTTTCTTCCAAAAATGGAAAAAGGATTGTATCAGATTGTAGGAGACGGGAGCGAGAAGATCTCCTTTTCATTTAAAGGCGCTTCAGGAGTAGCCAAAGAAAGTAAAGAACAAACGAGTGAAAAGAATCAATTAATAGCAGATTCTTCAGGAGAGGTAATTGAAGATAGCTCAGCAGCAAACAGCCAGATGCATACGCAAGAAACAATAAATGATCAGGAAGAAAAACAAGAAAAAATATATGGTGAAGAAGTATCAATCGTCACAGAAGATCGGGATGTTGAAATTTCTGAAAACGAAGCTCTTTACAAAAATGTTTTGCCAGAAATTGATTTTCGTCAAATGGTGTTTAATCAGTCAGTAAAAGAAGATTTAATCATCCATAGTGTAAACGATTACCATAGTTATTATTTTGAAATCGAAACATCACTAAATCCAAAGGTAGAGGATACTGGAGAAGTAACATTTCGAACGAAAGACAACAAATTTATTTATGAGATTCCTCGGCCGACAATGACGGATTCAAATTTTGATGAGCAATTGGGGTCAGGCATATCAAATGAAAGTAATTATTTTGAAGTGATTCCGTTAACAAAAAACTTGTATCAGCTTGTACTTCGAGTAGATAGTGATTGGATTCAGTCCACGGAACGAGTATTTCCCATTTATATTGATCCAAGTATTACTTATAACAAGCTGCAAGATGCCAATGCTAGACAAGCGAATGGAGGTACAAACTATAGCGGAGCAAGTTTATGGCGCCCACAACTAAAAGCACACACTTTGTGGGTAGGAAAATATCAAGATACACAAGCGAATCAAGCTTATTTTAAAACAGATATGAGTAAGATTAATCAAGCAACCATTCAAAAAGCGCAGTTTAAAGTATATAATGTTTGGCATTCATATGATAACTTATCTAATGAGCTGTCTCTAAATGCTGTTAATCAAAATTGGGACCCAAAAAAAATTACCTGGAACAACAAACCTTCGCACACTTATATAACTAAAACAAATGTAAAAAAAGCTCAGTGGGCTACTTTTGATGTCACAACACTTGTTCAAGAATGGTCAACTGGAAAGCGAGTTAATTATGGGATCAGCTTAACTACTAAGAATCAAGATGATCATTGGAAACAAGTAGTTGCAGCAGAAAATAGTACGAATATTCCATATTTTGAGATTACTTATGCATATAATAAACCAGTAAAGCCTACTGTCAAAGGTATAGCACATGATAATCAGAAAACTGGACATTTAGAAATAAGTTGGCCAAAGATAAACGGTGCAACAAGTTATCAGATTATCTTATCAAGTGGAAAAGAAAATTTAGCGTTTCCTGTTGGTAATGTCACTTCTTTTTCAACTAAAGGGAAAGGAATTTTTCCCACTGATAAAGAAATTGCGGAAGGGATTTCTCGCTACCACACAGATGGAAAAGGGACTGATTTAGCTCTTGATCCGAGAGAATTTTATGAAAACGTAGATGCAGAAGGAGCTGCAAATAGTCTAAAAGGAATATCAGGATATGATGTGAGAATTGCTGCAGTCTACCCTGGAGGTATTAGTCCTCAATCTGATTATGTACGTACCTATCTTCCAATAGGAGCACCCAAAGGCCCCATTGCAAAAGCCTATAGTAATTTAACTGAAGAAAATAGTGGTTATGTTCAGTTAAGTTGGGAAGAGGTTCCTTTGGCGGATAGTTATGAAGTATTAGTTTTTAACGGAAAAGATTATCAAACTTTCGATGTAGGAAATACATTAACTTGGACAACACAAGGAAAAGGTATTTGGCCAACCAACGAAGAAATTGCTGTAGGAAAGTACCAACTTCATACCGATGGTAAAGGTTCCGAGTTAGCCAAAGATCCACGACCAGTGTATAAGAATGCCGGAACACAATATGCGGCGAAGACAAATTATTGGTTTCGAGTCAGAGGGTATCGTAAAGACAATAAACATGTAAAAAGTAATGACTCTGCAGCAGCAACGCCAAGCATACCAGATAGTCAGGCGGATAAGCTGGGTATGACTGATTTTTGGACAAGTATTCCAGTTCGTGGTGGTCAGATCAATGCAGTAAATGGAAATTTGCTTGTAACGGAAGAAGATTTTAACTTAGAAGGTCGTGGAATCTCGATTGGCTTAACTCGTACATTTAATAGTTTCAATCAAGAAATGGGTATATTTGGTAAAGGTTGGTCTTCAACTTTTGAAGAAAGACTGATTGATAATGTACAAAAAAATGAAATTTATTGGATGGAAGCGGATAATAAGCAACACGTTTTTAAGAAAAAAGAAGCTGCTTATCAAGCACCACCTGGACTTTTTTCTGAAATTAAAAAAGAAGCTGATGGAACTTATACGAAAACAGAAGAAGATAAATCAAAGACCATTTACTCTAAAACTGGAAAATTGGTCAAAGAAATTGATAAGAATCAAAATACCACGAATTACACCTACGATGCCGCAGACCGTCTGATAAAGATCAAAGATGCAAGTAATCGTGAGGTTATTCTAAACTACTCGAAAGATGGCTCTTTGGTAGAGAGCATCCAATTACCAGAAAGTAAGACTCTCTCATTTCGTTATGATAGCGAAGGGAAATTAATTGAATCAAAGACGGCCCGAGGGAAAACCTATGGTTATGGTTATAATGAGCAAAAGCAACTAATTTCATTGTACGAGCCAAAACATACAGATGAACATCCCCAAGAGACTAAATATGTTTATGAAGACAATAAAATCAAAGAGATAATTGATCCGGTACAAAAGAAAACGCAGATTGCTTATAATACAACTGAACATGTTACTACTGTCACTAATGAGAAAGGAAAAAAAACCGCTTATTATTATTCAAAGGCAGGAAATCCAGAGAAGACGATAGAAGATATCGAAGGATTAAAATTAACCACTTCCTATCAATACGAGTCCAATAACTTAATGAAAGAAATCAATCCAAAAGGACAAGCAGAAACGTATACTTACGATGGAGAAGGAAACATTCTTACCTTCACAGATGCGTATGGTACAGAGACGTACGCATATAATAAGAACAACGATATTGTTACAGAAACAGATACAGAAAATCGTAAAACTACTACTACATATGATGGAGCAGATGCATTATCAGAAACGATAAATGATGCAAATACTTCCTCGTTCACAATGTATGATCGCTATGGGAACATCTTGAAAGAGAGTGCTTCTTTGGGAACGGGTGAAAACATGGTGAAAAATAGTGGGTTTGAATCCGGCAATACAGAAGAATGGTATCTTTCACAAGACAAAACCCGTGCCAAAGGATCGATGAGTATTGATACCAAAGAACGAGCACCTGGTTCGCTAAGCGGGAAATATGCAATCAAGATCCATTCTGAACCCGCAAATAATGATCGAAAAACACATAGCAGTACGTCTATCGCCCAACGATTTGATGTCGAACCAAATACCACGTATACGCTCAGTGCAGACATCAAAACAGCTAATATGAAAGCTTCTCAAGCCTTTTTAGATGTATGGTTTATTAAATCAGATAACCAAACTGGTGATGGGTGGCGGAATAACCGAGAAACGGCAATCCAAGGCAATAGCGATTGGGTTCGAAGACAAGTTACTTTTACTACCACAAAAGAGACACGACGTATCGGCATTTATTTGAAAAATGAGCAATTGGCTAATGAAGCTGGCAGCGGCGATGCCTGGTTTGATAATGTGCAGCTGGAAAAAGGCAGCACACATACTGGATATAACCCGGTACTAAATAGTGGGTTAGAGGAAGCAACAGGGTTACAAGAAATTCAGCATTTCTCTCTTTCTGGAACGAAAACGAACTTGCAGTTATCAGATGAAGCTTTCTCTGGAGAACAAGGATTTGAAATGACAAGAAAAAGCGGAACAGAAGGGAATGGCTATATTGCCCAATACGTCTCATTAAATCAACAGAAAGCTGAACCAATCACTATTTCTGCTTTATCTAAAGCCAAAAATGTGCAAGCCGGGGATAAAAGTGCTGCCCATCAAGACTACTCACTGTGGGCAGATATTATCTATCAAGATGGATCGAAAGAATTAAGACATGAGAAATTTCCGACAGGTAATCAAGATTGGAACCGTGCGGCTATTGCCGTACAACCAAAACAGCCAATCAAAGAAGTCAAATTATTGTTTATGTTCCGAAATCAGATGACTGGTACTGCGTATTTTGACAATCTTCGTATCATGGAAGGGAGCAGGCTAACTGAAAGTGAGTACGATGTTGCTGGAAATTATGTGGTTGCTCAATATGATGAAGAACTTAGAAAAACAAGTTTTACCTATGATACATTTGGAAATCGTTTAAGTGAAACAGATGAAAAAGGACAGCAAAAGAATTTTCAATACGATAAAGACAATCAATTGGTAGTTACTCGATTGGCGAACGGGACAGAAGTGAAGTATACGTATGATGATAACGGGAATATAACGAAACGAGAGATTGTTGCGAATGGCATAGCTCAAAGCCATGGGTATAGTTACGATGCTGATGATAAAACAACCTTGTATCAGGATCCATTAGGTCGCAAGATTTCTTATGAATATGATGCCAGCGGGAATGAAATTGGTGTGAACATGCCCAACGGTAATCAGATTAAGAATGAATATGATTCGGCAGACCGTCAAACAAAAGTTTTGTGGGGGGCTACTCCTGCTTATAGCTTTCAATATGATCCTAATGGGAATCAAACTAAGGTTACAGATCATCTCAATCAAGTAGTAACTGATAAAATATATGACGATGCAAATCGAATCACTAAGGTTCAAGAGCGCGGGGGAACCATCAGTTATCAGTACAAAGACAAGCCAACAAAAGATAATAAAGGAAAGACAGATAAAGTAGCCGATGTCACCATAAATAAGGGAGCGTATTCGAGCAAAGTTAGCTATGAGTACAATGCGTTGGATCAAAACACTAGTGTTAGTGATGGCGACAACAAGTATAGATTTGATTATGACGAGTTTGGAAATAAAACGCTCTACACCGCAGGAAATGGTTCTATGTCAAACTTTAGTTATGATCAAACGAATAAACTTACAGAAGTAGCAATCGGAACTAAAAACCATATTCAAGTGTTAAAAGAGAGTTACGCATATGATGCGACAAGTAATCGGACGAGTATCGTGCATACAGACGGGAAAAAGACAACATACAGTTACGATTCCACTAATCAATTGACTAAAGAAGTCTTACCTAACGGAGAATTACGGTCTTACACTTACGATGGATTTGGGAACCGAACAAGTGTAACTATCAACAACGCAACTCATCAAGCAACTTTTAATGCCGGAAACCAGTTGATTAGCTTCAATGGTCAAGCACTAACCTATGATGCAAATGGGAATCGTCTAAGTGATGAAAAATATAACTACGCTTGGGATCAAGCGGATCGCTTGGTAGGGGTGACGAAAAATGGAGAAAACCAACCATTTGTCACATACACTTACGACGAGGACAACCGACGATTGTCTAAGAAGGTTAATGGAAAGATAACGAACTACCATTATGATGGTGATAGTATTGATGTGCTGTATGAAACAGATACGAATGGGCAAGTTTTATGTCATTATATCTACTCTGATGATAATATTCGCTTAGCTATGAAGAGTGGGAAAAACACGGTATACTATCATTACAATGGGCATGGTGATGTGGTTGCATTGACGGACGAAAACGGCCAGCAAGTAGCCAGTTACACTTACGATGCGTGGGGAAACGTTCTAACCAGTGAAGCAAAAACGGAACTAGCGAAAAGCAATCCTTATGGTTATGCCGGATATACGTACGATGCTGAAATCCAACAGTATTATTTAATGGCACGGTATTATCATCCGGCTCATGGAGTTTTTACCTCTCTTGATCCTGATCCAGGGGACGAAGATGATCCATTGACCATGAATGGATATACTTACGCGGACAATAATCCGGTGATGAATGTTGACCCTGATGGGCATTGGGTTTGGTTTGCGGTTGGTGCTGGGTTTGCGGCTTATGATGCATATAAGACTTATAAAAAAACAAAATCATGGAAGAAAGCTGGCTGGGCAGCGGCGAAAAGTGCAGCGACTTCTGCGGCCTTTGGTGGTGCTTTCAAAGTTCTCGGGAGAGGTCTAAAGTTTGCTCGATCAGCTTCCAACCTAAGATGGTCTAACGTAACTAAACGAGGTTCTAGTGTTAAAAATATCAGAGTTAACAAATCTGTGAGAAGTTTTGGTAAAGCACTTAAGAAAAGTGGTTACAAACAAACAAAAACATATTCTAATGGGAAACGAGTAGTACATTATACAAAAAGTAATAAAAGATATGTTTATAGAGGGAAGGCAAAGTCAGGAGATCACACTTATGACTATTTTAGCGGAATAAAAAATGCCAAGGGTAAAAATAAAGTTATTAAAATTAGAGTCCGTAGGTGGTAATATGACAGATTATGAGTATATAAGAGAAAACCTTAATAAATTATTTAATCTAAAAAAAGATATGTATTCAAAATTTTTCCAACAAGAAAAATTTTATAATTTTTTTGGTGATTCAAATATTTCAATTGCAGATATAAATAAGATATTAAAATTGATTTTTAAAACTGAAGAAAATATTTATGTTTATTATGATGATTACTTCTTTAAATATAGTAAGAAGTGTTTTTTCGATAAAAAATTGTTAAAAAATTTCTTGGGGAATTATACAAATGATACAATGTATCCTTTTATGATATTCTCTGAAAATTTTGATAGATTCCTATATATGGACACAGTCTTTGAAGATATATTCCTTTTAAGTATAAAGTCTGAAAAGTTAAAAAATAGTATAGAAGATTTTCAGAATAACTATGATTTTATTTGGGTATCAAATATCAATAATCTAGATCTTCAACAGAGATTTGTTTCGGGATTATATATAACAAAAAAGAAATTAAAAAAATTAACAAGTATCTATTCTGATCAAGGTTTTTGAGGTTGTGTTGCAAAGCTTGAAAAATAAACGGACTTGCCTAATTTTCAACCAATGGATTATGCTGTTTTGAATGACCTTTCAATTTCATTCCAAGTAGAAAAGTCGAAGAGGGTAATTTCTCTTCGACTTTCTTTGTATAAAGCGGAAACCACTTCAATGCTTTTGGACTATAGATTTGAAAAAAATCATTACATTCGCTGTTCTTTGTATGATCTCACTTGCTTTGATAGGTGGAATCTTATTTAATGTGTCAAGTGAGCCTGAAGTTGTAAAATCAGCGGAAGTTCAGAATATTTCTGAAGCAGTTTTTAAATGGAAATCGGTTGTGCAAGAAGATGACATCAAATACTTAAGAAATGATAGTAGAGCTAAATTGGATTTTTTAGGAGTTGTACCGCGACTTCAGCTTTCAGAGCAGTAGCTCATTTTATCGATGATAAAAATGTTTATTTTCAACTATTATCTGCTAAAAGAAAAAAAGGAGAGCAGGAAAATCTTAATGAAAATATACCAGACCAATACTTTTCAATTAGTTTGACTGATTTCAATAAACTACAGAAAGCAGGGGATATTACAATTGAACAAATTGTATTTTTAAATCGAAAAGATGAAGATTAGGAATTAAGTGTATTTTTGATCGTACCGCACTATTTGATTAATTTTTTGAAATTTAGATTGAGATCGAATCAAGCATACCTCTCACTTTAATATACCCCATAAAAATGATGATTTTGAATTATGATATTCTTTTTCATGAAACAGATTGAAGAGAGTTAATTATGCGAAAATCAATTCTTAGGGTTATGACGGATATGCGTGCCATTAAATACTATTGAAATCTAAAAGTAGTATTTAATGGCACTTTATTATATAGCTTGTAATGTTTGACTTTCTTGATCCTGATGGGCATTTTTCGATAGTAGCTGGCATAAGGATTTATATAAATGTAACAAGGTTGTCCGGAACAGGTATAGGTTATTATTTAAGCTTCTAATAAAATTAAAAAATCTACACCAAATCTTTCTTATAGCTCGTGAGGCCTTATAAAGGCATTAAGGGATGTAGAATAAAAACTATAACTATAACAAAAAAAAATCTCTATAAAAAATGATAGAATACACAAAACAATGTTTTTGATAAAGAAAAGAAGCCGCGTGTTGATATCGATTACAGTAATCACAGTAATGCTAAACGTCATCCCCATGTTCCACACAAGCACAGCTGGAACAATAGAAATGTAAATGGCCAAAAGTACCCAAGATATAATAAGAAATTTAATAAAAGGAGATAATGTGAATTGTGGAGTTATATAAATAATTCGGATGAAGTAGGATATTTGAATGAAAAGTATGGAAATTTTCATGATTCATTTGTTGAAAAAATGGAGTTTTACTCGGATATGATACTAAGTTTAGATGGATCGCTATCATATGCTAGTGTTAGTATGTTAACCAGTGAAGAAGGTATGGAAAGTGATATGTATGAAAACGCAAGTCTATTATTGTTATTGAGTTCTCTAGAAACATCTTCAAAGGTCGTCCTCAAATTTCAAGGAGTAATAGATTTTAATTATAATTTTTCATTTAGAAGCGATAATCTGCTAGATGAACCTACTTTAGATTTTAAAGGTTACAGATTTCATTTTAAAACTAATTTATTTAACGTATCTTCAAAAAATTTGGCGTACAAAATTATTTTATGACCTACTTAACTCACGGAATTTTTATCTAACTAAATATCGATTAAGAGAATCTATAATGTGTATGCCCACTTGGATAGTAATCCATTGAATAAATTTAATTCATATGGATAAATTCCGGTAACAATCACTACTTGGGTAGGATTTTTCGTTGCTATAAAAATTACTCGAATTGTTATAATATGGATTGTTGAGTTTCTTTATGTTTTCCGATTAGTTAAAAGAACGCGGGACGGTCACAGATCTTAGAGCTATCATCAACGACGAAAAAAAGTGCAGGTGCATATGATGAGAGAATTACCATTAAAAGATAACCTAACAATCTTAACTACACCCACAGAAAACAATTTATGTATATTTTCAAAAGAAAAATCTACTATTAAAATTTTTGAAGAAGATAAAATAATTCATACTTTTGAGCATGAACTGTTCGAACAAAAGGAAATTAAGATTCATGAGATTATGATGTATAAAAATGAGTGGTATCTATTTTTTTCGATGGTTGATGAAGAGGCTATCTTTATAAATAATTCTATTACTGTATTAGGAAATGGAATACTAAATATAGTGCCATCTCCAAGCGGAGTATTAGTTGCGTATAATGAAGAAGGAATACTATCCGCTGAAAACGATTGGGCTCACTATGGATTAGTAGAATTCAATATAGATTTAAATAGATTTAATGCGGTACTCCCTCATCATTTAACTTCGACATTCATTGATCTAGGGGCTATATCTACAATATCCGCTAATGGTGATATCTTTTTAATCGCATATACTGATGTAGAAACACAAATAATGATTAAATGTAATTTGTATAGCCATTTAACTGAAGTAAAAGAAATTGGGTGTGACGCTACTATATTTGAACTTCGACAATTTAATGATTATATTTGTGTTTTTGCAGAAGATTCCATCTACTTATTTGATAAAACTATGTGCTGTATTAAAAAAATAGATATTAGTGAAAAAGTAGGACACGAGATATATAATGTTTATTCTAGTAAAAACAATATTATTTTTGAAACAGAGGAAATGTATATTGTAGCCACTATGGGTGAACTGCTAAATAGCATAATATAGTCTAAAATGTTATCATCATTCTTTAATCATTGAATTTACCAATGAAACTGCAGCCTAATATGTGAGAGATTAAAGTCAGACCAAGAGTTAGATACAATGGATGATGACTAAATTATATGAAGAATATGGTGGGGTGCGTTGAAAAGTGCAGCAAATTATGTGGTTTATTTGTTAATAATATCCAAATGATTAAATCATCAAGGTGTTGAGGAATCTATTTAAAAGAGTGTTCAGAAAATAACTATTTTTTGAGCACTCTTTTTAGATACCATAATTGCAGTGAAGATTTTTATTTTTATGTCCTTAAACTTTTAAATTAAATGATTGTTCATTTGAAAATCATTTTTATAAGTATTTGGACAAATTCTTAACGGGGTCAGAAACTTAAGAGTTTTTAGTTATCAATCTTATATCAAAATTACAATGCTTGTGATTACATAGGGAAAAGTTTCTTAACCCATATCGGTCAAGATACTTTTTTAGTTTAAAATAAGTTTGAGAGCGTTTGAATCATTCTCATTTTAAATATTTTTTCAATATCAATTGAAGCTCTTTCAAATAGCTGTCCTTTAACTCTTCAGGATATTCGACTGTTATACAATTACCAAAGCGTAATAGATAATGAGTCATATAAGGAAGTTCTTTTTGATTATATCCACCAACGATGTAAGAAATGCCATCCTTGATCTCTAAGGACATGTTAGGATAGTTGTGTTTATGAAAGATTTCTTTACCAAATGCCGTTAATCGACAACGAAAAGGTATATCATGAAAATTTTGTTCATATTTTTTTTGAATTTGGTTTAGTTCTTCAATAGAAAACGACTGATCAAATTCTTCTAAGATCTCACTCGCTACAACACAATCACTTCGGTAAGTTCCCCAATGGTGGGTCGTAAAATCGTAGGCACTAAAAAACCAAATCCCGTTTCGATAGAAAAGTTCATTACTTTGCAGTATTGTTTCAATTTCTTCAAACTGGGCATAGGTCACTTTTATCGCTTTTTCATTTAGGATAGAATCAAGTATTTTGGCTAGATTTGTTTGTGTTTTTAATGGCGCTGTATTGTAGTACTTTACAACAGTTAAAAGTGTTTCTATCTCTTTTTGCTGCTTGCTTGTTAAAGTAACCATGAGTTTTGATTGGATATGTGTATAGGATTTATCAAAAGGAGTGCTAGAAAGCAGTTCTAGTGCTTTCAAGGCAAAAAAAATCGCAAAAATTTCATTTTGATCAAAATAAATAGGCGTTAATAGTGACTGATCCATTAATTGATATCCGCCGCTTCTCCCATAATCGGAGTACAAAGCAAGCCCCATTTCTTCTAAAGATTCAATGTCACGTAAAGCAGTACTTTTAGAAATATTAAATTCTTCCATAAGATCTTTTAAGTTGAAAAAATTTTTGTTCTTTAAAAAAATCAATTCTTTATTTAGTCGCTCTGACTTTTTCATAGTCTCTCCTTAAACGGTATCATGTTCTGACACCTTTTCGTAGTATAGTAAGTATATCAAAAGAAAAGAGGTAATTACATGAAAACTTTACTAATTAATTCCCACCCTGAATTCAACAAAAAAACAACTTATTCAAGTAAGCTACAAGACTTATTTTTAGGTAAGTTTCATGAGCAATTTGATCCAAATCAAATCACTACTATCAACCTTTATGATATGGACATTCCAAGAGTTGAGCAAGGTCAATTATTAGCAATTTGGGAGTAAAAACGAGTTGGAGAGAGCTTAACGCAAGATGAAATGAAAATTGATGAGACTTCTACGACTCTGTTACAACAATTTAAAGATCATCATAGAATCGTGATTGTATCCCCCCTTCATAATTTCAATGTGACGTCTCGTTTGAAAGACTATATGGATAATATCTTGATTGCTCGTGAGACATTTAAATATACCGAAACAGGATCTGTTGGTTTAATGGTCGATGATTATAAGATACTTTTCCTGCAAGCAAGCGGTAGTATTTACACAAATGATGACCGATATTCTAAAATGGACTTCTCATACAATTATCTCAAGCAGATGTTTGAGGAAATCATGGGGTTCTCTAGACTTGGGATTGTTAGAGCACAAGGAACAGCATTGTTGTCTGAGTCAGAAATTATGATGGAGGCTAAACAAATGCTGAATTATGAGTGGGATCTTTTTGTATAGACCTAACTGATCTAGTTCACAAATCTACTACTGAGATTGAGGAATAGTAATGATAAAATTGATTATTAGTGATATGGATGGAACTTTTTTGAATAGTGATAGTAAGTTCAATCAAGAATATTTTAAAAAGATTCATGAAGATATGAAGAGAATGTACATCACGTTTGCTGCATGTACAGGAAAACAATGTGAAAGAGTAGAAAAAATTTTTGGTGAAGAATTATCAAGTGATATATGGATATTAGGTGATAGTGCAACACGGATAAAACATAAAGGAAACTATATCTATCAGTCATTGCTTCCTAATAAAATAGGTTTAGATATTATCGCTAAGTTAAACGAAATTGCAGACGACTATGTAATTATAGCTTGCACACCGACCGCCGCATACGTAAAAAATACGACAAGAGACCAAGATATCAAAAAGGCGAGAGGCTCATACGAGATCTTAGAAACCTTAGAAAATCTTGCTGATATAACAGAAAATTTCGTTAAAATTACTGTATACGATCCGCAATTACGCTCTTTTGAAACAGTGAAGGAATTGGCAATATTTCAGGATAGAGCCTATGTTGTTGCTTCAGAAGCAGCATGGATCGATATTTCGAACTTAAATGTTCATAAAGGAACAACAGTTGCCCAACTTCAATCGATTTTGAACATCGATAAATCTGAGACGATTGCATTTGGTGATGGGTTTAATGATATCGAACTATTTTCTCAAGCAGGTATCAGTGTTGCAATGAAAAATGCTTTTGAAGAAGTCAAAATACAAGCAGACTTCATTACTAAATCAAATGACGAAGATGGCGTATTACGTGCGATCGAAAAATTTATCACCCTCTAATAGTTTGTAATTTTTTAAATATCATTGTAAGACAAATTATCATATTTACTTTATAGAAATTAATTGGTTGATTGCGTCAATAGGAAGGAAGAAAGTGAAATGAAACAAAGAATTGATTATTATAAAACAGCACCTGATGGAATGAAACACTTGTTGGAAATGGAAAAATACTTAAGTAAAACAGAGATTGATAAAAATCTACGAGAGCTTATTAAAATTCGTGCTTCTCAAATCAATGGCTGTGCTTTTTGTCTAAACCTCCATAGCAGCGATGCTCGAAAATTAGGGGAAACAGAACAAAGAATCTACTGTATAAGTGCTTGGAGAGAGTGTGATTTTTATACGGATGCAGAAAAGGTCGCTTTGGAGCTTACAGAAGCTATAACATTAATTTCAGATTTAAAAGTTCCTGAAGACTTGTATGCTCGTGTACGCGATTACTATGATGAAAAAGAATATGTTGAACTAGTACTATTAATTACTCAAATTAATAGTTGGAATAGAGTGTCCATTTCAATGGGGAATTTTGCGTCTAGCCAAAATTAAAATTATTGTCAGAAGCCGAAGAGGATCTTTCCTCTCGGTTTTTTTTATAGAACAAGAAAAGAGGGTCAGAAACTTAACATTTATATCTTTTTTTCGATACCATATAGAAATTGAGAATACGAATGTAATAAGATTAGTTAATTTAAAATAGAAAAGAAAGATTCGAGGTGAGAGAAAATAGCTAATAAAGTGTCAAAGCTTTTTTTAGGCAAAGAAGCAGTTACGTTACTGAAGTACAAAGTTATATTTCTAAAGAGAGTACTATAGCAAAGCAATACATTTATTTCTTTTTAGTTATTGTAGTTTTCTTCATATATATACTAATTAATAAAACGTTTAAACTGAAATCAATAGTCACGACATATATTTTTTTTGAGACGATATTGATGTTAAAACCTGTTACTAAGTTTATTTCTAAACATATTTACTTTAAATTTATCACAAAATTTAAAGTTGAGGATCTGGGTATAATTTACTTCTCATCATATCTAGAAAGAGCAACCTCTGCAGTGTTTAAAATTAGAAATACTCGATTTAAAAATAATTTATTTCGGGGATACGGGCTTTTAATTATTCTTATTCTCATATTTCTAAAAATTAAGTTATATTGCATTACTATGGTGCCTGTTTCTAAAACTGTTATAAAATTTTTCCCCAAAAAGATCCTTTTCATTTTATCAAATTTGCAACCAGATACTTTATTGATAATAGTCCAACTGGTATTAGCGACTTCAATAACCGTATATATAATATCTTATTATTCTAAAATATTCACAATAATTTCGTTGGTTGATTCTGAGTATAATCAACTTAGATGTTTAAATTAAGATTAATGATTTCCCTTTATTTTTAGTTTATATTATTACCTTATCTTTTTTTATAACTTTCAAAAGTGATAAAATAAATATATTTTAAAGATAGAACACATGTTGAAAATAGAAAATGGTCACATTCACGCTGAGATGAATGTGACCATTTTTCTGGTTCTACCAACACTAAATGTCAAAGAACAGGTTATTTAACTAATCAATTCGAGTAACCATCTGGGTATTTTTTTTGCCATCCCCAAGAATCAGAAATAATTTCCTCAATTCCACTATACTTAGGCTCCCATTCAAGAATAGTTTTAATTTTTTTGTTTGAAGCTATTAAAGAAGAAGCATCTCCAACGACACTCGTAACGATTTCAACTGGGATTTTTTTCCCTGTAACTTTTTCAGCTGCATTTATCACTTCTAAATTAGAGTAACCTTTCGAGGATCCTAGATTAAAAATTTCACTCGCACCACCACATTTTAAATATTCCAAGGCTAATATGTGTGCTTCAACTAAATCTAAGACATGAATGTAGTCACGTACACAGGTACCGTCATGAGTAGTATAAGTGTTCCCAAAAATGGTTATCTTTTCTTGCCTTCTCTGAGCCACTTCTAGAATAATAGGAATCAGACGAGGACGCACTTCACCAAGTGTAAAATCCTTTTTAGCCCCAGCGACATTAAAATAGCGCATAGAAACAAATGTCATGTTGGATGATCGGCTAACCCAGTCCATCATTGTCTCCATAATTACTTTAGAGCATCCGTAGGGATTTATTGGTGCAGTAGGTATTAATTCATGAACAGGATTCATTTCTGTATTGCCATAGACTGAAGCAGACGAAGAGAAGACAATATATTTTATGTTAAATTCCTGCATGACTTCAAGAACAATCTGTGTTCCGTAAACATTATTGTTGAAATATTTTAAGGGCTGTTCGACAGATTCACGACCTAGAGATAAGGCAGCAAAATACATCACAGAGTCAATATTTTCAGTTTCAAAAACAGAACGCAGTAACTTTTTGTTTCGTATATCTATCTCGTAAAACTTTGCTCTGTCATGAACAGCTTCTTTAAATCCAGTACAAAGATTATCAACGACTACGACCTCATATCCCTGATTGATAAGCATATCCACTGCATTTGAACCAATGTAACCCGCACCGCCTAAAACTAAAACTGACATAAGGACCTCCAATGTAACACTATTTTTGTCAGCCAATCTGATTAATTGATTAACTGGATATCATTTATTTTAATTGACGAACATAATTTTAGACAATAACAATTAATGAAATGGGTAAAGTTTAAGTTTATAAAGAATTTGTATTTCATTATTTGAATATGTGATACTTATAGTTTAATTTTGACTACTTTTAAACGCTGCACGCTCTTGCTATTAACTCATGTTTGATGCCTTATATGTGGAGATCATTGATAAATGAACTTGAATAGAGACCACTTAAAGATTCGGTTGTAATTTGTGAGTATATGAAACTCGCCGCAAGCTTCAATTCTTAGAATATAGTTTTTTAAATCAAATTTACTCCGGATTGCTTTTCGATAGAAACTTATATTAGATAAATTAGTTGATATCCATTTTAAAACTCCAGTTACCTATATTTTGATTACCATCTTTAATTACCGATGAATCGAATTCAAAGAAACCATTTTTAGAATAGAATCGTCTGTTTCGTTCAGTATTAGTAAATGTGATGAAATACTCTGTTCTTTTTTGGGGCTTATTTTCTTTTATATATGGTAAAAGACAATCATTGATCATTTTACTTCCATAGTTTTTCCCTCGTTGGGAAGAGTCTACAGCCAATGATTCTAGCATCCACGTTTTTCCTGCAAAACTATTTACAGCTTTATGCCCGGTGCTTAACAGTTGTAATAGTGAGAAAATTTTGCTTATAGGAGCCATTGTTAATAGTTTTACTCCACCAGATGTCATATAATCAAAGAAATTTACTTTTTTATCACGAGGACTAACTAAGATAGCAAAAGATCTAATTTTATTGTTTTCAAAACCTAAAAAGACTGTATTTTTCTTACTATGAGCATAGATGTAAACTTTAAGAGCTTCAGTCAAAAAATCAATAAAAGCTTCGTTACTTTCAAATTCGTTGCGAATTTTACCCACAAGAGGGTAATCAGAAAAACTAATAGCATTCATTCTAGCTGCTTGATAAAGGTAGGATTTCTCCATTTTTTTATATTCTATCATTTTTGCCCTTCACTCCTAATCATAATTATGTAGTAAATATGTTTATAGTCATAAGTTTAATCTACTGATTTTTTCAATACAATATTCAATAAGTAGTACAAGTGTCGCTTAATAGACAATCTTTATATGTAGTGTACAATACTGAATAAAAAGCTTGTGAAAAGTATTTTCTTATATACATAATTATATTAGCGTTAATATTTATGCTGAATATTCCCATCGAATATATGTAAACAAATGGAGGTATATATGAAAAGCACTAATGAAGATCCTCGTGTTAGAAAAACTAAGAAAGCTTTACAAGAAGGTTTATCAGAAATCATGATACGCAAAGAGTTGAGGAAAATTACAGTTAAAGAATTGTGTATCAAATCGGATATTCATAGAGCTACATTTTACAGTCACTATAAAGATATATATGACTTATATGAACAAATTGAAGATAGTGTTGTGAAAGATTTGAAAGAGATAATGGATAAACAAAAAAATGGAATGACAGAATTTTTTAGGCATGTTGTTGAGTACATTATAAACAATAAATCAGTATGTAAAATGGTATTTAGAAACGATTACGACACAAAATTCTTCTCAGATTTAACCAATTTTTTGGAAAAATCTGTTTCAGATGAATGGAAAGAAGTATATGGAGACCATGCTGTGGGCTTTAAGATGAATCTGTATAGTGTTTATCATATAAGTGGCTTTCTTTCTATGATAAAATCTTGGATAGAATCCGAATTTAATTGTCCTAAGGAAGAGTTTATCGGTATGCTACTATCTATGGATATAAATTTTGAATACTATTTATCTAAAAATATTGCAACAGAGAAGCTATAATTTATTGTTCACCTATGGATAAACAATTACACTGATACAACGCTTTGACTGAACAAGGAAATTTAAATCTAGTGAAAGTGATACCGAATTCCACATTGACAGTTTTTGAGAACGAAAGATATTTAAGATAAGACTTTGATAAATTAGGGAAATTTGAAGAGTTGAATGATTGGATAGTGTAATTTTTATTAATCACAACCTGATTCTTAAAATCTGTAGTAACGAAAGATGTCCCTGGAAATACTATCGTTGGTGGCAATCCTGCTAGAGTAATTAGAGAAATAGATGGAGTAGATAAAGAGCTTTGGAACAGGAAATTAAAAGAATATCACTTAAATAAATCTAATTTTCAATAGATTTCAATTAAGTGTTTAGTATAAAAGTTGGTATGAAAGTAACTGTGTTTATATTATTTTATCGATTTGCTGAATCAATTCAGATACTAATTATTGAAGTTACAAAGATAAATAAGAGACGACGAATTTAAAGTGGATAATCCTGGTCTTGGTGATGAATAAAAATTTAGTTGTAAAAAATAAGTTAAAAAGTAATAACTTGATAATAATATATAGGTGATTGGTAAGTGTAAAAGAGAGTTCAGAAAATGCTTAATTTCTGAACTCATTTTTTATATAAAATAATTGAGATCAATCATTTTGTTTTGTGACCATAGAATCGTAAATCACTCATTTTTAGATTGAAAAATCATTTTATGGTTGATTGAATAATTATTTGATTGGGTCAGAAACTTAATAGTTTATGACCCTTTTTACGGATAACTCATAAACAGAATTATTTATAAAAGATCTATATTTAAGATATTTTAAATATGGCCAATAAGATGGTCTCAAATATAAGACCTAATGCAAATTTTATTTAAAGGAGACTATAATGAAAACTGCAAGATTAGTTTCAGAAAATTAGGAATGAATTTAAAAATGTTTTCGGTTGTGTTTTTTATCACAATGATGCTCAGCTGAAACATTTATTTAGAAATTTATAGGAGAGTAAATAATGAAAAAGAGAGTTATAACTACTACTTTAGCTGCGGGATTTATTCTAGTGTTTGCAGCGGAAGCTCATGCGGATACAATCAATGGTCATCATGTTACACGTTTAAGTGAAAGCCGAGCAGTTGATGATAAGGGAGATAGATGGTCTAAGGACGGCAATGTCTGGTTCAATGATGAAACAAGAGAATACGGCAAGATCGTCTCCGATTCATTAGAATCAATACAAGGCTCATCATATTACCCTGAACTAAAGGAACCTGACTCAGACAAACCGAACGAATTAGTTCAAATACAAGTACAAGATGAAGGAACATCGGTACACCAACAAATGTTAACAACAGTAGGTACCACAGAATCTAAATCAAACCAAACAAATGAATCAACAGTAGAAAGTCAAACGGGAATGACTGTTGGAGCAACTGTAGAACAACCAACAACAACAGATCCGACATTAGGAACAACAACGATTAAAAAAGGAGCCGTACCAACCACAACAGAAGCAACACAGCCCGAAGAAGATACAAGAATGGCTGGTACCACAAAGACAAGATCAAACCAAACAAATGAATCAACAATAGAAAGTCAAACGGGAATGACTGTTGGAGCAACTGTAGAACAACCAACAACAACAGATCCGACCTTAGGAACGACAACGATCACAAAAGAAGCTGTACCAACCACAACAGAAGCAACACAGCCCGAAGAAGATACAAGAATGGCTGGTACCACAAAGACAAGATCAAACCAAACAAATGAATCAACAATAGAAAGTCAAACGGGAATGACCGTTGAAGCAACTGTAGAACAACCAACAACAACAGATCCGACATTAGGAACGACAACGATCACAAAAGAAGCTGTACCAACCACAACAGAAGCAACACAGCCCGAAGAAGATACAAGAATGGCTGGTACCACAAAGACAAGATCAAACCAAACAAATGAATCAACAATAGAAAGTCAAACGGGAATGACCGTTGAAGCAACTGTAGAACAACCAACAACAACAGATCCGACATTAGGAACGACAACGATTAAAAAAGGAGCCGTACCAACCACAACAGAAGCAACAAAGTCCGAAGAAGATACAAGGATAGCCGAAACTAGTGGAAAAGGATCGAACCGAACAAATGGATCAACATCAAAAGAAAAGACAAAAACGGATGTTGTAGCGAAACCTGTTAGGTTTTTAAGTTCAGCTAAAAAAAGCGTTCCCATGAGAGCTATCAAAAAAGACACTGCTTTTTCTAATATTTTATCTAAAAACAACGGTCATACTTTCCCAAAGACTGGTGAAAGTACGCTATTTTCCAATATTTTACAAGCTGTAGGTTTTTTAGTTATAAGTGTCCTAGGTGTAGTTAGCATAAGAGTGAAGAAAACAAAGAACTAATCAATTTAATTAATTGATTTGGATAATAATTTTCTCCAAACGTCATCTGCCGGGTACGCAGAAACTGTATAGAAATCAAAATAGGCAAAGACTGAAGCTATTGTGATCAGTCTTTGTCTAGATTCTCAGTGAAAGCATAATCTTTAGGTGCCATAGAACATCAAAAATAGAAAAGGAGAATAATTTATGAAATGGTTTTTTATGATATGCACTTTAGTATTACTCAGTTTTATTTAGAAATGTATCACGTTTTTAGAGAGGGATAATGCATGTTTGGAGAAACGATTAGAGAAATACGGCTAAAAAAAGGATTTAGTCAAAAAGAAGTCTATAGAAATATTATCTCAAAATCATATGCGATTGAATTTGAGAAAGGGAAACATAATATATCTTCTGATGTCCTTATTAAGATATTAGAAAACTTGTCTATGGATATTAGCGAGTTCTTGTTTATTGCCAATGGCTATAAATTAAATGAACAAAATCATTACACTTATCATTACGCCAACCTATCTAATAAGCAAGACATAAAAGGATTAGCGTTACTTTTAAAAGAACTAGAAAGAAAATCAGGACAAATAAATGCGATCAGAGTGGCTGAGGTACGCTCGAGAATAAGAATTTTACAGCATTTAGAAGTTTATGGAGTATACAATACCGCTGTCGTTTTAGAAGAAGATAAGCAACTGATTTTGTCCTATTTAATGGGGATTGAAAGCTGGACGCTTCAAGAAATACATTTATTTGCCAATACACTAGATTTTTTAGATCACGAATTTATATTTATCTTTTTTAAAAGAGTTTCTAAACTGCTGGAGTATTATATTCAATTTGAGAAAGGCAGAGAAGTATATTGTGGTCTCCTGATTAATATTATTGAATATACATTTGTAAAAAATCAGTATGAGTTTGCAGAAGTTTTACTTACCCAATTGGGGTTGTTATCCACCAGTTTCCAAGACTTTTTTTCGAGAACGCTGTACAAATTTTTTGAAGGATTACTGATTATGAGGACAGTCAATGAGGAGCAGGGAAGAACAATGGCAACAAGAATGCTAGACATCATGGTTGAACTTGATCAAGCACCTTTATCAAAAATGTTCTCGTTATTGTTGGAGTAACATGCTGATTCCAGTGTATTAAATCTATGTTGAAGTTAGAAGCTACTAAATATAATGTTTAAGACAGCGCCATGCAAGGTGACTCATAGATAGGCGCTTTGTGTAAATATAGTTCAAAAAGTATAGGGGATTACAGAAGCAAAGGTTCAAAAAACTAAAACGTTTTTGAACTCTTTTTTTTATTGCTTATTTTCATAGGTTTATAAAAGGAAAGTGGAATTCAGCAAATCTGGAAAGTCCGAAATACCAGACCAAAATGATTCGAACAAACGAGGTTTGATAAACTATACATTGTGCTTAATGTCACAATAGTGTTCCGGCAGAACTGGTTTTCTGATGATTTACTTTGTAATCAAATCTAGGACATTGATATTGGCCATTTTTCATTTATGGATGGGATGGAGTCGATTTGTAACTGAGTTTATTTTAGTTGCTGTTCAACAAAGGGTAATGAGAGAGTGAGTAGCGACTATCATCGTCTAAGTTAGCAAACAATATAAAAAAACTATCGAAAGATAGAAGTATAAATAATTAAAATGAGAGAGGGAAGAAGTGTATGAGAGAAAGAAGGAAACAAACAAGGATCGGAAGGTATATTGAAGAGCATAAGAAAGGGTGTGTCCTAGCTCTTGCTGCACTGGGAATGATCTTTTCATTTAGTGTGGGCGCCTATGCAGCGATTGCAACGACGTTTCATTTTTTGGGGACAAAAGACGATTCCATAAGAATTGCACAAGTTTTAAGCGCTTTGGGGATAGAGATTAAAGGTCAAAAAGCCCAAATAGCACAACTAGTCCAAGAAAAAGCGGAAGCTGAAGCAGCAAAAGCAAAAGCGGAAAGTGATTTACAAGCGGCCAATGAAACAATCGAAAACGTGCAAGCCCAAAATAGTGAAGCTTCTGCTGCTGTAAGTGGTGCGAACGCCAATGTTAATAAGGTAGCGCAATATGCAAAAGATTTAGAATCTGCAAATACGAAGCTAAAGGATTATGCGAACGCAGTTGCTGCGGACGCCGGTTTAAGCGATAGCTCCATAGACGTCGATAATACCAATGATGCGTTGAGTCAAGTGGACAGTGAACTGCAAGCCGCAATTAGTAAAGCTAATGACAGCAATGGAAGTAAGGAAAAAGCGCAACAAGCTGTCGATGAAGCAAACAAAGCAAAATAGCATAGAATCTCTAAGATAGATTCGGTTTTCCCTGCAATAGTCGTGCTGCTTGAATAATTTTTTGAGTGTATAATAGAAAAACGAGTGAACATACGCTTATATTTTAGGAGCAATGTTTCCTTTCGCTGGGAACTATTTATAAAGAAAGGTATCTAGAAAATGAATCCTCTCTAGATACCTTTTTTATGTACTTAAGTAGGAAGATCGTTTTTTATGGTAGATTCAATCAAAATTGTTAAGGAAATTCTCTTGTATCAATAATCATTTTTTTACAAAATTAAAGAATTTACACCTTAGAGATTTTGGCAGTTCAAGGCTACTCGTTTATTTTCTGAACGAGTAGCTTATTTTTGTATCTATAGAATCGGATACAACTCATTGTTCACTTAAAAATCAGATTTGTGAGTATTAGAACAGCTCATCAAAAGTGAACAGAAACTTAAAAGGTTTTGATCCTTTCTAGTTACTTATTTCATAACTCCTTAAGTAATTCAATAACTAGATCAAAAAGGTATTATTTCAGAGAACAGTAGAGTATATTCCATGGATTTTTTGCCGAATGAAATATACAAATCATTATTGGCAGCTAAATATGTTGTGCAAAAATAAATTTCGGATAATGGAATGTGCATTATGAAACTATTAAAAGAGTGTTCAGAAAATGACTAGTTTCTGGACCCTCTTTTTTTATGACAATTGAAGCACGTAGCTTTCGTTTTGTGTCTATTGATATACAAAATATTGTTCATTTAAAAAGAAAGTTTATAGAAATAGAGACACTTTAATTGTTGCGGAAAGAACATATGTAACAATACGTAACTACCGTTGCGTATTTTGTATTGTTTTTTGAACAAAATTCAACAAACGTAATGAAAGATGGGATTATCATTCAACCTATCGGTAAATCAAAAAGCTCCTCTAGAAAAAAAGTGGCGAGCGCTCAGATTATTTTTGACGGATTGCTAGAAGTTGATATTGAAAGCAATCAGAAAGTACATTGTACGTGTTAAGAGAGAAGGATTCTATAGAGCTGAGTTTATTAAATCAATTGTTCAATATATTTCAAGTGGGAAAGGAAATAATAAGACTGTTGATTATTATAAATGCTAATTTATAAAAATTAAGAAAGATCATTTTAATTTATTTTCAGGAAAACGCCTAATAAATCAGCATTTACAAGTCTGTTTTTGAATTTTTTTTTATTTTGTAGTTTTTTTTTGAAAAAAAGGCATTGACCTTAAACCTGGTTTAACCCGTATATTAATTTGTGAATTAAATATTTAATAATGAACTATCTCACTTTTATGAAATGAGGAAATTATATTGAAAACAAAGAAAGAACGAAAGAAACACGCAATCCGATGGATTCTATTTACGGTAATCCTAAGTCTTGGTTTTTTTTATCAAACAGGCTATGCAGATGAGGTGAATAATTTTTCGATTCAAACGTTAGATGAGGATGGAAATGTAAATGCGCAAGGCTATTACCATTTCGACGGTCAGCCGGGAGAAAAACGTGAAGTTTCTATTAGGATTTATAATGCGTCTGATGTAGCAATTACGGTAAAAGCTGCGGTGAATCCCGCTTCCACCAATGAAAATGGTATCCCTGGTTATTTGGCAGAAGACACGTACGATGATTCATTAACGCATCGAATGGATCAATTGGTCAAGATTGACGAAGCAAAACGTACGATTCCAGCGTTAGGTTTTGTCACCATGAAAGTAGTAGTTTTATTCCCAGAAGAAGACTGGGCGGGAGACATTCTCGGAGGGATTCGGTTTATGGAAGAAGTTAAAAATATAAGCGAACAAACAGTAGTTCATGAAGTTGCGTACACCGTTGGTATTTTGTTAAACAAAAAAGACGGGGAAACAGTTGAAAATGACTTGCATTTAAAAGACATTACAACAGGACAAAGAAATTATCGAAACTTTATTGAAGCTAACATTCAAAATAGTGCAGCATCGATTGTTCGCAATATGAGTGTTGAATCTACTGTGACTGAAAAAGGGGGGAAAGCAGCGATTTATACGTACGATGTCTACGATCTTCGCATGGCGCCCAATTCTAATTTTAATTTTGGTATACCAACGGGGGAACGACCCATAAAGGCTGGGGACTATGTTCTTAAAATGAGGGTAAAAGCAGATGGGAAGGAGTATCATTTTGAAGAAAATTTCACGATTGCCGCGTCAGAAGCCCGCCAGTTAAACCAAAGTGCAGTGAATATTGATGAGAGGACGCCTTATCTATCTTATCTGATTTTAGGGGGAATTGGACTTCTTATTCTCCTGATTATTGGCAGATGGATTAGAATTAATGGGAGAAAGAAGGCTGAATCGCTCTAAAAAAATGCTGGTTTATAGTGTTCATCCAGCTGAAACCGGAAGGGGAAAAATACTAAATCAATTGAGAATAAAGGAGAATAAGAAAGCAACACGTACGAACAAAACAAAGAAAAAACAAAAAAATTGGAGGATGAACAATGAAGAAAACAACAATCACAATAGCAGCAGCACTTTTAGCGGGAAGTATGGGACTAGGTACATTAATTAGTCAGGCAGCAGAAGTAGAGTATGAGGATGCGACGAACGCAAGGACAGAGGGAACGGTGATTATTTTAGAAAATGATTCATCTAATCCGGTGATTCCAGATCCAGAAAATCCAGGAGAAGAAGTAGATCCTGAAGTACCAGTTAACCCCCACCCAGGCCGACTAAGAATCAATTATGTTTCAAACTTTGATTTTGGTAAGATTCCGAATATTTCAAGTGAAATCGTTCAAGAGGCACGATTGGACCATATATTTTCTGGTACATCAGAAGAAGGACGGGTACCATTTGTCGCAACAGAAGATCGTCGTGGGAGTGATCGATTAGGCTGGGAGCTGCAAGTTTCACAGCCTAAACAATTGAGTGATGCAAGCGGACATGAGCTGCAAGGAGCAACGATCACCTTGAGTGGTCTGCGTTATGTGAATCCCACATCAGCTACGCCCATTGCGAATCAAAACGAGATTGTATTAGGAGAAGCCGCACAAACTTTGGCAACCGCCAATGCTTCACAGGGTGCCGGTGCATGGACACTAGCTCTGGGGAATGCGAATGCAGAAGGACAGACTGATGGCGTTGTCTTACGTATTCCAGCCAATACCACAAAAAATGATACGGCTTACTCAACTGCACTAGTTTGGGAGTTGGTCGCGGATCCAACAAACGCATCTGGAGAATAAGGGGATGTCCCCTATTCTCCAGTACAGAAACCAAAGAGAAAGGGATAGTCCAATGAAAAAAGTCTTACTTGTTTTTGTGTTGAGCCTAGTTCTATCAACTCATTTTTTATTTCCCGCGATCGTTGTGGCCACTGTGATCGAAGAGTCTACGAGTGAATCTGATTACGAAGAAGAGATCCAAGAAACTAGTAATAATCAGGAGCAGCAGGGAGAAGAATCGGAGACAGAATCAGATGGATCCTCTGATCAAACAAGTGCAAAAAATCTGGAAGAGTCATCAATTGAAGATACTGTCGAGGGAGTTATTGAAGATCAATTGCAAAGAAATCAAAGATTAACTAGCATTGTCACTAGCACAATAAGTGATTGGCACATAGATGAACCAATTCTAATCGCTACTATTAATATGGAACTTACGACTGCGTTTAACGGAGTGAATCCCGGAGCGTACAATGTGGCACGTGTTTATGGAATCAGTAATCAGTTTTCAAGATTTAGTGTTCGAGCGGTTGATGCGCATGGAAATGATATCAGTGCTGCCTTTTTTACGGACATTAGGTCTGATTATGTAGATTTTCGAACGAGAGCAGATAGTTCTCCAGGAAATGGTTGGATTACTCTTGAAATTTTTGGTTTTGTTAATAAACATGCGCCTGTAGATATTATCTTTGACGGTTTAGGAGGATATTTCGATTTTGGGGAACTTACTTTCGGAATATTTGTCGTAAATATGCGTGGCGATACGGTTAGAAGAGAACCGGATGTGACATCCAGTACACGTTTAATGGCCTTGGGGGGAATACTCAATGTAACTCATATTGATGAGTCTGGAAAGGAGATAGGTGATGCTGAGTCAAATCTTGGGATGCCAGGGGCGGAATATACAACAGAGGCTTTAAATTTGGACGAATTTTATCTTCTAGAAATCAGAGGTGAAGCTTCTGGAAACTATATTTTAGGAAGAGTCATCGAAGTGACCTATGTTTATGCGAAGAGTGCATTGACAGCAGAAGTTGTGCCTCAAACAATTGATTTAGGTGGTCGATTGACGGAAAGTCAGCTTACCCAGGCCATAACCAATGTTTCGCTTAATGGAGGCTTGTTATCAAGTGATGAGTATACCCTTAATATAAATAAATCTCCAGATACGAGTATTGTCGGAACAACAACCAGTGCTTCTGTAGTATTAAACCATAACAGAACTAGTCAACAATTAATACTCGAGATACCAATTACAGTTACTTTCGGAAACGCCATAAGATTCAGTGGGTTTAATGACTATAGTGCTGGGATCTACACTTGGCATTCCGACATTGGAATTATCACTGCTCGAAGAGGAACGACAAGCACGACAGGAAATGTACACAACAATTTTTCTGGTATTTATTATAACTTTAGCATACATGATTTAGGTGATAACACGCGGCGTGTCATAGGCACTGATACGTTGACCTATTCGTATGATGTAAGAGGAACTCAAACGATTGCTTCAGCTGTTTCTGACTTTGGGAACGGTTTTGGGGAGACAAATGCTAAAGTTGGCGATATTGTCGAAGTCTATCATCGTGAACCTACACGACTCAGAAAATATGACGCCCCCCATTCTGAATCTGAAAGAGTAAATAGCTTGAATAATCGTGCATATTTTGAATTGACAAGTAATGGATACAGCCTATTGACATTTGATCGAGCACACCCAAATCCTACCACTATTCAGTTAGGAATGTCTGAAAAAGAATTGGAGGCAAACATATCAAAATATTTAGATCTTTCTGACACCAGTCATGTCTCGATTAGCGGTTTTCAAGAATATCCCGATACATCCAAAATCGGACAAGTAGTCGGAATTATTCGTGTTGAAGAACGTTTGAGTACTGGGAAATTTATTCTACGTGATTATGAAGTGCCTTTTACGGTTGAACCAGGTCGGTTGGAGCTGGCTAATGTAACGAATGGAAATTTTAATTTTGGAATCATTGAGCAATCAAGCCGCCATCAAGAGGTAGCGGCCAAGGGTGAACACGCACCAACCATTACGATTGATGATTACAGCAATACTACGCAATGGTCCATTTTTGTTTCTGCTAGTCCATTTGTGAATTCAGAAAAGCAAGTGTTGACTGGGGCAACGATGATACTCAAAGATTTAAGTGTCCAAGAAACGGTCCATACGGGGTTAACGGTTCCGTCAAAAGACATTGTATTGAGCCACACTCCGAAGTTAGTTGGGGCAATGAGCAATCCCAATGAATTATATGAAGGAGAACACGGTACAACAGAGATTCAAATTGGGGAAGTAATGAATGGATCTTTGACAGGCGTTCAATTGAGATTGCCGGCGAATACGCCAGTGGATGATGGGACGTATCGCTCAGTGATCACTTGGGAACTAGTGGGTGATCCTACGTTGGGAGGAAGCGAATGAAGAAAATACTAATCGTACTCTTTTTCAGTATAATTTCTCTTTATATGAATTATTCAAATTCTTTGCCAAGCGTAGAAGCATCTACTTATGAGAATCAAGCGGGGGTACAATTTTATCAGAGAGAAGAGACAGTAAGTTCTGAACAAAATGAATTAGATAGTCAACCATCAGAAATAGATATTCAGAAGAGTCTGCCACAAACAGGAGGAGTAATTTCTTCAATGAGCTTTTTGGGAGGCAGCGTAATCTTAATAGTTTGGTTAATAAAAAAGAAAGAAAAGACAAGTTGATTTTTTTCGGTACTATATGTTTTGGTGTTTAACAATATGAAAAAATATAATAGAAACATATAGTACCTTAATATCTTAATAATAAGCAATTAAAGTAACGTAGTAGTTTTAACATCATTTTATAAAGGAATATCTTGATAATCGAGAAATAATAGATTGCAAAAGTGTAGTGTTTAGGAAATCATTCCTACGATAAATAATACTACATACATGATGAAACTTTGGGAATGATTACTTAGAAAATGTTCATTTTAATCCCTCTGCTTTGATTGTTTTCATAGATAATGATCAGTTACAGAAGCCAAAAAAAGTAGTAGTCAATAGGCCGATTATTTTCTAAACCTCCGACGATGTACTGTGCGACTACACTGGAGTAATCGGCAGAATCTTGTATATCATCCAATAACTGATTCAAGTTATTTTCACTATAGTCGTATCTATCAACAGTTAACGCCCCACCAAAGTATATTTCACTTGATTCCGCAAGGAGATCTTTAGGAATAGTGTTATTGGGAATGTCTATAATGCCAATTTCTTCTGTTATGGTATCAAAATGATCTCCAGTAAATAATAATAAAAAATTTGTTGGATTATTTAATAAAGAAGAAATGTGTTCTTTTTTGTAAAGATCAAGAGGTTCAAATTTCGAAAAAGGAAACTCTAGATTTAGGTTTTTCTCTCCGTTTAAACAATGATTGATATGAGCAATATCCTTTATTCTTGTATTAAGTACTTTTGATACAGCATTTAATTGTTTGATCCAGTTGTCAACGGTAATAAGAGTATTGTTTAATATTTGGTTTCTTTGATCCAAATCACCATTTAAATGAAGGGTTAGATCGGTAATGGGAATTTCTAAGTTTCTAAAAAAAGTAATATCAACTAACTGTAATATAGAATGAGCATCAAAATATCTGTAGTTATTCTCTTCGTCTCTACTCAACGAAATTAGTTGTTTTTTTTCCCAAAACCGTATAGTTGAAGGTTCAATATTGAATAGATTAGCAATTTCCGTTATCGTTCTTTTTTTATTTGAGATAACAATTCCTCCTCTTTTTTGTAACTTATAGAGATATATAAGTAGTAGAACACATCATCTTCGACTTTGAAATTTGATTAAAGTAATCTTAACTTTCTAAAATACTATAAACAAATAGACCATATTCTTCAACTCTATTTAAAAGAATAGTAATGCATTATTTTAATTCTATCAACTAATCAGTCAGGACATTATGAAAGTAAAAACGCAATTCTTCTATTTTGTATAAATCACCAACTGTTGATTTTGAAGGTTTAAAAAATCAACAAATTCGTATTTTGAAATAAAGCGAAGGGTAGTATTAATGAGGTATAGATTCAAGGGGAATTAATAAGCTGTAGTAGGAAATGAATAAAGAAACTCATTTTCTATAAAAAAAGCATTGTCATTGAATTGAGCTTTCTTACCTAAGGATAAATAAAAATTTACAAATACTTAAAGGTTCTTCCAATCCACTTAGATTATAGATCTTATAGTACTTGGCATTTGGATAACGAGTGAAATATCAGTTATTTATTAAGAGGACGATTGCTTTTTAAAAACTAGACCTCAAACCAACTTTAATGTGTATAGTTCAGCGCAACAAACAACTTGCGTTTTTCTTTTAATTTTCAAATAGGTCATTGTTCACCTGTAAAGGAAGCATCTTCTTTCAGAGGCTTTCATCTAGGGAAAAACAATAAATGAAACCGGCTTATAGTATTGATTTCATTTTGGAAAGGACGAAAATTATGATCGAAATCAGTAATCTATCTGAATATATCAAAGAATTTCAATTTGAAGAAAAGCAGTTAAAAGCACATCCGTTGATAAAAAATTATATTGAAAATCAAGTTCAAAAATTAAAAGAATTGATAGAAGCATTAACGTCCGCGAATTTTTGGATTGATATTCCAATAATTATGGGAATAGATTCTAAGTTAGTATTATTACGAGAACTCATTATCACTATTGAAGATTTTGATTTTTCAGACGAAGAAGTGTTAAAAATAGTAGAACAAGATTATCCATACTACAATAAAGAATTATGTGGATATAAATTGAATGATGTAACTAGCCATTCACTAATTTTTAAAATAAAGTGATCTGGAAAAAGAATCAAGGAAAAGTAGTCTTTTATAATATATTTTGAAGTCAGGTATGGAATCCTATGAAGACGTAATAAAATTTCTAACCGAACGATAGAGGACAGACGTGAAAAATTGCGAGAAGCTAAACGTGCTTATTGAATCCTATGCACTTACCAACTATGACACGGGAAAAGCAGAATTGGTCAAAGGTAATGCAGAAATGATCTATCTTATCATGAATCTGGGCATCTCTTCGACGTTTGGTCCACATCGGGAAGACTTTCACTAACTATCATTTAACAAAGATAGAAACTTTCATTCTTTAAATTTTGTTCTGGGGTTGTTAAAAAACAAAGAGGAACTATTATTACATAATACCAAGTATCTTATAAAAATAATGATTATTTTTGGTTGAAGGAACTCTGTCCTTGCTTGAAAAGTATTTACTATAGAATACATTATTACTACAATAGATGAGATATAAAAATAGGTGGTTAAAAAAATACCACGATGGAGTTGGCAGATGAAAAAGAAAATTTTTTCCTACATATCTTTGGCAAGTTTAATAGTACCTTCTTTTTTTGTTCCCATTGTGAATGTTCGATCAGATGAGCAACAAGAAAGTGTAGCACAAGCAACTAATGAAGAATCTGAAAATATGAGTAATTCGATTACAACGCTGGATTCTTCAACAACGCAAAGTGAATCTTCTGATACTTCGACAGAAGATAATAATGAATCCACGGAAGAAACAACAACGCAAAGCTCTTCTAACAACGCAAAATATTCTGGCGAAGATCAGGGGAATAGCCAAGTTGAAAATGAGACGACAAGTCAAAGTTCTGCAAATCCATCTGAGGTCGCAGTAAATAATGATCAAGAAGATTTTGCAGCTTGGCTTCCGGATCCAGCACTACAATCCGTAGTTGCTAAATCTTTAGGTATAGATGTGTCCGAAATCACGAAGGAACAGATGAGCAAACTTCAGACTCTCTATATCTACGCTGCAGATTCCGCTATTGCTGATTTGACAGGCTTGGAATATGCAACAAATCTATCATCATTTTATATGAGCGGCCAAAATCAGGTTACTGACTTTTCCGTTCTCACTTCGTTAAATAACTTAGTTTATGTATATTTGATGGGTGCTAATGTAACGGATGATAATGTACCAAACTTTGGTGCCAATTTAACTAGATTAAATCTTAGTTCCGCAAATGTAACCGATGCTGTATTTTCAAAAATAGTTAATATGAAAGGACTAGAGTCGCTAAGTTTCGAGTCCAATATGAATATTACGACAATTGCACCTCTGGTTGCATTACCAAATCTAACAGAATTAAGAATACAGTTCTGTGGCGTGACAGATTTTACTGTGATAAATGAGTTTCCCAAATTATCAAACTTAGCTGCTTATGGCCAAAACACAGGAAGAAATGATGCGATTACTTCATTATCTGCAAAAGAGTTAAATTACGATCCCGATAATCAATCATTTTTTGTTCCATTTTCCATTATGCCTAATCGTTTAACAAATTTTGATGGATATCAGCCTCCTTTTACAAAATCGAATAGTACTAGTCAGACGTACTTTGATTTGAATGGTGTACAGGTACCCTCCTCAAGATTAAGTATTACAGAAGATGGGATTACTGTATCTGGGGTTACTCAAAGTGAATTTGAAAGTATCGAAACAATGGAGTATAACGCACGACTGAATAATCCTGCCGGATCCTATGCTCATCCAGATGGATATAGTTTTTACGCCATTTCTTCAGGAACCTATTTGCACCAATTTTCGATCAATCATCAAGAAGCCGCTGCAGATGTTACGGTGAGTTATATTGATACTGAAGGGAATGAATTGAAGCCTTCTCAAAAAATTAGCGGTAATATTGGTGAATCTTTTGATGCAACAACGCCAGAGTATAAGTTAGAAATAGACGGGTATACTATAAAAGAAGTTCAAGGTAATCCGACGGGAACCTTCAGTGATACAGCGCAAGAAGTGGTGTACGTATATGAACGCAGCGATGCAGCACCAGTCACGGTGAAATATCAAGATTCCGAAGGGAATCAGTTGGCAGACCCAACGGTATTAAGCGGAAAAGTAGGGTTACCATATACAATCGAAGCCAAAGAGATCCCAGGGTGGTATGTAGTAGAAACCCCAGATAATGCTTCAGGCACCTTCAGTGACACAGCGCAAGAAGTGGTGTACGTATATGAACGCAGCGATGCAGCACCAGTCACAGTGAAATATCAAGATTCCGAAGGGAATCAGTTGGCAGACCCAACGGTATTAAGCGGAAAAGTAGGGTTACCATATACAAGCGAAGCCAAAGAAATCCCAGGGTGGTATGTAGTAGAAACCCCAGATAATGCTTCCGGCACCTTCAGTGATACAGCGCAAGAAGTGGTGTACGTATATGAACGCAGCGATGCAGCACCAGTCACAGTGAAATATCAAGATTCCGAAGGGAATCAGTTGGCAGACCCAACGGTATTAAGCGGAAAAGTAGGGTTACCATATACAATCGAAGCCAAAGAAATCCCAGGGTGGTATGTAGTAGAAACCCCAGATAATGCTTCCGGCACCTTCAGTGATACAGGGCAAGAAGTGGTGTACGTGTACGAACGCAGCGATGCAGCACCAGTCACGGTGAAATATCAAGATTCCGAAGGGAATCAGTTGGCAGACCCAACGGTATTAAGCGGAAAAGTAGGGTTACCATATACAAGCGAAGCCAAAGAGATCCCAGGGTGGTATGTAGTAGAAACCCCAGATAATGCTTCAGGCACCTTCAGTGATACAGGACAAGAAGTGGTGTACGTATATAACACTAAAGCGCATAATCCTAAGAACAATGGTAATTCAAATAATCATTTACCAAAAACTGGACAACAGATTAAAGGACAACTGATTTTAAGTAGTGTCGGAGCTTTGTTAGTCACACTCGTATTTGTAGCAATTAAAAAACGTAAAAGAAGTAATCGATAAGAGGAAGAAAGAGTGTTCAGAAAATGATCGTTTCTGGACACTCTTTTTGAATCAAATTTCTAATAATACTATTCGATATTGTGTATAGAAACCTACAATGAAATCTATGTCTAGATAAAATAGGAGTCGCTAAATATAAGAATAATTCATTTAAGGAATTGCAAACTTTAAAGTTCTTGATTCATTAATGTTTCACCTGTTTTTCATTTTTGATTAGGCTCTTTTTATTATGTTCATTTAAGCTAACGGTATAATTTTTTTGGAGGCTGATTTTTCATTGATAATTAAAATTTATTTATTGTGAATGATTATAAAAAGTTCTGAAAATACTAAAATAATAAAGGGAGTTTGTCAAATAATATAGAGAAGATAGCTCATTAATCAATCTGAAAAACACCTCTAGGCTAGAGATATAGCTTAGAGGTATTTTTATGACTAATTATGGTAAGATTATTAAATAAAAGTTGTCTTCATTTCAAATCGCATCGAATCCTCAAGTGGGGGAGATTAGTGAATGAAAAGGTCCATTTGGGGTGAGCTAATCTTTACAAGAAAAGAAGATTGATTTAGATAATGAAAGAACGGGGAGAAGAAATGAAAAAGAAACATAAAGTGATACAAATGTTGGGTGGGGCTACACTCTTATACATCTTAGCGGTCCTGTTTATAGGTGGCGCAACACTATTGCTGTTCAAAAATCTTACCTTTTTGATTGAGCCAGTAGTTAAAGTATTTCAGGTGGTTCTTCCTCCGTTAACTATGACGCTCGTTTTATATTTTGTACTTAAACCAGTTGTAAAGTTTTTGGTAGGGCTAGGACTTTCAAAAGTACTGAGTATTATTATTACATTATGCACACTTACTGCTGCCTTCATCTTGTCAACTGCCCTCGCACTGCCGTTACTTATCCAACAATTTGAACGATTGATCGAAAACTTCCCAAATTATTTGATTGAAGCTGAACGAGTAATAGAAACTTTTATACAAAATACTAGATATGAACAAGCATATCATGAGGGACTCGAGGTTCTGGCGAATTGGATAAATCAAGTTTCTAATAATGTGGGCGTATATCTGGGCAATATTATTTTCGGTGCTTCACAAGTGTTTTCAACGATTACCCATGTCCTATTGTTGTTATTGACAGTGCCGATCATCACGTTCTTTTTATTGAAAAATGACCGTCAATTTGTAGAGTATTCTTTAGGTATCTTCCCCCCTAGATTACGTCATGAAGTCAAAGAAATCATTCGGACAATGGAAAATCAGGTGGGCGCCTATCTAAAGGGCCAACTAGTCGTTTGTGTGATCATAGGAACATTGACTTTTATTGGCTTCTTAATTATCGACATGCCTTTTTCTGGAAGCTTAGCATTTCTTGTTGGCGCAACAGCTATCGTTCCTTATATCGGACCGGTTGTCGCCTTTTTCCCTTGTGCAATCATTGCAATCATGACGTCTCCTACGATGTTCATTCAGTTGTGCATTGTCTGGATCGTTGTTCAATTATTAAATGGGGAGCTGATCGAACCTCAGGTCATGGGAAAACATATGGTGATCCATCCAGTAACAATTATTTTTGTGCTATGGATAATGGGTGAACTTTTCGGCATGTTTGGGTTGATTTTCGGTATACCACTTTATGCAATCGTGAAAGTGTTAGTGGTGTTTGGGTTTCGAAAATTTAAGCAGCGATACAATCGCATATATGCGGAAGATGTTCCTTATGAAGAAACTGAATTTAGTTTAGAATCATACACTAAGAAAAGCAGCCATGGTTAACGAGGGAAACCTGTTGAACAAATGAATTCAAGTACGCATGTCCTGCTCAAATTGATCGTTTGAGTTAAATCATTTGCTTTGATAGTGAAAGAAAGAATTTTAATACATAGAGTGCTTGGAAATATCTATTTTCTGAGTACTCTATTTTTAGTTTGGGCCGATGAATTTCCGATAATTAAGTTTTCCAGTGTCAGAAATTCATTGGATCATGACTCCTTTTTAGCCATTCCAATAACTTGTCGTTTTTCTACGAAAGAGGCTGCTTGACTAAGCAGGAATCAACGCACAACAATGATAAGCGCCAGATGGATAGACTACCTATTTGACATCTGATTTCCCAAATGATATAGTTTCCAAATAGAAATCAATTTGAGGGGAAGTTTTCAATGAATAATTTAGAAGAGGTATTAGTAAACTTACAATGTGAATTGGTGGCGGAAAGAACCAGACTAAATCCTAAAACAATTAGTTGGCTTCAATATGATATTTTAAATATTCTAAATTCTGAAACTGAGATGCGCCCGTCAAAAATGAGTGTTTTGCTAGGAATTAGTAGGACAAAACTTTCAAAGGCGTTAAAAGAGCTAAAATTAATGAATTATATTCAACAGAAACCCAATGATGCAGATGGTCGAGAACTACTCACTTTTTTGACAATAGAGGGAAGTCATTTATTAACAACTATTGATAATGGACATACGCACTTATCTGAAATCGCAAATGCAGTTTTTAATCGGAAGGAAAAAGAGCAGTTCGCTGAACTAGCAAAGAAATATTTAGAAGCGCTTAAAACGGAAAGGCTGAGGTATGATGAATGATCTCATTTCTATCGAAGGAGCTAAAACAAACAATTTAAAAAATCTTTCTTTGAAACTTTCTAAGTATCAAGTAACTGTCGTAACAGGTGTTTCAGGCTCGGGAAAATCTTCTTTGGTATTTGATACCTTAGCAGCTGAATCCCAACGATTACTAAACGAGACCTATTCGAGTTATATCCAACAGCTACTACCTCACTATTCTCAACCAATCGTTGATAAAATAGAAAATCTACCAGTGTCTATTGTGATTAATCAGAAGAAACTAGGAGGAAATGCACGTTCCACAGTTGGAACTGTAACAGATATATATTCAAGTTTAAGGCTGCTATTCTCGAGGGTTGCAACCCCTTTTATTGGATATTCTATGAATTATTCGTTTAATAATCCCAAGGGCATGTGTGAAGTTTGTAAGGGATTAGGTGAGGTCAAAGAGATTGATGTCGATAAGTTAATCGATTTTGACAAATCTTTATCAGAGGGAGCTATTCAATTTCCTACTTTTCAACCGGGAGGATGGCGCCTGTCTAGGTATACAGAATCTGGTAATTTCGATAACAATAAAAAAATTAAAGATTACCTAGCAGAAGAATTGGACCGTTTACTAAATGATCTCGGCAGCACTCCAAGTAATCCTACGAATAAATGGCCAAAAACTGCACGTTATGAAGGGATCATTCCCAGAATTACCAAAAATTTTATCGAAAAAGAAAGCACGCAATATAGTGCACCATTAAATCACATTCTGCAAGTGAAAGAATGTCCCAATTGTCAAGGCACTAGAGTAAGTAAACTCGTTCGCTCTGCAAAGATAAATGGAAAATCGATCGCAGACTGTGTGAGGATGCCTATTCCTGAACTAAACAAATTTATTAAAGAGATTCATTCTTCTGCTGTTCAGGTGATTTTGAAAGATTTAAGTAAGAAACTACAGAGTTTGGAGGAGGTTGGCCTAGGCTATTTGTTTCTTAACCGTCCAACAGCAACATTATCTGGTGGAGAATCTCAAAGAATAAAAATGGTTAAACATCTTAACAGTGCACTTAGTGATATTCTATACATTTTTGATGAGCCTAGTATTGGACTCCATCCAGAAGATATTCAAAAAATAGCAAAGATAATTAGGGGGTTAAAAGATAAAGGAAATACTGTTGTTCTTGTTGACCATGATCCGGATATTATACAAATTGCAGACCATATCATTGAGATCGGTCCAGGATCCGGGGATAGCGGTGGAAAAATCACCTTTGAAGGAACCTATGATGAACTACTGAAGTCGAACACCATCACTGGAAGAGCGTTGGCAGATCAGTTGAACGTTAATACACAAAGACAACAATTTTCTTCCTATTACGAATTAAATGAGGTTAGTTTGCACAATGTTGTAAACGCTTCTGTGGTGTTGCCAAAACAAGCATTAACGGTTGTAACCGGAGTCGCTGGTTCTGGGAAGAGCACACTCATTCGCTATCTTTTTAAAAAAAAATATCCTGAAGCAAGTATATTAGACCAGAGTCAGATAAATGGCAACATTCGCTCAAATGTTCTCACGTATCTAAATGTCTTTGATAAAATTCGGAGCATCTACGCGCAATGTTCTGGTAAAAGTGCCTCTCTTTTCAGCTATAACGGTAAAGGAGCATGTCCTCTGTGCAAAGGCAAAGGAGTGATAAAAATGGATTTGGCTTTTATGGGGGATGCAGAGCAAGTTTGTGAGAAATGCCGAGGAAAAAGATATAACGATGAAGCCTTATCTATTTTATGGCATGGTTTCACTATTTACGATATTTTACAATTATCAGTTCGAAAAGCAGTAGATTTGTTTGATGATCGCTTATTGATCAGAACGATGCAAATTCTCATGGATGTTCATCTAGAGTATATGAAGTTGGGGCAGTCGCTAGATACATTTTCTGGTGGAGAACTTCAGCGTTTAAAGATAGCAAAAATAATTGCTCAAGATACTTCTAACTGTCTAATATTAGATGAACCATCTACCGGCCTTCATGAGGCGGATATTGACAAGTTGTTATTATTGTTAAATAAACTTTTGCAAAAAGGAAATACATTGATTGTTCTAGAGCACAATCTCAAAATAATAAGTCAGGCTCAATGGCTTATCGAAATGGGACCTGGCGGGGGGAACTTTGGAGGTAAAGTATTGTTTCAAGGGTACCCAATAGACTTATTAACGTTAGAAGATTCATACACAGCAAAACATCTGAAAAGATATACAAAAAACAACAATTAAAAAAGGTGTTTATAAGAATTTCAGTTCATGATTTTTTTAACAGCTATGTGATGGGCAGAAATTTAATAGCTTTTGATCTTCTTAATTTTTCGACAAAGAGTGTTAAGAAAGTGACGATTTCCTGAACACTCTTTTTAAATGCCATAATTGAAATTTATTGCTCTATTCTTGTGTACATAAACTCGTAACTAAATCATTGTTCAATTAAAAATTAGATTTATGATTATTAGGACAATTAATATAAAGGGACAGAAACATTAAAAATCAGTAATCAAATGGAATGAGATATGAGTGAAACAAGAGGACACTTTCTACAGTTTTAATAGTCAGACTACTCATTAGTATCAAAAGAAAAAACGTTGATTCTCTCTCATTTTCGCATCAAAATTCTTCAGTAATTGACCTGAAGGAAAAACACTTTATTCTTGTACAATTTGCTTAAAGCAGTTAGACTTATCCGGCCCTAAAATTTAGAAGCTTCGTTCTAACTCTCTGAGCCCGATCATTCGTAATCGGGTATTTTTGTTCTGCAAATATTATTAATAAATATAAAACTGATTTATAGGAAAGCCGAAGACATTTTAAAAGTTTATTATCTTTATAATAACAATTCGGAGCGTAAGGTAATGCCTCGCTAAAAAATAACTTATAATTCTTGAGAAGGAAAAACCAAAGAAATAAGCTAAACGAAAAAAAAAATTTAGACATATATTAATTTTTGTATAAATAAAACACTTAATAACGTGGATTATTAAGTGTTCTCATTTTTTGTTTAAAAAACTATTCTCCTAACAAATGAATAGATTACTTACGTGGAAGGAGGCCTAAAGGGAAAAAATGGCTATTTGTCAATAAGGACTGATGAGTTGTGCAAAATCAAATCTGGGTCAGAATGAACCTCATTCTGGCTCAGATTTTTTGTTATCTCACTTTGATTAATTGACTGATCAAAAAGATTCTAATTCTCATGTTCTCGAATGATTTAAATCTGTAGGATACTCGTTTCATTGTCTTTATGTGGGTATTCTTCGCTTCTATTTTTCCATTGGAATAAGGATAGATCATTGCGTTGGTGATGCCTTCTTCATAGGTCAGAAGGTTTTGAAGCTTCTCCCGAAAGCTGTCATCTAACGTTTCGGGAAGTTCTGTCAATAAGGAGAAAAATAAGTCAGGGTCTTTGTCTCGAAAGGCTTCAACTAATTCATGAAAAAAGGGATACGCCTCCTTCAGGGGCGTAGAAAACTCAAGCAATCGATCAATCATCATTGCTTCAGTAAGAAATGGGTATTTTGGTGCTCGGAAACTTTTCCATGTTTTGTATTCATAATGGTTGATGTTTGCACGATTTTTTAGCAAAAAGCGCCAGTTCTTTTTCAGTTTTTCTGCCTGGCTTTTCTGTCCGGCTTTACGAAGTTCATTCATTTCACGGATACGCAACTCATTGAACGCTTGATTCATGTGTTTGACAATATGAAACCGATCAATCACTACTTTCGCATTTGGCAGAACACGTTTGGTGAGCTGGAAGTAGGCGGCGTTCATGTCTGTCACCAAGAATTCTACTTCTTCTGGATTGGTACAACCTAAGAAATAGCTTGTTAATCGAGGTAATTTACGCGTAGGCAAAACATCTATTAATTTTCCTGTTTCGCCATCTGCGCAAATAAAGCTCATTTTATCTTCTATGGAAGCATGCGAACGAAATTCATCAACCATCAATACTCTGGGGAGAATCTTCTTAGATTGCTTTGGTAAATAGCTTTTAAACTCTTTCAATGTACGAATAACGGTGGTCAAAGATACCTGACAGCTTTTCGCAATAAAAGATAAAGATACTTTTTCAGTCAGTAAAGAAGCAATTTTATATCTAACATGATTTGCGATTGAATGTCTGGGTTGGACAAAATAACTTTGAGCAGTCCAATGGGTTCGGCAGTTTTTACAGGTATAGCGCTGCTTTTTTAGGCGCATAACCAAAGGCATATGATTGTATTGTTCAAAACGGACAATCGTTTCCTTCTTCCCATTTTTCACTATAATTGTTTTCCCGTTTCCATCTACCACAGTAGAACCACAACTTCTACAAGCACGAGGAGTAGGCGAGAGAACAGCATCGACGACCAACGTCTTTTTCTTCTGAAGGGTCTCGTAAGAGATCTCTGTAATCATCAAATCTTTCTCTGTTATTCTCAACATTTTTTTGATAGAATCATTCATATAGCATATCGTCCTCTCAGTTGTTTATTTTGTGGTGATTTAATCATACTAGAGAACGATATGTTTTTTAATACCTAAAATGAAAATGGGGCTGAAGAATCAATTCTGATTCATCAGTCCCATAAATTATAGAGCCAGAATTTTTTCTCTGTATTCTCCTGCTTTTTTTGAGAACAGAAACAACAAGCTTATTCCATGCACCCATTTTCTAAGAGTGAGTAATAAAGTAAATCAAGCCCATTATTGTTGCATGTGCAACAATAATGGGCTATTATAGTGCTAGATAGGGAGGGGATAGTTCGTGGAGGATATACTTCGTGAGATAGGTTCGATCAGTAGAATGTTGGAATCCATTGCTAATATTGAATTTAAAGAGGTTCAACTCAGTAAAGGACAATACATTTACTTAGTTCGTATATTTGAAAATGAAGGAATTATTCCTGAACGATTAGCCGAACGGATCAAAGTTGATCGCACGACTTTGTCCCGGGCGGTAAAAAAGTTAGAGGAAAATGGGTTTATTCTAAAAGAGTCAGACAAAGAAAATAAAAAAATCAAACACTTATACACAACCGCCAAAGGGAAACAAGCGGTTCAATTAATCATAAGAGAAAATAACTATTCAAATAAAGTAGCGATTCAACAGTTATCTGCTTTAGAAAGAAAAAATCTTGCGGAAATGCTGAAAAAAATAAAATCTTCGGTAGAAGTTGATTGGGTCAACGTCAAGAATGGGATCAAAAGAGACTATTAAACGAATAACGCCGCTGGGGAGATTGGATCTGATTGAATGTACATTCATGCTACCTAGGGTAGGAAGCACAGGTAGCTGATATTTGGTTAAAAAGGATATAGCTCGGCTGTCTGCTGAAAAAACAGAGATCCTGAAAAATAAAGGACATGAATTTGTTCAAATAAACTAAACAGGAGTGTAGAGAAAGTGAAGAAAATAATGATCGATCAAGAATTTTGGGCACTATTTCCAGAAGCACAAATCAACTGCCTTGTTGTAAAAAATATAAACAATGTTGCCGATGCTGCACACGAAACGTTTTTTACTGACTTGCTAAAAAGTAGTAAAGAACAAGCAAAGCGCTACTTAACAACCGACACCTTCAGTGAAAACCAAGTGATCCAAGAATGGCGAAGTGCTTTTCAGCAATTTAAAACGAAAAAAGGGGTACGCGCTTCCATCGAAGCACTGTTGAAACGGGTGAATCAAGACAGAGAATTTTCTCCCATCAATCCTTTAGTAGATATTTATAATAGTATTTCCTTGAAATATGGTGTCCCTTTAGGCGGAGAAGACCTCGATACAATCGTTGGCGACCTTCATTTAGGCGTTGCAAAAGGTGGCGAATCTTTCTTTCCCTTAGGTGCAGATACTGATTCCCCAGCCTTGGAAAAGGAAGTCATTTACTATGATGAGAAAGGTGCAATCTGTCGATGCTTAAATTGGCGGGAAGCTCAACGTACGATGCTAACAGAAGAGACCACCAATGCTGTTTTATTCATTGAATCGATCAATGAAACGCAACGGGCTCGGGCGAATGAAGCAATCAAAGAGTTAAGTCAGTTGGTTCAAGAGTATTTTAAAGTAGCAGGTAATGATTATGTGCTAAGTAAAGAAAGTCCTGAAATCATTTTGCAAGGGCGAGCTTCTTGTCTATAGGATAAGGATGTACACGTACTTTTTCTCGATTTTGCATACCATTCTCTCATTTTGATTGATCGGTCATCGTGAAAATCTTGACCCAAATATTCGGATGTGCAATAATTAGGTGGAATTTAAATAATGACATTAGATTTGTTCGCCGGAATAAATCTTATTGAAGTCAGAAAAACTAACCTTAGGCTTTTATGGTTAGTTTGTCTGACTTCTTTTTTGTTTTAGGAGGTATAGGCAGATGTTAAAAGAACAATTGAAAGAAAAAGGAAAGAGCCCTAACCAGTCGGGACTTTCCAGTAAAGAAGCAGAAATGAAGCTAGAAAAATATGGGTTTAATTCCATAGAAAGCAAAGACGAGAAGCATTTTTATGACTATTTGAAAGAGTCGATGAAGGATATTACCATCTTGATTTTAATCGTTGCAACGCTCTTATCTAGTTACGTTGCATTTCAAAACCACCCTGATGATTTTACGGAACCAATAGTCATCTTTTCAATTGTCATTCTTAATCTATATTTGTCGATTCGACAGCAAAAACATGCGGAAAAATCAATAAGTGAATTAAATAAGATAAGTGTTCCCGTAAGTAAAGTATTCAGAGATGGGGCGTTAAAAGAGATTGAAAGTTTGAACATTGTTCCTGGTGATATTGTTCAGTTGGCATTAGGGGACCGTATTCCAGCAGATGCTAAACTTTTAACTAGTAGTAATTTCTTTGTTGATGAATCGTTTCTAACTGGTGAAAGTGAACCAAGTGAAAAAGATCCCACCTATATTTCTTCTAAAGAAGATTCTTTAGGGGACAGAAAAGACTTGGTTTTTTCTGGCTCATTAGTAGTCACAGGAAAAGCAAACGTTCGAGTTGAAAAGACAGGAATGAATACGGAAATTGGTAAAATATCGAGCTTATTAAGCAAGGAAGAAACAACCATAGCACCTCTACAAATAAAAATGCAAAAACTTGGGAAAGTTCTAGGACTAATCGCTATTCTCTCTGGCTTTCTAGCGATTGCTATAGGAATCAGCAAAGGATTGTCTTTAGAGACCAGTATCATGACCGCAATATCCATGGCTGTTGCTGCTATTCCAGAGGTTTTGCCAGTCGTAGTAACAATCTCTCTAGCGGTTGGGATGAGAAATATGGCACTGAAGAAAACCATCGTTAGGACTCCTTCAACAGTAGAAACCGTTGGAGGTGTTTCAATCATCTGCTCAGATAAAACTGGAACGATTACGGAAAATAAGATGATCGTGAAAGAAGTTATTATCATGAAGGATAGACTGACTTCCTGCTTAGAAATAACAGAAGAGAAGGATAAAAATCTCTTATTTCTCTTCTATCTTGCTAGTTCGATGGAAGAAAATACAACAGTAACTAGTAATCCAACAGAGTTGGCGATCAGAAAAAAACTGGCATCGCTCTTCACTAAAGAGGAACTAGGTAAAGTCGCTTCAACCTTTGAACAGATTCATGAAGTTCCTTTTGATTCAAAACGAAAAAGAATGACTGTCTTATATAAAGTAAACAACCAATATGTTTCTGTCACAAAAGGGGCTTTTGATCGCTTGGATCTCATTGATGCGAACAACCCCACCTACGTGAGCAAGCATGATGAGTTGGCCAATCAAGCATACCGTGTTTTGGGCGTTGCTTATAAAAGATACGATGAAAAACCTACACGTCTTACTGAAGAAATTCTTGAAAGTCAGTTAGAGTTTGCAGGATTTGTTGGGATTATCGACCCAGCTCGGCCCGAAAGCTATACGGCTGTTTCTATTGCAAAACAAGCAGGGATTCAAACCGTAATGATCACAGGGGACCACTTACTAACAGCAAAAAAAATCGCAGAAGATGTAGGAATTCTCACCGATGGGAAAAAAGCAATGACCGGCGCGGATTTACATGAAATGAGCGATGAAAAATTAGCCCATGTGATTGATGACTATCGAGTCTTTGCCCGTACTTCCCCAGAAGATAAAATTCGAATCGTAAAAGCATTTCAAAAAAATGATGAGATTGTCGCTATGACTGGCGATGGTGTCAATGATGCACCTGCATTAAAAGCAGCTGATGTAGGGATCGCAATGGGAGGTGGCACAGAAGTAGCAAAGGAAGCTTCTGATATGGTTTTAGTAGACGATAATTTTGCGACGATTGTTCAGGCGGTTGAAGAAGGACGACGGGTATACAGCAATATCAGAAAATCATTATACGCGATGCTTGGTTGCAATATTTCTGCACTGACGATCGTTTTAATTTCCTTGCTCGTTGGGTGGGGAGCACCTGTTACAGCGGTTCAATTGTTAATCATAAAAGTAGTTGCAGATGGAATCCCAGGAATGAGTCTTAGCATTGAACCAGTCGATAAAAAAGCAATGATGGAAGCCCCGATCGCTAAATACACGAGCATTTTTGCGCAAGGATTATTGGTAAAAATTGTAGAAATCTCAATTGTTTTTACAGGCGTCACATTAGGCGCGATTCTAATTGGACGTCTAGAATCGATAGAGGTTTCGCAGACAATGACATTTATTGTATTGGGATTATCAACTATTGTGCATATGTTTAATTGTAGAAGTAAAGAATCTATTCTGAAGCTGCGTTTTTTGAGCAATCCGTTGTTAGTAATGACAACCTTCATAGGTGCATTGATCATTATCTTGTTAGTAACGATTCCATTCATGCAAACTATTTTTGGCTTTGTTTCTCTTCGTGCAGTTGACTGGCTATGGGTAATCGGCTTATCCATTTTTCCTTTAGTGTATATTGAAGTGAAAAAATACTTTGGTTTCTTCTAATAAGAATGATAAATAGAAAATCCTCTGTTAACAAATTTTCTTGAGAAATGAGGGAGGGCAAAAACTGGGAAGTTTTTGCGTCTCCTTTAATTATTTACAGACGCTTATGATTTCTGGTTTGATATTATTTAGAAGATATCAGAATGCATAGCAACTATTGTTGAAAGGAAGGAATCGGTAGTATGTTTCAGGAAAATCACCAGAAGTAGCTAAAAAAATCCCCTCTATTCTACTCTCTTTTTCAAGAATTCCTGTTAAATGGTAGGTTTTATGTCAAAATGAAAGGTAGAAATCGATGAGGAGTTGTTGAAATGAAGGAAACAATATTAGCAATGAAGCTGAAAGAATATAGAGAAAAAAACAAGCTAACACAAAGTATGCTAGCAGAATTATTAGAAGTAAGTGACAAGACAATCTCAAAATGGGAGTTAGGTGCTACGTACCCTAGCAAAAAAAATATGATCAAAATAGCCGAAGAATTGGATATCTCATTAGAAACATTACTTTTGGAAGAAACTAAGAAAGACAATGATGATTTAAAAGTAAGTATCAAGTATGGGGTGATTAGTTTTTGCTTTCTCTTTTTTGTCACGATGATCGTTACTTCGTTCAATCAAGACTTCAGCACGATTATGAATCTTTCTATTCAAGAAAAATTTGGTGTACTTTTAAACACTGCTTTAAAATTATTGAGCATCTCGGTGCCGCCAGCGATCATCATTGGCTCCGTGTTTTATTTTTATATCTTCCCTAAAAATAAAAAAGAGAACGAACCATTTCCTCGGTTTCGACAGAAATGGTAGATTAGGATAATTGTTTGGGGCTCTTTATTTACCTTTAGTCGATGCAGAAAAAAAGTTGAATAGAGCATTAAGTATTCGTTACGAAGTGCCATTTATAAATCGATAAATTGATTTTTATTCAATAGAACGAAAACCTCTCATCCATTTGAGAGGTTTTTTTAGCGGGACAAAAGAAAAATCAATCACGAATCAGAAACTGAAAATCGGCTGTTCTCATTGCGTAATCTTACGGATGTTGTAATAACTCATTTAGGTATCTTCGTTTAGCTTAAAGAAATAAATTAGGTCACGGCAATCCGCACTGTGATTTCTTTATTTTGAAACGCTTTTTATAGAAACGTACAAGATTCTCTATTCTTCAAGAACAATCGCGGCTCCACGGGCTGCCACCACAATTAACCTAATATAAGAAGCTACAAATTGATTGTAGCAAATATTTTTAAAAACGAGAATCTGATAGGGGTTATAGATATTTTCTTCATCAAAAAAACCCGTTTTCATTCCGTTCCTTAGTTATGAGCAAACCAATATCAATATCGTGTCGGGTAGCCCACAGTCAAGTACCTATGAGAAAAGCAGATAATATACTTGGATATAAAACACCATTCTCGTACACTGTTATACCAAAATGTTAGTTCTCTAGTGAGAAGCATCCAAAGTCTGTAGTTCTAATATTTTAATGCCATGAAAAAAATAGAAATTCCTGTGCACACAAAAAAAGGATAATAGAAAAAGTATGATTATTTTTTTTGATTAAATAATTATATGGATGAGATGTTTAAGATGAAGAAATAATAGGTATTAAGCCCCCTTTGAATTTTAGGTTACACACTTTTAATATGCACATTATAAATCTTCACATTTAGCAAATAATTTTATGTACTAACCTTAGTGGGGGGGATGAATTAAAATGTGTAGTTTAATGCGAAGATACCTTTTGTTAAATTGAAACGAGGAGAAACGAATGAAAAATAAGAATATGCAACTATTTTTAGTCGGGTTATTGTTAGGCTCTATGGTAACGAATCCAATACAAGCTTTGACCGATACCTTTGGAACGGAAATCGCTCAGAAACAAGAAGCGGGCAATCTTTCATCAGAATCTTTGAATAACTTTGAAAAAAGTGGAATTCAGGAACAGCTGTCTGATAATAAAGATATAGTTTCTGAAAGTGAAGCGAAGGAAAACCCTTTGGTGGATGAAATGTCAAGCAGTCTAGAAGAAGGTGCTGCTATTAATGAGGAGCAATCGGATAAGAGTAAAGAACTGTCCGAAAGCCAGTCATCTGAATCCGATACGAGCGAAAGTGTAACAGATAATGCTGACCAGAATCAAACTCAAAAAAAAGATTCGAAGATGCGTATGATTCCAACGGAAGCTTCAGAGTTGTTCATTTATGACTTAACAGTTGAATATGATCCTCTTAATATTAAACCATTGGTAATCGATTTACCCATTCCTGAAAAAAATATACAGGATGAACTATATTTTCATCTTATGTTAGGTGGGGATGACGGGAATTTTTACGAGTACAAATCGGATCAGCAATATTTCATGACAGGTTCATCATATACCAATCCAGTAATAGGGGTGAATACTATAGAAATACCATGGAGTAGTTTCACGCAAGGTTGGAGCCCGGACGATTTTGAATATTTTGGGTTTACTGTGGTTATTCCTTATAAAGATGCTAACGGGAATGACCTATTTACAGCCACGTATAATATCCGTTTTACAAACAGTCACTTAACCATTAAATATGTAGATGAATCAGGTAATGAAATCTATCCGTCACGTAGAATAGATGATAGTACAAACCAGCCCTATGACGTTTCAACTAGTGACTATATTCCAGATATTCCTGGATATGAATTAGATACAAGTAATTTACCTGTCGATGCTATTGGAAAATTTAAACGTGGTGAGTTTACAGTTACCTATGTTTATCAGAAAGCGCAAATTGATTACACCGATATTTTGATTAAAGATAGTACTATTTATACACAGGACACATGGTCACCAGTTGATAACTTTATCGAAGCTTCATCAAAAGAAGGAAACCAGCTAACTTATGAGGAATTTTTGGCAAACGGCGGGATTGTTTCTGGTACAGTAGACACACAGACAGCGGGTACTTATACGATTAGTTATACTCTCAATAATCTAACCAAGGATGCAACAATAGTTGTTAAGCCTCGGCTGACCGCCATAAATGTCTCTGACTCAACAATCTATGTGGGTGATCCATGGCAAGCAGAGGATAATTTTGAGAGTGCATTAGACAAAGATGGCAACGATGTTGATTTTTCATCCCTAACGGTAGATGCCAGTAAAGCAGATACAAATAAAGCAGGGAGCTTTGAAGTCACATACACGTATGATGGTGTGACGAGTACAGCGGTTGTTACAGTCAAAGAAAAACAAACCGCGGTGAACGTCCATGATTCCACGATTTATGTGGGAGATTCATGGCAAGCAGAGGATAACTTCGATACTGCATTAGATAAAGATGGCAACGACGTTGCACTTTCAGATCTGACGGTCGATGCTAGTAAAGCCGACACGAGTAAAGCAGGTAGCTTTAAAGTCACTTATACGTATGATGGTGTAACCAGTAAAGCAATCGTGACAGTCAAAGAGAAAATGACAGCCGTTAATGTTCATGACTCAACGATCTACGTGGGGGATAACTGGCAAGCAGAGGATAATTTCGATAGTGCGTTAGATAAAGATGGTAATCTGGTAGATTTCCAAGAACTAACGTTCGATGCCAGCAAAGCAGATACGAGTAAAGCTGGGACCTTTGAAGTCGCATATACGTACGATGGTGTAACGAGTATAGCAATCATTACGGTCAAAGAAAAAATGACAGCCGTCAATGTCCACGATTCTACGATTTATGTGGGTGATCCATGGCAAGCAGAGGATAACTTCGATAGTGCGTTAGATAAAGATGGAAACGAAGTGGCATTCTCAGCCCTGATGGTGGATGACAGTAAAGCAGATACAAATAAAGTAGGGAGCTTTGGAGTCACGTATACGTATGACGGTGTAACGAGTACAGCGACTGTTACAGTAAAAGAGAAAATGACAGCCGTCAATGTCCATGATTCTACGATTTATGTAGGAGATACTTGGCAAGCAGAAGATAACTTCGACAGTGCGTTAGATAAAGAAGGCAACGAAGTGGCATTTTCAGCTATAACAGTAGATGACAGTAAAGCCGACACGAGTAAAGCAGGGACCTTTGAAGTCGCGTATGCGTATGATGGTGTAACGAGTATAGCGATCATTACGGTCAAAGAAAAAATGACAGCCATCAATGTTCACGACTCCACGATTTATGTAGGAGATAACTGGGAAGCAGAAGATAATTTCGATAGTGGTTTGGATAAAGATGGTAATTCAGTAGATTTCCAAGATTTGATTGTCAATGTTAGTCAAGCAGATACAAGTAGAGCAAGGAGCTTTGAAGTCACGTATACGTATGACGGTGTAACCAGTACAGCGACTGTCACAGTCAAAGAAAAACAAACTGCTGTCAATGTCCACGATTCCACGATTTATGTGGGGGATAACTGGGAAGCAGAAGATAATTTCGATAGTGCGTTAGATAAAGAAGGCAACGACGTCGCATTTTCAAACCTGAGAGTAGACGCAAGTCAAGTTGATCCGAGCAAAGCAGGTAATTACGAAGTAACGTATAGTTATGATGAAATTATGGTGACGGCTATCATCACAGTAAAAGAAAAACCTAGCCAAGAAGAATCTGCAGATGATTCAACGCATACTTCACAAGAACAACAGAAAGAGAATCAGAAAAAAGGAGCTTCTGATAGTAGGAAACATGAAGCATTTCCTAAAACAAATGAAAGTAAGTCAGTAGCAGAATTTGCAGCAGGTTTCATAATTGTGTTATTGGTGAGTTCAGTTTTCTTTTGGAAAGAAAGAAAAGCGAATAAATCGTAATGATTAAATAAAGTACTTGGGATTCATTCCCAAGTACTTTATTTGTGTATGATAAATTTTTATCAGAACCAAAGGTATAAATGAAGCCTGATAGTCGCAAGTTATTATTTGTCAAAAATGATTGGCACAAGACTCTCAGAATTTAGTATCAATTTTTAAAGAGAGTATTGAAAAAATAGTACCAAGATAACGAGCAGTGTATGGGCATGGACTAAGCCGTTCTATTATAGATGTATCACTTCAATAGATAATTCACATGCTTTCTTGAAAAAAGAAATTTCTTCCTAACAATGAATGAATAGATCGTATGTTGAGTATTTGTACCCGAGAAAAATGCACATCTATAACCTTTACAAACTGAATTTTTCCTTTTGGATGTGCTGTTTTTCCAAATAAACACATTGAATCAGAAAAAGTAACTCAGCCCATCGTCCGTCATTTTCTATCGAGTTCAAATAAAACACTTTTTTCTTAGAATCGGATCGTACTAATGTATCAGTAACGACGATATCGGCTATCTCGTAATTATCGGTAATATTGATGTGTTCTTTATTAAAGAAGTTCATAAGACTATTTTCAATATAAAAACTGGCGGAATAGTCCTTTACTAGTTGTAAGTAGATTGAAACTTCTGTCTTTATATTAGCGGTGTGGAGCGTATAGAGCAGACTTGATAAATATTTGGTGTGATTTTCATCTTTGGTGTAGATAGAAACAGTTTTTTTTATGACATTCATATAGTCATTTTGAACATTTGATCGAAAAAATAAAGGTGGAATAAATAGTTGGGCGAAGCAGTCAATCGTATCTCCTATCAAAAAATAAAAAGCGTTGAATAAGGTTAAATAGTAGAGAACAAGATGCCTGTTCTGATCAGAGAGTTTGTCGTTTATTAGAACAGAACTAGCTGCCAAAACGTCGCGAGAGAAAGTGCAATAAGAATGATCTGATTCGAAAAAAGTTTTTCCTAGTTTTATCTTTTCTTCTATAGGGATAATGTCTGAAATGAAAAGATGGGAAAGAAAATTAAAATAGAGAATCTCGTTATTTTTCGTACTATCATCAAGGGATCCGAAGCTGTTTTTTTGAAAGATTACTGCTGCATCAAAACTTTCAAAAATAATTGTAAACAATGTTCGAGTCAATAAGGATTCTGGTTGAACCAAACGATGATTACTATGGATTCTTGTTTGCAAAATAGCATATAAAATATAAAGTGATCTATTTTTTGTAAAAGAACGTTTGTAAGATTCTTCCAGGATTTCTTCGGGAACTGATGCGCGAATACTGTGAAGGGAGATATCTTGAAATGGCCACTCTAAATCATGAAAAGAATCTTGCAAGTATAGATAAGAGAACAAGCGAATATTCATTTCATCTCCAACTAAAGTATAGTAGCCTTCCCTAACTGTAATGCGGAAATCAAAACTTGAGAAAAACTCATTTAATTTTTGGGTTAGTATGTTTAGGTAACTAGGGGAGATAAAGAGCTCATTTAATATATGATCTTTATTCAGTGAGCTTCTAGTGAGCAATAACACTGTATAATTAAAAGCTGCATTGTTTTTTAATAGGTGCAATTTCAGAGAGTAGGCGGAAGAGACTGAATGTTCTTTGAATTCAGAGTTGATTTGCACCACACCAGAGTTTTTTATGAAGATAAAATTATTGATACTCTGAAATTCCTCAAAATGTTTATTGATGATTGTTAAGGTATCCCGTACTTTTCGAGGAGTGATCTGCAGGCTTTCGGCAATTTCTTTTGTGGTTGTTTGTTCTTTGTTTATGATAAAAAATAAAACAGATATTTCCCTTCTTAAGTAATCAGGTATCATACAATTCCCCCCTTTCTCCAACACAATTTCCGTACATTGGTATACCAGAATTGTAGATAGCGAGCGCTTTTTCTGTGTGCTATCATACCACCATGATTTAAAAAACGCAAAATAATCTAACGTTTTTTTATTGCTAATAAATTTATTAATTACAAATAAATGTTGTGCGAAAATAATTTTCATTAATAAATTGAATATGTGATAAATGTAAGAAAGAAAGGCAGCGCTAAAAATGAAAAAAAGATTAGTAATACTTTTTAGTATGTTTATATTGACAATCCCTTCTGTGATAAATTCCAGCCAAGTCGTAGCTGATGTTATTGAAAATCGGCTAACACAAAATGAAGAAAATCTTACTCCAAATGAAACAAGCATTGATGATAGTGGAGAAAAAACTTGTGAAAGTAATACAATGAGTAAAGAGACCGTTGTTAACACTAATACTTTAAAAAGTGGATCGCAGACCGATGGGGCTGATTTTGTCAGTGAAACCGTTGCAACTAAGGAGAGCGTTGAACACACTGAACCAACGGAAAGTAAGACAGTTTCGAGTGACCAAAAATTAAGTAGTAAGGAGGGGGGCAATGACAAGGAGAAGCAAGCAAATAGTTCCGCTGTTAGCGACATAGCTACGGGAACAAATGGAACGAGTGCTTGGGTAATTGATGAAAATGGGATTTTACATATTTACTCAGGGAAGCTTCCTGAATTTCCAGCGGGAGGTGATAAGCCATCGTGGTTTGACTACGGACAGTCAATTAAAAAAGTTGTGTTGGAGGGAGAGGTGATTGCAGGCACTCACCTTGACTATTTTTTTGCGTACCTTACAAATGTAACTCAAATTGATAATTTAAATTTCTTGAATACGAATGCCACAACAACTATGATAGGTACTTTTCAACATCTGCCTGCACTTAAACAAATAGACGTATCCGGTCTTAATACGGCTAGTTTAGTTTCAATGGATTCTATGTTTTTTGGTTCAAGTGCACTTACGACTTTAGATATTTCAAGTTGGGATATGTCTAATATTGATACGTGGAAGTATGACACTAGCGCATTTCCTCCTAACTTGAATTATATAACTTTAGGTAAAAAAACAGTACTTGGCGGCTATTATTTAAATGCGCCACCGAATGACGGAGTTTACGGTGGTGTTTGGATAAATGTTGAAACTAAAGCTAGGTATGATAGAGAAAAACTAACTAAAACCTATGATGGTGATACGATGGCTGGCGACTATATGTGGGCGAAAGTTCCTAAATTAAATGTAAGGAACATTACCTTATATACAGGGGAAAGCTGGAACCCACAAGATGGTTTTATTTCTGCCTCAGACGATTTGGGAGATGAACTATATTCTCTGACTAATGATATTAAGATCCTTGGTGATCAAGTAGACTTAAGTTACCCAGGCGTTTATGAAGTAGAATATCGGTACTATTATAATAGTGCCAATACTACTAATTCTGTCAGCGGTATCTCTAAAGTGACAGTAAAAGATAATAAAACGACAGTCAATGTTCATGATTCCACGATCTATGCAGGAGAAAGCTGGCAAGCTGAGGACAACTTTGATAGTGCATTAGACAAAGAGGGCAATTCGATATACTTCCAAGACCTTGTGGTTGATGAGAGTAACGCCGATACGAGTAAAGCAGGAACCTTTGAAGTCAAGTACACGTATGATGGTGTAACCAGTATAGCAACCGTGACAGTCAAAGAAAAACAAACGACAGTCAATGTTCATGATTCCACGATTTATGTGGGGGATAACTGGCAAGCAGAAGATAATTTCGATAGTGCGTTGGATAAAGATGGCAACGATGTTGATTTTTCAGCTTTAACTGTCGATGCTAGTAAAGCCGACACGAGTAAGGTAGGTAGCTTCGAAGTTGCCTATACGTACGACGGTATAACCAGTACAGCGATCATTACGGTCAAAGAAAAAATGACAGCCGTCAATGTCCATGACTCAACGATCTACGTGGGGGATAACTGGCAAGCAGAGGATAACTTTGATAGTGCATTAGATAAAGATGGTAATTCAGTAGATTTCCAAGATCTTGCAGTCAATGATAGTGAAGCCGATACGAGTAAAGCAGGCAGCTTTGACGTCACCTATACGTACGATGGTGTAACGAGTACAGCGGTTATTACGGTCAAAGAAAAAATGACCACCGTCAATGTCCATGACTCAACAATCTATGTGGGGGATAACTGGCAAGCAGAGGATAACTTTGATAGTGCATTAGATAAAGATGGTAATTCAGTAGATTTCCAAGATCTTGCAGTCAATGATAGTGAAGCCGATACGAGTAAAGCAGGCAGCTTTGAAGTTACCTATACGTATGATGGTGTAACGAGTACAGCGATCATTACGGTCAAAGAAAAAATGACAGCCGTCAATGTTCATGACTCAACGATCTATGTGGGAGATAACTGGGAAGCAGAAGATAATTTTGATCGTGCATTAGATAAAGATGGTAATTCAGTAGATTTCCAAGATCTTGCAGTCAATGATAGTGAAGCCGATACGAGTAAAGCAGGCAGCTTTGACGTCACCTATACGTACGATGGTGTAACGAGTACAGCGGTTATTGCGGTCAAAGAAAAAATGACCACCGTCAATGTCCATGACTCAACAATCTACGTGGGGGATAACTGGCAAGCAGAGGATAACTTCGATAGTGCGTTGGATAAAGATGGTAATCCGATAGATTTCCAAGAACTGACGGTCGATGCTAGTAAAGCAGACACGAGTAAAGCAGGCAGCTTTGAAGTCACGTATACGTACGATGGTATAACGAGTACAGCGATTGTCACAGTTAAAGAGAAAATGACAGCTGTCAATGTCCATGATTCTACGATCTATGTCGGAGATAAATGGACGGCAAAAGAAAATTTTGACAATGCATTAGACAAAGCAGGAAAGAAAGTCGTGTACGAAGACTTGACAGTAGACGCAAGTCAAGTTGATACGAGCAAAGCAGGTAGGTACGAAGTATCGTATAGTTATGATGGAATTACGGTAACGGCTACAGTCACAGTAAAAGAAAAACCTAGCCAAGAAAAACCTAGCCAAGAAAAACCTGAAGATGATTCAACGCATACGACACCAGAACAAAAGAAAGAGAATCGGAAAAAAACAACTTCTGATAGTAAGAAACAGGTAACACTTCCTAAAACAAATGAAAACAAATCAGTAGTTGAATTAGTAGCAGGTGTCATAATTGTGCTTCTAACAGGTGTAATTTTCTTTTGGAAAAAAAGAAAAGCGAATAAAGCGTAATGGCTAAAAAATAAAGTATTCGGAAATTATTTCCGGGTACTTTATTTTATTTGAAAAAGACTTCAGCCAAGCTTCTCTTTCTTGATAGTTGAGAGATAGAAACCTTCACAGAGGCCATGTAAATTTATTTCATAGAGGAACATATCTTCTTACATGGAGGATGTTAGGAAGGTACTGACACTATTCTCATCAAAGAGAGGGACACCTTTCAATAACTAATTATATTAAGTAGGAATTTTCGTAAGTAGATTAGCGTACTTGATAAAATCATGCCTCCCTAAAATCAACCTTCGATCAATTCTACCAGCACATTAGCTGTTTCTTGCGGATGGCTGATTGGAAAATGATGACCCAATGGCAGATCGACTATTTTAGTCGTTTCTCTTGGCGGTAAATAGCTTTTATCCTCGGTTCCCCATACGATTGGAATCGAAGGATCTATTCTTTGGTGAAGGGTCATTTCTTTTAACAACCGATTTAGTTGAAGTGTTGTGTTGACTATCCGTGAAGAACGAACACTCTTCTTCACTCTTTTTAAATATTCACTAGAAGAGGCTGCTTCGTCTATCAGCAGTCCTTTTTTTGTGAAATAGGCGAGTAATTGTCGTTCAGAGGCATGCTTTAAAGCTAGTTTACTGAGCCATGTTGCAGGGACCGAATCGGTTTTGTGGACAGGTGGTTGTAAAAGAATCAGTTGATCGTTCTCTGAAAAGAAGCGCTGTTCAGCAGCTGTTAATAACAAGGCGGCACCAAAAGAATGGCCGATAAAGACAGAGCCGTCAGGCAGGATATTCTTTAGTGAGCGTATCAACTCAAGATATGGTGTCAACAGCTGTTGCTTTTTAATAAACGGAGATCTTCCGAATCCTGGTAAATCTGCAATGATAATTTTTCTGCCTGTTTGCTTATTCAATGCTAGCCCCAGTTGAAAGAGATCGGTACCATCGCTAAATAAGCCATGCAAAAGCACGAGAGGAGTAGCAGAGCCCTCCAATTGATAGACCGTCGCTTCGTTGACAGCTATTCGTGTGTAGGGTGTTAGGCTTTCTTCCCCATAGGTCAAGCGAAAATCAATGTCAGCTACTGCTAATGGGATGTTTGATGCTGCTATTTTTTTAATCAGTTCCGATTCAAAATCGCGTTTTGTCAGCCGATTGTCAAAGGTTCTATTGGTCAAAAAGTTTAAACTGCTTTCAGGAATACCCGTTAATTTGCTTCCGCCAGCTGCCATAACGAACTTGAGTAAACCAAAAGGAACAGTCAGCCGAGGTTTGTTTCGATTAAGACTTTCAGAAATCAGTCCCATCAGTTGAACGATCTCTTTATCGGCGTGTTTATCGGCAACAAGGGGATACGTCATTTCGTCTTTTGTCTCATTGAATATGGTTTTGACAATAAATTGAGCGAGTACATTTTTATTGATCAACGGCAGTCGATAGTCGGTTCCTCCGGGGATAACAGGTAAGGCTCCACTTCGGATTATTTTTATAAATAAGCCAAAGCCTTCGAGTTGTTCGGTGCTGCCTGTTTGCTCATCACCGATGACGGTTGGCGGATTGATTACTGCTAAAGGAATATGGTGCTTTTTCGCTTCTTGTCGAATATAAATATCAGATAAAAACTTCATCTGCTCATAGGGCGGGGTTCCAAGTAACGCTGGATGCACCTCTTTGAACACATCCGTCGTTTCCCAGACAGAAGAATCATCCGTGAATGGGCTCATGTACCCAGCTACGTGGATGATTTTTTTCAATTTGTTTCTCTTGTTGATTTCTGTTGCAAGGGTCATGAGGTTTTTGCTGCCTTCTAAAAAGGAGCTCTTCGCGGCTGCTTCTGATAAGGTGATATCCATCGGACCGCCGCAGTGAAGAATCATGTTGCAGTGCATCGCTCGTTCGTGGTCGATCGCATTTAAGCCTAAGTTCTCTTTTGTTAAATCGCCTGTTACCAACGCTATTTTTTCAGGAGCTAATGCTTGCAATGGTCTTGCTTTCGCTGGATTTCTGACAAGTAATGTTAAGAAAACAACTTCCCTTGCGAGTTGTTTGACGATTTCTTTGCCAATAAACCCAGTTGCCCCGATAATTAAAATATTCATTATTTTCTCCTTTTTAGAACTTCTCAGTCCTATTTTAATATAAAAAAATTACTCTTAAACGAGTAATTTAAATAAATTTTTGGCTGTAGTAGTGAGATACTGACTCTCTTTTTTTACTTCTGCTAAAAAGAGTGCCCCTTCAAGGTTATTCACAAAAATCTCCGCCGTTTCTTTGACGTTGATGTCTTCACGAAACGCTTTAGTATTTATTCCTTCTTGAATCAATCCCTCGCAGATACGCGTTAAATAATCAAAAAAATGATTGATTTTTTCTTGGACCTGCCAATCATTTTTCGGCGCTTGCATAATGAAAGTAATGAAGGGACAGCTGCCTTGATAGTCCCGCTCTTCAATTTCTTCAGCCAAACTTTGTAGAAAGGTCAGCATTTTTTCTTCCAAAGTTAGATTGGTCTGTTTCAAAATGTCTGCTAGTTTTTCTCGGTATACAGTGATCCAAAAATCAATCACTGCTAGTAATAATTCCTCCTTACTTGAGAAGTGGTAATAGACATTTGATTTTGACACACCGCTTTGCTGCACTACCTCATCCATACTGGTATACGTGTAGCCGACTTTGAGAAAAAGGCTGGCGGCTGTTTCGATCACTCTGTTTTTATTTGAATGTTTATAATTTGCCATAATAGAACTATATAGTACTAATTGAGTCTTGTCAATTTTTTATTCACTGATTGATTCATTTTCTTTTTATTGTGGTAAAATTAATGTTAAAAAAATAATTTAAGGTTCTTTTTTTAATGATTGATATGTATAATAAGAACATACAGTAAGAAAGTGTATGCTGAAAAGAGGACTCTTATGAAAAAATTTGCAATTGGCTGTTTTGGGATCAGCCTTTTTATGACGATCGTTGGCCTTTTTTTACAGACGATTTTGATCCCTATTCAAGATTTTGACACAATCAGCAAAGAAGAACTTAAGAATATCCAACTTGATCTTGCTATTAATTATCCATTAGGAACTGGTATGCTCTATATCGGGCTTCCTTTGTTAGTATGCTCGAGTGGTTATTTGGTTTTTTGTTATTTTAGAGATAGGAAGAACTGAAGCTGTTTTTGTATCCCTTAAAAAGGAAAATCACTCATACAAACACCACTTTTCATCACAAAAGAAAGAGTGCGGATCTCGAAACTTATAACAGAAATCATACGTGCGTTGACTAGTAACATCTGTAAATTAGTTTTGAAAGATAACGAAGCTTATCTAAAAAAAATGCTTAAGAGGAACGCAATATAATATTATGTACGTTTGTATTTAAATGAAAAGGTAAATATTGTTTGTTTGGATCTGTAATGTTTGAGGAAATACTAACTAATTAAGGAAGTGCTTTATGAAAATAAATGATGTTTTGCATAGACGCCAGTATACGATTAATTTATCTTCTAATACTCCACCGCTTGATTTAGCTTCTTTAAGTAATATGGGGGTCTGGAGTAATCCAAAAGAGAAACACTATATATTGACTTTGACACACAATGACGATCCCATTAACGATTCTTCTATGTTTGAGAAAATTTTTAAGGAGCGTACTGGATTACAGTCAAAAGATTTTATATATGAAGCAAAACATGGACCGACCCTACAACGTGCTGTTGATTCGACTTGGTTTTGAAAATATAGAGTTTTTTGAATAGATGCAATAGCACAATGCATGAAATCATGGTATTGAGATTATTTTGAAGGAATTGAAAATAATGAATTTTTTTAGGGAAGCAGGTCTGAATAGCTATGAACAATCACGAAAAGAATCGAAAACAACATTCAATTAGCAATCTATCTAGTAATTCCTTTAACGTAATGAATACAAAATCTGATCCTTCACAAACTGGATCACCAATACCTTTTCAAAATGGCGACTTTTCATCAGTTGATCGAAACATTCATTCTTCAAAAACAGTCGCTGAAATGCTTTGTTTCTATTTAGCAGGTAGTATTATTGCGGCAATTGGGTGTTATTTGTATATTAAGCTGCCCTTATTTGCTAATTTACTGGAGAATACGATTTTATCTTTTGCTATTACTTTTGGGATTATCATCCTAAGCTTTGTTTTGTCTCATTTTATAACGAAAGTACTTACTGCTCATATCAGAAATAAATGACCAATATGAAATGAATTGTGAGGATAAATAGATGTATTCAAATTACCAGAAGCTGCCGCACTATTTAAAAAAGTGGTATGCATTATTTTATATTTTACCATTGATGCTTCTCTTATTTGTTAATGCCCTGACAGCTTGGTTATCTTTTCCCATAAACATAGGAATTCTATTGATTCTTTATGGAGTAAGTTGTTTGATTGCTACCAAGGCGTCTCAAGGTAAAAAAGAATGGTTTGTTCTAGATGGCATCACTTTTGGGATTGCCTTGATCACTCTTTCTATCATTTAATTGAAATAAAGGGGTAGCCTTTGATGCAGAGATAATAGTGGAGAACCGATTATTGCGCATGTCGTCTCTTCTTTCGTTGTGCTGGCAGCAGCCATCTTGATCTAAAAATTACTGTGCAGTGGCTGTCTATAAGCGTAAAGGAATTGAGGATGGCTTGGTTGTACGCCTAGAAGCTCTAAAATTAGGTTGATTGAAGCCGATTTGAGAGTTCAGATAAGCGTTACGGGCTTGCTATTTTTTGCAGTCGTTATATACTGATGTCTATACTTCATGGTTTCGTATGTCGTCATCATTTCGGTAGTATTGCTGATATGAAAGACCGCAGCAAAAGTGAGCGAATAGGAGGAAGTAGTGATGCAGCAAACAGAAGAAACTGAATTATTTGTAGAATGCCCAGTGGCTAGCGTCCAGAAGGTCGTACGCGGCAAGTGGTCCATGGTCATCTTGTCCTTTTTACGGCACAAAACGCTTCGTTTCGGTGCGCTTAGTCGTAAAATGCCCATGGTGACCCAAGCAAATTTGACAAAGGAATTGCGCATGCTTGAAAGCTATGGCCTCATTCATCGTGAAGTCTATCCGCAAGTGCCGCCAAAAGTTGAATACTCACTGACCGAAATGGGGCATAAATTCATGCCAGTTTTGGATGCCTTAGAAACATTTGCTTCTACCTATGAGTCAGAAAACGAAAAAGTAGTCAATCCTTGAAGCGTTCAAGGATTTTTTTTGTGCCTGAAATCCGTATGATTACACAAATCTATTGAAAACGATAGTACCTATCAAAAAATATGGTACTTTTTATTATTGAGGTAACAGGTCATAATGAAATCATCTTAAGAAAGAAGGTTTTTTTTATGAAAAAAATGATACTGAATCAATATGGCTCTGTAGATGTTATGCAAATGGTTGAAACTGCTATCCCTGAGCCAGCTGCTAAGCAAATTGTGATCAAAACCGCAGCGATCGGCGTGAATGATCCTGATATTGTTATTCGTGCGAATGGACCATTTCCAACGATGCCAAAAGAATTGAAACCTGTGCTTCCACACTCTTTGGGACAAGACTTTTCTGGTATCGTAACAGCTGTCGGAGATGATGTGACCCGCTTTTCAGTAGGTGATCATGTGGTTGGGATGGCGTTTATGAGTACATATTCTGAATACATTTTGTTAGACGAGTCAGCAGTTGTTGCTGCTGTACCGAAGGAGCTGGACTTGGTGCCGTTAGGTGGATTTTTCCTTGGCGTGGCCACAGCCTACGGTGCAACCATTCGTGATGGTCAAGCAAAAGATGGACAAAAAGTACTGATTCATGGCGGTGCTGGCGGTGTCGGGTCTAAAGCTGTTCAGCTGGCAAAACATGCCGGAGCGTATGTCATAGCAACAGGCAGCGCTGAACAAGCTGACTATATGAAGGAGTTAGGGGCAGATGAAACGATCGATTATCAAACAGAAGATTTCACAAAATTGGTTTCTAATGCCGATTTAGTGGTTAATTTAACTGGTCCTAAAACATTGGAGAACAGTTATCAAGTAATCAAAAAAGGCGGGCGCGTCACTTCTGTTAATGCGCCAATCAACCAAGAAGAAACGGAGCGTAGAGGAATTACTGGTATGTATTCTATGGGGTTCATGACTGTTGAAGAGCTGGAAAAAGTCATTGATCTTTATGCGCAAGGAAAACTTGATGTCCTTGTAGACAAGACATATCCCTTTGAATTAGAAGCAATCAAGCAAGCTCACCTTGATTTCCAAGCAGGCGGAAATACTGGCAAAAAGATCATTGTCTTTGATAAATAGGGAGTAGTAAATAGAAATCGTACAATAGAGATTTTAAGAGCGAGCGTAACAGAACGCTGTCCGTTGTTTAGCTACAAGCAAAGTGCTCCAGAGCAATTTGTTTAATCGATGGATTTTTCATTTATTTGATCAAGGCAGAATTTCCAAAAATTTTGTAAGAATTACCATGAAAAGAGACAAGATACGACTCAGTAAGGAACAGTACAAGTCCGCTTCCACTACGAAAGGAAGCGGACTTGTATTAGTTTTCTTCAATAAAAATCTATTAACTTTCAGTATCTAGCATCCGCTCCATAAACCATTCCACTTGTTGGGGGGCATCGTGGTCAAAGAATGCGGACTCTTTTTTATCTAAAGCGGCTATTTTTTCAATGTCTTCTTGGGAAAGCTCAAAGTCAAAAATAGCAATGTTTTCAGCCATCCGTTCTGGACGAACTGTTTTTGCTAAAGCGACGATGCCTCGTTGCATCAACCAGCGAAGAACAACTTGACCAACCGTTTTGCCGTATTGCTTGCCAATTTCTGCTAATGTCGGATTGGTAAATAGGTCATGGCGTCCTTCTGCAAAGGGTGCCCAAGCTTCAACTTGGACGTCATATTTTTCATGCCATTCCTGATCTTCCGCTCGTTGATTCCAAGGGTTCACTTCGATTTGATTGATTTGAGGTTTCACCTCATTCAAGCCGACAAACTCGATCATCTTAGCTGATTTGAAATTTGAAACGCCAATTGCACGTAATTTTCCTGTTTTTTGAGCAGCAGCCATTGAGCGCCAAGCACCATAAATATCTCCATATGGTTGGTGAATAAGATAAAGATCAAGGTATGTCAATCCCATTGTGTCAAGCGAATGTTCAATCGTTTCTTTCGCTTTATCTTCGGAAGCTTGGAGAATAAATAATTTAGAGGTAACAAAAAGTTCTTCTCGAGTGACTAGACCTTCACTGATGGCGCGCTTGATTCCCTCGCCTGTTTCTTTTTCATTTCCATAAATAGAAGCAGTATCGATCAGGCGATACCCAGCTTTGATTGCTTGGTAAACAGCCTCAGCTGTTTCTTCCAAAGGAATTTGATAAACGCCAAATCCTAGTTGCGGCATGGTGACACCATTATTGAGTGTGATTGTTTGCATAGTGTTTCCTCCTCTAATTTTCATTACATGTTCTATCCTAAACCTTGGAGTTGGGTCTATAGCAAGTGAAAGATGTTACTTTTTTCGTTCCCATAATTTTTCCACTTTATCAGGAGTCATATTTCCTGCTTTGAATTTTGCGATATGCTCATCATACGTTTCTATCTTATAAATAAGTAGGTCTCGTACTTCCTGCATTTCTGCTAACTTTTTCTCTAATTCTTCGAGTTGATCGGCTAAAATCTGTTTCTGAGCTTTTTCGACATTTTGACTTTCACGTACTTGTGCCAATTGAGCAAATTCAATTAGCGATTCGATGGACAATCCTGCATTTCGTAAATGTTTTGCTAGATAGATCCAGTTTAGATCATTTGTTGTGTACACCCGATAGCCACTCTCATTGCGTTGGACAGGTGGAATCACACCGACTCGTTCATAATAGCGCAATGTGTCTACGCTCAAATCAAACATTTCCGCTGCTTTTTTTATATTCATCGTTGGTTCTCCTTATCTTTTTCTATAAGTAATCATAAACCCTGAAGTGGACTCTAGGGCAAGTGGTTTAAAATTATTTATTTAAAAGAATATATTTTGTTCGTCAGGACGACTATATAGGAAGAAAAAGTTTCAAGCATTTTTATTTCAACAGAATGATTTGAGAAATCATCAGTATTGAAAGCTCCTTTCTTAGTGTTTTTCAAAGCAAGTCATACTCTCTTAGAATTTATTATTTCGTTATCTATATGAGTGAGGCATTTTATATCCATAGATTTTAAATAAATCCGTCTCATGTTATGATGATGATGAAAATTCTTAGCTTGGATCAAGGAAACAGCGATTCTTGTTATGAAAAACGAAAATAAGCTGATGAGAGTGTGACTATCCATGAATATAAAAGAAGTAAGTAGTATGAATCAAAAGTTAGAGCAACAATTAATTGAAGTATGGGAGAGTTCTGTTAAGGCGACGCACACCTTTTTGTCAGAGACCGAAATCCAAGCCATTAAGCAATACATTCCAGAGGCATTGCATCATGTGCCACATTTGATTATCGTAGAAAGTGAAAATGGAGAGCCAGCTGGCTTCATGGGGATCTCGGATCGAAATCTTGAAATGCTGTTTATAGCAAATGAACAAAGAGGCAAGGGCTTAGGAAAGAAACTCTTGGCATACGGGATGGAAAACTATGCTGTAAATGAACTGGGAGTAAATGAACAGAATCCTCAGGCGAAAGGATTTTATGAGCATATGGGATTTGAGGTATACAAAAGAAGCGAGTTAGACGAACAAGGAAATCCTTATCCGATTCTGTATATGAAGAAAGTTGATAACAAGTAGCTGTTTTTTTAATTCTTTGTTTTTGAGGATTGCTTGGCTGTATGCCTAGAAGCACTAAGATTAGGTTGATTGAAGACGATTTTAGAAACAAGATAAGCGTCACAAGCTTTTTATTTTCAGCAGTCGTTATATACGACTGTCTATCATTCATCATTTTATAGGTCGTCATCATTTAGATTACGCTGGTAATGTGAAAGACTGCTACCCAATCAAGTCAGCTTCATTTGCAATGCCTCCAAAAACCTTTCCGATTTGAATGAAAAGCTCACCCCAAGCAGCCTCCGAAACTGTTTTCGGGGGCTGCTTGAGGTTTGGGGGGCTTAGCTAGCTAAGTAATGATCGATCACTAAAAAAATGATCAAAACAGAATAGGCAATTTTTTCTTTTCAATCAAAAAATTTTGATCATTTTATCAAGCAGAGGATGGCACAAGTAAGTGGAAAGTAGGTAGTGGCTATTTTTTTGTTCAGGATGGGGAAGTAGATTTGTCTAGGATACGCCGGAGGATAAACGTTTTGAGGATCATTTGTTTTTGACTTACCTATGTGCCATCACTGCGGAAACCCTGTGGATGAAGGCGTCATGTACGACACCAGATACTCGGATGAGAGCTAAGGACGTTTGATTGCCGTGCCTGACACGCTTTTTCTAACCGCAAAGTCGTAGGGGCTAAAGAGCTACAGCGCTGAGACAGATGACTGCCCCGTGCGATTTTGGGTGTTTTTTGAACCCTACAAGCTGCTATTGCTACGCGTCTATTCGTCGCAAGCTTGGAAGGTCTTCTCATAAAATGCCCGTCAGCTGTCAACAGGCTGCCTTTTGCATCAGGAAGCATCAGCGTTCCAACAAATCTTTTTGATCCAGTAGTCGCCCACTCATTTTGGGCAACTTCTATCCGAGAAAACATTGCGTTAGAAGTATGTCTGTCCGTCTTTTCCAGATAAAAGTCAGCTGAAAGAGGGCTGATACTTAACAAAACGGCAGTTAGGACGACCACAAGCGCTCTCAAAAAAACTCAGTCCTTTCTTTTCAATGGTCATTGTTCTTATCTGCACTTCATGATAGCACCGAAACGCGAATTATTTTTCGCGTTTTTTTGTTTTTAAAATAAAAAATTAGGTATTCGCTTTTTTGGGTTAAATGGTATACCTGAGATGGAATAAAAATAATAAAAGAAAGGACAGGATTTACAATGAAGAAAACATCATTAGTTGCAGGTTTCGTTTTAGGTGTAGGCGTTTTGTTTACTCTAGGTGCATGCTCAACAGTGGAAGAATCGGGGGAAGTGGTCTCTGGGTCTGGAACGGAAACGTTGATCAGCGATTCGTCAGATGAAGTAGTTGTGGGAAGTGAAAAATTGAGTGATGACGGGTATTTTGAAGAAATCGTAACTAAGGGAATCGATCCGAAAATCAAAGACGTCGTTTGGTATGAAACGAATTATGAAAATGCTGGTTGGGATCACATTCGCTTTTTAGTGAATCATGTAAAAATCGTGAATGTAGAAGAATTCAAAGACAAAGACAAAGAATACAAAACATTGCTCTCACTGAAATATCAATTGTTTAATGAAGATTCGAAAGACAAAAAAATCAAACCTGACAAAGCCTATTTGGTGTTGAATGATGGCAAAAAAGTAGAAGCGGAAGTGTTTGTGGACTACTTAGATGATGAGATTTTGACCCATGACAAACATAAAGATGGCTTTATTCATTTTAAAGTGGCGCAAGAACAAAGTTTGCCAGCGATCAAAGCGGTCGAAATCGAATTTAAAGCAGATGGAGATTTGACACATACGTACCATATTGATCTATCTTCCGCTGCTGAAAAATAGTATCTAACGATAGGAGGTAAAAAAAATGGATACTAGCAAGAAAAAACTATCATTGTTGAGTTTTTTTGCAATAACTGCTTCAATGGTGATGACGGTATATGAGTATCCAACCTTTGCGACATCGAAGATGAATTTAGTTTTTTATTTACTCGTCGGCGGTTTCCTCTGGTTTATCCCTGTAGCCCTTTGCTCTGCGGAGATGGCTACTGTAAAGGGATGGGAAAAAGGGGGACTCTATACCTGGGTCTCAAAAACATTAGGGAGAAAATGGGGCTTTGCTGCCATTTTCTTCCAATGGTTCCAAATCACGGTAGGCTTTATTACGATGATTTACTTTATTGTCGGGGCGCTTTCCTATGCCCTAAATTGGCCGGCTCTTAATACGAATGTTTGGCTGAAGCTGATTGCCACTTTAGTGATCTTTTGGCTAATCACGATCTCGCAATTTGGCGGAACAAAAAATACTGCGAAGATTGCCAAAGTAGGGTTCTTTGTGGGGATCGTCGCAACAGGGATCATTCTTTTTATCTTAGGAATTGTCTACATTGCTCAAGGGAATCCCGTCAAAGTTTCTTTTGGATCAGGCGCTTGGATTCCTGATTTCACGAAAATCAATACGCTGGTCGTTTTTGTTTCCTTTATTTTAGCCTATGCAGGGGTTGAATCTTCTGCCAGTCACGTAAAAGATATGGACAATCCTGGAAAGAATTACCCGAAAGCTATTTTGATTTTAGTTGTAGCAACGATTCTTTTGGATACGTTAGGTGGGGCAACGGTGGCTGCCACGATTCCCCAAAATCAATTGTCTCTTGATACTGGCGTGATTCAAGCCTATTCTTATTTGATCCATCATTTTGGCGGCGGAGAATGGCTGGTTCGTTTGATTGCCGTGGTCATCTGTTTAGGTGTCATTGCAGAAATTGCTGCTTGGGTGGTCGGCCCATCGACGGCGATGCTTGAAGCAGCTGAAAATGGCTTGCTGCCAAAACAAATGGCCAAAGTCAATCAACACAATGTCCCAATCAATATCGTTTTGGTACAAGGCATCATTGTTTCCATTTGGGCGGTTGTCTTGACATTAGGCGGTGGAGGCGCCAATCTATCCTTCTTCGTTGCGATGGCGTTGACGGTCTGCATCTATCTGGTGGCTTATGTCCTCTTGTTTCTTTCCTATATTAAATTAGTCAAAGAAAAAGACGACTTAACAAGAACGTATCATATTCCTGGTGGGAAAAATGTGAAAATTGGTGTTGCGATGGTTGGTTTGCTTGTTTCTATTTTTTCTTTCTTTATTTCCTTCTTTCCACCGAGCGATATCGGCACCGGAAAGGGCGGAACCTATTTAGCCATCTTGATCATCAGTTGGCTGATTATTGTCGTGATACCGTTTGTCATCTATAAATATGTAGGTGAAAAAGCAAGCGATAAAAAATAAAAAGCACAACCTATGAGGAGGAGAGCTGCATGTTATTTAGTAAAAAAAATCGAAAAGAAGCCCAATATTTGGAGCCTATCTATGGGAATGAGGCAATGGATCAAGCGATCCCTATGTACAAATTACCAAAAGAGTCCTTGGTACCGCGGGATGCCTATGAATTAGTCAAAGATCAATTGATCGATGAAGGGGTCTCAAGACAAAATTTGGCGACGTTCTGTCAAACCTACATGGAACCAGAAGCAGTCAAAATTATGAGTGAAACCCTTGATAAAAACGCCATCGATAAAACCGAGTACCCACGGACAGCAGAAATTGAAAACCGCTGTGTCAATATGATCGCTGATTTATGGCATGCCCCAGAAGCGTCCGATTTTATCGGTACATCAACGGTAGGCTCAAGTGAAGCGTGTATGTTAGGTGGATTGGCCTTAAAATTTGCTTGGCGCAATCGGGCAAAAAAACTTGGCTTAGATATCAATAAACAAAAACCAAACTTAGTGATTTCTTCTGCCTATCAAGTCGTTTGGGAAAAATTCTGTGTCTACTGGGACATTGAAATGCGAACGATCCCTATCGATGAAGAACATGGCAGCATTAATGTTGAAAAGGTCACGGACTATTTAGATGAATATACGATCGGGGTCGTTGGTATTTTAGGAATCACTTACACTGGACGATACGATGATATCAAAGCACTAGACAAGAAATTAGAGGAATACAACAAACACACCGACTACAAAGTCTACATCCACGTGGATGCGGCTAGTGGGGGATTGTACACGCCATTTATGGAACCAGAACTTGAATGGGATTTCCGTTTGAAAAACGTTCGTTCCATCAGTACGTCTGGACATAAATATGGGTTAGTCTACCCTGGTATCGGTTGGGTGCTTTGGAAAGAAAAAGATTTCTTACCAGAAGAGTTGGTCTTTAAAGTAAGTTATCTTGGCGGTGAAATGCCAACGATGGCCATCAACTTTTCAAGAAGCGCCAGCCAAATCATCGGACAATATTACACCTTTATCCGCAATGGGTTTGAAGGCTACCGCTTGATCCACAAAAAGACCAGCGATGTTGCCCAATATTTAGCAAAAGAGATTGAAAACATGGGTTACTTCGATATTTATAATGATGGTTCACGGTTGCCGATCGTCTGCTACAAATTAAAAGAAGATGCCGATATTTCTTGGAATCTGTATGATTTGACGGATGAATTTGCGATGAAAGGCTGGCAAGTCCCTACCTATCCATTACCTGATAATCTATCACATATCAATATCCAACGCTTTGTCTGCCGGGCAGATTTAAGTATGCAAATGGCAATGGATCTGGTGCAAGACATGAAAGAAGGAATCGAGCGCTTGAACAAGCGACCAAGCCGTCATGTTTCATCCGATCAAACCTATGGCTTTTCACATTAAGAAACGGTATCGCTAGAAACCCTTTCATTGCTTTTTTCAATGAATAAAAAGTCCCTTTATGAAACGTTTTTTGCAAGACTGAATGAACCTTGGTTTATAGAAAAATCAAAGGCGGTTGCATCGACTGCCTTTGATTTTTTTGTTTGTAAGAACGGGTAAGCACTTGATAGTGTCGTTTTTTAAGAGAAAGTAAAAAAACAGTGCTTGATAATTTCATTTATTGACATTTCTGACTTGTGATAGTATTAATTATTATGGTCTAAATATATTTTTTTAGAGAAGAACGTTTTACATAAACGAAAAGGAAATCTTAGAACGTTGTCGTGAGGGAATTCTTAGGGAAATTCGTCTTGCATCGAGGGTTTTTGTTTGTCAGTCATGGTTTGTTGGGGAGTAAGTGAAGGAAAAATATGTGTAGAAAGGGCCTGTTTTTACTGCGCTTGTTTGTTTCATAAGTAACGTACTGCTATCTTTTTCTGTAAATTGGTTGTAACTATTCTGAATGAATATAGATTTACACTGGAGGAAAAACAGTCATGTATAAAGAAGACTTACTGGATAAGGACTTAAAATTAGAGTATATCTTGCTCAAATTTTTGTATTTATCGACCGGTCATATCAAAAAAAGTGATGCGTGTCGGGAATTAGATATTACGATGCCGACCTTGACGAAATTATCAGAGAGCCTTCAACGGCAACTAAAAAATGAGAAGGTCTCATTTATCATCAATCGTTATACGTTGGAACTGCAAGTAACCGATAGTGTCTCACTGGATGATTTGACCGACACGCTATTGAAAAAATCTGCTAAATATCAAATCATCCATTATTTGTTTCAACATGCAGGCTATGATGCCTTCGTCTTGGCTGATGAATTAAACATAAGTGTGGGGACCCTCAATCGATTGATTGCTGAGTGCAATCAGTTGTTGCAGCATTTTGAATTAAAGATCAGAAACAAAAAACTAGTTGGAACGATGACACAACGCATTTATTTTTACTATAATTTTTTCAAAATGGGTGCAACAACGATCGATTCTGTTTTGATCGATGACCTAGTTGCAGAGTTAGAGAAAAAAATAACCTTATCGATTGCCCAACAAAAGCAGCTGAAGATCTGGTTGTATGTGATTATGAAAAAAGTCACGTCTCACACGACCTTGGGAAGTTTAAGTCCAGAAGAACAAACCAAAATCGAGCGCTGCCAAGAGATGCCCCTCTGTCACTTTATTCGACAGATCTATGCTTCTAAAAAATGTATCTGCTCAGTAGATGAAGCGAAGATCGTGCCATTCTTTATCTGTCTCTTCCTCATTACGGTGGGCGGGATTCCTTACGAGGAACTTCGCTTAGGACTGTACACTAATAAAAATCCCGTCTTTGAGATCACCGATGAAGTCATGGCAGCAATCCAGTCCATTTATCGTCTTGATACCTCGCATACGACGATCGATATCAAAGCCAATGTCTTTTCCTTAATCGCACAAGTTTATTACTTTCATGGAGTGAATTATTCCATCGATCGAGTCACGCTAAATTATTACCACAAAATGTTTCATAATTCCTTGCGAGATCAAGTGATCTCAGATATTCTGGAACACATTATTGCACCGACCAACTTGTTTACGCCCACGAAACTCAACTATCTCAAGAAACGCCTAGTCTTTTTAATTTATATGTTATCACCTAAAGAAGAATATCGGGTACGGATCGGGGTCTTAAATATGTGCTCCAGTCTTTTGGCGGATGCTTCGATTTACTTGTTAAAAAATGAACTAAAAGGCAAGCAAAATGTTGTTGTTTTACCCTATACTCCGGACGAGACATTTGATTTGTTGATTTCCAATGCCAATCTCCCCCAATTAGGGAACAATTATGACCAATTTTATCAAGTGACCGCCATTGGTGCCGATTTAGACGTCAACCAGGTTTCTGCGATCGTCGATCAAATTGCTTACTCTAAGTATCATTCTTTTGTGGTGTGAGCAGTCATTTTTAGTTGAAAAGCAGCGAGTCAACGGATAGGTGATTCGCTGCTTTTTCAATTATCTGCGAAGTAGGGAAAGGAAAAGGCACTTGAATTGCTCTTATCATTGATGACGGAATGAAAACAGGGATCAGTCAAGCAGCTTTCTGCTAAATAAATGTGTCCAGTATCCTTGTATAACGTACAGAAGACAACAAGCGTGAAAATAATAGAAGGGATTCAAAATGGGGGTTTTGGAAGGATGTAAAAAAAGACCCACATAATGATGTGAGTCTGCAATCGTTAGTTCTGATTTTCTAATTTTTCTAGAACCTTTTTGGGAATTGCGTCTTTTTCAACGCTATTCGGGCCTTTTATTGTACGCTTTTCACTGATCACCGCTTTTACATAAGAATTTGGGGTTAAGGGTTTTGCGTTATCTTCTGATAATGAAACCTCGAGTGTTTGTGTGCTACCATCTTCTTTTACAAAGTTTAACGTGTAATCGTAAGAATACCAAGGCGACTGGTCGCCGATGCCGCTTTTACTTTCATGTTCTACCTTAGGGGGAATCTCAGATGGGACATACGCGTAAGCTGTTTGTCCTGAGTAGGTGGATTGATAATATTCATAGCCTTTGTATCCGGCAAACCCTAAAAGTACGACTAAGACGAATCCGATTATTTTTTTCATATAAACCATCCTTATCCTCAAATATGGAGCTATTATAACAGAATGGTTCTATAGATGACCTTTCATCAGACGAACAGTTTTGCAAGGAGAAATGTTACTAGCCAGTCGTGGAAAAGTGGGGAACGCCGCTAATAAAGGGTTCTATCTATAAATCGTCAGGGTATTGTTGCTTAGAGTGACTAGAAATAAGTGCGGAATCAGGCGACAAGACCTTAATAAAAAAACACAGCATGGAAAATGTTTCTTTTTTGTATGCTCACCAGCAGACTATTTGATAAGACGTGTCGTTGTTTTTTTCACTATAGAAAGATGAAAAACGGCGCATCAGTTTAATAAAAAACCAGCAAAGACGCTCCGTAAGAGCCCGTCTTTGCTGGTTTTTTTCTACCGAAAATGTTTGAGAGCAGGCCATGACAGCTGCTTACGGCTCGATTTTACTATACAAATCGAGGGCTCTTTTTCTGGCTTCGTTGTGATCAACTATAGGCAACGGATAGTTGGTGCCTAAAACTACCTTTAGGTCGGCTTGTTCTTCGTCAGTCATCAGGTAAGGTTCGTGGATGAATTTTAGCGGCAACTGGGCGAGTTCGGGAACAAATTGTTTGATAAACGTCCCCTCTTTGTCGAATTTTTTCCCCTGAGTGATGGGGTTGAAAATTCGAAAGTAAGGAACCGCATCGGTGCCGGTCGAAGCTGCCCACTGCCAGCCGCCGATATTGCTGGCAGCGTCGTAGTCGATCAATTGTCGAGCAAAATGGGCTTCTCCTTGCCGCCAATCGATCAGTAAATCTTTGGTTAGAAAGGAAGCGACGATCATCCGTAGACGGTTATGCATCCAACCGGTTTGATTCAGCTGCCGCATCGCGGCATCAATGATCGGATAGCCGGTTTGTCCTGCTTGCCATTTGTTAAACGCCTCTTCATCCTTTTGCCAATCCATGTTTCGATATTTCTCAATGAGTTCATAGTTTTTTTGCTCCGGATGAGTGAAGTAGATCATATGATAAAAATCTCGCCAAGCCAGTTCTTTTAAAAAGGTCGCTTTGCCAGTGCTGGATGGCATCCCTTGGCAAGCGGCCCAAACCTTCCGAATAGAGAGTTGTCCAAAAGACAAGAAAGGGGACAGGCGGCTGGTTCCTTTGATCGAAGGGAGATCACGGTCTTTTTCATAGGCGGCCAAACGCTTTTGCACAAAGGCCTGCAATTGTTTATGTGCATAGTCTTCCCCAACGATCGTTGAAAAATCGGTCTTTCTATTTTTTAGCAGCTTAGCAAGCAGCGCTGTCCCTGCTTTGAAGTGAGGGGCATCATTAAAATGAGCGGCTTTTTCAAAATCAAGGGCCTGCTTTTGATAGACCGGTTTGGGCAGCTGGATCCATTTCTTATAATAGGGCGTAAATTTTTTGTAATACGTCCCGTCCTCTTTGGTGACTTCCGTTGGTTGGTGCAGATGATGTTCTTCAAAGGAATGGACAGTGACGCCTTTTTTCTCGACCAATTCTTTTATATAGAGGTCGCGTTTACGACCAAATCCACGGTTATCAAAGTTGAAGTACAGTTGGCTCCATTCTGGATAGTGAGCGAACAACTGATCAAAGGCTTCTGTCAAAGTCCCCGTCAAGAGGTGGATCGTCAGATTTTGCTTTTTGGCAGCCTCGATAAAGTGAGCAACCGCGCTAAAAAAGTAATCATGGCTTGGTGCATCGGGGAGAAACTGCTTTTCATTGAGATGAAACACACACAACAATTGGTCGTTTGCTTGAAGAGACAAAAGCGCCTCAGTAAGCGCCGTATTGTCCTCTAAGCGCAGATCCTTTCTAAACCACATCACATGAATTGCCATACAAACCTCCTTGATAGTATAACCGTACAAAAAAACGATCGAATTTCGTTTATAGTAATGGAAAGATGGGATTTATTCAAATTTGGCGATTGCGTAAAGAAAATTGCTGTTGCAACAAGTCGAGGGATGCTTACAGGGTTTGTTTTAATTGGTGCACCGATTTGAATAGGCGCTTGTCATTTACCGTTTCGTTTCTACAAATCGTCTCTTCTTAATAAATAATAGGTAAAAAATGAGTAGTAGGGGATGAAATGAGTTACATTTGCGTAACGAGAACGTATATAATCATAGTATATAGTGAGGCTTTTTACTTTAGCGTTTATTAATAAGCGCATATTTGGATGGAGTGAAGGATGATCAAAAACAAATTACAGCAATACAAAATTTTAACGCTTTTACTGATACTTGTGACGGTTGGATTAATTCTCTTTTTAAATCAGATGATTTATGCTTGGCAGGCCATTGAAATTTTGGCGATTCTTCTTTGTGGCTACTTAGTGGTTTTTGATCAAAGGGATGGAACTTCGAAGATTGCTTGGATCTTAGCTTTATTGTTTTTACCGATTGTAGGAGTCATGTTGTATTATTTAATTGGTCGTGAACCTCGATTAAGGAAGTTGCCCAAACAGCAGATACAAAATGAACGGGAAGTGCAGCGAACGGTTTCGGCTATTTTGCAAGAACATTCAGAGGTCATTCATGGGAAACATGATCTCTCCACTGAGATTTTTCATCTTTCAGGCAAATATCCCACAATCAATAATCATCTGACTGTATTAAATGAAGGCGCTGAGGCGTTCGCTTCTTTGCTAGAAGATATCAAGAAAGCCAAGCATCATGTGCATGTGTTTTTTTATATCGTTAAAGGGGATGAAACAGGGGAGGAGCTGACAAATGTTCTGGTCGAAAAGGCCAAACAAGGGGTGGAAGTTCGGTTTATGTATGATAGCGTGGGGTCGATCGCCTTTCCTAATCAATTATTATTATTGATGCGAAAGAATGGGGTAGAGGTGCGCACGTATGATTTGTTGAACTCGCCTTGGCTAAGTAATAAAGCGAACTGGCGCAATCACCGTAAAATGGTCGTTATTGATGGTGAGATTGCACATACAGGAGGCATGAATATTGGAAATGAATATAGTGGGCGAGGCAGTAAGTTTTCTTATTGGCGAGACACAAACATCCGGATAGAAGGACCTGCTGTTCTAGAAGTACAAGAGTGCTTTATTTATGATTGGCTCTTTCTTGATGAAACGGAAGAAACGGTCACTCATTTTTTGACACAGACAGCTACGTATTTTCCGTTGAAGACCGACGTTCAAAGCGGTTCGGAAATCGTTCAGGTAATCTACGGCGGACCCTATGATAGCGAGCGAATCATTAAGGATTCCTTTAATGACCTCATTGGAAAGGCAACGGATTCGATTAAGATCGCAATGCCTTACTTTATTCCTGATGAAGAAAGTTTAGGTGCGCTTAGAAGAGCAGCACGGTGTGGGATCAACGTGCAATTGATTGTGCCGGGAAAAGGGGATCGAGGAATTTCTTTTCATGGCACGAATTCGTTTATTGATGAATTATTATCTGCCGGCGTCGAAGTCTACACCTATGATGAGACTGCTTTTATTCACTGTAAATATATGATCGTCGATGAGTTTGCTGCAACGATCGGGTCAACAAATTTTGATATTCGTAGTTTTTACCTTAACCATGAGTTATCTATGTTCATCTATGGGCCGTCGAAAATAATCACAGAGTTAAATCAGCAATTTATGGAAGACTTAGCTCATGCAAAATTAGTAGAAAAAGAAGAATGGCAAGCCAGAAGCCTTTTGACGAAAACAAAAGAAAAAATCAGTGGCTTGTTTGTTCCGATTCTTTGAAGGAAGATAGCGAACAGAGAAAAAACTCGATTCCATCATCTGGAATCGAGTTTTTTCGCGTCATTTTCTTCTAGCAGCTCGAAAATAATTGATCCCGGTTCCCGCAAATACTACGAAACTAGCCAATAGGAACAAAAATCCTACGGGGATTAGATAGAAATTTTCATGTAAAATGCCGGATTGATCGATGTATTCCACGGAGCTTGCTTTGATGAAGAAGCAGGCAAAGCCGAATAGTAGTAAAAATGTTCCGATCAAGGTCGTGATCAAATTGAGTTTGGCGCGTCGGGTCTCGCTGCCGTCTTTGATTAGTTTTTCAGTGATCTTGTTCACTTGAGTTCCTCCTAAAATCAATTCATCAAGCGAGAGTTGAAAAATCGTGGCGATGGCAATCAACATTTCTAAATCTGGTAAATTGCGATTGTTTTCCCAGTTCGAAACGGCTTGTCTCGTCACGTGTAGTTGAGTGGCAAATTGTTCTTGGGTCAAGTTATTTCTTGTGCGTACTTCTTTGATTTTTTCGCCAAATTCCATCTTTTTTTCCTTTCGCTGATGTGACTTAAGCATAGTCGAAACCCGCGTTGTTTCCAAGAAAGCAGGACTTGCTTCTTGATAAATCAAGGGAAAGTGGTGCTTGCGTCGCTTTTTATCTGCTATTTTTTTGAGAGGAGCATCGTTTTCATTCTGAGGTCGTGAAAAACGTCTGTGACAAAGTGACCTTGAAGCATGTTATTTTTACTGCATATCATTTTGTTTATTATAGCACTGAGGCTAAGGGGAAGGAAATATGTGGCTCGTTTTTTCTCTTGCTTGATTGGTACATGTTCGATACATGACAGTTTATCGAGTGGGGAGCAACGCAACAGCAAGTTTCTTTTCTTAAAGAAAATCACTTAGTTGACAAATAGGGAAACATCTTGTTTAATATACCCCGAGGGGTATAAGAAAGGAGCAAGAAATGTTTTCATTATTTAAACGCATACCAAGTATGTCAACAGCAGATTTACAAAAAGAAGGAGCCAAAGAATGGACGATTCTGGATGTTCGCACGCCGGCGGAGTACCGTAGCGGGCACATTGCCTACGCCAAAAATGTACCGTTAAACAAGATTGCGGGCTTCACTAAAAAAGGTGACAAGAAACTGGCAGTCATTTGCCAATCAGGGATGCGAAGCAAACAAGCAGCCAAAATCCTAAATAAAAAGGGGTTTGATGTGGTCAATGTTCGCGGTGGCATGAATCAATGGCGGGGAACAACCAAAGGAGGAAAGTAATGATGGAAAAAATAGTTATTGTCGGTGGGGTAGCAGGAGGAATGTCTGCAGCAACGCGCTTACGTCGGCTTAAAGAAGTAGCGGAGATCATTATTTTTGAAAAAGGTCCTTTTGTCTCTTTTGCGAATTGTGGACTGCCGTATGCCATTTCTGGTGAGATCGAAGAGCGAGACGCCTTATTGGTCCAAACACCTGAGGCATTAAAAAAACGGTTTAACCTAGATGTGCGGCCTCTTCATGAAGTGCTGGCGATCGATCCGGAGGAGAAAACGGTCACGGTCAAACATGGCGAACAGGTCTTCACGGAATCTTATGATGCGTTGATTTTATCACCGGGGGCAAAACCGCTAGTACCAGCGATCAAAGGGCTAGAAGAAGCAACCAACGCCTTTTCTCTGCGCAATGTTCCTGACTTAGACCAAATCATGACACATCTTGAAGACAAAAAGCCTCAAAAAGCGACGATCATTGGCGCTGGGTTTATTGGGTTAGAAGTCGCTGAAAATTTACATAAAAAAGGCCTACAAGTAACGATCGTGGAAAAAGCACCCCACGTATTGCCACCTTTGGATGAAGAAATGGCGGCGTATGTCAAAAATGAATTGATCAAGCAAGGGGTCAATGTTTTGACCTCGCAGTCAGCGACCGCTTTTGAAAAAGCAGGGCAAGAAATCGTTCTGGAGGATGGAACGGTTCTGGCTTCAGATATCACGATTCTTTCGGTGGGTGTCCAACCAGAAACGGATTTGGCAAAACGTGCCGGTATCCAATTAGGACACCGGGGGGGTATCCTGGTAGATGAGCAATACCAAACCAGCAAGAAAGACATTTACGCGGTGGGAGATGCCATCGTTGTGAGACAACAAATCACTAACGAAGACACGCTGATCTCCTTGGCGTCACCAGCCAATCGCCAAGGTCGGCAAGTGGCTGATGTATTGGGAGGACTGACTCGCAAAAACAAAGGCAGTATTGGGACGGCGATCGTGCGCGTATTCGATCTTGCCGCAGCGTCCACTGGGTTGAGTGAGCGCAGTGCCAAACTGGCGGGGCTAAATCCTCAGGTGGTTCATCTTTCAGGCAAAGACCATGCTGGGTATTATCCTGATGCGACGGATATTTATTTGAAATTGATTTTTGATGCTGACACTGGAAACATCTATGGTGCGCAGGGCATCGGTGCCAAAGGGGTCGATAAACGGATCGATATTTTGGCAACAGCGATCAAAGGCGGCTTAACGATCTTTGACTTGCCTGAACTGGAATTCACCTACGCGCCGCCTTTTGGCTCAGCGAAAGATCCAGTGAATATGATTGGCTATGCAGCGATCAATCTGGCAGAAGGAATCAGTGAGAATATCCAATGGCACGAATTGACGGAGGCCTTAGAAAACGGTAAGCAGTTGTTGGATGTTCGTTCAGAGATGGAATTAGCCAATAATGGGCGTTTTCAAGAGGCGCTCCACATTCCGTTAGATGAATTGAGAGATCGGTTGTCTGAATTGGATCCAAGTGTTTCGTATGTTGTTACGTGTCATAGCGGATTGAGAAGCTACATTGCCGAACGCATCTTAAAACAAGCGGGCATCAATTGTCAAAACCTCGATGGTGCCTTTTCGTTGTATAATACTATTAAGCCGGAGATGATTATTCATGATTAAAGCCATATCTATGGAGGAATTTACCCAAAAAGAAAAACGTGAGGCGCTTGAGATCCTTGATGTCAGAGAAGTTGATGAGTTTGCACAAGGACACATCAAAACAGCACAAAACCTACCGTTGAGCGAGCTGACGGAACAGATCAGCGACTTAGAGAAGGATAAAAATTACTATGTCATCTGTCACTCAGGGACTCGTTCGCAAATGGCGTCTGAGTTTTTGAGCCAGCAAGGGTTTCAAGTGACCAATGTCCTCGGCGGCATGTCAGCATGGAGAGGAGAAATCAAACGATGACCGCATGCAACAAAGATATTTTGAATCGGTTAAAACGAACCGAAGGCCAGTTGCGGGGGATTCAAAAAATGATCGAAGACGAGAAAGAATGCGTCGATGTCATCACGCAATTGTCCGCCGTCAGTTCCAGCGTCAACCGTATTATGGGGATCATTGTCGCTGAGAATTTGAAAAATTGTTTGGAAAATCCAGACAGCGACACGGAAACCCAAAAGCAGAAAATCGATCAAGCCGTTCAGCTGATCGTGAAGAAATAGCGGGATTTTTGAAAGGTTTGTCGCGTTTTTTATCATCCCATGGAAAAGGTTCAGAAGAGCAGCATGTTCTTCTGAACCTTTTTATTCTTCATCAGTGATTGCTTGTCGGCACCAATAGAGGAAACAAGCGGAGATTGTCGGTATGTTTTGTTTTTTTATTATGAAGGAATATACACCGAGAAGGCTGTATGGTTAAATGGAGGGAGAAACGTCAAAACGCCCGATGGGTCGTTGAGTATTTATAGCGACCAACGATCGCTTTTCTTGTGACTAAAATCACAATAAGCGAGTGGGTGTTGCGCAGTTATGACGAAGGAGAGAGGAGAGCTTCTTGAACAAAAAAATACAGTCTTTTACATTGCCTTTGATTGCTTCCAATTTGTTTCAAATCATTATTGCACAAGTTTCCTTAGCGATTATTTCAAGAAGATCCACGGAAGCGCTGGCGGCGATCGCACTGATCGACGGGTTTCTCTATGCTTTTGCGGGTATTATAGGTGCGATTGGGCTTGCTTTTAATATTTATGGCGCAAAGGCAGTCGGGCAAAGAGAAGAGACGCAGTTAAATGATTATCTGTCGTCGGTTCTTTTTTTAGTAGTCGCGATCGGTGTGAGCTTTTTGCTGATTTTCCTGCTTTTTGGACGAGACATTTTACAGGTTGTCTACGGATTTAGCGGGGAGCTGCTAGGAACTGCGACGTTGTATCTTGCAATCATGTCCCCCTATATTTTACTTACGTTAGTCACGTTTGTTTTTACTAGCCTTTTAAAAATTGAAAAGAAAACGAACTACATCCTCGGTGTTTCGATCATTAGTGCGTTGATACAGGTGTTGCTTAGCTATTTATTGATCAACGGCAATCTCGGTTTTCCCGCCATGGGGGTCTTAGGCAGTGGCATCGCAAATATGCTTGCGACTTTGTGCTTGCTGGGGATTTATGGGGTTCTTTTAAGAGAAAGTCTAGCAAGAGGGCTAAAACAAAGACCACGAAAACGCGCCTTTTTATTGAAAAAATCGATCCCCTTAATGATTCAGGAATGCTTTGAAGGCTTAGTCTTTATTATTGCTTTTGAAGCTTTCGTCTCACGGTTGGGTGTTAGTACGCTGGCCGCCTATGCGATCGGCAGCCAAGGATTGATGATCGCACGGTTGCCTGCTTTGATGTATGGCAACGCAGTGACCGTCTTTGCGAGTGAGGCGAATGGTCAGAAAAATCGTCAGAAGATTTTAGCAGTGGGAAAAAGTGCCTTCGCTTCTTCTTTCGTGGCTTATGTTGGAATCGCCAGTCTGATCTGGGGCTTTCGTTCTGCTTTTTTCCAGTTGTTTACTACAGATGTCGCTGTTTTAGACTTGTTGCCAGCTATTTTGCCAATCATGCTGGGGATAATGCTCGTCAGTCCGTTATATGAAATCACAAAATACTTATTACAAAGTTTGGAGTGCAGTCGCATGGTTTGTCTGTTGACAGGATGCGTCAACAGTCTGGTTTTAATGGGAATCACGGGCTTTTGGAGCAGTGGGCAGCTGAACTTTTTCTTCCTCTACTGTCTATACGGCTTGAATTTCCTGATTCTCGGCAGTTTCTTTGCAGGGCTGTTTTATTGGACGATCAAGCAGCGTTATCCTCAGGGCAAAGGACGCCTTTGAGGGGGATAGAAAAAAGCGAAGGTGCTGCTGATCCTTCGCTTTTTCGTCGCCTACAATTGGACAGGTGAGATTAATTGTGGCTGACTTCTTCGTAAAAGATAGCATTGCGTTCTGCAATCAGTTGGGTTTCCCTTCGCTCTAATTCGAGAAAGGTTTCGTCTGCCAGCAATTCGGCAGCAGAGTAGCCGGCCGCCAAGAAGTTTTCTGCATAGGTCAATTTCTGATTCGTGATGTTTTTTCGTTGCTCGGCAATGACGAGCAGCTGTTTCACATTCATACACTCACTCCATTCTTTTATAAAAAGCAAGTACTAAAAGAGGACAGCTAATAATACTTGCAAGTCAACGGTGAAGGCGGGATATCAATCATGCTCGGCTATTCATAAATAAGAGAAATACGGTAGGTTCGTTTCTGATTGGTCGTTTTATACGGAAGCTTTGCACTAAGTATAAAAAAATTTCCCCCGTAGCAACAGAACCTAGTCGTTTACATAAAGCAACGATTGGTTTACATTACTCGGACAAGCGGGTGTTACAAGAAAAACAAGTAATTTTTCCTAGGAGAACGGCGGTATTTGACGACAAAAAAACCTGCGATCGCCTCAGGCGGATAGCAGGTTTCACGGGCTAGTAGAAATAGCTTAAATGGTTTGTTTTGCTGGGCGCAGCAAGACTTCGCTGATCGCCACATGTTTGGGCTGTTGAATGGCATAAACCACTGCATTTGCTACATCTTCTGGCGTTAGGCTGTTGCCTTCTACGCGAGAGGTTTCTTTCAAGGCTGCTTCTAGTTGAGCATTACCGACGGTTTCAAACAATTCCGTGGAGACCATTCCCGGAGAGACGATGGTGGAGCGAATGCCATGTTCACGTTCTTCTTGGCGCAAGCCTTCCATGATTGCACGAACCGCAAACTTTGTCCCGTTGTACACGGCAGATCCCGGGTAAATGACATGTCCAGCAACTGAGTCAGTGGCGATGATCAAGCCATCTTGTTGTTTTTGCATGATGGGCAGCACAGCGCCGATCCCGTTCAATACCCCCATGATATTGATATCCAGCATTTTTTGCCAGCTGTCATAGTTCAACTCTGCCAAGTTTCCTTGAGGCATGATGCCAGCATTATTGAAAAGGACATCAATCCGACCAAAGGAGGTCATGGCTAAATCAATGACTTGTTGGACTTGTTCGCGATTCGTGACATCGGCTGTTTGATACAAAACATTTTCTCCTAGTTTTTCAGCCAGGGCTTTAATGCGCTCTTCGCGGCGGGCGGCGATTACTACTTTTGCCCCTTGTTCGGCTAGCTTAACGGCGGTTGCTTCCCCAATTCCTGAAGAGGCTCCCATAATTACGATAACTTTTTCTTTGATTTCTGTCATTTGTCTTTCCTCCAGTGAATGATTTTTTCATCGAATCCTGCTGCTGCCAAACCCAAACCTGCGAGATGACGGGTGATTGACAGTACAGTGCTTGCGGTGTATTTTTATTGTAGAACCTGAAGTTAGGTTTAGGTCAAGCGATAAACAAAATTTTTTTTAGGAGCGATGCAAGTGAGTTACTCGATTGGTGAAGTATCAAAAACGACTAACATTCCTATCTCGACACTACGTTACTATGATCGAGAAGGAATGTTTCCCAATATGGCCCGTAGCAATGGCGGCATTCGGGTGTTTTCAGAAAAAGAAGTGGCGACGATCAGAGTGATCGATTGTTTGAAGAATACCGGCATGCCCATCAAAGACATCAAGAATTTCTTGGATTGGGGCGAAGAAGGCGATGCGTCTTTGCAGAAACGGCAGCAGCTGTTTCATGAACGTTTGGAAGAAGTCACCAAGCAAATGGCAGCCTTGCAAGAAACGATGAATACGATCAAATACAAATGCTGGTACTACGATACAGCGATGGCAGCAGGTACCGAAGCGGTAGTAAAAGAGCTACCGCTAGAAGAAATACCAGAAGAAGTCCGAGCATACAAACTGTAAGTCCATCGAAAAACCACCTGCTGTTTTTGCAGGTGATTTTTCGATTCTACTGGTTTTGCTGGGAAAATCAACCTTGCCAGTTGCCGTTTTCTAATGAAAGACTGACAATCCTACGAAAATGGGCTCTGTTATTCAGTAGCGCTACTCAATAACCCCCACTGGAATCAAATAGCGGGGTTCATTTTCCGTCGGCAGTTGTAATAATTCTTTGAGTTCATGATCCGTGAAGGCGCCGATCGGCACAGCACCTAAGCCTAACGCTTGGGCCTGCAAAAGGACGTTTTGGGCGGAATGACCGACTTCGATATAGGCATAGCGTTCGATTCCTCGGTCCCCATAGCGCTCGATCAGTCGTTCATAAACCACTGTATAAAGCAATGTGGCAGGTGCCCGTTGGATCGCTTGCTGGTCCAACGAACCTTCCGCCAATGCGGTCCGAAAATCGCCGGCAAGAACTTTTGCTAAGGCATGTTGCTCAGGTTGATACAGATAAAGCCCTGGCTCAAGCCCCGTTACCTGTGTAACCACGACATAGAGGTCTAAGGGATACAAGGCACCAGCCGAAGGCGCTGTCCGGCGACCATCTTCTGTAGTGACACCGGCAGCGGCCCATAAAAGCTGTGCCAGCTGTTCTTGTGTTAGCTCAGTGTCTTGAAAATCCCGTTGCGAGCGCCGATTGAAGAGAGCTTCTGCCACGCTGGTTTCCCCGTCTAAGATCGGTTGCGGCAATGGAAAAGTTTCATAGGAAACCGCTGGTTCAAAAGGAGTGACCGTGTCGGTAGTCGGTTGTTCTTCAATCGGTGCCGTATCCGCACTGCAGCCAGTGAGGAGTAAGCCCAACACCAAAATAGCGCCTAAACGAGCAAAGCGAAATCGTTGGTAACGGGTCATGAGGATTCCTCCTTTTTACTATGGACTTCGTGTTATTTATAAGTATAACAAGGATTGCTTTTCCATGCGCTTTTATTCACAAGTAGATAATTAGGGAGGTAAGCAGTCTCTCAGTCGTATCATAGGCTGATTGTGCTTTTTAATATTTTCTAAAGACCTAGATAATGAGTAGTATCGTATTAACTTGCTAAGAATATTTTTATAAAATCCAAACCGATTGCAATCAAACGCAAGAGGAAAAATGCCATACAAAACCCCTCCAGCAATTCGTTGCTGGAGGGGTTCATTTAATTCGCAGCTGCCAATGCTGCTTGGTTTTGTTTGGCATGATAGGCTTCTACGTCTAAGATTGCTTGTTTGAACATTTCTCGCGTGATCTCATAAGGCACGTGGACGATGTCATTGGTGGTCATTGCTTTGTCTAAGATTGCCTCAAGGTCGCTGGTGTCGTTAAGGCCCATATCAGCTAAGCAAACCGGTAATTTGTTTTCCTTCATAAAGGCGTAGATGCGCTGGAAGAGGGCTTCTTGCTGATCTAGCTGCAACAAGGCCAAAACGCCGTAACTAACGGAAGCGCCATGCAAATAGTCTTCCATTTTTTCCAAAACGGTCGTTCCGTAGTAAAAGGAATGAGCAAGGGCGGAGTTGTAATCATTGATGACTAAGACGGAAACTAAGCCGGTGGTCACGATGATATCCAAGACGACTTGCTCAATGGCATAAGACGGCTGATTGGCGGCACTGTCTTTCAAGGCTTGTGTGCCGTATTGCAATAAGCGTTCCGTGCACATTTTGCCGATTTGGATGCCTAACCCATCGGTGTAATCTAACTGATCGCCCCGCGCTGAAAACGTCGACTCGATCTCTTTGGAGAGGGCATCGCCGATTCCTGCCCATAAGTACTTGTCGGGGGCTTGGGCGATTATTTCACTGTCGATAAAGGCATGGGTTGGCGGCTGCGAAGGGAAAAACAGCCCTTGCATCTCGCCGTTTTCTTTATAGATGACACAGACCGCGGTGACTGGTGAGCAGTTGGAGCCGATCGTTGGGAAGGTGAAGACTGGTTTGCCTGCTTTTTCTCCAACCACTTTGACGGTATCGCAAACGCGGCCGCCGCCAACGGCGAATAGAACATCGGCGGCTTGGACGCTTGGATTGGCTAACAGCTGATCGACGTTTTCATAGGTCGAGTTGCCGCCGTACCACAAGGTATCCGTCACTTTGACTTCTGACGTTAAACCGGCTTTGATCTTGTCTTCGGCTTTTTCAAGGGCGGTTTTTCCGCCGATGATCACGGCATTGGTGCCGTATGGTTTTACGATGTCATTTACTTTTTCGTAGGCGTCCGCCCCGATTGTGTAGTTTGGCAAAAAGATACTTTGACTCATACTGTTTTCCTTCTTTCTTGGCCACGAGATTGGCTAAAATTGGTCCGGTAATTTGATGGATCACCATGCCGACTGCGGCAGGGGTAACGGCTGCAGCAATGGCGGCAAAGTGGGCATTGGCTAACGAGATCGCTAGGCCGGTATTTTTCATTCCTAATTGAAACATGATGGATTTGGCTTGGGTGGCACTGACGCCCATCACACGGCTCAGACCATAGCCTGCGCCGTAGCCGATCAAGTTATGGAGCAAGACTAAGAAAATTACGATCAAGCCAGATTGGACGATCACGGCACCGTTGCGAGCGACAGTTCCGGCAACGATCAATAAGATACTAACGGAAGAAATCAATACAAATGATTGCAGAAATCGCTCGATGTGCTTGGCAATGAGTTTGTGAACGATCACCCCTAAAATGATCGGCAAAAGCACCATCTGCAAAACAGACAAGAGCATTTCCCAGAAGGAGATCTCGGTATACTGTCCAGCCAAGACGTAAACCAAAAAGGGTGTAACGACGGTCGCTAACAAGGTCGATACCGTGGTCATAGAAACGGTGAGGGCGACATCGCCTTTGCCGATAAAGGTCATGACATTGCTGGCGGTTCCACCAGAAACGCAACCTAGTAGGACAAACCCGATGATCAAACCGGAAGAAAGACCAAACAGCTGCGCTAAGCCGTAAGCCACCAAAGGACTGATGGTGAACTGGAAAAGCACTCCTAAGATGAATGCTTTAGGCTGTAAGACGACCATTTTAAAAGCAGCAACGTTTAAAGTCATCCCCATACAAAACATGATGATGCTCAAAAGAATCGTTGTACGAGGCGGAATCCATAAGAAGGGTTGCGGGAAAAAATAAGAGACGATCATCAATAAAATCATGATATAGATCAAATACTTGTTTACAAAAGCAGCGATCGTGTTGACGGTTTTCATAAGAAAAAATCATCCTTCCTTTTTCTGCATGACCAATCAAGTGTTCAAACAGAAGGGGTCTTTAGAATAAGTGCAGTGCATAACCGTGGGGAATCGGCAGCAGTTGTTCAACGAGCGTTTCGGATCTATCTGACATCAATGTGTCAGTTTGCAAAAGACCGCTTCCTTGAAAATGGGTATAAAAAAACACTCCATCTCAAGAAGCTGATCTTCTTTTTGGATGCAATGTGAATAGGGACTCTTTGAATGTATAAAATCAAACAGTCCCGGCTATAATAATAAAATAATTCGTTTGCTAACATTGGTGCGGGTCATATACGCCACCGTCCTTTTCTTTATTTGGAATTTTCTAAATATTTAAATTATTTCTACCTAGTCTACAAAAGAGTCAAGGCTTTGTCAATCGTTTGAGAAAATTTTTTTCATTTTTTTGGGTGTTTTTTAAAAAACATGGGTTTCTATGGGGAAAAATAGCAAGAATTGGTTTGTGCTGTGCCTTTTTCCCTTTCGTTTAGGAACAGAATAGTTGTTGGATCTTGGTTTTTGTCCTACGATGATACTAGCAAGAGTTGGAAAAAGAATCGAGAGGAGCAAAGAAAATGAAAATTTTTGTCGTTGGTGCTACTGGACGAGTAGGTCAAAAATTGATCGACTTTCTAGAAAAACAAGGACACATCGTTTATGCTGGTGCGCGCAGCAGTGAGAAAATCACAGAAACGGAGACGATCAAGCCCGTGTTCTTTGATTTACACACGGAACCGGAAGAGATGGCGGCGAAATTCGAAGATGCGGAAGCGGTATACTTCGTGGCGGGTTCCCGAGGCAAAGACTTGCTGCAATCCGATCTGTATGGTGCGGTCAAAGTGATGCAAGCCGCCGAATCAAAAGGAATTAAACGCTACATCCACCTTAGCTCAGCCTATGCCTTAGAACCTGAACAGTGGCAAAGGGAAGGCATGGCGTCATTGATGGATTACACGATCGCCAAATTTTTCTCTGATCGCTGGCTGATCGACAATACCGCACTAGACTATACGATTTTGCAGCCGGGTGCGTTGAAAGAAACTCCAGGATCTAGTTTGATTGAGATCAGTGAAACGACCTCTGGTGCGATCCCGATCGAGGATGTCGCCGTCTTGTTGGGTGAAATGCTGGAGCGTCCAGCAACTTATCAAAAAGTCATCAAAGTCCAAGCAGGAGAAACACCGATCAGCGAGGCACTGGATCAGCTTTAAGGCGTGCCTTTGGGCTTGAAGAGAATGTACTGAAGGAAGCTGCACGGCAATAAATCGTTGTCGTGCGGCTTTTTTTGTGAAGAAGCCAGTCACTTTTCATTTTTGAAAGCGATGACTCTTGACTTTGAAAAAATAGTTTGTTACGCTTATTGCTAACTTTAGAGGGGGTGGTAAACGAATGTCAAGCGACTCGAGTGACGGTGAGCAGAAACACTATTTTGACTTACCTTACTTTTTAATTGAATAGGAGACCAACAACAGCGCGTTATTTAGGAGCAGTTTCTAAATAAGGGGCTTATTTGTGTTATCCATCAATGAAAAAGAAAAGGAAGAAGAATAAATGAATAAAAAAGAGTTTCAATTATCAATGTCAGAAACAATCGAACAGTATCAGGTGCCCTCTATCGATCAAGGATTGACTGAGGCACAAGTAACCGAGCGGTTAGAAACCTACGGATTGAATCAATTAGCGGTCAAAAAAACCGCCAAGTGGCGGTTGCTGCTGCGGCAATTCCATAACACGATCATCTACATTTTGATTTTCTCCGCCATCTTAACGCTGCTGATGGGGCATTTCTCTGATGCCGTGATCATTGGCATCGTCGTACTGGTCAATGCGTTGATCGGTTATTACCAAGAAGCCAATGCTTCCGATGCGTTAGAACGAATCAAAGAGATGCTATCAGCAGAAGCCACGGTCTATCGGAATGGGATTCGGCAAGATATTCCAGCTGCCGAAGTCGTTCCAGGGGATGTCGTATTCCTAGAAGCTGGTGACAATGTGCCCGCAGATCTGCGGATCATCGAAGCCGACAACTTGCGTATCCAAGAATCCGCCTTGACTGGTGAAGCCGATTCGGTGGAAAAAATAACAGATGCCTTAATGGATGAAGCAACTCCATTAGCGGAACAACGGAATTTGGCGTTTGCTTCGACTTCCGTGACGTCAGGAAGCGGGAAAGGGATCGTGATCGCTACCGGCGCCACGACTGAGATCGGGAAAATCTCCACAGAAGTCAATCAAACGGAAGAACGAAAAACGCCGTTGATGAAAGAAATCGATGGGCTGGGGAAAGGCATCACCTATGTGATCATGGGCGTGGCGGTCTTGCTGTTTATCGTCAGTTTGTTCCAGCAAACCTACGCGATCTCTGTCTTGTCCTTAGCCGTCGTCACCATGATCGTCGGCTCGATCCCAGAAGGATTGCCAGCAACGACATCGGTGGTTTTGGCGATGGGTGTCAGCGACATGGCAAAAAACAAGCACACCATCATCAAAACACTGCCGGCGGTTGAAACGCTAGGCTCAGTGGATGTGATCGCGACGGATAAGACCGGTACCCTGACCAAAAATGAAATGACGGTCAAAGACATCGTATTGGCTGAGCAGGAATATGAAGTGACGGGTGACGGCTATGCGCCGGTGGGCGTGATTCGTCCAAAGCAGGAGGACGTTCGCACGCAAGACATCTTGCAGTTGTTTTTGGAAGCTGGCTACGAAGCCAACGATACGGTACTGGTCCCAGAAGGAAATCACTGGACGATCAATGGGGAACCAACAGACGGCTCCTTTTTGACGCTGTATCATAAGCAATTTACCTATCCGCAAGCACCCGCTTACCAAGAACTGGATATGCTGCCCTTTGATTCGGACAACCGCTACATGGCGAAACTAGTGGCAAACCCTGCGGGGGAACGCTTGTTATTTGTTAAAGGCTCCCCAGATAAATTGTTTGAAATGGTGCAAAAACAAGCGGCACCTTTTGATGAAGCCTATTGGACAGGCCATGTCCGCCGCTTGTCGGCAGAAGGCAAACGAGTGGTAGCGGTGGGCTATCAGAAAGTTTCGATTGATCACATTGATGAAACGATTTTTGAGCAAGGGCTGCAATTACTAGGGATCGCCGGGATCATCGATCCGCCGCGAGAAGAAGTGATTGCCTCCCTGAAGGAAATGAACCAAGCCGGTGTTCAAGTGAAAATGATCACTGGGGATCACCCTCTGACCGCCAAAGCGATTGGGGAAAAACTTGGCTTAGCGGATGAGATTCACGTCGTGACTGGGGCCGAGTTGGATCAGATGAGTGAAGCTGAATTTCAAGATGCTGCCTTGACGAATCAAGTCTTTGCACGAACCACGCCGAAAAATAAATTGGACATTATCAGAGCGCTACAAGCCAAAGGCAAAGTCACGGCGATGACAGGGGACGGGGTCAACGATGCCCCTGCGTTGAAGCGGGCGGATATTGGTGTAGCGATGGGGATCAGCGGCACGGATGTAGCCAAAGACTCTGCTGATATGATCTTGACCGATGACAATTTCGGTACCATGTCCTTAGCGATTCGCGAAGGACGCAGGATCTATGACAACATCAAAAAGAGCATTCTGTTTCTGTTGCCGACATCTTTTGCCGAAGGGCTGATCATTGCCTTTACGATCATGATGCAAAAAGAATTGCCGCTGCAGGCGACACAACTGCTGTGGATCAACATGGTTTCTGCTATTACGATCCAGTTTGCGTTTATCTTTGAACCAGCAGAGTCTGGGATCATGAACCGCAAACCGCGAAAGACAGGCAATAAATTGTTGAATCGCCACGATATTTGGCAGATGGCGTATGTATCGATTTTGATGGCAGTCATCAGTTTGATCGCCCATGACTGGCTCTTGCTGCAAGGCGTCAGCGAAGCCGTTGCCAGTACCATGATGGTCAATATCGTGGTCTTGAGTAAGATTTTCTATTTGTTCAACATCCGTACCAGTGCACCAGCGTTTTCTAAAGCTTCCTTCACCAATCCAAAAGCGTTCTTGATCATTGGTGTGATGCTGGTTCTGCAACTGTTATTGACCTATGTTCCATTTATGCAAAGCGCCTTTCATACGGAGGACATGTCCTTGATCGGCTGGGTCATCTCAGCAGCTTCTGGGATGGTCGTCTTACTCGTGACGGAGTTCGATAAATGGCTTCGTTCGAGAAAAAATATTTAACCTAGGTTTTCTCGTGTTTTTTTACAGGCAAAATCGCCTTGCTGCAGCTTAGGGAAATGGTGGAACGACAAGGGATTTCTGCTGTCGCTGCTTTGGGATTGCTAAAAGAAAAAGCCAAGAGGAATTCCTATTGGCTTGTAATCAGGCCTATTGACAAACAAAAATGGTCGGGCTAAAATGCACATGAATTGAATAGTATTCTTCGGGGCAGGGTGTAATTCCCGACCGACGGTGACAAGTACAATGCTTGAAGTCCGTGACCCGCATAGCTATGCGGTGGAGCCAGTGTGAATCTGGCACCGACAGTGAAAGTCTGGATGGGAGAAGAAAAACCACAAAATTTCAAGGGGCGCAGTGCGTCTAAAATTGATTTTTTGCCGGTCTTGTTTGTCTATGCCTCGTGAGATTCTCACGAGGCATTTTTTTATTGAAAGGAGGAAGGAAGATGCATAACGAATACATGCGTTTGGCGATCGCAGAAGCCAAAAAAGGGCGTTACCAAACCTTTACCAATCCGCTAGTGGGCGCTGTGATCGTCAAAGAGCAACGGGTCATTGTCAAAGGGGCTCACTTAGTCTATGGGCAGCCCCATGCGGAACGAAACGCCATCGAACAATGCCATTCCTCCGAAGACCTAATCAATTCGACTTTATACGTGACGTTAGAACCTTGCAACCATCAAGGAAAACAGCCGCCTTGCACCCAGCTGATCATCGACAGCGGCATCAAAAAAGTAGTCGTCGGCCAGTTAGACCCTAACCCGATCGTGGCTGGACAAGGCATGCGCTTTTTAGAAAATCAGGGCATCGACGTGTTGGTGGGTATCGAAGAAACAGAAGTGCGCCGTTTGAATCCACACTATAATTTTTACCATCAGCATCAGCGACCTTACGTGGCATTGAAGCAAGCGATCACTTTAGATGGTCGGATCGCTCATGATGCGCAGACCCGCAGTGCGATCACTGGTTCAGCGGTTTGGCAAAAGGTCCATCAAGAACGTGGGGACTATCAAGGAATCTTAGTGGGCAGTCAGACGGTGTTGACGGATGATCCCACCTTATTGACCACGATTGAAACCAGCTTTCCGCCGATTCGCATCGTGGTAGACCGTCGGGGACGAACGCTGTCGCAACCCCAATTGGCACTGTTTGCCGACGATTCGGCACCTGTGTGGATTTTTACGCAGCAGGCAGCTGTCAGTGATTTGCCAGCGCATGTCTCAGTGATCCAGCTGGAAGAGTTGACGATCGCTGCATTGTTGAAGGAGCTTGCCACACGACAGGTCCAATCGCTTTACGTGGAGGGAGGCGCTGCGATCCATGATGCCTTTTTAGCCAGCGGACTGTGGCAAGAAAGCATTACCTATGTGGCGCCAAAGTTTCTTGGGGGCAATAGTCTCGCAAGTTTTACCAGTGAACGTACCCCGAAACAGCTGCAGCAGCTAACAGAGGTGACGGTGACAGCAGTTGGGGAAGATGTTTGCATCCGAGGAAGGAGACAAGAGGAATGTTCACAGGATTGATTCAGGAAAAAGGCCGCATCAAAGAGATCCGCAAGCAAAGCCGCACGATCCAGCTAACCTGCAGTGCGTCGGAAGGCTTGCTGGCGGATTACCAGATCGGAGACAGCATGGCGATCAACGGGACGTGTTTGACGGCGATCGCCAAACAAGCGATGACGTTTACGGTGGATATCATGCCGGAAACCTTTCAACGAACGACCTTTAAACAACTCTCGGTGGGTGCCGAAGTCAATTTGGAGCGAGCGATGGCAGCGACGCAGCGTTTTGAAGGCCACTTTGTCGCAGGCCACATTGATGTAACGACCCGTTTGATCCAGAAAAAGCAGTTGGAAAATGCCTTGATCTTGACATTTGCTTACCCCACCAGTGTGCAAGGGGAAATCATTCCGCAAGGGTCGATTGCGATCAATGGCGTCAGTTTGACGGTCACCCAGACGACGGCACAGGCCTTTTCCGTTAGCTTGATCCCCCATTCCAAAGACCAGACGACGCTGGGGCAGTTGAAACAAGGGGAGTGGGTCAATATCGAGACGGATATGATTGGGAAATATGTCAAATACCAACAAAAATGAAAGAAGGCAGACGATGCATAAAGTAGAACAAGCAGTGGAATGGTTAAAAAAAGGCGGCTTAGTGATTGTCGCCGATGATGAAAATCGGGAATCAGAAGGAGATTTGATTGGGATTGCTGAATACGCAACGCCAGAAGCCGTCAATTTTATGGCGACTTATGGCCGCGGCTTGATCTGTGCACCCCTCTCACAAGCGATCGCTGAAAAGCTGGCATTGCCTGAGATGACCGCCAATAATACGGATGCCTTTGGTACCGCGTTTACCATCAGTGTCGATCACGTGATGACGAGTACGGGAATTTCTGCGAAAGACCGGGCAGTGACGATTGAAAAGTTGGCTGATCCTGCGTCACAGGCTGCGGATTTTTATCGCCCTGGACATATCTTCCCATTGACCGCTCAACCTGGCGGCGTGTTGGAACGCAGAGGACATACAGAAGCGGCTGTGGATTTAGCGAAGCTTGCTGGCAGCGTGGAAGCAGCCTACATTTGTGAGATTTTAAATGAAGATGGCACGATGGCTCGGGTCCCAGAATTGAAAAAATTAGCAGAAAAATGGCAGCTGCCGTTTTTGACCATTGATGAGTTGGCGGAATATCTACGAGGAACTGCACCTATCACGGTGGATCTGCCAACGGCTTATGGGGCGTTCCAATTGACCTTATTTGAAGATGAATTCGGCAATGAACACCTTTTACTAGCCAAAGGCGAGATTCAACATACTACCGAGCCGCTGTTACTACGGATCCATTCAGAGTGTTTAACAGGCGATGTCTTCGGCTCTCATCGCTGTGATTGTGGCGAACAGCTGCAAGAAGCTATGCGGCAGATCGAAGCAAAAGGCCGTGGTGCGATTTTGTATCTACGCCAAGAAGGCCGCGGTATTGGCTTGCGGAACAAGCTCCGTGCCTACCAGCTGCAGGAACAAGGATTGGATACGTATGAAGCAAATATTGCATTGGGTTTTGCAGCAGATGCTCGTCACTACACGTTTGCTGCCGATGTTTTACGTTCCTTAGAAGTGCAGGAGATTCAACTGATGACCAATAACCCTGACAAAGTGAAGGAATTAGAAAGCTTAGGGATCAAGGTCGCAGAACGGGTTCCGCTGGAGATGCCCGCGCATAAAGAAAACAGCAGCTACTTGAAAACGAAGAAAGAAAAGTTTCACCATTACCTATCTATTTAATCAACCAAAGGAGAATGAGCGATGACAGTATTTGAAGGAACGTTTCAGGGAGAGGCAGTCAAAGTAGGGATCGTGGTCTCACGATTCAACGAGTTTATCACTTCCAAGTTAGTGGAAGGCGCCAAAGACAATTTGGTGCGTCATGGAGTCAAAGCAGAAAACATCGATGTGTATTGGGTTCCAGGTGCTTATGAGATTCCGTATATTACCAAAAAAATCGTTGACCACAAACAATACGATGGGATCGTGACATTAGGTGCCTTGATTCGCGGAGCAACGACCCACTATGAATTGATCTCAAATGAAGTGGCGAAAGGCGTAGCCCAAATTGGTCTGAATGCCGACATTCCGATCATGTTTGGTGTGTTGACGACTGAAACGATTGAACAAGCCGTTGAACGAGCGGGAACCAAAGCCGGCAATAAAGGCAGTGAAGCCGCTCAAGGTCTTTTGGAGATGATTTCGTTGAATCAGCAAATCCTTGGCAACGCATAGGTTTCACGTGCTAACAAAGGGAAGCTAGCAAGAAAAAGCCTGCCTAAGCATAGGCTTCAGACTGGAGACAGACTTCGTACGAAATGAAGTCTGTCTTTTTTCATCATTAAAAAAACTGGATTATTTTGCCGAAGAATTTGCTTCTTCACGGGTACCGTGTTTTCGATAGGTCAATGGAAAGGAAAATGCCCAATCAATCACGAACATTAGAATAACTCTTATTTAAGGAAATTTTCAGAAAATTATTTACATTTCACAAAAGGTTCCTTATAATGACTCTATTCATTGAGAGTGATTCTCATTTGCAAATAGATGTCAAAGTAGCACATGGCTTTGGCGCTTTTCATGAGAAGCACTTTTATAAGCGAAAAAACGCACAGATGCTTCTTTTATGATGGCGGCGAGGCAACGGTCAAGGTTGTTTTTGCTGTGAAATCAGAGGAGTTCGTGCTGAATAAAGGAGAATCACATGTCGGTAGGGTTGATTAAATCAAATCGTTGGATGGTGTCGACAATCATTTGCTGTGTTTTAGTTGTCGCCATTCTCTTATCTGCAGGAGTTGCTTTGGCAAACGGACAAGCCAATATCACCCTTGGCGAAGTTTACCAAATTCTCTTCTATAAAATCAGCCATGGATTGGTTGGTGATCTTTCAGGCATTTCAGACGCAAACATCAATATCGTCTGGTTTGTTCGGGCACCGCGGGTCTTGCTTTCTATTTTTGTGGGGATGGGGTTAGCGATCAGCGGGGCAGTGATGCAGGCAGTGGTCCAAAATCCGCTGGCAGATCCATATATCCTAGGGATCTCTTCCGGCGCATCCTTAGGGGCGACCTTTGCCATCTTAGTCGGTTTTGGCGGCTCGGCGCTAGTCTTGCAGCTGGGCTTATCGTTTGGCGCCTTTGCAGGAGCGGGGATTGCGACTATTTTGGTGCTGCTGCTTGCCAGTATCGGTGGGAAAATGACTTCCACAAAACTTGTGCTGTCGGGGACGATCGTCAGTGCCTTATGTAGCTCTGTTTCAAACTTGATCATCTATCTGGCTAGCAATGCAGAAGGGATGAAGACCGTAGCGTTTTGGTCGATGGGCAGCTTAGCCTCGGCTTCTTGGAACAAATTAGGCTTTATCGTGGTTCTGGTTTCTTTGATCACGCTGTTCTTTCTGACGCAATACCGTGTTTTGAATACGCTTTTGCTGGGGGATGAAGTTGCTTCTACCTTAGGGGTCAAGCTGACCTTCTATCGTCGTTTTTACATGCTGTTAGCGGCGCTATTAACCAGTATCATCGTTGCGAATTCTGGTATGATCGGCTTTGTCGGCTTGATCATTCCTCATATCGTACGTGGAGTCAGCGGGTCGGATCATCGCCTGTTGATGCCTTTGACCGCTTTGACAGGCGCGTTGTTTTTGATTTGGGCGGATGTGATCGCCCGCTCGACCCTGCAAGGAGTCGAACTGCCGATCGGGATCATTACAGCGCTGATTGGCGCACCGATCTTTATCTATATCATTGTCAAACGGCAATACAACTTTGGGGGGTGACGGAATGAAATTAGCAGTTGAAAAGCTCAATCTAACGATCGGGGATCAGCAGATACTAAAAGACATCTCCGTCCAAACCGCACAGGGGCAATTTGTCGGCTTGATTGGGTCCAACGGCAGCGGCAAATCTACATTGTTAAAAGCTATCTACAAAACGTTGAAACCTGACAGCGGCGACATTTATTTGGGTGAGATGAATATTTTGAAAAGTTCCGAAAAAAAAGTCGCCCAGCAAGTCAGCGTCGTCAGTCAGTTCAATGAGGTGAGCTTTGATTTAACAGTAGAACAGATGGTGCTTTTAGGCCGCACGCCCCACAAGGGTTTATTGGAACAAGACACCAAAGCCGATCATGAGCTGGTCACCGAAGCCTTAGCCAAAACAGGGCTAAGTGCCTACAGAAAACGCAGTTACCTCTCATTATCAGGTGGCGAAAAACAGCGGGTCGTCCTTGCTCGTGCCATCACCCAAGAACCGAAATTTATGATTCTCGATGAGCCGACCAATCATTTGGATATCCGTTACCAGCTGGAAATCTTAGAAACCGTCAAGCATCTGAAGATTGGCTTGTTGGCGGCGCTGCACAATTTGGAACAAGCAGCTAACTATTGCGACATCATCTATGCCTTAAAAGATGGTCGGGTCGTAGGGTATGGCGAGCCAGAAACGCTGCTGACAGAAGAACTGATCGAAGAAATCTATGGCGTGAAATGCAGTATTTACCATCATCCGATCACAGGCGGATTAGGGTTTCATTATTATTTTGAAAAGGAGCAAACAGATGAATAAATGGGGAAAAATGATTGGGGTAGGATTGGCAGTCTTTACATTAAGCGCTTGCGGCAATACGAAGGATGAAGGAACTTCGGCTTCTTCCTCACAGGCAGAAAGTACGTATCCCTTAACCATCAGCAACTACACCAAAGCAGAAGGCGGTACGCAGTGGACTGCCAAGGACCAAACCTTTAATGAGGCACCGAAAAAAGTCGTAGCCAACACACGACCAGCAGCGGAATTGCTGCTGCATCTCGGCCTCAAGGATCAGATTGCGGGTGTCGGTGCAACCTTTGGTGCCGCTGATGAGGAAGTTGCTGCTGATTATGCAGAACTAAACGACCTGGGCAGTGACTATATCAGTAAAGAAACGGCGCTAAGTGTGGATCCAGATTTGATTTTTGGTCGCGGGGGACTTTTCGATAACCAAGATTGGGGCGTCGGCACCGTTGATTCCTTGAACGAGATGGGCATTCCGACTTATGTCCAAGAAACCTCTGTCACTGGAGCAACATTTGATTCCGTTTATCAAGACATTGAAAACCTTGGCAAGCTCTTCAATGTCCCCGAGGCAGCCGCTGCTTTTGAAAAAGAATTAAAGGATCGCCAGAGTGCTTTGGAAGAAAAAGTAGCAGACAAAGAAGAGCAAACCTTTGCCCATCTCTTTATGTCTGATCCTAGTGTTGTCAGTGTCTATGCCGCTCAAGATGAGTCTTTTTTCAATAGCAACTTTGATATGATCAAACTGAACAATGTGTTTCAAGACTATTCAGGGGAAGTCAGTGTCGAAACTTTGATCGAAACGGATCCCGATGTCTTGATCGTCGGCGACTGGGCAACGATCGAAGGCAGTGTTTCCGGTCAAGAAATCATTGAAGGCTTATACAAAAACGACAAACTCTCTAGCATGAAAGCCATCAAAAACAAACAAGTCTACAGCATGGACTACAATTATCTCTTTGGCTACGGCTACCAAGCCTTGACTGGATTGGAAGAACTGGTAGAGCAAATGGCACAATAAACACCTCCTATTGCATAAAAAGGAGAACCAACTTTTTATATAATAGAAGAAAACCAACGTTTCACTGGCCGATCGACCACAGAAACGTTGGTTTTTTGTATTTAAGAAAAGCAAACTTTGCCGCTGCCCGTTACGCAACAAGTAGCCCGTTAGCTGTTTTTTTCTGTCTCTTGGTTCATTTGATAGCGAGACAAAAGCTTTTCTTTGTGTTTTTGCATGATTGTTTCCAGAGAAATATCGTATTTATCGGCGAGAATAAATAAGTTATCCAGTACATCGCCCAATTCTTCCGTCAGATTTGCCAGTTTTTCTTCCGGCAAGCCTTCTTGTTCATCGGGACGGTCACGGCCAATCTCCAATGTCCGAATGGCACGGCTCACTTCCCCGACTTCTTCTGCTAAAAAATTCGCCCGAATAAACGGATCATATTGATACCAGTTGCGGGCTTTGTAGAAGTCACTGATAAATCGTTGATACTCCTCAATGTTCATAAATTTTTTTCCATCCTTTCCCAGAACCTTTATCAGAATCATGATATACTATTTCAAAATGATTGAGAAGGATGATGGAGAGTTTTATGAAAATTGCAGTCTATTGTGGTGCCAGTGTCGGTAATGAACCTAGTTTTGCAACAGCCGCCCAAGAATTGGGGCAGTGGATCGCTTCACGAAAAAATACGCTGGTTTATGGCGGAGGAAAAGCAGGCTTGATGGGCGTATTGGCAGATGCTGTCTTAGAAAATGGCGGTCAGGTGATCGGGGTGATCCCAACCTTTTTAAAAGATCGGGAACTAGCACATCCTGGGTTGACCGAACTCCATGTCGTCGAGACGATGTCAGAAAGAAAACGGAAAATGTTCGAATTGTCGCAGGCGTTTGTCGCACTGCCAGGCGGTCCGGGTACGCTGGAAGAAATCACGGAGATGATCTCGTGGTCAAGAATCGGTCAAAACCCGAATCCTTGTGCTTTTTATGATGTGAACAACTTTTACCACGCAACGAGAGCCTTATATGACAACATGGTGGAAAATGAGTTCTTGACGCAGGCCGATCGCGAAAAAATCGGCTTTGCGCAAACAACGAGTGAACTTGAAGCCTTTATTCAAGCCTACGAACCGCCAGTTATTCGGCAGTATTAAGCATCTGTTGCAAAAGAGCAAGGCGAAGCACCGGCGGGTGTCGTCTTGCTCTTTTGCTTCTTTGACGCATTCTTAGTATAATGGGGTTTGTTTTGCAAGTGGGGTCATAAAATAAGATCCTTGGACAAAGAAATGGAGCGTAAATCATGACAACAAATTTTTGGGCTGAATTGCCGAAGCCTTTTTTTATTCTAGCACCAATGGAAGATGTCACCGATGTCGTTTTTCGGCATGTCGTTCAAGCTGCCGGCGCACCAGATGTTTTCTTTACGGAATTTACCAACTCCGATAGTTACTGTCATCCAGAAGGACGCGACAGTGTGCGGGGACGTTTAGTCTTCACCGAAGATGAGCAACCGATGGTAGCCCACATTTGGGGAGACAAGCCAGAGTATTTCCGTGAAATGAGTATCGGATTAGCCGAGATGGGCTTTAAAGGGATTGACTTAAATATGGGCTGTCCAGTGCCAAACGTTGCCGGACGAGGCAAAGGCAGCGGCTTGATCTTGCGACCGGACGTTGCGGCTGAGCTGATCCAAGCAGCCAAAGCTGGCGGTCTGCCGGTCAGTGTCAAGACGCGTTTGGGCTATACCGAACTAGGGGAAATGGAAGCCTGGCTGATCCATGTCCTGCAACAAGATATCGCCAACCTTTCGATCCATTTGCGAACCCGCAAAGAAATGAGCAAGGTCGATGCCCATTGGGAATTGATTCCTGAAGTGGTTGCCTTGCGGGACCGAATCGCCCCACAAACGAAGCTGACGATCAACGGCGATATCCCTGATCGTACCAAAGGTTTAGAGCTAGCAGAAAAATATGGCGTGGACGGAATCATGATCGGTCGGGGCATTTTCAAGAATCCCTATGCCTTTGAAAAAGAACCGAAAGAGCATACCTCAGAAGAGCTATTAGGCTTGCTACAGCTGCAATTAGACTTGCAGGATCATTACGCCAAAATGGTGCCACGCTCGATCGCAGGATTGCATCGTTTCTTTAAAATCTATGTCAAAGGCTTCCCTGGTGCCAGTGATTTGCGAGCAAAATTGATGAATACCAAATCAACGGATGAAGTTCGGCAACTGCTGGCAGAGTTTGCGGAGAAAAAGAACCACGAGGAAAGTATTGAAGCGTAAGTTTCAATGCTTTTTTCGTTTTTGGTTGCTGCATCCGCTCTCAATGTCAATCCTTTCTTGACAATAGATAGGTACCTATGTAAAATGGAGAACGGACTTTTAACTAGGTACCTATCTAAATAGTGAAGAGGCGAAAGGAGCTGAAGATCGATGGTTTCCGAACAAGAAATCGTGGAACGATTGTTTGAAGTGTATAAATTAAATCGGCGGTATGCGGAACAAAAGTATGGACGCTTTATGCCGGGACGGGGGCAGTTCAATTGTTTACTGGTATTGGACGAAAAAGGCACGTTGACCCAAAAAGATCTCGCCGCGTATTTAGCGATTCGTTCGACATCCACTGGCGAACTACTAAAGAAACTGGCTGAAAAAGGGCTGATCCAAAAAGAAGTCGATCCGAAAGATAAACGCAGTCATTTGATTTCGCTGACAGAAGCAGGCAAGGAAGAGGCACAGCGAATGAAAGAAAAACGCAGCAAGGCGCACCAAGAAATGTTGACCTATTTGACGGCAGAAGAAAAACAAGCCTTTGGTCAAGCCTTAGCAAAAATCGAACAGTTTTATCTTGAGAAGGAGGCGGACGTTGATTGAGTGAAACAGTCCAACGAACGGAACGTCAGCGGACGCTGATTTTTATTAATTTAATGATTACATGTATTGCCGTATCCATGTTGGCGACCGCATTGACGACGGCTTTACCCGCCATCGTCAATGACTTGCAGATTTCCGTCACTACGGGCCAATGGCTGACTAGCGGGTATTCTTTGGCAATGGCGATCGTTATGCCCTTGACGGCATATCTTATGAATCGTGTGCCAACCAAAAAGCTCTATCTCGCTGCCTTAGGAATTGCGTTGGTGGGCTTGCTGCTTTGTGCCACAGCGCCCAATTTTCTAGTCATGATGCTTGCTCGTATTTTGCAGGCCGTAGGCAATGGAATCTTGACCGCAATGGCGCAAGTGATCCTCTTATCGATCTATCCGATCAATCGTATCGGTGTGGTGATGGGCTGGTATGGATTATCGATCACCGCGGCACCCGTGATCGCACCGACTCTTGCTGGGGTGATCGTGGACCGCTTGAACTGGCATGCGATTTTTTATATCGTTGCCGTGATCGTTTTGATCTCGTTGATTTGGGCCATAAAGGTTTTTGATGATGTGTTGCCAGTAAGCAACAGCAAATTTGATCAGACCTCTTTTGTTTTGAGTGCCTTCGCCTTTGGTGGGATCACTTTAGGCTTTGGCAATATCGGCAGCTATGGCTTTTTCAGCTTGCCGGTTTTAGGAACCTTAGGGATCGGTTTGGTAGCAGGAATCTTCTTTGTCTTCCGTCAGTTAAGAGCGGAAACCCCATTTTTGGATCTGCGGGTCTTAAAAACAAAAGAATATGCCATCAGTGTCTTTGGCAGTATCATGCTTTACTTGGTCTTGATGGGTTCGGCGATGCTGATGCCGCTTTACGTGCAGTCGATTTTAGGCAAATCAGCGACGATCTCGGGATTAGTCGTTTTGCCAGGTTCCCTGGTCTCGGCATTTTTAAGTCCCGTGGCTGGGCGAATCTATGACAAAGTCGGCATCCGTCTGTTGACGCTTTTTGGCGGCGGCTCACTGGTCTTGAGCAACATCGGCATGTATTTTATCCATATGCATACGGGTATCTGGGTAGCAGTGGTTTTGAACATGCTGCGCTGTGCCGCCACAGGCTGTTTGTTGATGCCCTTCGTGACGTGGGGAAATAAAAATATTCCGCCGCAGCTGACGGCGCATGGAACAGCGTTATTGACTTCTTTGCGGACGGTGGCAGGCGCCATCGGGACAGCATTATTTGTCGGGATCATGAATAGTGTGGCGCAAAAAAGCACGACCTTAACAGGAACGAGTGCGTTGCTTCATGGGATGAATGTTTCTTTCTTATTGATGACGATCGCTTCTGGACTGCTGTTTGCAACGGGGCTATTCTTGATTCGTGATCAGAAACCAGAAGCCGTGTGGCTGGAAGGTGCGGAAGAACCGCTGGAATAAAGAGGGGCACCTTTCTTTGAAGGGTGCTTTTCTTGATTTATTTCATGAAACTCTATGAAAAACCAAAAAATTCGATATAATAAGATAACTTATGGTTTAGGAGGAGTATTTTTTTTCATTAAAGGCTTGCTTTAATGGAAAAAAATCAGGGAGAAAATGAAGAATAAAGGCGTTTATTTTGGATTGTCTGCCTATGTCTTGTGGGGCTTGGTCACACTATATTGGAAAATAATCGTTGGGGTTTCGCCATTAGCAACGATGTGCTACCGAATCGTGTGGTCCTTTGTTTTTATGGTGTTGTTTATCGTGCTTTCTGGGAAGAAAACGCAATTTTTACAAGAAGCACGTCTGCTGTGGAAGAACAAAGCATTTGCTGGACTGATCGTTTTAGCTTCTGTGCTGATCTCCATCAACTGGTTCACCTTTATCTTCGCGGTGAGTGCGGGCCACGTGATGCAAGCCAGCTTAGGCTATTACATCAATCCGCTAGTCAATGTCTTGTTAGCGACCGTTTTTTTGAAGGAACGTCTTAGTCGTACTGGCATGCTGGCGTGTCTGCTGGCAAGTATCGGGGTGATCTTATTATCGATCCAAACAGGAACGATTCCTTATGCCTCACTGATCATGGCCTTTTCCTTTAGTACGTATGGCTTGATCAAAAAAAGGATCCCCATTAGTTCGGTTACTGGGTTAACGATCGAAACGATGGTGATTTTCCCCTTTGCGCTCGTGTATATTTTAGGATTTTCAACCGTCGGCTTTATGAATTATCCCTTGCAAACCAATCTCTTATTGATGGGTGCTGGGATCGTGACGGCTATTCCGCTGCTGCTGTTTGCGGAAGCCGCGAAAAATGTTTCTTACATTACGCTTGGGTTTATTCAATACGTCAACCCGACGATCATGCTTTTGTTAGCCATCTTTTTGTTTCACGAAACCTATTCACTGGCCCAATTTTCCGCCTTTGCGTTTATTTGGCTGGGGATCGCGGTCTTCACCTATGGTACGTTAGGGACGGCGATGAAAGAGCGGCGCATGGGACAGCAAAGAAAGCAACTCTGATGCATCAGGAATGGCTGCAGCTGGGCCGTTCCTTTTTTTATTAAAAAACAAAACATTTTAGGTAGTGAAGGATGTTGCAAGGAGAACCCTTCAATGGTATAACAAAGGAAAAACCCGTTGTAGAAATTTTGTTTGAAAAGGGTTGCATCTGCCACGGGGGTGTGTTATTATTCTTTCAGTTACAAGGATTGTTACTGTTCGGCAGGCAAAACCAGAATTGACCGCAGCGCGCTAACGGGGAGATTCTAGGTTTTTTTATTTTGGAGTGAGGGAAAGCGATGATTATTGGAAAAATTTTAAATAATAATGTCGTCATCTCGACCAATGATGCCGGTCAGGAAGTGATCTATATGGGTCGCGGCATTGCGTTTAAGAAAAAAGTCGGCGATCCAGTGGATGAAGCCTTTGTCGAAAAAGAATTTGTGTTAAAGGATACCTTTACTGCAAATCAGTTTCAGCAATTGTTTTCAGACATTCCTGTGGAAGAAGTCGAAGCCGTCAAGCAAGTGGTGGATGATGCAGAAGCATCCTTGGGGATCGAGCTGTCGCCAAATATTTATTTGACCCTGACCGACCATATCCATTATGCGCTGGTTCGGGCACGTGAAGGCATTGAGCTGCCGAATCCATTGTTGTTTGAGACACGCAAATTTTATCCGAAAGAGTATGCGGTTGCAGCAGATGCCGTTGCTTATTTTGAAAAAGTCTTCGGGATTACATTGCCAGAATCGGAGATCGGCTTTATCGCCTTTCATATCGTCAATAGCGAACAAGCCAATGGCACGATGGAAACCACGATGCAAGCGGTAGAAATCGTACGTGACGTACTGGCGATCATCAGTCGCTTTTATGGACGAGTCTTTAACCCAGATTCCTTGAATTATCAACGGATCACCACGCATTTGCAGTATTTTGCGCAGCGTTATTTAAGCGATGAACTTTCGGGGGAAAAAGATGAATTTTTATTCGCCCTTGTGCAATCGAAGTACCCTAAAGCGTTTCAAACGGTCCAACGGATCAACGAGTACTTGATCAAAACCTACGACAAATCGATCGGTGAATCAGAAATGATCTACTTAACGATCCACATCGAACGTGTCGTCAATGATCAAACCAATTAACATTCAATCATTAACGGATTGTTACTGTCAGGCAGGCAATACCCAGATTGAAAAGACAACAGTCAGCGAGGAAAAAACTCGTTAGACGGTCGTTTTTTCAATCTGGGTTTTTTTATTAAAAAAGGAGTGTTGAAAAAATGAGTTCAAATAAAGAAATTGCAGTTCGCGTCCTTGATGCGGTGGGCGGCAAAGAAAATGTCAACAGCGTGGTGCATTGTGCGACCCGCTTGCGTTTCAAATTAAAAGATGAGCACAAAGCGGATACGGCACGCTTGAATCAAGACGACGACGTGATCCAAGTCGTTCAAAGCGGCGGACAATACCAAGTGGTGATCGGCAGTCATGTCAGCGACGTTTACCGTGAATTGAATGGAGTAGCGAACTTCGATGGAGAAGCAGACAGCAAAGGCGACAAAGGCAATTTGTTGAATCAACTGGTGGATATTATTTCGTCGATCTTTACGCCATTTTTAGGCGCAATGGCAGGTGCTGGGGTCTTAAAAGGATTCTTGACGCTGGCAGTCACCTTGAATTGGCTGGCAGCTGATTCTGGGGTCTACACCGTATTGTATGCGATTGCCGATGGGTTATTTACCTATTTACCAGTGATGTTGGCTTTTACTGCAGCGAAGAAGTTTCGTACCAATGAATTTCTAGCGGTTTCCTTAGCGATGGCGTTGGTTCATCCAGACATTACCGCTTTGGCTGGGCAAACGTTGAGTTTCTTAGGCCTTCCGGTCATTATTGGTGCGAGTGCTTATACGTCTTCCGTCATTCCGATTATTTTAGCGGTCTTTTTACAAAGCTATGTGGAGCGTTTCTTTAAAAAAGTCATTCCTAGCTTCTTACAGATCATCTGTGTGCCTTTAGCGGTCTTCTTGATTATGGCGCCATTGACTTTTATTGTCGTCGGTCCACTAGGAACGATTTTAGGAAACTTGTTAGGTAGTGCCTATGACAGCATTTACCACTTCAGCCCACTGATCGCTGGGGCTGTCATGGGTGGTTTATGGCAAGTCTTTGTGATGTTTGGCATGCACTGGGGCTTTGTACCGATCATCATGTTGAATCTCAGCCAAACCGGTGTCGATACCATGGTACCAATGCTGTTGCCAGCTGTCCTTTCTCAAGGTGGTGCAGCGCTAGCAGTGTTCTTTATGACAAAAAATGTGAAATTGAAAGGCTTGGCCCTTTCTTCAACGATCACCTCAATTTTTGGGATCACAGAACCGACGGTGTATGGGGTAACCTTGCCATTGAAAAAACCATTTATCGCCGCGTGTATCAGTGGTGCCATCGGGGGAGCCTTCATCGGCTTCAGCCAAGTCGAAAACTATACCTTTGGGTTAGTCAGCTTACTAAGTCTTCCTTCCTTTATCCCACAAGATACGAAAGATCTAAGTGGTCTGATCGCAGCTTCAATCGGAACGGCTATCGCTTTTGGCGCCGCGTTTGTCTTGACCTTCTTCTTACGTTTTGAAGATCAGCCAGCAACCGATGCCAGTGCAGCACCAGCAAAAGAGCCAGCAGCACCCACAGATAGTTCGTCTAAAGAACGAGTGATCCTCAGCAGTCCGTTAGAAGGCAAAGTGGTTCCCTTAGCAGAAGTCAAAGACCAAGTCTTTTCTTCTGGTGCATTAGGAAAAGGCATCGCCATCGAACCGACCGTCGGGGCTTTGTATGCGCCGGCAGATGGCACCATCACGACGCTCTTTCCTACCGGCCATGCTGTTGGTTTGACCACTACGGATGGAGCAGAAGTCTTGATGCATATTGGTATGGATACCGTGGAACTAGATGGCAAAGGCTTTGAGGTCTTTGTTAAACAAGACGATCAAGTCAAACGCGGTGATTTGTTGGTGAAGTTTGATCTAGATACGATCAAAACTGCCGGCTTATCCACGATTACACCAATCGTTGTGACGAATACGCCGCAATATTTAGATGTGATGGATATGAATCAAACCGATGTCTTGCAAGGAGAAGACTTCTTAGCCATCGTAAAATAAGCAAAAGAAACCCGATCCTCGACTGAATATCAGCAAGGATCGGGTTTTTTGTAAGAAAATAAGGCGCAGTTGCCGGTCTCGCTTGCCTTCTTCGGTGGAGAATGCTTGTCACAGCGCTAGTTAAGGGCAAGACCAACAGCAGGAACGCGTACTCAGGGAAAATCCGAACATTCTTATGGGCTGCTCCTTATACATGGCTTAAATTTTCGGCAAGCGACTCTAAAGCGGGGAAATCGAGAATTGCATAGCCCTGTTTTTGTTTTTCGATCAGCTTGTCTTCACGAAAGCTGGTAAAGGTTCGCAGCAGGTGGCGATAGCTGACATTCAAGATTGCGGCACAGGTGGTTAACTGAAAGGAAAAGTGTTGGTTTTCTTGATGCGCAAGAATAAATTTGGCCAACCGTGTCTCTACAGGTTCCGTCAATGAATTCGCTAAGTTGATCCCCGAATTCAAGCGGGAACTGAGCAACTGACAGATGGTTTGCAAAAAGCGGACGTCTTGTTGCAAGGTGCTGCGGTAGCGATTCAAAGGGATGCAGACGCAGACGCAAGCAGAAGCGGCTTTGACACTGCTTTTCGGCAAGAGTTCCCATAAAGAGGAAGCTTCCCCTAAAGGTGCAGCCGGCTTGGCGTAATCAATACAAATCGTTTGGGTATCCGAAGAGAAGGAATAGACCATCACGGTTCCTTCTACGAGAAAATACAAGTATTCAGAAGGCGTGCCCGTTCGAATCAGGTGCTCTTCTTTTTCAAAGGAATGCAAAGTGGCCATCGCTAACAAATCATTGTCCATATAAGATTGCAGATCGTATGTGTCAATGTAATTCCTGAGGCGTGCGGTATCATCGATTTTTTTCATGGGAATCAGCCACTCCTGAATGGTTTTCTTTAAGTATAGCTTAGTTCCCCTTTTGACTCAACACGAACGATAAATAAAAACTAATGTAAATTGTATGTAAAAATAAGGTAAAATAGGACATGTGTCACTTCATTTTGAAGGGATACTTGGTATGATTTGAATGTAAGAAAGCTTCAAACCATTAGGAGGAGAAAAAATGCCATTGAAACGAATTGTTAAAGGAATGTTAGGAATTGCGTTAGTTGCCGCATTGACCGGCTGTGGGAATGGGAGCAGCAGCAGCGACAGCAGTGCCGCAGCCGAAAAAGAAAAGCTGGTGGTACAATTCGTACCGACCAACAATGACGGCTCGATGCAAGCCAAAGCAAAACCGTTTGCTGAGTATTTATCAAAAAAATTAGACCGTGAAGTAGAAGTAACGTTAGCAACGGATTATTCGACGATCGTAGAAGCGATGGCTTCTGGACAAGTTGATTTAGGGATCATGCCGCCAGCCGCTTATGTTCAAGCCAAAGATATGGATGCAGCAGAAGCGATTTTGACTTCTCAATTAGGTGCCTATGATCCAGAGACCGGCTTGCCATTAGAAGGGGAAAAAACCAATACCTTCAAAGGGGAGATCTTGGTACGTGCGGATAGCGATATGACAGAATTGACGGACTTAAAAGGGAAAAAAATCGCTACATTGAGTCCGAACTCTGCCAGCGGCTATATTTACCCAGTTGCCGAGTTGAAAGATGCAGGAGTTGATCCAACGACGGATGCTACATTAACGACGGTGAACGATATTCCAAGTGAGATCACTGCAGTCTTGAATGGTCAGATGGATGCCGCCTTTGTGTTTCAAGGGGCACGGAATGTCTTTGCGTCAAGCTTCCCAGATAACGATTTATTCGAAGATCTAAAAGTTCTTTACTTAACCGAAGGGGACATCCCGAATGACGCCATTGCCGTTCAACCGACGATGGATGCTGAACTAAAAGAGCAGATCAAAGAAGTGTTCTTGAATATGGCAGACGATGAAGAAGGCGCCGAAGCAATGAGCTTGTGGGGACACCAAGGGTATGAAGAAGCAGCTGATTCTGCTTACGATACCATTCGCGACTATACTAAACGAGCAGCAGAGTAAAAAATCAGGGATTGCGGTAGAAGGATAACGGGACACGGAGATGTGCAGCGATTTACTAGGGGAATAGGTGGAATACGCAGTATCAGTGCATTTTTTAGTGAGATAGACCGTGACCGATTGGGGAAACTTTGCCGCGGTCCCTACATAATGGAGAAGACAGATGATAACTTTTGAGAATGTATCCAAAGTCTACCCGAATGGGGTCAAAGGATTACAGAACATAGATGTAACGATTGAACAAGGAGAATTTGTGGCAATCATTGGTTTGAGCGGTGCTGGTAAGAGTACCTTTTTGCGCTCGATCAATCGCTTAGTGCCAATCACTGAAGGAGATATCCGGGTAGATGGCAAATCAGTCACGAAAGCCAATAAAAAAGAATTGCGCTTGATTCGCCGACAAATCGGATTGATCTCCCAAAGCTTCAATTTGGTCAAACGTAGTACTGTCCAAAAGAATGTGCTATCTGGTCGTTTGGGGTATTACGGGACATGGAAAAGTATTTTAGGGTTGTTTACGAAAGAAGACTATGAAAGAACGAAAGAAGCACTAGCGACTGTCGGCTTGTCAGACAAACTGCAAACGAGAAGCGACCAGTTGAGTGGTGGGCAACAGCAGCGGGTATCCATCGCCCGTGCCTTGGTCCAACAAGCACCAGTGATTTTAGCAGATGAACCCGTGGCATCGCTAGATCCCATCACGACAGAGAAAGTGATGGAGGATCTGAAGAAGATCAATCAAGAAATGGGAAAAACGATTGTCATCAATCTGCATTCGATTCCCTTGGCTCGTCAGTATGCGACAAGGATCATTGCCTTAAAAGCAGGTGCAATCGTTTTTGACGGCAACGCAGCCGCTTTGACGGATCAGCGTTTAGAACAAATCTATGGGAAAGCAATTTTTGAAGAAAAGGCAGGAGAAATCGATGAAACTGAAAGAAACAGTTCATTTTAATTGGTACAAACACCTGCTGCTGATTCTTTTATTGCTGCTCTTTTTTCAAAGCAGTGCCTGGATCACGGGGGCTGATTTTGCACAAGTGTGGTCGAATCGAAGCCAGATGACAGCTTTCATGGCTCGATTTTTGCATCCGGATTTTAGTTATTTACCGCAACTGATGATGCCCTTGATCAAGACACTGCAGATGTCCTTTTTAGGCACCGTTTTAGGAGTAGTCGCAGCAATACCGGTGAGTCTGTTGGCGACGACAGTCGTGACAGAAAGCCGTTGGGTCTCTGTGCCGATGCGTTTTCTCTTAGGGCTGGTGCGGACGATTCCCAACCTATTGTTGGCGGCATTGTTCGTAGCGATTTTTGGGATCGGTGAAGCCACTGGTGTTTTGACCATCGCGGTCTTTACCTTTGGTATGGTTTCACAGCTGATGTTCCAAGCAATCGAAACCATTGATTTTGCGCCAATCGAAGCAGCGGCAGCGGTAGGGGCAAATAAATTTCAAGTGACTGTTTGGGCGATCATACCTCAAGTCATCAGCCAGTTTGCCAGCTATACTTTTTATGCCTTTGAAGTCAATGTTCGAGCTTCGACGGTGTTAGGATATGTTGGTGCCGGCGGGATCGGGGTCATCCTGAACGCCTCATTGGCATTATTGAATTATGAACGGGTCTCAATCATTATCTTGACGATTTTGCTAACGGTAGCGATCGTTGATTTTCTAAGTGAGCGGGTAAGGAGGTCATTCCTATGATGATCAGAGAAGTGAAGAAAACGACTTGGCTGTTATGGGGACTCTTTGCTATCTTACTGGCATTATCCGCAGCGACGCTGGATTATTCCGGATTGAGTACTTTTTCCTTAGCGATGGGAAGAGATGTCCTGCAAGGGCTGAGTCAGCCAGACTGGTCTTTCTTTTATGACGGCAGTGGGGAAGATCTGTGGAGCTTGTTGTTACTGACGATCGGCATCGCTTGTTTAGGAACGATGATCGCAACAGTCTGTGCGATACCGGTGACTTTGCTGAGTGCCGCCAATCTATGGGCTTCTGCGCCGTGGGTCGCGAAGGTCGGCAAAATGATCTGCAATATCTTGCGGGCATTTCCAGAGCTAGTTTATGCGATTATTTTTGTCCGTGTGGTAGGTCCAGGACCTTTTGCTGGGGTTATGGCGATCGGTGTCCACCAGATTGGTATGCTGGGCAAGTTGTTCACCGAAGAAATGGAAGCCATGGATGAGCGCTTGACGGAAGAGATGCAAGCAGTTGGTGCCAACTTTTGGCAGACGATGTTTTTCGTGCGGGTCCCTTACTTAGCACCCATCTATAGTTCCTTTGCATTGAATCATTTTGAAATTGCGGTCCGCAGTGCGGCAACGTTAGGGTTAGTCGGTGCTGGCGGGATCGGTGCACCATTGATTTTTGCTATTCAAACCAGAACCTGGAGCAAGGTAAGTATTATTTTGTTGGGCGTCGTTGTGACCGTCTTCTTATTAGACCAGTTGACTGGAATCATCAGAAAGAAATTGAGATAAACCTATGAATATATTGCATATATCAGATATCCATTTTCGAGAAAGTTACCTGCCTTGTGAAGAAGGGTATCAAGGAATGCTGGCAGCTATGCAAAATCCCTTGATTCCTCTTGAAGAGTGTATCCAAGATGCCAAGGCGCGAGGGGCGATTGATTTGGTGGTGATCAGCGGTGATTTGACCGAAGATGGCGCGCCTGCCGATTATGCCTCTTTGAAGCATTATCTAGAAAAAGCCTTTGGCTCAGTGCCGATCGTAGTAACGCTAGGCAATCATGATATTAAACGGCATTTTCGCCAAGGCTGGCAAGGCAAGTCAGTAGAAACGGCCAGTGATACACCTTTTAATCAAGTCTATGAAACGGAGACATTGGCGGTCGTGACTTTCGATAATTCCTGTTACGGCTATGCCGACGGTATCGTAGATGAGCGACAGTTTGAATGGCTGCAAGCCACGCTGGCGCAGCTCAAAGAGAAAAAGATCATCTTTGTGACGCACCATCATTTGTTGCCTTATCAAGCAAGCACGCCGGCATGGGCCGGTGCCAATCGTTTGGTGGCATTATTGCAGCAGTATCAGATCTCTTGTATTCTCAGTGGACATACCCATCATGCATTTACGGGAACGATCGCAGGGATTCCTTACTATACTGTGGCAAGTATGTCGTTTGTCGGGGAAGATGAAGGCGAGGGGATGGTCCGTTTTGAAGAACGCTATGGATACAATTTGTATCGTTTTGAGGAAGGCGCGCTGGTTCATCAATCCTCAGAAAACTATCGACCGAACCGCGTATTGATGCGGGTCAACATGCAAGGATAAAAAACAGACGTTCCGTCAACGCTGAATTTAGCAGCAGGAAAGGAACGTCTGTTTTTGTGCAAAAAAGGCTTAACCTTGATTGCCAAAGGTTTTGACAACTTCAATCGTGCCGTCGATATGGAAAAACAAGGTATAGTTTTCTTCGGTTTTGATACCGTCAAAGCGGCGAGCATAATAGGTGACTGCGTCTTTGAAGGTTTGTGGGGGGACACCTAAAAAATCAGCGCATGCCGCCAACGTTTTGCAGCCTTCTTCAAAACAAGCGATGATATCATAGGGCGTGACCACGATCGCAGAACCAATGTCACGGGCTTTGCGTTCTTGTTTGCGTTTTTCGTTGGTGTCTTGGGCGGTAATGTCGCCAGCACTGGTCAAATAATGACCGATTTCTTCACCGATGGTGCTCAAGAGGTCTTCTTGTGATTGGTCAGGGTTCAAGTAAATATGGTGATCGATGTACAATCCTTGCTGACCATCAGGCATATTCTTATCGAAAATAAAGTGCAAGTCTGGGTAGGCGGCCATCAGTTCTTCTACTTTATCCATTTCCATCATTCCTTTTGGGCGTGCCGCTGTTTTATAAATTCAATATAGCTGAGGATATCTTCCATCTGCTCATCGGTGACGTCATCATCAATATGGGCCGCAACGGTTTGAACTTTTGCAGAGGGCGGCGTAAAGCCTGCCGGGACTTGTCTGCCTAATAAAAAATCGGTGGATACTTGAAAAATCTCCGCGAGTTTGACGATGGTCTCGCCATCGGGTTCGTTACGATCATTTTCGAAATGCGAATACGCTGCGCGGGTGATCCCTAGCTGATCTGCGATCTGCTGTTGGGTTTGGTTGGTTCGTAGTCTGAGTGTTCTTAGCCGTTCGCCAAGCATGAGTGATCGCCTCCTTTTTTGTAGTATAGCACGTTGGATATAATTTGTATCTATTTTTGTATTATTTGATATAAAAAATATCACATCAGTTGACGATACGAATCGTATCTTTTATACTGGAAACAGATGATATGAATCGTATCGAAAAGAATGGGGGAGGATCATGGATACATCGATCGTAACAGTTGTCTTGCCGTCACTCATTACTGGTGTACTTACTTATTTGGCTACCCGAGTATCCAGCAAAGCGAATTTGGAACAAACGAATATCGAAAATGCCCAAAAGCTTTACCTAAAATATGAACAGATCAATCAAGAATTGACCCATAAAATCGATCAGTTAGAAGAAGAAGTCCAAAAGACCGCCAAAACCTACCAAGAAGAAGTTTTGGTCTATCAAGGAAAGCTTGCTACTGCCCAAAGCGAAAGGGATTTTTTGCGGGCAGAAAACCAGGTGCTGAAAGAATTACAGCGAGGGAATCAAGTGCCTGTGGCGCGTGAAGAGAAGCAACATTCAGCCGTTGGCTAATAGAAAAAAACTGCTTATCCATCAATAAGCAGTTTTTTTCTAGTTTTTATTCTTTAATTGATCATTTGTTCATTCACGTAGGCAGCATAAAGCGGGTGATTGTTGATCAATTCTGCATGGGTACCTTGACCGGTAATGGTACCTTTTTCTATAAAGTAGATTTGATCGGCATCCACGATGGTCGACAAGCGATGGGCGATCACTAATGTCGTGCGCCCTTCCATTAGATGATCCAACGCCCGCTGGACCTTTTCTTCCGACTGAGAATCTAGGCTGGCGGTCGCTTCATCGAGCATCAGCAGCTTGGGGTCTCGCAAGAATGCTCGTGCGATGGCGATCCGTTGTTTTTGCCCGCCAGATAGTTTGACGCCGCGTTCGCCGATTTGTGTTTCTAGTTTTTCGGGGAACTCTTGGACGAACTGATCGGCATAAGCCAATGCCAGTCCTTGCCACAATTCCTCCTCTGACAGTGTTCGGCTTAATCCGTATTGCAAGTTTTCCCGAATCGTACCGGCAAAGACCGCACTGTCTTGGGAAACATAGCCGATCTGTGCCCGCCAGTCCTGCAGATCAATGTCAGCTATCGGCTGTTCACCAATCAGCAAGCGCCCGCTGGTGGGTTCATAAAAGCGTTCCAGTAAAGCGAAGATCGTGGATTTTCCGCCGCCGCTTGGTCCCGCAAAAGCAATCACGGTGTTGGGCTTGGCTTCAAAAGAAATGTTTTGCAAAATCGGCCGTTTGGGATCGTAACTGAAATCGATCTGTTCTGCCCGTAAGACAGCGCCATCGATGGCGGCTTTGGGTGCTGCCTGAATCGGCTCCAGCGGCGTATCCAAAATTTCTTGGATCCTTTCCGTAGCACCCATCGCTTTTTGAACTTGCGAAAAGAACATCGCAAACGTCGTCACAGGCGCAATAATATTAAAGAGATACAGTAGAAAAGCGATCAATGCGCCGCTCGTCAAGGTGCCGGCTTGGACACGGATCGCGCCATAACCAAGGATTCCTACGAGTAAGCCCAGCATTGCCGTCGTCATAATTGGCTGCAAAATCGCACTAACTTTCGCATCCTTGACACCGAGGGTAAAGATTGCCCCAATGTTGCGCCGACCGTTTTCTTGTTCACTAGCTTCTCCGTTGCTGGCTTTGATCAAACGGATCTCTGAGAGTTTTTCGCTGGCATCCGCATTGAAATCGGCAGTCGCTGCTTGTAGTTGGCGTCCTAGTTTCGACATGATCTTGCCGATCGGCCACATGATCAAGGTGATCAAAGGCACCGCACTGAACATGATCGCAGCCATCTTCCAATCCATCAAAAACAAGATGATCATCGAACCAACCAATTGGATCAAGCCAGTGACAAAGCTGGGAAATTGCGAGGTGACTAGTTCTTTGATCACGGAAGTATCATTAACGAGTCGCGAACTGCTTTCCCCCGACTTATGGTCATCAAAATAGCTGACTGGCAAATGCAGCAGATGTTTCCAAAGACGTTCTCGTAATGTTTTCACGGCACTTTCTCCCACATAGCGCAAGAGAAAGCCGCCTAAAGTGCCTACGCCTAATTGCAGCACAAAGGCTAGGATCAAAACGACTAGCATGGAGGTGTTGAACGTGGGGGTGCCGCTGGCATCGACTAGCGTTTTCGTCAGCTGCGGCACGACCAAACTGGCGGCACTCGTGATCAGGCTAAAGAGCATCCCTAAAAGAAACAAGCCTTTCTTGGGATTGACACTGACGATCAGGTGGATAAAGTCTTTCATTTTAAATTTATTTTTGTTCACTGTTGGTGTCGTTGTTTCCATTCGTTTTCCTCCGCTACAAGCAAGATGGCCTGCAGCTTTTTCTTTTTCATTAGGTGCTATTAGAAATCCTGCCAATCATCTTCGGCTGCTTCGTCTTTAGAAGCGGAATCAGGTCTTGCTTTGCGGCCTTGTCCAAACCCGTAGGCATCAAAAAAGTTGCCTTTTCCCCATGTGTCCCGTGGGTCATTCGCCTCGCTACTATCAAATGGTCCAAATGGCCCAAATGGCCCAAATGGCCGATTGCCAAACATGCCGCGGTGTCCAGGAAATGGCATTTGCCGCATGGCTTCTTTGATCTGCTTTTTCATTTGACGCCGCTCGTCAGCGCCCATATCTTGCCAAGTATCTTTCATTTGTTGCTTCATTTTTCGGCGATCGTCATTCGTCATTTCCTGCCAATTTCCACCCCATTGCTTCATCATCTGTTCCCGGATCTCCTGCATAGCTTGTAGACGATCCATCGGGTCAATAAAGCGTTGCGTCTGTTGCTGAAAGTCAGCTTCCCACCCAGCGGCGATGTTTTCAAGCAGACGGGCAAATTCGGTTTGTTCTTCCTCTGTTAACCCAGCAAAAAACGTTTGACTGCTGGCGGCTTCTTTTTGTGCCAGTAATTTTTCTGCTTTTTTTCGTCCAGTCTCTGTCAGAAAGATTCGTTTGATCCTTTTGTCGGCTGCATCTTCTTTGCGTTGGATATCCCCACTGCTTTCCATTTTCTTCAATAGTTCTGCCAAGGAACTTGGCCGTAAATCTAAAACTTCTGCGAGGTAATTTTGCACCAAGCCATCTTCTAAATTTAAAACGGCTAGGACGCGTTGCTGTCCAGAAAGGCGTTGGTTATTTTGACTCATAAAAGCATTGCTGGCTTCGCTGATAAAACGAAGCTGTTTCATTAAGTGATCGGTCATTGTACTCATTGAGAACACTCCTTTTGAATTATTGTTCGGTACCTAATGATATCGATGGGTCGATTATAGTTCGGTGCCGAACGAATGTCAAGAGGAAATAGCTGGGATTTTTTTTCTAACAAAAAGTAAGCAAAATGATTGACTTACTAAAAGTAAGTTTGATATGCTGAGTCCATCGTTAAAGAAAACACAATAAAAGGAGTACAAAAGAATGGTCTTTGGATTTGGGAAAAAAGAACAAATAATTGAAAAAGAAGTAATTAAAGAGGTGTATCGCACTCCGGAAAAGAAAAAAGCGCAAAAAATCGGAATCATCGTTGGCAGCACGAGAGAAGGCCGCGTGAGTCCGCAAGTAGCCAATTACGTTTTACAAACAGCACGAGCACATAGCGACCGCTCATTTGAAATCATTGATATCAAAGACTACGACTTGCCCTTTATGGGTACAGGCGAAGCGAACCAAGCGTGGAATGAAAAAATCGCTGAATTAGACGGCTATATCTTCATCGTACAAGAATACAATCATGGGCTATCGGCTTCCTTGAAAAATGCGTTAGACAGCGCCCGCGAGGAATGGTTCAACAAAGCAGCAGCAATCGTCAGCTATGGTTCAGCAGGGGGTATTCGGGCCGCTGAGCAAGTTCGCTTGATTTTGGCGGAACAAAAAGTAGCCACGGTGCGCACTAATCCAGCCTTCAACTTATTCACTGATTTTGAAAATTTTGCCACCTTTACTCCTGGCGAACATATGACGGCAGGAATGAACGATATGTTGACGGAATTACTGGACTGGGCAGACACATTTGCCAATCGTTAAAAAACAAACGAAAACAATCTTAGGAGGAACCTATCATGAAATTTGGTATTATTTTAGGCAGTACAAGAGAAGGACGCGTAAGTCCGCAAGTCGGAGCATATATTCAAGAAATTGCTACTCAACGGTCAGAGCATCAGTTTGAGATCGTTGATGTAAAGGCATTTGATTTACCGTTTATGGGAACGGCTGAGCCAAACATGGCGTGGAACAAAAAAATCGCTGAATTAGATGGCTATATCTTCATCGTACAAGAATACAACCACGGTTTTGCGGCTTCCTTGAAAAATGCCGTAGACTCTGCACGGGAAGAATGGTTTGATAAAGCAGCTGGGATCGTCAGTTATGGTTCTGGCGGTGGGATTCGTGCCGCTGAACAATTGCGTAACGTTTTAGCTGAACAAAAAGTTGCCACCGTGCGGACTAACCCAGCCTTCAATCTCTTCACAGATTTTGAAAATTTCAGTACCTTCAAACCCGGTGCGCACATGGCTGCAGGTGTCAATGACATGCTGGATGAATTGTTGTTGTGGTCAAAAGCTTTTGCCACGATTCGCTGATCTGTTTTAGGAGGTCACCATTTATCATCGATCATTTGCTGTTTCATTCATTGAATGGAGCAGCATTTTTTTGCGTTTCCAAGGAATGGTTTTCACTGGAAAGGCTATTTCACTGAAAGAATGACTAAAAATCGGGTATACTAGAAGAACAGAAGATGCGGGCAACTGCGTTCGATTTTTTGCCCAGCGAGTGCATCCAGTAACAGAGGAGTGAACAAGAGCATGAATCTACTTTTTGCGATTGATGATCGATTCAGTGAACAATTAAAAACAACGTTATATTCAATCAAACGCCATACGACAGCAGCATCTTTCGATGTCTATGTCTTACAAGAAAAAGAATTGAGACAAGGTGCAGAGCTAGAGGTCTTTTGTCAAAAATTGGCGATGACCTATCATCCCGTCATCATCGGTTCTGGTTCGATCTTTAAAACGGCACCAGTTAGTGACCGCTACCCAGAATCAATCTACTATCGATTGTTGGCACAAAATTACTTGCCGCAGCAGGTGGAAAAAATCCTGTATCTGGATGCGGATATTTTGTGCATCAATGATTTGCGCCCATTGTATGAGCTGACGTTAGGGGATTTTCTGTATGCCGCTGCCAGTCATTCCAAGCTGACAGAAGTGACGACGGTCATCAATAAAGTCCGTTTGCGCAATTATGAGTCAGAAGGCTACTATAATTCAGGTGTCTTGCTGATGAATGTGCACCAGCTACGGCAAGAGGTCAAAGAAACAGAAATTGCAGCCTTCATTGAGAAAAATCATTTGAACCTCTTTTTGCCGGATCAAGATATTTTGAATGGGTTATATGGTGATCGGGTGCTGGCGATTCCTGATCAGCTCTATAACTATGATGTACGGAAAAACCGTACGTATGAGACGATCAGCCTAGGGGAATGGAGTTTGGATTGGGTCATCGAACATACCGTTCTGCTGCATTTTTGCGGCAAAGAGAAACCATGGAAGAAAGGCTATCGCAGCCGCTACGGTTCGTTATACAAATATGTAGAAAATGAACGGCGGAAGTTTGAAGAGGAACAATCAAAGAGCGTATGATTAAAAAAGCTTTACTTGGACAAAAGACAGGTAAAGCTTTTTTTTCGATCATTTTTTGAAGGGAATTCTTGTAAAATCAAGTAGACGCATCTAATTTGCTTCCGCATCGATAAGGAAACACCTTGTGTTCAAAAAGAAAGCGCTATCTATTATGATGACATTATCAACCCATTGCCATGCTAAATCAGGTGAGCAACTGATTTATTCAACGTAAGGAAAATCAGTACTACACCACTATTTAGCAGCTACTGAACATAGATAGTGAAAATGAGTGTATTCGTTAAGGAGGAAAACTATATGAAAAAAGCATTAATCATCTGTGCAGGCGGTATGTCTTCATCGGTCATTGCAAAAAAAACGACGGAATATTTTAAAGAGCGAGGAAAAGAAATTGAACTAGATGCAACGTCTGCCTCTCAAGGAGCAGCCACGATCGCCAAAGATGAATACGACCTATACTTAGTCAGCCCTCAAACTAAGATGTACTTTGCGAATCTTGAAAAAGCTGCCATCAAGTACCAACGACCCATCGTAAATATTCCGCCCCAAGCCTATGTTCCGATACCGATGGGGATTGAAAAATTAGCTGCTGTGGTAGAACAAAATATCAAATAGCAGTTCAAAGCAGTTCAAATAAGTAGCTAGATGAAAATAGGTTGATGAAAAAGGTTGATGAATAATGTTGAGTAAAAAAGAAATCATCATGCTAAAGATGCTCTACCAAAACCGCAACACATACACTAGCAGCAAACAGATCGCAAATCAACTGGGGGTCTCGGATCGGACTACTCGCAAGTACGTTCAAGGTCTGGGACTTATCCTGAAGAACCATAAGATTGGTCAAATTTGTGCCAAGCAAGGACAGGGGTATCGCTTGAACATCACGGACCAGCGTTCCTTTGATCTGTTTTATTCAGAGAAGACCAATCTCAGGCCAACAGCTGACGATCTAACCACGATCAATGAAGCCAATGACCGGCAATATTTTTTGTTAAATCAATTGTTATTTGGGCATAAGCCCGTTTTTGTTGATGATTTGGCAGCGGATCTATGTGTTTCACGCTCGACGATTTCGAATGATATCGTTGAAATCAAGCAATTATTAAAGCCTTACACGATCGAGTTGAAACATCGAACCAGCCAAGGCATTTATGTCGAAGGATCTGAAAACAGTCTACGGCATTTCATCATGAATTACTTTTTCATGAATCGCCTGCAAGACAATCTTTATGCATTCTCAATGTACAAACATCTATTAGAGGGGATAGCGATCGAGGAGATCGTGATCATCGTCTTGGACACCTGTCGTAAATACTTTTTGAAACTCTCTGATTTTATGATCTATACGATCGTTCTGCATATAGGCTTAGCGATAAAACGGCTGCAGTCGGGCTTTGAGATCCAGCTGCATCCGCAGGATCCTGAATTGGAACAAGAAGCAGAATACCAGTCGGCTATAGAGATCGTTGAGAAGATTCGCCAACAGATGGGCATTGCTTTGCCGCCAGAAGAGGCTTTTTATATCGCCATTCACTTAAAAAACAAACTAGTTTCCGAAACTATCCGTGAACAGATCGATTTAGATGATAACGAGGTCAAACAACAGCTGTTAGCTGTTTTGCATAAAATCGATCAAGAAACCGGCTTTTACTTAGTCGAAGATCCACTGTTGATAGAAGGGCTGATGATGCATATCACCCCCTTATTGCAACGATTGAATAACGGTACGAGTATGGAGAATCCTTTGCTAGAGACCATCAAAAAAGATTACAGTGACTTTTTTCAGTTAACGATTCGGCATTTTTCTGATGTTCCCTTCTTTGCCCCCTATAGAGTGACCGAAGGAGAGCTTGCCTATTTGACGATCCATTTAACTGCTGCGATGGAACGCTTAGCGAATCAACAAAAAGCCAAGGTCATAGTGATCTGTGCAACAGGAATTGGTAGTTCGCAAATGTTAAAAAATCGTTTGGAACACGAACTTGGTTCAAAAATCGTGATTGAAGATATGATCAGCTATTACGAAATCAGTGAACAAAAACTAGCAGGGATCGATTTGATCATTTCATCCATCAAAGTACCAGATGTGGTTCTAAATATCCCCATCGTCACCGTCAGTGTTTTTTTAGATAAAAAAGATATCCAAAAAATCAATCGCCAGTTGAAGCAGTATAAAATCAAAAAACAGTATGGTAGCATACTGAAACAACAGCCGAAATCTTTATCTGACAAGGAGCGGGAATTGATTGAGACCAGCTTTCGCTCAGAACTTTTTCTGCTGATAGAGGAAGAGACTGACAAAGCAACTGTTATGGATCAGTTGCTGACGAAAATTGAAGGCTTGGAAAAACGTTCAGTGAAAGAAGCGCTAGGCAAGCAGCTTGCTTTACGAGAAGCCTATAGCTCAGTAGCTTTTTCGGATCATTTGGCGGTGGCGCACCCCATTGAACCGATCACCAATGATGCTTATGCGGCCGTTGCTATACTAAAACAAGGCATAAAATGGGATGACGAGCATGACCAGATCCAGCTGATTTTCTTACTTTCCCCTGATCGATTGGGGCAAGTAGAATTGAACAAAATCAGCCAACTGTTAGTACCGATCATTGAAGATGAATCATTTAAAGATGCACTCATAGCAAGTGGTGATTTTGAACATTTTATGAAATGTTTTATTGGGTATCACCTAGAAGCACATATATAGCACATGTAAGGGAGAAAGAACAATGGAATCAGAAAAATTACAAGAGACCGCTTTTCAAATCATTCTTAGCAGCGGGGATGCTCGGACAATCGTTCATGAAGCATTCCAAGAGATGCGCCAAGGAACTTTTGAAGCAGCACAAGCAAAACTGGATCAAGCAAATGAAGCACTAGTAGAGGCCCATAAAGCACAGACGGGCTTATTACAAGAATACGCCAGCGGCGAAAAAATCGACATGGAGATTATCATGGTCCATGCACAAGATCATCTAATGACAACGATGACTTTGCGAGAAGTGGCGATTGAAATGCTGGCGTTATACCAGCGAGAGCGGTAGAAAGGAAGGAAACAAATGACCAATCAAGAACAACAGAAAAAAATGGCAGAAAAAAATTTTCGGTTTAATCGCTTTTTATTTCTAAGGTATGTATTAGCAGTGTTTTTCTTTGCAAATCTTTATTGGTTATTGGCTGCGATGGCCAGCAATGCCCTACTCCTGATTCTTCCGCTGGCGCTGTTGGTTTTGGCTATTTCGGCAATTGGAGAATACGTGCGCCTTTATGGCAGCCACTCAGAGCAAATAGCAGAAAAACTGCGGTGGACGCGCTTGTTTTATCTTTGTCAACTGACGATGAATCTCCTTTTATGCGCCGTTTGTTTCTTCTCTCCTCTGTTTTCATTCGTTTTTCCTTTTCTTGATAATACACTGCACAATCGAGGCATTCTTACACTCTGGCTTAGTGTGGGGCTAACGTTAGCTGCGCTATGTTTGCAGCGTGTGAATAAGATCCGTCGCAAAAAAGATACGTATTATGGATATATTAAAGAATACCAAAAACTCATTGAAGGGAAGTAGTTACATTATGGAACAATCAAATAGCAAGTTGTTCAGTCTCTTAGAAACGGCCGTCATGGGACCGTTAGGAAAAGTGGCACAGTTCAAAATCGTACGTGCCATCATGGCTGCTGGGATGGCTTCGATTCCTTTTACGATCGTTGGCTCGATGTTTTTAGTTATCAATGTATTGCCGCAGACCTTTACCTTTTTAGAAGATTTCTTCAATAATACTTTTTTCAGAGTCAGTGAATTGTATATGCTGGCAAACAGCACGACAATGGGACTTTTGGCATTATATTTTTGTATCGTTCTCGGCTATGAATACACCAAGATCTATGCGGAAGAAGAAGAGTTGGATCTTGCGCCTATGAGTGGGGCGTTACTATCGATGTTTGCCTTTTTCATGTCGATCCCACAATTGATGATTGTGGATGGCAACATGTCACGGATCACCGATCAAGAAAATGCCATCATCAATGGCTGGGCGATCGGTGGCGACGGGGTGGAGCGTTTAGGAACGACCGGGATATTTACCGGTATCATTATGGCGGTGTTGGCCGTTCAGTTGTACCGTTTATGTGTGACGAAAAAATGGGTCATCAAAATGCCTGAAGAAGTCCCATTAGGGGTTGCCCGTGCCTTTACAGCATTGATTCCCGCCTTTGTTGTGGCCTTCACGGTTCTTATCATCAATGGCGCATTAGTTGCAGCAGGAACGGATATTTTCCAAATCATTGCGGTACCTTTTGGGTTTGTTACCAATTTGACCAACAGTTGGTTAGGTTTGATGGTGATTTACTTTTTAGTCAGTGCATTATGGTTAGTAGGGATTCATGGCGCAAATATCATTTTCTCTGTATTGACGCCAATCACCTTAGGCAATTTGACAGCCAATGCTGAGGGCGCCAATTTTGCATTAGCTGGTGAGTTTAACAATGCGTATGTGACCGTCGGTGGTTCAGGGGCAACGCTAGGTCTCGCTTTATTCTTGGTTTATCTGGCGAAATCAAAACAATTAAGAGTGTTAGGAAAAGCTTCGATCATTCCAGCATTATTCAATATTAACGAGCCGTTGATTTTCGGGATTCCTTTGATTTATAATCCTTTCTTAGCGATTCCCTTTTTCTTAGCACCGATGGCATCCGCATCGATTGCCTATTTTGCGATCGAATTGGAAATCATTCGACCGATGATCGCCCAAATGCCATGGCCTTCTCCAATCGGCATCGGCGCATTTATTGGAAGTGGAGGCGATTGGAAAGCCGCAGTTTGTGCTTTCTTATGTGCAGGCGTTGCCTTTTTGATCTACTTCCCATTCGCTCGTTCTTATGACGCAGGCCTAGTCAAGCAAGAAGCCCAAGAAGGGGAACAAGCAGCATAAATCGAAAGGAATAAGAAAGAAACGTCCACACGGCCGTTTCTTTTTTTAAGCGTTCTATTCTGCTTTTTTTCGATTCGATGGTACGATGAAACTAGTGAGTTATGAAAAAAAGAAGGAGTGGAGAACATGAAATTTTTAATTTGGCTGGTCTGTGTAATCGGCATTGAAGCAACAGGAATCATATCGAGTTTGTTTGCAGGGGACATTGCCGGAACGTATGCGCAAATGGAAAAACCCTTTTTAGCCCCTCCTGGCGGGATCATTGGGATCGTTTGGACGATTTTGTATGCCTTTATGGGAACGGCGTTGTATCTGTTGATCGTCGCCAAAGTCAATCCAGCGCTTAAAAAGAATGCCTACATCTTCTTTGCGATCCAGCAAGTATTAAACTTCTTTTGGAGTATCGTTTTCTTTGGCTGGAATGCTTACTGGGCAGGAACGGTCATTATTGTCTTGTTAGTGTTATCAGTGATTATTTGTATGATCCTCTTTGCTCGCATCGACAAAAAAGCGATGTACTTGTTTATTCCTTATTTGATTTGGTGTTTATACGCCGGCTACTTAACGATTGGCTTAACTTTATTGAATGCCTGATAGAAAAACCCTCTTCCAAGCGTCTTGTTGGAAGAGGGTTTTTTCTTTTAGATATAGTCTTCAGTCAATTCCATAAAGCTGGCAACATCTTTTAGGACCATGTCGATCCCTGCTTGCCAGAAGTCTGGTTTCGTTAAATCGACACCAAGGTGTTTTTGCGCCAGTTCTTCCGTCGTCATTGAAGCAGTATCTTGCAATAAAGCAATGTATTCTTCTTCAAAGCTAGACCCTTTTTCATTGGCATACGCGTAGATCCCCATACTAAAGAGGTAACCAAAGGTATAAGGGAAGTTGTAGAACGGCACATCGTCAATAAAGAAGTGCAATTTGGCTGCCCAGAAATGTGGGTGATAAGTCGCTAACCCATCCGCATAGCTTTCTTTTTGCGCCGCAGTCATCATTTCCGTGATTTGTTCCGCTGAAACCAAGCCCTTTTGACGAGCTTGATAGAAGCTGTTCTCAAAAATAAAACGTGCGTGGATGTTCATGAACATCGCGATCGCATTTTGCATTTTAGCATCCAATAGATTGATTTTTTCTTCTTTTGTCGTTGCTTCTTTGAGGGTTGCATCAGCAACGATCAATTCAGCAAAGGTACTTGCTGTTTCGGCAACGTTCATGGCATAGTTGCGGTTTAATTCTGGCAGCTCCCAAAGAACGCTGCTGTGAAACGCGTGACCTAGCTCATGGGCAAGCGTCGCTACTTCGTTGACTGAATTGCTGTAGGTCATGAAAATACGTGACTCTTTGGTTTCTGGCAAGCTGGTGCAATAGCCGCCAGGACGTTTGCCGGGACGATCTTCTGCTTCGATCCAGCTTTTTTCAAAAGCAACTTGGGCAAAGTTAGCCATTTTCGGACTGAACTTACGGAAGTTGGTCAAAATAAAGTCAGCTGCTTCATCAAAGGTGTAGGTTCTTTCTTCCATGTCCCCAAGGATGATTGGCGCATCTTGGTCTTGCCATTCCATTTTTTCTTTGCCGAAAAGCTGGGCTTTGCGAGTCAAGAAATCAACGATTGGCTGTTTGTTCTTTTGGATTGTGCCCCACATAGCATCCAATGTCGCTTTTTGCAGACGATTGTATTCTAATGGTTCCTTCAAGTAATCAGTGACACCGTGAAGTTTGAAGGTAGAAAGGCGGAAACCGTCTAAGTGGTTCAAGGTATCCGCAAAGAGGTCTTCTTTTTCTGCCCAAGTCTTTTCCCAAGTGTCGAATAAACGCGCACGAACTTCCGGATCAGGATCGCCCATCATTTTATTGAAGGCTTGACCAGCTGAAAACTTGATCGTCGTGCCGTCTTCTTGAAGGAAAGGAATTTCGATTGAGGCAACGATCGTATCGTAATGTTGGCTCCAAGCATTCAAGCCATCTAAATTTAAAGTGTTGATGATGGTCTCTTCTGCTTCGGATAATAATTCTTTGCCGTCGCGGCGAATCTCGCTTAAACGAAAAGCGACAGGTGCTAAGTTTTCCGCTTTAACTAGTGCTGTCCAATCATCCTCAGAAATTTCTGTCAATTTTTTCGAGAAAACGGTTTGTGCTGCTTGCAGTGCTGGCAATTTTGCGTAGAGGTCACCCGTCAGGATTTTGGCTTTGCTGTCATTGACATTCGCTGAAAGCAAGGCATTGATAAAGCTGCCGCATTGTGAAAATCCTTGACTAATAGTTGCGGATAAATCAAGTAACTCTTCTAATTTTGCTGCATCGTCTTCGCTGTTGGGCGACCATGCATCGACTGTTGTTCGGTAATTTGCAATTTGTTCTTCCAGTTGGCTCATGCGTTCTTTTAATTGAACAGAATCGCTGCCTCCCGGAAAGATTGTTTCCAGATTCCAATTGATTGAATAGGTCATTCCTATCAAACCCCTTTCTTTTCCTTCGATCTTATTAAGTATAGCATAACGAAATTTGGTCGCAACCATCAGAATCCTTATGAAATAAGGGTTCTTGATGAAACTGTACCAAAAACAAAAAATGGAATGTATATCTCCTTGATCTATTGATAGGGCGGAAAAACGTCAAAAATAAAAAAACTATCACATCCTCATCAAATTCTTAGAAAAAAATCGATGGATAAATATTACATATGAAAAAAAACAGCGAGTAAAAAAACGCCTGATGAGCGATATTCGCTTTTTCATGCATAATGCCAAATCCTTTGCGAAAAGAACACGAAATATACCACTGCGAAAGCGTATACAATTAGGTAGCATAGAGGTGTAAACAGAAGAAGGAGGAAGAAAAATGCCAAATGCTATTCATGTTTTTTCAGAGATTGGACGATTGAAGCAAGTCATGCTTCACCGCCCTGGTCGGGAATTGGAGAACCTTGTTCCTGATCATTTGAACCGCCTGCTATTTGATGATATTCCTTTTTTGGAACAAGCCAGAGCAGAACATGATCGGTTTGCGGAAGTCCTACGTCAAAATGATGTGGAGGTGTTGTATCTAGAAGATTTAGCTGCTGAATCGCTCACGTCACCAGAAATCAAACAGCAATTTCTCAAGGATTATTTAGCGGAAACTACAATCCAAAGTCCTGAGATCATCAAAGAAGTCACGGATTATTTTATGTCTTGTGACAATGATCGGGAACTGATCGACAAAACTATGGCTGGTTTAGCCAAAAATGAACTGGAGCTGCCAAATACCCAGAGCCTCGCTGGGACCGTGGATGATCAATACCCATTTCTGATCGATCCAATGCCGAATTTGTATTTTACACGAGATCCCTTTGCGACGATTGGTAACGGAGTATCCTTGAATCGCATGTATTCAGAAACAAGACGGCGCGAAACGTTATACGGCAAATATATTTTTGCTCATCATCCAATGTTCCAGCAAAATCCGCCTCATATGCTTTATGATCGCGCCCAACCAACCCGCATCGAAGGTGGCGACGAATTAGTTCTGTCAAAACATGTGTTGGCGATTGGTATCTCGCAACGAACGGATGCCGCTTCGATTGAGCAGCTGGCCCGCAAAGTGTTCGAAAATGAGCCAAGCTTTGAGTATGTTCTAGCGTTTGACATTGGTCAAGAGCGCAAATTCATGCATTTAGATACGGTATTTACAATGGTCGATCATGACAAGTTTACGATCCATCCAGAAATCGAAGGAGAGCTGACGGTTTATTCAATCTCACGAGCAGGTGATGGGGTGACGATCAAAGAAGAAAAGGACACGTTGGAAAATATTTTATGTCGCTATCTAGAACTAAATACGGTTGAATTGATTCGTTGCGGCGGCAGTGATTTGATTGCAGCAGCTCGGGAACAATGGAATGACGGTTCCAATACCTTGACGATCGCACCTGGCGAAGTCGTCGTATATGACCGCAATACCATCACCAATCAGAAGTTGGCAGAAGCCGGTATCAAATTGCACAAAATCTCCGGCAGTGAATTGGTTCGTGGTCGTGGCGGTCCTCGTTGCATGAGCATGCCATTTGTTAGAGAAGATATTTAAATCAGAGGAGGAATCATCGATGGAACAAGTATTTAAAGGAAGAAGTTTTTTAGCAGAAAAAGATTTTACGAAAGCCGAGTTAGAATACCTCATTGATTTTTCAATCTATTTAAAACAATTGAAAAAACAAAATATTTCTCATCGTTATTTAGAAGGCAAGAACATTGCCCTTTTGTTTGAAAAAACATCGACTCGGACACGGGCGGCCTTTACGACAGCTGCCATCGATCTTGGTGCCCATCCAGAATTTTTAGGCGCGAATGATATTCAGCTAGGCAAAAAAGAATCTGTCGAAGATACAGCAAAAGTTTTAGGCAGCATGTTTGACGGTATTGAGTTTCGTGGATTCAGTCAACAAGTCGTTGAAGATTTAGCCAAATTCTCCGGTGTTCCTGTTTGGAATGGCTTAACCGATGAATGGCACCCAACCCAAATGATCGCTGACTTTATGACCATCAAAGAAAACTTCGGCACCTTGGAAAACATTACGCTAGTTTATGTGGGCGACGGCCGGAACAATATGGCGAATAGTTTGTTAGTGACGGGGGCAATTTTAGGGGTCAACGTTCGTATCTGTGCACCAAAAGAACTTTTCCCAGCGCAAGAAGTGACAGACTATGCCAACAAATTTGCTAAAGAATCTGGCAGTCAGTTGATGGTAACAGATGATATCCAAAAAGGCGTCAAAGATGCAGACGTCTTGTATACCGATGTTTGGGTGTCAATGGGGGAAGAAGACCAGTTCGAAGAGCGGGTGAAGCTGTTGAAAGATTACCAGATCAACCGCGAAATGGTGATGGCCACCGGAAAACAAGACGATGGCTTGATCGTGCTGCACTGCTTGCCAGCGTTCCATGATACGAATACGACGTATGGAAAAATGATCGAAGAAAAATTTGGCATTTCTGAAATGGAGATCACAGACGATATTTTCCGTAGTCACTGGGGTCGTCAATTTGAAGAGGCTGAAAACCGGATGCACTCGATCAAAGCGATCATGGCAGTAACATTAGGCGATCTATTTATTCCTAGAGTGTGAGAAGGAGCAGTGAGCAGATGAGTGAAAAGAAACCAACGATCGTTGTCGCCCTTGGCGGCAACGCCATCTTAGCAGAAGATGCCAGTGCCAAAGGGCAAAAAGAGCGACTCAAACAGACCGTGGACTACCTGATTCCCTTGATCCGAAAAGACGTCAATTTGATCATTACTCATGGGAATGGTCCCCAAGTGGGAAACCTGGTTTTGCAGCAGCAAGCGAGCGATTCTAGCAAAAACCCAGCAATGCCTTTAGATACCTGTGTCGCCATGACCCAAGGCAGTATTGGCTATTGGTTGCAAAATGAGCTGAGAATCCAGTTGAAAGCAGCACAAATAGCGAAGCCGGTGGTGACTGTGGTCACGGAAATTACAGTCGATGCCCAAGATCCAGCATTTGCCCATCCGACAAAACCAATCGGGCCGTTCTTAACGGAAACGGCTGCCAAAGAAGCCATGGCGGCTTCAGATGCCATCTACCGGGAAGATGCTGGTCGTGGCTGGCGGAAAGTCGTGGCTAGTCCTGCACCACAAGCGATCCAAGAAGTTGCCAGCATCAAAGCGCTGATTGAACAAAACACGATCGTCATTTGTGCAGGAGGCGGCGGCATTCCCGTGCTAGACAATGGCCTGGGTGTTGAAGCCGTGATCGATAAAGATTTTGCTTCTGAAAAATTGGCTCGATTAGTCGATGCGGATCAGCTGATCATTTTAACGGGCGTAGAAAAAATCGCTTTGAACTTTGGCAAGGAAAGTGAGCAGTGGTTGGATCATGTGACCGCCGCGGAATTGGAAACCTATGTCGATGAAGGCCATTTTTCACCAGGTAGTATGTTGCCGAAAGTACAAGCCGCTTTGAACTTTGTCAAAATGGGGGCGGAAAAACGGGCAGTGATTACTTCTTTAGACAAGCTGGCAGCTATCGATGATGCTGGCACGCAGATCACCTGGAAGTAAGCGAAGCAGCAAAGCAAGACCCAAAACATTGGAGTGAGAAAAATGATCGACCACCAAATAAAAGATCCATCAACAAGAGCGAACAGCTTTCAATGGCTGGAAGAAGAAAATCAGCAGCGTTTGAAAGAGCATATTTACTGCCGTACGTACAAAAAAGGTCAAGTGCTTTTTTATGAAGGCGACGTAAGAGATCGGATATTCCTTGTGATAGAAGGACTTGTGCGGATCGAAAAGACCGACGGAACTGATTCCTATTGTTATGTAGATTTTGTTGGGCCAGATCAGTTATTTCCTTTGATTGGCTTGTTTGAAAGAGACAACTATGATGTATCGGCATTCGCTGCAACAGACATTGTCGTGCAGTTTGCAGCGATGTCACTGTTTGAACCGCTAGTCGTTTCGTCTACAAGTCAGTTGCTGTGGCTCAATCAGCAAATGAGCCGGCAGTTGGAAAAGCAAAGACGCCGTGTCGAGTATTGTGTCACCTCCAGCGCGCAAACAAGAGTCGTTAATACGATTGGTCTTTTGATGATCGAGCATGGGCAGACACAAGGTGAGCAGATTCGCATCCCTTTTCCAGTTTTTATCAATGATATAGCCAAGTACAGTGGAACGACGCGAGAGACAGTCAGTCAAACGCTCAAGGCGCTCGTGCATAAAAGAAAGATTTATTATCGCTACAAAGAACTCATTATTTATGACCAAGATTATTTTTCTCATGTTGCCAAGTAATGGCTGGCAGCAAATAGGATCGATTCAAAAAAGGGGGAACACAGATGAAAAAAAAACAAAAAGAAAAAAAGTCGCTGACATCATTCAGTATCTTATTTCTGATCATTATCGCCTTGACGGTCGCTTCCTGGCTCTTAGCAGGGCAGCCTTTTGCGCCTTCTTTACCAGCAGGCCAAGAAGAGATGGTCAGCCAAGTGGTGGGTGCCAAGTTTTCTGATTTCTTTATGGCGCCTTTTAACGGATTTCGTGATGCGATCGAGATCTGTGTGTTTATTCTCTGTTTGGGTGGTTTTTTGAATATCGTCACGCGAACAGGCGCTTTGGAAGCCGGGATTCAGCATTTGGTCAAAAAACTCAAAGGCAATGAGTTGATTTTGATTCCGATTTTAATGATCTTGTTTTCGATCGGCGGCTCCACTTATGGAATGGCGGAAGAAACGATTCCTTTTTATTCCTTATTAGCAATAACGATGGTGGCATCAGGTTTTGATACGATCGTCGCAGCAGGAACCGTTATGCTGGGTGCTGGTGCCGGCGTGATTGGCTCCACCGTCAATCCCTTTGCGACCGGCGTTGCGATGGATGCCTTGCGAAGCATCGATATTGCCCCAAACAATGGCACGATCTTAGTAGTCGGGGCATTGCTTTGGTTAGTCACGACCGCATACTGTATCTTTGTGGTGATGTCTTATGCCAAAAAAGTCAAAGCCGACAAAGGCTCCACGATCTTATCGCTGCAAGAGCAAAAAGAAATGGAAGAACATTTTGTCAAAGACACGAACGAAGCCTTGGTGTTTACGCAAAAACATCGCCTGATTTTGACGATTTTTGGTTTATCCTTTGTGATCATGGTGGTTTCCTTGATTCCTTGGGGCGACTTTGATATCCATGTGTTTGACGGTTGGACCGCCTTTTTGACCGGCAATAGCTTCGGTGAATGGTATTTTGGTGATTTGGCCATGTGGTTCTTCTACATCAGTATCATCATTGCGTTGATTCAAGGATTCTCAGAAAAAGAAATCGTGACCAACTTTATCGATGGGGTCAAAGACATTTTATCCGTTGTCTTGATCATCGTTGTGGCACGGGGTGCTTCCTACATTATGCAAACGACGTACTTGGATCTGTTTATTTTGGATCGGGCTTCCCATCTTTTAGAAGGTCTATCACCTGTCCTGTTTGTGATTGGCGCCTACATTTTGTATCTGCTCTTATCGTTCTTGATTCCATCGACTTCCGGACTAGCGTATGTATCGATCCCGATCATGGGGGCCTTGGCGCAAAGCATCGGACTCAATCCGAACGTCATGGTGATGATCTTTACTGCTGGTTGCGGATTAGTGAATTTGATCACACCAACTTCTGGCGTCGTGATGGGGGGATTGGAGCTGGCTCGGGTCAACTATTCCACTTGGACCCGCTTTATGCGCAAACCGTTACTGGTTATCGGAATTTCCAATCTTGCCATTTTAATCTTCTCAATGTTGTTCTTGTAAGCTACGTTTCAAGATGTGAACGAGACGGATCAACTATTTCAGTAAGCGAGGCGACTTGAGAGGAGCGGATCAAGTAAATGAAAAAAAAAGAGCGACAAGCAATTATCAAAAAACTCTTTGTCCTACATCGGATTGAGTCTCAAGAAGAATTGATGAATTTATTAAAAAAAGAAAATGTTTCAGCTACCCAAGCCACGATTTCTAGAGACATGCGGGAAATGAACATCGCTAAAACGTATGCTAAAAACGGTCGGCCGTATTATTCGATCTTTGAATCCAAAGAGCAGGATCTAGAAGACAGAATTGCGTTTTCGATGTATGAGTACCTAAAAAAGATTACGCAGATTGACTTTTTAGTTGTCGTTCATACGGCTGAAAACGGCGCCGATGTGATCGCCAATTATCTTGATGAAATGGAGCTACCAGAAATTGTCGGCACGATTGCAGGGTTTGATATTTTATTGATCATCACGCCGTCACAAGAAGCGGCAGCAGAGGTCGTCGATCGGTTGAACCATTATGTAGAAGGCTACGAGATGGGTTCGTCATTGTTTACTGGAGAAAAAAACGCAAAACAGCCCTGAGAATCGTTGAAGGAGCTGAACGTCACAAGCCCCAAAATCTCACAACCAAACGGGTGACGGCTTTTCATACCGATGGCTATTTTTAAAAAGAAAGAGTGCTTCTAATCTTCACGGAAGCACTCTTTTTGTGTGTGCAATGTCACCACGGTTTGCTGGAAAAACAGTTGCATCACCAAATGAAAATGGTAAGATAGGAAAATGAGGAGTGAAAACTATGAAAAAATTACTGAAAGAACCGAATTTTTACTTTTGTATCGCACTTGCGGTTATGGTCATCCTCTTTATCAGTTCTTCACAAACCTATGAGCAGCAATCACAAATCGGGTTGCTTTCACGAATCTTAAAAAATGAACCATTGAAAGAGTGGCTAGAGAAGATTTCTTTTTCCTATGCTGGTTCGGAGATCAGTATTGCGGAAAAAGGCTATTTTTCATTTGTGGAATTTTTCATTCGTAAAGGCGCGCATTTCTTTACCTATTTTGTCTTAGGGGGCAGTCTGTTCTTCGTTCTCGTGTATCGCCGTACGCCGTATTGGCAAGCCGCTTTTTTTGCTTGGTTAGCAGCTACCGGCTATGCTGGGATCGATGAATACCATCAAATGCTGACGGGAGGACGGACGCCGCTTTTTCAAGATGTCATGCTGGATTCAGCTGGAGCACTGACCGCCGTTCTTTTGGGGTGGTTGATTTGTCAGTTATCGAAAAAGTCACCTAAACGCCGCAAAACATAACGAGTTGTCGGCGTTTTTAAGCGTTAAGCTGTTAGAAAGTATAAAAAACAAGAGGCGAAACCAATGGAAAAAAGTTTGAGTAGTGTCAAAGGCAAAACCGAGTTTGTCGTGCATGAAAGTTTGCCGGTGGGGGTTCTTCTCGCGATGGCTGGCGGCTTTTTAGATGCCTATACCTATCTCTTTCACGGTGAAGTGTTTGCGAGCATGCAGTCGGGGAATGTTATTTTATTAGGGATCAATCTTTCAACGGGGCAGTTTGAACAAGCCTTTCGGTATCTGCCACCAATCTGTATGTTTTTAGTGGGGATCGTGGTGACGAATTATCTGCAGCATCATTTTCCGACTGGTGGTTGGATCGTTTGGCAAAATGCTGCATTGATCTTTGAAGCGGTCGGTATTTTGGTTCTGGGCTTTTTTGCGCGTTCTTTACCCAATGTCCTGGTTGATTCCGGGTTATCTTTTTTTGCAGCAATTCAATATGCCGCCTATCGGCGATTGGCAGGGATGCCCTATGCTACCACGATGACCACTGGCAATTTACGTTCGCTGGCTGATTACTTGTATTTGCGCGGGTTTAAGCAGGACCGATCAGTGACACCCAAGATCATTTCTATTTCCTTGATCATCGGCGGTTTCTTTTTTGGGGCGGTTTTAAGCAGCTTGCTGGGGATTTTCTTATTCCACCGCACCATCTGGGTGGTTTCAGGAATTTTAACCCTGGTGTTGGGGATCACGATCCATAGTCAAAATAAAGAATAGAAAAAGACATTCGCCGGAATGTCTTTTTGTCTTACTTTTTGGTGCTCGAGCGTGAATCTTTGAGATACAGCGCTATTTCTACCAGCAGTGCTGCCAGAAGATAGCTGCCAAGGACGGCTATCTGGTAAAATTTCTCTTCAATCAGCTCGTTGCGCTGCAGCAAAATGACCCCACCTAAAAAGAGCATCGCCAACAGGGAGAACCACTGCTGGGAAAAACGCCAATTGCTGACACTGGCTGTACTGCGCTTGGTGCGAAAGCCGAATATATAATTGGGTTCTTCTCGGTAAAAGAACCGGAAGACGATGAAAAAAATACCCGTAAAAATCAACAACAAAAGACCAATATCGATCGAGATCACTTCCTTTCAAGCGAGGTTTGTTGGGAAAATCAGCGAATAAAAAGGATTATCTATTTATTGTACTCGCTGTAAAGGGTTCTATGAAGGGGAACTATTGAAAAAATAGATAGTTTTGCGTAAATAAAAAGGGAGGGCGCTATAAGTCGCCATCCCTTTTTCAATTATCCGCGTTGAAATGGTCCTTTTGGTGCAATCAGTTCAAGATTGGTACCATCTGGATCTGTAAAGTAGGCAACACCTGTCCCGAAGCCGCTTTTTAAACCATCTTGTTCTTCAAAAACGATTGGGGTACCGTCAGGTTCAACCCCGATGGCTTTTAGACGAGCAACGGCTTCATCAATATTTTCGACTTCAAAACAAAGATGCATGGCACTGATTTGCTCATTGGAATAGCTAGCTTTGTTGGATTTTGGTTCGACGTATTCTAAAAGGTCGATGTTGAGATTGTCTAAATGAAGATTGGCGTATTTGATCAATGTATCCTCTAAACCTTGCGTTTGCGCCATTCGTTTGCCACCGATCGTATCTTGATTGGCGATTTTCTTTCCAGTTAATGCTTCATAAAATTGGATGGAACGTTCGAGATTGCTGACGGTGATTCCCACGTGGTTCACCATTGAAAAGCCTGTGTTTGTGTTTGTCATTATACTTCCTCCTAAGGTTTTGTTTAGTATATCGTTTGGTTAATGAAAATCGAATGTGTCTGGATCTGGACCCACTCGCAGGTCCTCATTTAATGCGTTCAAGCGAGCCATTTCATCTTCTGATAAATGGAAATCAAAAATCGCTGCATTGGCGCGCATTCGCTCAGGGTGTGTCGATTTGACATTGACTAAGATTCCTTGTTGGATAGCCCAGCGTAAAAGCACTTGTGCCGCTGATTTTTGCTGTGCATCGGCGATCGCCAAGACGGTTTCCTCTTTCAGCAGTTTGCCTTGCATCAAAGGTGACCAAGCTTGGATCGCAATCCCCTTTTCAGCACAAAAGTCCCGCAGGTCTTGCTGCGTAAGTTTGGGATGCAGTTCGATCTGATTGACGACAGGAACGACCTTAGCAGCGGCCAATAGTTGCTCCAAGTGATGAATCTGGAAGTTGCTGACCCCGATTGCTTTGATTTTTCCAGCGGCATACAAGTCTTCCAAGGCGCGCCATGACTCTTGAAATGCCTGGTTTCCCGGCCAATGGATCAAGTACAAGTCGAGATACTCGAGGTTTAAGCGGGCCAAACTTTCATTGAAAGCATGGATCGTTTCATCATAAGTTAAATGATCGTTCCAAAGTTTGGAAGTGACAAAGAGTTCTTCACGAGCCAACCCCGTTTCTTGTAAGCCTTGTTTGATTCCTTCCCCTGTTCCTGTTTCGTTGCCGTAAATAGCCGCCGTATCAATCAGGCGATACCCATTGATAATGGCCTGTTTCACGACCTCTGCTGTTTCAGCTTCAGGGATTTGAAAGACACCTAACCCCAAACCGGGGATTTTGCTGCCGTTGTTCAGTGTAACGGTATCCGATAATTTTTCGATCATAAAAACATCTCCTTTATTTTTTTCTGTAATCATCATATAATGAGGAGGTAAGGTTGTATAGTACGTACTTTTTTGTTTGATACACACCTTTTGGTAACATTTGTGTGTTTACAAACTTGATGAGGTGAAAAAAATGGAAGAAAAAATTTATAATATCGGTGTAGAAGCAACGATGGATGTCATCGGCGGGAAATGGAAACCAATCATTCTTTGTAATTTACGCCATGGGGCATTGCGTCCTAGTGATTTACGGCGAAAAATTCCTGGCATCAGTCAGAAAATGTTGACGCAGCAATTGCGGGAATTAGAAGAGTCTGATATCGTTACCCGCAAGTCCTATAATCAAGTACCACCCAAAGTTGAGTATTCCTTGAGTGAATATGGAGAAACGTTAGGCAGCTTATTGGATACCCTTTGCCAGTGGGGCACGATGCACGTCGCTGCGCTACAAGACAAAGGAGAACAAGTTACTTTGTTAGAACAAGAAGAGGCGATTGTCTAGCAGAGGGCAAGTGGCATGAGAAAAGGCCGGCAGAAACCATTGGTTTCTGTCGGCCTTTTTTAGGCTATGCTTGTTGGATCAATTCTAGAATGGCTTCAGCATTCATGCCGCTGTAATGATTGATGGGAAATGACAGGCGCTTGATTCGCGGCGGGATGGCCTGCTTGATCATCGGATCTGTTAAAGAAAGCAAAGGATCGACCAAAACGATTTTTTCTTGCGAAAAACGATAATTCATCAGACGTTCTGGTGTCACAACAGTCACGCTGATTTGATCCTCGGACAGCATTTGGATGTTGCGGGCGAAAATTTTAATCAGACTTCCAGCTAAAGTAGAACGATCAATAAAGACAACTTTTTCCAAAGTGATTCTCCTTTTTAATTAATATGATTAATTAAGTATATTAATTAAATGATGCTTTGTAAACAGGAACATATGGGAAACAACAAAAAAGCCGCAAAAGAATTTTTTTTGCGGCTTTTGGTTCATCTATAAAAAGGTTTGACTCTTTTTTTCATTAAATCACGATCACGGGTGTCCCGACTTCGGCTTTGCTGTACAATTCTTTCATCACGCCTGGCGGAGTATTGATACAGCCGTGAGAGCCGCGGGTTTTCCAAAGATCACCACCGTATTCCGTTTGCCAATCAGAATCATGGATTCCGACACCGGTCCAATCGATCGGCATCCAGTAATCAACAGGGGACGCATAATCTTCACCGATCAAGGTTGCATCTTCTTCTTTGTTCCAGACATAGAAGACACCAGTTGGCGTTGGTGTGGCTGGTTTTCCAGAAATAATTTTCGTATCTAGCACCAGCTCGCCATCTTTGTAATACCACATGTGTTGGTTTTTCAAATCAACTTCGATATACGTGTTGCCAAATAACGGGCTGCCAGCATCGGTGCTTCCTTGAGCGATCGGTGTGCGCGTGAAGTCTTCGCCGGCTTTTAACGCCTCAATCAATGCTTCTGTTTCCGCATCGGTTTGGATCGTCCAGCTGAGGGTGCCGGCTGGAACCGTTACTTCACCTTGTTTGGTACTCTTGAAGGTCGAAGAATTGGTGCTGGTGTTGTATTGCTCTCCGATCGAAGCGACATAACTTCTTACTTTGTCTTCGTCGATCGTGGTGTTGCCATCTTTGTAAGAGAGCCAATCCATGATCGATTCTCTTGGAATTTGAAACGTGTTTCCGTTGATCGTATAATTGCCGGTTACTTTGGCGATTTTATTCAACGAATCCATTTCTTTGGTTAGATCAGGATCATCAGCGGTCACACTTGGTTTTGTGACGTAATCGACGAGATTTAATTCCTTTTCGCCACTGACGATGGCTTCTTGTAAGTCCGCTACTGCTTTGTCCACATCAATGGCATCGCCGTCAACTTCTGGTTTGATAGAAAAGCCGTCTTCGCCTTTTTCCAATGTTGCATCGGCTGACTTGGTACGATCCTCATTTAAAGTTTCTAGTTCCTTTTGAATCGTATCCGTTTCGCTGTTTAGCGTATCTTGATCCACCGAGAGATTGTCCAGTGTTTTTTCTTCTGCAGCGGAAACATAAGCCATTCCCCAACTCCACTGGTTCTGTTCATCTTTTAACGATTGCAGCTCATCGGTGAAATCCGTTTGTAACCCAAATTGAGCAAGGTTGATTGTCTTCCATTCGCTATCGCCTTCTTTGATGGTGAAATCTTCTTGCGAATAGCGGTCATGCAGCAGGGCATTGGCCTCGGCAACAGTTTTGTTGCTGATGTCGATCCCATCGATTTCAGTCTTTGGTAAAAAACGGTTTGCATAATATGTACTTCGGTAGGTATAGCCGCCAGCGATCACTACTAATATAGCAGCCACAACGATCAGAACAATTTTCTTGGTATTGTTCTTGGCGTCAGTATGTTTGTTTGAACGAGTCATTCAACTACTCCTTTTTTTCTAATGGCATAATAGATAATAACGCTTAAATCATACCATATTCCCCCAAGAAAGCGAATATGGCAAATGAAACTTCCATGAAAAATAGAAAATTCTTAAACTATCTTTAGCTAAGCTGTAGAAAAGCATTTCTTTGCATAAAAAAACTGAACGAACCGCAGCAAATCATCTTGATCAAATTGTTCTGAAAAAGAGTGAGCTGTAAGGTTCGTTCAGTGGCATAGTTGACTAGCTAAACGAAGTGAAAGAAATTATTGATTGTCTTCTGCATCTAGTTTCGCAAAAGCTTCATCAAGAATATCTTTTAATTGTTTTGCAGAAGCGGCCATCCGGTCTTTTTCACCATCCGTCAATGGGATCTCAATCACTTTTTGAATCCCTTGGGCGTTGATAACTGCAGGCGCACCGATGTACAAGTCGTTTAAGCCGTATTCGCCGTTCATGTACACAGACAATGGTAAAACAGCATTTTCATCGTCTAAGATCGCACGAGTGATCCGTGCTAAGGCTACCGCGATCCCGTAGAAGGTCGCACCTTTTTTCTCGATGATGGTGTAGGCTGCATCACGAACACTGAAGAAAATGTTGACCATTGCTTCTTCATCGATGTCTGGGTTATTTTTGACCCATTCATAGATTTGCAAGCCGGCTACGTTGGCATGAGACCAAACAGGGAATTCTGAATCCCCGTGTTCGCCTAAGATATAGGCATGGACGTTACGGGCATCAACATCGACTAATTCAGCCAAAGCTTGACGGAAACGTGCAGAGTCTAAAGAAGTACCTGAACCGATGACGCGTTCTTTCGGGAAGCCTGAGAATTTCCAAGTCGAGTAAGTCAAAATATCGACTGGGTTCGCTGCTACTAAGAAGATTCCGTTAAAACCTGAATCAACGATTTGGGTAACTACTTCCCGGTTGATTTTCAAGTTTTTATGAACCAAATCTAAGCGGGTTTCACCTGGTTTTTGAGGCGCACCAGCTGTAATAACGACTAAATCAGCATCATGTGCATCTTCATAAGAAGCGGCATAGATTTTTTTAGGGGAAGTAAAGGCCAAGGCATGGGACAAATCAATTGCGTCGCCTTCTGTTTTTGCTGTATTTATATCAATGATTCCGACTTCTTGCGCAATGTTTTGGGTCACCAGCGCAAACGCGTAACTAGAGCCAACCGCACCGTCTCCAACAAGAATTACCTTTTGGTGATCTTTTTTGTTCGTTTTTGCAGTCATCTGTGTATCATTCCTTCCGCATAATTGTTTTACTCGCTATCATCCTACCATTTTCAAGTATATTTGTCATGTGATTTGCACAACAATATTACACAAAATATCGCTGTTTCAGTTGTAAATGCTTTCTTTGTTATTACGTCAAAAAGAGGATATATCAACGTTTTATTAAGATTCGTTAAGAAAGATAAAAACTGAGCAAGAGGACGCCACCATAACAGTCCATTTCGTGTTATAATTATTTCAGCAAAAGAACTGGGCGCATTTGTGTGCCCAGTATTTTGTGTTTGGATAAGAAAACCGATAAAATAGATGAAGAATCAGCTTGAAACTAGAAATAATGGAGCGTAATCGAAAAATGAAAATGATTGTAGGCTTGGGAAATCCCGGCAAAAAATATGAGAAAACCAAACACAATGTTGGCTTTATGGTAGTGGATGCCTTGGCACAAAAGTACCAAGCAACCTTTAAAAAGTCGGCTTTTGAAGCAGAAGTGGCAGAGTTTTTCTTGAAGGGTGAAAAAATCCTTTTGGTCAAACCGCAAACCTTCATGAATGAATCCGGTCGTTCGGTAGGTCCGTTGATGACCTATTTTGGCATCTATCAAGAAGAATTAGTAGTGGTCTATGATGACCTTGATTTAGCATTAGGGAAAATCCGCTTGCGCCAAAAAGGCAGTGCGGGGGGACACAATGGAATCAAGAGTTTGATCGCGCATTTGGACTCGACAGTCTTTGACCGCATCAAAATCGGGATCGATCGGCCACGTCCAGGACAAACCGTGGTCAATCATGTACTGAGTCCTTTTGCAAAAGACGATCTGCCCATCGTTTTACAAAGTATTGATAAGGCGGTCGAGGCAAGTAGTGATTACTTGACCAACGGCGACTTTCTTGCCACAATGAATCGATTTAACTAAGGAGGGCCGAGATGGATTTAATTGAATTAATAAATAAAGTGCCGACAGTGGCGGCTTGGCATGCAGGTTTACGTGAACAGGCCCCCCGGCAATTACTGACCGGTCTAGCTGGATCGGCAAAAACATTGGCGATCACCGGTGTGTATCAGGCATTTCAAAAACAAGTGATCGTGGTGACACCAAATCTGTATTATACGAATCAACTAGCCGAAGATCTGCGCAACGTGACGGATGATGTCTATGTTTTCCCAGTGGACGAAGTGTTGTCAGCCGAAATGGCTTTTTCTTCACCAGAAGCACGAGAAGAACGAGTGGCAGCGCTGAATGCTGTTTCTCAAGGAAAAACTGGGATCTATGTGTTGCCGGTGGCGGCTTTGCGAAAGTATTTGCCTGAAAAGAAAACCTGGTTAGCCAACCAATTCCAATGGCAAATCGGCGATGAGATCGATTTAGAGCGTTTGCCGCAACAATTGATCTTGATGGGTTACGAACGGCAGTCAATGATTGGCAAACCCGGCGAATTCAGTATTCGTGGGAGCATCCTCGATATTTATCCATTAAATGCCGAATACCCCGTACGGATCGAGTTATTCGATGTAGAAATCGACTCGATGCGTTCTTTCAACGTGGAAACGCAACGCTCAGTGGAAACGCTGCAGCAAGTGGCTATTTTACCGACTACCGAATTGGTTTTCTCAGCGGAAGATTTAGCGGCGGGGCAAAAGCAGCTGCAAGAATTATTGAACAAACGGTTGGCAGTCACCAAAGAAGCAACCGATCGCGCCTTTTTAGAAGACTATTTCGGCCAATTGGCCTCCCAATGGCAAGCGGGGATTCCCGGTGAAAGTGCCCGTTATTACACGGATTTGCTTTATCGTCAGCAAACGAGTGTCTTAGATTATTTTTCTGAAGACGCCTTTTTGATGATCGATGATTATGCTCGGATCATGGAGACCAATCGTGAGATAGAACGGGAAGAAGCGGAGTGGCATACCCAAAAATTAGCGGAGCTGCGGGTCTTTTCTGAACAGCAATTCGGGATAGATGTCCATCAACTGCTGCAAAAAGAAACCTTTGTGACCAGCTTCTTTTCTTTATTCCAAAAAGGAATGGGGAACATTCGCTTCCAAGCGATCCATCAATTCCAATACCGGCCGATGCAGCAGTTTTTCAGCCAAATGGGTCTCTTGAAAGTTGAGATTGATCGCTGGGAGAAGCAACAGCAAACGGTGATTTTTCTGGTCAGTGACCAAGAACGGGCCAAGAAGTTAGAGCAAGATCTGCGAGATCATGATATCTATGCCGTGCAGACGCAACAAGACCGCCTGTTTACGGGACGCACCCAAATCGTGGTGGAACGTTTGCAAAGCGGCTTTGAAATGCCGCAAGACAAGCTAGTGGTGGTTACAGAAAAAGAAATTTTCCAAAAGATGAACAAAAAAAGAGCCCGCCGGCAAAATGTCACCAATGCGGAACGTCTCAAAAGCTACAATGAGTTAAAAGCCGGCGATTATGTCGTCCATGCGAATCATGGGATCGGGAAGTACATCGGCATGGAAACCTTAGAAGTCGATGGCGTCCATCAAGATTATATGACGATCTTGTACCAAAACGAAGACAAGCTCTTTATTCCAGTCACCCAATTGAATTTGATTCAAAAATATGTGGCTTCCGAATCGAAAACACCGAAAATCAATAAATTAGGCGGCAGTGAGTGGGCGAAGACCAAGCGCAAAGTGACGGCTAAAATTGAAGACATCGCAGATGATTTGATTTTATTGTATGCCAAACGCGAATCAGAAAAAGGCTATGCCTTTCAACCAGACGATGCCTATCAAAAAGAATTTGAAGATGCCTTTCCTTATTCGGAAACCGATGATCAGCTGCGCAGTACGGCAGAGATCAAGCGGGATATGGAAAAAGAAAAGCCAATGGACCGTTTGTTAGTTGGAGATGTCGGTTTTGGGAAAACAGAAGTGGCGCTGCGGGCTGCTTTTAAAGCGATCAAAGAAAGCAAACAAGTGGCTTTCTTAGTGCCGACAACGATCTTGGCGCAGCAGCACTATGAAACGATGGTCGATCGTTTTGAAGGATTCCCCGTCAATGTTGGGGTGCTGAGTCGTTTTCGGACGAAAAAACAGCAGAATGAAACAATCGAGCAAGTGCGCAAAGGGCAAGTCGATATTTTGGTGGGGACCCACCGATTATTGTCAAAAGATGTCGAGTTTGCTGATTTAGGCTTGTTGGTGATCGATGAAGAACAACGTTTTGGGGTCAAACACAAAGAGCGCTTGAAACAACTGCGTTCGCAAGTCGATGTGTTGACGTTGACGGCAACGCCGATCCCAAGAACATTGCATATGTCGATGCTGGGCGTGCGGGACCTATCTGTGATCGAAACACCACCGGAAAATCGTTACCCGATCCAAACCTATGTGATGGAGATGAATCCAGGAGCGGTGCGAGAAGCGATCCAACGGGAGATGGCACGCGGGGGCCAAGTGTTTTATCTCTATAATCGTGTCGATACGATCGAGCGAAAAGTCGAAGAACTGCAGGCGTTAGTGCCAGATGCACGAATCGCTTATGCCCACGGGCAAATGACCGAGATCCAATTGGAAAATACCCTGTTTGACTTTATTGAAGGGCAATACGATGTGTTGGTGACGACGACGATCATTGAAACCGGTGTGGATATTCCCAATGCCAATACGTTGTTTGTGGAAAATGCCGATTACATGGGGCTTTCGACGTTGTATCAGTTGCGTGGCCGTGTCGGTCGGAGCAATCGAGTCGCTTATGCGTATTTCATGTATGAACAGCAAAAAGTGTTGAACGAAGTCAGTGAAAAACGGCTGCAAGCCATTAAGGACTTTACGGAGTTAGGTTCAGGATTCAAAATCGCGATGCGAGATCTTTCGATTCGTGGGGCAGGAAATCTATTGGGGGCGCAACAGCACGGCTTTATCGATGCAGTCGGGTTTGACATGTACTCACAAATGCTGTCGGAAGCAGTCACTCGTAAACAAGGGAAAAATACCCAAACAGAAAAAACGACCGTTGAGATCGATCTGGGGATCGATGCCTACTTACCGACTTCGTATATTGAAGACGAACGGCAAAAAATCGAGATCTATAAACGAATTCGTGAGCTGGAATCACAAGAAGCAGTTGATGAACTTCAAGATGATTTATTAGACCGTTTCGGAGAATACCCTGTAGAAGTGGCGCACCTCTTAACGGTGGGCGAGATCAAAATGAACGGCGATCGTGCCTTGTTAGAAACTATCCGCAAGCAGCAACAGACGGTGTCGTTTACTTTGAGTAAAGTCGGCACGAAAAATTATTCGGTGGAGCAGCTGTTTGAAGCATTGAAAGCCACTAAATTAAAAGCCACGATGGGTGTCGATCATGAGCAAATGACCATTAAATTACAGATTCCGCCAGTGATGAAAGAAAGCACCTGGCTATTAGAAATCCAAGATTTTGTCAAAGCGTTACGGGAACAAAAATACGCCAGCCAAGGCTAGAAAGGAACCAGAGGGATGCCGAAATCACAATTGAAGCGTACGATGGAAGGGGCGTTTATTTTAACGATCGCTTCCTTTATCGCAAAAATCTTAAGTGCCGTTTATCGGGTCCCTTTTCAGAACCTGGTAGGCGACGAAGGGTTTTATGTGTATCAACAGGTCTATCCGATTTATGGATTGGCAATGACTTTGGCGTTGTCAGGTTTGCCGCAGTTTATCTCCCGCATTGTTGCTGAAGAACCTGATCCTTTGAAAAGCAAGGAGCGGCTGCAAGCGTTGACGTCTTATGTGCTTTGGTCGGCGATTGGCTTATGGGCTGTGACCTTTTTATTTGCCGGTCCAATCGCGCAAGTGATGGGGGACCATCAACTGGCAGGCTTGATTCGAGTCGTTTCCTTTACCTTTTTGTTTGTCCCACCCTTGACCTTTTATCGAGGAATGTTTCAAGGAAATCTACAAATGGTGCCAACCGCAGTGTCTCAAGTTGTAGAGCAGCTGCTTAGAGTTGGTGTGATTTTAGGTGCTGCGGCAGCTTTCCAGCAATTGGGCTGGACGATTTATCAAACGGGGACTGTCGCCATGATGGGTGCCTTAGTCGGGGGCCTTGCGGCGTGGTGGATTTTAAGTTATTATAGCCGACAAATCAACGGCAAACGCCTATCGCTATGGCATAAACCAGTCACCCGTACAGGAGAAAATACCGCTGGTTTATCCGCCTCGTTGAAAAAACGGTTCTTCTTAGAAGGCGGTCTGTTGACGATTTATAGCGGCTATTTGATCTTGTTCCAGTTAGCGGATTCGTTTTTATTGACCAATGCGCTAGAAGCGGGGGGATTGACGGCACAAGCAGCCCGGATTTCGAAAGGGATCTATGATCGCGGACAACCCCTCGTCCAACTAGGTCTTGTGGTGGCGATGGCGTTAAGCTCGACGTTTTTGCCAACGTTGACCAAGTATTTGACGGTAAAAAATCAGCAGCTGTTTGAAAAGTCGGCAAAAATGTATTTGCGCCTAACGATCGGGATTGCTTCGGCTTCTGCGGTAGGGTTAGCGATTTTGCTGCCTTATATCAACTTTGCTTTATTTAAAGACGGATCTGGCAATGCGGCGCTGGTATTGTTTGTCTTTTCCATCGCTCTGATGGCGACGATCCAAGCCTATCAAAGCATTCAACAAAGTCGCAATACCTATACCTTCGGCTTGCTCGCTGCGGGAATTGGTCTTTTAGTCAAATGTCTATCGATGTGGCCGCTGACCGCTTCTTATGGGACTGCAGGAGCAAGTATCAGTACGCTGTTGGGGTTAGGCGCGACCTTATGCTGTTTTGTGGTTTCCGAACAGCGTCGAGCACAAAGTAGCATCAATCGCTTTTGGTATGAAGGAAATTATGGAAAAAAATTATTTCTTTGTTTAGGGATCATGGCAAGCGTGCTATTCTTATATTATAGCTTCGTTGCGATCTTATTGAACGGTCCTTTGACCCATCGACTACAGGCGCTGATTTTTTGCCTAGGCGGTGTCGGTTTGGGAGGCGCAGCCTTTATCGGGGCAGCGATCAAAATCAAATTGTTAACGATTCGCGAATGGCTGTTAGTTCCATTTGGAAAGAAACTATTAAGAAGAGGTGAAAAACATGAGATTAGATAAATTTCTTAAAATCTCCCGCATCATCAAGCGTCGCTCTGTGGCCAAAGAAGTGGCAGACAAGGGACGCATTCAGATCAACGGCAAATTAGCCAAGTCAAGCAGTGACGTCAAAGTAGGCGATACTATGCGTATTCAGTTCGGGAATAAGGTCTTGGAAGTAAAAGTCAATGAATTGCATGAATCGACGAAAAAAGAAGACGCTGCAAAAATGTATGAGATTGTTTCAGAGGAAAGAATCTCAGAAAATGCTTGATTTTTACGGCATTTTCAGTTAGACAAGCTTTGCGGATGTTGGTATAATGTAAAAAACAAAGACAGCGACGGGAGCGAGTTCAGGTGGCAAAAGAATCAAATAAAAAAATAGAACTATTGCAGACCGATTATGCGAAAGAGCAATTTGCCAAGTTTGAAAAAGAGCGGCGGCAAGTCGTGTTTCGCCGACGTCGGCTGGTGGCGTTTTTCGTGGCGGCATTAGCGATATTTGCAGTCGTGGGGATTCAGATGTTTAACGACCAAATGCGCCTGCAAAAACTAAAGGAATACAAGGCGGAAACAGTCGCCGAACAAAAAGAAGCTGAACAAAAAGTGGCTTCATTGGAGCGAGATGTTGCCTTATTGCAAGACGATGAGTATGTGGCAAAATTGGCCCGCAGCCGATTCTTCTACTCAAAAGATGGCGAAAAAATTTATCCTGTCTTGCCAGATGGAACGGATTCTCAAAACACTAATGAGCGTTCTGCGCAAAGCGAACAAGAATCATCATCCACAGAGTCACAAGATTAAGCAATGTCATACCTACTCAGCGCAGTAGTTTGAATTATTTTAAATGGGTAAAAATTAGGAGGAACATTTTTTATATGTCAATCGAAGTTGGAGCGAAACTAAAGGGCAAAGTGTCTGGTATTACAAATTTTGGTGCGTTCATTGATCTTGGTGAAGGGAAAACTGGTTTGGTGCATATCAGTGAAGTATCAAACGGATTCGTCAAAGACATTCACGACGTGTTGTCTGTTGGGGATGAAGTGACAGTACTTGTTACGGCAATCGGCAACGATGGAAAAATTGGACTATCGATCCGCAAAGCAGAAGATAAGCCGGAAGAAAAACGTGAATACCCGAAAAAAGAATTCAATCGACCAAATCCGAAAAAATCTTTTTCACGCAATCAAACTACGAATGTAAATAAACAAGACTTCGATTCATTGATGAGTTCTTTTCTAAAAGATAGTGATGATCGTCTTTCATCATTACGTCGAAATACAGAAGGAAAACGCGGTGGCCGCGGCGGACGCCGTAACTAAACATGAATAGCAAGTTGGAAAAAGCTGAAACAAAACTGTTGGTTCGTTTTGTTTCAGCTTTCTTTCTTGTGGGTCTACCAAATGAGAAGGAGGGCAAATGATGGTCATTCAAACCGTTCGAGGGCAACTCACTGCCATCGATCCTGAAAAAAAACGCCGCTTTTTGCTGGCGGTATCGACGGGAGTCGACTCCATGGTCTTGCTGCAGGTCTTTTGTCAGTTGTTTCCCGAAATGCAAAAAGAGCAGGTCTTTGGTGTGGCACATGTAAACCATCAATTGCGTCCTGCATCTGCTGAGGAAGCTGCTTTTTTACGGCAGTACTGCCAAGAACGCGGCATTCCTTTTTATGAGCGGTGCTGGGAAAATCCGCCAGAAACTGGCATAGAAGCTAGCGCTCGGGACTTTCGCTATACGTTTTTTGCCGATGTCATGTCCCAAGAAGGCTATGATGTTTTGCTGACTGCTCACCACAGTGATGACCAAGTAGAAACGATGCTGATGAAGATGATGCGAGAAGGCCGCTTGCAATCGGCTGGCGGGATGCAACAGCAGCAAACTTTTCACACAGGAGTCCTGTTGCGGCCGTTGCTTAGTGTCAGTAAGACAGCGATTTACGACTATGCGCAAGCACAGCAGATTCCCTACTTTGAAGATGAAAGCAATCACGAACCGCTGTATTTGCGAAACCGACTACGCCAGCAAGTAGTGCCGGCATTAAAAGCAGAAAATCCGCAACTGCTGCCACATTTTCAACAGCTTTCTGTAGAAATGCAGTTCGCCAATCAGTTGATCCAGCAAGAGCAGCAGCAATGGTTGTCTGCGTTCGTTCAACAGCAAGCTACTCGCTTAGTGATCGATCTGCAACAGCTGCCGACGTTTTCACCGGCGCAGCGCTATTTTTTCTATGCGGGGTTTTTGCATCAAGCAGAAGTTTTTACAAAGCAGCCACTCAATCAAAAACAGCTGCCGCAGTTATTGCGTCTGCTAGACGAAAATAAAGGGCAATGGCAATTGGCATTGCACAAACAGTGGCAGCTGCGGCGCAGTTATGACCAATTATTATTGGAACCTGTAGCTGTTTCCCAAAAGCCTGCAACGCCGTTGACAGAAGTCAGTCAGCGTCTGGTTTTAGGGGAGGGGATCTATCTTTCTGAAAAGGAATGGATTGGGTATTTTCCGATAAATGAACAGCATATTCCCAAAAAAATCACAAATTGGTCAGAGTTTTCCCAAGATTTACCGCTAAACTATTCCTCTGAGCTGATCGTACGTAAGCGTCAGCCAGGAGACCGAATCCGCTTGGCGCGTGGCCTGACCAAAAAGATCAGTCGTTTTTTTATCGATTCAAAAATTCCTAATGAAGAGCGAGAAAAAAGTTGGGTCGTCACAAACCTTGATAAACAGGTGATTGCCTTACTACCTCATGCATTTTCCTATTTGAGTATTGCGCCAGAAACTGATAAAATACACTACATACTTCTTTATAAATATCAGAAGTAAGAGTTGGAAGGAGAACTTTATGCTAGATAAAGATATTGAGAAAATTTTGATTTCCCGTGACGAAATCAAAAATCGTTGTGTGGAACTTGGTCAAGAATTAACGGCGGCTTATGCGGATAAAAATCCTCTAGTCGTAGGTGTACTGAAAGGTGCCGTTCCTTTCATGGCAGACATCGTTCGTGAGATGGATTGTTACTTGGAGTTAGACTTCATGGATGTCTCAAGTTATGGCAATGCCATGATTTCATCTGGAGAAGTCAAAATCATTAAAGATTTAGATACAAATGTTGAGGGCCGCGATCTTTTGATCGTTGAAGACATCATTGACAGCGGTCGCACGTTGGCTTATCTGGTAGATCTATTCAAATACCGTAAAGCGAAATCAGTGAAAATCGTGACGTTATTAGATAAGCCGGAAGGCCGTGTTGTTGAGATTGATGCTGATTACGTCGGCTTCGATGTGCCAAATGAGTTTGTTGTTGGATATGGACTGGACTATGCAGAGCAATATCGAAACTTACCTTACGTTGGCGTCTTAAAACCTAGTGTTTATCAGTCAAATTAGTGACTGTTCTAAATCAATTGTGATACAATTAAATGGTCAGGATTGATAAAACAAAATAGCCAGGGAGGTACGCATGAATAAGAAAAATAACGGTATGGTAAAAAATACCTTATATTATGTACTTGTCTTGTTGGCGATGGTCATGGTCGTTTATTTCATTTTTGGAAATGGCAATCAGCAGACCCCAACGATCGAGTACTCCACGTTTACAGAACAACTGAAAGACGGGAAGGTCAAACAATTTACTGTCCAACCCGCTAACGGTGTTTATCGAATCGTGGGTGAATACAATGAAGAACAAACTGTCAGCAATGACAACAGCTTGTCTGTTTTAGGCAATACACAGGCGAGTTCGACCCGCTTTTCAACGATCATTTTACCAAATGATTCTACGCTGAGCGAAGTCACCAGTCTGGCCTCAGCACAAGGGGTCAAAACTACCATCGAAGAAGAATCCAACAGTGGTATTTGGTTATCGCTTTTGGTTAGCTTCTTACCACTTGTGATCATCATTTTCTTCTTCTATATGATGATGAGCCAACAAGGCGGCGGCGGTGGCGGTGGCGGCCGTGTGATGAACTTTGGCAAATCAAAAGCCAAAGAAGCGGACAAAAAAGCCAACCGCGTACGTTTTTCAGACGTAGCCGGTGCAGAAGAAGAAAAACAAGAACTTGTCGAAGTCGTGGAATTCTTGAAAGATCCTCGACGCTTCGTTGAATTAGGTGCCCGTATCCCAGCAGGTGTCTTACTTGAGGGACCTCCGGGAACCGGGAAAACGTTGCTAGCCAAAGCCGTTGCCGGTGAAGCTGGCGTACCGTTTTACTCGATCTCTGGTTCAGATTTCGTTGAAATGTTTGTCGGTGTCGGTGCAAGCCGGGTACGTGACTTATTTGAAACAGCGAAGAAAAATGCACCAGCCATCATCTTTATCGATGAAATCGATGCCGTCGGTCGCCAACGTGGTGCTGGTATGGGTGGCGGACATGATGAGCGGGAACAAACATTGAACCAATTATTGGTTGAGATGGATGGTTTTGATGGGAATGAAGGCGTGATCGTCATTGCCGCAACGAACCGTTCGGATGTTCTAGATCCAGCGTTGCTGCGTCCAGGTCGTTTTGACCGTCAGATTTTAGTTGGTCGTCCAGACGTGAAAGGCCGTGAAGCAATCCTCCGTGTTCATGCTCGGAACAAACCTTTATCAGATGATGTTGATTTGAAAGTCGTTGCCCAACAAACACCGGGCTTTGCCGGTGCGGATCTGGAAAACGTCTTGAACGAAGCCGCCTTAGTTGCTGCTCGTCGTAACAAGAAAAAAATCGATGCTTCAGATATCGATGAAGCAGAAGACCGCGTGATCGCTGGTCCTGCGAAGAAAGACCGGGTCATCAACAAACGCGAACGTGAAATGGTTGCTTACCATGAAGCAGGACATACCATTGTTGGTTTAGTCTTGAGTCGTGCCCGTGTGGTACACAAAGTAACCATCATTCCTCGGGGGCGTGCTGGTGGGTACATGATCGCCTTGCCGAAAGAAGATCAATTCTTGATGACTAAAGAAGATATGTTTGAACAAATCGTTGGCTTGCTAGGTGGACGTACGGCTGAAGAAATCATCTTCGGTGTGCAATCAACGGGGGCTTCCAATGACTTTGAACAAGCAACTGCTCTTGCAAGAAGCATGGTGACAGAATATGGAATGAGCGATAAATTAGGTCCAGTTCAATATGAAGGAAACCATCAAGTCTTTGTCGGTCGCGATTACGGTCAAACAAAAGCATACTCTGAACAAGTTGCCTTTGAAATTGATCAAGAAGTTCGCAAGATTTTAATGGATGCCCATCAAAAAGCCCATGAAATCATTGAAGAACATCGTGCCCAACACAAATTGATCGCTGAAAAACTACTTGAACATGAAACATTGGATGCTAAAGCAATCAAATCCTTGTTTGAAGAAGGCAAAATGCCTGCAGGGACTGAAAGCTCTGAGTATCCTAGTGAAAAAGCCCAAACGTTTGAAGAAGCGAAACGTGCGCTGGAAGAAAAAGATGCAGAGAAGCAAGCTGCAGAAAAACACAGCGAAGATGCATCATCAAACGATTTTGATCAACAATTGGAAGACGTTCGCCGCAATAGCGAAAGCCAACCGACTGATCAAGAAAACAAAGATGATAACGCCTAAAACAAGACGTATCAAGGCGCCGAGGAAACTCGGCGCCTTTTTGTTTCTATTTAAGAAGACTTTCCTTAAATTCAAACACATTCAGTTGAAAAAAGCGGCGCTTCCTAGTATGATTCATTAATGAATAAAAAGGAGAATCAAGATGAAGGATTATTTAGTAAAAGCACTAGCATATGACGGCTTCGTCCGAGCATATGCAGTATCGGCAACAGAAACGATCGCCGAAGCACAACGACGCCATGAAACATGGAATACGGCATCCGCTGCTTTAGGGCGAGCGATGGTGGGAAGTTTGTTATTAGGCAGTACCTTAAAAGGGGAAGACAAATTGACCGTCAAAATTCAAGGAAATGGTCCTGCTGGGGCAATCGTCGTAGACAGCAATGGTCGTGGGGACGTAAAAGGATACATAAAAAATCCGCAGATCAGTCTGCCGTTGAACCCTCAAGGGAAATTGGATGTTCGGGGCGCAGTGGGTGACCAAGGGATCTTTACCGTGATCAAAGACTTAGGGCTAAAAGAACCCTTCTCTGGACAAACACCGATCGTCTCGGGGGAGCTTGGGGAAGACTTTACTTATTATTTAGCAGTGTCAGAACAGATTCCTTCTGCTGTTGGTCTGAGTGTATTAGTAGAAACCGATGATTCGATTCGGGCAGCCGGTGGGTTTATGCTACAGATCATGCCTGGTGCCAGTGAAGAGATCATTGATGCCATCGAAAAACGTTTGGGAGAATTGCCTCGAGTATCAACCTTGATCGATGAAGGCCAATCACCAGAAGAGATCTTAGCGACATTGTTGCCAGACACGACAATCGAAGTACTAGAAAAAATGCCAGTTCAGTTCCATTGTGATTGCACGAAAGAAAAATTTGCGACAGCGATCATCACCTTAGGGGCTGACGAGATCCAAGCGATGATCGATGAAGACCACGGGGCAGAGGCAGTCTGCTCGTTTTGTGGCAACAAGTATCATTTTGATGAAACGGAACTGGCGGCGTTGAAGAAAGAGGCGGAAGCGTAAGTGAAAGATAGACAGACATGGCAGATCGGTTCGGTTGAGATTCCCAACCGCGTCGTCGTTGCGCCAATGGCAGGGATCACCAATTCTGCGTTTCGTGTGACAGTCAAAGAATTTGGCGCGGGTTTAGTCGTCTGTGAGATGATCAGTGATCGAGGAATTCAACTGCGTAATAAGAAGACCCTTGAGATGCTGTTTATTGACGAGACGGAGCATCCTCTTAGTATTCAGATTTTTGGTGGGAATAAAGCATCCTTAGTAGAAGCAGCGCAATTTGTCGCAGAGAACACAACTGCCGATATCATTGATATCAATATGGGGTGTCCTGTAAACAAAATCATCAAAGCAGAAGCTGGTGCGAAGTGGCTCTTAGATCCCGACAAGGTTTATGAAATGGTTCATGCTGTTTCCAGTGCGATCGACAAGCCCGTTACCGTCAAAATGCGGATCGGCTGGGATGAGCAGCACGTCTTTGCGGTTGAGAATGCCCAGGCCGCAGAAGCAGCGGGTGCCGCAGCAATCGGTATGCATGGCAGAACCCGTGTACAGATGTATGAAGGATCGGCTGATTGGGACGTTTTGAAACAAGTGAAGCAAAGTATCACGATTCCCTTTATGGGCAATGGCGATGTCAAAACCCCTGAAGATGCGAAACGAATGTTGGAAGAAGTCGGCGCCGATGCAGTGATGATCGGACGGGCAGCCTTAGGCAATCCGTGGATGATCCACCGCACCAAGCAATACTTAGAGACAGGCGAGTTATTGCCGGAACCAACACCACGAGAAAAAATTTCGACAGCGAAACTTCATTTAGAACGGTTGGCTGATCTAAAAGGGGAAAAAATCGCTTCGCGAGAATTCCGCCAACATGCTGCGTACTACTTAAAAGGTATTTCGCGGGCAGCCAAAGTGAAGGCAGCTATCAATCAAGCAGAAGATAAGCAGACGATTTTTGATTTATTAGATGCATTTGTGGAAAAGACCGAAAAACAGCCGGTAGCAACTCTTAAGGAATAAGAAACAAATCAAGTCGATTCGAAAGTTCGGCTTGATTTTTTGCGTCATCATTGGCATTATAAGAAGGAAACCCAAGTTAAGAATGGAGGAAAACTCGTGACAGAGGAACGACAAACACAAGAAGAATTGAATGATCAAATGTTGGTTCGCCGTGAAAAGATGGAAAAACTACGGGAAGAAGGCATTGATCCTTTTGGCAAGCGATTCGAACGCACCCATAATTCTGCCGAGTTACATGAGTTATTTGATCAAAGAACCAAAGAAGAATTAGCCGAAATGAATCTTTCAGCAAGCATTGCAGGAAGAATCGTTACAAAACGTGGAAAAGGAAAGGCTGGTTTTGCGCATTTACAAGACCGCGAAGGCCGTATTCAAATATATGTACGTAAAGACCAAGTAGGGGACGAACCTTACGAAGTATTCAAACACGCAGACTTAGGTGATTTCTTCGGCGTATCTGGCGAGATCATGAAGACCGATACCGGCGAAGTGACCATCAAAGCCAAAGAAATCGTGATTTTATCAAAAGCATTGCGTCCATTGCCTGACAAATACCATGGCTTGACGAACGTAGAACAACGCTACCGTCAACGATACTTGGATTTGATCAGTAATAAAGAAAGCTTTGATCGTTTCATGAAACGAAGCCAAATCATCAGCGAAATTCGTCGTTACCTTGACGGTCATGGGTATATCGAAGTCGAAACGCCAGTATTGCATAATCAAGCAGGTGGTGCAGCGGCTCGGCCCTTCATTACCCACCATAATGCTTTAGATATGGATCTGTATTTACGGATCGCTCTTGAGCTTCACTTAAAACGATTGATCGTGGGCGGCATGGAAAAAGTTTATGAGATCGGCCGCGTTTTCCGAAATGAAGGAATCGATACGACCCATAACCCTGAGTTTACGATGCTAGAAGCGTATACGGCATATACAGATTTTAAAGATGTGATGGATCTAACCGAAGGCATTATCCGTAATGCTGCTGAAAAAGTCTTGCATACAGCAACGATCCAATACGATGGACAAGAAGTCGATTTAGCTAGCGACTTTGCACGAATCCATATGGTCGATGCAATCAAAAATCAAACAGGTGTTGATTTCTGGCAACCAATGTCCGTTGAAGAAGCGCGTAGTTTAGCGAAAGAACATCATGTTGAAATCACTGATGCCATGACTGTTGGCCATATCATCAATGAATTCTTTGAGACATTTGTTGAAGAAACGTTACAGCAGCCAACCTTTGTCTTTGGTCATCCAGTGGAAGTTTCGCCATTAGCGAAAAAGAATCCAGAAGATGAACGCTTTACGGATCGCTTTGAATTATTTATCGTTGGTCGTGAATTTGCGAATGCCTTCACGGAATTGAATGACCCAATCGATCAAAGAGAACGTTTTGAAGGACAAGAAAAAGAGCGCGAAGCAGGAAATGATGAAGCCCATGGGGTGGATGAAGATTTCTTAGAAGCACTTGAATACGGTATGCCGCCAACTGGTGGATTAGGGATCGGGATCGACCGCTTAGTGATGTTGTTGACCGATGCACAATCGATTCGTGACGTTTTATTATTCCCGACAATGAGATAAAAAAGCTCCGTCCACTCGCAAGAGATGGGCGGCTTTTTTATTGTCTACTGGATCAGGGAGAAAAACAGTGAGGAATTAGAGGGGGAAAAGCCAGGGTAATTGCTAGAAAACGGATTAAATGCGAACGATAAAAGCTGGATTCAATGTGATTAGACGGGTTTGTAAAAATTAAAAAAAGCCATAGAAAATGATTGACCGCAAGGGATTTAGTTGGTATATTATTACATGTGCCAAATGACTGAAATGAATTCGTAAAAAGAATTGAAAAAAGTGGTTGACGCACAGCTCGACAGATGATATTATAACGAAGTCGCAATTTTAAAATAGTTAATCGACGTTGATACATCAACAAAATTAATTAAAGAAAGTTGTTGACAAATAACAAATCATTTGTTATTCTAATGAAGTCGCTGAGACAGCCGCTGCGAAGTTGAAAAACAACGAGCGAAAAAAACTTTTTAAAAAAGAGTTGACAATCAAACGTCGCTCTGATATGATATAAAAGTTGCTAACACAGCACTGTAGACCTTTGAAAACTGAACAAAGCAAGCAAACGAACCAATGTGTAGGACGTTTCAATTTATTGAAACAAATACATGCAAGCAATAGCTAGCAAAGTTAATTTTTATGAGCTTAATGACCGTATGGTCATTCAAACAAATCATTATGAGAGTTTGATCCTGGCTCAGGACGAACGCTGGCGGCGTGCCTAATACATGCAAGTCGAACGCTTTTTCTTTCACCGGAGCTTGCTCCACCGAAAGAAAAAGAGTGGCGAACGGGTGAGTAACACGTGGGTAACCTGCCCATCAGAAGGGGATAACACTTGGAAACAGGTGCTAATACCGTATAACACTATTTTCCGCATGGAAGAAAGTTGAAAGGCGCTTTTGCGTCACTGATGGATGGACCCGCGGTGCATTAGCTAGTTGGTGAGGTAACGGCTCACCAAGGCAACGATGCATAGCCGACCTGAGAGGGTGATCGGCCACACTGGGACTGAGACACGGCCCAGACTCCTACGGGAGGCAGCAGTAGGGAATCTTCGGCAATGGACGAAAGTCTGACCGAGCAACGCCGCGTGAGTGAAGAAGGTTTTCGGATCGTAAAACTCTGTTGTTAGAGAAGAACAAGGATGAGAGTAGAACGTTCATCCCTTGACGGTATCTAACCAGAAAGCCACGGCTAACTACGTGCCAGCAGCCGCGGTAATACGTAGGTGGCAAGCGTTGTCCGGATTTATTGGGCGTAAAGCGAGCGCAGGCGGTTTCTTAAGTCTGATGTGAAAGCCCCCGGCTCAACCGGGGAGGGTCATTGGAAACTGGGAGACTTGAGTGCAGAAGAGGAGAGTGGAATTCCATGTGTAGCGGTGAAATGCGTAGATATATGGAGGAACACCAGTGGCGAAGGCGGCTCTCTGGTCTGTAACTGACGCTGAGGCTCGAAAGCGTGGGGAGCGAACAGGATTAGATACCCTGGTAGTCCACGCCGTAAACGATGAGTGCTAAGTGTTGGAGGGTTTCCGCCCTTCAGTGCTGCAGCAAACGCATTAAGCACTCCGCCTGGGGAGTACGACCGCAAGGTTGAAACTCAAAGGAATTGACGGGGGCCCGCACAAGCGGTGGAGCATGTGGTTTAATTCGAAGCAACGCGAAGAACCTTACCAGGTCTTGACATCCTTTGGCCACTCTAGAGATAGAGCTTCCCCTTCGGGGGCAAAGTGACAGGTGGTGCATGGTTGTCGTCAGCTCGTGTCGTGAGATGTTGGGTTAAGTCCCGCAACGAGCGCAACCCTTATTGTTAGTTGCCATCATTTAGTTGGGCACTCTAGCGAGACTGCCGGTGACAAACCGGAGGAAGGTGGGGATGACGTCAAATCATCATGCCCCTTATGACCTGGGCTACACACGTGCTACAATGGGAAGTACAACGAGTTGCGAAGTCGCGAGGCTAAGCTAATCTCTTAAAGCTTCTCTCAGTTCGGATTGTAGGCTGCAACTCGCCTACATGAAGCCGGAATCGCTAGTAATCGCGGAT
>NZ_JBMHEO010000001.1:327500-1090000 GCF_050498885.1 Enterococcus sp. AZ179 | reverse complement strand
TCCAAGCTGTTGTCGCGAGTTCGATTCTCGTCACCCGCTTTAGCTTTTATTTTTTGGGGCCTATAGCTCAGCTGGTTAGAGCGCACGCCTGATAAGCGTGAGGTCGATGGTTCGAGTCCATTTAGGCCCATCAAAATGTAGTCATACATTTGGGGAAGTACTCAAGTGGCTGAAGAGGCGCCCCTGCTAAGGGTGTAGGTCGGGAAACCGGCGCGAGGGTTCAAATCCCTCCTTCTCCGTTTTTTTATTGGTCCGTTGGTCAAGTGGTTAAGACACCGCCCTTTCACGGCGGTAACACGGGTTCGAATCCCGTACGGATCATTTGTTACTTTTGGAGGATTACCCAAGTCCGGCTGAAGGGAACGGTCTTGAAAACCGTCAGGCGGGTAAAACCGTGCAAGGGTTCGAATCCCTTATCCTCCTTAACTGTCTCTTTTGTTGCGAGCAAAAGAATCACAGTCCTTTAATTACTGAAAAGTAATTACTTATCGCGGGATGGAGCAGTCTGGTAGCTCGTCGGGCTCATAACCCGAAGGTCGTAGGTTCAAATCCTGCTCCCGCAATCGCTTTGTTTAACGGCAAAGCAGCAATACAAAGCTTCTGGTTTGGTAGTTCAGTTGGTTAGAATGCCTGCCTGTCACGCAGGAGGTCGCGGGTTCGAGTCCCGTCCAGACCGTTGTTTTTGGCTCGGTAGCTCAGTTGGTAGAGCAATGGATTGAAGCTCCATGTGTCGGCAGTTCGATTCTGTCCCGCGCCATAGGAATGCGGGTGTAGTTTAGTGGTAAAACTACAGCCTTCCAAGCTGTTGTCGCGAGTTCGATTCTCGTCACCCGCTTTGCATTTTTTATTTGGGGCCTATAGCTCAGCTGGTTAGAGCGCACGCCTGATAAGCGTGAGGTCGATGGTTCGAGTCCATTTAGGCCCATTACATTTTCAAACTGGTCCGTTGGTCAAGCGGTTAAGACACCGCCCTTTCACGGCGGTAACACGGGTTCGAATCCCGTACGGATCATGCAAACACTCTTGAGAGTGTTTTTTTATTACCCAAAAATGATCTTTTTTATCATTTTTCAACTACGAAGGGTCAAAATTTGTTATAATCAGTCCGTTGCAAGTTCCCGAAAGGATTCGCAGCTGCGAAGATGCCTTGTAACCGAAACATATATTAGGGGGAATACAAAAATGACAGAGAAACACTTATTTACATCAGAGTCCGTATCAGAAGGACACCCAGACAAAGTAGCCGACCAAATCAGTGATGCCATCTTAGATGCGTTGCTTGCCGAAGATCCAATGGCTCGGGTTGCTTGTGAAACGTCAGTTACCACCGGATTGGTTTTAGTTTTTGGAGAAATTTCTACTTCTGCTTACGTAGATATCCAAAAAGTCGTCCGTGAAACCATCAAAGAAATCGGCTATACACGAGCAAAATTCGGCTTTGACGGCGATACGGTTGCTGTTTTAGTAGCGATCGATGAGCAATCACCAGATATCGCTCAAGGCGTTGACGATGCTTTAGAAAGTCGCGGAGAAACGGATAAAGAAGATATCGGTGCCGGTGACCAAGGCTTGATGTTTGGTTTTGCCGTTGATGAAACACCTGAATTGATGCCTTTACCAATCGCATTGAGTCATCGGTTAGTCCGTCGTTTAGCAGAGTTGCGTAAAAACAATGAACTAAGCTACTTGCGTCCAGATGCAAAATCGCAAGTAACTGTTGAATATGATGATAACGATCAACCACAAAGAGTGGACACCGTCGTTATTAGTACCCAGCATGATGATGCGGCTGATAATGAAATGATCCACCGTGATGTCATTGAAAAAGTGATCAAAGAAGTGATTCCTGCCGATCTTTTAGACGAGCAGACAAAATATTATATTAATCCTACTGGTCGTTTTGTGATCGGCGGTCCTCAAGGGGATGCCGGTTTGACAGGCAGAAAAATCATCGTTGATACTTATGGCGGCTATGCTCGTCATGGTGGCGGTGCGTTTTCTGGAAAAGACGCAACCAAAGTTGACCGTTCAGCCAGCTATGCGGCTCGCTACATTGCCAAAAACATCGTAGCAGCAAAGCTAGCCAAAAAAGTGGAAGTCCAATTAGCCTATGCGATCGGTGTGGCACAACCCGTGTCGATCAGCATCAACACTTTTGGTACCGGAACCGTCAGCAACGAGCGCTTGATCCAAGCGGTACGAGAAAACTTTGATTTGCGACCAGCAGGAATTATTGAAATGTTAGATTTGCGCCGTCCGATTTATCGTCAGACTGCCGCTTACGGACATTTCGGTCGTACAGATATCGATTTGCCATGGGAACGCACCGACAAGGTGGCGGCACTTTTGGCAAGTGTGAAGGATTAAAAGAGGCGACCTCTATTGATGACTATCAATAGGGGTTCTTTTTTTTGGAGTAAAAGGAGGAGTTACATGCGAACCAATGTAAAATTAGTCACTATTGCGGTCTTTGTCGCAACGTTTATGACCGCGATCGAAGGAACGATCATTACGACAGCGATGCCTACCATCGTTAGTTCATTGAAAGGAATCGAGATCATGAACTGGGTCTTCTCGATCTATCTTTTGACCAGTGCGATGTTGACCCCGATTTACGGCAAGTTTGCCGATAATATCGGCCGCAAACCAGTCTTTCTATTTGGTACGCTGCTGTTTATTATCGGGTCGGCGTTTTGTGGGATGGCCAACACAATGTTGACGTTGATCATTGCCAGAGCATTGCAAGGATTAGGCGCAGGGGCCATGATGCCCGTTGCCCTAACGATCATTGCGGACCTGTATCCCGTTGAAAAGCGGGCGAAAGTCTTAGGGCTCAATAGCACTGCTTGGGGGATCGCCAGTGTCGTTGGTCCCTTAGCCGGTGGATTGATCGTAGATACGATCGGGTGGCATTGGATCTTCTTTATCAACGTGCCCATCGGATTAGGGTTGATCGCTTTGATTTGGTTTTATTTTCATGAAGAAAAAAAGGCCTTTGCTGCAGTCAACATTGATTATGCAGGCAGTCTCTTGTTGATGTTGACGTTAGTAGGGCTCCTGCTAGGCTTCCAATTGCTTGGAGATTATGGGGTAAGTCTGCCTGTTATCGGTCTGTTCGTTTTTTCTGTCCTCACGTTTATCGGCTTCATTCGTGTGGAGAAAAAAGCAGCAGATCCGATTATTGATCTGAAGCTGTTCCACTCAAAATTGTTTGTGGTGGTCAACATCGTAGCAGCTTTGGCTAGCGGCTTCCTGATGGGGATCGATGTTTATATCCCAATGTGGATGCAAGGGGTCTTAGGCATGAGTGCGGGGATTGGCGGCCTTGTGTTGGCACCGTTGTCGATTTTATGGATGATTGGTTCCTTCTTAGCCAGCCGTTGGTTGACACAGCACAGTGTCAGCTGGGTCTTGACGGTTAGCTTGTTGATCACGGCTACCGGTGCTTTGTGGTTGTTTTTGACACCGGCACAGACTTCATTCTGGTTGTTCTTGGTCATTTCTTCTATTACGGGCGTCGGATTAGGGGCAACGATGGTGGTTTGTACCGTTACTGCCCAAACCAGCGTTGCACCCACCCAAGTCGGCGTGGCGACTTCTTTTAATACCCTGCTGCGAACGATCGGGCAAACCATTATGGTGGCGGTCTTCGGTATCGTTTTAAACACCAGCAATAGCGTGGGCTTGGCACAGGCGCAAGTCACTGATAGCAGTGTCATGAATCAGCTGGTAGATCCAGCCGCCGCGCGTCAGCTGCCAACAGCCTTATTAGGGCAATTACGGGAGATTCTTTATAGCGGTCTACACTGGGTTTTTGGGATCGGTGTTTTGTTGATTGTTTTAGCGATTGGTTTGACCCGCACGATTTCGCGAGAATCTGGTACAATATAAAAAAAGGATCGCAGGTGATTGTATGGCTTTTTTACAAGCAAATATCTATTCAAATGTTCTTGAAATGGAGGTAATGATCGATGTGATCTTGCCTCAAAGTACCAAGAAAAAAATCGGCACCCAAAGCCAATCGACGGGCACAGATCTCCCGGTGCTTTATTTATTGCATGGGATGAACGGAAATCATAGTGTTTGGCAGCGACGGACGTCGATCGAGCGGTATGCCGCAGAGTATCAACTAGCGGTCATCATGCCGTCTACTGATCTGGGGTGGTATACCGATACGACCTATGAGATGAAGTATTGGACTTTTATCGCCGAAGAATTACCACAGATTTGCCATGAGCTGTTTCCTCAGCTGACGCAAAAACGAGAAAAAACTTTTGCGGCTGGGCTTTCGATGGGGGGATATGGGGCAGTAAAACTCGGGCTGAGAAAGCCTGACCAGTTTGCGGCGGTAGCGTCTTTGTCTGGGGCATTAGCGCTGGCTGAAAGCATGGATTCCTTGCTGCAGCTGCGAAGCCAAGCTTATTGGGAAGGAATTTTTGGACCATTAGAGCAATTCAAAGGGTCAGAAAATGATTTGATCCATCTGATTGAGACCATCGATCCAAGCACAGCGCCGCGCTTTTTTATTAGCTGCGGAACCGAGGATCAGCTGTATCCGGCAAGTGAATATGCGGTGGATAAGCTGCAAAAACGCAAACTAGCCGTAACGTTTGAATCGGGAACTGGGGATCATGATTGGAATTTTTGGGATCAATGGATCCAACGAGTCCTGCAATGGCTTTTTAGTGAATAAAAAAACCATCAGTCGATCGACACCTTAACGTGCCGAGGACTGATGGTTTTTTCGTTCGATACAAAATAAGATCGGCGGCTGGTTGCGCTGATTGATAAATTGATAGGAAAGGACATTATATTCCTCTTGCGGCAGCTGCTGACAAAAGGAGTGGACTTCTTTCAGCTCTGCTTCGCCGCCAGCGTGTCCATAATAGCAGACGAGGATGATTCTACCTTTCGGGACTAAACGTGTCAGTAAAGCTTCTAAAGCCGTTTTCGTTGTATCAGGCAGCGTGATGATCGCTTTGTCCCCTTTCGGCAAGTAGCCTAAATTGAAAATGGCGGCGTGAACTGGACCACTCACAACATCTGCCAACGTCTCATGGCCTTGATGGATCAGCTGAACTTGCGGCAACAGCTCTTTTTCAGTCAAACGTTTTTTGGTGGCTTGGAGGGCTTGTTCTTGAATATCAAAAGCAAACACCTGACCAGTCGGCCCAACTAAGGAAGCCAGTAATTCCGTGTCAAAGCCGTTGCCCATCGTGGCATCAACAGCGGTATGTCCCGGTTGCACAACTTCTTTTAAAAGGGTGTGGCTATAGCGCATGGCGGTCGGAAGCATTGACAAGCTCCTTTCGCACGTTGAATTTCCCTTGATAGGAGTTGCGGCGTAGCATTTCTTGATCGATCTCATTCAAGACTTCCCATTTTTTCAAACTCCACATTGGACCTACCAGAGAATCCCATGGTGCATCGCCTGTCAAGCGATGAATGATGATCTCTGGGGGGATCATTTCTAACTGATCGCAGATCAATGACACATAGGTATCGCGCCGCATCAATTGCAAACGTCCCTCATGATAATCCCGCAGCATCCGAGTATTGCGCATCAAATGCAGCAGGTGCAGTTTGATGCCTTGGATATCAGAATCTTGAATGGTGCGGCGGACGTTTTCTTGCATCATCTCGATCGTCTCGCCTGGCAGGCCATTGATCAAATGGGTACAGACACGAATATTGTGTTTGCGCAGGCTGGCGACGCCGTCTAAGTAGGTTTGATAATCATGGGCGCGGTTGATGGCATTGCTCGTGGTTTCAAACGTCGTTTGCAGTCCTAATTCGACCCATAAATAAAAGCGTTGATTGAGCTCTGCCAGATAGTCAACGACATCTGCTGGTAAGCAGTCTGGTCGGGTCCCAATGGAGATCCCGACAACACCAGGTAGTGTCAGTACTTGCTCGAAGCGCTCGCGGATCACTGCCACCGGTGCGTGGGTGTTCGTAAAATTTTGAAAATAGACAATGTATTTGTCCACTTGCGGCCACTTTTTGTGCATCATGGCGATCTCTTTTTCAAACTGCTCTGGTAACGGGGCTTCAGGTGCTACGATCATATCGCCAGAGCCGGACACACTGCAAAATGTACAGCCGCCTTTGGCAACGGTGCCGTCACGATTGGGGCAGTCGAAGCCCGCATCGATGGGAACTTTAAAGATTTTTTCGCCAAATTCTTGCCGCAAAGCAAAGTTCCATGAATGGTATCGTTTGTTTTTATCTTCTGCATAAGGAAATGGATTCATTTTTTTACCTTCTTTTATAATTGTTTACGCGTGAAGCGCCAGACAAAACGTTTTTGCAAGTAGTAAGGGTAGGTCAACAGTAGCCAAGACAGGCCGACACAAAAACCGCCTAACACATCACTGGGAAAATGCACGCCAACATAGATGCGGCTGATGCCGATACAACTGATCAATAGGCCTAGCAGAATACGGAGTCCCCATTGCCAAAAAGGCTGCTTGAAGAAAACTGGGACCAAGAAGAGCAATGTCCCATAAAAAACCATACTGCCTGTCGAGTGTCCGCTGGGGAAACTAAAACTTGATTCCGTGACTAAGTGTTCAAGGGTTGGTCGCTCCCGTAAAAAGACCAGTTTGATCAATGGATTAAAGAGCCCGGCAATCCCGATGGTGCCGATACTGAGCCATAGTGCTTCTGCATAATATTTATTGATCACTAAAACGGCTAAAACAGCAAGAAAGAGCAAGATGATCGTGGTAGGATTCGCAAATTTTGTGACCCATAGAAAAAACGGTGTCCAAAACGGATAGCCGGTGCGGATGATGCGAGTCAAGGTTTCGTCAAAGGAGACCAACCAAGTAGGATAAAATTTCACGAGATAGCCGAGAAAAACGAACAGCAGTAAAAAGCAGCTGCCGGCAAATTGAAAATAAAGTTTTTTATGCATGGAAAAGCCTCGTTTCTAGAGAATTTCTGTCCCTTCAAGCAAAGAGACATCTAGAAGGTATTATAGCATTTATCGCAAGACGGAAAAAGCAGGGAACCATTCAGGGAGCATCCCACTGCCAAGGAATATTTTTCGTTGGGTTAAATACAAACTCTTCATTTCAATAAATGTTCGTTTGATTACAAAGAGTTTACAGTTTCTGAAATCGGCTCAAATACCTTTTATAAATTCTTAAGAAATTGTATACTAAACCTACGTTCACTATAAGGAAAAAACGGAGGAATAACGGACATGAACACGAGTCAATCAAGAAAAGTACATCGTCAAGCAGACCAATCGGGCGATAAGTATCGAGTGATCAAAAAAAGTGCAGTTGTTTTAGGAACGACACTGACTGCTTGCTCTGTTGTAGCTCCATTGGTGTCATCGGTTCAAGCAGAAGCCGTAGAGACCTCGATCGCCCAAGTTTCTACTAGCAATTTTGCCGCGCCGAATACTTCCGCATTTATTGCCGAAATCGCTACTTACGCTCAGCCCGTGGCACAAGCCAACGATTTATATGCTTCTGTGATGATCGCACAAGCCATTTTAGAAAGTGGTTGGGGCCGAAGCAGTTTATCAAAAGCACCGAATTATAATCTATTCGGGATCAAAGGCAGCTACAACGGTCAAACCGTTTATATGAGTACTTTGGAGTACTTGAACAATCAATGGTTGACTATGAATGAACCCTTTAAGCGCTACCCATCATACACGCAATCATTCGAAGATAACGCACGTACTTTACGCTCAACCTCTTTACAAAGCGGCGTTTCATATTATTCTGGCGCTTGGAAGAGCAATACGACTTCATATCTTGATGCAACCGCATGGCTAGCAGGCCGCTATGCGACTGCACCCAATTATGCTTCTTCCCTGAATGCAGTGATCCAACAATTTGGTTTGACGCAATACGACACACCTGCTTCTGGCAATGCCGGTGGTGGTGCCACAGCTAGCGCATCAACCAATACTACGACTACAACGGCGGCTGTCAGCACGAGCGGCAGTCAAACCTATACAGTCGCTTCGGGCGACTCTGTATGGTCGATCGCTAACAAACATGGCATCTCCATGGACCAGTTGCGCAGCTTGAACAACATCAAAAATGATTTTGTTTATCCAGGGCAAACGTTGAAAGTCAACGGCAGCACCCAAAGCACTTCGGCAACTTCTACGGTATCGATCGTCAATCGTAATACTTCAGCAACTACATCAGGCAACACCTATACCGTAGTTTCTGGTGATTCAGTCTGGTCGATCGCCAATAAACATGGGATTTCAATGGATCAATTCCGCAGTTTGAACAATATCAAAAATGACTTTGTCTACCCAGGACAAAAAGTTGTCGTCAGCGGTGGTTCGTCTACGAATACCAGCAGTACCACGACAGTCAGCACTGCATCAACTGCTAGCCAAAGCAGTGGCGGTACCTATACAGTGGCAGCGGGTGATTCAGTCTGGTCGATCGCCAACAAACATGGGATCTCCATGGATCAATTTCGCAGTTTGAACAATATCAAAAATGATTTTGTCTACCCAGGACAAAAAGTTGTCGTCAGTGGTAGTTCCGCAACGAGTACAAGTACAACAACGAGCACGACCGTCAGCAGCCAAACCAGCAGCAGTGCTGCAGGCAACACCTATACGGTGGCAGCGGGTGATTCAGTCTGGTCAGTTGCCAATAAACACGGGATTTCGATGGACCAATTCCGCAACTGGAACAACATCAAAAATGATTTTATCTATCCAGGACAAAAGGTGGTCGTCAAGCAAGGCGGCACAACAGCTACTACCAGCACTTCAGCGACAAATGGAACTTACAAGGTCGCATCGGGTGATTCCGTTTGGGGGATCGCAGATAAGTTTGGCATCACGACGGATCAATTTATTCAATGGAACAATATTCAAAATAACTTTATTTACCCAGGACAAACAGTTAGGGTAAAATAGATTGCTATTCCTAATGATTTTTGTTAGGATAAGTGCAAAGAAACTTTCACGTTTGAGAAGGAATAGTAGAAGTACGGTGGGACTTTTAGAGAGTGCATGGTTGGTGGAAATGCACAGCACACCTTTCGAACTCGTCTTCGAGTGATATCTGACTGAACCTGATTTGGCTAGGCAGATACGGCGATGGCCGTTAAAACATCGAGGTCTGCTTTTTTGAGGAGCAGATAAACTTAGGTGGTACCACGTTGATAACGTCCTATAAAAATCATAGCGATTTTTATAGGACTTTTTTTAAGTTTTGCTGGTTGATTTGACGAGCAAAGCACCAATTTTTAGGAGGAGTCCATCGTGAATTACAATCACAAAGAAATCGAAAAAAAATGGCAAAAATATTGGGCAAAGAAAAATGAGTTCAACACCCATGATGAGCCGGACAAACCAAAATTTTATGCGCTAGATATGTTCCCATATCCATCCGGACAAGGATTACATGTCGGACATCCAGAAGGCTATACGGCTACGGATATCTTGAGCCGCTTCAAACGCAGCCAAGGGTACAATGTACTGCACCCAATGGGCTGGGATGCCTTTGGTCTGCCTGCCGAACAATATGCACTAGATACAGGAAATGATCCAGCGGAATTTACGAAGAAAAATATTGAGACCTTCCGCCGTCAAATCAATGCGCTAGGGTTCAGCTATGACTGGAATCGTGAAATCAATACGACAGATCCTGAATATTACAAGTGGACCCAATGGATCTTTACCAAGCTTTATGAAAAAGGGTTAGCTTATGAAGCCGAAGTTCCGGTAAATTGGGTACCAGAGCTTGGAACTGTGATCGCCAATGAAGAAGTCATTGACGGCAAGAGCGAACGGGGCGGCTATGATGTGATCCGCAAACCGATGCGCCAATGGATGCTAAAAATCACGGCATATGCTGATCGTTTGTTGGACGATTTAGAAGAAGTTGATTGGCCAGAAAGCATCAAAGAAATGCAACGCAATTGGATCGGACGTTCTGTCGGAGCCAACGTAACGTTTAAAGTGGCAGGGATGGAAAAAGACTTTACCGTCTTTACGACTCGCCCAGATACCTTGTTTGGTGCGACCTACGCTGTATTGGCACCAGAACATGAGCTAGTGGCTCAAATCACTACCCCAGAACAAAAAGCAGCCATTGATGCCTATGTAGAAGAAGCATCGAAAAAATCTGATTTGAACCGAACAGATTTGGCCAAAGAAAAAACCGGTGTCTTCACTGGTGCCTATGCCATCAATCCCGTGAATGGCAAAGAGATCCCGATTTGGATCGCCGATTACGTTTTGGCTTCTTATGGAACAGGTGCGATCATGGCGGTTCCTGCCCATGACGAACGTGACCACGAATTTGCCAAAACATTCGGTTTAGAGATCATTCCTGTATTGGCAGGGGGCAACGTGGAAGAATCTGCCTATACCGAAGATGGACTGCATATCAATTCAGACTTTTTGGATGGGCTAGACAAAGAGACCGCCATTGAAAAAATGGTCGCATGGTTGGAAGAAAACCATGTTGGGAAAAAAGAAGTCAGCTATCGTCTTCGCGATTGGTTGTTCTCTCGCCAACGGTATTGGGGTGAACCAATCCCAATCATCCATTGGGAAGATGGGACGACCACAGCGCTTGCTGAAGATCAGCTGCCATTGCGTTTGCCAAAAACCGACAATATCAAACCAAGCGGTACCGGGGAATCGCCATTAGCTAATGTCACGGATTGGGTCAATGTCACCGATCCAGAAACTGGGAAAAAAGGACGTCGCGAAACCAATACGATGCCACAATGGGCAGGAAGCTCATGGTATTTCTTACGCTTTATCGATCCTCATAATAAGTCTGTTTTGGCAGACTATGATAAATTGAAACGCTGGATGCCAGTCGATATTTATATCGGTGGGGCGGAACACGCTGTCTTGCATTTGCTTTATGCTCGCTTCTGGCATAAATTCTTGTATGATATCGGTGTCGTACCAACGAAAGAACCATTTGAAAAATTGTTCAACCAAGGGATGATCCTTGGGGAAAACAATGAAAAAATGTCGAAATCCCGCGGCAACGTCGTCAATCCAGATGATGTCATCAATCAATACGGTGCAGATACTTTGCGTCTATATGAAATGTTTATGGGACCATTGGATGCATCGATCGCCTGGAATGAGAATGGCCTTGAAGGCAGTCGCAAATTCTTGGATCGCGTGTGGCGCTTGATCGTCGATGAAAATGGCAAAATGCGCGACCGCATCACGACATTCAACGATGGAAAATTGTCGAAGGTGTATAACCAAACGGTTAAAAAAGTGACGGAAGATTATGAACAGCTGCATTTCAATACGGCGATTTCCCAATTGATGGTCTTCGTCAATGAAGCGTATAAAGCTGATGCCTTACCTTACGAGTATGTCGAAGGATTTGTGCAGCTATTGGCTCCAATCGCACCGCATATCGGTGAAGAGCTCTGGTCGATCCTCGGGAATGACCATGGGATCTCTTATGTGCCTTGGCCAACCTATGACGAAAGTGCCCTAGTGGAAGATGAGATCGAAGTCGTCTTTCAAGTCAACGGCAAAGTTCGTGCCAAAGCAATGGTTCCAGCAGACGCAGAAAAAGCAGTGCTTGAACAATTGGCCCAAGAAAACGAACTTGTCCAAGAACAGCTCCAAGGAAAAACGATCCGCAAAGTGATCGTCGTACCCAATAAATTGGTTAATATCGTTGCAAACTAAACGCTAAAAAAGTAGCTGCCTAACAGGACAATGGTCTGTTAGGCAGCTTTTTGGTAGCGACAAAGAAAAAAAGTGTTACTGAGTGGTTCTCAGCAACACTTTTTTGTTATTTTTTGCGAATGATCCCATAGAACAAAGCGGCTGTTGCGACCAATGGAATCAAGATCACTAGTAGAAAGCCGTTTGGATACGTAGCGCGAGTGAAAATTTCTGATGAAGCATCACTTCCGCCAAATAGATGATTGGAAATCATGAACTGAGCCATCATAGCAACGATTGCGACAAAACCAATTGCAGCACCAGTACCGACGAATAATTTTTTCTTTGCGTTGTTCATTACATTTGCCCCTTTTATAGTCTCTATGTATCATTATACAAAATTTGGATACGTGTTCAATCTGATTTTGTCAAATAATTGATTCGTAATACACTTGAAATGTTTCTGACATATTTAAGCGCTAAAAAAGCCAAATTTCCGCTTGTTAGCGATCATATTATTCGCTGATCCTCACAGACTCTCGTATAATAAAGAAAGAGAAAAGAAAGAGGGGACTTACATGGAGTATCAATCATTTGAAGGCCAAACGGCTTTTTTTGAAGATTATGCACGGATTGCCAAACCTGGCTATGAAGAAGAGGCAGTCACTGCCGATGTCTTGGAACAGTTGAATCAACAATTAACAGAAGAAGAGCTGTTTTACCGTTTAGCAGCCGAAGATGCCAAAGAAGGGCAAGTCTTTTTGTTTCCTTTCAGCAAGCGAATGTTTACCGAAGACCTTGACGCTGCCATTTCAACAGAATTCCGTTATGATGGCGCACCCTATGTCTATGAGACTTACGAAGATGAACAACCTTAATCACACAGGAAAAAAGGGCTCTTTGTCAATAAGGACTGATGAGTTGTGCAAAATCAAATCTGGGTCAGAATGAACCGCATTCTGGCTCAGATTTTTTGTTATCTTACATTGATTAATTGATTGATCAAAAAGATTCTAATTCTCATGTTCTCGAATGATTTAAATCCGTAGGATACTCGTTTCATTGTCTTTATGTGGGTATTCTTCGCTTCTATTTTTCCATTGGAATAAGGATAGATCATTGCGTTGGTGATGCCTTCTTCATAGGTCAGAAGGTTTTGAAGCTTCTCCCGAAAGCCGTCATCTAACGTTTCGGGAAGTTCTGCCAATATGCAGAAAAATAAGTCAGGGTCTTTGTCTCGAAAGGCTTCAACTAATTCATGAAAAAAGGGATACGCCTCCTTCAGGGGCGTAGAAAACTCAAGCAATCGATCAATCATCATTGCTTCAGTAAGAAATGGGTATTTTGGTGCTCGGAAACTTTTCCATGTTTTGTATTCATAATGGTTGATGTTTGCACGATTTTTTAGCAAAAAGCGCCAGTTCTTTTTCAGTTTTTCTGCCTGGCTTTTCTGTCCTACTTTACGAAGTTCATTCATTTCACGGATACGCAACTCATTGAACGCTTGATTCATGTGTTTGACAATATGAAACCGATCAATCACTATTTTCGCATTTGGCAGAACACGTTTGGTGAGCTGGAAGTAGGCAGCGTTCATGTCTGTAACCAAGAATTCTACTTCTTCTGGATTGGTACAACCTAAGAAATAGCTTGTTAATCGAGGTAATTTACGCGTAGGCAAAACATCTATTAATTTTCCTGTTTCGCCATCTGCGCAAATAAAGCTCATTTTATCTTCTATGGAAGCATGCGAACGAAATTCATCAACCATCAATACTCTGGGGAGAATCTTCTTAGATTGCTTTGGTAAATAGCTTTTAAACTCTTTCAATGTACGAATAACGGTGGTCAAAGATACCTGACAGCTTTTCGCAATAAAAGATAAAGATACTTTTTCAGTCAGTAAAGAAGCAATTTTATATCTAACATGATTTGCGATTGAATGTCTGGGTTGGACAAAATAACTTTGAGCAGTCCAATGGGTTCGGCAGTTTTTACAGGTATAGCGCTGTTTTTTTAGGCGCATAACCAAAGGCATATGATTGTATTGTTCAAAACGGACAATCGTTTCCTTCTTCCCATTTTTCACTATAATTGCTTTCCCGTTTCCATCTACCACAGTAGAACCACAACTTCTACAAGCACGAGGAGCAGGCGAGAGAACAGCATCGACGACCAACGTCTTTTTCTTCTGAAGGGTCTCGTAAGAGACCTCTATAATCATCAAATCTTTCTCTATTATTCTCAGCATTTTTTTGATAGAATCATTCATATAGCATATCGTCCTCTCAGTTGTTTATTTTGTGGTGATTTAATCATACTAGAGAACGATATGTTTTTTAATACCTAAAATGAAAATGGGACTGAAGAATCAATTCTGATTCATCAGTCCCATAAATTATAGAGCCGAAAAAAGCTTTCAGATGATTTAATGGATCATCTGAAAGCTTTTTTTGTTGAGACAACTTGTTGCTATTGGTGCTTGGCTTGCTGCTGCGCTAAGGTCAAGTCACCGATGTAAGGGACTTTTTTTCCAGCGACTTTCAAGTATTGTTCGGCGCCTTTGCCCGCAATAATCACGATATCACGACCGTCTGCTTCAGCGATCGCCAATTTGACGGCTTGAGCCCGATCCATCTCATGAATGATGGCAACTTCAGGATTGGTGATAGCATCTGCAATTTCTTTTGCGATCGCAGCTGCTTCTTCAAAATCAGGATCATCGCTGGTCAGGTAGACTTTGTCCGCATATTCTCCTAGCGCTCGTCCCATATCTGCTCGGCGAGATTGGGCTTTTCCGCCAGCACTGCCAGTGACAAAAAGCAGGCGGCCATCTGGTCGTAATTGACGGGCAAGTTCACTTAATGATTGGAAGCTCAGGTAATTGTGGGCATAGTCAACGATCATGACGGCGCCATTTTCTTTTTCTAAAACGATCATTCGTCCAGGGATGATCACTGTCGGCAGGACTTTCTGAGCGTCCTCACGAGAGGCACCCGCTAAGCAGGCAGCCAAAATCGCCGCTGCGGCGTTCTCATGGTTGAAAGAACCTAAGATCCCCAGTTGATATTCACCAGAGACTTGCAAGACATCAGAAGCAGCTGTCAGGGCGAAACTCTTTAGGTCCATTCCTTCTTGAACGACATAATCGGCATCTGAACGTCCGTAGGTGATATAAGGAACTTGATGGACTTCACAAGTTTCTCGCAGCAAGTGGTAGTGATCGCTTTGACGATTTAAAATCATTTGTTTGCTGTTGCGAATCAGTTCCCGTTTGCAGTAAAGATAATCATCATAAGTTGGATGTTCCACCGGTCCAATGTGATCAGGCGAAATATTCAAGAACGCGCCAATATCAAAGGTAATGCCGGCGACCCGTTTGGTTTTATACGCTTGAGAAGAAACTTCCATTACAAGATGGGTCATGCCGTTTGCAACAGCCTCAGCCATCATTTTATAAAGATCCAGTGTTTCGGGAGTCGTCAACACTGCTTTATTAAAGGTTTTTCCATCGACTGAGTTTTCCTCAGATGAAAAGAATGCTACTTTTTGACCCGTCGATTCTGCTAAAATCGCCCGAGCAAAATAGGCGCAGCTGGTTTTGCCTTTGGTGCCAGTGATGCCGATGGTCACCAGCTGTTCTTGCGGGTTGCCATAAAACGCTTGAGCGATCACTGCCATCGTTTCTCGAATGTCCGTAACAATGATCCCGTAGGTTGCGAAGTTGTCATAAGGTGTTTCTGAAATGTAGCACTGAATGCCTTGATCAATGGCGGCGGCTAGATAGCTTTCTTTAAAAGAAGCCCCTTTACAGAAAAAAAGCGTTGCCGCATCGGCCGTTCGCGAGTCGTAACTTAAGGAGGTAAAGGCAATATCAGTCATTTCTTGCGGCACGGTATAAACCCAATCAGTGGGGGTGATGATTTCTTTTAATAGGTTTTCCTGCAATAAGAGTTTGCGGATCTGTGGCACGGTAATGAGTTCCTTTTGCATCGTTGTTCTCCTTCATTCCTCTAAAGATTTCTCTTATTATAGCATAACTCCTAAAAACCGCCGTTTAGGAGGGAAAAGTTTTCTTTTTTTTCTTCTTATTTTGAAGAAACTTTAAGATGTTGCAAAAATAGATTGCGACCAACTCTTTTTCGAATTAAAATGGAAGGGATATGTTTGTAGAAAGTTGGAGATAATGGCGATGGATAATCACATGCGTTCAGTGTCAAAAGAATTAACTACACAAGAAAAAATGGCTCAAGGATCTGCTTGGATGACAATGGGCAATATCGGTTCACGTTTGCTTGGCGCCATTTACATTTTACCTTGGTATTATTGGATGGGGGCAAATGCCGATAAAGCAAATGCGTTATTTGGGATGGGCTATAATGTTTACGCCTTATTTTTAATGATCTCAACTGCTGGGATCCCATCGGCAATTGCCAAGCAGATTTCTTTTTATAATTCTCGCCAAGAATACCGCACCAGCCAGAAGCTCTTTTTAAGGGCCTTCCAATTGATGGCAGGCTTTGGCGTGGTGACCGCCGGAATCATGTATTTGGCAGCCCCATGGTTGGCAACGGCTTCAGGTGGCGGGGAAGAATTGATTCCTGCAATGCGCTCATTGAGCATTGCACTATTGGTCTTTCCTTGTATGAGTGTTATGCGAGGATACTTCCAAGGAAACCAAGACATGAAACCTTTTGCGATCTCGCAAGTTGTCGAACAAATCGCCCGCGTCTGCTATATGCTTTTGGCGACCTTCATCATTATGCGGGTTATCGAAGGCGAATACACGGCGGCTGTGACGCAATCGACCTTTGCCGCCTTTATCGGTGTCTTAGCCAGTATTTTGGTTTTAGGCTATTACTTCCAAAAGCAACGGGTGCGGATGGACGTCTTAGTCGATATGAGCAAAGAAGAAACCGTGTTGCAAACCAAAGAATTGGTTTTAGCGACCATCAAAGAAGCGATCCCTTTTATTATCGTTGGTTCTGGGATCACGATTTTAAAATTGGTGGATCAATACACCTTTGTGCGGATCATGAGTAGTTTTACTGAATTTTCAAATGATCAGCTCTTAGAATTAATGGCGATTTTCGGTAGCAACCCTGATAAGTTGACGATGGTGGTTATCGGATTAGCTACTTCCATGGCTTCAACAGGCTTGCCTTTGATCAGTGAAGCAGTCGCCAAAAAAGACAAAAAGAACTTAGCTAAATTGATCAGCAACAACTTACAATTGTATTCCTTTGTAATGTTCCCAGCGACCTTCGGGATGATCGTGCTGTCTTATCCCTTATACACCTTGTTTTATCGTCCAGATGCGTTAGGAGCGAGCGTTTTAGTCGCTGCCTGTCTGTCTGGTCTGGTCTTGGGCTTGTTTATGCTTAGTTCTAGTATGCTGCAAGGAATGTACCACAACAAAGAAGCCGTTGTTTTCTTCTTTGTAGGATTGCTGGTGAAGTTGATCCTGCAGTATCCAGCGATTCGGTTGTTCCAAGTTTATGGCCCATTAGTTTCCACGACGATTGCTTTAGGGATCGTCTGCTGGCTGAACATTCGCAAGATGATTCGCAAAGGCCATTTCAATGTAAACTTAACGTTGCGACGGACGTTATTGATTGGCGCGATGACGATCATTATGGTGATCGCAGCGTTGATCGCCCGCCAACTCTTTGGTCTCATCTTTAGCTCGGAAAGAAAAGTCCAAGCCTTTATCTTGAGCTTGCTAGTAGCAGGAGTCGGTGGCAGTGTGTACATCTACATTGCGCTGAAATTGCGTTTAGCTGAAAAACTACTCGGCTCATCAATGGTTCGTTTACGCCAGAAATTACACATCAAATAAAACTAGAAGCAGCCGCTGAGCCTCCTTTGCGAGACCTTGGCGGCTGTTTTATATGAAAGGAAGAAACCGATGCGTTTAGACAAGTTTTTAGCGGATATGGGCTATGGCTCCCGCAAAGAAGTGAAACAGTTGATCAAAAAAGGTCTCGTGACCGTCAATGGACAAGTCATCAAGAGTGACAAAGCGCAAGTACTAGAAACACAAGATACCGTTTGTTTTGAGGGGGAACCCATCGTCTATCAAAGCCAGTTTTATTATTTGCTGAATAAACCCGCTGGAGTGATTTCGGCAACCGTCGATTCCTATGAAGAGACGGTCTTAGATTTGTTTTCTGAAGAAGCGTTTCGCGAAGATTTGTTTCCAGTAGGACGGTTGGATAAAGACACCGAAGGCTTTTTGCTGATTACGAACGATGGCGGATTGGCGCATCAATTATTGTCGCCTAAGAAGCATGTGGAAAAAGAATATTATGCCCAAGTCGAGGGAATCATGACAGCGGAGGATCAAAAAAACTTTGCCAAAGGCATCAAATTAGACGGCGAGTGGACCTTGCCGGCTGAACTGCAGATCCTCAACGTCGATGAAGACGAAACGCGCAGCGAAATCAAACTGATCCTCCATGAAGGCAAGTTTCATCAAGTCAAACGGATGGTCCATGCAGTAGGAAAAGAAGTCGTTTATTTGAAACGGATTCGCATGGGAGGCCTGTCCCTGCCAGATGATTTGGCATTAGGCGAGTATCGGGAATTGACTCCTGAGGAATTGGCGAAGCTGCAAGAGCGAGGATAAGACGATCGGCGAGCTAAAGAAATTCTTATGAAAGTTGTTATTCGGCTGCAATATTTGTAAAAAAAGCCCGTTTTATAGGTGATTTACATGAAAGTTTGCAACAATAGACTTTAAACTGTTGGAAAAACCCTCTTTTTTTTCATGAATAAGCATGTTAAAGTAGCCAAGCTACTAAAAAAAGAAGGAGTTACCTCATTGAAGAAAAAGATTTTTTTATTGCTCGCCCTTACGTTGCCTCTTTTCCAGCCAGCTATCAGTTATGCTGCTGAAACCAAGAGCAGCGAGGAACTGACGGTTTTGACCACAGAACTAGCCTCTTATGAAGACGAAGTCACCACCAGCCAACAGAAAGTCACAGCGTTGGAAAGTCAATTAGCGGATTATCAGGAAGAATTAAGCCAATTGGCAGAAGAAAGCAAGGAAGTTCAAACGCAGATCACTGCACTGAATGATCAAAAAGCCCAGCACCAAGGAAGCCAAGCGCAAAGCAGTCTGGTAGTCGATGGACCGCAAGCCACGATCCAGCAACTACGCAAGTTTAGTGAACAACAAGCGGCTTTACGGGAAGTGAACCAACAATTGGCGGAAAAAGAAGCCGAACAACAACGAATCACTTCGTACCAAACCTTGACGCAAGCCCAATTAGTACATAGCGAAGAACAATTAGCAACAGCCAAAAAAGAATTGCAGTCCCAACAAGAGCAGCTGCAGCAGACGCAAGCCCAAGTGCAAGACCTACAAGAAAAAGTGGAGCAAGAAGCAAAAGCAGCTGAAGAAGCGAAACAAAAAGCCAAAGAAGCAGCGGAGAAAGCGGCAGCCAGTGAATTTTCACTGCCAATCACTGGCTCCGTGTCGATCTCCAGCGGTTTTGGTACTCGAGCAGACCCGACTGGTTTTTCAGGGACGCAGCATGACGGGATCGACTTCACAGGTCAAGCGGGGGAGAAGATCGTCGCCGCTCGTGATGGACAGGTAGAAGATGCTGGCTATGGCCCAAGCACTGGAAATTACGTGATTTTGGCTCACGATAATGGCTTTTACTCGTATTATTTTCATTTAACAGCTGTCAGTGTCTCAAAGGGGGCGACCGTTGCAGTCGGCGACCAAGTCGGTACGATGGGGACGACTGGAAATTCGACAGGCGTCCATCTGCACTTTGGACTGAGTAAGACGTTGTGGTCAGATTTCGTTGATCCAGCAGCTTACTTACCGCTATAAACCAAAATACCAAGTAGAAGCATGGAGAAAATCATCTGAAACCAAAAAGCATGACTGACAAGAGGGATTCCTCAAGTCGTCATGCTTTTTGGTTGCTTACCACAAGCCCGGTTGAGCGATGATCACTAACTGTTCTTTGGTAAAAGGATGCTCTAGATGCAATTCGTAGCCATGCAGCAGCAAACGTGGCGCTGGTTTGTTTTGGTAAAGCGGGTCGCCAACGACTGGATGACCGATGCTGGCAAGGTGGACGCGAATTTGGTGGGTCCTACCAGTTTCTAACACACAATACACATTGGTTGTCTTTTGTTGGGCGTGGGCGATGGTTACATGGGTGACGGCTGACTGACCGTTGCGGGAGTCAATGATCCGCTTGCGACGATCGTGACGGTCACGACCGATTTTTTTGGCGATCGTTTGATCTTGCGTAAGTTTCCCCAAAACAGTGGCTTGATAGCGACGGAAAATCTGTTTGTTTTCCAGCATTCGGCCCAAGATCGGCAACACCAAAGGATTTTTTGCAAATAAAACCACACCGCTGGTTTCTTTGTCTAAACGATGGACCACATAAGGCTGCTGCTGTTTCGGCGCAAGGTAAGCAGCTGCATCATTCAACAGAGTATCGGCTTCTAATGGCTGATTTGGGTGCGTCTTGACCCCGGCAGGCTTGTTCAGCACCAATAAGTGTTCATCTTCAAAAAGTACGTCGACTTTGTCCGCTTGGCCTAACTGGATCGGCTGGTAGCTGTAATCACTGTCTTCAATGATCAAAGTGATTTGATCGCCGCCACGAACTTCTTGATGAAACATCGCGGGCTGCTGATTGACGGCCACATTTTTCCGTGTGCGCAGAAAATGGCGCACTTTTCGTGGAACGAGCCACTCCTGTTCCAACAAATCGCGAAGCGGCATGGGCGGGTGATTTTCGGGTAAAGTCATGGTGTATTCCATAATAACGTCCTTTCTTTGCTATTCGCTACCGACTATTATAGCATCTTTAAGCTTTTCTTATAAAAAAAACAATAAAAAACAGAGTATTCAATGCTAGAATAATAAAGCATTCTTTTCGAATGAAATTACGTCTAGAGCCGTATAACAAAGAAAGTCATTTATGCTACACTTAACCAAAGGAGCGTGAAGTAATGGATTGGAAACACATCCTTCACAAAATAAAGACCGGTTGGCTGACCTTTTGGCGCTGGTTAAAACCGTATTTGCAGCAATTTCATCAATGGCGCAAGCGGGTTTGGAAAAAATACCACGTAAATAAAATTTTTATTTTACTTAGTTTAGTTGCTATCTTAATCATGAGCGGGTATTTATTTTATATCGCCAAAAATACGAAAGTCAGTGAATTAGAGTCAGGTCTGAAAGAATCGACGGTGATTTTTGATGCCAATGGTGATGAAGCAGGGCAGTTGTACTCGCAAAAAGGCACGTACGTTTCTCTTGATGCCATCTCCAGTGATGTGGTCAACGCCTTGATCTCAACTGAAGACCGCAACTTCTATAATCACCACGGGTTTGATATCAAAGGGATCGCTCGGGCAGCCCTACGTATGCTGGTCAACCGCAGTGCCGAAGGCGGTGGGGGAAGTACCATCACCCAGCAGCTTGCTAAAAATGCCTATCTGTCCTTGGATCAAACCTTTAGTCGAAAAGCCAAGGAGCTTTTCTTAGCGATCGAGATCGAGAAGAAATATTCTAAAGATGAGATTTTAGAAATGTATTTGAACAGTTCCTATTTCGGTAACGGGGTTTGGGGCATTCAAGATGCCTCGCTAAAATATTTCGGTGTCAATGCTTCTGAACTAAGCGTGGGAGAAGCTGCGACGTTGGTGGGGATGCTCAAAGGTCCTTCGATCTATAACCCGATCGACAATCTGGAAAACGCCACGAACCGTCGCGACACCGTCTTGAGTTTGATGGTGGATAACGGCAAGTTGGACCAGTCCGTTGCTGACCAAGAATCACAAGTTGCCTTAGCCAATTTACTTTATGATGGATTTGGCAATTCAGAATCTGGCTATAAGTATCCTTATTATTTCGATGCGGTCATCGACGAAGCCGAATCCTATGGGTTGGACGCCGATGATGTCATGAATCGCGGCTACAAGATCTATACAGCCCTGGATCAAAACTACCAAGCACAAATGGAAGCTGCCTATAAAAACGATGCCTTGTTCCCTGAAAATGCCGCTGATGGCACGATGGTGCAATCTGGCTCTGTTGCACTTGATCCGAATACCGGTGGGGTGCAAGCGGTGGTGGGTCGTCGTGGTGAGCACGTCTTTAGAGGATTTAATTTTGCCACGCAAATGAAACGTTCACCAGGTTCCACGATCAAACCGATCAGCGTCTTCGCCCCTGCCCTAGAAGCTGGGTTTGAACCGGACAGTGTCCTGAAAGACGAGCCCCTTGATTTTTATGATGCTCAAAACTTTGACGGGACCTATGCTGGCGAAGCAGTCATGTACCAAGCCCTCGCCCAAAGTTTGAATCTGCCAGCAGTTTGGCTGCTGCATGAGATCGGCTTAGATCGCGGGTATAGCAAAGCACAAGAATTCGGTCTTTCCTTGACCGAATCCGACAAATATTATGGCTTAGCATTAGGTGGTTTGGAAAAAGGGGAATCTCCAATGACGATGGCAGCAGCGTATGGCGTTTTCGCTAATGGCGGGTATTACTACAAACCGCATTTGATCACCAAAATAGTTGATTCAACTGGTGCCGTGATCGTTGACAATACGTCTGTGCAAGGCAAACGCGTGATTTCTAAAGAGACCGCTGATAAAATGACGAGCATGATGCTAGGAACCTTCTCTAACGGGACGGGGGTTAGTGCTAGTCCGTACGGCTTTACGATCGCCGGTAAGACGGGTACGACAGAGACCAACTTTGATGCTTCTAAGGTCAATGACCAATGGATCGTCGGCTATACTCCTGATATGGTTCTGTCAACCTGGCTAGGATTTGAACATGTGAGTGAAGATCATTACTTAACGGGAACTAGCGGACAAGTTGTTGGGAAAATATTTAAAGCAGAGGCCGAAAGCTTACTGCCTTATAGTCAAGGCACCCAATTCCAAGTTGCAGACGCTTATTGGACAGGCGGAAAATTAATGGCAGCCGATGAGGTACCAGATCCTGATAGCAGTACGTCACAAAATAGCAATGATTGGCAACAAACCATCGATGACTTTGCCGAAAGCGCCAAAGAAGGTATGAAGGAATTCGGCAGCAAGATCAAAGAAGGAACGAAAGAATTGTTTGGCGGCTTGTGGAATTCCATTAGTGGAAATTAAAGGAATTAGGCAACTGCTAGTCTAGAACCTGAGAAGAATGGTATACTAGAAAAAAAGAGGAGGCGTCAAAATGGCAAATATTTATGATACAGCAAACCAATTAGAACGTGAATTACGGGAGTCAGAACAATTTCAAGATCTGAAAGGTTCTTTCGACCGTTTGAAAGCAAATGAAGAAGCGTACGCGTTATTCAAAGAGTTTCAAGAGTTGCAACAAAGCCTGCAACAAAAAATGATGGCTGGCGAAGAAATGACGGAAGAAGAAGCGCAAAAAGCCCAAGAATTATCGCAAAAAATTCAACAAGACGGCATCGTTTCTGACTTGATGCAAAAAGAGCAAGCCTTCAGTTTAGTGGCCAATGACTTGAACCGCATCATCATGGGTCCTGTAAGAGATCTATACGAAGCGTAATCGCCAACAAACAAAGACCAAAGAAGCAAGTGAAACTTCAGAGAAATCGGCTGCAACTGCAAGAGTCGTTTCCAAAGAAGTTTCAAAAGCGCTTCTTTGGTTTTTTTTATGAAAAAGGCGAACAAATTTTCGTATTTTGCTGACGGAATGACTGATAAATGTTATGATAGAAGCATTAAGGAGGGAGAAAGAAATGCGATTTTTACATAGTGCAGACCTGCATATCGACCGGTCATTTGAAGGGGTCCATCTGTTATCTGAAAAAGTGAAGACCCAACTCCCTGCTATCAATCAAAAAATCATCCGTAATTTGGTGGATGTTGCTTTAGAAAAAGCGGTCGATTTTGTTTTGCTGGCTGGGGATACATTCCATCAAGCACGGCCGAGTCTAAAAGTGCAGCATGACTTTTTTGCCCAACTGCAACGACTGGGAGAAGCAGAGATCCCAGTCTATATGATTTTCGGCAACCATGATTATTATGATCCGCAACGGTATTGGTTTGCTTTTCCAGAAAACGTCATTCTCTTTTCATCGGAAGAAGTTCAAACGGTACAAGGAACAACGAAAAACGGTGAAACCTATGCAATCAGTGGATTTAGCTACCAACATCTTTGGATCGCTGAAAATAAAGTAACAGAATTTCCCGCAAGAGCAGCGGTGGATTACCATATTGGGCTTTACCACGGGGATCAAGCCGGTGAACGGTATGCCCCCTTTTCAATCAGTGAAATGAAGCAAAAAGGCTATGATTATTGGGGCTTGGGGCACATCCATGTACCTAAGACGCTCTCAGAGCAACCACCGATCCTCTATCCCGGTACGCCTCAAGGAAAGACCAAGAAAGAGCAGGCGACTGGGGTGATTTTGGCAGAATTATCGCCACAAGGACCAACAATCGAGCGCTTGGAGATCGCGGAAATCGCTTGGCAAAAGCAAGTGGTCTCCTTAGCGGATGTGACCGCCTCGAATGCCGTATTGCCAGCGATCATCGAGCGCTTAAAAAGTCCTCGTTCGCGCTTGCTGCATCTGGTGTTGACCGATGTGCAGCAGCTGCCGCCAGATTGGTTTCCAGCTGCGGAAAAAAATGAATGGCTGACCTACCTCAATGAACGGTTGGCACAAACAGAGCCGCTGCAAGTAATCTATGCCCTTGAAGTCGAGCAAGCCAATGAAGACAAGATCGCATTGGCGGTACCACAAGACTATATGCTGCAGTTTTTAGCGATGTATGAGTCACCAGAGATCTTTGCGGACCGACTGTCCGATCTATTGCAGCATCCGCTGATCCAGCGGGGGATCACCCATGAATCATTTCAAGAAGAAGTCTTGCAGCAAGCCAAGCAATTGTTGAAAGACGACTTTCAATGGGAGGAGCAGTCATGAGAATTTTAAAAGCAGAGATTACCGGTTTTGGGAAATACCATGAACAAAGCTTTGCCTTTCATCCGCAAAATCAGCTGCTCTTTGGGCACAACGAGATCGGAAAATCGACGTTGTATCAATTTATTGCCGCCATCTTATTTGGCTTTCCGAAAAAGACAGCCAAGAAAAAAGACTATACCCCCAAAAACGGTGCAGCTTACGGTGGCAAGTTATGGTTGGCGCTGGAACCCTTCGGCGAAGTGATCGTGGAACGCTATCGGCATGTAGACCGCGGTCGTGCCAAAGTCCATGTCGCTGGTCAGACGGTCGATGAGCAATGGCTGGCACAACACCTGCAGCCCCTCAATCGAGCATTGTTCTTCGATGTCTTTACCTTTCAGCAAGAGCAATTGACCCAGATCGATAAGCTAGAAGAAAATGAGCTGCACCAAGCGTTGATTTCTCTGGGAATCAGCGGCAGTCAAAAAATGCTGCAGCAAGTGGCACAATATGAAACCATCAATCAGCAGCAATACAAGCCACGGGGGCAAAAGCTGCCTTTGAATCAGGCGTTAAAACAATTAGAAAAACTGCAAAAAACGATTGCGGAAAAAGAAAGCGAAGAAAGCCGCATCCAACAGCAGTATCAGCAGATCGCCCAGTTGCAAGAACAGATCCAAGACTTGCGACACCAGTTTCAAGCATTGAATGAAGCCTATCAGGAAAATCAGCAGCAGCTGAGTCATTGGGGGCTTTATGAAGAGTGGCAGCAAATGGCACCAGCAGATACGTTAGCCGATCCTCAGCAAGTCCAAGCCATCAAACAGTTTTATCAGCAGTATCAGCAGCTGACGGAAGAAATTCGCAAAAAAGAAGCTGAATTAGATCAGTTGGAGCAAGGAAAAGAATCAGATAAGTATTTCTTTTACCTTGATCACGAGCACCAAATCAATCACTTGCTGCAGCAGCAAGTGACGATGGCGCGTTTGGCAGATCGTGAAGCAGCGGCCAATCATCAAGAAGCCGTCGCCATCACGGAGCTGAATCGCTTGGTCGAAAAGCGCCAATGGAGCAGAGAATCGCCGCCGCTAGTAACGGCTTCGATCCATGAACAAACCACACGTTTACTACAAGAACGTGTGCAGTTAGAAGAGCTCGAAAAGCGCATGATGCGTTTAGAAGAAAAAGCGCAGCCTTTGCAAGCCACCGCAGCTCGCTTAGAACAGCAGCATCCTCAATTGATTGGCCGCAAGCCGGTTTCTCGCCCGCTATGGCCGCTAGGGATCGTCGGTGGGCTGCTAGTAGTGATCGGTATCTTTTTGCCGAGTCCGTGGCGCTGGCTTGCTCTAGGTGTAGGGATCGCAGCGATCATTGGCAGTGTTTTGCCGTTGATGAAAGCAGCGCCAAACAAACAGCAAGGCATCAAACAGGAATGGCAGACGGTTCTCATGCAGCTGGATCTGCTGGGAGAAGAGTTGGCGCAGCTGGGAAATGAACAGCAGCAAAAGCAGCAGCAGATCGATCGTGCCCACCAAGCCCTGACACCCTTTTTTGGTAATTTGCCGGTGGAAAGCTGGCAGTCGTATTTATTAGCCTATGATGAAGATGTTGCTAGCTATCAAGCCTACTCACAGCAGCGCAAACAAGCCTATCAAGAACGGCAAGCCGTCGCAGAAGAACTGGCACCCTTTGACGAGCAGTTCCGACCTTATGCTGAGTGGCTGCCGTTGCAAAACAAAACCTTGTTAGAAAAAGCAGCGATCTTGCAGAGGTTTAATGAAGAGATGCAAACAATCAAGCTTTCACGACTGCAACAACCTAGCACGCTGCTGGCCCAACAGTTGACCCGCACCCGCAATGAACGCGACCAGCTGCTTTCCCAGGCCAGTGATCTCTTACAGCAACAAGGCTTAGATCACCCTGCAGAAATCAGCCTCTGGTTGAAGCAATGGGAAGCGGCGCAACGCACGCAGCAGCGAGCAGAAGAATTGGCGGTGATGTTAACACCGATTTATCCTAAACCAGTGACGCAAGCAGAATTGCTGCAGCAAAAAGACCAGATCAAGCAGCAGCAAACACAGCTTCAGGCACAAATACAGCAGTTGACGGAGCAAAAACAGCGTTTGGAATTAGAAGCAGCAGCTAGTCAAAAAAATGGCACCTTGAATCAGCTTTATCAAGAAGAAAGTGAGCTAAAGGCGGTCATTGAAGAACTTGCTGTGGCATGGGGGAGTCGTCAGTTGGCGGCTTCGATTTTAACGGATGTCACGACCGAGTTGTCAGAACAGCAATTGCCGCAGCTATTGTCGGCTGCTTCAACCTATTTTGAACAGCTATCAAACGGACGTTATCAAAAGATTCTTTTGGAAAATGGCTTGTTGGTAGCGGCAAATGCCAGCGAGACGTTTTCGATCATCGACCTGTCCACAGGCACGAAGGATCAGTTAATCATGGCGTTACGCTTCGGTTATCTAGCACTGCAAAAAAATCACCCATTGTGTCCAATCATTATTGATGATGGTTGGCTGCATTATGATAGTGTTCGTAAGGAACGGTTTGCCGCACTGTTAAAAGAGTTTGGGCAAAGTTATCAAGTAATTTGTTTGTCTTCTGACCAAGAAATGGTAAGCTATTATCAGAAGTACCAGCAGCCTATCCAGGATCTGAGTAAAGGAAGTGAAAGATTTGGCTGATCGGCCAAATAAGCCCATGAAAAAAATTCGTGAATTAACTGTTGATGAAACGTTTCAACTTTTCTTGCTGATCAAGAATGCCGATGTGCGGATCGCGAAAAACGGCAAAAAATTTATTGCCTTCACCTTTCAAGATACATCCGGCACGATCGACGGAAAGTTCTGGGATGCATCAGATGAAGAAATCGCCCGTTTTGAACCCGGGAAAGTAGTACTGCTAGATGGAAAACGGGAGGTCTACCAAGGCAATCCGCAAGTCAAAATCATGCATTTGCGTTTAGCGAAACCGGAAGAGCCCCATGAACCAAGCCAATACATGGAAAAAGCACCCTTGCGAAAAGAAGAGATGGAAGAAGAAATCAGTCAAACCTTGTTTGAGATCACGAATCCTCACTGGAATCGAATCGTCCGTTTCTTACTGAACAAGTATAAAAAGGAATTCTTTGACTTTCCAGCTGCGAAGCGCAATCACCATGCCTTCGCCAGTGGATTGGCGTATCATACGACCACTATGCTGCGGTTAGGAAAAGCAATCGTCAAAGAGTACCCTGAATTGAATGCTTCACTACTGTATGCGGGTATCATTTTGCATGATTTAGGAAAAGTGATCGAGTTGACAGGTCCGATGACGACAGAGTATACCTTGGCGGGGAATCTAGTAGGGCATTTGGTCTTAGTGGATGAAGAAATCACGCAAGCCTGTATGGCTTTGAAATTTGATGACAAAGAAGAAGATATCGTTGTTTTGCGGCATATGGTTTTAGCCCACCATGGCTTATTAGAATATGGGTCACCTGTTCGCCCCCGCATAATGGAAGCGGAGATCCTCCATCAAATCGATAATTTGGATGCTTCCATGCAAATGATGCTGACGTCGATTCGTTTAACGGAACCTGGTCAATACACAGACCGAATTTTTGGCATGGACAATCGGAGTTTTTATGTACCGAAAGAAGTGTAGCGGTGACCTTGTAGCACGATCAACCAAAGTGAATGACGGAAAGAACAAAAACCACGCTAGGCTTGCTTAGCGTGGTTTTTCAGATGTTGGAAAAAGTAGCTGAATCGGCAATATTAACCTAATTAGCATAAAAAAAGAAGCGCCGCTACGACGGCACTTCTTTTTTCGTTTATTCAGCAGAAGAATCTGTAGCACTCTCACTCGTTGCAGTAGAATCATCGGTTGCATCAGTAGCAGAAGAATCTGCCGCTGAGCTGTCCGTTGCATCGGTAGCAGAAGAGTCAGCAGTTGAATCTTCTGTTTCGGCCGCTGTGATGTAATCAGAAAGCAAGTCTGCTAAGTCAGAGTCTTTCATTTTCACATTAGCTGCTTGCAATTCTTGACCGATCGTTGCTGCCATAAAGGTTGAATCATTCAACAAAGTGTTTTGAGCAATTTCAGTCAATTCATCTTTGTATTTATCCATATCATTGCCTTTGTCTTGGTTTTTCACCATTTTCACGATATAGTATTCCGTCGTGTAAGTTGACGTGTTGGTTGCAGAGATCACTTCAGAGATTTCACCATCTTTTAAATCAAAAGCGGCTGTTTTTACTTCACTTGGTACAGCTGATGAAGTAGAATCGAATTTGATCGTTCCGCCATCTTCTTTTGTTGCCGCATCCGTTGATTTTTCTTTAGCGATTTCGCCAAAGTCTGCATCATCTTTTTTCGCTTCTTCTAAGACGTCTTTGGCATCATCTTCACTTGCTACTTTGATGATTTGTGCTTCTACTTCAGGGTGGAAAGAATCCCAAGCAGTTTTCATGTCTTCATCAGTGATATCCATGTTGGCTTTTAAGCCTTCACGTAACGCAAGTTGTTGTTTCAATTCTGCACGGTAAGATTTCACCGTATAACCAGAGGCAGTCAATGTTGATTCAAAGGAATCACTGCCGCCATATTGTTCAGCCACATTATTGAATTGTTCGTCGATCATTTCTTCTGTTACGTCATCACCGTATTTTTCATCAAACACTTTTAAGACGATCATTTGACGCAACGCTTGTTGATTTTCTGAACTTGTTTTTGCTTGGTCATAAAAATCTTGAACAGTGATTTTACCGCCCTTCATTGTTGCGATTTCCTCACTTGAGTTACCACAAGCCGCTAATGCAAAAAGACTCATTGCACTGACTGCTACTAAAATTAATTTTTTCTTCATTCGTTTAAGCACTCCTAATTCTAAAAAGATTCATAATAATCACTGCACCTACTATACCACTTCTAGAAATGGTTGGAAAGAAAACAGCGGATGTTTCAAACAAAATTCATAAAAACTACAAATTTTCGATTTGTTTGTCATCCTCGGCGCTTTGGGCTTGAATCGTCGTGATGTGCTGATTCAATTGTTCCATTTGGGTTTTTATCCGAGCAAGGCGCGGTTGTGCTTGGAATTTGAAGGCTTCCAAATCTTTCGTGAAAGATTCGGTCACAACTGGGATCGTTTCGTCGATCGTTTTGCGGGTTACCATCACAGCATCTTTGAGCTGTTTGACACTGTCATTGAATTCTAAGGTCGCTTCTGTCGTGTCATCTAAATAGCGAATCAATTCTTCACGGGTTTCATTGCCGCTTTTTGGTGCAAAAAGCAAACCGCCTAAGCCGCCGGCGATGGAACCGAACAAAAGTCCTTTAAGAAAATTACCGATCATTTAGTTCACCTGCTTTCCAATTTTTTCGGCGATTGCCGCCAGCTCTTCCCCCGTGTAATTCTCTGCATGATTGCCAAAATGGATCTTGAAATCATCGTCTTTGCTGTAGCGAGGAATCAAATGGACATGGGAATGGAAGACGGATTGGTACGCCAATTCTTTATTGTTGTTGATGATATTTAAGCCTTCGATCTCAGGGAATGCTTTTTCGATCGCCCGAGCAATCTTAGGGATACGGGCAAAAACCGCTGCTGCCAACGTTTCATCGTACTCGAAAATATCCGTCACATGCGTTTTGGGAATGACCAATGTATGACCAGGGGTGACTTGGGAAATATCTAAAAAGGCATAGACTTGCTCATCCTCGTAGACTTTGTAGCTAGGAATCTCACGATTATTGATTTTACAAAAAATACAATTTTCCATTGTAAAAAACCTCCTTGATCTATTACCTCTACTTTACCATATTTTGCTTTTTTTCGTCTGGTTTCCTCTTTGAAAAAGTCGGAACAAGGCAACTGTTCCTTCAACAAAGGCGCTTTTTTAAAGAAATGCGAAAAGCAAGCGAGAAACGCTTGCATTTAGATTCCAACAACCCTAGACTTAATATCAGAAATCATTTGGAAAGAAGGAACCTATGAAACCGATCATTAAAGAAACCTTACAGAAAAAAACAACGACTTCAGCGAAGCTTCGCTACTTAGCCTATGCCTATAAAGAGTGGTTGATCGCGATCACGCTGTTTGTGGTGTTTGCTGGTTCAATCACTTATTCTCTGACACGTCCGCAAGAAGAAGTAGTCAATGCCGCCATTGTCACTGAAACAGCAATGGACCCTGCGGTGCAAAGTGAATTGGAAGCAGCCGTTGAAGCATGGGCAATAGATCAAGGGTATCAAAAAGAAGAGCTGCGGATCAGCCTGGTTTCTTATGCCGAACCAGCCGCTGTCCAAGCCTTTACCACCCGTCTTGCCGCTGGTGCCATCCAAATGGTCGTCTTTCCAGCCAGCGAAGCACAAACGTGGCAAGAGCGCTTTGGCAGCCAAGAACTAGCGCAAGAAATCATTACAGTGGGAGAAAATGAATTTATCCTGCAAGTCACGAATAAAGAAAAATAAACAACTGTTTTGCCAGCTGACTGAATTGAACAAAAAGAGCCTACGTTGACAAAGAGCCATAATCAGGCGAATCGGAGGGAAAAAATGACTTTACAAGTAGCAAACGTGACAGGCGGCTACAATCAGCTGCCAGTCTTAAAAAATATTGATTTTACGATCGGCGATGGGGAGCTCGTTGGCTTGATCGGCTTGAACGGGGCAGGGAAGAGTACGACGATCAAAGAAATCATCGGTTTACTGCAACCTCATAGCGGCACCATCACGATCGATGGCTTGACCCTTAAAGAAAACCCAGAGCAATACCGCAAACAAATCGGGTATATCCCCGAAACCCCTTCTTTATATGAAGAATTGACCTTAAGAGAGCACATTGAAGTGACGGCGATGGCCTACGATCTTCCACAAGAAGAAGCCATGAAGCGAGCAGAACGCCTGCTAAAAACCTTTCGCTTAGAAAACAAACTCGATTGGTTCCCGGCAAACTTTTCAAAAGGGATGAAACAAAAAGTTATGGTACTGTGTGCCTTTTTGATTGAGCCGAGTGTCTACATCATTGATGAACCCTTTCTAGGATTAGATCCTTTAGCGATCAATGCGTTATTGGAACTGATGAATGAGATGAAACAAACCGGGGCATCTATTTTGATGTCCACCCACATTTTAGCAACCGCAGAGAAGTATTGTGACAAATTCATCCTCTTGCATAACGGTGAGATCCGCGCACAAGGGACATTGGCGGAACTAAGAAGCCAATTTCAAGCACCAGAAGCCTCCCTTGATGATCTGTACCTCGCACTGACAAAGGAGAGTCAAGCATGAAGCAGTTTTTCTCGCAACGCTTACAGCGGCATCAAAAACAGATGACACGCTATTTGCGCTATGTCTTCAATGATCATTTTGCTTTGATCAGCACCTTCTTAGTCGGAGGTCTGGGGCTCTATTATTCTGAATTGCTAAAAACATTGCCGCGGCCGTTTCCATTAGGCGGCATCATCGTGGTCGCTGTTTGGCTCTTTGTTTTACCGCTGGGACGCTTAGCGACACTGACGAAACCGGCAGATTTGATTTTTCTGTTAGCCAAAGAAGGACAAATGACAAGTTATCTCAGCCAAGCGTTACGTTATTCCCTCTGGCTGCCCTTTGGGGTTTTATTTTTAACCGTAGGGGCAACGATGCCTTTGGTCGTGGTCACAGCAAACAGCACCTTTGCCTCATTCCCATACTTTTTAGGGATGATGTGGCTCTTAAAACTGGGGGATCTTTCACTACAACGGATTCGTTTGTATCAAGAAACTCAGCAGCAAGTCAAACAGCAGCGAGGCATCTGGTTCGCAAGTGCGTTAGCTGCCACACTTGCCAGTATTTATGTAGCACCTTGGCTAGGGTTGGGGATCAGCATCTTCCAAGCAATCTGGTTCCTCTTTGGACTGAAAGCCAATAGCCAGCTTTTGGATTGGGACTATATGATCCAAGCCGAACAGTCGCGCTTAATGCGTATCTATCGGTTTATCAACTTATTTACAGATGTTCCCCAAATCACGACGGAAGCCAAACGGCGCAAATACCTCGACTGGCTGCTGGCAAAGATCAAACCAGTGCACAGCAATACGTACCTCTATCTTTACTTGCGCCGAGTGATCCGTGGGGGGCAATATGGCGGGCTTTATGTCCGTTTGACTTTGATTGGTGGGTTCGTCTTATTCTTTGTCGATGAGCTTTGGATCAGTCTGCTGATCGGCTGCTTGTTTCTTTATCTGATCGGTTTCCAACTGATTCCTTTGATCAATGAGTTTCAATACATGGTTTTGACACATCTGTATCCCGTGCCAGAAAAACAAAAAGCCGCAGCGATCAAAAAAATTCTTGGGGCACTCTTACTGGTGACCGCAGTTCTTTTCGGCGTGATCTGTTGCTTGCGCTTGCCTTTTGTTTGGCAAGGCGGTATCGCGTTTCTTGGCTTCTTAGGGTTTGCGGGTCTTTTTTTAGGCATCTACTTGCCAGGGCGATTAAAGAAAATGCACGCCTGATCCACAAGTGGCCTCTCTTACAAAAAGCGAACGCATATGCGCTTGACGGCGACCCATTAGGAAGCTAGAATAAGAGGTACTGCGAAATAAGGAGAGAAGCTAGGATGGATATTCGCTTGGATCAAGATTGGCGTATGCGGCCAATCAAAGGCGACACCGGGAAAGCCTATATCGGGCTCAAGGACAACGACAAAGTCTTTATCAAACGAAATACGACCCCGATGCTTGCGGCACTCTCTAAAGAGGGCATTGCACCCAAACTCGTCTGGACGAAACGGACGGGAAATGGGGATACGCTCTCCGCACAAGAATGGCTGGATGGACGGGTCTTAGATCCCGATGAAATCGGCCAAAGAAATGATGTCATTGATGTGTTGTATCACTTGCATCATTCAAAAACGTTGGCACAGATGCTAAGCAAAATCGGCGGACAAGTCAGATCGCCTGAACAGATGCTGATGGATTATCAGGATCAGCTGCCTTCTGCGGTCGCCCAAAACCGTTTTATTCATTTGGTCACCGAGTATTTAAAAACCAATATTCCAGCTTTTGACGAGCAGAAAGCCGCGGTCGTCCATGGCGATGTCAATTATCGAAATTGGCTAGTTTGTCAAAACTATTTGTATTTAGTCGATTGGGATTCCGTGATGTTTGCAGATCCGGCAATCGATATCGGCACTATTTTAGGTCACTATGTGCCATTATCTGGCTGGTCTCATTGGCTCGTGCGCTATGGTATCCACAGCAGCAGCGAAGTGATCGAAAAGATTTATTGGTACGCATTGTTGAGTATGCTGCAAGAGGTCAAAAAATATTATCTGCGAGGCGATTACAAAGCCATGAATGCAGAGATTTTACAATTAAAACGAATTTATAGCGAATGAAGAGAAGATGGAGCGAGGCAATTTGGTTCCATCTTGTTTTTTCGGAAAGGAAGAAACATGAGAGTAAGAAAACGTGCAGGTGCAAAAGAGCTGATTGACGCTCATCCAGAATACGTTGTGGCAGAGCCTACTGAATGGAAAGGGCGTTGGCATGAACGCTTTGGCAATGATCACCCGCTGCATATCGAAATTGGAATGGGAAAAGGCCAATTTATTACGGAAATGGCGAAAGCTCATCCCGAGATCAATTATATTGGTGTGGAAATGCAGATTAGTGTCGTTTCGATCGCATTAGATAAAATGATCGAGCAGGAGATCCCGAACTTGCAACTGCTGCATGTCGATGGTTCCGCATTGACCAACTATTTTGCAGACAATGAAGTAGACCAGATCTATTTGAATTTTTCTGATCCATGGCCTAAGAAGAAGCATGAGAAGCGCCGTTTGACTTCCAAAGCCTTTTTAGCAGTCGACGAGCAGATTTTACGTCCCAACGGCGAGATCCATTTCAAAACGGATAACCAAGGATTGTTTGAGTATTCCTTAGCGAGCTTTTCTCAATACGGCATGATTATCAAACAAGTTTGGTTGGACTTGCATAACAGTTCCTTTGAGAACAATATCATGACGGAATATGAAGAAAAATTCTCAAGCCGCGGGCAGCGGATCTATCGGGTGGAAGCCCAATTTGTGGCAAAAGAACCACAGAAATAAACGAATGATGAAAGATGAAGCAAATTTGCTTCATCTTTTTTTTCTATTCTCAAAGCGTTTGCGTATTTCTTTTTAGGAGGGATAAGTCGTGGATATTCAAGCATTCTCAGACGAGTTGATTCATTATGGGAGACAAGAACACATGCAGGATCTGACCATTTTGCCTAGCGGTACACAGATGGAGGTGATTTTCAGTAAAAGCTATCTCAGAAAGACCTATCAAGTACTGACCAACGAAGAAGCTCAGCAGCTGATCACCCGCTTCAAATTTTTAGGAGGAATGGAGGTGGGAGAACGGCGCAAAGCTCAGTTAGGCGCAGTCAGCTATCTGTTAGGCGATCAGCTACAGCGGTTGCGCGTCTCAACGGTGGGTGATTATCAAGGGCGTGAAAGTCTCGTGATGCGGTTTCTTTATCCTTTGAACAAGGAGCATCTGCGCTATTTTTTTGCAGAAGACGTCCAGCAGATCCAACAGACAACCAAACAAAGAGGCCTATATTTATTTTCTGGTCCCACTGGCTCAGGAAAATCGACCCTCATGTATCAATTAGCACGGGCAACCAAGGGACAAGTCATTACCATCGAAGATCCTGTGGAGATTGAAGAGCCGCATTTTTTGCAGCTACAGACCAATTTGAAAATCGGACAAGACTATGATGAATTGATTCGCTTGTCTTTACGGCATCGTCCGGACCTGCTTTTGATTGGTGAGATCCGTAACAAAGAGACGGCGCAAGCCGCTGTACGAGCCGCTCTGACAGGTCATCGAGTATTTGCCACGATCCATGCACGAGGCGTAGCAGAAACCAAGACACGGCTGCTGGAATTGCTAGGGGCAGACGATCTTCTGGCGCACGCGTTGCAAGGGATCATTTATCAGCGATTGTTGCCGAATGAAGTCAACGAACCCCATGGATTGCTGGCGTATCACTTTTATGAGGGGCAAGTGGAAAAACAGTGGCAGCACGTATTAAAACGAGTGAAAGAAAGTGGGTGGATCACCGATGAAGTTTATGAAAAAGAAGCCCCAGCTACCACGCCGTGCAACTGAAGCCCTCTTGGTCACCTTCACGGTGTTATTGGAGAGTGGCTTTTCCCTACAAGAAAGCCTCCAAGTGTTGCTGCGCAGTCGCCAGTTTTCTGAACCTGTGATCGAACAGCTGATTGCCCATCTTGCCCAAGGGCAAAGCTTGGCAGCAGCAGTAGCGCCGTTGTCTTTATCGGCTACCGAAAAAAATCAGCTTTATTTAGCAGAAAGTCATGGGAATCTCACGACGACCTTGCGGCGGATGGTCGACTACCACAAATTGGTCAACAAGCAAAAACAGCTGCTGTACAAAGTAGCGGCCTATCCGCTTTTGCTACTGGTCTTTTTAGTGGCGGCTCTCTTTGGCATGCATCGCTTTTTAATGCCTCAATTGTTAGCCTCTGGCATGATCGACGAAGGTCATTGGGGCATTCGCGCCATCACTTGGGCACCAGCAGTACTTATCCTCTTCTTGTTGGTAAGTGTGCTGCTTTTTGTGATCAGCCGCTGGGTATTTGCCCGCCGCACTGCCTTGCAAAAAGCTGTATTCTTCAGCCACCTGCCATTGTTCGGAGCATTGTACACGAGTTATCACACGAGTTTTTTCGCATTGGAATGGGGCAAGTTGTTTCAGCAAGGGTTAGATATCCAACAGATCATTGAGTGTATGGAGCACACCAATAAAGCTACCTTGATCCAAGAATTAGCGCGAGAGTTGCGAGTGACCTTGACACTTGGCGGAGAACTCCCAGAAAAACTTCGTCATTTCTCGTTTCTCACACCAGAATTTTCTTTGATCGTCTTTCAAGGAGAAGTACGGGGAAAGTTAGGAGAAGAGCTTTTTTTATACAGTCAATTATTGATGGATCGCTTGTTTCAACGAATCGAAAAAGCTATTCACTGGGTTCAGCCTCTGATTTTTTTGTTGGTTGCTTTAATGATCGTTGGGATCTATGCCGCTATGTTTTTACCAATCTATGGAAATATCCAAGGAGTGATCGAATGATAGAAAAGAAAGTCGCATCTTCTCGCAAGCAGGGGATTTGGCGTGTCAAAAAAGGCTTTACATTGGTTGAAATGTTGGTTGTTTTATTAGTGATCAGTATTTTGGTTTTGTTGTTTGTCCCAAATCTTGCCAAGCAAAGAGGAATCATTGATGAGAAAGGAAATGCGGCCATCGTGAAAGTGGTGGAAACCCAGATCGAACTCTTTCGTCTGAATGAAAATCGGGAGCCCTCGAGAGAAGAATTGATCGCTGAAGGGTATGTATCTGAGGAGCAATATGCGATTTATGAGCAAGGGGACTAAGGGCTGTCGACGTTGCTCTTTTGCTGGTTTTACTTTAATAGAAAGCCTTTTGGTCCTCATGGTCAGTAGTATGTTTCTCTTTTTTCCCGTCGTGGCCATCGAGTACTATCAACGATCTGCTGAAGTCTTAGGCTTTTGTGCACGCTTAGAAAAAGGCCTCTATACCATACAGCAATCGGCCATCATCGATAACACACAAACCCGAGCCGTTTATCAAGCAGCGCCAACGCCAACTGTTTCATTTTATGGCGCTGCAACTGAGCCGGTCACCAAGATCGAAGTCCCTCCTCAACTAGCGATGCAGGCGTTTCCCGATATTCTTTTTAGTAGTCAGTCCGGCAACAATAGCAGTCTGCGAAGGATCGTTTTCTATTGGCAGGAGAAAAAGCAAACCATCAGCTATAAGTTTTTATTTGGGAGCGGACGCTATGAAAAAATCGTTGAATAGCGGGTTCATCTTAGCAGAAAGCCTGATTGGCTTTGGGGTGTTGGCAACCTGTGTGTTATTGTTTTTAGCGATGCAGACCGCTTCACTGACGCAAAGTGCGGCATTGCAGGAAAAAGCCCAAATGCTGCGGGTGCTGTATGAAGAAGTCCAGAACCACTCCTTTGATGCGTCAACCATTACCTACACGACGCAGCGTCAGACGGTCTATCAAGTTCGCTTTTGGCAAGCAGCGCAGCATCAACAGGCACGCATCCAAAGTGGCGAACAGCTCTGGGAGATTGTGTATGAAGAGTAAAGGCTTTACTTTGTTGGAGTGTCTGTTGTCTTTATGGGTATTGGCGATCTGCTTATTGATGATCAGCGGGATCGTCAAGCACCTCGCACCGGTCAATCAGCAGATCATGGCTCGCAAAGATCAAGAATGGCATGTTTTTTTGTTTCAGTTGGAACGGGAATTAAGTACCTGTGTCTATCTATCAGTCAGCGAGAACACGCTATATTTGCGAAGCAGTCAAAACAATTCGGTAACGATCGATCGCATCAACCGCGTGTTGCGGAAACGGGACAACAATGGCTATCAACCGTTGTTGACAGAAGTGGCAGATGTGTCTTTTGAGAAAATTGGCGCAGCGATCCGCTTTACCGTTTCCTTTGAGAATGGAGACCAGAAAATTGGACAATGGAAAATACACTCACAAGAGGCGGCATAAAGGCGGTATTTTACTCACAGCATTGTTGTTTGTGCAGCTGTTGAGCTTGATGTTATTGCTGGTGTTAGAAAACAGCCGCACAACAGCCCTTTTTTATACAAAAACCATTGAAACCTATGAAGCCCGTATTATGAGTGAACTTTTCCATGCGGAATTCTTGCAAAACGAGTTGGAAGATCGAGGGACACGGTTTTATAATGTAGGAAAGTTGACTTATGAACGGCAAGGACAGAGCTTACAGATCGAATGCTATGTCAAAAGTCGGCGATTTACTTTTACCTTTTTGTTGCCTGAAGAGCAGCCTGAAATAGACACAGATGACCAAGAAGAATAGTACAGGAAAAGGATGGTTGTTTCGACCATCCTTTTTCATACAGAAATAGAAAAAGAATGTTTACAGCTTCACAAATTATTCTAAACGAAAGCGATTGATTATTTTGGATGAATCGGCTAAAATTAAACAGGTATATATGTTGTTATAGTTTTGAAAAGAGGTGCAAGATGTCCGCAGAAAAAATGGAAACGTCTTTTCATTTGACCGTTGAAGCGATCCAACTGCTTCAAAACGCATTGGAAACGTCTTTTTTTGATGCTTACGTAGAGACGATCGAAAATTTTGTTGATCAATACCAAGTTCGCGTGATCGATGGGGTACCAGATGAAGCAACTGCTGCTCGTTTAGAAACCATCTATCAAGAAATTCGAGCAATGGAACTATCGGCAGAAGAAAAACGCAAGCTTGCGCAGTTGGTTTTGTTGAAAGGCAGCCAAACGGAGCGCCTGCAGGCCAATCACCAACTGACACCAGATAGTCTTGGGTTTTTATTCGTCTATTTGATCGAGCAGTTGAGTAGTGCCGATCAACCAGTGAAACTTCTTGATTTATCGGTAGGCATGGGGAATCTCTTATTGACAGTCTTGCTGAATCTGCAATTAGCCAAGCGTCCAGTAGAAGGAACCGGTGTGGATATTGACGAAACCTTGTTGGCGATCGCAGCTGCAACTGGCGAATGGACCAAAGCGCCCTTGCATTTGTTCCATCAAGATGGCTTGCAAGAGCTTTTGATCGAACCGATGGATCTGGCGATCAGCGATCTACCGGTGGGCTATTACCCACAAGATGACAAAGCCCGCAGCTTTATTACGGCGGCTCCAGAAGGACACAGTTACGCCCATCATTTGTTGATGGAACAAGCGATGAACTATGTCAAAGCTGGCGGTTACGGTTTGTTCTTACTACCAAGCAATTTCTTGGAAACGGAACAGAGTGAATTTTTGAAAAAATGGCTGAAAGAAAAGGTTTATTTGCAAGGAATGATTCAGCTTCCTGAAGAACTCTTTAAAAATGAACATTCACGTAAAAGTATATTGCTTTTACAAAACCACGGAGGGACAAGCAAACAAGCAGAAGAAGTCTTGCTGGTCAAGCTAGCCTCACTGAAAGAACCAAAGAACATCACAAAACTTTTTGAACAATTTGCGGCTTGGAAAGCAGCAAATCTGTAATATAATTCGGATAAGGAGATCATCATGTCAAAAACAATCGCAATCAATGCTGGAAGTTCAAGTTTAAAATGGCAATTATATCAAATGCCAGAGGAAACAGTTGTCGCTAAAGGAATCGTTGAACGAATCGGTTTGAAAGATTCTATCTTTACCATCAAATATGGGGAAGATCAAAAATTCGAACAAATCATCGATATCAACGATCACGAAGTAGCTGTAAAAATGTTATTGGATCAACTGATCGAATTAAACATTTTAGGTGCTTATGATGAAATCACTGGCGTCGGTCACCGCGTCGTTCACGGCGGAGAAGATTTCCCTGATTCAGTTGTGATCACAGACGAAGTGATGGAACGCATCCAAGCATTGGCTGAATTTGCGCCATTACACAACCCAGCAAACTTGATGGGGATCACTGCTTTCAAAAAAATCTTGCCTGAAATCATCAGTGTCGCTGTTTTTGATACTTCTTTCCATGCAACGATGCCAAAACACAATTACCTATACAGCTTGCCATTAGAGTACTATAACGAGTTTAAAGTACGTAAATACGGCTTCCACGGTACAAGCCACCGTTATGTTTCTGAGCGTGCGGCAGAAATGTTAGGCAAACCAATCGAAGAATTAAAAATCATCACTTGCCATCTAGGGAACGGTGCGTCGATCACTGCAGTTGACGGCGGAAAATCAGTAGATACATCAATGGGCTTCACGCCGTTAGCTGGTGTAACGATGGGAACACGTTCTGGTGACATCGATCCTGCTGTTTTGCCTTACTTAATGGAAAAATTAGATTTGAACATCGATGAAATGGTGGATGTTTTAAACAAAAAATCTGGTTTATTAGGCTTAACTGGTATTTCCAGCGACATGCGCGATCTAGAAGCAAACTACGACAAAGAAGAAGTCAAAGTTGCTTATGACGTCTTTACTGACCGCATCCGTAAATACATCGGTGGCTATGTAACGACCATGAACGGTGTCGATGCGATCGTCTTTACTGCTGGTATCGGTGAAAATGATGCCCACGTCCGCAGCGAAGTTATCAAAGGCATGACTTGGTTTGGTTGCGAATTAGATGCCGATCAAAATGCAAAACGCGGCGAAGAATTAGTGATCTCAACTGAAGAGTCAAAAGTCAAAGTACTTTTGATCCCAACAGATGAAGAATTAATGATCGCTCGTGATGTGGAACGTTTACGCGGCTAAGCGAAAACATTTCTTAGAATAGAAGCTGAAACACATGCAAGAGAAATGCTTGCATGTGTTTTTTTGTAGGAAAGTCCGCAAAACGGGACTAGAGAGAAAAATTGGTGAAGACCATTTTCTAATTTTTTAAACAGAAAATTTAATAATTATACATATGAAAATTGGCTCATACTGCACCTAGGTGGATGGCTTCTCATTTTGCTTTCATTTGAATTTAAATTTCCTTCCTTTTTTACAAGATGTTCTCAGGGAAATACCCTTGTAAAAGTTGCCAAATGGGAATAAACTGGCATTTGTGAATTTTCAGAAAAATTCCGCTATTTTATTTTCATTAATTTTTATAAGGGGCCATTACATATGGAAAAAGAAAAAACATTCTTAGGTCAGCCGCGAGGGCTGTCGACGTTATTCTTCACGGAAATGTGGGAACGATTCAGTTATTATGGTATGCGGGCGATTTTGGTGTACTTCATGTACGATGCAGTTGCCAACGGCGGCTTAGGGTTGCCAAAAGGAACGGCTGTGGCGATCATGTCGATTTACGGTTCCTTAGTGTATATGTCAAGTATTGTTGGCGGTTGGATCTCGGACCGTCTTTTAGGATCAAATAAATCCGTCTTTTATGGTGGAATCTTGATCATGTTAGGACACATCGTCTTGGCAACACCTTTAGGGATTCCAGCGTTGTTTGTGTCCATGATGCTGATCGTCATCGGAACCGGACTCTTGAAATCCAACGTGTCGGGTATGGTGGGGCATTTGTACAGCAAAGACGATATCCGTCGGGATGCTGGTTTCTCAATTTTCTACATGGGGATCAATATCGGTGGCTTGTTAGCACCGATCATCGTCGGGATCTTAGGACAAGAGGTCAACTACCACTTAGGCTTTTCGATTGCTGCTATCGGGATGTTTATCGGTTTGGTGCAGTATTATGTGCAAGGAAAAACCACGTTGAAAAGTGTAGCGATCGCGCCAACGAATCCCTTATCGGCAGCCGAAAAGAAAACCTTCTTCCGAGCAGTCGTTCTAGTTCTTCTCGCATTGGCAGTGTTATTTGGCGCAGCTGCTGCAACAGGCCATCTGACGGTTGATTTCTTCATCAACTTCATCAGTGTTTTAGGTATTTTCTTGCCGATCTACTACTTTACCAAAATGCTGCGTTCGAAAGATGTCACACCAGATGAAAAGAAAAAAGTGTTGGCCTACATTCCGCTGTTCTTGTCAGCGATCGTCTTTTGGTCCTTAGAAGAACAAGGCTCATCGATCTTGGCATTGTTTGCTGCTGACCGTACGCAATCAACGTTATTCGGCATCAATATTCCAGCAAGTTTGTATCAAACCTTAAATCCACTTTTTGTCGTCTTACTGACACCTGTCTTTGTCTGGTTGTGGACCAAACTAGGCTCTCGTCAGCCACGGACAGAAGTGAAGTTTGCCATCGGTTTAGTCTTAGCCGGTTTGTCCTTTCTATTGCTAATGCTGCCAAGCCTCTTGTTTGGAGTAGAAGAACGGGTCAGCCCATTATGGTTGGTATTGAGCTTCTTCATCATGATTGCAGGGGAAATGTGTCTTTCACCGGTGGGCTTGTCGGTGACGACCAAACTAGCGCCGAAAGCTTTCGAAGCACAAACCTTGGCGATTTGGTTGTTAGCAGACGCTTCTTCACAAGCCATCAATGCGCAAATCGCTCGGTTCTATACACCACAAACAGAAGGGATGTACTATGGCATCGTCGGCGGAGTAGCCGTTGTTGTCGGCATCATCTTGTATTTAGCTAGAAAACCGATCCGCAACTTGATCGGCAACATTCATTGATCAAAAAATAAAAACTTGATTTTCCGCCTATGCATGGATTGAACAACCCATGCTTACTGTAGGAAAATCAAGTTTTTTTTGTTGCGAATCAATGTCTTAGTCAATCAATGGGCTTAGTGGCTGGCGTGTGATCTGCTGCTGTGCAATGACCAGGGCTTCTTGGAAGTGCTGCTGCAAAAAGTAGCGGTCATGGCTGACTGCCAGCAGGGTCCCTTGATAATCTTGCAGCATTTCTTCAATTTCTTCTCGGGCATAGCTGTCGAGGTGATTGGTTGGTTCATCCAAAATCAGGACGTTGATTTTTTCTAAAAAGAGTTTCAGTAACGCCAAACGGATTTTTTCACCACCAGATAAATCTTTGATTCGTTTGGCCACATCACTTTGATAAAACCCACTTTTGGCCAATTGCCGACGAGCAGCCTCTTCGTTTCCTGTCAACGTCTGTACGTAGGCCAACAAGCGGCTCTCAGTATCGGCAAACTGTAGCTGTTGGGGCAAATAGCCGATTTGTAAGCTGCTGCCGCGCTTGATAGTGCCGCCGCTAGGAAGCTCCTCACCGAGAAGTAATGTGAGTAAGGTTGATTTTCCGGTACCATTGTCGCCGATGATGGCTAGATGCTCCCCACGGTAGATTGCAAAACTGCTGTCTTTGAATAGGAGCTGATCGGCATATTGCTGGTGCAAGTCGCGAACGATGAACACCTCTTTACCTGATTTTCCGCCATTTGCCAAGCCTTGCAGCCGATTTTTCGGGGGCGCTGGCGGTTTGACCAGTGTAAGTTTCGCTAGGCGGCGTTCCAATTCTTTGGCTTTTTTGAAGAAGGATTCATTGTCTCCTTCATGGCCCCACTGACGAAATCGACGAATCATGACTTTCAGTCGCTGGACTTCTTTTTGCTGCAGTTCGTAATTTTTGGTCAGCTCCGCCAAGCGAGCTTCTTTCAAGACACGAAATCGGCTATAGTTCCCAGGATACTCAATCAGGGCGCCTTCTTCCAGTTCCCAGGTCTTGGTGGTGACTTGATCGAGAAAGTGTCGATCGTGAGAAACGACTAGAACCGCTTTTTTCGTATTCTGTAAATAATTTTCCAACCAGCGGATACTTGAAAGATCCAAGTGATTGGTTGGTTCATCCAGTAACAGCAAGTCAGCATCGGTGACTAACACTTTGGCTAAAGCGACTTTGACCCGTTCACCCCCGCTAAGGTCTGTTAACCGTGCGTCCTGCCGATGGGGAATTCCTAACCCTTGTAAGATCGCGGAAATTCGGTCTTCTAATCCATAACCGCCCAGCTCTTCAAAGCGCTGCTGCAGCTCGCCATAACGGATCAGACACTTCTCTAAATCAGTATCGGGTTCTGCCATCAAGGCTTCGTAATGGCTCATTTGCTGTTTGAGTTCTTGAATGTTAGCTGCAGAATGGAGCAGGTAGTGGGTAACGGTTGCTTCAGAAACTGTCAGCTCTTGCTCGACCGTCCCGATCCTCAAGCCTTTTTGGCGGCTGATAACGCCGCTATCGACACCTTCACTGCCAGTCAAGATTTGTAAAAAGGTTGATTTGCCCGTTCCGTTGATGCCGACTAGGGCAATTTTTTCCCCAGCTTCGATTTGGCAGGATAACTCCTCAAATAACGGATTCCCGCCGATGGTTTTTTTAATAGCAATTGCTTGTATGATCATGATCTCTCTCCTTGAGACCACTCAAAAAGGCCATGGATATCCATGGCCAGTGTTATTTAAACTCAGATTTTTTTGAGAAAAATACCTTGAGATGGCCATTGATTTTACGTAAATTTAACTGTTTTGGACAGACTCGTCCCGTCAACAGCAACTGTAAAACCAATTGCATGGCTAAATGCGATATGGTATCGTTGGTAATTTTCATTACTTGTTATTTTAGTCATGCGCATCATGGTCGTTTTCCCTCCTTTGTGTCTTTGTCTTTTCAGTGTACCTGAAAGTATCAGAAAGTTCAACCAGTACTGGCGGTTTCTTAGCGTTCCTCGATGCGTAATTCTGTCAGAGAGCTTTCTTTCATCTGACCGATGACCAAAGGAACGGTCTCATGAACCACATCGCTGTATTCTAAGCCGAACCAGCGTTCAGGTGAAATAGTATGGCGTTTGATAAAAAGCTTCGTCTGCATGACTTGCTTCTGCCATTTGCTTAATGCAGTTGCATTCGACAGCTCTTCTTCGATCATCACGAATTGGAAATCACCCACATTGCGTCCAGGCGTTAAGGAATAGCGTTGCGGCTGCAGCGGCAAGCGACCATCTTTCATCAATTCTTGAATGATTTGGCGAATGTAGAGATTGACTTCTTGCGGCACCCGAAAGCCGAGATAAAGCTTTAGTTTAACGATAAAATCGGTATCTGCCATCGAAACTTCATATTTTTTCGTATAAGGTTCATCGGTGACTTCCACATTGACGAACCAATACACTTTGGCACGCTTCGGCCGTTTGTCTAAAATGGAATAGATGAACTGCTGACCGATCTGATCGTCTTGCAGTTTAGGAACCATGAAGACGACGTTCGTCTGAGATAATGGCAAAGAATCATCTTCCCGCAACTGTTTCAATTGAGGGATGTAGGTAGAAAGTGCAACTTCTTCGGCAGCATTTTCTTGAATACGATTGCCCCATTCCCAAATCAGCATCACACCGATGATCACGCTGGCTAATAAGATGGCAACGTAACCGCCATGGAAAAATTTCGTCGCACTAGAGATAAAGAAAATGCCTTCGATCGCTGCAAAAAAGAGCGTGATGAACGGTGCCAAGAAACGGGTCTTCTTGTTTTGGTGCAAGTAGAAATACAGCAAAATAGTGGTCATCAACATCGTTACCGTAATGGCCAATCCATAAGCGGCTTCCATCCGAGTAGAGGTCTGGAAGAATAAGACCACGCCGGAACAGGCGATCCACAGCAAGGTGTTCAAGGCAGGAATATACATTTGCCCGATAGACGCCCCCGGATAGATGATTTGCATCCGCGGCAATAGTTTCAACTTGATGGCTTCAGAAACCAAGGTAAAGGAGCCAGACAGCAGAGCTTGCGAAGCAATGATGGCAGCGAGTGTGGCGAAGCTGACACCAAAGACTGTCCACCCTTGCGGCAATGCTTGGAAAAATGGGTTCAAGTTTTCGATTTCTTGATAAGTCGGGTTTTGATAGACTTGCAGCAGCCACGCCGCTTGACCAAAGTAATTCAGCATCAAGCAGATTTTGATATAGGGCCAGCTGGCATAAATGTTTTTTTTGCCCACATGACCTAAGTCCGAGTAGAGGGCTTCCGCACCAGTAGTCGCCAAAAAGATATTGCCGAGAATAAAGAGACCAGCGCTGTTATCGGGACTAAAGAGCAGATTGATCGCATACCGGGGATCAAGGGCCCGAATCACCGAAAGGTCACCGGCAAAGTTCATCACACCGACGATGCCCAAGAAGGTGAACCAGCCTAGCATGATCGGTCCGAAGGCTTTGCCGACAAACTCAGTCCCAAAGCGCTGCAGGGCAAAGAGGACCAATAAGATTGCTAAGGTGATGCCGACGATGATCGATTGGTCATTGCCGAAGCGATCAAAAAAGGCTGGAATTCCCCGTAATCCTTCGATGGCAGTGGTTACGGTCACGGCAGGCGTCAATACCCCATCTGCTAGCAGGGCTGCGCCCCCGATGATCGCTGGAATAATCAAGTAGCGGCTGTTTTTACGAACTAAGGTATAAAGGGAAAAAATCCCGCCTTCTCCATGGTTATCCGCGTTTAATGCGATCAAGACGTACTTGATCGTCGTTAACAAGGTCAGCGTCCAAAAGACGAGCGAGACGCTGCCTAAGATAAAGTCGGGCGTTAAGGTGCGTAGTCCGCCATTGTCCTCCACCAGGGCTTTCATTACGTAAAGTGGGCTCGTACCGATATCACCGTAGACCACCCCCATGGCGACTAAAAGTCCGCCGGCGGTCACTTTTTTCATTTTACTTGAACTCATTGACTGTTTTCCCTCCATTTTAAACTGCAAAAAGACCTAAGCGGCCCCTTGCCACTTAGGTCTTGCAAGAAACATCTTAAACCAGCGGATTCCCGCTTGCTGTTGATCTAAGATCATGGAACGATCCATGTGCTACTCCCCTAAAGTGCTCTTATTATCTTTGTTTTTGCAGCTCCTGTCAATTGATTTGATAAAAATGGCAATAAACATTTTTCTTTTACTACGTTTCAGCGTAAGATAACAATAGGTATGGAATAAGGAGGCAGGAAAATGATTGAGATCAAGAATCTGACGAAACAATATGGACCAAAAAAAGCATTGTCTGATCTTTCCCTGACGATTCGTCAAGGGGAGATCTTTGGCTTTCTGGGACACAACGGGGCAGGGAAGTCGACAACGATCAAAAGCTTAGTTAGTATTTTACAACCGACGAGTGGGGAAATCTTTTTTGACGGTCAATCCCTCGTGGAACATCGGGAAGCGATAAAAAAACAAATTGCCTATGTGCCGGACACGCCAGATTTGTTTTTACAGCTAACGGCAGGGGAGTATTGGGACTTGATTGCCGCAGCGTATGAGGTGCCAGCAGCGGAAAAGGCCGAGCGTTTGCAAAAATTAGGGCGCTTGTTTGATATGCTGTCTCATGAAGAAGAGACCATCGCTAGCTTTTCCCATGGAATGCGGCAAAAAACGCTGCTGATTGGGGCATTGATCCCCGATCCGGACATTTGGATCTTGGACGAACCATTGCAAGGCTTAGATCCCCAAGCAGCGTATGATTTAAAAGAAATGATGAAACAGCATGCTGCCAAGGGCAAGACCGTGATTTTTTCTACCCACGTCTTAGACACCGCCCAGCAGTTGTGTGATCAATTAGCGATTTTGAAAAAAGGTGAGCTGCTGTACAATGGCTCAGTGGCAGATTTGCTGGCACAGCATCCGTCGCTTTCTTTGGAAACGATCTATCTGCAAATGACTGGGAGAAGTCAAGAAGAAGCGATTCTTGCAGAAGCGGAGGAAGCGTAGATGCGAAAACAACAATTTCTGACGCTGACCTCCGTTAATTTGCGGTATGCCAATCCCCAACTAACAGACAAAGCCCGCAAAAAAGGCAAGGCTGGTTCGACCTTGACCAGTTATCTGTTGTTTCAATATGCGCTTTCTGGGGTAGTGTTTCTCCTAATCTATGGCTTGACGATGATCACATTGGATTTTAGTCAGATGCCGGGCTTTTTTACCTATTATGTCGCTTTGTTCGGAATCTTAGGCTTTTCCCAAGGGATTTCGTCCATTTACAATGTCTTCTTCGAAAGTCAAGATCTGCCAGCGTATTTGCCGCTGCCCTTTCGACAGAGTGAAATTTTTCTGGCAAAGATCGTGGTGGTATTTCTTACCGTTGCGCCGTTTATTTTTCCTTTGTTGGTCTTATTTCTCCTGACAGGGATTCGGGCAAACGTCTTTTTCTTGCTGACGATCTTATGGGCGTTCTTGCTGTTCGGCTTGTTTTTAGTCTTGATCTTCAGCATTTGCAGCTTGATCGTCTTCAGCCTGACCCGCACCAAGTTTTTCTTGAAGCATAAAAAATTGGTCACTAGTTTATTGCTAGGCGTGACGATGCTGGTTGTTGTGATCGGGGTCTTAATGATGAATCAGGTGAATACTTATGAGACAGACGTGGTAGACCGGGGAGCGATCAGCTTTTTATTGCCTTTTTATTATGTGATGGTGGCACCGTTTCAAACGACCGGTTTGCTTAGCTTGCTAGGGATCATCGCCACAGCAGGCGTGCTGCTTTTTGCCCTCTATCGATTGATCTTGCCGAAGTTTTATGAGCAAGTGGCAGCCGCGGCGCCTAACCAAGGGAGTGTTCGTCGGAAACATAAGCCCAATCAAGGCTTGGGCCAGCTGTTGTTTAATTACAATTCGCAGTTGATCCGTGATCCGAATTTGATCATGCAAGTCTTTTCTTCTTCGTTGCTGATGCCCATCATTTTCTTAGTGTCTTTTGTGTTTACAGGAGCGATTCAGTTAAGTGAATTGGATGAGCGGTTTATCGGTGTTGTTTTCGTGGCGGGGATCGCCTTGGCGGCACTGATGGTCAACCCGACTTCTTTTATCAGTAATTTGATTTCATTGGATCAGGAGAATTTCTTGTTTGTCCGCTCCTTGCCGCTATCGATGAAGCGCTACTTGCGGGAAAAATTCCGCTTTGGCGTCGTTTTGCAGCTGAGCTTAACGGCAGTCATCGTGCTGGCAGCAGTGCTTTTATTCAAAATGCCGCTGATTTTGGCTATCTCTTTCCTAGTAGGAGCACTTTGGAGCAGTTTTCTTTTGTGCTTGAAATATTTTGCTCGGGATTATCGATTGCTGCTTTTGGATTGGACCAATATCAGTCAATTGTTTACGAGAGGGGCGGGGAGTCTTGGGTTAGCCATTGGAACAGTCGCAACGCTATTTCTTTCCGTCATTGTTATCATCCTTTATGGCTTTGCTGCGACTTCGGTTGATTTTTGGTTATTGAATGGTCCGGTTTTCTTTGTGATCCTCTTGACCAGCGTCCTTTGGATAGCCCATTATCACCATAGATTTTGGCGTCGTTTTTCCTAAGGGAAGCGACGCTTTGCTTTTTTTATTTAAGGATGGGTAAATTAACTATTTATTCAGAAAATTCAGAAAAACTATTTACAATCAAAAGGAAACATGGTTAGATAGGAGTACCTATTACTTTGCTTTCATTTTTTGCTGTACAAGTTTGGATAACCGACTTGTCAAAGAGCTGTGACCAAAGGCAAAAAGACCAATGAGACCTAAGTGCTCGTTAACTCTTTTGCTTTTGTCACGGTTTTTTTTGCACAAAAAAACCTGCCAAGCAGCGGCAGGTCGTCTCACTATTAAGCTTTCGTGTGGTCTTTTGCTGGGACTTTGTTTTCTAGGTCTGTCCGCACAACTAACACATCACAGCCAGCATGGCGAATGACATACTCAGACACGGAACCGATAAAGATTCGTTCCACGGCATTTAAACCAGTGGCACCGATCATAATCAAATCGATGTTGTGATCTTCGGGCAATTGTTTGGCAATGATTGGTTTTGGCGAGCCGTATTCAATCACTGTTTTGACTGCAGTTACTTGGTGTTTGCGGGCATAATCCTCATAGTCTTTCAAAGTTTGTTTGGCCATTTCGGTTGCTTGCTCAGCAAGCATGCCGTCAAAAGAAGAAACGGTTTGAAAGGCCCGAGTGTCGATCACATGTGCTAAAACTAATTCAGAATCATTCCGCTGTGCCACATTCACGGCTTTTTTGAAGGCTAATTCTGACTCGCTAGACCCATCGACGGCTACCATGATTCGTTGATATTGTTGTAACATAAGAAACACTCCCATCTGTTATCTTCTACTTTTATTGTAATGCTTTTTTCTGGAAAAAGAAAACCTAATCTTCCTTTTTTTTCATTTTTTGTGCCAGCAAGATGCTGAATGAAGCGGAAGAGAGCAGCAACAACGCCAAATAAAACAAGGCAATCAGCTCTCTATCGACAAAGCCCACAACCAATGCCACTACGCCTAAAAGGAAATGAATGAGGCTATAGGTTTTTAAGAAGACTTTATTCGCCTCAGTAGTAGGGATCAAAGTGAAAAAAATCGCTTGTTTGGCATAAAGCAAATAACTGGTGCCGAATAATACGAGTGCCACGATCGTAAATAATAGAAGAATCATAAACATACGCCATCCTATTCTAAGTTGATAGATTTAGTATAGCGAACCCTAGAAAGAATAGCAAAAGCCACCCTTACTTTGATATCAGATGGAGGACGTTGCACGGTTTCTAACGGCTAGAAAACGCAAAAAAGCCATCTGTTAAAAACAGATGGCACATTCTAAAAAGAATGGGTAATATCCGTTGATGCCGTTCTTTTTCCCATAGTATTGATCCCGCAAATTCTAGCAGGTGGGTTCCACGGTCTAAGCTTCGAACTACCAAAGGAAAAGGCATGTTACCAGCATTGACACAAGACGGATCCCAAGATATCAATAAAAATGTTCGGTCAACACACAAAAGGGACAACTCGTACATCACAGAATTCCCACCCTTATAGTAGCATAGGAATGACGAAGGTGCAATAAAGTTGTTTGAAAACGATGCCAAAAAGTCACTATTTTTTCTAAGCACCTAGTTTTTTTTCTTTCGTTGCTGCAATTGTTGGTACCGTTGGCCCAACGCTTGCTCATATTTACCGGTGGCTTTCGGTTGATAATAGTGGGTACCTTTTAGCTTATCAGGTAAATATTGCTGATCGACCCATGCATCATCAAAATTATGTGGGTATTGATAGCCAACTCCTCGATTCAAACTTTCGGCGCCTTTGTAATGACTGTCTCGTAAATGATCCGGGACATCTCCAGCTTTACCGCTACGAATATCTGCGATCGCTGCATCCAATGCCATGTAGGCCGAGTTGGATTTTGGTGACAAACATAGATCGACCACCGTATCGGCCAAAGGGATCCGAGCTTCCGGCAAGCCCAAACGTTCAGCGGCTAACACAGCATTGACGGTTCGAGCAGCGGCTGCTGGGTTAGCTAAACCGATGTCTTCATAACCGATGACCATCAAGCGCCGACAAATGATCGCCAAATCGCCTGCCTCTACTAAACGACCTAAGTAATGCAGCGCACCATCCACATCGCTGCCGCGAATCGATTTTTGAAAAGCAGAGATCACATCATAGTGCGCATCCCCATCTTTATCATGGGTCAATGCTTTGCGCTGTACGCACTCTTCGATGATCGCTAAGGTCAAATGAATAATGCCGTCTGGTCCTTTTGGTGTGGAACGGGCAGCGAGTTCTAAGCCATTGAGGGCGCTTCGTAAATCACCGTTGGTCGCTCGCGAGAGATGCAAGCGGGCATCATCGGTCAATACGATGGTTTCTGATCCAAGTCCGCGAGTTTCATCTGCTAAAGCTTGATCAATGGCGGTCAAAATATCTTCTTCTTGGAGCGGTTTGACTTCAAAAATCTGTGTCCGACTGCGAATCGCTGGATTGATCGTAATGTAGGGATTTTCCGTCGTGGCACCGATCATAATAATCTTGCCGCTTTCTAAATGGGGCAGTAAAAAGTCTTGTTTTGTCTTGTCTAGTCGATGGACTTCATCAAGCAATAAAATGACAGTACCGCTCATTTTGGCTTCCTCTGCCACGATTTGCAGGTCTTTTTTTGTATCTGTGGCGGCGTTCAGCATGCGAAACGCATAGCGTGTCGAGCCGGCAATCGCACTGGCAATGCTGGTTTTTCCGGTTCCCGGCGGTCCGTATAGGATCATCGAAGAAAGCATTTTGGCTTCGACCATTCGGCGAATGATTTTCCCCGGGCCAACCAAATGCTGCTGTCCGACGACTTCATCTAAGTTCCGTGGCCGCATTCGATAAGCAAGTGGCTGCTGCATAAAACGATCCTCTCCTTTTCCTGTAAGTATAACATAAGAACGTACATTCTCATAAACAAGCTGATTTGCGTCCTTACGAAAACAAAAGGGCGCGTATTTTCCACTCAGTCAGCAAAAAACAGGTTCGTTGAAAAGAAATCGTTGAGATCACCGCAACTCTGTAGTCAAAGATAGTAAGTTGACCGAGAATTGTGTAGAATAAAGAGGGTGATGAGAATGGATGAATTAATGGCACTATTTGCGACACAGCCGACAACGACCATCGCACGTGCCTTATTAGGAATGTATTTGGAACATGAGATCCCAGAAGGAACATTAGGTGGGTATATCGTGGATTGTGAAGCGTATCTAGGTCCCGATGATCTGGCGGCTCATAGTGTGGGCATGCGAAACACACCAAGGGTTCGGGCGATGTATCAGGAACCCGGCACGATTTATTTATATACGATGCATACGCATCGAATTGTCAACTTTATTACGCAACCAAAAGGCATCCCACAAGGAATCATGATTCGCGGGCTAGAACCGGTGGATGGGATTGACTTGATGGAACAACAGCGACAAAAAACGGGACCGGATGTAGCCAATGGCCCCGGGAAACTAGTACAGGCACTACAGATTCCAGCTGAGCTTTACGGCGAATCGATTTTTACGAGTCCGCTGCATTTGGTTCCTGAGCGCCGACGTACCCCAAAAGAAATTTTGGCATTGCCTCGAATTGGTATCCCGAACAAAGGGGAGTGGACTCAGATGCCGCTTCGATTTGCGGTAGCTGGTAATCCTTATTTAACAAATATACGAAAAGCCGCTGTTCAGCAAGATCATGGCTGGCTAGAAAGAAGGAATAGTGATGGCGAAAGAAACGATATTGACTTACTTAGATCAGCGATTAACGAAAAAAATCTCCGATTATGATGTGGCGATCGATTGGGATGCCAAAAATCATACCATCGAATTGGTGTTGCGCTTGTTTGCCGAAAATCCTCAACAAGTCCAAATCGACGATGCGCAAGGTGTGGCATCAGAGGAAGCGATCATTGAATTTGAAGATGGGATTTTGTTGTATGATCCACAAAAATCAACGTTTGATGAAGAAGATTATTTAGCGACGATTCCTTATGCAGGAAAAAAAGGGATCCAAAAAGCGTTGTTAGACGGATTGGTTGATTACATTCAAGAAATTTTAGAAGAAGGCCAAAGCGATCTGCTTGATTTCTTGAACGATGACAGTGAAGAAGCGATCTTTGAATTGCGATTCAACGAAGAAGCATTTGTGGAGAAAATGACGAACTATCAAGCCGGGGCTGGGGAAACCATGATCCCGTACCCTAGTTACTAAGGAGAACGAACATGAAATGGAATGAAGTAACCGTAGCGACAGCTAGCGAAGCAGTGGAAGCAGTCGCCAATATTTTAATGGAACACGGAGCAAGTGGGGTAGCGATCGAGGACGTTTTAGATGTCGAAAATTTTAAAAGCGATGCGTATGGCGAAATTTTGGATAAAGAAACCTATACGACCTTAGAAGAAGGTGCGCAAGTCAGTGCCTATTTCCCAGAGACGATTTTTTTGCCAGAAGTGCTGCCGACGATCAAAGCAGCCATCGACCGTCTGCCGGAGTATGGTTTGGCAATCGGCAAAAACACCATCACAACGAGCGAGGTCGTGGAAGAAGCATGGGCAACGGCCTGGAAAAAATATTACCATCCAGTCCGTATCTCCCGCTATCTGACGATCGTGCCGAGCTGGGAAAACTATCAACCGCTGCAAGAAGATGAAAAGATCATCACCCTTGATCCGGGAATGGCCTTTGGGACCGGCACGCATCCTACGACACGCTTGACATTACAAGCCCTAGAAGTCTACTTGCGGGGCGGTGAAACCGTCTTAGATGTCGGGACGGGCTCAGGGGTGTTAAGTATCGCCAGCAAATATTTAGGTGCCAAAGACGTGTTTGCTTATGATCTAGATGAAGTCGCTGTGAGGTCCGCCCAAGAAAATATGGCGATGAACCCCATTGCTCACGATGTGACCGTGCAAGCCAATGACCTTTTGCAAGGGGTGACGGTCCCTGCTGATCTTATCGTTGCCAATATTTTAGCGGATATCATTTTATTGATGATCCCTGATGCATGGCGTTTATTGAAGCAAGAGGGCACCTTGATCGTTTCTGGGATCATTGAGACGAAAAAACAATTAGTGATCGATGCCATGATCGCACAAGGCTTTGAGATCGATCAATTGTTCAATCAAAAAGACTGGTATGCGATCGCCTTTAAAAAACCAGAGGTAGAGTAAGATGCAGCGATATTTTTTACAGGAGCCTTATGAAGCAAAAGCGGTGTTTGCCGTTTCGGGAGAACCCTTCCACCATATGATCCGAGTGATGCGCATGACTCCCGGCACGAAAGTCGGTTTAGTTTTTGAGGATCATTTGGCGATCATCGCCAAGATCAAAGAGGCCGATGAAGAAACGGTTTACTTAGAGGAAGTCGAAAAAGAACAGCAGGACAAGGAATTGCCGCTGCAGGTCACGATCGCTAGCGGCTACCCGAAAGGCGACAAGCTGGACTTGATCGTTCAAAAAGGCACGGAACTTGGGGCGGCAGCATTTATCGGTTTTCCTGCGCAAACTTCGGTCGTGAAATGGGATCAAAAGAAGTTACAGAAAAAGCAGCAGCGGCTGCAAAAAATCGCCAAAGAAGCGGCGGAGCAATCCCAACGGCAGATCGCACCAGCCATCACACTACTGGATAACGCCAAAGCATTTTGGCAAAGCCTCAGTCAGTACGATGCGGTCCTAGTGGCTTATGAAGAATCAGCCAAGCAAGGAGAAGTAGCGATGCTGCTGCAAGTGATCACCGAATTGCCCGTTGGTAGCAAAGTTTTAGCGATCTTTGGCCCAGAAGGCGGTCTGACCCCCTCCGAAATCGAAGGAGCCCAGGAAAACAACGCTAAATTATGCGGGTTAGGCCCTCGGATTTTACGAACAGAAACAGCACCGTTTTATTTTTTAAGTGCTGTCAGTGTGCTAACGGAATTAAAGAGGATGTGAGTTGATGAATAAGAACCAAGAAGCAATCAGTGTCCGTTTGTTGACGGCCGATATGACCGACTGGGTCTTGAAGGATTTTATCAATCAATATAAAACGGCTTTAAAGGAAGTCGTCGTTTTGCCTAGTGCCATTCGGCGGGCGAAAATCTTGGCACAAGGCTCTTCCTTACAAATCGGCGCAGTGATCGATTACCCCCTTGCCCAAGGAACACTGGCAAAGGTAGCGTTTGAAATCGGTCGGGCGTTTATGGAAGGTGCCGATTTTTTGGAAGTCTGGCTACCGGCTTCTTCCTTCATGGAAAATGATCGTGGCTTTGCGGAATTGACCGAAACGATTCGCTCCTTGACCTTGACAGGAGGGGAGATCCGCTTAGCTGTGCAAACCGAGATCATGAATGAATTGACGAAGATCCAAGTGGCACAACGCTTGAAAGAAGAAGCATGGCCAAAGATCGTGTTAGGACAAAAACAACCACTAGCAGAAGCATTGCACGACGTGAGCTTGTTTTCCTTAGATGGTGGCAGTCAACTGTCGATCCAGATCAATCCTGACACAATAGATGAACAAGCTATGCAATCACTACAGGCTGCCGGCGCCGAGAAAATCGGGCTCTCGTATCATGTTTTTGAAGAATTGCTTAAGGACAAGCCGGCACCCGATGTGCTTTGAACAACAGCGATTGAAAAATAGCTGAAAAATTTGTATAATAATACTACTAAATAAGAACTGCAGGTTAGACAGGAGTCCCATGCTTAGAACGTTTGTCCGCAAGGCTTTGGGTGCGTGACGAAACGTTAACAGCGACTTCTGTCTGCCTTTTTGATAGCACAAAAAAGAAAAGCAGGAGGCGGAATGAATGGCAAAAGAAGTTATATTGACCGGGCCCAATGTCATCAAATTGGTCGCTCATTATATGAGTGAAGAACATGTTGCCTTTGTCCAAAAAGCATTAGATTACGCGACAGAAGCCCATAAAGAACAATTCCGTAAATCCGGCGAGCCTTACATTATTCATCCAATCCAAGTTGCGGGGATCTTGGCAGAATTGCAGATGGACCCTCATACCGTTGCAACTGGTTTTTTGCATGATGTCGTCGAAGATACCGATGTGACGTTAGCCGATCTGAAAGAAGAATTCGGTGCCGATGTAGCGATGCTAGTGGATGGCGTGACCAAGCTGGGTAAGATCAAGTACAAATCTCATGAAGAACAATTAGCAGAAAATCATCGGAAAATGTTGATCGCCATGGCGCAAGATTTACGGGTCATCATGGTCAAACTGGCTGACCGTTTACATAATATGCGTACGTTGAAACATCTGCGGGAAGACAAACAACGCCGCATCGCCCAAGAAACGATGGAAATCTATGCCCCATTGGCTCATCGTTTAGGGATCAGCCGAATCAAATGGGAACTAGAAGATATTTCTTTGCGTTACTTGAATCCACAGCAATATTACCGAATCGTGCATTTGATGCAGACCAAACGAGAAGAACGGGAATCCTACGTTTCCGAAACCGTGGAAGAGATTCGGATCGCTACGGAGGAACTAGATATCTATGCTGAGATCTATGGTCGACCAAAGCATATTTACTCGATCTATCGCAAAATGAAAGACCAAAAGAAACAGTTCAATGAAATTTATGATTTGTTGGCGATCCGAGTGATCGTTGACTCCATCAAAGATTGTTACGCGGTTTTGGGAACGATCCATACAAAATGGAAACCAATGCCTGGGCGGTTCAAGGACTATATCGCTATGCCAAAAGCCAACATGTACCAATCGCTGCATACGACGGTCATTGGTCCCAAAGGCAATCCTGTCGAGATCCAAATTCGGACCCATGAAATGCATGAGATCGCTGAATTTGGGGTTGCTGCGCACTGGGCCTATAAAGAAGGCAAGACCGAAAAAGTCCGAGCCGACAAGATGACCCAACAAGTTGGCTGGTTCCGTGAAATCTTGGAACTGCAAGATGAAAGCTATGATGCTTCTGAATTTATGGAAGGTGTCAAAGGCGATATTTTCAGCGACAAAGTCTATGTATTTACGCCAAAAGGTGATGTGACGGAGTTGCCTCAAGGCTCCAGTCCACTGGATTTTGCCTATAGCATCCATACCGACATCGGCAACAAAACTACTGGTGCCAAGGTCAACGGCAAAATGGTCCAATTAGACTATAAGCTGAAAAATGGCGACATTATTGAGATTCTGACATCACCGAATTCCTTTGGGCCAAGCCGCGACTGGGTCAAACTAGTGGCTACCAGCAAAGCGAAGAACAAAATCAAACGATTTTTTAAAGCCCAAGATCGTGATGAGAATATCATCAAAGGACATGAGGCAGTGGTTCGTACCTTACAAGATATGGGCTTTGTGCCAAAAGAATTCTTGACGAAAAGCAAAATGGCGGAAGCTTGCGAACGATTCAATTATCAAACAGAAGATGACCTGTTTGCCTCTGTCGGCTATGGGGAAGTCAGTCCCACGACCTTAGCCAACCGTTTGACCGAAGAAGAACGGCGCGAGAAACAAATCGAGAAGCAAAAGCAGCAAGTCCAAGAGATGATCAATCAACCGGCGAAAAAAGAACCAGAAAAAATGAAGGTTCGTCACGAAGGCGGCATTGTCATTGAAGGGGTCGATAACTTGTTGATCCGCATCTCCCGCTGCTGCAATCCGGTTCCTGGGGATTCGATCGTCGGCTATATTACTAAAGGGCGGGGAATCTCGATCCACCGCAGCGATTGCCCCAATGTTCAAAACAAAGAGGCAGCGAACCGTTTGATCGATGTTGAGTGGGAAGATGCCACCGACATCAACAAAGAATACGATGCCGATCTTGAGATCTACGGCTATGATCGGTCTGGGTTGCTCAACGATGTCTTGCAGACGGTCAATAGCGTCACGAAACGCTTAGTGAGTGTCGAAGCCAAAACCAATAAAGACAAAATGGCAACGATCCGTATCACGGTGGCGATTCAGAATTTGACTCATTTGAAATCGATCGTTGATAAAATCAAGCAGATTCCAGATGTTTACAGCGTCAGACGTACGAAGGGGTGAGAAAGAATGCGGGCAGTGATCCAGCGAGTCAGTCAAGCAAGCGTGTCGATTGAGGACAATATCGTCGGTGCGATCCAACAAGGGTTCATGGTTTTGTTGGGGATCACCCATGAGGATACAGGCGACGATGTGGCTTATCTCGTAAGAAAAATCAAAAATCTGCGGGTTTTTGAAGACGAAGAGGGCAAAATGAATCGGTCACTGGAAAGCATAAACGGCGCGGTCTTGAGTATTTCACAGTTCACCCTTTATGGGGAGACCAAGAAAGGCAATCGCCCTAGTTTCATTCAAGCGGCACCGCCAAGTATTGCGACCCCGCTTTACGAAGCCTTTAATGAAGGTTTACAAGCCGAAGGCATCACTGTTGCTACTGGAAAATTTGGCGCAGATATGCAAGTCGCCTTGGTCAATGATGGCCCGGTGACGATCGTGATCGATACGAAAGAAAAATAGGGAATACAAAACGAAGGATTTTCTCGCTGGAAAAGAGTCGGAGAATTCCTTCGTTTTTTTTATACTCTCGAAAGCGCTAAGCATTTTTGATGGAATCCAAGTGAAATCTAAGTTGAAATCGGGAAATCTTACAAAACTGTTAGCAAAAATTCCATTCTTTTATTTGTTATTTAACATCTTTTTCTTGTTCTTTTATAAGGGTTATTAAATGGAAATATCTTTTTCACCCGTTTTTTAATATTTTAAATTCGAAAAACGATCCTTTATTGCGATTGTTCTTGAGGGAGAAGTATGGAATAATTGTTAAAAAATAATGTCACTGGAGGAAATAACAATGAACTTTTGGCAGCGTGCAATAAAGAGTATCACCAGAAGAAAAGGGAAATCATTTATTTTATTTTTAGTTCTATTTATTTTAGGCAATGTGATCGCTGGTGCTGTAGCAATTCAACAATCCACTGCCAACGTGGAGCGAGAGACGAAACGCAAAATGGGGAACGTAGCTACGGTGGAAATGGATTGGGAAGGTTTTGAAAAAGACCATGCGGATGCTTCGGAGGAAGAGCAGTCACAAGAAGATTTTTATCCGAAACCACCAGCGCTGGATCTTTATGAGCAAATCGGTCAATTAAGCTATGTGAAATATTTTGATTACCAAAATCAAGCTTGGTTAGAAACAACAAAATTGAAAGCCTATACGCCGGAGGATGGATCGGTCGGCATGGGTGGCAACTACTTCTCTTTGAAGGGCGGAAATTTGGTTGAGCCATTAGACATGCAAGAAGGCTTGATTCGCTTGGAGGAAGGCGAGGGATTGACAGAAAAAGATGTCAGTGAATTGACGAACGCGGTATTGATCAGTAAAGAGATCGCAGAATTGAATAACCTGAGTGTCGGTGATCAATTGGTATGGGATACACGGGCAGAAGTCATGATGGAAGGTGGTTCAAGCGAGGGAGTAAGTGATGATAGTGAGGATGCGACGGACGAAACGGCTGAGAGTGGCAATCGTGTCGCGACCTTTGATTATCCCGTGACCATTGCAGGGATCTTTTCTGTAATTAAAAAGGATCAAAGCAATCAAAGTAGTTCATCAGATCAAAGTGATTCACAAAATAGTGATCAGGTATGGCAAGTGATGGAACAAATCAATACCTTTTATGCTAGCAATAATTTAGTGCAAGATTTTAACAAATTGCAGTCTGAAAAACTTTGGGGTCAAGAAGTGATCGAAGAAGAGTCAGACGCCTATTATCAACCGATCTTTGTCCTAAATTCAACGGATGACGTCGAAGCCTTTAAACAAGAAGCCGGTGCGTTATTGCCCCAATATTATCGTATCATTGCTAATACGGATCAATACGAGCAGATCGCCGGTGGCTTTACTCGGTTAGGGGTGATCGCAAATTACATCGTGATCATTGCGTCTATCGCAACCATCTTTATTATTTCCTTAGTGGTCTTGCTTTTCTTACGAGATCGGAAACAAGAATTGGGCATCTATCTCTCCTTAGGGGAAAGCCGTGGGAAAGTCATTGGACAGATCGTGATTGAAGTCTTGCTGGTTAGTTTAGCCGCACTGCTATTGTCCTTAGTGACCGGGAACTTATTAGGTGGTGCCGTTTCAAATACCTTGATGCAAAACGATTGGATGAGCAATCAAAATGATATGGGCGGTGTTTATTCTGGCGGTTTGATGGCAGCTGATATTGATTACATGGATATCAAGAATGCCTATCAAGTGTCCTTCTCAGCAGGCTACATCATTACGTATCTGCTGTTAGGTTTAGGAACCGTCTTGTTCTCAGCTATTTTACCGCTGTTGTATATTTTACGCTTGAATCCAAAGAAAATCATGATGTAGGAGGAACCAACGATGACTTTATTAGAAACCAAAGCAGTCGATTACTATTACCAAGACGGCGATCAGCGCCGCTATATACTGAAAGAGACCTCTGTTTCTTTTGAAAAAGGGACTTTCTATGCCATCTTAGGGCAATCTGGTTCGGGAAAAACGACGTTTTTATCCTTGATCAGTGCGTTGGATAGTCCGAAAAGCGGTCAAGTACTTTATGAAGGCACCGATATCGAAAAAATTGGGCATGAAAATTATCGCCGCGACGACATCAGTATCATTTTCCAAAGCTATAATCTGATTCCCTATTTAAGTGCAGTTGAAAATGTCTTAGTGCCGATGGCGATCACGAAAAATCAGCTGCCAGACAATCAGCGAGAAGTGGCATACAATTTACTGGATTATATAGGCATCACCAAAGAAAAAGCCGATCGGCTCGTCAATCAATTATCTGGTGGAGAACAACAGCGGGTAGCGATCGCCCGGGCGTTAGCCACCAATGTCGATATCATTTTAGCGGACGAACCAACGGGGAATTTGGATGAAGAAATGGAACAAGAGATCATCGATATCTTTAAGGAGCTGGCACACGTCCACAACAAATGTGTGATCGTCGTGACCCACGCTAACGAGATCGCTCAACAAGCGGATGAAGTCTTGTATTTACGTAAAGGTGTGTTGAGTAAACATGAGTGATTTTTTATCAAATTTTAGCCCGGACAACTATGATGGCAAAAAGAAATCCGCTGGCAATAGCGAGAAAAAAACTAGCGAACCTGTCGGAGATCAAAATGCAAGAGGCGCGGAGCAAGCGAGCAAACCAGCGGAGCCAACGACGGTTCACCAATCAGAAGAGCCGACAGCTAGTGAGCCGATGAGTCGCTCGGCAGCCCGTCAACAAACACAGACGACTGAAGCAAAAGCGGCGAGTTCTGGGACTGAGAAGGTAGCATCAAAGGAACCAGTCAGCCGTTTTGGTAAAGAAGAAACGGAATTTGATCCGACCTACAAAAAGCGTCAGCAGAAAAAAATCTTGCTGATTGCTTTACTGACCGCCTTGGCGGTTGCCGTGATCGGGATCGTCTATTATCAGATGACCCATGTGAAGGTGCCGGATTTCACTGCCCAAGATCTGTCAGAAGCGCGGACGTGGGGCATGGAAGAAGGCGTCGCTATCAAAGTGGAGCAAGAATATGACTTTGACAAAGACGTCAACCAAGTAATCGACCAAAGTGTCGACCCTGAGAAAAAAATCAAGAAGGGTGCCACACTGACACTGACGGCGAGTCTCGGGCCTGATCCTGAAGAACGCTTAGAGCTACCGGATTTTTCAGCGATGCAAGTGACCGAAGCAAAAGATTGGATCGCTAGCAATAAAGCCGAAAACCTCTCTTTGATCGAACAATTTGACGACAATGTAGCAGCAGAAGCTTTTATCAAACAAGAGGCGGCCAACAAAGAGCTTGATTTAGCCGAATACAAACGCAAAGACCGTTTGAGTGTCTACTATTCAAAGGGCAAAGAAGTCTTTGAAAAAAATATTGAAGTACCTGATTTTACAGGCAAAGCCAAAAGTGAAGCTTCTGAATGGGCGAAAAAGAATGACTTGAAATACAAAGAAGAAACCGTCTTTTCTGACAGTGTCGCCCTGGATCTGGTCGTTTCACAAGAACCAGTCAAAGGCAGCAAACTTGCGAAAAAAGAAGAATTTGTGGTGAAGGTCTCAAAAGGCCAAGCTTTGACCGTTCCAGATTTTTCACAATACACGATCGAAGAAGCCCAAGGACTAGAATCAAAAATCCCGCTGCAAGTCAGCACGGTCTATTCCGATCAAGTGGCGTATGGTAGTTTCTTGAGTCAGTCGGAGGAAGCGGGCAAAGAGTACAGCGAAAGCGATACTTTGCCAACTGTCAAAGTCGTCTACTCATTAGGCAGACCGTATTTGAAAGACATCCGTTTCCAAGCAACGGAAGGCGACTTGCCAAAACTATTCTTTGATGAATACAAATCAAAAGGCGCCAATGTCTATTACGAAATCTACTATGTCGATTCGGCGGAACCAAAAGGAACCGTCGTTGAAATGAGCCGCTACGGCGAGTTCATTCCCCTAGAAACGTGGATCACCATCGGTATCAGCCGCGGCAATCTGCAAGGCAGTACCCAAACACCGCCGGCAGAGGATGGCGGGGAGGCGGATGAACCGGTCAGTACCGCTAGTTCATCTGCTGCCGAATAATCTCGCAACCGACACTTTTTCACACAGCATCAAAAGGTAAGCACCCTTCCTTGGAAGGGTGTTTTTACTTACTAATTGTAAAAAAAACACGAGCGAGCCGCTTGAAATCGCTGGATCGATAAAGTAAACTTGATGGTAACGAGAAAAAATGGCTCCGCAGTGCCATCTATAGAAGGGACGAAACAAATGATAAAAAAATTACTCGCGAATGTTGGCAGCTATAAGAAGGACAGCTTGCTGACCCCTGTGTATGTAGCAGGAGAGGTTGCCTTAGATGTCATTATGCCCCTGATCATGGCCATGATGATCGACCAAGGGATCGAAAAAGGAGACGCCGGTGTGATTCTAAGAGATGGCGGCTTGCTTTTTTTATGTTCCTTGATCGCATTACTTTTAGGAACGCTTGGCGGACGAACGGCAGCGATCGCTTCGGCTGGTTTTGCCCGCAACCTGCGGCACAATCTGTTTCGCCGAATCCAAGATTTTTCCTTTTCAAACATTGACCGCTTTTCTTCCTCCAGTTTGATCACCCGCTTGACCACTGACGTGACCAACGTCCAAAATGCGTATCAAATGATTATTCGTATTCTGGTCCGCAGTCCGTTAGTTCTGATTTTCTCACTTGCAATGGTTAGCACCATCAGCCCAGAACTTATGACGATCTACTTAGTTGTTTTACCGATCTTAGCGATTGGCCTTGCCTTAGTGATTCGTTTTGCCCACCCGCTATTTCTAAAAGTATTCCGCATTTATGACCGCTTGAATAATGTGGTGCAAGAGAATCTACAAGGGGTTCGCGTTGTGAAATCGTATGTCCGGGAAGAACAACAAGAAGAACTGTTTGGCGAAGTGTCCACCGATGTTTATCGGAATTTCACTCTCGCGCAACGAATCGTCTCTTTTAACATGCCATTGATGCAATTTGCAGTCTATACATGTATGTTGCTCTTGTCATGGTTTGGTGCCCAGTTGATCGTGGAACAAAGTAGCCTGACGACTGGTGAATTAGTCAGCATGTTCAACTACACGATGCAGATTTTGATGAGCTTGATGATGATGTCGATGGCTTTCGTGCAGATTTTGATCGCACGAACGTCGGCAGAACGGGTCGTGGAAGTATTAGATGAAGAAAGTGACTTGAAAAATCCCGCCGAACCAGTCAAAGAAATCAAAGACGGCTCCATCATTTTTGAAAATGTCGGCTTTAGTTACGCCAATGACAAAAACAAGTTGGCGCTGATTGATGCGAATCTACGCATCGAATCCGGTGAAGTCATTGGGATCATTGGTGGAACCGGGAGCGGGAAATCCACCCTCGTCCAGCTGATCCCCCGCTTATATGATGTGATTGAAGGGCGTGTCATCGTCGGCGGTCATGATGTTCGCGACTATGATTTAGAAGCATTGCGGGACCAAGTAAGTATGGTCTTGCAAAACAATGTACTCTTTAGCGGCACCATCAACGACAATTTACGTTGGGGCAATGAAGAGGCGTCGGATGAAGAGATCCAGCGCGTGGCGACGATCGCACAAGCCGATCCTTTCATTCAAGAGTTTCCTGATAAATATGAAACGCAGATCTCACAAGGAGGGAACAATGTTTCCGGTGGGCAAAAACAACGGTTGACGATTGCCCGTGCCTTATTAAAGAAACCGAAAATCTTGATTCTCGATGATTCTACTAGTGCCGTCGACACCAAAACCGATCGCAGTATCCGCGAAGGCTTGAAACGAGAAATTCCGGGAACGACGACGATCATTATTTCCCAACGGATCAATTCGATCGAAGACGCCGACCGGATCATCGTAATGGATGATGGCAAAATCAATGGCATCGGTACCCACGAAGAATTGTTGGCAAACAATGCCATCTATCAAGAAGTGTACCATTCGCAGCAGAAAGGATTTGGTGAAGGTGAAGAATAGACAAGCAGCAAATCCCAAGCGTACATTAAAACGTTTATTGCGAACGATGTTTGGCGACTACAAAGGACAACTCCTATTCGTCGTTGTTATGATCTTGTTAAGTGCTTTTGCCAACGTTCGTGGTTCGTTGTTTTTACAAGTCGTGATCGACGATCATATCACACCGCTTTTAGGGCAAGCCAATCCTGATTTTGGCGGCTTGTTTCGGGCGATCGTCCAAATGGCGATCATCTACCTGATTGGGATCTTGGCCGCACTGATCTATAACTTTATGATGGTCAAGATCAGTGAGGGCACGCAAAAAAAAATCCGTGACCAAATGTTTACACATATGCAGTCTCTACCAGTCGGCTACTTTGATGCCCGCTCAGATGGCGACATCATGAGTCACTTTACCAACGATACGGATACGTTGCGTCAAATGATCTCCCAAAGTATTCCAAACTTGATGATGGCGGCGGTAACCTTTTGTTCTGTCTTTATCGCCATGTTCTCCATCAGTGTTCCATTGACTCTGTTCGTGATGCTGTCGGTTATTTTGATGCTGAATGTGATCCGCATCATTTCTCGCCGCAGCGGCCGCTTCTTTGGCGCACAGCAACGAGATTTAGGCGCTGTCAACGGGTATATCGAAGAAATGATGCACGGACAAAAAGTCGTCAAAATCTTCAATCATGAAAAAATCGTCATGGAAGAATTTGATGCCTTAAATGATCAACTGCAAGAAAGTGCCACTAAAGCCAATGTCAATGCCAATACCTTGATGCCGATCATGATGAACTTACTAAATGTCCAATATGTCTTGATCGCCATCATTGGTGGCCTGTTTGCCATCAATGGTGTTTCTGGACTGACGGTCGGGATGATCGCTTCTTTCTTGCAACTGAGCCGTTCATTGAATGGCCCTATCAGCCAAGTATCACAACAAATCAACTTTGTGATCATGGCATTAGCCGGTGCTGAGCGAATTTTCAACCTATTAGATGAAACGCCAGAAATCGATCATGGCTACGTCACACTGGTCAATGCCAAATGGTCGCAAGGTCAACTAGTTGAAACCAAAGAACGAACAGGCACGTGGGCGTGGAAACATCCCCACGAGGATGGAACCATTACCTATACGGAAGTGACGGGAGACGTGCGATTTGAAGATGTTGATTTCGGCTATGTCGATAATCAACTGGTCTTACATGAGATCAATCTGTATGCAGAGCCTGGGCAAAAAGTTGCCTTTGTTGGTGCAACAGGTGCTGGTAAGACAACGATCACCAATCTGATCAATCGATTCTACAACATCCAAGACGGGAAGATTCGCTATGATGGTATCAATATTGAAAAAATCCATCTGGAATCCCTCCGTCGCTCATTAGGAATCGTTTTGCAAGACACCCATTTGTTTACTGGAACGATTCGCGAGAATATTCGCTTCGGAAAACTGGATGCTAGTGATGAAGAAGTGCTGGCAGCAGCGAAACTAGCCAATGCCGACATGTTTATCAATCATTTGCCAGAAAAATACGACACCGTGATCACGGGCGATGGCGAAGGGCTTTCCCAAGGTCAACGGCAGCTGTTGGCAATTGCTCGCGCAGCGATCGCTGATCCGCCAGTGATGATCTTAGACGAAGCCACCTCAAGCATCGATACCCGTACAGAGCGGATCGTCCAATCAGGGATGGATCGTTTGATGTCTGGACGGACCGTGTTTGTGATCGCCCATCGATTGTCTACAATCCAAAACTCCGATGCCATCATGGTGATGGATCATGGCCGTATCATTGAGCGGGGGACCCATGAAACGCTGTTGGCAGAAAAAGGCACCTATTATCAGCTATATACTGGGAAAATCGAATTGGATTGATTCTGCCATTGCTACGGCTTGAAGCTGCAGCGACTGGCGATCTGCCTATTTTCCCCTTGTTTGCAACGACCGATTGGCAGTAAGCCAGTCGGCTTTTTTGCGCAGCTCGAAAAAATGGTATACTGTCACTGAGACAGCCGTAGAACGGCGGCAGCACGTAAGCAGTTGTGCTGCGGAAAATGGATTCCACGAGGTGAAAATATGAAACTAGCATTGGCAAAGATCGTTTTAGACGAAGAATGGTATGAGGTGGTCCAATCGGAAAAAGGGCTAGTGTATTTTGGTCGGCAGCAGGATCATCATGAATTACTCAAATTCTTTCCATTGGCTGAAATCAGTAGTATAGCTGACCTTGATCCAGTAATTGAAACGCAGCTGCAAGCTTATTTTGCAGGGGAACCAGTGACGTTTACTTTTGCGTTTGATTTTGTAGGGACACCGTTTCAACAAACCGTTTGGCAAGCACTGACCCAAATTCCTTATGGTGAAACCACTACGTACAGTGACTTGGCGCTGCGCATTCAACGTCCGACCGCTGTCCGAGCTGTCGCCAACGCAGTGGGGCGTAACCCAATGATGATCGTGGTTCCTTGTCATCGGGTGTTAGGAAAAAACGGCCGCTTGACGGGGTATCGGGGCGGGTTAGCAACCAAACGCCGACTACTGCAACTGGAAGGGATTCCGTTTAAAGAATAAGGAAAGCAAACTATTTATAGTAAAAAATACTAAAAAGCAATTTCATTTCCTTTTTTCTCTGGTATAATAAAATTGATTCCGGTTACAAGAAGGGGTGGAGGAAATGAACATCGTTGATTTGCAAAATGGTTCTGATATTCGAGGGATTGCGATCGCAACAGAAAAAGAACAGGTGACGCTGACGGAGCAAGCGGTTCGGCAAGTTGCTTCGGGCTTGCGCAACTGGTTGGAAACAAAGGGCAGCGGACCTTTTCGCGTGGCAGTCGGTCGTGACAGTCGCTTGAGTGGCGAAGCACTGCAAGAAGTGTTGATGGCACAGCTGCAGCAAGAAGGCGTGGCAGTGATCGATTGTGGCTTGGCAACGACACCAGCCATGTTTATGAGCACACAGTTTGCGGATTTCGACTGTGATGCTGGTGTGATGCTGACAGCTAGTCATTTGCCTTATTACTTTAATGGAATAAAAATTTTCAGCCGCCAAGGCGGTGCCGAAAAAATGGATATCCACTATATTTTGACCCACACTACCGTTCATGAGGCAGCGGAAAAAGGAAGCTATCAGCAAAAAGACCTGCTGACGCCCTATGCCCAAGATCTACTGCAAAAAATTCGCCAAGGGATGGGAACCAATGAGGAAAAACCTTTGGCTGGATTAAAGATCATTGTTGATGCAGGCAATGGTGCCGGCGGCTTTTTTGCTGAAAAAGTGTTGCTGCCGCTAGGGGCAGATACGAATGGCTCGCAATTTTTAGAACCGGATGGGCATTTTCCCAATCATATCCCTAATCCAGACAATAAAGAGGCGATGGCAAGTATTCGTGAAGCCGTCTTACGAGAACAAGCCGATCTAGGCATTATTTTCGATACCGATGTCGACCGCTCGGCTGTCGTGACCAAAAGCGGTGAGCCCTTGAACCGCAACAATATGATTGCTGTATTAAGCAAGATCATCTTAGCGGAACACCCAGGCACGCGCATCGTCACCAATTCGCCAACCTCCAATCATTTAAAAACTTTTATCGAAGCACTGGGAGGACAGCAAGTACGCTATATTTCTGGCTACCGCAATGTGATCAACAAAGCGATTGAATTGAATGAAGCAGGACTGGACACACAGTTAGCCATCGAAACCAGCGGGCATGCCGCGTTTAAAGAAAATTTCTTTTTAGATGACGGGGCGTACGTGATCGCCAAGCTCTTGATGATGCTGCCACAATTGCAACAGCAAGGCACGACACTGGATGAGCTGATCGCGGCGTTGCAACAACCCGCCGAGACCCAAGAATTGCGCTTTGCGATCCAAAAAGCCGACTATCAAGACTATGGTCGCCAAGTGATCGCGGATTTAGCCGATCATTTGCTGCCAGGCTGGCAGATCGATCCAGAAAATGAGGAAGGCATTCGCATCAACTTGACAGCGCCCTATGGCCAAGGCTGGTTCTTGCTGCGAATGAGCTTGCACGAACCACTGCTGGTGCTGCAGATCGAAAATGATGAAGCGGGTCATCTACCGGCAGTCGTTCAAGCAATCGGTCGCTTCCTATCGCAGTATGAAGCCATCGATCAAAGCAAACTGACACAGTTTTTAGCACAGCAACCAAAAATTTGAAGAAAAGCAGGGAACTAAAATGGTGATCTTGATGCTGCTGATCATGGCAGTGACGTATGGTGTGAATTTTTTCTTGTTTCGTTATTTGAACAAACGACCAAAAATCGATGTCGTTGAACGGTTATCAATGCTATTAGGTGTCAACATGAGTGTGCTTTTTTTCGATGGGATTTTATTGTTTATCGGAAAACTACTAATTGAGACTGTTGAGATCATCGAGTAACCTAGTCGTCCGTTTTTTGTTTGCCTCTTCACTGATTCCTCAGGACAGTGAAGAGGTTTTTTAGGGTTTGCTAAAAACGGCGATTAATGTTCGCATTCGTTTTTGATATTTGATAAAGTAAAGAGGAGAAAATTACGCAAAGTGAGGGAATTCACGGATATGGCAAAAATAATGGTAGTAGAAGATGAAGCGGTGATTCGCCAACTGATTATCGAAGAACTAGAAAAATGGCAGTTTGAGACCTTTGGCACGACGGATTTCCATCAAGTGTTGACTGACTTTGAAGAACAAGAGCCCCAACTGATTTTACTGGATATTAATTTGCCGGTTTTTGATGGCTACTATTGGTGTCAAAAAATCCGCGAAGCTTCCAAAGTACCAATCATTTTTATTTCCAGTCGCAATACCAATATGGATATGATCATGGCCATGAATATGGGGGCGGACGATTTTGTGACAAAACCTTTTGAGATCGACGTTCTGATTGCAAAAATCAATGCCTTATTGCGCCGTTCCTACAACTATGTAGAAAGCAGCAGCGAGACGTTAGTGCATAACGGTTTGACCCTCAATATCGACAACAGCAGCATGTATATCAATGGCGAAAGCATCGATCTTAGCAAAAACGAATACCGCCTGCTGTATATTTTGATGAAAAATCACGGCAAGATTTTAAGTCGTGAAAAACTCTTGCGGGCCTTATGGGATGACGAGCGTTTTGTAGATGACAATACCTTGACGGTCAATATCAATCGTTTGCGACGAAAAATCGAACAAGCGGGGATGAATGGCTACATTGAAACCAAGGTTGGTCAAGGGTATATCGTACCATGACAAAGTGGCGGGTTTTGCGCAGTTTTTTGAAAGATCGTTGGCTGCTGTTTATTGGCTGGCTGGTCTTTTTCGTGTTGACGGTCTTAGTTTTTTGGCTGACTCCTCATTCCCCGATGGATTGGGGTACAGTCGGCTATCTCTTTTTGATGCAAAGTGTCTTGATGGTGTTCTTTTTGGCAATCAGCTACTTATCTAAGCGGCGTTTTTGGCAAAAAATCACCCCCAAGCCCGGAGACAGCTTGCTGCAAAACTACTTGCAAGGAGCACGCTCGGCGGAAGAAGAACGGATCGAATCTTACATCAATCAGTTGATCCGAGAGCACCAAGAATTGATGCAGCAAGTCGTCAGCAATCAAGAAGAACAAAAGGAATACATCGATTCGTGGGTCCATGAAATCAAAGTACCTTTAGCCGCATCACGATTGCTTTTGCATTCGATCGAATTTGATATTCCAGATGAAAAATTCATCTTACTAGAAAATGAATTGAACCGCATGAACGAATACGTCGAGCAAGTCTTGTACGTCGCCCGTTTGGACAGCTTTTCAAAAGATTATCTGGTCCAAGAAATTTCATTGAAAGCCGTCATCCAGCCGGTTTTACGCAGTCAGGCAAATTATTTTATCCAAAAGAACCTGCACTATGCCGTTGAAGGTGAGGATCAGCAAGTGTTGACCGATGAAAAATGGCTCGGCTTTATCTTTCGACAATTGGTCAGCAATGCCGTTAAGTACACACCACAAAATGGGCAGCTGACAATTCGGATCGAAAAAGATGCCCAAGGAACCTATCTCCACTTGCAAGATAGTGGGATCGGCATTCCTAAAGAAGACATGCGTCGCATCTTTGATAAAGGCTTTACGGGCGAAAATGGGCGCCAAACGGACACCCACTCGACGGGATTAGGGCTCTTTTTAGCGAAAAGTTTAGCGAAGGAATTAGGCATCGAGCTAACGGCTTCGTCGACAGTTGGAAAAGGAACCACCATGACGCTGTTCTTTCCCTTGTTGAGTTATTATGAGGAAAAACGCTAATCTGCTTTTTTTCGAGTATCTTTTTGTGTTTTTTGACAAAAATCACTTGTCCCTAGAACGTTTTCACTGATACACTAAAGCCTGTGTTTAAAATTGAATGGTAAGGATGAATGAAATGGAGATACTCGTTGCATTAGTACCAATGTTTGCGTGGGGCAGCATTGGTTTAGTAAGTGCCAAACTTGGCGGGGATGCGAACCAGCAAACGCTAGGAATGACGATTGGTGCCTTTTTCTTTTCTCTGGTCGTATATTTTGTGACGATGCCAGTGATTGATGGAAAGGTGATTTTGATCGGTCTTTTGTCTGGTCTCTTTTGGTCCGTCGGTCAAAACGGTCAATTCCATGGCATGAAATATTTAGGTGTGTCTGTTGGACTGCCGCTTTCAACCGGCATGCAGCTGATTTTAAATACGGTCGCCGGTGCATTGTTTTTTGCGGAATGGACCCAGACCCGCGATTATGCATTAGGTGTTAGCGCGTTGATCTTATTGGTGATCGGGGCTTATCTGACCGCTCGCCAAGATGGTGAAAGTCCGGTAGAAGCCGGCAGCAAGATGCTTGATTTTCCTAAAGGATTTCGGGCATTGATCTCATCCACTATTGGGTACGGCGCCTATACGATTTTGATTACTTGGGCAGGATTGGACCCATTGGCGATCATTTTGCCACAAAGTGTCGGGATGCTGATCGGTGCCAGCCTATTTGCTTTAAGAAAGACGAAGGTCGACCGTTTTGTAGGGAAAAATACCTTGTCAGGATTGTTATGGGGCATCGGCAATGTCTGCATGCTGATCACGGTTCAGCAAGTCGGACTAGCGGTGGGCTTCTCATTGTCGCAGATGGGAATCATCATTTCAACGCTAGGCGGGATTTTTATTCTCGGCGAAAAGAAAACCAAAAAAGAACTGCGGTATGTGGTGATTGGTTGTCTGCTGGTGATTATCGGCGGTGTTTTGCTGGGGTATATGAAAGCAACATAAACGTATATTTTTGAGGAGGAGTTATGGATTTATTTCGAAAAAAAGTCATACAACGGGAAAGTGTGACGAATTTAAAAAAAGAGTTGAAGTTAAAAGATTTGATTATGTTGGGGATCGGCGCCATTATCGGCACAGGTATCTTTGTTGTTACAGGGACTGCTTCTGCTGAGTATGCCGGACCGGCATTGATTCTTTCCTTTGTTGTAGCTGGTATCGTTGTTGTGTTATCAGGGCTTTCTTTTGCGGAATTTGCTTCTCGGATCCCCGTTTTAGGGGGCGCCTATTCGTATCTGTATGTCGTTTTTGGTGAATTTACCGCGTGGCTGGCAGGCTGGTTTTTGATTTGCGAGTTCTTATTGGCCGTTTCTTCGGTGGCATCTGGCTGGTCAGGCTATGTGCAAGGCTTTTTGGCCAGTGCGGATATCCATTTACCAACTGCGTTGACGGGCGGTTATGACCCAAGCAAGGGGACCTACATTGATTTGATCGCTGGTTTAGTCATTATTTTTGTAACCTTGTGGGTCAGCCAAGAAGCGAAAAAAGCGTTACGTTTGAACAATGCCATGGTATGGGTCAAATTCGGCGTGATCCTCTTGTTTATCGTCTTTGGTGCCTTTTTCGTGGAACCAGACAACTGGCAGCCCTTTATGCCCTTTGGTTTTTCAGGCGTTTTTAATGGTGCAGCGTTAGTTTTCTTTGCTTTTCTTGGCTTTGATGCCGTCGCAATGGCGGCGGAAGAAGTCGAAGATGCCAAGAAAAATGTCCCTCGAGGAATCATTGGTTCCATTGCGATCGCAACTGTCCTTTATATCATTGTCACACTGATCATGACGGGAATCGTTCCGTTTGCTGAATTAGGAGTCAATGATCCGGTAGCTTTTGCGATGCGTTATGTCGGTCATGGGGTTGTCGGATCAATCATTTCTGTGGGTGCGATCTTGACCTTATTAACAGTGACGATCGCTATGATGTACTCCTTGGCGCGTCTGTTATATGCCATCAGTAAAGATGGGTTATTGCCAAAAGCGATGCAAGCCATTGATCCAAAGCATCAAACACCAAAGAAAGCGACCTACATCGCGGGTGTTTTTGCTTTCTTCTTTGCGGCAGCTTTCCCATTGAATATCTTGGCAGAATTGACCAACATTGCGGCATTGTCGTATATGATCTTAATGTCCTTAGGAATCATCAAGCTGCGGAAGATGATGGGCCCACCTGCTAAAGGCGAATTCAAAGTACCACTGGTACCGTTATTGCCTTTGTTGTCCGTTGCCAGCTGTCTCTTCTTGATGACCCGTCTACAAACGGCGACCTGGATCGTTTTTGGGATCTCCTTAGTGATCGGAATCGCGATCTATTTTGTATATGGCTATCGTAACAGCGAATTAAATGAGAAAATTGACGAATAGGATTGTGAAAAGGCAAAGACCCGGATGCGGTTTTTGTCTTTTTTTATGTAAATATAGCCGAGCTTCCTATAAGCAGCGTTTTAGGAGGCTTTTTTTGTTATTCAAATAGTGGTCATTTCTGGTGCTGATCATTGCAATGACAGTCTTTCTTGATCAAAAGTCCTCTATGAATCTGCTTTTTTTGAGAAATTTTCCAAATGACAGATTCGCTAAAGGTTCATCCAGTATGCTTTTGTTAGAGAAAAAAAGAGAGGATGTTGGCAATTGAATTATATGAAACGGGCATGGCTGAGTGTGACGAGAAAGCGAGGAAAATCTGCAATATTGTTTGCTGTTATTCTAATTTTAGGAAATGTGATCGCTGGCGCAATTGCGGTCAATCAGTCGACTCAAAATGTCGAAAAGCAGATCAAAAACCAATTAGGTTCCCTCGCAACGATCGATATCGACTATGAATCCTTGATGGCAAATAGTGAGGGCGGCGCAAGTATGGAGGAGATTCAGCCGCTGCCGGAGGAGCTGATCAAACAAATTGGCGAGCGCTCGGAAGTCAAACAGTATGACTATTTGCGAGAAGCATCGATTGCTGTTGAAAACTTCAAACCTTATCGTTTTAGTCGTCAAGAAGATGATGACAATGTCATGATCGTTGGGGGCATGCTTTCCTTGATCCATTTGGCAGGAACCAATCTCTTAAAGCCGCTAGACTTTGAAGAAGGTACGGTGAATTTAACACAGGGACGCTTCTTCACTGAAGAGGAACAGCGTACCGGAAAACGTGTGGGGTTGATTTCTGAAGAGTTGGCTCAGGAAAACGGCTTAGCCGTCGGTGACACCATGGTCTTAGATGGACAGTTTATCGACTATTCGTCTGGTGAAGAGACAGAGAAACAAAAAGGCAATGATTACCCAATTGAAATCGTCGGGATCTTTAAAAACACAAATTTAGAAAAAGCGAATGAAAAAAATGATAATTCGAGTTCGTCCTTTTTTGATGATAGTCCCTTCAATCGTATCTATATGCCAAATGATGCTGTGAAAACGATTGTTGAAGAGGAACGTGCGGGGCAACAAGCGGCATTTCCAGCGACAGATCCTGGTTCTGATAAGGATTTCTTTACCCCGCAATTTATTTTGAATCAACCAGAAGATGCAGAACAATTCAAACAAGAGGTGACACCACTCTTGCCAAATGGCTATAAGGTCAATGCTTCTACGGATGAGTATGACCGTGTGGGGACCAGTATGAATCGCTTATCACAAATTTCCTCGTATGTCGTAGTGATTGCGGTGATTGCTTCCTTGATTATTATCTCCTTGATCATTGTCTTGTTTACCCGAGATCGTAAATATGAGTTAGGTATCTACCTTTCGTTAGGGGAACGCCGGAAATACGTGTTTGCACAGATTGTGATCGAACTCCTGTTGATTGGTGTCAGTGCAATGCTGATCTCCTTGGTTACAGGGAATATGCTGGGCAAGATGGTTTCTGAATCTTTGTTAACCAGCAGTATGCTAGAGGCAAACCAGACAGGGATGGAACAATTCTTTGTGGGTGCACCGAAAATCGACCAAGCGACGATCAACGAGGCGTTTCGCGTTCAATATACCTTATCTTATGTGATCGCCTTTTTAGCGACTGGGATCGTGACGATCTTGCTTTCGGCAGTGGTGCCGCTGTTGTATATTTTACGGTTGAATCCGAAAAAAATCATGCTGTAAGGAGCGATGAACATGGCAATTTTAGAAACAAAAGACATGACGTATTACTACCAAGATGGCGAGAATCGCCGGAAAATTTTAGATAAAACCAATATCTCCTTTGAAAAAGGCAAATTTTACACGATCTTAGGAAAATCAGGCTCAGGAAAGACCACTTTTCTTTCCTTGATCAGTGCATTGGATCAGCCAACCGATGGGGAAGTGTTTTTTGAAGAAAAAAATATCAAAACGATCGGTTATGAAGAATATCGCCGCAACAAAATCAGTTTGATTTTTCAAAGTTACAACTTGATCCCTTATTTGACGGCTTTAGAAAACGTCCTTGTTTCGATGGCGATTTCAGACAACAAACTCCCGGATCAGCATGATCAAATTGCGTATCGTTTGCTGGACTATATCGGCATCAATTCCACGAAAGCCGATCGTTTCGTCAATCAGCTTTCCGGTGGGGAACAGCAGCGGGTCGCCATCGCTCGTGCTTTAGCGACCAACGTTGATATCATTTTAGCCGATGAACCTACCGGGAATTTGGATGAAGGCATGGAACAAGAAATCGTGGATATTTTTAAAGAACTAGCGGCGATCCACAACAAGTGCATCATCGTAGTGACCCATTCGACCGAGATCGCCAAGCAGTCAGATCAGACTTTTTACTTAAAAAAAGGTGCGTTGACGGCCTATGAGTGATTTTTTATCGAAGTTTGAAGAAGAACCGAAACAGCCAGACAAGGGATCAGCAGCAGCCGAAGTACCTTCTTCCCGTGCTTCCCGCAAAGAAAAAGGTTCAGCTTCTTTAGAAGAGGGGATCGAACATGATCCCTCCTTCAAAAAGAAGCGGCGAAAAAAACGACTGCTAGGGTTAGCTGCCTTGCTTGGACTCTTTATACTCAGCGGCTTTTTATTTTTCCAATTGGCGTATGTCCGGTTGGATAACTTTGTGGACAAAGAGATCTCAGAGGTCAGAGAATGGGCAGCGGAACATGATCTTGCGGTTGATGTCACACCAGCCTATGATGAAGCCCCAGCCAATCAAGTGATCGCCCAAGCAGAAGCCGCCAGAAGTCGAGTCAGAAAAAGAAGCACCCTGCATCTAACCGTGAGCCAAGGACCTGATCCAGAAGAGAAATTGGCATTGCCAGACTTTATGGAAATGACGAGGGACGAGGCAGCAGAGTGGATCGAAAAAAATCAAGCAAGCAATTTGACGATCGTCGATGAATACCACGATGAGATCGAGGAAAAAGCACCGATTCGAGTAGAATTTACCAATAAAGAAGTCTCACGAGAGAACTATCATCGTCGAGATGTCGGACGAGTCTTTTATTCCAAAGGCGAAGAAACCTTTGAAAAAGATATTGAAGTACCAGACTTTAGTGATAAAACCCGTGCAGAGGTAGAAACATGGGGGAAAGCCCATGAGCTGGAGCTTGAAGTCAAAGAACAGGCTTCGGATACTGTGGAAGAAGGCAAGGTCATTGAACAAAGCGTGGCACCAAAAGAAAAAATCGCGAAACGGGATGCGTTTCAAGTAACGATTTCCCTAGGGAAAGGGGTCACCGTACCAGACTTTTCAACGATTTTACCAGATGATGCCCAGGCCGCTGTTGAGGGTGTCACTGTGCGGATGCGGATGCAGTTTACTCAGAGTCTGCCCTATGGACAATTGATCTCGCAAAGTGAGACCGCCGGGACCGTCTTAACCAGCAAAGATGACCAAGGCATTGAAGTCGTCTATTCGGCAGGTCAACCTTATATCAAAGATTACCGTCGAAGCGAGATCCTTGAAGGGGATCTGCAAAAACTCTTCTTTGATGAATTCCGTTCAAAAGGGGCGAACATCAGCTATCAAGTCCGTTATGTCAATTCAGCAGAACCCTACGGGACAATCGTGGGGATGAGCAAGTTCAATCAGTTTTTACCGTTAGAAGATACGATTACCTTCGATATCAGCTTAGGCAATCAGACAGCCCCAGCGGCATCTGATTCTGAATAGTCGCTTTCTTTTTTAGTCAACCTGCAAAAGGAGGAAACCCATGCGTCATCAAGAGAATTTTCAAGACCTTAGGAAAAAGCTGTTTGTGTTTTTACTAAGCGGTATGGTAGCATTGTTGCTACACATGTGGATTCATCAAACAAGTGTACACATGCGGATCGTTTCAACAGAACCTTTTATTGGAGAACAATTGGAATGAGTCTATAGGAATGATTGTGCTTACTGAAAAGTGATTGAAAAAGAAATGATGAGTGTAAAAGGGGGACTGACCGATGCGGATCTTATTCGTAGAAGATGAGCCATCGATCGCAGAAGCGGTTGCCAGCTTATTGAAGAAACAACATTATTCCGTTGATTTGGCGTATGATGGCGAAACCGGATTAGATTATGCAGCGAGTGGTGTATATGACATTCTCGTTTTGGATATCATGCTGCCAAAAATCGATGGGATCACATTGCTAAAGACGTTACGCAAGCAAAATATTCGCACGCCGATCATTATGTTGACGGCCAAAAGCGAAGTCGATGACAAAGTACTCGGCTTGGATGCAGGGGCAGATGATTACTTGACGAAACCCTTTCAAATGAAAGAGTTGCTGGCACGGATTCGTTCGCTAGGCAGAAGAAAAGATTTGGATTATCAAGAAGACCAGTTAGCCTTTGGCAACGTGGGCTTAGATCGTAATGAGCTGCAGTTAGCCACGCCTAGCAATCAAGTGGTGCTGTCACCCAAAGAAATGAAACTGATGGAGCTATTTTTAGCCAGACCTAAAGTGATTTTATCAAAAGAAACCATCATCAATAAAATTTGGGGCTTTGATCCCGATGTGGAAGAAAACCGCGTTGAAATCTATGTGTCTTTGCTGCGGAAAAAACTGACGCTGCTTGAAGCGGATATCGGCATTCGCACGATCCGCAATGCGGGGTATATTTTGCAGAGCAAGGAGCCGCCATGTTAAAAAAATTGCGAAATAAAATGCTGTGGTTCAATATGGCGTTGATCTCAATCATTGTCTTAGGTGCCTTTACCTTTATCTATATTTTGAATGCCACCCAAATTGAAAACGAGATCCAATCATTGATCTCGCAAGAAGCAAACACCCTAGCTGCGGTACCTTTGGATGAGGAGGAAGTGCGGCAATCACTGACAGAGCCTGAGTATCCAATGATGTTGACCATCACGAATAGTACCAGTGAGCTCAGAGAGATCGCTCTACTTGACATTAGCCAAATGGATGTCGTGATTCAAAGTATTGATGAGAGCGTCGATCAAAACGAGCTTTATGAAGCCTTGGTCGATGCAGCGGCGAAACAAGGGGAGATTCCTAACGAAGTGAAGGTGAATGGTCGAAATTGGCGGTATGCGCTCTTTTTAGTGACTTCTTTCAATCAATACTCAATCGATTACGATGCAATAGGGGAATATTCCACCAGTATCAATAATTACGAGCCATTTTATCAAGTGCTGTTCTTTGACGTCACCGACTACAAAACCAGTCTAAGCAACTTAAGAAACACGCTTTTGCTCATCGGCGTTTTAGCTTTAGCCAGTATTTATATCGCTAGTTTTTATGTGGCCAATCGAGCCTTGCGACCGGTGGAACTGGCTTGGCGCAAACAAAAAGAGTTTGTTTCTAACGCTTCCCATGAGTTGAAAACACCACTGGCGATCATTCAAGTCAATGCTGAGGTATTAGCTGGCAGTCCAGAAGAAACCTTGGAAAGCCAAATGAAATGGCTGGAAAACATTCAGTTAGGTTCCGAACGGATGGATGAGCTAGTAAATAGCTTATTGCTGTTGACCAAATTTGAAAGTGCCGAGCAAGAAATGGTGCGTTCGGTGATCGATGCCAGTCAAGTCGTGCAAAGTGTTTATCAAAGCATGGAGGCGATTGCGCTGGAAAAAGGGATCCACTATCAGGAACAGATCGCTAAACAGGTGCGCCTTGAAAGCAATGAGCAAGCCTTGCGGCAATTGACCATGATATTGGTAGACAATGCCTTGAAATACACGCCCGCTGGAGAAACAGTCACAGTGGCCCTAATCGAACGGCAACGAAAGACAGTGCTGCAAGTCTCCAACGGTGGTTGTCCGATCCCCGAAGAAAAAATTCCCTATGTCTTTGACCGCTTCTACCGCGGGGATCCTTCTCGCAATCATCAAGAAGGCGGCTATGGGTTAGGTTTAGCCATCGCCAAAGCCATCACAGAAATGCTGCAGGCGCAAATCAGTTTGACGGTGGATCAAGACGGCGTCAATCATTTTGAAGTTTCATTTCATTGAGATTGGATCGCTGCCTTCACTTAAATAAAATTTTTCAAAAAAAGAGGACTCCATGAATGGAAGTCCTCTTTTGATAGGTGAAATTTACTTGTTGCTAGTTAAATCCAATAAGCGGTCTTTCAAGTCTTCTTCTAGATGACCCAATTCCACTTCGGCAGCACGACGTTTTTCTTTTCCTTCTTTTTGGATCCGTAATGTTTCTTGGATCGTTTCCACAAGGTCGTTTTGTGTTTTTTGCAATGTTTCGATGTCGACGATGCCGCGCTCGTTTTCTTTCGCTGTTTCAATAGCAGAAACTTTCAACATTTCTGAGTTTTTCTTCAATAGATCATTGGTGGTCTCAGAAACTTGGCGCTGTGCCGTAACTGCATCTTTTTGACGCAATAAAGTCAAGGCAATGACCACTTGGTTTTTCCATAGCGGGATCGCTGTATTGACAGAAGCTTGGATTTTTTCTGCTAACGCTTGGTTCGTGTTTTGGATCAGGCGAATTTGCGGTGCCTGTTGGATCGTGATTTGACGTGCCAAGCGCAAGTCATGGGTCCGTTTGTCTAAACGATCTAGGAATTGCGTGTAATCGTTGGCGATCTGTACGTCCATTTGATCATTCGTTTCTTCTGCTTTTTTCATGGCTTCAGGAATGATTTTGGTTTGCAATTCTTGCATCTTCAACTCGCCAGCGGCAATGTAGATGTTCAATGCATCGAAGTAATCTTTGTTCTTTTGATACAACTGTTCCAACATCAGGTTGTCTTTTAGCAAACCGTCTTTTTCTTTATCCAATTTGACGGCGATCTTGTCGATTTGGGCACCGATTTTTTGGTATTTAGCGGTGATTTCAAAAATGGATTGTTTTACTTTACCAAACATCCGCTTGAATAAGTTGCCTTCACCTGCACGCAGTTCATCTGGATTGGCTTCTTGCAAGCGATACATCAACTCAGTCAATGAGTCGCCCACAGGGCCGATATCAGCTGCTTGGACATGGTTCAACATAGATTGGGAAAACTCCCCAAGTTTGGTTTGGGCAGCTGCACCATAGGTGATGACTGCTTGCTGGTCAGTTGCATCGATCTTGCTGGCTAATTCTTGGGCCTGTGCTTGACGCTCTGGCGGTAATTTGTCAATCAAACGCGGTGCTGTTTGCTGTTCTTTCAGCTGACTGATCTCCGCTTGTTGAGTAGTGGTCAAAGTGTCGACAGGGGTTGAAAATGGGTTGTTCAATAAATCGTCAAGCGTATCCGTTACGGGTTTTACTTGATTTGGTGTGTCACTCATAATAACTCCTCCTAATAATTGTCTGCTTTCGAAAAAAATCTAGCCTGGGCTAGATTTTTTTTTAGATTCTTTTTTTGTTGCCAATCAGAATCTATCCCTATTCATTATCTCGTTTTATGCTTTGTTTGGCAATGGATAACTCAATATCCATGTCATCAAGATCGTCTGCTACAAATTGGGAGTAGTCTTTGGCGATCAAGGAAGCCATTTGCTCGATAATTTGTGTGCTTTCTTCGATTTTATCATAGGTCTCACGACTTTTGATCTCATGGCTATTGATTTCAATGAACTTATCGGTCAAATCGACCATATTGGGCAAGTGGGTATAAAGGAAATGACTTGCCAAAGGCAGTTTAGTTGGTTCTTTTACGAGTTCTTTGAAAAGAGCTTTTGAGGCACGCAAGGCATCGTGACGCAAGTCAATGGCTTTTAACTTGTTATTGCTAGTGATATTTTTTTGGTATTTATCGATTTGGTGTTTCGTCTGATTCATCGTTTCACGGAACAATTCGATCTCACGAGCAGTCATTCCGCTTTTCAAGTAATGGGCTTCTCGTTCTCTCGTTAAAGAAGGCAAAACTTGTGGATCCGCTGCCGGAACTTTACGTCCTCTGATACCGACGTAGACTAAAATCGCACCGACGATTAATAATAGGCTCGCAAATGAATCGCCTACTACGTTAAAAATAATACTGATGAGGACGATCGCACCAACGATCAGCCAGATGTTTTTTTTCATTTTTCCTCCTCCTAAAAATCTCTTGGACAAGTAGATTGGGTTATTCGACATCTTTATTTTAGCATGTTCACTAAAAGAAAAATATCAGACTTGGGGTGGATTTTCCGATTTTTAGTAAATTCATAAGCTTTCTTGCTATTTCTTAAGAAGATATTTTTTCTAAATTATGCTAAAGTGTTTGATAGATAAGACGTATGAGGAAAGTTAGGTGTCGATAGATGTTAGAATTTAAAGATTTTGAAGAAAAAACGATCCAACGGAATGAAATTTTCCATGGCAAAATCATTGATGTGGTGGTTGATGATGTCTCCTTGCCCAATGGTGGAACCAGTAAACGCGAACTAGTCTTCCACCCAGGTGGGGTGGCCGTGATCGCCTTGACGAGTGAGAACAAAATGCTGTTCGTTCGCCAATTCAGAAAGCCATTAGAGCGAGTGATTTTAGAGATACCAGCAGGCAAAATCGATCCAGGAGAAGGCGCACGTCCAGATTTGACTGGCGCCCGGGAATTGGAAGAAGAGACTGGCTATCGCGCAAAAACGCTAGAGCATGTTTCTTCTATGTACCTTTCACCAGGATTTGCGAATGAAATCTTGCACGTCTATTATGCGAAAGAGCTGGAAAAAGTGGCAAATCCCTTACCGCAAGACGAAGACGAAGTGCTGGAAGTCTATGAATTGAGCTTAGAGCAAGCACAAGCCGCTATCGCTGATGGAACGATCTGTGATGCGAAGACCGTGTTTGCGATCCAATTTTGGGAGTTGCTGGAATTGAAACGGAGGAACGGACTTGCCTAAAGAACCATTGATCACCCGCAGTGAACTTCGACGCCGACGCGAAGAAGAACAAGCGGCGTCTGAACGTAATCAGCAAATCGTAGAAAAGCAAAGCAAGAAAGAATGGAAACAAAAAGAAAAACAAATTGATAACCACTACCGAAAAGTGCGCAAGAAAAACAAAGAAATCACGAAGACCCGTGCCGGTGAGAACCAGAAATCTCGGGATCTGAACCGTTTTTTAATGAAAGCCATTGTGATCGTCACTTTATTGTTAGTCGTCGTCGGTTTGGCGATCTTTTTGTTGTGATTCATCTAGTACTAAGAAAAAGCCGCCCCTGCATCTTCTGCAAGTGCGGCTTTTTTGTTATTCGGTCGGCTTTTTCAAAATAGCTAAAAACATGGCCGCTGGCTGATTCATGAACAAATGATCCGCTTCATGAAAAACGGTAAAGGAAGTGTCGGTAAACCCAATCGCCTCTGTCAGTTGAGTCAATGCAGCAGGGTCAAACCCATTATGAACCAGCGGGTGAGACACGGCGGGATTTTTGAGGAAATCCACTAGGTAAAGGGTTCCTCCTGGCTGCAGCAAGGCGTATAGTTTTTCCATCATAGCGGCTGTGTCAGGAATATGCAGCAAGACGAGGGATAGCAGCACAGCGTCTGCTTTTGCTTGTAAGGATTCTTGCAGCAGATCGTGGACAGTTGCAGAAGCATTGGCCAGCTGCAGTTGGTTGATTTTTTTTTCAGAAACCTCGATCATGCCAGGGGCAGTATCCCAGATGGCTAAGTGCTGGACATAAGCTGCTAAGGGCAGACTTACTAGGCCGGTACCGCCGCCGATATCGATCAGAGTTTGGTGCTGGTTGTCTTTAAAATAAGGTTCAAGGGTTTGGGTGACTAATTGTGCTAACGCGATCCGTTCAGGGGTATCGTATTTTGCTGCCATGGCGTTGAAAATTTCAGACATAAGTGCCTCCTTTGATAATGACAAAAAACTGTTCGTTTCGTCAAAACTAGTTTATCATGAAAGGAGAAAAAACACGTCAGTAGATACGTGGGAATTTCTGTTGTTTTTCATTTTAAAGGATGAAAAATAAACGAGAAGCAGGAGGCAAACACATGAAAATTGGTATTATTGGTGCAATGGAGGAAGAAATCAAGACGTTGCGGGAACAGTTGATTTCACCGCTTTCTTGGGAACGCGGCGGCGCACTATTTATTTCAGGAAGTATCGGCAATCATGAAGTGATCGTCGTTCGTTCAGGTATTGGTAAAGTTCTGGCATCGATCACCACTAGTTTACTGATCCAACAATACGGGGTCAATATGGTGATCAATACTGGATCAGCTGGTGGGATCGGTGCCGGTTTACAAGTAGGGGATTTAGTGATCTCAGATAAAGTGGCCTATTTTGATGTCGATGTGACTGGCTTTGGTTATGAATATGGCCAGTTGCCTGGTGGGATGCCTTTGTATTATGAAGCCAGCCGCTATTTGATCAGTGAGATGACGAAAGCCGCAGAAGCGACCCATCATACCGTGAAAAAGGGACTGATCGTTACTGGTGACAGCTTTATTCATGACCCGCAAAAAGTACAGGAGATTTTAGGACATTTTCCAGATGCCTTGGCTTGTGAGATGGAAGGAGCCGCGATCGCACAGACTGCGCAGCAATTCAATATTCCTTTCTTAATCGTGCGCGCGATCAGCGACACCGCCGACCACGCAGCAACCGTCTCTTTTGATGAGTTTATCTTAGAAGCTGGCAAGCGTTCCGCTGAAATGGTCTTGGCATTCGTTGAAACATTAAAGTAACTTAAAAAACAGGAGAGCCGATCCGTAAGAGGAGGAAGGAAGCATGAGAGCATTACTATCCATTGATTATACGTTTGATTTTGTTGCAGATGAGGGACGATTGACGACGGGTGCTGCTGGGCAAGCGATTGAAGCTGCCTTAGTGGCTCGGACGCAAGCCTTTATCGAAGCCGGTGAGTATGTCGTTTTTGCCATTGATCGTCATGAGGAAACAGACAACTATCATCCTGAAAACCGCTTGTTCCCACCCCACAATCTTGCGGGCAGTGCGGGGCGACATCTTTATGGTCGTTTAGCCCCGCTTTATGAAACCTATCAGGAAGCGCCAAATGTCTATTGGATCGACAAGCGCCATTACTCAGCGTTTAGTGGTACCGACTTGGACATCCGACTCCGGGAAAGAGGGATCACGGAATTGTACCTGACCGGCGTTTGTACCGACATCTGTGTCTTGCATACAGCAGTGGATGCCTATAATTTAGGCTACCAACTGGTGATCGATGCAGATACCGTTGCCAGCTTTGACGCGGTCGGACATGAATGGGCACTACGCCATTTTGAAAATACCCTTGGTGCGAAAATCATTTCTGCGAAGGAGGAAGCATAAATGGGATGGATGGATCAATTAAAAGCAAATTTCAGTTTCAGTGAACTGACTAGCCTTTATCAAGCGTATCAAAAAGGGAATCTTGATGTGAAGGCGTTGTTGAACAATGACTTCTTACAAAAGTATACAGATTTTCAGAACTTGGATGAGTTTATGGCTAAACTAGGAATCCAGAATGAAAACCAAATCTTCGACTTTCTAAAAGACCGCCCCAATCGACAAAAAGCCGATCAAGTCGTCAATGAGCATTCTCAATTCGATTCTGTGATTAGTATGATGAAAAAAGCTTTACAGAAATAAACAATTGGCGAAGAAAAAGCGCAAGCAGAAAAATCTGCTTGCGCTTTTGTTTACCAGATCTGCACACGATCTTCTGGTGCACGATACATAGGGTCACCAGGTTTGATATCAAAGGTTGTATAAAATTCATCGATATTTTGGACTTGGATATTGGCCCGTAGTTTAGCTGGTCCGTGGACATCGATCGCCAGTAAGAGCTGTTGGTATTGTTCTTTGGCTTTTGTACGCCAAATCTTCGCCCAATTGGTGAAGAAGTCTGTTAAAGAAACATCGCTTTCTTTTTGCGCTGCTTCTAGCGCACAGCTTAGTCCGCCTGCATCGGCGATGTTTTCAGAAACAGTCAATGTTCCGTTGACGGTACCGCCGGCAAAGGGCAGGCCATCAAACTCGTCGATCATCGCTTGAGCTAAGCGTTCAAAGTGGGCCAGATCTTCTTCTGTCCACCAATTGTTTAAATTACCATATTCATCAAATTTTGCCCCGTTGTTGTCAAAGGCGTGGGAGATCTCATGAGCAATGACCGCGCCGATCCCCCCATAATTTGCGCTGGTGGATTGTTCCAAACTATAAAAGGGCGCTTGTAAGATTGCGGCTGGGAAAACGATCACGTTCTTAAATGGGTGATAGTAGGCATTCACGGTAGCGGCGGACATTTCCCATTCCTCGCGATCCACGGGCTGCTGCCATTTTTTGAAGCCATCTTCTCGGAACAAACGATTGAAATGCAGGGCATTTGCCAGCAGACTTTTCTCTTCATCGGTATGCAATTGATCATAAATAGCAGGAACTTGATCAGGGTACCCGACATGGATGCCTAAACGATTCAATTTGATGATCGCTTTTTGGCGGGTTTCTTCACTTAACCACGTGTTGTTGCGCAAACGATCTTGGTAGACAGCAATCATTGTTTCCACCATGTGTTTGACGTCTTTTTTCGCCATTTCCCCAAAGTACTTGCGTCCATAATAATCACCGATCACTTGACTAAAATGACCCATCGTTAAGTAATAAGCCGCTTTTTGTTGGGGAGCCGCTTCATCGATCCCTGATAAGTAGCGACTGTAGGTTCCGCCTAACTGACGCAATTCTTCACTCAGATAGCTAGTATAGCGCAAGCTTTGGTTGACGATCATCCAGCCTTTCAAGAGTTCAAAATGGCTATCAGAAACAATAATGTCAAAGGCTTCAAAGTAAGCGGGTTCCGTTACGATCAGCTCTTCTGGTGTACCTGGTAAAAGGGCTGTCAAGAGTTGTGTAAAATCGATCTTGCTAGCTTGCTTTGCAAATTCCTCCAAGGAGCGAGGATTGTAGTTTTTACTATAATCCGCACTTTCTTCCGCACTGCGGACGTGAGGGGCGATCAATTTATCAAATGCGATCGCTTGCTCTACCAACGATTCCGCTTCTGCTTGGTCTTTTCCGTAAGCAACTAAAACGTTGACGGCCATCTCAAAGTAGACTTGCAGCATTTCGCCTGCTTGGGGATTTTCTGTGTAATAGGTTTTATCCGGCAAAATAGTAGCAGGCGGATAGACCGACAAAGTATTCATTTGCGCATTTTTCATGTCTGCATCGACATCCAGTTGGAAAGGCAAGGCAATGCCATCTAAAACGAAACTTGCCAGTTGCTGATTCAATTCCTCATAAGAACGCAACGCTTCGATTTTTGCTAATAGTGCATTTGCTTCAGTAGCGCCAGCTGCCTCTCGTTGGGCAAAATCGCTGGCTAAGCGGTAAAAAGCCACAGCATCCTTCATGCGGCCTTTTGGCGTAGCATGGGGATCGTGTGCCATATTTTCAAATTCTGCGATCATTAAGGAATCGATTCCGTCAACGAGATCTTGGAATCCACCCGTAGCGGGTTTATCTGCTGGAATAACAGCGGTCTCCAGCCACTCGCCATTTACATAGTCATAAAAATCATCTTTTAACAAGGTTGTCATGTCTTTCGCTCCTCTCGCTTTCTACTATTATGAAACAAAATCTGTAAGGACGCAAAGAAAAGTTTTCTAGACGAAAAAGGGTTTTGATCCAAGTAGGAGGAGAATCTAAGGTATAATAAGAAAAAAGGCAGGTGAACGAGATGGAACAAGTAGAGTGGAAAGGGATCGCCGAAGAGCGGTTTCGTCCGTATAAGCAGTGGGTCACTCCTTCAGGGTATTTATGCGGCACCTATGCGGCAGCCGTCTTTTTGGCCTACTATCAAGATTACATCGATGAAACGATCATCCCGAAAGCGTTTCGTCGAAAAAAACAGCGGGATCTGACAGTAGTGACGGAAATGCTGCGTGTGCTGATTCAGCCTCATGGGTTGCCGACGATCGCTTGGCAAGTCAGTCATGGTTTGACTCGGTTTTTCGATCAATTCCAATTGCCTTACCGCGGACGTGCGACCGTTGTTGGCGGTTGGCATCGAGCGTGCAAACGAATCGACGAAGGCAAACCGGTGATCATCGGTATTTTGAAGCCTTTAGGCAGCACATATGGCAATCATTGGGTCGTGGCTTACGCCTACGCCGAAACCGCCAGCGGAGAACGCTATTTTAAAGTTCATGACAACTGGGGCAACTACAAAAAAGTAATTCCCGCCAGTTGGGTAAACGGTACCGTCACACTTCCTTGAACGAGACGGTTAAAAAAACAGTCACTTTGTGCTAGAATAGAAGAAAACAACCACATTCATTGGAGGCAATCATGGGCGAAAGTTATAAAGATAGTTCGTTGAAAATTTTTAGTTTAAATGGAAATTTACCATTAGCAGAAAACATTGCGAAAGTTTTCGGTACAGAACTAGGGAAGTCAAAAGTGACACAGTTTAGTGATGGAGAGATTGCCATCAATATTGAAGAAAGTGTGCGGGGCGACCATATTTATATCATTCAATCGACGAATGAACCCGTCAATGATCATTATTTAGAGTTGCTGATCATGATCGATGCGATGAAACGGGCTAGTGCGAAGACCATCAATGTCGTTTTGCCTTATTACGCATATGCGCGGCAAGACCGAACCGCCAACCCGCATGAGCCGATTACTGCAAAATTGATTGCCAATATGCTGGTGGAAGCAGGGGCTTCTCGGATCTTGACGCTTGATCTGCATGCCGTCCAAGTTCAAGGATTTTTCGACATCCCAGTGGATAATCTCTTTACGATCCCATTGTTTGCCCATTATTATCGCGAACAAAAAATGACTGGTGACGACTATGTCGTTGTTTCACCAAAAAACAGCGGTGTCCAACGGACCCGTAGTTTGGCAGAATACTTAGATACAGCGATCGCGATCGTCGATCAAGATGAAGCCGATGGCGGCTATGTGATTGGTGATGTCGTTGGGAAAAAATGTATTTTAGTTGATGACATTTTAAATACCGGCCATACATTGGCAAAAGCGGCAGACTTGTTGAAGGAAGCTGGTGCCAGCGAAGTGTATGCTTGTGTGTCTCACGCCTTACTTTCGCCGCCAGCTAAAGAAATTTTGGATCAATCAGCGATTGAAAGGATTTGTGTCACCGATTCTTGTTGGACCAGCGAAGAACGCCATCCAGAAAAACTGCACTACATTTCTTGTGCTGAATTGATGGGGGAAGCCGTTCGCCGCATTCACGAAAATACACCAATGAGTCCATTGTTCCGCCTGGAAAGCAAAGAGTATAAATAAAAATATGAAAAGCACCCGCTATCCCTAGGGACAGCGGGTGCTTTTGCGTGTGGGGGAAGTGGACCAGACACAGCGGATCAGTTCAACTGATTGCGGTTCAAGACCGTTTCTCGTTTGATCAGCTTATGTGGTACGACCAGCTGTACGCCGTTTGAATCTTCATGATTCAATTGCGCCATCAGCCGTTCGGTAGCGATTTTTCCTAAGGACAACACGTTGATATCGATACTAGTCAAATACGGGTGTGTCAAAGTAGCAAAGATCGAATTATTGAAACTGATGATGGATAAGTCATCCGGGACTTTGTAGCCATACATCGTCGCTAATTGAATGATCCGCACAGCGAACAGATCATCGATCACGACGATGGCAGTTGCTTGGGATTCTTTGATCGTTTCTTCAAACGTGACGTAATCTTCCGCTTTTTCAAAGGTCAATGCTGGATAAAAGGGGAGATTTGCCAGCATCATGGCTTTTTGGTAGCCGAAAAAACGTTCGAAATACAGATTTTCATGGGTCGTATTAGTAGCAAATAAAATCTTCGTATGCCCTTGGGCGATCAGATGCTCGGTTGCTTGCTTGCCTAACAACTGGTTGTCATTATCGACAAAAACGATTTTGTCTTCATTGCTGTATGGTTGACCAATCAAGGTAAAGGGGACTTCTTTTTCGACCAGATAATCGATGATGGGGTCTTTTTCATCGGAATAGACCAAGATAAAGCCATCTACTTGTTTTTGCAGGTGCATTCGTTCCACGTTTTTTAGTAATGTAGCAAAGTCACGGGCGGAGGCAACGGCAACCGTCATTTGATGATGGCGGGCCTCTTCATTGATGGCTTCGATCGTTTCTAAATAAAAGGGGTTTCCTAGTCGTTCTTTCGAATCAAGGGGCGGCAAGATCACGCCGATGGCACTAGATATCTGTTTGCCGAGATTTCGAGCCGCAAGATTGGGGACGTAGCCCATTTCTGCCATTACTTTGCGCACTTTCTTCTTAGTATCTTCAGAGATACTGGGATGATCGTTTACGACACGAGAAACCGTGGATGTAGCGACGCCAGCCTTTTTGGCGACATCTTTGACCGTAATGCTCACTGATTTCCCTCCTTTTTTAGCTTATAGTATCACAAAGTGTCGGCACAAGGGTAGAGCCAATCAAAAGAAAGAAGAAATGCAGACATTTCTTCTTTCAGAAGGCTTGTTTAGCTAATCGCTGTACTGATTTCGTCTTCTAAAACATAGTCTTTGCCATACACCTTGATTGGCAATGCCTCACCGCTGATTTTTTTCAAAGTCACCGTCGACTCATTGACGGAAACAAAGAGCAGACGTCCACGATAGTTGATGTGGAAGGCATAGCGGCTCCACGTTTTAGGTAAGAATGGCGCAAACCCTAAGTGGTCGTGATCGGTTTTCATTTGAGCAAAGCCTTGAACGATCGCTAACCAGCTGCCGGTCATAGAAGTGATGTGCAAGCCATCATCGGTATCATTGTTGTAATTGTCCAAATCAAGACGAGCAGTCCGCTCATACATTTCCAACGCTTTTTCTTCCATGCCTAATTCCGCTGCTAAAATCGCATGGATACTTGGAGAAAGGGAAGATTCATGCACTGTCATCGGCTCATAGAAATCAAAGTTCCGTTGTTTTTCTTCTTTGCTGAATTGATCGCCGAAGAAGTAGATCCCTTGCAAAACATCGGCTTGCTTGATAAAGTAAGAGCGCAAGATATGATCCCACGACCAATTTTGGTTCAACGGCAAATGTTTTGGATCAAGATCGGAAACGGGCATCAAGTCTTTGTCTAAGAAGGTATCATGCTGGACGAAGACTCCAAGCTCTTGGTCTTCTGGGAAGTACATATTGTCGATGATGTCTTGCCATTTGGCTTGCTCTTCGTCAGAGATCGTGACAGTCGCTTCGTCTTTGAAGGCTTCATAGCTGGCTAAGGTATAAGCTAAGACCCAAGTAGCCATTTTATTGGTGTACCAGTTGTTATTGATATTGTTTTCGTATTCGTTTGGTCCAGTGACGCCATGGATCATGTATTTTTGCTGACGTTTTGAATAGTGGACACGATCTGCCCAGAAACGTGAAATCGCGCTTAACACTTCTAATCCTTCTTTTTTCAGGTAACTTGTATCGCCAGTATAATTCGTATAGTTGTAGATGGCATAAGCGATGGCACCGTTTCGGTGAATTTCTTCGAAAGTGATCTCCCACTCATTGTGGCATTCGATCCCAGTGAAGGTCACCATTGGGTAAAGGGCACCTGCTAAGCCTTGTTTTTGCGCATTGATATGGGCTTGCGGCAATTGGTTGTGACGGTATTTCAACAAGTTGCGGGTCACTTCTGGTTTTGCTAATGCCAAATACAATGGGACTGCATAGGCTTCGGTATCCCAGTAAGTCGCACCGCCATATTTTTCACCAGTAAAGCCTTTCGGTCCAATGTTCAAGCGCTCGTCTTCGCCATAATAGGTTGAAAACAATTGGAACAGGTTGAAACGAATCCCTTGTTGCGCCGCAGCATCGCCTTCAATGATCACATCGGCTAAATCCCAGCGGGCTTTCCAAGCAGCGACTTGTTCTGCACGCAACGCATCATAATCTGCTTTGTATAAAGTGCCTAATTCGGTGACTTTTGCTGGATGATCATGAGCGGGAACATCACGACTCGTAACGATCAAGACTTCTTTGATCAATGAGAAGGTGTCACCGGCTGCCCCAGAAAAGGCAAAGGTATCAGCGACGCAAAGTTCGCTTTTCACGGAATCAATCGGTGTTTGGCTATGACGCATAGCAGAAGTGACAGTAAAGCGTTCAATGTCAAAATTATTTTCTACGGTCCGAGTCGTCAAGTAATGGAAGGTTTCGGTTTGGCCATGAGCCAATTCTTCCCAGAAACGTTCGTCGTAGTTGCTGTCTTCGTTATGGACGTTGTTATCTAGTTTAGAAATGACTTTGATCTCAGCGTCGCCTTCAATGATCTCAGCATCCATCTTAATGAGGGCAAGTTCACGTTTTACGATGCTCAAGAAGCGTTCAAAAGAGAATTTAACCGTTGCACCTGCTAAAGTCACAGTATAGTTGCGGCGTAAAATCCCAGTTTCCATGTCTAGTTCTAAATGGAAATCACTTGGGCTGATTTTTGCTAAGTCGACTAATTGGTCATTGATAAATAGATCCATTGCAATAAAGTTGACCGCATTGATCACTTTGCCAAAATAGTCAGGATAGCCGTTTTTCCACCAGCCAACACGGGTTTTGTCTGGGTACCAGACACCTGCGATATAGGTACCTAAGTGATGATCGCCGCTGTATTGTTCTTCAAAGTTGCCGCGCATTCCCATGTAGCCATTCCCGATGCTTGTTAGCGACTCTTGCAGTCGACGATTTTCTTTATCTAAGGTAGATGTCGCGATTTTCCATGGATCGATCTCGAACAATCGTTGGATTTTTTTCATGAAAGTCCCTCCAGAATCTTTTTGATATCTCTATCATAAGCGCAAACGATTGCATCGTCAAGTGAAAGTTGTTGCGTTTAAAGAATTTCCTATTAGGAAACATCGAGAAGGAAAGATTCAGTTAGATAAAGGCGAAAAAGCGAATAGAATACCTTTTGATATTTCTGGGTTTACAAAATCTTTTTTCTCCGTTAGAATGAAATCATTAAGAAACCGATTGCGTAAATCGATTCAGGGAAGGAAGAAGGAAGATGAAAAAATTATTGAGCTTCGAATTTTGGCAAAAATTCGGAAAAGCGCTAATGGTGGTTGTCGCTGTTATGCCAGCCGCTGGTTTGATGATCAGTATTGGGAAAACGATCCCAATGATCAATGCCGACTGGGCATTCTTGATCACCACAGGAGGCGTCATTGAAAACATTGGTTGGGCAATTATTGGTAACTTGCATTTATTATTTGCATTAGCTATTGGTGGTAGTTGGGCTAAAGAGCGAGCTGGTGGGGCATTTGCTGCCGGGATCGCCTTTATTTTGATCAATCGGATCACTGGTTCGATCTTTGGCGTGACGAGCGCGATGTTAACCGAAGAAGGCGCCTTTACCCATACGTTGTTTGGGACAAAGATCATGATCGACGGTTTCTTTACTAGTGTATTAGAAGCACCTGCTTTGAACATGGGCGTCTTTGTCGGGATCATCGCCGGTTTTGTGGGGGCAACAGCTTACAACAAATACTATAATTTCCGCAAATTACCGGATGCGCTTTCCTTCTTTAACGGCAAACGCTTCGTCCCTTTCGTGGTGATTGCCCGTTCAGTAGTCGTCGCATTAGTGTTATCAATCGTTTGGCCTTACATTCAAGCCGGTATCAACAACTTCGGTTTATGGATCGCGCAATCACAAGAAAGTGCGCCCGTTTTAGCACCTTTCTTGTTTGGAACCTTGGAGCGGCTGCTCTTACCATTCGGGCTGCATCATATGTTGACGATCCCGATCAATTACACCGAATTAGGTGGAACCTACACAATTCTTTCTGGGGCACAAGCCGGCACCCAAGTCTTTGGACAAGACCCATTATGGCTTGCTTGGGCAACAGATCTAGTGAATATGCGCAATGCTGGAGATACGTCACAATATCAATTTTTATTGGAAAACTTTGTTCCTGCCCGCTTTAAAGTTGGACAAATGATTGGTTCATCTGGGATCTTGATGGGCTTGTCTTATGCCATGTACCGCAATGTCGATGCGGACAAACGGCACAAATATACCTCTATGTATTTATCAGCTGCCATCGCTGTCTTCTTGACAGGGGTAACAGAACCGTTGGAGTTCATGTTTATGTTTGCTGCCGTACCGCTTTACATCGTTTATGCAGTCGTACAAGGGGCGGCATTTGCGATGGCGGATATCGTCAACTTACGGGTCCATTCTTTTGGGAATATCGAGTTGTTGACCCGTACCCCAATGGCGATCAATGCCGGCTTAGGACAAGATTTGATCAACTTTGTGTTAGTGACCATCGTCTTTGGTGTCGGGATGTATTTCTTGGCAAACTTCTTGATCAAAAAATTCAACTTTGCAACACCAGGTAGAAACGGCAACTATGAAACAGAAGGGGCCAGCGATGCGCCAGCAACTGCTTCGGCGGATGGCAACTTGAACCCAGATTCACAAGTCGTGAAAATCATTCATTTATTAGGTGGACGTGAAAATATCGCCGACGTTGATGCATGTATGACTCGTTTACGGGTCTCTGTGAAAAATCGAGAAGCGGTCGGCGATGAAAAAGCGTGGAAAGCCGCAGGGGCTTTAGGCTTGATCGTAAAAGACAACGGTGTGCAAGCAGTCTATGGACCGAAAGCAGATGTCTTAAAATCAGACATTCAAGATATCTTAGATTCTGGTGTCACGATTCCCGAACCGACTGCTAGTCAAGCACCAGCTGAAACCACTACCCATCAAAGCCAAGGCGTGACAGCTGAACTAGCTGCCGTTGCCACTGGAGAAGTGATGCCGATCACCTCTGTCAAAGACCAAGTGTTTGCGGAAAAAATGATGGGTGACGGTTATGGTATACGTCCAGAGCAGACGACAGTTGTCGCACCAATCAGCGGGAAAGTCACCAACATCTTCCCAACGAAACATGCGATCGGCTTGCTTTCTGATGAAGGCATCGAAGTATTGGTTCACATGGGCTTAGATACCGTTGACTTAAACGGTGCACCCTTTACGGTAGCTGTCACTGAAGGACAACAAGTGGCGGTCGGTGACAAGTTAGCGGAGATGGATCTCGCTGCAGTAAGTGCTGCTGGCAAAGACACCACCATCGTTGTAGTGTTGACCAACAGCGATCAAATCGATTCCTTTGAATTGACCCAAATCGGCAAGCAACAAGCAGCCGCAGTTGTTGGAATCGTAAAACTATAATAAAATGACAAGCGGGTCGACTCTTTTGTTGACCCGCTCTCTTTTATTTTTAAAAGGAATCGTACAAGCAAACCGAGAGAAGGAGCCTTATTCATGAAGGTATTAACATTGAACACCCATAGCTGGTTAGAAGAAAATCAGCTAGAAAAATGCAAAATGATCGCACAAGAGATTGCAACAGGCGACTATGACATCATCGCCTTGCAAGAAGTCAACCAAACGATCGCTGCTCAAACCATCGTTCCTGATGGGCTTTATTGCCCGACAGATACGCTGGTGGAAATCAAGGAGGACAATTTTGCTTTACGCCTAGTGGAAGAACTGCAACTGTTAGACTGTGACTACTATTGGTCATGGACCTACAGTCACGTAGGCTATGACATTTACCACGAAGGCAATGCCTTATTGTCCAAACAGCCCATCATTGCCAAAGAATATCTTGCTTCACAAGCCACGGATGTCTGGGATCATACCACGCGCAAAAACCTGAGCGGCGTGACTGAAGCCGATGGGCAGATCGTACAAGTCGTTAGCTGTCACTTTTCTTGGTGGCAAGACGGTAAATTTGCCTACGAGTGGCAACAGACAGAAGCATTTTTAGCAGAACGGGCAGATACCTTATTGATTCTAGGAGATTTCAACAACGATGCGGCCAGTTCTGGGCATCAACTGGTCCTTGACAGCTCCTTACAGCTGCAAGACAGCTTTTTAACGGCTGCTGAAACGACCGGGGAAGCCTCTGTCGTTAAAGCCATTGATGGCTGGCAAGACAATCGAGAAGCGTTGCGGATCGATTATGTTTTTGCATCAAAAGACCTGCAAGCAACGGAATATGAAGTCGTTTTTGACGGAACGCGTACTCCAATCGTCAGCGATCACTTTGGAATCAAAGTGGTTTTTGCTTCAAAAACAGATCCAAACTAACATGAGCGACAGCAAAAAGCAGTGCCAACCGGCACTGCTTTTCTTTTTGGGGAAGTTAAATCGCTGATCGAACAAGGAGGAAAAAGAATAAACTCAATAAAAGAATGAATGCTAATGCCCCATAGGTAAAACTCTTTTCGCCCCAAGTTGCGGTTTCCTCCTGACTCGAAAGACTTCTTCTTGTAAAAAAGACGAGTCCTGCGCCGATGACATTCGCTGTCAGCAACTGTTGGAAGAAGATCAGGAATAAATACTGTCCCAAAAGGCCTTTTTTACTCATGGAAAACCGTTGAATAAAGTACAGGCAAGCCCCTTGCAGCAAAAGGAGACTACTTAACAAGACCCCTAAAGCGGCTAACGGTTGCGAGTTGAGGTACTGGGCAAAGGTCATCCCATGGTTGAAGGCAGTCAAGGAAAGATAAAGATAGTAAGCACCGGCGATCAAAAGCCAATAACTCAGTAAAATCAATGGAAACGCCCATTTTCGTTTAGTCATGGTTGCCCTCCTGTAAAGTGAATAGTCCGTAGGAACGGATCAAATAATCAATCAAGCAGCTCAGTCCGATCAAAGACTGGCTAGGGATTTTCTTGCGACCGATTTGAAAAAAATCGCAATAATAGGTCAGGTGAAACGTTGAATGGCGAGCAAAATAATTATCTCCTGGCGCACTCAATGTCAAAACGGGAATCTGACGAATCGCAAAAGTCGTCAGATTCTCTTTGACGTTTTCTGTTTCGCCGCTGAGTGAGGCGATGATCACACAATCTTCGGCAGTGATCATCGGCATGACCATATCAAATTCCGTTTTGTTCGGCAATACGATCACTCGTTTTTCCATAGAAAGCATCATTTTGGAAAACTCCTCCAGTGCTTTCTTTTGGGAGAACCCAGTTGGGTAGCAGTAGATGGTTTTGCTGCGGTCAAACAAGCGGTTGAGGGCAGCTAAGTCTACTGTTTTTACATAGTTTAGGGTGGCGAAAATATCCTCTTGTTGCTTTTCAAAAATCGTTTTTTGCTGCGAAATCGTTGTTGCCTGTTCTTGCTGATGCCGTAGAAAATATTTGAACTCGGAATAGCCAGAAAAACCAAGTTTTTTCGTCAACCGTAAAATAGATGACTTTGAGACGTGAACCTGCTCGGATAGCTCGACGATCCCCATAGATAGAACGGTATCGCCGTGGGAAAGAATATAGTTCAGAATGCCACGATCAAGTTCACTTAACTCTGCTTGGTGCTGTTGAATCAAATACTGTAATTTCACAAAAACCCCTCCTTATTGATTAAGTATAGCTGAAAAGCCAGGAGGGGAGGCGAAGAACGCTGGCTAGTGTAATTCTGGCCAAAAGGCTTGATTTGCTTCGATCAATTCATCGAGTAATTCTTTGGCTACACGGGCATTTGGGACCACTTTTGAAAGAATCAGTGCTTGCCACAGCTTCTGGTAAGAACCCTCTGCCCAAGCTTCCACGACTAATTTTTCTACGGCGACTTGTTGTTCCATCAATCCTTTTTGGAAGCGAGGGATCTTGCCTTGTGTGATTGGTTCTGCCCCGTTACTGCCGACGATACAAGGCACTTCCACCATTGCCTGTTCATCAAAGTTGACGATCGCTCCTTCGTTAGGCACGATCAACAGCATTCGTTCTTGCGTGTTATAAGCAATCGCTCGTGCAAGGTCAACAATGTAGCTGGCGTGTTCATCCACTTCAAGCGTGGTGTCAGTCGCTGTCTGGTTCTCTACGATGCGTTGGCATTCACCAAAGACGTGTTTTTCGCGGCCAGCCATGACTTCATTTGCCCGTGTAAAAGATGGGTTGGTGTGCGCCACTTCATCTTGAGGGAAAAAGTAATACTTCAAGTAGGTATTTGGCAAAGTGGATGGATCAACCTCGTACACTTCTTTTGCTTTGGCAAAGGTGTGCATCCAGCTGGCATCAGCATGTTGGCTCGCTTCGATTTCTTCTGGCAATGAATAGCCGTATTTTGCTACATGCGCTTGGATCTGCGGCAGCAAGTCATTGCCAGCTTTGTCTCGTATATCTGTCCACCAGCCAAAATGATTCAAGCCATAATAGCGAACGACCAATTCTTTGCGAGAAGCTAAACCGATCGCTTGCGCCATCCGTTCTTCGATTCCCACTGGCATATCACAAATATTAATGATCTTAGCATCAGGGCGCAATTTACGAGTCGCTTCTGCGACGATCGCTGCAGGATTGGAATAATTCAACATCCACGCATCAGGGGAATATTTTTCCATATAATCGACTAACTCCAATACACCGCCGATAGAACGCATCCCATAAGCGATCCCGCCAGGACCACAAGTTTCTTGGCCGACCACACCATATTTCAAAGGGATTTTTTCATCCTTTTCGCGCATCGCATACAAGCCAACTCGGATATGCGCCATCACAAAATCGACATCCTGAAACGCGGTTTCGGGATCAGTGGTTGCTAAAAAGCTGATTTCGGGTGCGCGTTCTTTCAATAAAATCTCGCAAGCTTGTGCCACTTTTTCTTGTCGTTCTTCCAAATTGTCGTAAAACTTGATTTGGCGAATCGGGAAACGATCCAAGTGTTCTAAAAGCATCAAGACGATTCCAGGGGTAAAGGTACTGCCGCCTCCAGCGATCACGATTGAAAATTTTTTCATTTTTGTTTCCTCCTTAGTCTGATACAGCTAATAATTTTTCGAATTGTTCTCTCACTTGTGGCACATCCAGACCAACGATCACTTGGAAGGCGTTGCCGTTGCGAACAACACCATGGGCACCAGCACTTTTAAAGATGTCATCTGGCAGCACTTGGTCTTGATCTTTAACGGTGATTCTTAGGCGAGTAGCACAATTAGTGACTTTATCAATGTTGTCGCGACCGCCAAACCCTTCTAAGTAGACTGCGGCTTGTTCGGTGTAGCGATTGGCACCAGCAATCACTGGAGTTCCAGTGTTGGCTTGTTTTTCTTTGTAATCTTTTTTGGTGTATAGTTTGACTTCGCTATTGTTTTCTTCCCGTCCTGGTGTGGCTAACTTAAATTTGAGGATCAAGAAGCGGAAAACAAGGAAATAAAGCGCAGTAAAGGCTAACCCAATCACCAACTGCGTGAAGATCATACTGCGATGATTTTGAAATAGCGGAATCCAGACCTTCGCTAACAGATCGATCAAGCCGCCCCCCATATCTCCAACGACCCCGAAGGCAAACATCGTTGCCGCCATGGTCGCTGCTAAAACAGCGTGCACCGCAAAGAGGGGTGGTGAGATAAAGAGGAAGGTAAATTCCAATGGCTCAGTGATACCAGCTAAAACGGCAGTTAAAGTGGCAGGGATCAAAATCGCTAAGACTTTCTTTTTATTCTCAGGCTTGGCTGTGAAATAAAAAGCAGCAGCGATCCCCGGTGCAGCAAAGATCTTAGAATTGCCATGTAAAGCAAAGCCCCCTTCAGGGAAAAGCTCTTTCAATGGTCTGGTGGATTGGGCAAATTCTTGTAAATGTGCCATCCAGTATTTGGAGATTCCTTCTTCGACGACAGCAGGACCAAAAACAAAGGGGGTATACACGAAATGATGGAGACCTGTGGGGATCAATATTCGCTCTAAGAAAGTATAGAGCCAGACCCCAAAGACCCCAGCACTTGCTAGAAACCCTTGCATGGACCCAATGCCAGCTTGGACTTTCGGCCAAATCAATGCAATCAAGAAAGCGACTGGCAACATCAAAAAGAATCCAAGGATCACGACAAAGGAAGAGCCTTGGAAGATTCCGAGAAAATCAGGCAGCTTCGTATCGAAAAACTTGTTGTGAAGATAGACGACGATCGCCGAAATAAAAATTGCTCCGATAATACCAGTATCTAATGTTTTGATGCCGGCGATCATTTTCAAGCCACTCTCACCGCCGGGATCAGCTGCAAAGTTGACACCGAAGAAGTGACCAAAGTATTCGATCATGCCAGAAATAAAATAATTACAAGTAATATAGACGACAAAGGCTTCCATTGCCGCTCGCGCATTGGCTTTTTTTGCGAGACCGATCGGTAATCCAATAACAAATAGTAATTCCATTTGGTTGAAGACCGTCCATGCACCGTTTTCAATAATCGTCCAAATGTTGAACCAAGTAGAGCCTTCAGTGGCGATGCTCCCCACAAGCATCGGATTTTTAAAGATAATACACAGCGCGACCATGATCCCCGAAAATGAAAACAAGAGGACCGGGGTAAACATCGCACCGCCAAACCGCTGAACTTTTTCCATCATAATTTCTTAACATCTCCTTTCAATTTTTACTACAACCTCAGTATAGAAAAGAAAGATAGCGGTTACAATAAAGCGAGGTGGCATAGGAACGTAGAAGCAAACAAAGAGAAAAGGTAGCAACTGCGGGGAAATTTCCCATAAAAAAACAAACCTGCGAAAAACAGGTTTGTTTGCTAAGTACGTGTATTTAAATTTCGACGTTGCCATAACGATTGGCAAGGGCGGTGCGGATCAAGCGCTCTGCCAAATGCTCATTTCTTGCGAGAAGCGGTCCGTGGAAGTAAGAGCCGAACACATTGCGGTAAACCACGCCTTCGGTTTGGTCTTCGCCATTGTTTCCTTGTCCTTGGATGACTTTCCCCAATGGTTTTTCCCCTTTACCTAAGAAAGTACGGCCATTATGGTTTTCAAAGCCATAATAGGTCTCATCGAATTCTTCATTGTGGATCACGATGTCACCGATGAAACGGTTGTTTTCTTGGCTTAAGGTGTAATGATCCAAGGCACCGATCCCCTTGATTTTCTCGCCGTTGGCACCGATGTAGTAATGACCCAGCAATTGATAGCCGCCGCAAATTGCCAGCATCACGCCATCATTTTCGATATAGCTGGTCAGGGCTTCTTTTTTTGATTGGATATCTTGTGAAACGATCACTTGTTCAAAATCTTGTCCGCCACCGAAGAAGACGAGATCATATTTTTCAGGATCGAAGGGCTCGTGAATGCTGACGACTTCTGCGTTGAAGGTCACGCCTAGTTTTTCGGCCACGTAGCGCAACATCAAGAGATTGCCGTTATCGCCGTAAGTATTCAAAAGATTTCCATACAAGTGGGCAACATTCAGTTGATACTTAGTCACGACTCATTCCTCCTTTGATATAGCCTTTTTCCGCAAGCTTTTTGCGTAGCTGCAGGACTGCAGTGTAAGTCGCTAAAATATAGACTTTTTCTGTTGGTAAGTCTGCAATTTGCTTGATGACGTCATCAAGTTCAGGGGTTTCAATGATTTTCTCTTCAGGGATCCCCGCAACTTTTAACCGCAACGCCATATCTTTGTGACGATCACCACCAGCGACCACTTGAGGAATCCCCATATCGGCAAACGCTTCATGGTCGCCATCCCAAATCCAGCTGACGTCGATCCCATCTGCGTAGTTGGCATTCAACAAGCTGACTAGTGAGAAAGGATAGGGCGACAGGCTGATCATATCGATGACTTGGTTCAAACCAACAGGGTTTTTAACTAAAACTAACGTACATTCTTTGTCCCCGATGCGGATCACTTCTTGGCGGCCAAAGACTTTTTCGTCATAGGCCAAACCAGATTTGATTTTTGCAGGTGCTACGCCATAATATTCCGCAACCGCAGTTGCCGCCAGCGCATTGTAGACATTGTACATCCCACCAACTTCGATGCGATAGTCATTGCCATCGATCACAAAAGCAGCAGAGGTGTTGTCCATTGCAGTCATTTCCGTCAGTTTATAATCCAATTCTGGTCGATGGAAGCCGCAATTTGGGCAGTAGTATTTCCCAAGATTGGCATAGGTGATCATTTTATAATGCAAAATGTGATGACACTCAGGACACAACACGCCATCCGTATTGTAATGGGCCATCTGCTCTTCATCTGGCAAATGATCAAATCCATAGTATTTCCGCGGATTGACAGTTGCCACCGAATTGAACAGTGGCGAATCCCCATTGCAGAGGATCGTTGCTTCCGGTGAGTTTGCGGCACCTTCAACGATCATTTTATAGGTCGTATAGATCTCGCCATAACGGTCCATTTGATCGCGGAAAATATTGGTGAAAACGAACAATTCCGGTTTGATGTACTTCGTTACTTTGCTGAGACTGGCTTCATCGATTTCTAAAACCGCAAATTTTTTGCCTTTTTTAGGGCGTGCCGATAGAAAGGTTGAAACGATCCCTTGGACCATATTGGCGCCGGTGGGGTTCGTTAATACTTCATCAAATTCTTGGCGCAAAATATTGACAGTCAAGGCAGTCGTCAATGTTTTGCCGTTGGTGCCTGTGATCACGACGACTTGGTAATCTTTCGCCAAATGATCTAATATATGTGGATCAACTTTTAATGCTAATTTACCAGGCAGGCTTGAGCCACCTTTGAAAAAGTTCTTTAATACCCATTGAGAGGTCTTACCGACTGAAACAGCCAGATGACTTCGTATTCCCATAATGTAACCCTCCATTAGAGCGAATGCTTTCGTTGTGCAAATTCAATTTATCATACCATATACCAAGAAAAAGGTTAAATTGCTTTTGCGATTCTTTAAATTTCTACAAAGACCATTCTGATAAATGGCTCTTTTACTTGCGATGATCAAAGGCTTGAAAAGCAAAACAGCAAACCTTCTGCCAGGTTTGCTGCTGCTTTAACCGATAATGATTTTTTCCGTTGGGTACTCGTAGCCTAAGTCACGTGTTTCTTTTGGTACGAATAACATCAAGGTGTACAGCATACCGACACGGCCGATAAACATCAAAAGAGCAATCACGAGTTTGCCGATGGTTGATAAATCGCCCGTGATTCCTAAAGAAAGCCCTGTGGTTCCAAAGGCCGAGGAAACTTCAACAATGATGGCGATCAAAGGGATATCCTCGATGGCGGTCAAGAATAAGACACAAAAGAAGCACATGCCCATCGAAAGCATGAAGACCACCACTGATTTACGGACGTCATCTTGATCGATCCGGCGACCGAAGATATTGATATTGTCCTCACTTTTCAAGAAGGCATAGAGGTACAGCCCAATGATGGCAATGGTCGTCGTCCGAATCCCCCCACCAACAGAGCTGGGACTACAACCAATAAACATCAGCAAGGAGAAAACGATCAACGTCGTGGTTTGGAAGTTGCCTAAGTCATGGATCTGCAGGCCAGCATTCCGCGTTGTCATGGAATAAAACATGCTGTTCATCCACATACCACTAAAGCTGTAATCTTTGAATAAATAATCTTTCTCAAGGAAAAAGATCGCTAATGTACCGCCGACAAAGAGGATCACGAAAGCCAAAACAGCAATTTTTGTGAATAAAGAAAAGCGAAACGGCAAGCGGCGGCGTTGTTTTTTCATTTTAAAAAGGACCCATTCCCGAAAGTCCATGATCACTGGAAATCCGATCCCCCCGATAAAAATCAAAATCATGATACACGTCAGGAAGAAATAATCATGGGAAAACGGCAAGATGGAATTGCCCGTCACATCAAACCCTGAGTTGGTCACAGCAGAGATCGCTTGATAAAACCCATAAAAGATCGCGTCACGCCAATTGTCATAATACCCGTAAAGATGAAAATAAACAGCGAAGATCGTACCTGCTACCAACTGACAAACTAAAATGATGGTAAACGTCGTTCGAATCATCCGAACGATCCCGCTAAGCTTTGGCTGGTTCATATCTGTCATGATCAATTGGCGTTGCTTTAAACTGATTTTGCGCCGTGAAACGATCGCAAAAAAGGTCGAGATCATCATGATCCCTAAACCACCAACTTGAAAGAGGACTTCCAATAAAATGACCCCGCGGTCGTTAAATACGTCATTGATCGGGAAGGTAGTCAACCCTGTGACACTGACCGTGCTGACCGCCATAAAGAACAGATCGATAAACGCGACATGAGAGCCCGGTTCCCGAAAGAAGGGAAGTGAAAAAAGCCCCAAAGAGACCACCGTCATCACGATATAATAAAAAACAATCACTTGGATTGAAGATACATTCTGGGAAATAAACGTCTTGCTCCTGCGCTGCGTCAAGCGAGCAAAGCGGGTAAAGTTCATAACAAAAACCCCTCACTAATTAAACTATCCCCAGTATACCAAAGAACCAAGTAGATTTGAAAGAAAGCAGGATAGAATTTATGTGGGGCAGAAATTGCGCAAGGAAACGTTTCTGGAGTGATTCTTTTCATTCGGGCAAAGGAGCCGCCAATCAATCCTTGTGTTTGGCAGCGATGGTCTGCCTTTGAATGATCTTCAATCATTGTAAGGATTTTTGAAAAGGTAGGCACGATTGAATGGTGTAAAGCAGTAGTCTCTTTTTTGAGAGGCACTATCCCTTCAATCGATTTTTTAGCAAGAAAAAGGATGCGGAAGTTGTATATACATGTTAAAATAATAATGTGAGGAAAACGCTTTCTTTAATAAAGAAAGCCAGAATGGAGAGAAGTAGATGAATGCCAACCCTTATGATATCAAGTTAGTAGCTGTCGATATGGATGGAACCTTTATGCGCACGGATTATACGTATGATGTTCCCCGCTTCAAGGTCGTGTTGGCCCGCATGAAAGCAGTCGGCTGTCAGTTTGTCGTTGCCAGCGGCAATCAGTATTACCAGTTGCGGGCTCAATTTCCCGGCTATGATCACGAGCTGAGTTTTGTTGCAGAAAACGGAGCACTTGTCAAAGACAAAGAAACAGTGCTTTTTGCAGCGGACATTCCCCGAGAAACGGTTTTCGCAACCTTAGATTTATGTAAAAAATACTCCGAAGTTAAAAATGTAATGTGTGGGCTCAATAGTGCTTATTGTGAACGGGGAACGGTCAGTGATGCTTTTTTTGAATTAACAAATAAGTATTGCCACAAATTGCAATGGGTCGATGACTTTGCCCAAGTAGAGGACACGATCCTGAAATTTGCCCCAACCGTTCCTGTCGAAAAAACGGCCTATTATTCGGAACTATTTCAAAAAGAACTAGCTGGTTTGCTAGTGCCAACAGGCAGTGGGCATGGTTCCGTGGATCTGATCGTGCCTAACTGCCACAAAGCATCAGGATTGGCACGCTTGGTAGAGCGATGGGGGATCACTCCTGAGCAATGTGTCGCTTTTGGCGATGGCGGCAATGATTTGGAAATGTTAGCCTATTGCCAGAGAGGCTATGCGATGGACAATGCGCCAGAAAACGTCAAAGCCGTTGCCACCGCTGTCTGTCCCTCAAATGATGAGGATGGAGTATTAGTCACATTGGATCAGCTGTTCCCGATAGTCTAGGCGTTCTTTAAGATTCTTAAAAATAGGTAAGTATTCCGATCAATTTTCACGATTTCAGAAGAAAACGCTGGCAATTTATGAGAAGATAAAAGAAATAAAAGATAACAGCGACGATCCGCACGGAACAATAGAGAGAAAAGCGCATCAATTTTTTGAAAATCGAGACGGAAATGGGGAAGATCATGAAGAACGTGAAAATTATTTTTTTTGATGTTGATGGCACACTGATCGACATGAACAAAAAGCAAATCTCTGAAAGAATGTTAGCCACATTAAAAACCTTGAAGAAGCAAGGGATCCTGTTGTGCATTGCGACTGGCAGAAGTCCCATCGCGTTGCCGCAATTTGAAGGCGTGACCTTCGATGCGTTTTTGACCTTTAACGGATCGTATTGTTTTAATCAAGCCGAGGGGATCCACCAAAACCCTATTCCTAAAAAAGATGTTCAGCAAATCATAGAAAATGCGACGGCGCTCAAGCGTCCAGTAGCAATCGCAACGAAGGATCGTACCGTTGCCAATGGCAAAGATGCTGATTTAGTTGAGTATTTTTCCTTTGCTCATCAAGAAGTGATCGTGGCAGAAGATTTTGAAGAGTTGATCCAACAGCAAGACATTTTCCAAGTGATGTTAGGTTCAGGGAAAGAAGACTACGCCAAAGTGATGGCAAATACTACAGAGGCGAAAATCACCGCCTGGTGGGATCGGGCAGTCGATATTATTCCAGCCAGCAGCGGGAAAGGAAGCGGCATTGCCAAAATGCTGGCTTACTATGGCTTGGATAAATCCGAAGCCATTGCCTTTGGGGATGGCAACAATGACATTGAGATGCTGGAGGCAGTTGGTCGGGGTCTAGCAATGGCCAATGCTTCGGATGAGTTAAAAGCGATCGCTGACGAAGTGATTGGTCACGTAGCCGAGGAAGGTATTTATCAATACTGCTTAGAAAACGGGTTGCTGGGTGAAGCCGTGCAGTGATGGGCAATGCGTCAGTTGCTGTTGCCCGCTAAGAACATGCGCAGCCAGGATTGCTACTGCGTGTCAGTTTGATCAAATAAAAAAACTGTTTCCGAAATGCATTAGGGAAACAGTTTTTTATTGATATAAAGTTGTTTAGCAATTTGTACGGTTTACAGCGCCTCTACTGCTTCGATCGCCTGATAGACTTTTTCGGGTGTGATCGCAGGATCAATCAAAATAAAGGTTTCTTCTTCCTTGACAGCATAGGTCAGAACCGAGGCGAAGTAATCCCGATCAAGGCGTGTCACGTGGAGATCCTTCAGCTTCATCGGCAAGTGCAAAGCTTCGTAAAACGGCCGTAATTCTTCAATCACATCAAAATCATTGGTATAGGCAAGCTGGACCCAAATGCAGTAGGCGACTTTATTGCCGTGCAAGACACTATGGGTCTCATTCAAATAAGACAAGCCGTCATGCAGCGCATGCGCACCGGACGTGCGGCCAAACTCTACTGCAAAACCGCCAACTTCGCCTGCCAAAGCAATGATCGCGTCGGTGATGCGGGCAAAGGCGGGTGTCAGCTGCCCAGCTTCTAGGTCTTTGACAGCTTGGATCGCATCGGCAATCAGCAAGTTTTTGATCAAAAGAGCGCTTTGGAAACCTAGCCGTACTAAGGCAGTCTTGTCGTCTTCTGCCATGTTGCGGACGATGGCTTCCATTTCATAATATTTGGCTAAGGTATCAGCGATCCCTGCGATAAAGTAATCAACAGGTGTGGCTAGTAAAAAACGGGTGTCGACGATCGTCATGTAGGCACCTTTTTTGGCATAGTCGATTTTACAAATCGTATGATCGGGGTAATAGGCGACGATCACCGGGGTAAAGGGCGCACAGTTGGAAACCAATGTAGGGATCACGATCAGCTCTGCGCCAAGGGTTTGGGCGGTGATTTTTGCTGTATCAGCGACCTTGCCGCCGCCGATTGCCACCACGGCATCTGCTTGCTGGATCGCTTCAGCTAAGGTTTGCGCATTTTCATAACTCGATGATCCATCGTAGCGGTAGATCGGGTAGTCAAATGAATGAGGGTAATAGTTCGAAAACACATCGAATGACTGCTCCCCAGTAATTACTGCTACCTCTTGGAACTCTCGTAAATACTCCGGCAAATCAGTTAAGACCCCATCGCCCGTAATATAACGGTTTGGACCTGGACGGACTTCATTAGCTAACATCAAACAAACACTCCTTTATAATCGTCAGAATTTTCTAATCAGTGTAGCGCGAAAATGCCCTGACTGTCAATTTCCTTTTTGGGAAAAAACAGAAAACAGCCGATCTGCTGACGAGGCAGATCGGCTGTTAGTGATGAATTGTAAGGAACGTTCTCCAAAATGTTAAGCCCAGTTTTGGCGAATAAAGCCGGCTCGACCGGAGCCTTCGCTATAAGCATTGTAATGGGCTGCATTTTTTTTGTAAAAATCTTGATGATAATCTTCTGCAGGATAAAAAGGTTCTGCTGGTTCGATCTTCGTTACGATCGGACGGTCAAAGCGGCCGCTAGCTTGCAACTGCGCCTTTGATTTTTCCGCAATCGCTTTTTGTTCTTCACTATTGTAAAAAATCACTGGACGATAGGAATCACCACGGTCGGCAAACTGACCAAACGCATCCGTGGGGTCTGTCTGCTGCCAATAGATGGCAACTAATTCTTCATAAGAGATGACTTCAGGATCAAAGGTGATTTCAACTGCTTCGGTGTGACCGGTGGTACCTGTCGTTACTTGTTGGTAGGTTGGGTTAGGGACATGGCCGCCAGTAAAGCCCGAAACCACTTTGAGGATGCCTGGCTGTGAATCAAAAGGATTCACCATGCACCAAAAACAACCACCAGCAAAAATTGCCGTATCTTTCATAGGTATTCCTCCTTTGCTTCTATGGTATGCTTCTAGTAGAGAAAAACAAGAGATATGCTTAGATAACTTACTAACGAAGAAAGGAACCGCCCATGGAAAGCATGTTAATTTTACTACGGGGGAATTCTGGCAGCGGAAAAACCACTATTGCCAAAGCTGTTCAGCACGTTTTTGGGGAAGAGGCAGTGCTGATTTCACAAGATGTTTTTCGGCGAGAAATTTTTTGTGTCAAAGATACCCCTAATAATTTAGCCAGCGGTTTGATGAAAGAAGCTGTCCTATATGCGAAGGGGAAAGTGCCGATGATACTTGTTGAGGGGATTTATTCTCGTGAAAAATACCAAGACTTTCTCGACTTTCTAATGAAACTCTTTCCCCAAAAAAAGCTAGTTTATTATTTTGATCTTTCTTTCGAGGAAACGGTCAAAAGACATCAGACCCGAATGCAGCGAGACTATTTATCCGAGGAAGCGATGCGTAAATGGTGGCTTGAGCGAGACTTGCTTTTCCCAAAAGGATCTTCAGAGGAAAGACTGATCAAAGAAGGCCTAACGATAGCAGAAACGGTCGATCAGATCATCGCAGATTATCAAGAAACAAGAAGGAGTGATTGAATATGGCGCGAATCATTGAACAAGGAACAGACCAAGAATTGGCTGCGTTAGAAACAGCATTAACAGCATACACAAAGCATCAAAAACCATTTACACAAACAGAGACCTATCAGAACTTTAGCAGTGTAATCAAAAAAGAGGGTGTGGTGATTGCTGGTGGCATTGCCTACGCCTCGATGTATCATATCGGCTATCTTGACACCCTGTGGGTCAAAGCATCCGAGCGGGGAAAAGGGTATGGCAAGCAGATTCTTACGGATCTTGAACAGCAGTTGAAAGCATTTGGCTGTGAAAATTGCCAGACGGCGACTTTTGATTTCCAAGCACCAGATTTTTATCAGCGAGTGGGCTATGAAGAAATCGGGAGAATCGCCCATACGCAAAATCAGCTAACAGAAATTTTTCTAGTAAAGAAATTACGTGATTGAATCCCAAAGAAACCGTTGAACAAGGACGAAACCAATGAAAGAGAGGCACAACCAATGTTAGATAAATCAATTCCATATGCAGAAATCTGGATGAAGCGAGCACACAAAAGCACACCGATCCAGCCCATTCAATCCGATAACTATTCGCTACGCAGCTACCAAGCAGGAGACGAAAGGCACTGGGCACGGATCGAAACATCCGTCGGAGAGTTTGACAATGAGGAAGAGGCATTGGCGTATTTTGAAAAAGAATTTATGCCCGAGCAAGCACAGCTAGGACAGCGAATGTTTTTTGCCATTGATCAAACAGGTACACCGGTCGGCACGGCTACCGCTTGGAAAAAAGCCAAGCAAGACGGTACACCGGTTCCGCTAGTCCATTGGGTAGCAGTAATGCCGCAAGCTCAACGTCAAGGGATCGCTCGCGGCTTGGTCACGCAAGTCGTTTCTGTCTTAGAGGCAGCCAACGAGCCGATGTATCTTCATACGCAAACGTGGAGCCACGCAGCAATCAAGCTCTACCAGCAGCTCGGTTTTGTGATCATTGCAACGGATATCAATGGGAATGAAAATCCAGAATATCCACTGGCTTGTCAAGTATTGGCAGAAGTGGCCAGAAAAGCCAGAAATGATTAAGAAGTACCGGCAGCAAAAAATCCGTTAACTTTTCGTAAAACTCTTGCGTAAAAGGCGGCGTGTGTCGAATTTAAGTCTGTAAAAATTCTCCTTTTTCAAGTATAATACCAAAGGAGTATGAGGAAGGATGGGCGAGATGGCACAGCTTTTTTTTAAATATGGCGCAATGAATAGTGGGAAAACGATCGAGATACTGAAAGTTGCTCACAACTATGAAGAACAAGACAAACCAGTCGTGATCATGACAAGTGGATTGGACACGAGAAGCGGCGTGGGAAATGTTTCGAGTCGCATCGGCTTAGAGCGAGACGCGATCCCGATTTTTGATGAAACGGATCTATTTCATTTGATCAAAGACCTCGGTTATAAACCTTATTGTATTTTGATCGACGAAGCACAGTTCCTAAAGAAGCATCACGTGCTGGCTTTCACCAAAATCGTGGATGAGTTAGGTATTCCTGTAATGGCCTTTGGCTTGAAAAATGATTTCCGCAATGAATTATTTGAAGGCTCAAAATACTTGCTGCTTTACGCAGATAAAATCGAAGAGATGAAAACCATCTGCTGGTTCTGTCATAAAAAAGCAACCATGAACTTGCACTATATCGACGGAAAACCCGTTTACGAGGGCGATCAAGTACAAATCGGCGGCAATGAAGCGTATTATCCAGTTTGCCGCAAGCATTACTTTCACCCGGGAATGAAAAAAGAAGGAGAATAATCAATGTACGATCAGTTACAAGCAATCGAAGACCGTTACGAAGAATTAGGCGAATTACTAAGTGATCCAGCCGTGATCTCTGACACCAAACGCTTCATGCAGCTTTCAAAAGAAGAAGCCAATACACGGGAAACGGTGGAAGTCTACCGCCGTTACAAAGAAGTCGTTGAAGGAATCAAGGACACTGAAGAAATGCTTGGGGAAAACCTAGATGCAGAAATGGCTGAGATGGCCAAAGAAGAACTCTCTGACTTGAAAAAAGAAAAAGACGTTTTAGAAGAACGCATCAAGATTTTGTTGTTGCCAAAAGACCCGAATGATGACAAAAACATCATCATGGAGATCCGTGGTGCAGCAGGCGGCGACGAAGCAGCCTTATTTGCTGGCGATCTTTTCAATATGTATCAAAAATATGCGGAAAACCAAGGCTGGAAAGTCGAAGTCATGGATGCCAACGTCACTGGGATCGGCGGCTACAAAGAAGTCATCATGATGATCACTGGCGACAACGTCTTTTCAAAATTGAAATATGAGAGCGGCGCCCACCGAGTGCAAAGGGTACCGTCTACCGAATCACAAGGCCGAATCCATACGTCTACGGCAACGGTCGTGGTTATGCCTGAAGCAGAAGAAGTCGAAATCGATATCGCAGACAAAGATATTCGTACCGATATTTACCATGCCTCTGGTGCCGGTGGTCAGCACGTTAACAAAACAGCTTCTGCTGTTCGTTTGACTCACTTGCCAACAGGGATCGCTGTTGCGATGCAAGATGAGCGTTCACAGCTGAAAAACCGTGAGAAAGCGATGAAAGTCTTGCGGGCACGGGTCTATGACCAAATGCAGCAAGAAGCACAAAGCGAATACGATGCAAACCGTAAATCAGCAGTGGGTACCGGCGATCGTTCTGAACGGATCCGGACCTATAACTTCCCGCAAAACCGCGTAACAGATCACCGTATCGGGTTGACTATTCAAAAATTGGATCAAATTTTAGCTGGAAAACTCGATGAAATTGTTGATGCACTGATCGTTTACGATCAAACATCAAAATTAGATGAGATGCAAAATGGCTAAAACCTATCGAGAAGTCCTTTCACGGGCTTCTTCTTTTTTAGAAACGAAAGGACTGGACGGGTATGCGATCCAATACCTGTTTTTACAGCGAAAAAACTGGCAGCAACTCGATTGGCTGCTGCAGATGGACCAACCCATCCTAAGGGAAGATGAGGCACAGATCGCAGCAGATCTTGAACAGTTGCTACAGCATGAACCCCCGCAATATTTATTGGGGTATGAAGAATTTTATGGTCATCGCTTAAAAGTGACCCCTGCAACCTTGATCCCGCGTCCAGAAACCGAAGAGCTGGTGGAAAACTGTCTGGCAAAACTACCAGCAGATCAGCCGCTACGAGTCGTTGACATTGGCACGGGTACAGGAGCGATCGCCATTGCCTTAAAATTGGCACGTCCCCAGTGGTCGGTAAGTGCCGTGGATCTTTCAGCAGAGGCGTTAGCCGTTGCTAAAGAAAATGCGACAGCCTTAGGTGCAGAGATCCGCTTTTTCCAAGGAGATACCTTGGAGCCTGTGGCAGATCAGCAATGGGATCTGATCGTTTCCAACCCGCCGTATATCAGCGCTGAAGAGTGGCCGCTGATGGATATCAGTGTACGGGAAAAAGAGCCTAAAATGGCGCTTTTTGCTCAAGAACAAGGATTGGCGATCTATAAGCAATTAGCACAGCAAGCACCGAAGTGTTTGGCACCAAGTGGGCAAATGGCGCTGGAAATCGGCTTCCAGCAAGGACAAGCTGTTCAACAGCTTTTTGCAGCCGCTTTTTCCAACAAAGAAGTTACCGTAGTAAAAGATCTTGCGGGTCAAGATCGGATGGTGTTCGTCAGTCATCCACAAGATGTGGATAAATAATTTTTTTTTGCTACAGAAAAAGTGCAAAAACCTTATGAAATGAACAATTTGGGAATAAATGGAGTTATAAACAAGGTTATCCACACTTGACAAACGACTTATCCACAAAATGTGGATAAGAAACGAGAAAATGTTGATAAGTGTGGAAACTTCTCAAAAAAGGATGTGGATAAATTGTGGAAACAAAAATTTTTGATCAATCACAGTTAAACGAAGCAGCAGCTATCTTAGCTGAGGGGGGATTAGTGGCGTTCCCGACGGAAACTGTCTATGGACTAGGGGCTAGCGCGCTTTTGCCAAAAGCTGTTGCGCAAGTGTATCAAGTCAAAGGACGACCTAGTGACAACCCTTTGATCGTTCATATTGCCGAGCCAGAGCAGTTGGAACCGTTTGTGGATAACAAGCATCCTTTTGCTGATAAATTGATGGAAACTTTCTGGCCTGGGCCCCTAACCTTGATCTTTTCGATCAAAAAAGACAGCTTACCTAGCATCGTTACTGGCGGCTTATCCACAGCGGCGTTTCGGATGCCCAACAACACCAAGACGTTAGCGTTGATCAAACAAGCCCAACAGCCATTGGTTGGTCCTAGCGCAAATACATCTGGTAAACCAAGCCCAACATCAGCTGCGCATGTTCAGCATGATCTGGCAGGCAAAATCGCTGGCATCTTGGACGATGGGGTGACACAGATCGGTGTCGAATCAACGGTCTTAGATTTGAGTGACCCAACGGCACCGCCGATCATCTTACGCCCTGGTGCAATCTCTAAAGAACAGCTTGAAGCAGTCTTACAAACAAAAGTCCTCGTCGATCAGCATTTAGTAACAGAAAGTGAAGCACCCAAAGCGCCAGGCATGAAATACAAGCACTATGCACCGAATACCAATGTCATGATGGTCAATGACCAAGATTGGTCGGCAGCCATGGCTTGGGCGAGAGAACAGCAGCTTAAGGTAGGTGTTTTAGCTGGACCGACGATCGCCGAGCAGGTCCGCTTCGAAGCTGCAGCCATCTATTTATTTTTTGATGACAGTGTGGAAGCTGCGACAAAAGGGCTGTTTGCGGGGTTACGGGCGTTAGATGAATCGATTGCTGAGCTAGATGTCTTATTCGCACCCACGTTTCCAGAAAGCGGCTTAGGGGCTGCTTATATGAATCGGTTGAAAAAAGCTGCAAATCAAAGTTTCTTTCAAGAAAATTAGCAAAAAACCAGAATTCATTATAGGTAGCTTATGAAGAAATGTGATACAATGCTACCATTAAGGTAAAGGGGTGTTGTAAGCATGGATTATCAAACGTTTGATCCCGAATTGTGGCAAGCGATCGAAAAAGAAACGAATCGTCAACAAAACAATTTGGAATTGATTGCGTCTGAAAATATCGTTTCAGAAGGTGTAATGGCTGCGCAAGGTAGTATTTTGACAAATAAATACGCTGAAGGTTATCCAGGTCGTCGTTACTATGGCGGCTGTGAATTTGTTGATGTGGTAGAAAACTTAGCAATTGAACGGGCGAAAAGTATTTTCGGTGCGGCATATGCCAATGTTCAACCGCATTCTGGTTCTCAAGCCAACACAGCAGCTTATTTAGCGTTGATCGAAACAGGCGATACAGTATTAGGGATGGATCTTTCCGCAGGCGGTCATTTGACCCATGGCTCACCAGTGAATTTCAGCGGCAAGACCTATAATTTTGTTAGTTATGGTGTTGATCCTGCAACAGAAGTCATTGACTACAATGTCGTTCGTATTTTGGCGCGCAAGCATCAACCGAAACTGATCGTTGCCGGTGCCAGTGCTTACTCACGTACGATCGATTTTGCGAAGTTCCGTGAAATCGCTGATGAAGTTGGCGCAAAATTGATGGTGGATATGGCGCATATCGCTGGTTTAGTAGCGGCTGGTCTTCATCCAAACCCAGTTCCTTATGCGGACATCACGACTTCTACGACCCATAAAACATTACGCGGCCCTCGAGGCGGCTTGATTTTAACAAATGATGAAGATTTAGCGAAAAAAATCAATAGTGCCGTTTTCCCTGGTATTCAAGGCGGCCCATTAGAGCACGTGATTGCAGCGAAAGCTGTTGCATTTAAAGAAGCACAAGATGCGTCGTTCAAAGAGTACTCTGAACAAGTCATTCGCAATGCGCAAGCAATGGCGAAAGTCTTCAACCAAGCACCACAAGCCCGGTTGGTCTCTGGTGCAACAGACAATCACCTATTATTGATCGATGTGCGTGGCTTTGATTTGAACGGAAAAGAAGCAGAAGCATTGCTGGATCAAGTCAATATCACCGTCAATAAAAACTCTATTCCTTTCGAATCATTAAGTCCTTTCAAAACGAGTGGGATTCGCGTGGGGACACCAGCGATCACTAGTCGTGGCTTTAAAGAAGAAGATTGTGTCGAAGTGGCGAAATTGATCGTCAAAGTTTTAGAAAAACCAAATGATGAAGCCGTCTTGGCAGAAGTAGCGACGCAAGTCAAAGAATTGACGGACAACTATCCACTTTACAAAAACAAATAAATTGGGACTGTGACAGAAGTTAAGGTCAGACAAGACGTCTCACGCGTTTTTCCTACGCTCCAGCTCCTTTGATCACCAAAAGTGAAAAAGGGGCTAGAATGAACGTAGAGGCGTGTTACATGCCGTCTTGTCTCCTTCCTTCTAACACAATCCTTTTTTTGAGGAAAAGCAGTATTGCCTGTGGCAGATGGTTGTAACAAGAGCCGATTTGCTTTAAAATAAGAGAAAAACCAAAGGAGATTTTTTTAAATGGGTAAATTTCAAGTAATCGATCACCCGCTGATCCAACACAAATTAACAATGATCCGCGACAAGAACTGTGGAACAAAGGTTTTCCGTGAAGTTGTTAATGAAATCGCAATGTTGATGGCGTATGAAGTGTCTCGCGACATGCCGCTTGAAGATCTAGTGATTGAAACACCAATTGAAGAATCAACACAAAAAACACTATCTGGTAAAAAGGTAGCGATCATTCCGATCCTGCGCGCAGGTCTAGGCATGGTTGATGGTATCCTTGAATTGATCCCAGCCGCAAAAGTTGGTCATATCGGGATGTACCGTGATGAAGAAACGCTAGAACCACACGAATACTTCGTAAAATTACCTGAAGATATCGATGAACGTCAATTATTTATCGTTGACCCAATGTTAGCTACGGGCGGTTCAGCGATCATGGCGATCGACGCACTGAAAAAACGCGGCGCTTCAAACATGAAATTCGTCTGCTTAGTTGCTGCACCAGAAGGCGTGAAAGCATTGCAAGATGCCCATCCAGATGTTGATATCTACACTGCAAATCTTGATGAACGCCTAAATGAACACGGCTATATCGTTCCTGGTTTGGGCGATGCCGGTGACCGTCTATTCGGTACAAAATAAATCAATACAAATAAGACAAAGGCAACTGCTTCAAGTTTTGCCTCGTCAATGATGCCATGGAAGAAGATCGACTGCCAAAACGGTTCGATCGGTTATCCATGGCTTTTTTTAGCTTTTCATAAAATCAGACAATGAAAAAAGGAGAAAATCAACTGATTTTCTCCTTGCATTAAACGGGTTATAGTTTGGTTAATTGTTTGTAATTGATGATCAATACACCATTACTTTGCGAAACTAATTTCTGGTTTTCTGGGGTTTCGTTCAGCTCGACCACCGCAGAGTTTTTCAACTGCTTTGTGATGGTACCAGTTTGTTTCTTCCCATGGAACGTGAACATGACAGGAGTAGCGACCTCAAACGTTGAACCTTCTTGTGACGGGACAATTGTTGTTTCGAATTTACCAAATGTTGCCATGTAAAAACCTCCTTGATACTTCTATTATATCACAATTTTCGGAAAATTTCAGTAAGTAGATTTTTTTCAGCAGACCTCTTTACAAAACAACCGTTTTTGCATATAATTTTCTTTGTGCCATACAACGCCAGCTTAGCTCAGTTGGTAGAGCAACGCACTCGTAACGCGTAGGTCACAGGTTCGAATCCTGCAGCTGGCATAAGAAATGAAAAACCATGAATCCTCTTTTAGAGGATTCATGGTTTTTCTTTTGCAGGTGATAAGTAATCTCAATTTTTCCTGATTTACCCGATAACTGTTCTTATTCGCCCATTAGCATTACATGGCATGTCCTATTTCGCACACGATTTTGATCGAAATCAACAAAATAGATATAGCCTACAGAGCCGATCTCTAGCTTGCCGTTACTTAAAATAAAACTTTCGCTTGCACCGAAAAAACTCGAGCGAATATGGGCATCGCCGTTTAAAATCGTTGCTGGATCTGTTGGGTAGTTTGGATCGTCCAGACTCATCAAAAATTCTAAATGCTTTGGTCCAGGATAACGATAATCGGTATTTTCTGATAGTTCACGAGGAATAATTTTATCGAGAATTCGGTTTAAATCAACTTGAAGAAATTCATCTCCGTTAAAGTCTGTATCATGCATGTATTCTTCAAAGATAACAGAACAGGTCGTATGGGGAGACTGTACGAGACAGATTCCATTTGAAATTCCGCTTTTTTCAACCATCGTTTTCACTTCTTCTGTGATGTTGTGGTAAGACACTCGATTCCCGTTAGAAGTTAACGTCAGTTGCTCTTTTAAAAATTTCACAGTGTTAATCCTCCTTTTTATGCTTCACCGCTTGTTTGATCATTTCTGTAAGGGTTTGAACGGGATCATCTGCTTGCACAATGCCGCTTGTCCCTCCGGTACCATCAGCACCTGACGACAAAGCTTTTTCAACATCGGCCGCACTAGATATACCAGCAGCCTGCAAAATCAGGATTTCTGGATCAATTTCCCGAACAACACGATTTGTTTCCGTCATGTATTGAAGATCACTGGTTTGTCCTGTCCCAATTAGTTCGGTTGGCTCGCAAACCATCACATCCGGTTTCAGGGAAGCCGCGGCTCTCGCTTCAGTCAATGAATTCGCACACACAATTGTTAAGAGACCCAATTCATTTGAGCGCTGAATCGCTTTAGTCAGTTCTTGCAATGTCATGGGGTGTTCAGCATGGTTTAAAAAGGTAGCTTCAGCTCCGGCTTCTGCCACTGCTTCGGGTAAAACATAGCCCATTCCACGACCAATTTCGATTCCGTCTAAATGTTGGACAGTGACGAATAAATGTGTTGTTGCCTGTTTAATTAAAGAAACGTCTGCATGCTGAACAGTAAATAGAATGTCGATGTCATACAAAGATGACAACTCATCAGCAACTTTTGCCAATGCCAATGCTTGGTTTCCATAAAGATAGGCTTTGGGATTGACGACAAAGAATGGCGTTCTTAAGGTTCTTTTTTTCATTTGTTTTCTCCTTCACGATAAGGTTTGGTATGAAAGACTGTAAAATAGTGCTCGAGTGTTTTGGCCATTCCATTGCTTGCTGAGTGAAGTAAATCGAAATAGTCATTTGGTTGATTTTTGTTAATTTCATTCATAGCAGCAGTGACAAAGTCAGTAAAAATGTTTATTTTACGGATACCTTCTAAGGCACATTTTTCAAGGTTTTCATCGCCAGAAGAGGACCCACCATGCAGAACAAGAGGAATACTGACGGCAAGGTGTATTTCCTTTAAAACGTCAAAATTTATTTTGGGAATCCCTTGATAATGTCCGTGAGAGGTGCCAATAGAAACTGCCAACGAATCAACCCCGGTTAATTTGGCAAATGCAACAGCCTCAGAAGGTTCTGTGTAAATAGATTGACTATTTCCGGCTGATTCCAGACTGTTTTCCGACCCGACGTGCCCGATTTCGGCTTCAACAACGACACCATTTTTATGAGCGTAATCGGCGATCTCCTTTGATCGGCGGACATTTTCTTCAAATGGCTCCTCAGAAGCATCGATCATTACGGAAGTAAAACCTAAATGAATGGCTTTTTTGATGACCTCTTCATCGGTACCATGATCTAGGTGCAGAGCGATAGGTGCAGTGCTTTTCTTTGCCAAAAATTTTCCAATCATGGCAGCCTCTTCTAAAGTCAACATGTTCATATGGGACTGAGCGAAGGCCAATATCAAAGGCTTGTTTAAACGTTCAGCAGTCTCCGCGTATGTTCTTGCACTAGTTAAGTCGAAAAAATTTGCTGCAGGTAATGCATAGTTGTGTTTTTCTGCATGTGCGAATAGTTCTTTTGTTGTGACCAACATAGGGCATTCTCCTTATTCTTTGATTTTCTTTTCGATTTCCGCGTACATTTCTTCTGTACCAATTCCTGTTAAGAGTGGCAGCCCCATAATTACGCGATCTTTGATTGAGTCTGGAACAACCGTTGTACTCACCACGATGTCATAGTCATCAATTTTATTCATCTCATCTGCCACTTTGGATTGATACAGTTTCACTTGATCAGTCATCCCTTTTTCTTTCAGCCATTCTTTTACCTTATTTGTTACAATTGTTGAAGTTGCAACACCTGTGCCGCACATAATCAATAGTTTTTTCATTATCATTTCCTCCTATTATTTTGATAGTTGTTTCTTGGGACGAATTTTATTTACATAAATCAATCCAAACAAAACAGAGACACCAATTATGGCTAAACCGCCCCAGCTTAATATTTTGGTTAAGCCGACATAAAGGAATGTGGTCCATAAACCACCTTCAGCCATAGCAGTGATCATAGAGTTTCCTTGTAGATCAAAGTTTGCGGATCGAGCAGCAGTAGTGACAAGCGGTGCTGCCCACGAAGTAATATAGAGAATGCTTACCATATAAATCGTTCCAGCAATTACCGTTCGAATGATGTTTCCTCCAAAAACAGCAGCCATCAAGCAAATCAGAAAGGGAATGGTTGCTAAATCACCAAAAGGCAAGGTCGTATTGCCAGGTAGAACTACGGCTAACAAAATAGTGATCGGAACTAGCAGCAATGAGGAAGAAAGGACAGCTGGATGACCAACCGATAATGCTGCATCCATACCGATGTAAAGCTCTCTTCCAGGAAACCGTTTTTTGACGAATTCATTTGCAGATTCAGAAATAGGTGTTAGTCCTTCCATCAGTAAAGCAACCATTTTAGGCATCAAAACCATCACAGCGCCTGTTTGGACGGCTAATTGGCCGACACCTGCTGTGTCATATCCGGCAAGTATTCCCATGATGAGACCAATCAAAAAGCCCATAACAGTAGAGTCACCAAAGACACCAAATTTTTTCTGAATGGTTTCTGGATCTGCTTTCCAATCTTTTAGTCCCGGAATACGATCAAAGAGCCAATTCATCGGTAGTGCAAAGATGAATCCGGGTGCGGCGGTACCATGAGGAAAAGTGATATTAGGAAATCCGTAGAACTTATTAATGATCGGACCTAAAATATCTCCCATTAAAAGAATCATCATCAAATAGATGACGGTGGCCGCGATCCCCATTGCAAAGTCTCCAGTGAGGGCATAAATCAGAGAAGAGATGAAGGCTGCGTGCCAAATATTCCAAATATCTACATTCAATACTTTAGTCAGCCCTAAAATGATGAGTAGAACATTTAGGACCACACCAATCGGAATCGCAAGACTTCCTAAAATCGTCCCATAAGAAATTGCCGCTGCGGCAGGCCATCCGACATCAATCGTTGTCAAATTTAATCCTAGACGTTCAACCATATGCTGGGCGGCAGGACCCAAGCTGCTGCTTAGAAGGTCAATCACCAAATTCAATCCAACAAACCCGACACCAACAGTTAAGGCTGAAGTAAAGGCTTTGCCAGGCTTGGTCCCCAAAATTATTCCAAAAATAAAAATTAAAATAGGCAAAACAACGATTGAACCTAGATCAACGAACCACTGTAATGCATTTAACATAATTGTTCCTCCTTTTTATTGCAGTCCATTTTTTTCAATAATCGAAAGATACGCTTCTTTAGTCGTTACTGCGGATAGGGCTTCCAAAACACCTGGTGTTTGAAACATAGAGATAAGATTTTGTAGCATACCCAATTGCTCATGTGGTTCCTTCAATGCAAGCATGAACAACAGAGATACATCGATTTTCTTTTCTTGCGAACCCATTTCAATAAATGAAAGGGGAGAGGCAAGTGACATAAAAGCGACTTGGGATCGTAAAACAAATTTGCTGTCCGTATGTGGGATCGCTACCCCAATGCCGTTAATTTTTAAACCTGTAGGAAAGGTTTCTTCTCGCTGTACGATATTTTGATAGAACTGATCATTTACACAATGAGTTTTGATGAGTTCGTCTGCTAATAGTCGAAAAGCTTCCTCTTTTGTTTTAAAATCTTTTTCAAGTAACACGATTTGGTGATCAAAAAACATGATCAATTTCCTCCTCTTAACAATCTTTGATACAGTTCTTCTTGCGTTTGACTATTAACGATCCATTGAATTTCTTCGGCTGAGTTAAACAATCCGTAAATCGAAGCGATCAACTCTTTTGCCTCGATCATGTTTTCTTCAGCAATCGCAAGCAAAACAATCAGTTGGATTTTTGTGTCTCCCCAAGTAATTGGCGCATCGAGGGTGAGAAAAGCAAGTTTTGTTTCTTTCACTGTATATGGATCAGCATGTGGAATGGCTACTCCTGTCTTTAAGCCCGTGCTTCCTAGTTCCTCTCGTTCAAATAGAGAATGCTTAAATTTCGTTGTAACAAGCTTTTTTTTCAGATAATCATCTGCTAAAAAATCCAGTACATCTTTTTTTGTTCGAAACTTTTTTTTGACAAAAAGGAAAGTAGGATCTAAATATTTTTGTAATAAAGTCGTTTTCTGGTATTTTTTTGAGTAAAAATTTTTCTCATTCTCATTAAGATTAGATATCTTTGCTGAGATTCTTCCTATTTCTTCGGTAGTAGGAAGCGGCGAAATATAAATAACTGGTAGTGCTGTAATGTCCAATGGAATAGTTGATATAATCAAATCAACAGTCTCAAGAGATGTACTGACCAGTTTACTCAAAGGAATGATCTCCAGTACGGTATCAGCAGCGATCGTCTGTTTGATACGGTTAAAAATCAACTCCGATGTAGCAAAACCAGATTGGCAAACAATTAGTATATGGTTAGTAATTTTTATCTTTTCAAAGGCTAGCTGAAAATGGATCGTCAGAAAAGAAACTTCGTCTTCTGTTAATAAGATTTGAAATCGCTCCTCTAAATCTCCAATTGCATATTTGGTCAATGTATACATTGTTGAGTATTGTTTTTTGATACTTTTTATCAGTGGGTTTTTCAATAAAATTCCTGTCTTTGATCGATGGATCATGGGAACGATATGAGCCAATAATGTTTGCAGCAATAATTTATCTTGTGTCAGATCTGCGTTTAACATATGTGACATTTTTTGAATAATTTGTTTCGTACAATTTGTGATAGTAGATTCGTGAGGCTCATCCATTTGACCAAAAGGTTCGATGCCGTGTGCTAATAACAAGGAACATACATATTGAATATCTGTATCACTAAATTGAACAGGTAGTTGCTGTTGGATCATTTCAGAAAAATCAACCGCGATCATATAGAATTTCATTCGTCTAAGTTCGTCAAATACTAGATGCTCTTGTTTTTCAATGTGTTTATCTATAAGAAGTCTTGAAAGAAAAATTCGCAATGAAAGCTTCAAGGATTCAATAGAATAATTATTGACTGGATGGCCGATTGTTTGAGTCATGTCTGAGACAAATTTCTTCGTTAAATCGAGAACCTTAGAGTCAAAGAGATTGTTGACCAAAAGATTTTCACTGGCTTTGGCGTCGGTATACTTCTCTAAAAAAGATTTGAATACGTTTTGAGCAGCAGATTCAACTGAGGTTAGCTTGAGTCCGCTAGTAGTCATTTTTGTTGATACTTGATGGAATCGACAGAAAGCAACGATTTCATCAACATCTTTCTTTATTGACTGGTTGCTAATATAAAAATATTCAGAGAATTCCTGATAATGCATTGGTTTTACTGAAAACAGATAGTTAGCGAAAATAAAGATTTTACGATAATTAGGTGAAAATAGTTCGAGTTTAGTCTCTTTTTTTGCTAACAATCGATAACCATTCTGTTTTGCTGATTCAGAACCAGATAAAAAGATTCCTTTTCTTGGTACTTTTTTGATAGCTAGTCCCGAATCTTTTAGTTTCTTTTCTAAAGTCGTTAAATTGTTATAAACCGTTTTTTGGGATACATTTAACTGCTTTTGAAAAAAAGAGGCAGGGCGAAACTCCGTTTGTTCTAATAGTAGTTGCAACAGTAGTTGTTCTCGATTATTTAAAATCATTGGTTCACCTCCGGAAGCGCTTCCTTAATTGTATTCTAGTGAAATTATGTGGTGGCGTAAATAACATTTCATTACCACATTAATGTGGTAAATAGGCTCGTCGTGCATCAATTTATATTCTGAGCAACTTAAGGGAAGTAGTCACAGGTTGCTATTTCTTTGAAACGAAAATAAGGTGGCAATTTTTGACTGATTTAAAGTTGCTTTGTTCGGTTACATTGAGTAAAGAATAATTAAAATAAAGAAGAATACTTAGAATAAGATATTTTATTAAGTAAGGAGAATAGACGAATTCAGCGAGTTTTCATTGAAAAGTATGTCGCTGAACTTCCTATCTAGTACATATACGATCGTTTTACTCTGATTGATCAGATATGCATCAGAATATAGCCCTTCTTTCATTGTAATTCTAAACAATTTCGGATTGTTTTTAACCCTCTTTTCCCGAAAATCATTAAAGTTTCTAAATTTTTTGTGAATGCTCGTGGACAATCCTTTCTTTTCTCCTCAAATATCACTATAATGGATAAAGATTCTACAGAAGAGAGTGTGGACATGGAAAATTCACGAATAAAAACGAACGATAATCGAATTGATTACGGTGTGATTCTACCCGTATTTTTATTATGTCTGATTGGTGTGGCGTCCTTGTATGTGGCGTTGACCCACGATCCAAATAACCCGAATATGTTGCGAACGTTAGGGTTTCAAGCTTTATGGTATGTGCTAGGTATTATTGCGGTGATTATTATCATGCAGATCAAATCAAAATGGCTTTGGAAATTGACTCCCTATATTTATGGAGCCGGATTAGCCGTCATGTTGGCGCTTTTGAAATTTTACGACCGGACAATGGCTGCCTCGACAGGGTCAAAAAACTGGTTCCGTTTTGGGGCCTTTACTCTCCAGCCGTCAGAGTTGATGAAGATCGCCTATATTATGATGTTGGCCTTAGTCGTCACACAGCACAATGTCAAGCATCGGGAACGAGATCTGAAAACAGATGGGTTGCTGATTGCGAAAATGTTGGCCGTCACGATTCCAGTACTGATCCTGATCACCTTGCAAAACGACTTTGGTACGATGTTGGTCTTTCTGGCGATTTTCGGTGGGGTCTTCTTGATGTCGGGGATCTCTTGGCGAATCGTTGTGCCAGTGATTGCGGCATTCGTGATTCTCGGCGGCGGAACGATTTTCTTAGTGACTACCGATGTTGGTCGTGAGTTGCTGTACAATACAGGGATCTTTAAAGAGTACCAGTTTGCCCGTATCGATTCGTGGCTAGATCCTTTTCATGATACCCAAGGGCAATCCTTCCAATTGGCGTACGCTCTGATGGCGATCGCCTCTGGCGGGATGTTCGGGAAAGGATTTAATGTCAGCGATGTGTATGTACCAGTCCGAGAATCTGATATGATTTTTTCGGTGATCGGTGAGAATTTTGGGTTTATTGGCAGCGCGTTTGTCATTTTATTGTATTTTATTTTGATCTATCGGATGATCCGCGTATGTTTCGATACCAACAATGAATTTTATGCTTACTTGGCAACTGGGATCATTATGATGATTCTCTTCCATGTGTTTGAAAACATTGGCGCAAACATCGGTCTCTTACCGTTGACGGGAATTCCACTGCCGTTTATTAGCCAAGGAGGATCTGCCCTATTAAGCAATATGATTGGGATCGGTTTGATTTTATCGATGCGCTATCAAGCTGAGACCGCACCAAAAACACTTTAAGGAGTTCACATGATTACATTTTATTGGTACCCAAAATGCAGTACATGCCGAAATGCGAAGCGTTGGTTAGAAGAGCACGAGATTCCCTTTGAAGCGATCGATATGGTGACCACACCGCCTCAACCGGAACAATTGCTGGCTTGGATTCAATCAAGCGAAGCACCGTTAACCCGTTTCTTTAACACAAGCGGCATGAAATACCGTGAATTGCAATTAAAAGAAAAAGTGCCGACCATGACTGCCCAAGACGCAGCCGATGTGCTGGCAACCGATGGTATGTTGATCAAGCGCCCACTACTCGTTAGCGGCGACCGCTTTTTGATTAATGGATTTAAAGAAAATGAATATGAAGGAGTCTTACTAGAATCATGGAAAAGAAATGCTTAAGAAAAAAAGATAATTTGTGGGTTTTGTTTAACGGGAAAGAATATTGTGTCGGTTTAACAAAAGAAGCGCAAGAAGAACTTGGTGCGGTCACGTTTGCTTCGATTCAAAAAGCAGGAACTGCTTTAAAACAAGGAGAGACCCTTGTTGAGCTGGAAGCGGAAAAAGCAGTCAGTGAATTTCCAAGTCCATTGACGGGTGTGATTTCTTCCGTAAATGAAAAAATCGATCAATCCATTGATACCTTAAATGATGAAGACGAAATGAATGCTTGGCTGGTCAGCTTCAAAGAGGTTGACCCAAGTCAATTTGAAGCTTTGTAAGTCAGATCTGTAAAAACGACTATTTTTTCAAAAAGAATTGACAGTCGGATAAGACGTTGCTATAATTTGCTCAATAAATGAATGCTTTGAAAAGAAGAGTACATGTTCTTAACGTACACAGAGAGCCCTGTTTGGTGCAAATGGGCAACGGAGAGAGGATGGAAGATGGTCTTTGAGCATGATAGGTGAGTGGAAACAAGCCTATCACGGGAGGCACCCGTTACAGTGCAGCAGTATGCGAAGCAATTCAAGTACTGAGCGAGGCTGTTGATGTGAATCGACAGTAAATCAAGGTGGTAACGCGGAAGTTGTGCTTTCGTCCTTTGTAACAGTATAATGTACAGAGGATGAAAGCTTTTTTTGTGTTTAACCAACCAAAGAGGAAAGATGGGAATAACATGGCATTAATCGAATTGTCGCATGTAAAAAAGTCATTCGGCAAAAAGCAAACGGCTGTCCACGCCGTCAATGATGTTTCACTGCAAGTGGAAAAAGGCGATATCTATGGAATCGTTGGCTACTCTGGTGCTGGGAAAAGTACATTAGTTCGTTTGTTGAACGGCTTAGAATTGCCGACAGCAGGAGATGTAGTCATTAACGGTCAAAATATTTTGGCATTGAAAAACAAAGAATTGAGAAACTTCCGTAAAAAAATCGGCATGATTTTTCAGCACTTTAATCTATTATGGTCTCGAACGGTGGCGGAGAACATCGAATTGCCATTGGAGTTGGCAGGCGTTGAAAAAGCAAAACGACGGCAACGGGCGCAAGAGCTGATCAAGTTAGTTGGGTTGGAAGGACGGGAAACTGCCTATCCGGCACAATTGTCTGGCGGACAAAAGCAAAGAGTCGGGATTGCTCGTGCATTAGCGAATGAACCAGAAATTTTGCTGTGTGATGAAGCAACGAGTGCGTTAGATCCACAAACAACAGAAGAAGTGTTGGATCTCTTGCTTTCCATCAATAAAAAATTGCATTTGACGATCGTGCTGATTACCCATGAAATGAACGTCATTCGCAAAATCTGCAACAAGGTCGCGGTGATGGAGCATGGGCAGATCGTGGAAGAAGGATCAGTACAATCGGTTTTCCGTAACCCACAGCAAGAAGTGACCAAACGTTTTGTTCAGCAAGATTTGGAACCAGAAGAAGATGTTGAAGAACTACGGCAAGCCTTCTTACGAGAAAATCCGCAAGGGCATTTAGTGACCTTGACCTTTACACAAGACAACGCCAATGAACCAGTCATTTCACAAGCGATCCGCCGCTTTCAGATCGATGTCAATGTCGTTTACGGAAAGATCCAACAAACCAATGAAGGATCCTTTGGCGGCTTGACGGTCTTATTGACAGGTGAAGCAAGTGAGGTCGAAAAAGCGATCGCCTTTTTCAAAGAGCAGCAAGTGGGCGTGGAGGTGATTGAGCGTGGATAAATCATTTGTAGAAACCTATTTTAATTTTGAAAAAGTCGACTGGACCAACATGCAGCAAGCAACTCTGGACACTTTGTTTATGACTTTTTTCTCAATGGTTTTAGTGGTTGTGATCGGTTTGCTTCTAGGATTGGCGCTTTATTCACTAGGGCGTAAACAAACGGCGGGAGCCAACATTTTCTATAATGTGGTTTCCATCATCAGTAACGCCTTTCGCTCAACGCCATTCATGATTTTGATGGTCTTGATCATTCCGTTTACAACATTATTAGTCGGTTCGTTCCTAGGGGCAAAAGCAGCGATCCCAGCATTAGTTTTATCGGCTGCGCCGTTTTATGCTCGGATGGTGGAAATTGCTTTTCGTGAAGTCAATCCTGGTGTGATTGAAGCCGCCGAAGCGATGGGCGCCAGTTACTGGGAGATCATTTATAAGATCGTGATTCCAGAAAGTGTTCCGGCATTGATTTCAGGACTGACGGTCACAACGATCTCAATGATTGGTTATACCGCCATGGCAGGTGCGATTGGTGCCGGTGGGCTAGGCGCTTTGGCTTGGCAAGAAGGATTTCAACGTGGAAATTACACTGTTACGCTTGTTGCAACAGTGATTATTTTAATTATCGTTTTCATTATCCAAGGGGTCGGCGATTTCCTTGCGAAGGCCACCGATAAACGGTAAATGAAACGAAGAACAAAAAGTGGAAAATATGGGAGGAAATGGATATGAAAAAGATTTTTGGTATTGCAACAACCTTATTGTTAACTGCCGCTTTAGCTGCTTGTGGAACAGGCTCAAATTCAGGAAGCTCTGATTCATCTGCGGCTGAGGGAGAATCAACAAAATTAGTGATCGGTGCATCGGTTACGCCTCATGCGGAAATTTTAGAACAAGCCAAACCTTTACTAGCAGAAGAAGGCATTGATCTTGAAATCAAAACCTTCGATGATTATGTGTTGCCAAACAAAGCATTGGAAAATGGCGATATCGATGCCAATTACTTCCAACACATTCCTTACTTAAACAAACAAATCGCAGACAATGGCTATGACTTTGTCAATGCTGGTGCGATTCATATCGAGCCAATGGGTCTTTACTCAAAACGAATCTCTGATATTTCAGAACTAGAAGATGGTGCAACGGTTCTTACTTCCACTTCTGAATCTGACTGGGGTCGTATCCTAACGATTTTACAAGATGCTGACTTGATCACCTTAAAAGACGGCGTTGATACAGAAACGGCAACCTTTGATGATATTGCTGAAAATCCGAAAAACTTAGAATTTAAACATGACGTCGATCCATCTCTTTTGGCGACTGCTTATCAAAACGACGAAGCAGACCTAATTGCCATCAATGCGAACTTCGCATTTGGGATCGATTTGAACCCAGCGGATGATTCTGTTTTATTAGAAGCGGATAATTCTCCTTATGTCAACGTGATTGCTGTCCGCAGTGGTGACGAAGATAGCGACAAAATCAAGAAATTGATCGAAGTGCTTCATTCAGACGAAATCAAAGACTTTGTTGAAGAACAATGGCAAGGTTCAGTGAAAATCGTTGATGCTGACGCAAAATAATTCACTGATAGTAAAATGATTTTAAAAAGAGCGTACCGCTATTCAAGTGGGCGCTCTTTTTGTTGCGGAAAGGCAATGATGGGTTGGAAGAAAGAGACGTCTTGCCAAATGCATTCATAGAGCAAGGGCAACTCGGGATGCTTCTTTAAAAGTTTTTCGTAGTGGGGAAGCTGTGTCAAGAAAACACGGACCAAGCATTGTGAACGTTCAGATAAGCGAGGATTTAATGGCGGATAGACAAATAAATTGCCCTCCAATAATGCCCCCAGCAGATGGGCTTGGAAAATTTTCGGCAAAAGAACCTCTAACGGCTGCTCGATTGGATACTGCCTCAAAAAAAACTGGGGTGATGATTTGGCATAAGAGGACAGATTCTTCTGCAGGTACATAGAAAGGCTCCAGTGTTAGAAGCTGTTTCCATAAAAACAAATAGCTGCGTTCACCGACTAAGTAGAAACTTGGAACAAAGTGTTTGGGAAAAACTTGTTGAGTAAACGTGATTGATGTGTTGGGATAAAAAGCAGTTTTCCGTAACTGATGGATTTGTGTCAGCTCCTGAAACGCTTGATTGGGGGAGATAAGCGCTGGGTTTGCTAAGAGGGTAAGGCGAAAAAGCACATAGCGCAGTTGTCGTTCGTTGCCAGTGATTAAAGGATAACTGCGGCGATCGATAGCTAGTTGATAAGGTGCTAAAAAGTTAGAAAAGGATGAAAAGCGCCGATGCAAACTGGATGGGCTGAGATAATAGCGTTTGTAGAGGTCTGCAAAGGAAATAGTCGGCATTTTTAACAAGAGCAAGAGTAGCTGATAATTTACACTTTTATTGAATAATGCAGCAATCATTTCCATATGGGGGAGGGAGCAACTGGCTGATTGCTGCAAATGACGGTCTGCACGAATGTGCCCTTGTTGTACATCATAGTGGAAGAATGGGTCCTCGTTTAAATAGCTTGACAGCAGCCGGCGGATCGTTTTGACAGAGATATTTTGGGCGGAAGCAGCTTTATTCAAAGGCAGGGGATTTTCGGTTAAAAGTGTTGTGGAGAGTCGCAGCATTTGCATAATATCTTTTTCAAGGATATTTTTCAACATCATGCACCTCTTTCAGCTAAATTTTGCAACTGTCCTTATTATAAGGGAACTTCATTCGTTATTTTCACTCGCAAAAAATAGTCAATAAAACGTAATAAAAAACGATGTTTTTGTCGAGTATTTATTTGAAATTGCTGCTAGACAGAATTAAATGAAAGGAGGTATGCAAAAAAAAACCGCCTTCTAAAATAAAAAGGGTGGTTTTTTATATAGGTGTCGTTATAAAAAGAGAATGGCGAATGGGCGTTAACGAGTCTCGCTAGGCAATAAAATCGTTTGCCGTTGCCCATCGTCATATACATAGACTTTTTGGGGATACAGGTCGGAATACCGGTACGGTAGATCAACACCAAGTTCGATTTGACTTTGGGCTTGAGAAAAAAGCAGGGTGACACGACCATGATTGTTTTGGACTTCAAAGGTGAGCAGATTTGTCAACGGAATAAACCCTTTTAAATCAAGATCAATGATTAACCATATACTATCGATCAGTTCGCTAGGTAGTGTTTGAACAATACCGCCAGAAGCGTAACGACTGCGGTGATCATCAAATGTTTCAAACATAATAAACCCCTCCTTCAAGTAGGCTTGCCATTAACATCAAATTTGTCTATTTATCATAATGAAGAACCGTCAAAAATGCAACTACTTCTGCTTTTCTTTTTGGTCAGCGACGCATTTTAACTATTTTCTTAAAAATTTGTTGGGTTGGCTGGACCAAGCTTTCCCAAAGACGTCTTTCAATGGGAAATAGTCAGTTGCAGCATACCAGCTCTTCGTAAGAATGAAAAGGACTCTTGAAGGGAAATCCCTTCAAGAGTCCTACATTTCTTAGAAGTGTCTGTTGATTGAAGACGTGGTCTTAAGAACGGTGTTCTATGATTACTCTTCGTCTTCACCGATAACTGCTGGTTCAGCAGCTTCGCCGGCTTCTTCATCTTCAGAGATTTCTTGTGGTTCAGTAACCGCAACGATTTGTTCTTCTGGATCGGTCACGATCGTGTACTCGTCGTTCTTAGGCAGATCAGCCACTGTTAATGAATCGCCGATCTCTAATGACGTCACATCGATCTCAACACGTTCAGGCAATTTGTCTGGTGTTGCTGATACAACGACTGTATACAAGTTTTGTGCTAGAACACCACCAGCTTTGACACCAGCAGATTCACCAATTAAGGTTACTTCTGCTTCTACTTCTGTTTCTTCATTCATATCGACAGATAGGAATTCAACGTGGGTTAAATTGCGTGTGAAGGTATCTGATTGATACTCTTTGATCAGTGTATTGACTTTTTTGCCTTCTAAACTGATCGTGATTACGGTATTCAATCCATTTTCACGCAAGATTTTTTCTAATTCTGCTGCATTGACAGCAATCGGTGTGCTTTCTACTTTGTACCCATTGACAATTGCAGGTACTTTTCCTTCGTGACGCAACTTGTTCCGTAAAGAACGTGGGCGAACTTCTCTTTTCGTAACTTCTAATGATACTGACATAACTCAATTCCTCCTAAAATTTTCTCGTTAGTAACGAGATTTTTTAAGCAAATTTTGTTAACTCTGCACATTAAGTGGTACGTGAGTGAAAACACGCAAAAGGGCAGTTGTGTACACAACTGCCCCAGAAAGTTTTGGTTCAACTTTTCTCCACCAGGTCATAACGCTGTGTATGAGAAACTATATTTACTTTACTCTTTAACCTTACGCAAAAAGACAAAGAAAGTCAAATCATTTGAAATCCTGGCAGTTTCCTTTCGCTAAATCCTAAGCTATAATAGCCACTATGGAGAAAAATTTATGCGTTTAGATAAAGTGATCGAGCAACAATTGAATACATCCCGGAAAGAGATGAAACGGTTGTTTCAGCAAGGAAAAGTCTTTGTGGATCATAGGATTGAGCGAAGGCCCGAGCGCAACGTCGATAGCAGCTTGCATCAAATCATGGTTGCGGGGCGGCAGTTGGAAACACAGGAACGCTATTATATCGTCAACAAGCCCAAGGGTGTCGTTACAGCCAATCTGGATCAACAGCACCAGACAGTGATCGCTTTGATTGCACCCGAAGATCAACATCCTGATCTTTATGCCGTCGGTCGATTGGATCGGGACACGGAAGGGTTGGTATTAGTTACGACGAATGGTCAGTTAGGCTATGACTTGCTGCATCCCACCAAAAAGGTGACCAAGCGATATGAAGTGGTGGTCAATGACTTGGTGACTCCTGAGGATGTGGCGGCATTTGCTGCAGGGATCACCTTTCATGGTGGTGTCACTTGCAAACCAGCTGCCCTAACGATCATCGATGCCCGAGCGGATCATTCCTTTGTTTCGTTAGAAATTGCTGAAGGCAAGTTCCATCAAGTGAAAAAGATGTTTTTATCCCGAGGGAAAAAAGTCATTCAGCTGAAACGAACAGCGATGGGTTCGCTGGTTCTACCAAATGATTTAGCAGTGGGCAGTTATCGCTCGCTGACGCAAGAAGAATTAAAAGGACTGGCGGCGCATTTCCGCTGAGAAAGAGGGAGAAAATGAAGTATAAAACATTATTATTTGATGTCGATGACACGATCCTCGACTTTCAAGATACCGAAGATCAAGCCTTAAAAGCACTGTTTGAAGCTCATGGCTTGGAAATGACTCCAGAGCGCAAACAAAGCTATCAAACGATCAATCATGATTTGTGGCAGCAGTTTGAGCAAGGGAAAATCACGAGAGACCAAGTCATCAATGAGCGTTTCGGCTTGTTTTTTGAAACGCAAGGCATTCAGGTCGATAGTCCAGCAGTTGAATTGGCGTACCGAGAATTTCTAAATGAAGGACATAAACTGTTAGACAACAGTGATGAGATCTTAGCGGAGTTGGCGCAGCATTTTGACCTATACGTGGTTACGAACGGGGTTTCTGAAACCCAGTACCGTCGCTTGGAAGATGCCAAATTGAAGCCCTATTTCCGTGATATTTTTGTTTCAGAAGACACGGGTTATCAAAAACCAATGAAAGAATATTTTGACTACGTGTTTGCCCGCATACCAAACGTTAAAAAACAAGAAACAGTCATTATTGGCGATTCACTGACTTCAGATATCTTAGGCGGACAATTGGCAGGGATCGACACGATTTGGTTTAATCCAAAGAAAAAAAACAGTGGTGAGATTCAGCCTACCTTTGAGATCGAACGCTTGCAGCAATTACTTCCTTTATTGCAGCACTGATTCTACAGAAACAGTAGTAATTTGCCGAATTTTCGCTATAATAGAACCAGTGTGAATTTTTTAAGATGAAAGAGGTTAATTGAATGACGAATGGCAAGCCCATTATTATTGGTGTGACAGGTGGATCAGGTAGTGGAAAAACAAGCGTGAGTCGGGCGATCTTTAATCATTTCCCCAACCATTCTATTATGATGCTTGAACAAGACTCCTACTATAAAGACCAAAGTGATCTGAGCTTTGAAGAACGGTTGAACACCAACTATGACCATCCTTTTGCATTTGATACTGATTTGTTGATCGATCACTTGCAGCAGCTGCTTGCATATCAAACGATCGAAAAACCTGTCTATGATTATGTCGCTCATACCCGCAGCGAAGCAACGATCATTCAAGAACCCAAAGAAGTCATTATCTTGGAAGGGATCTTGATTTTAGAAGATGAACGTTTGCGTAATTTAATGGATATTAAACTTTATGTTGATACAGATGATGATATTCGCATCATTCGCCGGATCAAACGTGATATGGAAGAGCGTGGCCGGACGTTGGATTCTGTGATCGAACAATACTTGACGGTCGTAAAACCGATGTATCATCAATTTATCGAACCGACAAAACGGTATGCTGATGTCATCGTACCAGAAGGCGGCGAAAACCACGTAGCCATTGATTTGATTACGACCAAAGTGGCAACCTTCTTATCCTAAGGTTTCTTGAATCCATCGATTTGAACGTTTCTTTTGAGAAGAAACAACTGGTTCATGTAAAACTGCTGATAAGTGCTCTTTCTTGAAAGATGTTTATCCGCAGTTTTTGATTTTATAAAAAAAAACAGTAGTATTCCGACTAATTTTATGGTAAAGTAATCCTCATGCGACGAGTCGAGAAGGTCTAGCATTAGCTGACCAGATTGATAGCAGAGGCACACCGCGTAAGCAACCTACCGGATTTGTAGGGTGTCGGAATATTCCTTTTGTGGAGATAGGGTATTCTACTAGCAATAGTACTGTGAGTGAAAAAAGCTGTGAACAATTTTGTTCACAGCTTTTTTTGTTTATTTACGTGAGAGAACAGCGATAGATGGTGGAAGACTCTCCCCAAGGGTGGTAGCCAGTGCCGATCGGTTCGAAAGCAAACTGCTCATAAAAAGTAGAAAGATCCGTACATAGATACAGAGAATCAAAACCAGCTCCAGCAGCGCGCTGTTTAGCTGTTTCGATCAAAAGGCGGGCACCGCCTTGGCCACGCCACAAAGGGTCCACATACAAGGCGCAAAGCCAAGGCGTCAAATCCATCCGACTGATGAAGTCGTTGGGGATCAAGCCGCCGCAGCCGATGATTTGATAAGGTCCGTCTGCTGCGATTTCTTCGTTGACCAGCAGTAGCCATTGCGGCAAAATGCTTGTTGAAAAACTATGGGTCAGGCTGTCTTCATAAACCATGAGGGAATCGGGGCCAGCCCACTGTTTTTGGAAGTAACGGATCGCTTCTGCTAAGTATTCAGGGTGTTCTTTAAGGGTGATGACCTGCATTTTTTTCTCCTTTATCCTTCTTTAGGTAAGCGAATCTGAAAAATAACCCCTCGTGGCTGCAGATCTTTGACCAGAATTTGTCCTTTGTGCTCTTCGACGATTTGCTTGGCGATCGCTAAGCCTAAACCATAGCCGCCGGTCTCCTTGGAGCGAGAACGATCCTCGCGGTAGAAGCGGTCAAAGATGCGAGCTTTCTCTTCATCGGAAATAGTTGGTCCCGTGTTTTTGACCTCGATCAGCCATTGCTTGTTAGAAATCTCCGATAAGAGCGTAATTTTATCACCACTGCTGGTATATTTTAAGGCATTATCTAGGAGAATCACGAGGACTTGATGAATTTTCTTTTGATCAAAGCAAGCGGTCGTTTTGGCAAAATTTTCGACAATAAAATGTTTTTGATCCAGTTCGGCAATTTCTTTGAAAGGTTTGACTAAGTCATCGATAAACGGAACTAATTCGACGGTTTCTTTCGTTAACAGCAGTTGATTGGAATCACTGCGGGCAATCGTTAGTAGATCAGCCGTTAATCCAGTTAGCCGTCGGGTTTCCGCTAACGCTTGTGCAATGCTTTCAGATTCTTCAATGATCGTATGATTGGGCTTGGTAAACAGGCGCTCCAGACTATTTTGAATGATCGTCAATGGTGTGCGCAGCTCGTGAGAAGCATTTTCGACAAATTCTTGTTGTTTCTTCCACGAGGCTAAAATTGGGCGCATGTTCAAGCTGGAAAGCAAGTAGCTGATCCCGATCGAGAGAATCCAGAAAAAAATCATCGATAAAATCAAGATGGTTTGGAAATTGTTCATGGCATTTTTGATTTGATTGGTGTTCGCTAAGACTTGGATATAGCCGACCCCGGCGTCATTGGTTGGGGCTTTGGTGGTGATTGAGCGAAACAAAAGTGTCTCTTCTTCCTCTGACAAGGACTGATCCACCACTGAAAAAGACGTGATACTGTCTAAATGGCTCGTATCTAAAGATAGACTTGCCAATTGTGAAAAACGGCCGCCTAAAGTCTGTTTGTTTAAAATCTCGCCGTCCTCAGACCAGAGGATCAACTGGGTGTTGAAGCGATTGGTACCAGGGATCTTCGGCATTGCACTATCTGGTGGCAATACCTCTAGATTGGATTGCGAAGCGCTGATCTCAGCTTGGATCAAGCGGGTATCTTTGACTGCTTGTTCCAAAGAAATATCGGTTTGACGATAAGCCGATTGGTTGAATAATTGGAGCACGATCGTTCCTAAAAGTAAGAAGACCAAAGCAAAGGCACTGACATTTAGGAGAAAGGAGTGCAGCCGTTGTCTCTTAGAGCGTTCTTTATTCATAGACTAGGCTCCTTGCATAATATAGCCGACATTTCGCAACGTACGGATCTCTTTGTCGATTCCTGTCTGGCGCAAGTGTTTTCGCAGATTGCTCATGTAGACTTCTACGACAGTCAGGGTCGTTTCTGAATCGAACCCCCAGATGCGATCAAAAATCTGTTCCTTGGTCAAAATAATGTTTCTATTTTGTAGAAAATAGAGCAGTAGCTCAAATTCTTTCCCTTGAATCGGTAAAAGCTCCCCTTGATAGCTGACCTCGTTGGTGCCAAGGTTACAGAGCAACCCGTTATATTCCAGTGTATTTTCATTGAACAAACCTAAGGAGCGTTTTAGCAACGCTTTGATCCGCATCAATAATTCTTCCCGATAAAAAGGCTTGGTCAAATAATCATCAGCCCCTTTTTGAAAGCCGGTTACTTTGTCTTCTAAGCCGTCTTTGGCTGTTAAAATCAGGACGGGTGTTTGGAGTCCTTTTTTTCGTAATGCTGAAAGCACCTCATAGCCGTTCATCTCAGGCATCATCAAGTCAAGAATAATCAAGTCATAGATCCCCGTTTCCGCCTCGTACAAGCCTTCACTGCCATCATATGCTTGCGTGACTTCACCGATTTCGCTGACGATCTCTTTCATATTTTCAGATAATGTTTTGTCATCTTCGATTACTAATAATTTAATCATGTTCCCACCTCTTTAAGGATAAGAATAGCACGAATAGCATAAAAAATGCTTAAAAAAACTGTTTTGTCTTAAGCTGCATTTAAGATAGCTGCCGTAAATTCAGTGCATGGATTTCAAGGGAGGAACATTTTATGAAATTAAAAAAAGTCTTTCAAAGAAAAGAGACGAAATATCTATTGACTAAGGAGCAATTTCCAGCATTTCTTGGCGAGTTGCAGCAAAAAATGGCGATCGATGAATATGGGCAACACACGATTATGTCCTTGTATTATGATACCCAGGATTACCGCTTTATTCGTCATTCGATGGACAAACCGAAATACAAAGAAAAATTTCGGGTCCGCAGCTATGGGGTACCGACAGAGCAACAGTTGATTTTTTTAGAGATCAAGAAGAAAGTCAGTGGCGTGGTCTACAAACGCCGCGTTCCGATGCCCTATGCTGACTATTGCCGCTGGTTGCAAACGGGGGTCTTGCCGTCAATGGAGGAAGCCCCGCAAATCGCCGCGGAGATCCACTGGTTATTTAAGAAAAACCCGGACCTGCTACCAAAAGTCTTGATTGCCTATGATCGCCTGTCGCTGTTTGTTGATGATGATAGTGAATTTCGCGTGACGTTCGATCAAAACATTCGCTTTCGCACCTGCGATCTCATGTTAGGTTCCGGTAGTGACGGTGCACTAGTAGCACCGGAAGTCGGAGTGTTGATGGAAGTCAAAGCCCTCGGCTCTTATCCAATATGGTTTGTGGAACTGCTGAACAAATACAGTGTGCGCAAAGGCAGCTTTTCAAAATATGCCCAAACCTATCAACGGCATTTATTCAAGAAGGAGGAACGGTTACATGTTATCTAGTCTATTTTCTGGCGATACGAGCACCCTTGAATGGAGTAGCTTATTGATCTGTATCGCCGCCTCATTGCTTTTAGGATTATTAGTGGCAGCGATCCATATGATCCGCAATGTCTATACGAAAAACTTCGTCATTACCTTGGCAGTCTTACCGATTCTCGTTCAATCGGTGATCATGCTAGTCAACGGCAATCTTGGCACAGGGGTGGCGATCTTAGGTGCCTTCAGTTTGATTCGTTTCCGCTCGGTTCCCGGGGGTTCTAGAGAGATTACCAGCGTCTTTTGGTCGATGGGGATCGGTCTGGCAACTGGGATGGGGTATGTCGGCTATGTTGTCATTTTTTCCATTATCGTGGCGCTTTTCTTGACCCTTTTATATACGATGCCCTTTGGCGATCGACAAGCCACGAGTGAACGGGAACTGAAGGTCACGATTCCGGAAGATTTGGATTATCCACAATTATTCGATGATCTCTTTGAAAAATATACGCATTCTGCCAAACTGACATCGGTTCGAACGACGACGATGGGAAGCTTGTATGAATTGCGCTATCAGTTGCTGTTAAAAGACCAAGCGCAAGAAAAGCAAATCATTGATGAAGTTCGGGTTCGTAATGGCAATTTACCTGTTGTTTTAGGCAAGCTCACCGCTAACCGCGATGAGCTGTAGAAGGAGGAACCTTTTATGAAAAAACTCATTTATCCACTCTTGCTCTCATCGCTGCTCTTAGGCGCTTGCGGGCAAACCGATAGTACTAGCACGAGCAGCAGTTCCAGTTCCGCAGCAGCAGTTTCCGGTTCTGCCGCAGTGACCAACGTTTCAACGACCCTTGATGATTCTGTGGACTATTACGGTAGTTACGAAGAAGAAGATGTTGATGCTTCCTACGATGAGGCAACTGCTACGCAACTTGAATTGAATGGCAGCGACACGACGGCTGTTGATGGCGTTTCAGTGGAAGACCAAACCGTGACGATCACCCAAGCCGGCACCTATGTCGTCAGCGGGTCGTTAAGTAATGGCCAACTGGTTGTCAACGTCAACAAAGAAGAAAAAGTCCATCTGATCTTTGCTGGTGTCACGATCACCAATGAAGACGGGGCGGCCGTCGTCATCGAACAAGCAGAAAAAGTCATCACGACCTTAGCCAGTGATACGACGAATACTCTGACGGATGGCAGCAGCTACACCTTGGCTGAAGGCGAGACAGAACCAGATGCTGCCTTTTATAGTAAAGAAGATTTGTCCATCAACGGCGATGGGACGTTGGTGATCACAGGAAATTACAGCAACGGATTGCGCAGCAAAGATGATTTGGTTTTAGCAGGTGGTACGATTGAAATCACAGCGAAAAACAACGCCATCAAAGGAAAAGATTCCGTATCGATCTTGGCGGGGAACTACACACTGAACACCACTGAAGGAGATGGTATCCAAGCGAATAATACGGAAGATGCGGAAAAAGGCTACGTTGCGATCGATGGTGGTACCTTTACGATCCAAAGTGGTCGTGACGGGATCCAAGCAGAAACAAATTTAAGCATCCAATCAGCTGATATCACGATCAAAACGGCTGACGGAGCCCAAAGTCAGTCGCTAGTGACGGATGAAAGTTACAAAGGATTGAAAGCTGGCGGTGTGATGACCATCAGCAGCGGCACCTTTACGATCGATAGTGCGGATGATAGCTTGCATGCCAATGATACGATCAACATTGCAGGTGGCACGATCACTGCCAGCAGTGGCGATGATGGGATCCACGCCGACAATGAATTGACGATCTCCGACGGAACGATTTCTATCGAAGAATCCTATGAAGGATTAGAAGCAAGTGTAATCACGATTGCAGGTGGCACGACACACGTCGTGGCTAGCGATGATGGGATCAATGCCGGTGGTGGCAGTGATACGGATGAAACAACGGGACAATTTGGTCAAGACAGTTTTGGCGGCGGCCCTGGCGGCGGCGATACCGCGGATGACAGTAAACAGATCACGATCACTGGTGGAACGTTGGTCATTGATGCCGAAGGGGATGGCCTGGATAGTAATGGCAATGTCACCATGAGTGATGGCGTCGTCATCGTAAATGGTCCAACGACCGGTGGCAATGGTGCTTTGGACTATAACGGCACATTTGAACTCACCGGCGGCGTCTTGTTAGCGGCAGGCACGACCGATATGGCCATGAACGTTAGCGGTGGTAGTCAACAGTCGATCGGAATCAGTTTCGATCAAACCCAATCAGCCGAGACCCTAGTGACCTTAAAGGACAGTCAAGGTCAGACGATCTTGTCCTATGCCCCAAGCAAAAGCTACCAACACGTGGTTCTTTCCAGCCCAGATTTGACCGATAGCAGCTATACGTTGGTCAGTGGTGGGACGAATGATGCACAAGCAGTCTCCGGTTATTATGCTGGCGGAACCCTCAGTGATGGGACAGAGTTAGGAACATTGTCCGTCACGGATACTATCGCTAACTTGACCCAATCAGGTGCAACAGCGACAACCAATCAGATGGGCGGTGGTTTTGGTCGTTAGTTGAAGTTTCACCGATCATCACCAAATGGTTATCAATAAATCGAACAGATCGCAGGCAGTCGTTGCGGTCTGTTTCTATGATTCAAAAAATCAGGAGACGGTTTAAGGTCAATTTAAGCTAGGATCCTTATAGTCGAAAGACAATAAATAGCTATTCAGGAGGAACAAAGATGAATTTTTTGAAACGAGGTCTCCAAAGTTTATGGGCGAAAAAAGGCCGGAGCCTGTTGCTGATCGCCGTATTTTCTGCAATCTTGATTTTTGTATTGGCGGGTCTGACGATTCGCAGTGCGGCACTAGTAGCGACTGAAAATGCCCAGAAAAGTGTTGGCGCAACTGTGACGTTGCAAGCAAACCGCGAGCAGGCTTTTCAGCAAAGGAGCTCTTCTTCTGACAGCGATGACCAAAGCACCCGACCAGATCCAGGGAGTTTTCAATCGACACCAGTAGCGATTACTGATGCCCAAGCGATCGCCGATTTAGACGGGGTTGCCTCATATAGTTTTGAAGTCAGCACCTCTGCTGATGCCGTCAGCGGGATCGAACCGATCTCCAGCAGTGACTCATCGACAGAGTCAGAAGCAACCGATAGCAGCGAGACGGGGCGAATGGACGGTATGCCAGGAGGAATGCCTGGCGGTAATATGAGTACGGGTGATTTCCAAATCACTGGTGTATCAAGCAGTGCGGCGTATACGACTTTTTCGGAAGGAACAGCGACGATCACGGATGGAGAAGGAATTACTTCTGAGGATGAAGGTACGAACCAAGTCCTGATCGAATCCTCACTAGCTGAAGCGAATGATTTGGCGGTCGGAGATACGTTTTCGATCACTGATGCAGAGGACAATGAAGTAGACGTGACGATCAAGGGAATCTATGAAACGAGTGAAGTTGGCAACAGCATGAGCCAAATGTTCAACTTTCTCAATCCAGCCAACACGATCTTTGCTTCTTATACCCTTGCCAATACGTTGAGCGGCAATGAGGACACCATTGACTCGGCAACCTATACCTTGAGTGATCCGTCTGAGATGACAGCATTCGTGGAAGAAGCGGAAGGGTTGATCGATACAGAAACCTACAGCATTCAAACCAACGATCAAATGTATCAGTCGATGCTGACACCATTGAATAATGTCGCTAGCTTTGCAAAAAATATTATTGTGTTAGTTGCTGCTGCCGGTATCATTATTTTGACGTTGATCGTGATGATGTCGATTCGGGAACGTCGCTATGAGATTGGTGTATTGCTCTCTTTAGGCGAGTCACGGGCTAAAGTGATCCTACAGTTTTTCACAGAGATTTTTGTCTGTATGGTATTTGCTTTAGGGATCGCGGCCGCTAGCGGCAATCTTGTCGGTAATGCCGTCGGAGAGCAATTATTGGCACAACAAACAGAGACAACGACTGATCAAGCAGCCACTGAAAACGCTGGTCCTGGAGGCGGGGAGATGCCGCAAATGGGCGGAAATCGTGGTGGTTCTTTCCCATCCTTCACCCAATCAGCAGAAGTGGAGTCCTTGGAGATCACCGTTTCCCCTCAACAAATTGGTTTATTGGCATTACTCGGTCTAGGGATCAGTTTTGGCTCGATCTTACTCTCTTCCGCGGGCATTTTGCGGTTGAATCCGAAAAAAATCTTGGTTTCTTAGGAGGAACGACATGACATTACGAACAGAACAATTAGGATATTGGTATCAAAGCGAAGCAGAAGCGCTGTTTCGTGACGTTGATTTGACCTTTGAACCTGGCAAGATGTATGCGATCTTAGGTTCCAGCGGATCGGGGAAAACAACTTTCCTGTCACTGATCACGGGCCTAGATACACCGAAAGAAGGAAAGATTTTCTACAATGAAGAAACGTTAGCAAAAATCGGATTGCGAGAATACCGCCGCAAAGATGTTTCCATCGTGTTCCAAGCGTATAATCTATTGCCTTATATGTCGGCACTGGACAATGTGATCACAGCCATGGCGATCGCGAAGTCGCAGCAAGCCGATAAAAAGGCCTATGCTTTAGCCAACTTAGCCAAAGTTGGCATCACGGAAGAGCTGGCACTGAAAAAAGTGACCCAATTATCGGGTGGGCAACAGCAGCGGGTCGCTATCGTTCGCGCGTTGTGCTGTGAACATGAGCTGATCGTAGCCGATGAACCGACTGGAAACTTGGATGAAACGACATCTAAAGAAATCGTCAAACTGTTTCAAGAAATTGCCCATGAGCAAAAAAAATGTATCATCTTAGTGACCCATGAACAAGAGGTAGCAAAGGCTTGCGATGTCGTTTATGAGCTAAAAGAACGAGCATTTTCTAGAATTGAAGGATAAGCTTTACTTATGGCAACTGCTAGTTAGTGAGACAAAGATCGCCATTCTTATCCCCTCATTGAGCAATACTGAAATGAAAATACTGCAAAGTCTGCTTGCATCTTCTAGGTGCTCCTCTTACAATAGAAGTAATTGTAAACGAAGAAATTTGTGAGAGGAGCAAGCAGATGCGGCTTTTTATTGACGGCGACGGTTCGCCGGTGAAAAATGAAGTGATCGAGCTGGCTCAGCAGTATCAGCTGCCGGTAGTAATCGTGACCAGTGTCGATCATTATACGACCAAAGACTATCCCGCCCATGTCCACTTTGTCTATGTCGACAAAGGCTCGGATCGCGCGGATTATGAAATCGTGAAGGAGATAGAACCCGGCGATTTTCTCGTCACCCAAGATTATGGCTTAGCCTCGTTAGTCTTGCCCAAAAAAGCACGAGTTTTTCACCATAACGGTACAGAGTATTTGCCAGAAACGATCGATTTTTTATTAGGTCAACGCTACTTAGGTGCGCAGATGCGTAAAGCAGGCAAGCGCACAAAAGGACCGAAGCCCTTTACGAAAGAGGATCGGGAAGTCTTCAAACGAATCTTTGAAAACGAATTGCGACAGACCCTTGCAAAATAAGCACCCTCAAGACCCAGCTTCTGCATGAGACACGGGAATTGAAGGTGCTTATTTATTTCTTACGAAAACGATCATAAAAGTATTTGCCGACTAAAGCTACGATCGCGAAAAATGCCAAGGTATATCCGAAGATCCCCATCTGATGGACGAAGGCTCCTTGTTGCGGACTAGCCACCACCAATAAGGAAGAGCCAAGGATGACCGCAGCTAGAATAATACCGATCACCAGTCGATTGACCATCTGATCAAAGCGATCCAATAGCTGTTTTTGTTCGCGGATCTCTAAATTTAACCGGTGTTTACCAGTGGCAAAAGTGTCTAAGACAGCCAAGGTTCGATCAGGAAGATGGCTAAGTGCCCGCAAGCTTTTTGCGGTTGCCAATGCGCTTTTTTTCACCTCGTCTTCAATACTCAGCTGCTGTAAGAAATATTTTTGTGCAAAAGGCTGAGTGACTTCCATCATTGATAATTCGGGGTCTAAGGCTTTGATCACACCTTCCAAGGTGCCAAAAGCCTTAATCAGCAAGGTGATGTCTCGATGCATCTGCAGTTGGTTATCATGGCAGATCGTGATGACTTCCCCCATCACTTTTTGCAAGTCGATATCCTTTAGCGGCATATTATAGTAGTTTTCAACAAATTTTTGAAGATCCTGATAGAAGGCGACTTCATCAAAGGAACTGCCGCTGCTGTTGCACAAACGCAAGACAGCTTTGCCGACTTCTTGGGTGTCTTGGGTATACAAAGCAATCAATGCATCAGCTAAGCGACTGCGTAATGACTGATCCAAGTGTCCCATCATCCCAAAATCTAAGAAAATCACTTGGTAAGGCGGCATAATCGCTTCTTCTTGCCACTTCAATGAATAATCAACACCGCCGAGGACACCGACGCGCTGTTTGACTTGGAATGGTTTTGGTCGGTTGGTTTGATCTGTGAAGACATGTAAAAAAAGATTGCCAGGATGCGGATCAGCGTGAAAGAAGCCATCTTCAAAGACTTGCTTCATAAAGTTTTCGACTAATAGCGTTCCCACTTGTTTTTTCACTGCTTTCACGGACTGATTGTCATAAACGATATCTTGATTGCTGCGGGTCAGCAAGCAGTTCAAACTTTCACCGGCCATGTAATCCATGACTAATACTTTTTGGGTGCACCATTCGGGATAAACTTTTGGCAATGCCAATTGCGGGTTTTGGTGATTGTTTCGGTAGAATTCCTGCGCATTTTTCATCTCTTGCAAAAAATTCGTTTCATTGGCAAGGGATCGTCTGACTTCGCTTAACACGCTTTTTAAATCCACCACATTGGCTTCTGGAATTGCACGAACTAACGGTAGAGCCTTTTCAAAAAGATCGAGATCTACTTGAATCGCCGCAATGATTCCCGGATGCTGCACTTTGACGATCACTTCTTTGCCGCTGATCAAGTTTGCTCGGTGGGCTTGTCCGATGGAAGCTGAGGCGACTGGGATTTCATCAAAAGCGGAAAAAACTTTCGTTAGTGGCTGCTGTAGTTCTGCTTCCAGCAGTGCTTTGACCTTGGGAAATGGATCGCTTTTGACATTGTCTTGTAACTGCTTGAAGGCATCAACGAAAGTGCTGGAAAGCAGGTCATTGCGGACCGAAAGCATCTGCCCGATTTTGATAAATGTTGGTCCTAATTCTTCAAACGCTTGACGCACCATTTCGGGATGCTGCTGTTTGCTGATATTTTGAACGACTTTGTATTTCAAAAAGACTTGAAGGATTTGTTTTAATCGTCCTTTTCTAGAAGGAGCAGTTTGTTCTGTCATAGGTCCCACCTCTTTAAACGTGCCGTGATATATTCATAGTACTGACAAAATGAAAAACATTCAACTAACGACTGTGTAAGCTTAAAGAAATTTCTGCAAGATTTAATGCCGGTTGGTCGATTTTGTGCTAAAATGTGGAAGACTTAGTTTGGTAGAATCAATGAATACAGGAGGAAATTCTTTTGAAAATCATTTTATTATACGGGGGACGCAGTGCAGAGCATGAGGTATCACTGTTATCCGCTTTTTCAGTTGTTAATGCTGTATATTATAATTACTACCAAGTTCAATTAGTAATGATCACTAAAGAAGGACGCTGGTTAAAAGGCCCATTATTGTCTGAGGCGCCAACGTCACCAGATACTTTGGCATTGACCAACGAAGAGACCAAAAGGGAAGAAATTTCACCTGGGGCCATCTATGAAGAAGACGCGATCGTCTTTCCATTGCTCCATGGACCAAACGGCGAAGACGGCACGATCCAAGGGTTTTTAGAAACCATCGGAATGCCTTATGTCGGTGCTGGTGTCTTGACTAGTGCCTGTGGGATGGACAAAATCATGACCAAGTACATCTTGCAAGCTGCGGGAATTCCGCAAGTTCCGTATGTACCAGTCTTGAAAAATGCGTGGAAAGAAAATCCGAAAAAGATTTTCGATCAATGCGAAGGCAGTCTCCTTTATCCGATGTTTGTCAAACCAGCCAACATGGGATCAAGTGTCGGTATCTCGAAAGCCGAGAACCGCGAAGAACTGCAAAATGCGTTGCAAGAAGCGTATCGCTACGATACCCGAGCAATCGTTGAACAAGGAATCGAAGCCCGTGAGATCGAAGTCGCTGTTCTTGGAAACGAAGACGTGCGGACCACCATGCCGGGAGAAATCGTGAAAGATGTTGCCTTTTATGATTACAATTCCAAATACATTGACAACCGAATCGAGATGCAGATTCCTGCACAAATTCCCGAAGAAACACAAGCCAAAGCCCAAGAGTTTGCGAAAAAAGCCTATACAATGCTAGGCGGCAGCGGATTGAGCCGTTGTGATTTCTTTTTGACTAATAAAAATGAGCTCTTTTTAAATGAGCTGAACACGATGCCAGGGTTCACTGAATTTAGCATGTACCCATTGCTATGGGAAAAGACCGGATTGCCGTATGGTGATTTGATTGAAGAATTGATCCAATTAGGGATGAATCGTTTCAACCAAAGACGTTCTTTCTTGACGAATGTGGAAGAAGCAGAAGTTGAAGCAGAGAATGAAAAAGAAGCAGAATAAATAGCAGGAAGAAAGCCAGCTCAACTCAAGGAAAATACTTGAAGCGATCTTGTGCTTTCTTTTTTTGTAAAAAAGGAGCGAAACTGATGAATTTTACTGTAAAAGAAGCCGCTGCCGTATTTGGTCAGCCAATTGAAAATGAGACACCACTTGCCTCTGTGGAGTTTGACAGCCGTCTAATCAAAGAAAACAGTCTTTTTGTTCCCTTGGCGGGGACTCGGGATGGACATGAATTTGCCCAACAAGCCAAAGACAATGGTGCGATCGCGACATTGTGGAGTCATCCCACCATCCAACCACCGCAAGGCATCCTTGTGATACCCGTCAAGGATACTGTCAAAGCGTTCCAACAGTTAGCACGAGCCTACAAAGAAAAACTTGCGCCAAAAATCATCGCTATTACCGGAAGTAATGGGAAAACAACCACAAAAGATATGGTAGACGCGGTTATGGCACAAAAATACCAGACCTACAAAACTCAAGGTAACCATAACAATGAACTAGGCGTGCCTTTGACTATCTTGCATGCACCAGAAGATACGCAAGTGTTGATTTTAGAAATGGGAATGGACCATGCAGGAGAGATCGAAGTCCTTTCGCGCTTAGCAGAACCTGATGCAGCGGCGATCACGTTGATTGGCGAAGCCCACATTGAAAACTTAGGGTCCAGAGAAGGGATCGCCAAAGCCAAAATGGAGATCACCGCAGGATTGAAAAAAGACGGCTTCTTTATGATGCCGGCGGATGAACCATTGTTAGACCCCTTTGTTCCTAACTTGACGCAGCCCATTGAAACTTTTGGCTTAACAGAGGGAGATCTGCAAGGAGACATCGTAGAGGAATCGCAAGATCAAACGATTTTTACGGTAGCAGGTAAGACTTTTACCTTACCGGTATTAGGCGGTTATAATGTCAAAAATGCCTTGATCGCGATTGGTTTAGGACGTCATTTTGGTGTATCAAATGAAGCCATCAAGGAGGGCTTGGCGCATTTTCAATTAACGAAAAATCGGACCCAATGGGTGACTGCCGGTAATGGAGCAGCGATTTTGAGCGATATTTACAATGCCAATCCGACTGCCATGGGTCTCGTATTGGATAGTTTCCGCAAATTGCCGTTAGAAGGAAGACGGATCGCCGTATTGGCAGATATGCTTGAATTAGGACCAGATTCTGCACAAATGCACGAGCAGATGGCCGCACATTTAGATGACTCGTTCCAACTAGTTTTTCTTTATGGCAAAGAAATGCAAGCATTGCAAAAACGACTAGCTCAGTCACCACTTGCTGACAAGGTGCGCTATTTTGCGACAGATGAAAAACTACAACTGATCGCCTCCTTAAAGGAAACTTTAGAACCTTCCGACAGCTTGGTAATCAAAGGGAGCAATGGCATGGGCTTGAGCGAAGTCGTTGATGCACTAAAAGGAATGTAAAGCGGAGTTGAAATCTTGCTGAAACTTTCAAAACGTGTTATACTTATCTAACGCCGAAAGATGAAGCACAGAATGATTACTGTAAAAAACATTGACGTTTTGAGATAAAATGATGGCTGAGACAAACAACACTTGTTTTAGCCTTTTATAATGCCTTCGTGAAGCGGTTTTTCGGTACCGAGAGAAAGATAAGAGTAAATGGGACTACTCTTGTGTTTCTGAAGAACTAACCTACGCTTCGATGATAGAAAAACAGGCATCGAAAAGATGACCAGCCTAGGAGGATCCATTTGAAATTTAAAGATCTAGAATTATCCAACGAATTATTGACTTCTGTTGAGCGTGCCGGCTTTGAAGAAGCAACACCCATCCAAGAAGCAACGATTCCATTAGCCTTAGCAGGCAAAGACGTGATCGGTCAAGCACAGACCGGTACTGGTAAAACCGCCGCATTTGGTTTGCCAATGTTAGAAAAAATCGACCCAGCGAACCATCAACTACAAGGATTAGTGATTGCCCCAACCCGTGAATTAGCGATCCAAACCCAAGAAGAATTGTATCGTCTTGGTAAAGACAAAAAAATTCGCGTTCAAGCAGTTTACGGTGGAGCCGATATCGGCCGTCAAATCCGTCAATTAAAAGATCGTCCCCATATCGTAGTTGGTACGCCAGGACGTATGTTAGACCATATCAACCGCCACACCTTAAAATTAGGTACGGTTGAAACGCTTGTATTAGATGAAGCAGACGAAATGTTGAACATGGGCTTCTTGGAAGATATTGAAAAAATCATCAGCCAAGTGCCAGATGTTCGTCAAACGTTGCTATTTTCAGCAACAATGCCGCCAGCAATCAAAAATATCGGCGTGAAATTCATGAAAGAGCCTGAACATGTTCAAATCAAAGCCAAAGAAATGACCGCTGATTTGATTGATCAATACTATGTTCGCTCAAAAGATTACGAAAAATTCGATGTCATGACTCGTTTGTTGGATGTGCAATCACCAGAATTGACGATCGTTTTCGGTCGTACGAAACGTCGTGTTGATGAATTGGCACGTGGTTTAGAAGCCCGTGGCTACAAAGCTGAAGGCATTCATGGGGACCTTTCTCAACAAAAACGGATGAGCGTTTTACGTTCATTTAAGAGTGGTCAATTAGATATCTTAGTTGCCACAGACGTAGCAGCTCGCGGATTAGATATTTCTGGTGTTACACACGTTTACAACTACGATATCCCTCAAGATCCTGAAAGCTATGTTCACCGGATCGGACGTACAGGTCGTGCCGGAAAAGGCGGAATGTCAGTGACTTTCGTTACACCAAACGAAATGAGCTACTTGCATGTCATTGAAAACTTAACGAAAAAACGGATGACACCAATGCGCCCACCAACCGAAAAAGAAGCTTTTAAAGGTCAATTAGGTGCCGCAATCGAATCTGTTGAAACAAAATTGGATGAAAATGGTTTGGATAAATACTTGCAAGCAGCCGACGATCTTTTGGAACGTTATTCTGCACAAGATTTAGCAGCACTGCTTCTAAAAACAATGGCGAAAGATCCAGCTGATTTAGAACCAGTCAAAATCACACCAGAACGCCCATTACCTCAAGGAAAAAAATCATTCAATAAAAACGGACGTCGCAGCAATAACAGCAATGGCGGCAATCGTAACCGCAAAGAAAACGGTGGGAACCGTAGCGGCGGCAACGGCAATAAAGCCCGTGGTAACTATTCAAAAGATGGTGCCCGTAAAAACAATCGCCGTAGCAACGACAAAAAACGCGGTTTCGTTATCAGAAATAACCAAGACTAATTGAGTTTGTGGACCTTGTAAGGAAACTTGCAAGGTCTTTTTTATATAAAAAACAAATACGAGCAAATGAAAATCTTAATCTCCGTATAAACTCGTCAGATTTGAATGGTAATTCGCCATTTTTTTGGTAGAATGGTAACTAGCTAAACAAGGGCCAATTCCAATTTGGAAACCCCTATCTTAAGTAAAGGTAGCGAGAAGAATGATTAAAGGAATCGGGATCGATGCAGTCGAGCTGCCTCGAATGAAAGAATTAATTGAAAAAAAACCTCAGTTTATAACGCGTATTTTAACAGAGAAGGAAGCAAAATTATTTGCCCGTTTGCCCCTGAAACGTCAGGTAGAGTTCCTCGGGGGGCGCTATGCCTGCAAAGAAGCGTTCTCCAAAGCTTGGGGGACGGGGATCGGCAAAGTTTCTTTTCATGATATTGAAGTCTTGACCAATGAATTCGGTGCACCGATCGTTACCAAAGCACCGCACCCTTTAGAAAAAACGTTTGTCAGTATCACCCATACAAATGATACTGCCTTTGCACAAATTATCTTAGAAGTATCGGATAGTGAGTAACCTGAGTGGAAGTCGTCACTTGGTGAAAAAACTACGATACTTTATGGACGAACAGCCGACTACATAAAACCAACTTAATTTGTTTGTCTGATCAAGCATTAGTAGAAAGAAGGAACTGGAAATGGTGGTTGCTTACCATAGACCAACGAAAGCGATTATTGATACGACCGCGATTACCGAAAACATCAAAAATGAGATTGCTCACTTACCAAGCGAGACGTTTCTTTTTGCGGTGGTAAAAGCTAATGGGTACGGGCACGGAGCGGTACAAACTGCTCAAGCAGCCAAAGAAGGCGGTGCAGCCGGTTTTTGCGTTGCGACGATCGATGAGGCAATCGAATTGCGAGAAGCAGGAATCACTGACCCGCTGCTGATTTTAGGGGTTGTGAACGTGCAAGATATTCCCTTACTTGCAGAATACGATTTTTCTTTTCCAGTCGCTTCGATGGACTGGTTGGTAGAAGCCGGTACTTATTTGGAAGAGAATCCTATAAAGACACCGCTTAAAGTACATGTCAAAGTGGATACCGGCATGGGGAGAATCGGTTTTTTGACCCCAGAAGAAGTGCTTCAAGCCGTTCTTTGGTTGGAAACTCATCCCACATTTGATTGGGAAGGAATCTTTACCCATTTCTCCACAGCCGATCAAGCTGATACAACTTATTGGGAAACACAGCACCAGCGGTTTAAAGAAGTCTTAACTGTTTTGCCTTATTTGCCGACATATATACATACAGGCAATAGCGCGACCTCCTTGTGGCACAAAGAGGCCGTTGGGAATATGGTCCGTTTTGGGATCGCGATGTATGGATTGAATCCGTCAGGTCATGCATTGAAGGAACCATTTTCCTTAAAACCAGCCCTTTCACTTGTTTCTGAACTGATCCAAGTGAAATTACTTGAAAAAGGAGCGGGGATTGGCTATGGTGAGACATATATCACGCCCCATCAGGAATGGATCGGCACTGTGCCTATCGGTTATGCGGATGGCTGGTTACGAAAAATGCAAGGCTTCTCACTCTTAGTAGAAGGTGAACCTTGTGAAATCGTCGGTCGGGTGTGTATGGATCAACTGATGATTCGTTTGCCGCGAGCCTTTGCTGTCGGTACAACGGTCACGTTGATTGGTGAGAATCATGGGAAACGAATTACGATGCAGGATGTTGCAGACCAGTTAGAAACGATTCACTATGAAGTAGCGTGCACCCTCTCAGCAAGGGTTCCGCGAGAATATAAAAGTTAGGGTGGTCCTATGGTAAAAAGGGGAGATATTTATTTTGCCGATCTTTCACCAGTCGTTGGATCGGAGCAAGGCGGAATACGACCGGTCTTGATCATTCAAAATGACTTGGGCAATCACTTCAGTCCCACCGTGATCATTGCGGCGATCACGGCAAAAATGGCGAAGCCGAAATTACCAACCCACATTGGGATTTCCGCTTCTTGCACAGGGATTGGCAAAGACTCCGTCATTTTGATGGAACAGATCCGCACGATCGACAAAAGTCGGTTGAAAGAAAAAGTTTGTCATTTAGACGATAAAGTGATGTGTGAAGTCGATGCTGCTTTGATGATCAGTATTGGTGTGGAGCCGACCTTTGCTACATCAACGATCGAGGTGTAAAACAAGCAATGGGGTATGTAGTATTAATAGTAGTTGTCATTTTATTGATTCTCTTTACTTATAAACATATTCGCCGTTTTCTTTCAGAAACCAAAAAGCGCAACGAAACCATGGAACAAGGGTATTACCTTGTCAGTCATACATATGAAGAGAAACGGGAACAGACCCATTATTACGGCGTTTTTCAACAAGGAGACAAAGAACTGATATTAGAAATGTCACTCCAGCTTTATTTACAGCTACAGCCACCGCAACGGGGGATGTTGACCGCCAAAGAAGGCCGAGTCCTTTCTTTTGAAGGGTGATCATGTGAAGAAAGCAGTGCCCATGAGAGAGTATCTCTTCAAGGAAAAGCAAACAAGCAGGAAAGAGCTGCTCCATTTATTTCACAGGAGTTGGTTCATTCACTGCTTGTTTTTTATGACTAAAATGTTTGTGAGAGCTATTTCAAGTAAGATGGCGTGATGGATGGGAACATTGAGCATCGAAAAAATGATCAACCAGCGCAGTAGAGCAACGGTTTTGCTTTGACAAACAACCAAGGTACGGTTGCTTTTCACAAAGAATTCAGTTATAGTATGTAGCGACTAGTTTGAAAAGAGGGAAAAAAGTGAACCCATCGATTTATGGACTTACCAAATCAGATCTATCTTTGTGGATAACTGAACAAAACGAAAAGAAATTTCGAGCCAACCAAGTGTGGGAGTGGCTCTATGAAAAACGAGTAACCAGCTTTGAAGAAATGACCAATTTACCGAAACCTTTGATTGAGAAACTGACGGCAGCCTTTGTGATCAATCCCCTGAAGCAGATGGTGGTACAAGAAGCCAGTGATGGGACCGTCAAGTATTTATTTCAATTGCCCGACAATCACATGATTGAAACGGTCTTGATGCGTCAAGAGTATGGCATGTCGGTTTGTGTGACGACCCAAGTCGGTTGCAACATCGGCTGTACCTTTTGTGCCAGTGGGTTATTAAAGAAACAGCGGGATTTAACAGCAGGCGAGATCGTGGCTCAAATCATGTTAGTACAACACTATTTTGATGAACGCAACGAGGGAGAACGAGTCTCTCACGTAGTCGTCATGGGGATCGGCGAACCCTTTGATAACTATGACAATGTGATGCATTTCTTGCAGATTATTAACGACCCAAAAGGTTTAGCGATCGGTGCGCGGCATATTACCGTGTCAACCAGCGGCTTGGCGCATAAAATCAAAGAGTTTGCGGAGAACGGCTTGCAAGTGAACCTAGCGATTTCGCTGCATGCCCCAAATAATGAAGTCAGAACCTCCATGATGCGGATCAATCGGAGCTTCCCGATTGAAAAACTGATGGCAGCGGTCGATTATTATTTAGAAAAAACCAATCGTCGCATCACGTTTGAGTATATCATGCTGGATCATGTCAACGACCGACCGGAACATGCCCGTCAGTTGGCAGCATTATTGAAGGATAAAAAGAAATTGTCTTACGTCAACTTGATTCCTTATAACCCAGTGAGTGAGCATGACCAATATGCTCGAAGTAAAAAAGCCGATGTGTTAGCTTTTTATGACATTTTAAAGAAAAACGGCATCAACTGTGTGATTCGTAAAGAACATGGGACAGATATCGACGCAGCATGTGGACAGCTGCGAAGCAAACAAATGAAAAAAGAAGCTTCTGCTTCTTAAACACAAAAAACCAAAAGAAGGACTGCACAAGCGCAGTTCTTCTTTTGGTTTTTTATTATCTAAGCAATTAAAAAACGTCTTAAAGAAAGCGTATTCCTGTAAAGGAAATTCAAAAAACATTGTTTTACAAGAAAAAAATAGATTATACTAAAAGCTGGTATTCATTAAAAATAACTTACTGTGAAAGGATGATTTGATGGAATGGATTAAATTAATTGGTATTCTAGTTATTTTAGTCGGCTTTTTGCTGAAGCTAGATACTATTGCTGTCGTAATCGTTGCTGGTTTTGTCACCGCGCTTGTATCGGGAATTTCTGTTGTTGATTTTTTAACAATGTTAGGAGAAGCGTTTGTCAATAATCGACTCGTTACACTGTTCTTGTTGACATTACCAATGGTCGGCTTGTCGGAACGTTTTGGCTTGAAACAGCAGGCCGTCATATTGATTGAAAAAATCAAAGGCTTGACACCAGGGAAGTTTTTGAGTTTGTACTTATTTATTCGGGAACTTGCTGGCTTTTTCTCTATTCGGATCCAAGGACATACGCAATTTATCCGCCCAATCGTTAACCCGATGGCGCAAGCTGCTGGGGAAAATAAATTTGGGGAAATGGATGAAAAAGATCAGGAAAAAATCAAAGCTCGGGCTGCCGCTAATGAAAATTTCGGGAATTTCTTTGCCCAAAATACCTTCGTGGCTGCTTCTGGTGTGCTGTTGATCGTAGGAACGTTGCAATCACTTGGATATGATGTGGCAGCTAGTTCGATCGCTCAAGCATCATTGCCGATCGCATTGATCGTCTTAGTTATTGCCACGTTATCGAACTTGCTCTTTGATCGCAAATTAGCAAAAAAATATGGCAAGAAGGAGGAGAAATAGATGGAAGGAATCGTTAACGGATTACTAGAATTCTTTTATATCTTGATTGGGCTGCTGTCGATCATGACGGCTGTCCGGGTTTTTCGTGAAGCAGACCATCCTACACGATTAGGCACCTCTGCCTTTTGGTTACTGCTAGGGGTCGTCTTTGCTTTCGGAAATTTTTTGCCGTATCTTGTGGACGGAATTTTGATCGTTTTGATGGGCTGTTTGACCTTCTTCAAACAAGTACAGATCGGTAAAATCGTCGACGTTGATGATGAAAAAGCCGAAGCGTCAGCAAAACGGATCGGTAGTACGATCTTCGTACCATGTATCAGCTTGGCATTGATCGCTGTGGTGATTTCTTATACACCATTAGGGGGCCAAGTGGGGATCGGGATCGCGTCGATCTTAGCACTCTTGTTGGCAGTCGTGCTAACTTCCGCTAAACCAAAAACAGTGTTAGACGATTCCGACCGGATGCTTCGCCAAGTCGGAACTGCCGGTATCTTGCCGCAGTTATTAGCAGCACTAGGTGTCATTTTTAACGCTGCTGGTGTTGGTGATGTGATTTCTCAAGGAATCTCTGGCGTCGTGCCAGAAGGCAATCGTTTTATCGGTGTCGTGGCTTACTGTTTAGGAATGATGATCTTTACTATGATCATGGGAAATGGCTTTGCAGCATTTACCGTTATAACTGCCGGTATTGGCGTACCTTTCGTAATGGCGCAAGGCGGCGATCCAGTTGTTGCTGGCGCTTTAGCAATGACCGCTGGTTTTTGCGGCACGTTGCTGACCCCGATGGCAGCCAATTTCAATGCACTGCCAGTGGCTTTGTTAGAGATGAAAGACCCTAATGGTGTCATTAAAGCACAAGCCCCAATTGCTTTATTATTGTTAGTGATCCACATCGCTTTAATGTACTTTTGGGCATTTTAGTGGTAAAACAGAGATGGAAGGATGATGGAAATGAAACTATTAATTACCGGATTTGATCCATTTGGCGGAGAAGCAATCAATCCTGCCTTAGAAGCAGTGAAATTACTGCCAGATACAATTCATGGTGCACAGATCGTGAAAGCAGAGATCCCCACTGTATTTGGGAAATCAGCGGCGATCGTCGAAGAGAAAATTGAAGAGGTCCACCCAGATGTCGTCTTAAACATCGGTCAAGCGGGCGGCCGGTTTGCCATCTCACCAGAACGAGTGGCAATCAATGTGGATGATGCCCGGATTCCTGATAATGAAGGCAATCAACCCGTCGATGAAGCGATCCAAACAGAAGGAAAGCCTGCCTACTTCACACAACTGCCAATCAAAGCAATGGTAGAAAATATGAAAAAAGCAGGAATACCTGCAGCCGTTTCTAATACTGCTGGAACCTTCGTCTGCAACCACATCATGTATCAAGTACAATACATGATCGATACAAAATACCCTGAAATGAAAGGCGGTTTTATTCACGTGCCATTTATTCCTCAGCAAGTCGTCGATAAAGCAGGACAGCCTGCAATGAGCATCGAAGACATCGCCAAAGGATTAACTGCAGCAGTGGAAGCTATCGTTGATTATGCCGACAAAGAAGATTTAAAAGCGATTGGCGGCGCGATCCATTAATCATTGAAGGACATCCTTTCGAGGACAAAACAAAAGTTCTTAAAATGAAAAGACCTGATCAGTAAGCATGCGATCAGGTCTTTTTTGTCTGAATTTGATAAGAAATCATCCTTGTTTTCTGCATGTTTACTTTTCTATCAGACATTTCTCATTTTGATGACTGAAATGAAAAAAGCAGACAGAAAATGAATGTAAGTTACATTTAACCATGTTTTTTTATTATTTTTTTCGCTTTATTTCTTATAAGTAAAGAAAGGAAAAATAGCATTTAACGAATGTTTGATGAGAGTAAGGTAAGTAAATACCAAGAAAACTTTCTTCCAAAGGTGTTTTTTATCGAAAAAGGGATTGCTTTTTTAATAATTATTAATTAAAATCTTATCTAACTTCAGAAATCGAATGATTATTCTGAAAATTAATTCAATTAAGGGGTAGGACAGGATGAAAAATAAATGGGCCTATGGTTTAGTAGCTGTGTGTGGCGTGGTGTTAGCCGGCTGTACAACAGGCGGAACAAATAGTTCAAGCAATGACACAGCAACTAGCGGCGATAGCAACGCAGAACAAGTATTTAACGTAGTGGTTTCACAAGAAATGCCAAGTGCGGATCTTTCATTAGCAACCGATACGATCAGCTTCAGTGCATTGAACAATGTATATGAAGGACTGTATCGTTTGGATGCTGACAGCACACCACAACCTGCTGGTGCAGCTGAAGCAGCTGAAGTCAGCGAGGATGGACTGACTTACAAGATCAAATTGCGTGAAGATGCGAAATGGTCAAATGGTGACCCTGTTACAGCAGCGGATTATGTCTATGGCTGGCAACGGACGGTCAAACCTGAAACTGCATCAGAATACGCGTATCTATTTTCACCAGTCAAAAATGCGGATGCCATCACGGCAGGCGATACGGATCCATCAGAGCTAGGCATCAAAGCAGTGGGGGATTATGAATTAGAAATCACCCTAGAAAAAGCAACACCTTACTTTGATTACTTATTAGCATTCCCATCATTCTTCCCGCAAAATCAAAAAGTAGTGGAAGAAAATGGCGATCAATATGCATCAACAAGCGACAATGCCGTTTATAATGGACCATTTGTCCTGACTGGTTTTGATGGGCCAGGAACGGATACAGAATGGGCTTATGAAAAGAACGATCAGTATTGGGACAAAGACACTGTTAAATTACAAACAATCAACGTAAGCGTCGTGAAAGAATCCTCAACTGCCTTGAATCTTTTCCAAGATGGTCAAGCAGATGATGTCATCCTAACAGGTGAACTGGCGCAACAGATGGCTAACGACGAAGCATTCGTTTCTCAACCAGAAGCAACGACTTCTTACTTAGAATTGAATCAACGTGATGAAGATTCACCTTTCCGTAACGAAAACTTGCGTAAAGCAATCTCTTATGCGATCGACCGTGATGCCTTAGTAACATCGATCTTAGGTGATGGTTCAATTGCTTCAAGTGGTTTGGTTCCAGAAGGCATGACTTTCAGCCCTGGCGATCATACAGACTTCACAGAAGCAGCTGGCAGCGTCATTAGCTACGATCAAGAGAAAGCAAAAGAATATTGGGAAAAAGCCAAAGAAGAATTAGGAATCGATTCATTAGAATTTGATATCTTAGCTTCTGATACAGACTCAACCAAGAAAATCATTGAGTACTTGCAAGACACGATCGAAAAAACATTGGACGGTGTGAAAGTCACGTTAAGTCCAGTTCCATTCTCTGTTCGTTTGGATCGTTCAAATGCGGGTGATTTTGATACAGTAATGGGCGGTTGGGGTGCTGACTATGCCGATGCAAGTAGCTTTACTGACTTGTTTACGACAGGTAACTCATACAACCGTGGTCAATGGAGCAGTGAAGAATACGATGCAGCTGTAAAAGCAGCAGGTACGACCAATGCCAATGACCCTGACAAACGTTGGGAAGATTTAGTCAATGCAGAAAAAATCATTATGAATGAACAAGGTGTCATTCCAGTTTATCAAAAAGCGGAAGCACATTTACGTGCAACAAAAGTCAAAGGTGTTGTTGCTCACGCAGCGGGCGCACAATACGACTACAAGTGGACATCAATCGAATAATCACGAGTAGTTGACTTGAAATGCCGAAGAAAAGGCTGAGACAATTTCTTGTCTCAGCCTTTTGCTTCTCATTTCAATGAGTAAAAATATAAGAGTGAAATTAACTAGTAGCAATCATTAAAAAGAGCAATGAAAGGAATAACAAGAAGACACCAGGCCATAACCAAAAGGCGTAACTCTGTTTGCCGACTTGGGATAATTTCAGATAATCTGTTTTATTTTTGGAAAAAGCTTTCTTCATGGAATATTGAAAATGGTCAAAGAAACCAGAAGCAAATACCCATAAAAAACCGCCAATGATCAAAAAGAACAGCGCCCACAAGAAAAGGGCATCTGAAAGAGCTGCTATGGAAAATTCATTTTTTATGGCTAACCATCCGCCAGAAATTGCGAGGCATAGGAGGGGTATGAGCCCACTACTTTTTTTTATTTTCATGATCTGACTCCTTTTTAATGATTCGTACTATGTTAATTTACATAATTATTGAATAGAAGTCAAAATACTTAAGGGGGAAACTGCGTGAACAGCTTTTTGAAATATTTATTGAAACGAGTGTTCTACATGGTCTTAACATTATGGCTGATTGCCACGATCACCTTTTTCTTGATGCAATTTTTGCCAGGAACACCATATACGAATGCTGAAAAATTAAGTCCAGAACAAATTGCCTTGCTAAATGAGCAAGCAGGATTGGACAAACCGATCATTACCCAATATTGGCTTTATTTGACCAATCTACTAAAAGGTGACTTTGGGATCTCTTTCCAATTTAAAAACCAGCCAGTAGCGAATTTATTATCAGGAAGAATCGGACCTTCACTGCAACTAGGACTACAAGCGATCATCTTTGGTACCTTCTTTGGGATCATTTTAGGAACGATCTCTGCAATGAAACAAAATACTTGGGTCGACACAACGTCTACCTTAGTGGCGATCTTAGGGCGTTCGATCCCTAACTTTGTCTTTGCCGTTTTGCTGCAATATATTTTTGCCATCAAACTAGGGATCTTGCCGATTGCCAAGTGGGAGACCTTTGCCAGCACGATCTTACCGACCGTCGCCTTAGCGATGTCGCCGTTAGCGGATTCCGCTAGGTTTATTCGAACCGAGATGGTGGAAGTGCTGCATAGTGATTATGTCGAGTTGGCACGAGCAAAAGGTTTGAGCCGCTGGGAAATTGCCTTCAAGCACGGTTTGCGGAATAGTTTGATTCCGTTATTGACGTTGTTAGGACCGCTAGCTGTCGGTTTGATGACTGGTTCCCTTGTCGTAGAAAATATTTTTGCGATCCCGGGTATCGGTGAACAGTTCGTAAAATCAATCATGACCAATGACTATCCGACGATCATGGCGGTAACGATCCTTTATTCCGCAATGTTGGTCTTTGTGATTCTTGTTGTTGATATTTTATATGGAATCGTTGATCCGCGGATCCGAGTTTCAGAAGGGAGTCGTGGCTAATGGCAGAGAAACCTTACACAGCAAATGATGTTGCTGCCATCGATGCAGCCAAATTTCAACCGTTACAAAAAAATACCAATGAAGAGCGTGAAGCGATCGCAACCCCCTCGTTAACCTTTTTCCAAGATTCGTGGCGTCGTTTGAAAAAGAACAAAGCCGCTGTTTTCTCAATCGTTTTGTTGCTGATCATTATTACGATCTCAATCATTACCATTTTTGTCTCGCCACATGATCCGACCGCGCAAAATGTGACCTTTACAAATCTGCCGCCGAAAATTCCCGGTATCAACATCAATGGCTTAAACGGCTATGCGATGGTGGGAGGCGAGCTAGTAGATAAGTATGCAGCTGCCAATGTACCTGACGGGACATATTTCCTTTTAGGAACGGATGGATTAGGTCGTGACTTATTGAGTCGTCTATTTGTAGGGACACGTATCTCCTTATTGATTGCGTTTATCGCAGCGATGCTAGATATCATCTTTGGTGTAACCTATGGTTTGATCTCTGGTCTTTTAGGTGGACGAATCGATAATGTGATGCAACGTTTCCTAGAAATCTTATCAGGTATTCCCAACTTAGTGGTAATGATCTTAATGCTGGTAGTTTTCGAACCTGGGATCTTCTCGATCGTGGCAGCAATGGCGATCACTAACTGGATTCCAATGGCGCGGATCGTACGGGCCCAAACAATGAAACTAAAAGATCAGGAATTCGTTTTAGCCGCAACAACGCTGGGGGAAAGCCGTCTCAAGATTGCGATGAAACACGTATTACCAAATATTTCCAGCGTGATCATCGTACAAATGATGTTCAGTATTCCCTCGGCGATTTTCTTCGAGGCCTTCCTAAGCTTTATTGGGCTAGGATTAAAACCACCTTCAGCATCTTTAGGGATGCTACTAAGCGATGGCTACAAAACCTTCTTGTTCCTGCCTTACCAAATGTGGGTACCGGCTGTGACCTTGTCTGTGATTATGATTGGGTTCAATTTGCTGGCAGACGGTTTGCGTGATGCCTTTGATCCGAAAATGAAAGAGTGATTGCTATGAAAAAAGTCTTAGAAGTGAAAAACTTAGAAATTTCTTTTGACACCTTTGCTGGGAAAGTCCAAGCAATCCGCGATGTCAGTTTCGATCTATACAAAGGAGAAACCTTGGCGATCGTGGGCGAATCCGGGAGCGGCAAGTCCGTGACAACCCGCAGTATCATGGGGTTGTTAGCCAGCAATGCCAATGTCGATAATGGCCAGATCCTCTTCAATGGGACGGACATTTTGAAAAAATCCGAAAAAGAACTGCAAAAAATCCGTGGCAAGGAAATCGCCATGATTTTCCAAGATCCAATGACTTCACTAGACCCAACGATGCCGATTGGCAAGCAAGTGGCAGAGTCATTGATGAAGCACAACAAAATCAGTAAAAAAGAGGGCTTGCGACAAGCGTTGGAATTACTGAACCTTGTCGGCATCCCGAATGCTGAGAAACGCTTGAAAAATTATCCGCATCAATTTTCGGGTGGTCAGCGGCAGCGGATCGTTATTGCGATCGCGCTGATCTGTTACCCACAGATCTTAATTGCAGATGAACCGACGACTGCATTGGATGTAACGATCCAAGCACAGATCTTAGAGTTATTAAAAGATATTCAGAAGAAAATCAATTCGTCCATCGTCTTTATCACCCATGACTTGGGTGTCGTTGCCAATGTGGCTGACCGAGTAGCCGTGATGTATGGTGGGAAAATCGTCGAAGTGGGCACCGCAGAAGAAATCTTCTACAACCCGCAACATCCATACACCTGGGGCTTGTTGGGTTCGATGCCAACGTTAGAAGGGACAGGCGATCGTTTGTACGCGATTCCTGGTTCACCGCCGGATCTGTTGGACCCGCCAACCGGGGACGCTTTTTATCCACGAAACGAATTTGCTTTGCAGATCGATGCAGAACAGCAACCGCCGTTCTTTGATGTTTCACCGACCCACAAAGCAGCAACTTGGCTGTTAGCGCCGCAAGCACCGAAGGTAACTCCGCCGGATGAGATCTTGATTCGCTGGAAAAAATTCCAAGAAAAAAATACTCAGGCATCTGTCTAAAGGAGGAGAAACGGTTGGAAAAAGTTTTACTTGAAGTAAAGAATCTCAAACAATATTTTAACGTTGGCCGCAAAGACGAAGTCAAAGCCGTCGATGATATCTCCTTCCAAATCTATGAAGGAGAAACCTTTGGTCTAGTAGGTGAATCCGGAAGCGGAAAATCGACCACTGGACGGACGGTGATTCGTTTGAATAATCCTACCGGAGGCGAAGTTCTTTTTGATGGACAAGATGTTATGAAAATCAAAGGCAAGAAACCGCTGGCTGATTTTCGCCGGGAAGTTCAAATGGTCTTCCAAGATCCTTATGCCTCCTTGAATCCACGGATGAAAGTTCGCGACATTATTGCCGAAGGGATCGATATCAACGGATTAGCTAAAAATGAAAAAGAACGCAATGATCGGGTGGATGAACTCTTGCGAACCGTCGGACTAAACCCAAGTCATGGAACCCGTTATCCTCATGAATTTTCAGGGGGACAACGTCAGCGGATCGGAATCGCCCGAGCATTAGCCGTCGATCCAAAATTCATCATTTGTGATGAACCGATCTCGGCATTGGATGTTTCGATCCAAGCCCAAGTTGTCAACTTGCTGCAAGATCTGCAAGAAGAACATAAATTGACGTACTTGTTTATCGCCCATGATTTATCGATGGTCAAACACATCAGCGATCGGATCGGCGTGATGCACAACGGCAAACTGCTAGAAGTAGGAACCAGTGATGAAATCTATCATTACGGGGTCCATCCGTATACTGAAAGTCTTTTATCAGCGATTCCGCTGCCAGATCCTGACCATGAGCGTCAACGCAAACGGATCAAATACGTCAGCGAACCAAACGATAACCAAGAACGAGCAATGGAAGAGATCGCACCAGGACATTTCGTTTATGCCACGAAACAAGAAGCCAAGATCTACCAAGAAAAGTTAGCACAAAAAAAGGGGAACTAGCGTCAAAGGTATAGGGAGTGTTAGGAGGAGATGAAACTGGGTGTTTTAAAAGCATACAAATTTCGGATCTATCCTAATGGACAGCAAAAACAGTTTTTCATCGAAACCTTCGGCTGTGTTCGGTTTACGTACAATCAACTGCTGGAGGCGAAGATGGAGGAGCTGGCCAACAATGAAGCAAAGCAAGGGTTGACGCCAGCCAAACTAAAAAAGGAGTATCCTTTTTTGAAGGAGACCGATAGTTTGGCATTGGCGAATGCACAAAGGAATCTGGACCGAGCGTTTCGAAATTACTTTCAAAAGCGGGCTGGCTTTCCAAAAATGAAAACCAAAAAAAGTATTTGGCAATCGTATACTACGAATAATCAGCAGCACACCATTTACTTTGAAGAGGATCAAATCAAGCTGCCAAAGCTCAAAACACTGGTTCCAGTAAAAAAGCATCGGGAAATCAAAGGGAAAATCAAATCGGCAACGATCTCAGCGAAAAACAATGAAGAGTTTTATATCTCGATTCTTTGTTTGGAAGAGATCACACCACTCCCGAAACAGCAAGCGTCTATCGCAGTTGTTTATGATCCGCAGCAGCTGATCAAAGCCAACCAATCGGTACCGGTCACTTGTGAGCATGCGATCCAAACAAAACAGAAGCTGACACGAGCAGAACGCAAACTTCAGGTGAAAGCTACGGCGGTCAAACGGAAAAAAATCCTTTTGACTCAGGCACGAAATTATCAGAAGCTAAAAGGAAAAGTCGCTCGCCTCTATCGTTTTCACTGCTGTCAAAAGCGGGAATTCATCGATCAAGTCAGTTATCATCTCGTAAAACAGTACGATACGATCTATTTGGAACAAATTGCTGAAGAAACGGTTCTAAAAGCCGGTCATTACAGCATCAGCGACTGGCATCAGTTTGTTCGCAAAATCCAGTACAAGGCTCAGTGGTACGGCAAAGAACTGCGTTTTGTCACGTTGGACACGCAGGACCAACAGAAGCTGGAACGGCTCTCAGGCGAAATGAGCAGCTGATCTGCTTGAACTGGAAGGAACGCCAGGGATCGCCTAGGGTATAGAAAAAATCTTTATGATTTTTGTTTCTAGGAACCACGTTCACTAATTATGATTAACCAGCAACCCCCTGCCAAACTACAGTTTAGCAGGGGGTTGTATTTTTTTACATTTTATCACCTAAAAATGCGTCATTTAAGCGATAGATCTTTGAGGGACGCCCGATGCCAACGGGCTTTTCGCCGACCTCCGTAAAATATTGAAGCATGGATTTTTTAAAGTTGGAATGATCGATCATTTTAAAATCGATCCCTAAAAACTTGGCGAATACTTTGCGGGCTTCCGTGATCGTAAAATCTTTGCCTAACACAAGAAGCACTTGCGGCTCGTGTTCCATCTTGTTGGCAACCCGTTTGAAGGCTTTGAGAATGATCGCGCTGTGGTCAAAAGCCAGCGTATCTTTTCCAACAGAGGCACCAGTCACCAGGTCAAGAATGATCTCGATCTCACCGCTGGTCAAATAGATTTGATTGGCTTTTCTTTCCAGAGAAAACCAGCGTACCTGATTCGCATCGTCCCCAGCACTTAAGGGCTCTTCACCAATAAATGCCAAATAGCTGACGGTGATTACCCACCCACGCGGATCACGACCAGGGGTGCTGAAGGTGTGCAGCTGTTCGATGTTTTGTTTGGAGATGGTGACCCCGATCTCTTCTTGGGTTTCACGGATCACACTTTGGCCTGTCGATTCATTCGGATTGACGAAGCCCCCCGGCAATGCCCAAGAATTGCGGAAGGGATGGCCTTTTCTTTGGATCAGCGCAATTTTGAGTTGTTCTTCTTCTTTGTTGTAACACATCAACACCATATCGACGGTTACGGAGGGTTTCTCGTATTTCGGCTGATCTTGTGCCTGATACCACGTAAGAAAGTCTGCTTCAGAAGCTTCTTTCTCATAGTAGTGTTTTTCAGCTGATTTTGAGGTAAATTCTTTCATTGGTTTCTCCTGCCTTAGATAAAGTAAGTAACTGAGCGCGATGGTTTTCCTTAACGGAAAAAATAAGGAACGATCAAATTAATGAAAAACAGTGCGAGATAAAGCCAAGAAGACCGAGGGTGTTCTTTGAGTGCTAAATAGCCCCAAAGAGCGATCCATAGCAGAAAAGCTACCCGTAGGATTGCCAGCGCTGTCGCAAAAAGCGCCGCGTAATCATGGCTGTTGAAGTAAGCAAACAAAAAGGGGTAACCTGTGGTTGAAAAGAGCAAGTGCCCCACAGAAAGCGCGGTTAAAAGCAAAAAATGCTGTTTGTTTTTTCGAGTCATAGCGTTCCTTTCTATAAGAGAAGTCTTCCTCATTATAGCAAAAGAAGTACCTGTTAATCAAAGAGAGATAAAACACCTTTATTTCTTATGAGATTCGTTGTCAGGATCAGATTCTTCCCCTAGAACATTGAAGTGAACGGCTATCTGCGCTATGATAATTAGTAGAAAAGAAATACTCAAATCTGCTGGTTTATTTGCTGCGTTTTAAGGACGAAAACGATTCCTTTGCTTCTTTTAGAGCATGAAGAAAGGTCTTATTATGTCCGCTTTTTTGATTAAATTTATAGCATTTTTGGGTTGCGAACTGTATACTACCTAAGTATACACTTTACTAGTGAAAAGGAGGACTTGCGTCCATGGCTGAAAAAGAAACATTCTATATTACGACGCCAATTTATTATCCAAGCGGCAAGCTGCATATCGGGAATTCTTACACGACGATCGCTTGTGATGCGGTAGCACGATACAAACGATTGATGGGCTTTGATGTCTTTTATTTAACGGGTGTCGATGAGCACGGTCAAAAAATCGAGAAAAAAGCAGAAGAACTTGGCGTAGATCCGCAAGAATACGTCGACAAAATGGCAGCTGACGTCAAGAAATTATGGAACACACTAGACATCAGTTATGACAAATTTATCCGTACAACGGATGACTACCATAAAACAGCCGTTCAAAAAATCTTCCAGCAATTGCTTGATCAAGGAGATATCTATCTTGGTGAATATGAAGGCTGGTATTCTGTTTCTGATGAAGAATACTTTACTGAAACGCAATTAGCAGAAGTTTACCGAGATGAAGAGGGCAAAGTCATCGGCGGCAAAGCGCCAAGCGGTCATGAGGTAGAATTGGTGAAGGAATCTTCTTATTTCTTCCGCATGAGCAAATACGCCGATCGTTTGGTTCAATACTATGATGAACATCCAGAGTTCATTCAACCAGAATCACGCAAAAATGAAATGCTGAATAACTTCATCAAACCAGGTTTAGAAGACCTGGCTGTTTCCAGAACGACCTTTAAATGGGGCATTCCTGTCACGGCTAGTCCTGAACACGTGGTGTATGTTTGGATCGATGCGTTATCTAACTATATTACGGCATTAGGCTATGGCTCAGAGGACGATTCCTTGTTCCAAAAATACTGGCCAGCTGACGTGCATATGGTTGGGAAAGAAATCGTGCGTTTCCATACGATCTATTGGCCAATCATGCTGATGGCCTTAGACTTGCCCTTACCGAAAAAAATCTTTGGTCATGGCTGGTTGATGATGAAAGACGGCAAGATGTCGAAATCAAAAGGCAATGTCGTTTATCCAGAAATGTTAGTGGAGCGCTACAGCTTAGATGCGTTGCGTTACTATCTATTACGGGCGGTTCCTTTTGGTAGCGATGGTGTGTTTACACCAGAAGATTTCGTTTCTCGTTTGAACTACGATCTAGCCAACGACTTAGGCAACCTGCTGAATCGGACGATCGCCATGATCAATAAATATTGTGATGGCTTAGTGCCCGATTATGCCTCAAAAGTAACGCCTTTTGATAGCGAGCTGTCAACGACTGCGGCCAATGTGGTTGGTCGTTACCATGAAGCCATGGATAAAATGGAATTCAGTACTGCATTGTCAGAAGTTTGGACATTGATTTCCCGTGCCAACAAATACATTGACGAAACCCAACCATGGGTGTTAGCCAAAGAAGAAGAAAAGCGCGCGGAATTAAACAGTGTGATGGTTCATTTGGCGGAAAGCTTACGCATCGTTGCGATCTTATTGCAACCGGTGATGACAGAAACACCAGCCAACATTTTCCAACAATTAGGACTGGCTTCTGTTGCCATGGATCTGAAAGATTTACGCTTTGGTGAATTTCCAAGTGGCACGAAAGTCGTTGCCAAAGGCACACCGATTTTCCCTCGGTTGGAACTTGAAACAGAAGTAGCCTACATCCAAAAGAAAATGGCTGAAGGGACACAAAGTCCAGAAGAAACAGTCAAATGGAATCCAGAAGAAACCACATTGCAATCAGACAAAGCCGAGATCAAATACGAAGACTTCGACAAGATCGAATTAAAAGTGGCAGAAGTCGTTGATTGTCAAAAAGTCAAAGGGGCCGACAAGCTGCTACAATTCCGCTTAGCTGCGGGAGATGATCAAGATCGTCAAATTTTATCGGGGATTGCTGAATTTTATCCAGAACCACAAGATTTGATCGGCAAAAAAGTCGTGATCGTTGCCAACTTGAAACCACGGAAAATGCGGGGGCAAGTCAGCCAAGGAATGATCCTTTCTGCAGAAGACAATGATGGTCGTCTGCAAATCGTGGAAGCGCCAAAAGGCATGCCAAACGGCTCGGTCATCGCTTGATTTTTAAGAGAAATTCTTTGTTGAATTTCAGCGAAAATAAAATTGCCAGACCCGAAAAGTTTTTGTATAATGTAGGTTATTGATATGAACATGAGGGAGTAATTGGCGGATTTTATCTGCGGCAGTATCACCATCCTGAAAGAAATTTCTGGTGCTGTCTTAAACAGTGAGACTTATGTATGCTTAGACAGTGCATACATAAGTCTATTTTTTTTCATATCATGTACAATAAAGGAAGAGTAAGTATAAAAGGAGGAGAAACATGTCAGAAGAAAACAAAAAGGAGCAGCTATCGCAGGCGTTTTATGCACAAGAAGCGCAGCATGTTCTGGAAGAAATGCAAACAGATGCCAATGGATTAACGAACGATGAAGCGCAAAAACGCTTATCTGAGTATGGTCCCAACGAATTAGAAGAAGGCAAAAAGAAATCGATGGCACAAAAATTCTTTGAGCAATTTAAAGATTTGATGATCATCGTTTTGCTAGCGGCGGCAATTATCTCAGCAGTCGTTTCCCATGAAGTCGTGGACTCAATTATTATTTTAGCAGTTGTCATTATCAACGCGATCATGGGTGTTGTTCAAGAGGCAAAGGCAGAGCAGGCCATCGAAGCACTAAGAGAAATGTCCACACCAAATGCCAATGTCCTGCGTAATGGTCATACCGTCACCATCAAGAGCGATGAATTGGTTCCGGGGGATATTGTCCTATTAGAAGCTGGCGATGTCGTACCGGCAGATTTACGCCTCTTAGAAGCAAGTTCGTTAAAAATTGAAGAAGCCGCTTTGACCGGTGAATCCGTACCAGTCGAAAAAGAATTGACTGTCATCGAAGGGACGGATGTCGGGATCGGCGATCGCGTCAATATGGCCTATTCAAACAGTAATGTGACCTATGGCCGCGGAAAAGGGGTCGTGGTCAATACAGGAATGGGAACCGAAGTTGGGAAAATCGCTGGCATGCTAGCTAGCGCCCAAGAAACCGAAACACCATTGAAACGTAACTTAAATGAACTAGGAAAATTCCTGACGATCGCCATCATTATCATTGCAGTGATCATGTTCTTTGTTGGAACGATCTTTAACAATACGTCATGGGTCGACATGCTATTGACTTCGATCTCATTAGCAGTAGCGGCGATCCCAGAAGGGCTGCCAGCGATCGTAACGATCATCTTAGCCTTAGGTACGCAAGTAATGGCGAAACGAAATGCAGTGATCCGTAAATTACCAGCGGTTGAAACCCTTGGGGCAACCGATATTATCGCTTCTGATAAAACTGGTACTTTGACGTTGAATCAAATGACCGTGGAAAAATTGTATGTCAATAGCAAACAACATGCTGCTTCAGAAGATATTCCGTTAGACAACATGGCATTAAAAGTCATGAACTTTGCCAATGATACAAAATTTGGTGAAGAAGGCAACTTGATCGGTGATCCGACCGAGACCGCATTGGTGCAATTCGGGATGGATCAAGGATTCCATGTGCGGGATCTCGTCAATCAAGAACCACGGGTAGCGGATCTGCCCTTTGATTCTGACCGAAAACTTATGAGTACGATCCACCAACAAGAAGACGGCCGCTATTTAGTTGCTGTCAAAGGTGCACCGGATGTCTTATTAGGCAGAACCTCAAAAGTACTATTGGATGGCCAAGAGCTACCAATGACGAATGAAGAAAAAGAAAAAATCTTATTCAACAATACCGATATGGCAAAACAAGCGCTGCGGGTATTGGGAATGGCCTACAAATACGTAGATCAAGTGCCAGAAAACTTAGAATCAGAAATCGTCGAAAATGATTTGGTCTTTGCTGGCTTAGTCGGAATGATTGACCCAGAACGGGCAGAAGCAGCCGATGCGGTACGTTTAGCCAAAGAAGCTGGGATTCGTCCCATCATGATCACCGGAGACCACCGGGATACAGCTGAAGCCATTGCGGGACGTTTAGGGATCATCAAACCGGGCGATGATGATGCTGTCTTGACCGGCGCTGAACTCAATAAAATGAGCGAAGAAGAGTTTGCCCAAAAGGTAGCCCACTACTCAGTCTATGCGCGGGTATCGCCGGAACATAAAGTCCGCATCGTCAAAGCTTGGCAGCAAGAAGGCAAAGTCGTTGCCATGACCGGTGACGGGGTCAACGATGCACCATCACTGAAGCAAGCCGATATTGGTGTTGGCATGGGGATCACAGGTACCGAAGTTTCTAAAGGTGCTTCCGATATGGTCTTAGCCGATGACAACTTTGCTACGATCGTCGTAGCGGTGGAAGAAGGACGTAAAGTCTTCTCCAATATTCAAAAAGCGATTCAATACTTGCTAGCCGCTAACCTAGGGGAAGTTTTGACCTTGTTCTTAGCAACCTTGTGGGGTTGGGACTCGCTATTGCCGATCCACTTGCTTTGGATCAACCTAGTAACGGATACCTTCCCAGCAATTGCCTTAGGAATGGAGCCTGCTGAAAAAGATTTAATGAAGCATGCACCGCGGGGACGCAGTTCCAACTTCTTCTCCGGTGGTGTGATGAGTAGTATCATCTACCAAGGGATCTTAGAAGCGGCAACCGTGCTGTTCGTTTATTGGTCAGCGATCCAATGGCCCGTCCACAATACGTACGATGCGATCCATGCCGATGCCTTAACGATGGCCTTTGCCACGTTAGGATTGATGCAATTGTTCCATGCCTTCAACGTCAAATCGATCCATCAGTCGCTCTTTAAAGTAGGAGCATTTAGAAACAAAGCCTTCAACTGGGCGATCCTGTTGTCCTTTGCGTTGATGCTAGTGATCTTCATTGTGCCAGGATTGAATGATATCTTCCGTGTCGCACACCTTGACTTGTATCAATGGGGCATCGTTTTAGGCGCCTCCTTTGCGATCATTCCAGTCGTTGAGATCGTCAAAGCGATCCAACGAGCAATGGGACGCAAATAAGCCAAAAATAAACAGAAAAACAACGAATGGTCTGCTGTCCTTCTCCATGGGCAGCAGGCCTTTTTTTGCTGGCTTATTTTCGATAAACCCTATGGCTGTTTCTTGACCTTTTCATTTGCAGCAAGAAACGGTAAAATAGAAGATAATAACAAAGAAAGTAGGGGACCCACTGTGCGACCAAACTTAGGTTTTTATGTACAAACAATCAACGATCTTGTCAAAGAAACAGAAGCGATCGGGGAGAAAATGAATCCCAATTATGAAGAGATCCGCAAAGCGATCGACGAGAAGAAAGAAGCAGAGGTAACACCTGAGCGGCTAGCTGAGATTACCAGAATTTTTAAAGAAGGCACGGACAAATACCGCTTGATGCTGGAAAAAATCAGCAAATTGCGTCCACCAGCGAATGTGATGGGGATCCATAAAAAATTCGAGCGAGCGTATATGAAATATGTTGCCGGCTGTGATGAGATGATTTTGAGTCTGGATAACAAAATCGACCAAGAAGCCTTTGATGCAGCTGAAGCTAAGCAAGATGAAGCAACGGACGAAATTTCTTTTGCTATCCAACGGATGACCGCTTTATTGTTAAAAAAATGATAAACATTCAAGTTAAACAAGAGTTATTTAATTTAACTGTTATGTTTTTCACATGTAAAATTTTTTTATCGGAGGTATAATGAATTCACAACCAACAACCTTTTTATTTTTCATTTTACTCCTTTTGCCATCAGGACTAACCAACCTGATGGTTTTTTTTTGTTTTTTAATGAAATGTTTCCATCAAAAGCGGGGATAGTTTGTGAACAAAATATAAAGTTGAAATAGCAAGGAATAGCAAGCTTGCGCTTTTTTGTCGATCAATGCTATACTTAGGGCACTATTAAACGAAATGAGGGATCCTCCATTGAAAAATTAACCAATTTGTTGAAAGCTGCATGAAACTGTTCCTCCAAGGGGATAGTCTGCAGATTTTCAGGATTGGTTGACTTTTTCAATGGAGGATCTTTTTGTGTACCTCTAAAAACTGATTCTGAAAATAGCTTTAGGTCTACTCTATTCCGTGAATAGAGACGAGGTATATTTATGTCGAATATCAGTATTAATCATTTAACTTTTGGCTTTGATAGCCAGGAACGGTTGCTTTTTGAGGATGCCAACTTGAACCTTGATACACAATGGAAATTAGGGTTGATTGGTAGAAATGGTCGCGGCAAAACGACCTTGCTGCGTTTGCTGCTCAATGAATTGCCTTATAGCGGCTCGATTACCCATGAGCAGCAATTCGTTTATTTTCCCTTAACAGTCGCTGACGAACAGCAACTGACGCTTTTTGTTTTACAAGAATCCGGTGAATTTGAGCAGTGGCGTTTGGAACGAGAATTGAACCTGCTGCAACTTGATCCAGAAGTTCTTTGGCGGCCCTTTGCCACTTTATCTGGCGGCGAGCAAACGAAAGTTCTATTGGCGCGTTTGTTCGTTGATGAAGAGAATTTTGCTTTGATCGATGAGCCAACCAACCATTTGGATGTGACCGCTCGCCAACATGTTGCCCGCTATTTGCAGCAAAAAACCGGGTTTATCGTTGTGAGCCATGATCGACAGTTTGTCGATGAAGTCGTCGATCATGTATTGGCGATCGAAAAAAGCCGCTTGGTGTTGTACAAAGGGAATTATTCAGTTTATGAACTGCAAAAGCAGCAAAAAGATGCCTATGAGCAAGAACAAAACAGCAAGTTGAAAAAAGAAATCGGTCGTTTGAAGCAGACGGCAGCCGAGAAAGCGGAGTGGTCCCGAGGACGCGAACGGGACAAATTAGGGTCGCCGACCAAAAAAGGCAGTGGGGCAATCTATGATACGGGGGCGATCGGTGCCCGAGCGGCACGGACCATGAAGCGCTCGAAAGCGATCGTTAAACGGATGGAAGATCAAATTCAAGACAAGTCTGCGTTGTTAAAAGACATTGAGTGGATCGATCCTCTGAAAATGACCCCGCTTGTTAGCCATCATGACGTGTTGCTGGAAGCAGAGCATTTTCAGCTCGGCTATGAGAAGCCTTTGTTTAAACCGCTGACGTTTGCGATCCGTCAAAAAGAGCGCTTGGGGATTCAAGGGGCCAACGGATCTGGCAAGTCCAGTTTGATTGCGAGTATTTTAGGTACTTTCGAAGGACAGCAGACAGGGACGATCAAAACAGCCCATGGGATCACTATCAGTTATGTTCGACAAAACTACGAGGACAATTGTGGGATGCTGACAGAGTTTGCCCAAGAACATGGCTTGAATTATCAAGATCTGCTAAATAATTTGAAAAAACTTGGCTTGGAAAGAGCTGTTTTTCAAACGCCGATCCAGCAAATGAGCATGGGGCAGCGTAAACGCGTGGAACTAGCCAAATCATTAGCAACACCAGCAGAATTGTTTATCTGGGATGAACCTCTGAATTATTTGGATGTCTTCAATCAGAAGCAATTAGAGGAAGTAATCCATTTGGTGGAGCCTTCTATGCTGATCATTGAACACGACCGTTATTTTCTTGAGCAAGTCTCAACGAAATTGCTGACGTTGACGATCGATGAAGTCGAATAACTGAAGGGGAAAAAGGACGATTGTTTTCTTTGGGAAAACCGTCCTTTTTTGTTATTTTAATCGGAGAGATACTGACGATTTTAGTAAGTATTTAATAAGGGTGCTTTTGATAAAAAAGCTGTGTAAAAATAGTGTTATTATACACAGGTATGTATATTTGATAAAATTCATTCATTTTTTCATGAAAATTTTCGAAAAATGACGAAATGTTCGGGATTAGCGGGTAGAATTCCCTTTGAATCACTCATCGTTTTCTCATTGTTTGGTAAATTAATTAAAAATTCTTTCATAATTCCCATTGGTTTTTACAAAACATTTACAATAATAGTATCGAATAAAAACATTCGTTTGTTATGATTAAAATCGAATTTCTTTGAGCGTTTGACCGAAACATCAAGAGTTCGTTTTTTTTGTGACTTGAAATGCCAGTCAACTATTCGGAGGAAAAAGAGAAAATGGAGGGGCAGTTTTGATAGAAGTAGTCGGGTTGAAGAAGGTTTTTGATAATAAGTTCGAAGCCTTGAAAGCAGTAGATTTTACAATAGAAAAAGGCGATTTGGTTTGTTTGTTGGGACCTAGTGGTTGCGGGAAATCGACGATATTGAATTTGATCGCGGGGTTGTTAAGTCCCACCGATGGTGATATCCGCTTTAATGGTACTTCCGTTGTTAAGACGGAGCCGAAAGACCGCAATATCGGGTTTGTTTTTCAGAACTATGCCCTTTATCCCCATATGACTGTGTTAGAAAATGTCATGTTTCCCTTGACAGTCGGAGAGAAAAAAATCAAGAAAAACGAAGCACAGAAAATTGCTGAAAAGTTCATGAAGCTGACCAATATTGAAGAATTAAGTCAGAAAAAACCAGGAACCCTTTCCGGTGGACAACAGCAACGGGTCGCCATTACTCGTGCTTTGGTGCAAAGTCCAGAAGTGTTACTGCTGGATGAACCATTGAGTAACTTAGATGCCCGTTTGCGCTTGAAGATCCGTGAAGAAATTCGTCGGTTAGTCAAAGAAGTAGGAATCACTACGATCTTCGTGACTCATGACCAAGAAGAAGCTCTTTCTATCAGTGATAAGATTATTTTGATGAATGAAGGGATCATTCAACAAAATGATGATCCGCAAAACCTTTACTTAGAACCAAACAATCTTTTCGTAGCGAAATTCATTGGTAATCCAATCATCAACATCTTGCCAGTAGAAGTCAAAGAGGGACAAATGATCCATCCAGCATTCACGATCCCAGTTGACCGCTTTACCGACATTCGCTTCAAGAAACCATTGACAGACGGCCAATATACGTTAGGTATTCGTCCAGAAGATGTGCTGACCACCTTACAAACGGGGTTGTTCCAAACAGAAATCAAGAGTGTGGAGCTGATCGGACGAGAACGAATCTTGAACTTTGATCTGGCTGCAAAACATATGAAATCGATCGTTAGTATTGAAGAGATCATTGAAGAAGGCGCGCAAGTGTCATTTGATTTTCATTACAAAAAAGCCTTTATCTTTGATGAAAAAGGAGAGCGGGTCTACTAATGTTCAAAAAAAATTATAACCCTGAGAACCAACCGAAAGCATGGCTGTTTTTACTGCCTTCATTGGTCATTATTTTCTTATTCAGTGTATATCCGCTGTTTCGTTCCTTCATCATGAGTTTCCAAAAAGGAACCTTGATTAACCAACAGTATGCTGGGCTTGAGAACTATCAAAGGGTTTTAACGGACCCAGTCTTCTTTCGAGCACTGCAAAATACGGCGCTCTTTGCTTTTGCGGTCGTACCGATCTCGCTGATTCTCTCATTAGCGATTGCTTGGATCATTTTTGAAAAAGTCAAATACAAAAGTTTTTTTGAAACGATCTTCTTTATGCCCTATGTCACAAGTACGATTGCGATCGGGATCGTGTTTCGTTACTTTTTCAATGGCTCTTACGGGATCATTAATTATCTGCTAGGTCTTGTCGGCATTGCGCCAGTCAACTGGCTAGATAACGTCAACATGAGTATGACGACCTTGATCATCTTCGGCGTTTGGACGAGCCTCGCCTTCAACATTATTATCTTGTTGGCAGGAATGCGCAACATCGACAAAGAACATTATAAAATCGCAAAAATGTTTGGCGCTACCGATGGCGAAATTTTTCGGAAAATCACCTTTCCGCAGTTGATCCCGACCTTTGCTTTCTTGTTGACGGTCAATCTGATCAGTGCCTTTAAAGTTTATACCCAAGTATATGCTTTGTTTGGCGGCCAGCCAGGGATCGCTCGTAGTGCCACGACAGCAGTCTTTTATATCTACGACAAATTCCATATCGCCGGACGTCCGGGGATTGCAATGGCGGCAACCGTGATCTTGTTTATCATTATTTTGCTCGTCACCTTTATCCAAAATAAACTTTTGAAGAAAGTGGGCGAATAAACGAATGAAAAAAATTGTCACGATTGTTTCGATGCTGTTTTTAGCAATTTTAGCAGTGATCACGCTGTTTCCCTTTGTCTATATGATTTTAGCTGGTCTAATGACCTACAGTGAAGCAACCAGTATTCCACCGACGATCATGCCAGAGTCCTTCCAATGGAGCAACTACGGGGAAGTCTTTACCCGAGCACCGTTTTTACGCTACTTCTTCAATACGGTCTTTGTTTCAGCGGTCACTACCATAGCGACGCTGATCACGGCAATTTTAGCTGCTTTTGCATTAACGAGTCTTGAATTCAAATACAAGCGTCTCGTGATTGGTTTGATGATCTCCTTACTGATGGTTCCTTATGAATCCATCATCTTTACCAATTACAATACGATTGCTCGAATGGGCTTATTGAATACGTATAGTGCCTTGATCATTCCGTTTCTGACCAGTATTTTTTACATCTATTATTTAAACGGTTATTTACAAAGTATTTCTAATACCTTTTATAAGGCAGCCAAAATTGACGGTGCCAGCGACCTAGCTTATATCCGCCGAATTTTGATCCCCATGTCTAAACCAGCCTTGGTGACAGTCGGGATTCTGACGTTCATCTCTAGCTGGAATTCTTTCTTATGGCCGTTGTTAGTGACGAATGAGAAAAAATACCGTCTCTTAAATAATGGATTGGCTGCCTTTACCACAGAAAGCGGCAGTGACGTTCATTTACAAATGGCGGCAGCGACCTTGACCGTCATTCCAATTCTGATCATTTACTTGATCTTTAGAAAAGAAATTATCAAAGGAGTGGCTAAAGATGGCATCAAAGGATAAAACAACGATCACCTTCCATAGCGGAATTTTAACGATTGGAGGAACCGTCATCGAAGTTGCGTACAAAGATGCCCATATCTTTTTTGATTTCGGTTCGGAGTATCATCCAGAAACACCCTTACCAGATGAAGAATTACAAACGTTAGTTGCGCATCGCTGGATACCAGAACTGAAAAATGTCTACGATCCACGCTTAGACTACACGTACCAAGGAAGCGAAACGAAAGAATACCAAGAAACAGCAGTTTTTCTTTCCCACGCCCATCTGGATCATTCCAAGATGATCAACTTTTTAGACCCAAATATTCCTATGTACACCTTGAAGGAAACCAAAGCGATCCTCGAAGTATTGAATCAAAAAGGGGACTTCTTGCTGCCCGTTCCTCATGAGGAAAAAAGCTTTGTCCGTGAATTGATCGGCTTAGAACCCCATGATGTGATTCGGATCGGGGAAATCGAAGTCGAGATCATTCCAGTCGATCATGATGCGTACGGTGCGGCAGCCTTGTTAATTCGCACGCCGGATCATTTTATCGCTTATACCGGTGATTTGCGTTTGCATGGCTATCATCCAGAGCGTACCAAAGAATTCTGTCAATTAGCCAAACACACGGATCTATTGATGATGGAAGGGGTCAGCATCAGCTTCCCAGAAAGAGAACCGGACCCCAAAGCGATCACGGTGGAAAGTGAAACAGAATTGATTGAGACCTTCGTGCGTTTGGTCAAAGAAAATCCCCAACGACAAATTACCTTCAATGGCTATCCAGCCAATGTTGAGCGCTTTATGGCACTTGTTGAAGCCGCGCCACGGACGGTTGTTTTAGAGGCGACCCAAGCTGCTTTATTGAAAGAAATTTTCAATAAAGATGTACCGTTCTATACGATCGATGATCAAGTACCAGCGACTCTCGATCCAGCCTTCGCCATTTCTTATCAGGCATTATGTGCCGACACGAGCCAGTACCTTTGGCAAGCAGTCGCGCATTTTGAAAACTTGCAGCCGGGTGGTTTGTATATTCACAGTGATGCGCAGCCGTTAGGCGATTTTGATCCAGCTTATCAAGTCTTTTTGGATCAACTGGCAGCACTGGAGATCGAATTTGTCCGTTTGCCAAACTCGGGACATGCGAAACCAGCTGATTTAGATCAGATCATTGCATGGATCGAGCCCCAACGATTGGTTCCAATCCATACGCTGAAACCAGAAAATCTGGTGAATCCGTATGGTGAAAGAATATTGCCGCAACGCGGTGAAAAAATTATTTTAGAGTGATAGAGGAGAGGAAAAAATGAAAACAAAGAAACTTGCATTTGCAGCAGCTGCAGCCGCGACATTGGTATTAGGGGCTTGTGGAAACAACAACGATTCATCTGGTTCTACCGAAAGTGATGAAATCGTTACAGAACTAAGCGATGATACGACTGTCACCTTTTGGCATGCAATGAATGGCGCGCAAGAAGAATCATTGACGAAATTGACGGAGCAATTCATGGACGAAAATCCAAACATCAAGATCGAATTGCAAAACCAATCCAGCTACTCTGATCTACAAGCAAAGGTGAATTCAACCTTGCCTTCACCAAAAGATCTACCAACTATCACCCAAGCATATCCTGGTTGGTTATGGAATGCTGCCCAAGATGACATGTTGGTTGACCTTGGCGAATACATCAACGATGATACTATCGGTTGGGGTGACCAAGAAGAAATCCGCAGTGCCCTTTTAGAAGGCGCGCAGATCGACGGCGTGCAATACGGGATTCCTTTCAACAAATCAACAGAAATGCTGTTCTACAATGCAGACATGTTAGACGAGTATGGTATTGACGTACCGACAAACCTTGAAGAATTAAAAGAAGCTTCTCAAGAAATCTTTGAAAAATCAAACGGTGAAGTAGTAGGTGCTGGTTTTGACTCATTAAACAACTACTACGCCATCGCAATGAAAAACCAAGGTGTTGATTTTGACAAAGACTTGCAACTAGACAGCGATGAATCAAAAGAAGTCATCAACTACTACCTGGATGGTGTCAAAGAGGGCTACTTCCGAATCGCTGGTTCTGATCAATACTTGTCTGGACCATTTGCCAACGAGCAAGTCGCAATGTATGTCGGCTCAATCGCAGGGGAAGGTTTTGTTAAAAAAGATACCGAAGGCAAATTTGAATATGACGTAGCAGCTCGTCCAGAACCAATCAACTTGCAACAAGGAACTGACTTGTACATGTTCAACAGCGCAACACCAGAGCAACGTACTGCTGCTTTTGAATACATGAAATTCTTGACTTCTCCAGAAGCGCAAAAAACATGGGCAATCGATACCGGCTACATGCCAGTTGTTGAATCTGTTTTGGAAAGCGATGAATACAAAAACAATCCTGAAACAAAAGTGGCTGCCAAATTAGAAGATGCAACCAAAGAATTGTTCTCGATCCCAGTGATTGAAAATGCTGATCCTGCTTACAATGAAATGCGTTCAATCATGGAAAACATTTTGTCTAATACAGATCAAGATGTCGATCAATTGATTGAAAACGCAAAACCACAATTAGAAGATGCTTGGAACCAATAATTCTGAATTTCTTCGTCAAAATAGGGTATAATCAGGGAAACACCTGAGATGAAACACCAAAGGGTTTGTATCATAAGGTTTGAAGACGCAAGGAAGCAGAATTTGCTGGCTTTCGAGGGTTTTCGACTTATGCGCATGCCCTTTTGGTGTATTGAGGGGAAAAGGAGTCTTTTGAATGAAAATCACGTTTTTAGAAACGAGCGATATGCATGGCTATGTCTATCCAACCAATTTTGCCGATGACACGGAACAAGGATTCGGCGTGGCAAAAGTTGCCACCAAAATGAAAGAACTGCGCCAAGCAGCCACCGGACCGGTCGTAACGATCGAAAATGGCGACTTTATCCAAGGATCGCCCTTAAGCTATTACATTGCCAAAAGCCAGCACTCCGTTGCCGCATTGACCGCTGTCGTCAACCACCTAGACGTTGATGTTCATGTCTTAGGCAATCATGAGTTCAACTACGGTCTGCCTTATTTGCAAGAAGCGATCGCCAGCTACCAAACGCCGGTACTTGCAGCCAATATTTTAAATGAAGCGGGGGAACCATTCTTTGGGCAAGCTTACACCATCATTGAAAAAGAAGGGGTAAAGATCGCGATTTTAGGAATGGTGACGCCCTATATTCCTCATTGGGAACAACCTGCGACGATTCGCGGGATGCAATTTGTCAGTATTGTTGAGACGGCGAAAAACTATGTACCTTACTTACGAGAACAAGCCGATATCGTTGTCATCAGCTACCATGGCGGCTTCGAGCGTGATTTAGTCACTGGGGAACCGACCGAATTATTGACTGGCGAAAATGAGGGCTATCAATTACTGCAGGAAGTCTCAGGAATCGATGCGTTCTTCACAGGACACCAACATCGTGAGATCGCCACAAAAATCAATGGTGTCCCTGTTGTGCAGCCCGGTTATCGTGGAAGCTTTATCGGCGCCATCGAATTGACGGTTGAAAAAAATCAGACAGGGGTTCATGTCACAAACAGTACGGCTGCGTTGATCCCTGTTGCGGATGCTGTCCCAGATCAAGAGACGTTGGCCTTGTTAGCACCCATCGAAGAAGAGTTACAAACATGGCTAGATCAGCCGTTAGGCAAAGTCAGTGGGGATATGCGAATCACCGATCCGATGGGGGCACGCTTGAAAGAGCATCCTTATATTGAATTCATCAATCGTGTTCAGATGGCTGCCAGTGGCGCCAAAATTTCTGGCACTGCTCTTTTCAACAATGAAGGCAAAGGCTTTGGCGCAACCATCACGATGCGGGATGTGATTACCAATTATATTTACCCAAATACGTTAGCTGTAGTCAAAATAACAGGTGCCGAATTAAAAGCTGCTTTAGAACAAACGGCGGATTATTTAGCCGTTGTTGACGGTCAGATCGTTTTCAATCCTGCTTTTATTGAACCAAAACCGCAATATTATAACTACGATATGTATGAAGGCATCGAGTATACGATCGATCTTAGTCAACCCGTTGGTCAACGAATCACCCGTTTGGACTTTGAAGAAAAAGCCATTGCGATGGACCAAGAATTAGAGATCGTCATCAACCAATACCGTGCCGTGGGCGGTGGCAACTACGCCATGTTTTCTGCCGAAAAAATCGTTCGTGAGATACAAGTCGATATGACGGAACTGATTGCTGACTATTTGAAACAGCATCCTCAGATCGAAGCCACGACGAATCAAAACTTTCTAGTGACGTTATAATAGCAAAACAGCCTGCGATGAATGAATCATCGCAGGCTGTTTCTTAATTTTCTACATTACGTACATAGTCATCAAAGTATTTTACCAAATCCGCTTTGACTTGTTGATAGTCTTCTTCGGAATAGTCTTTGTCTTCTAGTTTTGCTTCGAAAAATGGCATGGCCAATTCTTCTCGTAAACGATCCAACACTTGTTCTTGGTTCATAACGTCACCTTTTTCACTTTTGATTTGATTTCATCATAACAAATGAAATGAGGCTGTCAATGCTTCGTAAGTGTCTTTCATTTTTTCTAAACGATTTTTTAAAGAAACAAAATCATCGTCATCATGAAAAAGGACTTGTTTTAATTCAAAATAATAGATCTCAAAAGCATCAAAGAAAGCAATGACTTCCGCTGTTTGCAGCTCTTTGGCAGTATCGCAGCGAATATAGGCTTTTTCAGCGATCGCATACGTTTCCGCAGTCGTTAATAGGACCAATGATTCGTTGTATTTGCGGCTCGTCACTAGTTCAAAGGTTGATTGACATTTATTGTAGATATTAGAAAAATCTTTGAGCACGAGTTCCTTTGGTGTTTTATCAAACATGGGGGAATCCTCCAAAACTTTATTTTTTGAATAAGACGCAGACACATTCTGGTGCGTAGATGTCTTTTTCTAAGACAGTCAATTTGCCAGTGGCTTCATCGCGTTTGTATAACGTTAGGTTATCAGAATTTTGGTTGGCACAAACCAGATAATCGTTTGTCGGGTCCAAATCGAAATCGCGAGGGAAGTCGCCTTCTGTTGAGATTGATTGAATAAAAGCCAGGCCAGCGCCTTCATCGGTTACTTCAAAAACAGCGATTGAATTATGGCCGCGATTTGAGCTGTAAACAAAACGTCCATCGTTCGAGATCCGTACCGCAGCGCCACTGTTGAAATCCGTAAAGTCCGCAGGGATCGTTGGCACCTTTTGGATTTTCTCAAAACTGCCATCTGCTTGATTGTAGCGTAAAACAGTCAATGAGCTGTCTAATTCGCCCACTAAGTAAGCGTATTGGTTATTTGGATGGAAGACTAAGTGACGAGGACCAGTTCCGTCTTCTGCCACATAGACAGCTACTTCTGTCAGTTTGCCATCTTCTGAAATATCATAAGTATAGACCCGGTCCGTTCCAAGGTCACAAACTGCTAAACGTTGGTCTGGTGTTAAGTCAGTATAATGGACATGAGGTTTGTCTTGGTTTTCATGAGAGCCGACGGGTTCATCATGGTAGATGCTGTCCGTTGCTTCGATGCTGCCATCTTCTAGAATTTTATAAACATTCACTTCACCTTTGTGGTAGTTGGCACCATATAAAAGCTGACGGTTTTCATCAACTGCTACATAGCAAAGGGGTGCGCCTTCTTCCGTTGCGGTATTCAGCAAGGTAAAGTCTGGGGTATAAGCAGCGGCGCCACCGTTGCCAGCTACTTCTGTGACGCTGTAAACTGCTTCTTTTTTACTGCGGGCAAGATAAGTCGGACTTTTTTCTTCCGCGCATAAGGTCAAATCGGTCAGTGTTCCTTTTTCCGTATCTAAAGCGATCGAATAGATCCCTTTACTTTCGCGACGAGTGTACGTACCCAAATAAATCGTTTGCAACATAAAAAAACCTCCTAATAGTTTCATTCCTCTTTAATTCTACCATAGAATGCGGTTTTGGGCGGGTAGAAAAACTCTTTATGTTATAATAAACGAGAAGATAGAAAGGGGAGTTTGTCATATGAAAAAAGGAACGATCAAAGAAATTGGTCCACAAGCGATCGATTCGCAAGAAAGAATGATCATCTTCTTTGGGGAAGAAGCGACCGATACATTGCGAGAATATTCAGTCATCCAAACGATTCCTGATTCGCAAGAGTTAGTCGTAAAGAAAGAGGATCAGATTACTTTTGGTGATCAGACCTATCAAGTCCAATATGTAGGAACGGTGGCTAACCAAATCCTGCAAACGATCCAGCATGTGACCTTTGTCTTTGACGAAGTGCCGGCTGAAGAACCGCTTTCAAGTGCGATTTATTTAACGCCAACTGTTTTGCCGAACCTCGAAGTCGGCATGCAAGTGGCGTACAACTAGGAGGCAAAGAATGTCATGAAAGAAACGCAGAAAAAGCCGCATTCCTGGTTTTGGAAATGGTTTTTAAACAATCAAGCAGTGACCAGCTTGCTGGTCATTTTATTGATTCTCTTAATTTTGCTGCTCTTCACGAAAGTTTCATATTTGTTTGAGCCTGTCTGGCAATTTTTAGCCATCGTCGGATTGCCAATCATTTTGGCTGGGATCTTGTATTACTTGATGAATCCCACTGTTGACTATTTGGAGCGCAAAGGAATCAAACGAATTTACAGTATTTTTGGTCTTTTTGTTTTGGTGGTTGGTCTGATTGTCTGGGGGGTGGTGGTCATCATTCCTAAGATTCAAGAGCAATCCATGAGTTTTGCGGATAATCTGCCGGGGTATTTGACGATTATTGAGAATAAGGTGAATGAAATCTTGTCTGATCCAATCTTCTCGCAAGTCCAAGATCAGATCGAAGCTTCCAATGAGAAGTTGATTTCTTCTCTGACGGATATCGTCCAAAATCTTTCCCGCAGTACGATTCAAAATCTAGGTAGTTTCTTCGGGGCCGTTGCGACGATCGTTTTAGCGGTCATTACCATGCCGTTTATTTTGTTCTACCTACTGAAAGATGGCCGCAAACTAGCCCCTTATTTTGTCAAATTTTTACCAACCAAAATGCGCCAGCCGTCACTGATCGTTTTAAAAGAAATGAATGACCAGGTATCCTCCTATATTCGGGGACAGCTGACAGTGGCGTTTGCGGTCGCAGTGATGTTTATGATCGGCTTTAGTATTATTGGCTTAGATTATGCCATCACACTGGGGATTGCAGCGGGATTTCTAAATTTGATCCCTTATTTAGGCTCCTTTTTGGCCATGATCCCTGCGGTCTTTTTAGGAATCGTCGGCGGACCAGTGTTACTGATCCAAGTTCTGATCGTTTTTGTTATTGAGCAAACCATTGAAGGACGCTTGATTTCGCCATTAGTTCTAGGAAATGAGTTATCGATCCATCCTGTCACGATCCTGTTAGTCCTCTTGACTTCAGGAAAATTGTTTGGTCTTGTTGGGGTCATTTTAGGGATTCCTGTCTATGCGGCTGCCAAGGTGATCATTACCCATGTGTTTGAATGGTATACGCGGGTTTCCTCCTTGTATGAAGAGGAAGAACCAATCCTCGAAGCACCACCAGAGGACACCCCAGAAGTTTAGCAGCTTCGAGTGCAAAAGAGTCCATACGTATTATCAACGGTACAGCCTTTTTCTGTGGGCTGTACCTTTTTTGTGCGGATAAAAGAGCCAGCAATCACTGGGAAGTAATGCAAGATTTACAACCTATGAACGATGATTTGGGAGAAACCGACAGCTCTTTATTCAATAGAAAGAGTGAGGGAGTAGTGTCTTGGACCCGATTGACTTCGCAGGAACAAAAGAATATAATCGAGTTATATAAATCGTTTATATAATGTGACTTGTGCTTAAGGAGGGTCTTGGATGCCAAAACAACGAATAACAAAGGAAATGGTGGTTGATGCCGCTTTTGAGATTGCTCGAAAAGGCGGTATGGAGCAAGTGATTGTCAAAAATATTGCGGAAAAGTTAGGCTGTTCAGTCCAGCCCATTTATAGTTATTGCACCAATATGGAAGGACTGCGGACAGAAGTAGAGCAGAGAGCACGGCAATTTTTACAAGAGTTTTTAGAAGCCCATAGTGACTCCCAGGATCTGTTTCGCAGTACCGGACACGCATATTTGCAATTGGCGAAAGAAGAACCCCAAATTTTGAGAATTTTTGTCTTACAAAAAAGAGCGAATGTTTCGTCATTAGAAGAGCTGTATCAGTTGGAGACGAATCCTCAAGTAGCGAAAAGGATTGCCGCCGATTTGAACATCAGCATAGAAACCGCCAAACAGCTGCACTTGCATATGCTCATTTACACGATCGGAATCGGCACGATTTTCGCAGTAACGACACCAGGTATTCCACTAGGTGAAATCTATGCACAACAGGAAGAAGCTTACGAGATGTTTTTGAAACAGGCAATAGATGGCACAAAAAGTAGGTCGCAGTCCTAACTGCAGGGAGGAATTCCTCATGAAAAATGGCATTATTGTTTATCAATCGAAATACGGCGCTGTCAAAAAGTATGTCCACTGGCTTCAAGAAGCAACAGTTTTTCCCTGCCTAGAAACCCCAAAAGCCAAAATAGCTGAAGTAATGGATTATGACACAATTATCTTCTGTGGGGGAATCTATGCTTCGGGTATTGCTGGACTGTCCTTTTTAAAAAAGAATAGCAATCAGCTAAAAGGCAAAGAGATACTCATCTTTTGTGCGGGAGCTTCTGTTCCTGAAAAAGTGGTAGTGAAAAAACTCAGAGAACAGAATCTCACGGGTCCGCTAAAGGACATCCCCTTTTTTTACGGAAGAGGACAATGGCAGGAAAGCAAAATGAACTTTTTCGATCGAACCTTAGTGAAAATGTTAAGAAAAGCGGCCGCTAAAAAAGAGCCACACACCTATGACCCACAGACGAAGGTACTCATGGAAGCCAATGGACAAGATTGCGATTGGACGGATAAAAAATACTTGGTTCCGTTGGTGGATTATTTGGAGCAGGAATTGTATTGAACGAGCACAAGCGCTTTATTGAGGTTTTATGAATCAAATGAGCAATAAGTGACCAGAGTGTAAGAACAGAACAAAATTAGTTTACTGCGAATAGATTTTTTGTTGTGACACCAAGAGTCTGCAACTAAGTTCTTAAAATTGTTTGATCTATTCCTAAAATTCAATGAGTAAGTAGAATGCCGATCACGCATGAGAGGATGTCTTATGCGTGACGGTTTTTTTGTTTATAGCTTATCTTAATAGAAAAAACGGGAGTAGCTGATTCCTTTGTTTATAAAATTCTCAGACATTGTATCTAATAGTTCTATTTTTTAGCTTTGTATGATGAACATTTTTGTGAAGCTGAACGTTAAACCAGGTCTTTCAAGTGCTAAAAAAATAAGCAGAGAAGCTATCTCTGTATGTACAATGTATATTCTTTCTAAATGCAAGATATCTTTCGTTGCGGGCTTTTTTATGGCTTGGACGGATTTGACATATTGTTGCAAGAAATACATATGGTCGCTGAAAACATTGGTTGCGTATACTGAATGCAAGACAAAAGAAAACCTTGCGAGGTCAAGAAAATGTGGATTTTAGCAATTGATATTGGCGGTACTGCTATTAAATGTGGGTTAGTGAATAGTCAAGGGGAACGCAGACAATTGACTCAATTTCCTATGAACAAGGAATATTCCACAGTCACGCAACGTATATGTCGACAGATCGATGCATTCTATGCAGCAGCATTTGATGGCATCGCTATTAGCTCAACGGGACTGGTTGATCCACAAAGCCAAGAAATCGGGATGACATCACCTTTATATGAAGGATTTGGTAAAAGACTGGTTAAGCATTTGCGCAGTACATACCAATGTCCAGTTGCTGCCGAAAATGATGGCAACTGTGCGCTATTGGCAGAAAAATGGTTGGGTCACGCTCAAAATTGTGCGTCCTTTGCGACAATTGTCCTAGGTACATCCGTTGGCGGTGGCTTGATGATCGATCATCAATTGATTCGCGGCAAACACTTACTAGCAGGAGAGTTTGGTTATCTGCTTTTTCCGACCGAAAGGAAGGATTGGGAACTTTGGAGCATCGCAGGGTCAACCAGAACATTAGTAGAGAAAACAGCAAAACGTATCGGAGACCCAACAATCAATGGCCAGCGTATTGATACACTGGTTCAAGAACAAGATCCGCGATGTCTGCCAGTAGTAGCTGATTTTGTCGATAAACTGGCGGCGGCTTGCTATAGCCTGCAGTATATGATTGATCCGGAAATCATCTTGATTGGCGGTGGAATCAGTGCGAGCCGTTTCTTGATCCCACATGTAAACGCACGATTAGCTATGATTGCTGAGCAGATTCCTAGTACTGTTATCGTGCCAAACATTTGTGCCTGTCGTTTCGGCAATGAATCTAATTTATTGGGCGCTTGTTATAACTGGTCAAGAAAATACAAGCCTGATAGCTGACTTGTAAAAAAGCATTGTTTTTTATTAAAATAAAGCGTATTTTATTAGAGTATCATACATTCTTTTCTCCTAAATAAGTACCGATAAATGAAAGCGTTTTTGAGCTTTCGAAATAACAGAGAATAGGTGATGCAAATGGGAAAGTACACGGAACTGAATCGTCAAAAACTATTTAGGGGAATCATTCGTGCCATCAGCTCTTATTTAATCGTGTTTTTAGTGCCTTTTTTAGCCGTGTCATGGATTTGGTATGATACATCTGTCAAAAGTATCAATGAACAAGTGATGCTGACCGCTAGAAATCAATTGATTCAGTTGAAATATTCTTTAGAAAATACGTTTATTCAATTGAATTATCTGACGCAAAAAATGACCAATGATCATGTTGTCTCATTGAAATATTTGCAGCATCCTTACTTGACCAAAGAAGCAAGAGAGGCCATGCAAACGTACAAAATCACCAACGACTTAGTCGAAGAAGTCTATTTATATTATAAAGAGTCCCCAGCAACCTTGTATTCAACCGTAGGATCATTCTCTTTTGACACATTTTTGAAAAAAGTACTGCCGAAAAATGAAATGGGCCAGGAACAGTTAGCCGCACAATTGGATTCCTCAGCGCCTACATTGTTGACATTAGAAGGCGCCGGTGAGGAGCAGCGATATTCCCGTTTCTTTTATATCGTTCCCATTCAAAGTGAAGAGATGACTGTCTATGGCTCAGCGATCTATGAAATCAAAGAGAACAATTTGAAGAGAATTCTTGATCTCAGCAATAACGATGGGATCAGTAACACCTATATTATCAATGATGAGTACCAGTTATTAGCCAGTACCACCAATGATGAGTTAGCGCGCTTTTTAAATCATCCCGAACGCATGAAAAAAGGCATTCAAACAGGACGAATGCGGTTTGAACAATCAACGTATTTTGTTCAAGCGATTGCCAATAATGAATTGAATATTTCAGTGGTAGCCGTTGCTAATCCGAATCAAGCACTGGCATCGGTCAACCGTGTACAAGAGCAGTTCGTCCTAGTATTTATCGCCATATTATTTACGGGTATCACTGCAGTCGTGATGCTTGGGTTACGTAGTTATCGCCCAATTCGCAAAATCGAAAATCTGGTTCAGGAGTTTCATCGGGACCCCAAAATGACCCTTCATTCGATGGATGATGTCCATAATACCTTGGCGGCATTTTTGGTTGAGCACCAAGAACTACATCAGGAAGTCCGCCTGCAAACACCTCATGCCAGAGAGCAAGTGCTGCGCAAATTAATGAGCGGTCGTTTTCGGTCCGAGCAAGAATTGGCTCTGCTTTTGGAAGCAGTTCATGTCTGCTTTCCTAAGTCAAATTACTTTGTGATCGCCATTGATACGAAAACTGTGGATTCCAAAGCCAAGCAAGGAGATAAAAAATTTCTGATCGATTATATCGAGGAAATCAAAGAGGCGGATTATACGGCATATGCGACGGAAATTTTATCCAAAGAAATGTTAGCCTTGACCGTAGGGTTTGTTGATGGTAAAGAACAACAAGAAATTGTGGATGCCATTGCGGAAAAAATTACCCATGCGATCTCCCTAACACCCACAATGGGTGTCGGTATGACGGTCGATCAACTAACCGCCATCAATGAATCCTATATCGAAGGGTTGGCAGCACTGGAAAATCAAGGGAGTCAAGGCAAGCAAATCAGCTACTATGCGGAGCTTTCCAAAGAGACCAATCATTTGCCAATCAATTACCCAGACAATCAAAAATTAAAATTGATCCAAGCCTTGAATCAAGGAAATATTGAGATTGCCAGTGAAACGATCCAGCGGTTAATCGAAGAAGGCGAGAGTAAACAGACTTCGCCTCGTGTCCAAAAAATGTATGGCTACTACTTGTTGAATACGATCGCGCAAGTCGGCGGTGAATTGGTGGGGGCAGAAGTACTGCATACCGCTTCTGAAAGTGCTGATTTCAACAGCTTGAATCAATTGCAGTCTGCCTTGTTAACGATTGCCCAGCAGATTTGCACGAAGGTGCAGAAACAGCCGCTGGATGACGAGTCGGAAATGAATGAGAAAATCTTCAGTTTTATCCAAGAAAATTACCATTCCTCACAGCTCTCCTTGGAATCGGTGGCAGAGGAGGTTGGTGTTTCTGTCTCTTATGTCAGCCGTTTTGTAAAAAAAGAAAGCGGCAAAACCTTCTCCAAATATATTCAAGAACTAAGACTGAAAAAAATCAAAGAGGAACTGATTGAAACAGATTTGCCAATCAAAGAAATTATTCGCAACAATGGGTATTATGATGTTTCCAATTATACGAGAAAGTTCCGAAAAATAGTGGGTGTGACACCAGGGCAATACCGTGAAATGAACCAAAAAATGAGAAATTATTGAAAGTATGGGGGAAAATGAGATGAACAAACAAGTTGATTTGACAAAAGTTCAGCAACGAGCAGCCGTCTTTTTTGAGGAAATAGGTTGGCAGTCGGCGAAAGATCCGTTACCGAAAATAGTGATCGATCCGCAGCTGGATGCTGATTTTCGATTTGAAAACCAAACAATCAGTGTGTCCTCGCCAGAACATGCCTTTTACGCGTTAACCAAATATGGCCGAGATCAGGCGACGGGTCAATTAGCACAGAAAAGCTATCTAGCAGCGCTTAAAGAACGCTGTCTGATGATCGATATCGGGCGCAAATTTTATTCACTAGCTGATTTGAAAGCAATCGTCCGCAGCATGGCTTGCTTCCAATTCACGCATCTGCAACTTCATTTTTCGGAAAACGAAGGCTTTCGGATTGAATCCCAGCAATTTCCAGAAATTGTTTCGGAAGAATGTTTGACCAAGCAAGAAATTCGTGAATTGATTGCGTATGCTCAAAACCATGAAATTGCCATTATCCCTGATTTTGATTCTCCTGGTCATTTGCGTCAAGTCCTAGCACAAAAACCTCAATGGCAATTGCCGACAGCAGATGGCACTCGTGATGATCGAGCACTGAACATTTTGGATTCAGAAGCGGTAGCCTTTATTCAGGAAGTTTATCGAGAATATGCGCAACTGTTTGAAGACAGCACCTATTTTCACATCGGGGCCGATGAGTTTATTGATTTTGACCAGTTAGAAAACTTTCCACAAATGATCGAATCTGCCCGCGAGCGCTATGGGGAAAAAGCCAGCGGAATCGAAGTCTTTATTGATTATGTCAATGAGCTGGCGGCCTTTGTTGAAAGTCTCGGCTTTGTTGTGCGGGTCTGGAATGATGGTTTTTACCGCTTGAATCGCCAAGAGCAGACAACGTTGACGGAGAATTGTCAAATCTCCTATTGGACCCGTTGGAACCAGAATATGGCGCCGGCGGATGTCTTTTTTGAAAAGGGCTATACCATGATCAATCACAATGATAATTTTTTCTATTATGTCTTAGGAGAAGCGGCAGGGTATACCTACCCAACTTACGAAAAAATCAGCAATGAATTCCAGTTGACGACGTTTGCCAATGGACAACAAGTTGCACAGGAACAGCTTGCCCAAACACAGGCGATCGCTTTATCCGTCTGGGCGGATGTACCTGAGGCTCAGACTAGTCGTGAAGTGATCCAAGCGATTTTTTGGCTCCAAACGGCCATTAGCCAAAAAGTTTATAATGAGCCAAATCGACCAAAAGAAACATTTCGAAAGCTTTATGATGGGTGGGAAGCGACATTTAGCTGATTGTTAGAGGAATTGGGTGAAAGGGCACATCGCTGACAATCCCTGTTGTTTTCTTTATGATGAATAAGTTTAGCGACAAGTGAAACAAAAGCCAATAGTATTTTGATAAAATGAACGTAACTCCGAGTGAGGGGAGAAATGGAGCAATAAGTGATCATAGACATTCAACCGTTGAAGAAAAAAGATATCCTTGAAATGGATCAAATGTTTTTAAAGCAAGGGTGGCCTTCTCGCCAGCAGCTCTTGATGGAGTATTTAAACGAGCAAGAAGCGGGGGAGAGATACATTTTGATTGCCAAAATAAACAACAAAACTGCCGGGTATTTGACATTGGTCCCTCTAGCAAAGCACGGACCATTTAAAGGCTTGTACCCAGAAATTGTGGATTTTAATGTTTTTGAATCTTATCAAAAACAAGGGGTAGGCAGTCAGCTTTTAAAAGCAGCCGAAGAAAAGGCACGAGAAATAGCTGCCGTGGTGACATTAGGGGTAGGTTTACACAATGGTTATGGATCGGCCCAGAGACTGTATGTAAAACAAGGCTATATTCCAGATGGATCTGGTGTTTGGTTCAATAATCAGAATTGTGCGATGAATGTGCCTTGTTGTAACAATGACGATCTTGTTCTTTATTTGTCTAAGGAACTTTGACCCTCCCGTGGTCAGTACCTTTAAAAAAGGATTAACCCCGCAGCTTGTTTGCATGTTCTCATCACCTGTTCAACAAGCTAGCTCGCTACTTTCGTATAAGCGAATTTGGGGAGTTTTTGAAAAAATAGCCATAAAAAATGACTAGAAACGATCAGTTTCTAGTCATTTTTTTGTAAAGAAAGTAAGGACAATGTTTTTGTATCAATAAAATATTCATTTAGGACAGTGCAATAGGCGCTTATATTTCTTTTAAAGTGATTTCGACCACTGGTACCAACACATCTGGGGGGCAGACGGGTAAGCTGAGAACAAGGTCCTCTTTGTTGATGATGGCTTCCGTTGACGTGAGAACTTCCTCGGGATCAAATCCTCGATAAAACAACTCGGAGCCATCATGTAAGAAACGGATATGCTTCACGCATCCTGCAAGTCCCGGAAGATGCAAGGATTTGTAGGGGTAGGAGAAGAGGTGCAAGTAAAGTTTATTCCCGTTTTGGGTGTAACGACTGTCAATAGGCGGTTGAAAAGTGCTGGCACCACAGCCGATAATCGCTTGCTGATGATAATGCATCCATGAACCGATGGCTTCTAAATGGCCGCGAGTTGGTAAGTTGATTTCTCCACGAGCATTCGGGCCGATATTTAAGAGAAAGTTCCCATCTTTTGCTACTGTGTCAATCAGCATTTTGGTCATCATTTCACTGGATTTCCAGTGCTGAGCATCACGATCATAGCCCCACGTTTCGTACATCGTTTGGCACGCTTCCCATATTAAAGGCAATCCATTCGCTTCTAATGGTTTGTCTGGTTGGAATTGCTCAGGGGTGGTAATCCCTCGGCCCAAATCCAAACGGTCATTCAGTAACATCTCCGGCTGTAGACTTCGGCAAATTTCTTCGATCCGCTTACTATCCCAATCGGCGGCACCCTTGCCTTTTGACCAGCCCCAATCTCGATGGCTATAAGGAAAATCAAACCACATATAATCGATGGTTCCATAATTGGTCAATAGTTCGGTGACTTGACCAGCCAAAAAATCTTGATAACGGCGCATGTCCCGCTGGTCATTGGCTTGACGGGCTTGAATAGTCTCTCGTTGCGGATGCAGGCCGTCGAGCGTGAAATCTGGATGATACCAATCGATCAGCGAATGATACAGTCCGACCTTAATGCCTACCTTGCGAAATGCCGGCAGCAGTTCTGCTAAGAGGTCTCGCTTGAATGGGGTGTTGGTTACTTTGTAGTCGCTGAGCGCGGTGTCCCAAAGGGCAAAGCCTTCATGATGTTTCGTCGTGAAGACCATGTATTGAAAACCGGCCTTCTTTGCGGTTTGAGCCCATTCCTCCGCGTTGAAAAGATCAGGATCAAACTGAGAAAAATAGTTCTCGCGATAGGTGGTGGGTTCAATTTTTTCTGTCGTCATAAACCATTCGTGTCGAGCGCCAATACTGAATAGGCCGAAATGGATGAATAAGCCAAACCGATCATGGAGGAACCAGTTTGGATCAGGGTAGTTGGCAGGCCAATTCTTATACGTTCTCATTAAAAATCACTCCTTTTTCACTCACTTAAAGAAATTCTGTATTCGTCATGACTGTTTCTTGAATTTTCCAGCCATCTGCTTCCTTAACGAAAGTATGGTAAGCCTCTGTGATGTGATCACGGTAGGAAGAATCTTTTGGGCTGATCGTTTTCTGCTGCGCCGCGACCAGCATGGATCCTGTCTCTTGTTTAACGACTTCAAAAGAAAGCAGCGTGTGCTGCAGCTGTTCTTCTGCAAAAAAATCAGCCAATTCTTGGCTCGTCTCTGCTCGCGCCGCTGCCACGAGCGTGGCGGCATAAGCTGTCGCATCTTGGTCAGAGGCTGCTTGTAAATTTTCTTTCAGCACTGCCAAACAAGCCTCCGCCGCTGCTTGATTTGTAATATTACCTGTCATCTCCAGTTTTTCTGAAGGTTGGGCATGAACTGGAGCAGAAGAATCAGTTGTTAGAAAATAGAGAAAGAATAGGCTAACAACAGCCAGCAAACTCACGATGATGGTTCGGCGCAGCAAGGATGTTTTCATAATTTCTCACTCCTTCTTTTAAACATCAGAAATTTTCCCCGCACTATAGATTCCATGAAATAAATTGCGACCCACAGAAGTGTTGCCGCTGAAAGGGGTCACCATTGGTAAGGACGGTTGAGTCAATTCTTCCAAAGTATCGAGCTCCCCGTCCAAGAAGGCAGTAAGCCGCCAGAGTGTCGTGTCGCAGCGCATCAGCAAGGCGCCGTAGCGCAGATCGATACTCTCAAAACCGAAAGGTCGATTCCAGTCAAACCAGACTTTACGATGGGCTTCATAAAGGGATTGCAAGGCGGATTTATAGACACTGAGCTCATCGACTGCTTGGCGCAATTCCGTGAAGTCCTTGCTTTTATAGGCACTGGTGATTTGGTCGGTAATACAAGCTTTTTGTGCCAAAACATCAGCCAGCTGCTGATAAAAGGCAAACATCGTTTGTGTGTCCCGTGTTGATTTCACAGCTGCCAACTCTTGAGCCAATGTTTGATAGTGGGATGCTAAAGAAAGATCGGTTAAGTTTTCCTGATACAAACCATACAGCAAGTCTTGGTAGAGCAGTAGCTTGCTGGGGTTTTCTCCGTGAGGATTGTTTTCTGGTACACCTGCAGTTTGATCAAAACGATCAAGCAGCAAGAAATCGCTACTAACTGACTCGTGAAAGAGCTGGAATTTTTCATTTAATTTCTCTAACGAAAGGTCGTTTCCAAACTGCGCTTCACTGAAATATTGCAAACCTAGTAGCGCAGCAATCAATGGTGTTTCGGCTCCGTCGTCGCCCCAAAGTGTGGCATAAACTTCCTGAACATCGTTTTCTTTGGCGGCTTGCAAGGCATGACGCATGGTGGCAAAACTTTTGCCATAGTTCGGCGCCAAACCGTTCCAAGTCCAGATACCTCCAGCAAAGGCGATCGGCTGTTTTAATTCCCGATGTTTCGCAAACATTCGCTGATAAGAGGCATGATCATGGTGGTAATAATCCCAGTAAACCATTTTGACAGCAGGAAGGTCAGCAAACAATTCTGTGGGAAAACACACGTCTGGATCGTAATAATCACCAGTAGGTGCACCGATCCTAAAAAACATATCGCTCCACATCATCGGCTTAAAACCCACTTTTTGACAAAGCGCAGCTACCCGCTGCAGATGTTCGGCCATAATCGAGAAACGGTCTTTTAAACCGTGCAATACCAAATATCTTCCTTTCCCCAATTGGTGTGCTTCATCCATGCCAATGTGTAGCTGATCCGTCGTAAAACACGAACGGATCGAACAGATCGCTGCTTCCAAAAAGGTATATGTTTCTTCTTCTCCCACCAGTAAAATATCTTCCGTGTCCCGAATATTTTTAGCAAATCCCCATTTTAAGGGATTCGTTAAGTGTGCCAATGTTTGAATCGCCGGAATCAAAGTTACACCTATAGATTGCGCGTAGCTATCAAGCTTCTTTAACTCACCTTGTGTATAACGGCCTCGTAAATGACCAAAATAAGGATACTCTGGAATTTCATAAGTGTCTTCCATATAAAGCGTGAGACGATTAAGCCCCATCTTGCTTGTCAATAGAATAAAGCGTTGCAGTTTTTCAACGGTCATTACTGCATTGCGGGACAGATCGATCATTGGTCCAATTGCTTCAAAATGCGGCTGTTCTTCTAAGACATAGACTGGGCGGTCTTCATGCACCCATAAAGTTAATGCCCGAAATAAATGGGCCTTTTCTTGATAGTAAATGATTGTTGCTAGCGGACCGTGGCAAATTTTCAGAGAACCGGGCCGTTGAATCAGCTGTAATGGATGCCCTTGCGGTGATTCTCGCAACGCTAGTTCCGGTAGTATGTGACTAAAAAAATCATCAAGATTTTCATTACTTTGGATAAAAATGTCTTTCATTACGAACGTCCCTTCTTAAGTTTCTTTTATCAGCAATGATTCTGAACGTTGGATCGCTTGAAAAGAGAACCAACTATTTGGAAAAAGGAAAAAAGGAACAAAGCCGATGACTAATAAAATCGGTAAAAAAGTCAAAATGATTGTAGTTACTAAGATTCCCAAAATCATCGCAATCGTTTGGGGAATACTGATAACCATCAGTATTACTGCTTGCTTAAAATAGTGAAGAAGGGGCAAGTCATAACGCAAATACACTGGCAGCAGATACAAGCTGATCAAAAAGGCACTGATAAACAACAGCAGCAAAAAAAAGTGAATCAAGCTATTTTGGATAAAGGTACTAGAGATGCGCAATTCTAGCCATAAGAAAAGCAGCAAGCCCGCTTGCATGGCTCCTAATTGATTGGCGCGACGGAAATTTTTTTTCACGACAGTTCTGAACCAAGGCTTCAAAGCCGCTGGGCGTTCCTTTTTTTGGAAACTGTTGAAAAAAGCTTGGATAATCGTAGCGGTGGCAGGGAAAATGCCTAAAAATATCCCATATCGAAATACCCAATAAAACCAAAGAAACTGCAATTTTAGGCAATGGAGGAGCCATTCACCGACTTGATAGGAAACATGATAAAGACCATTGGATTGTTTCATAAAATCCTCACTTTCTTACGGATTACCATTTTGTATCCGCTTTAATTGTTGTCCTTATCGTACCATTGATCCATGGATAATGGGCATGGATGAAAAAATCACACATCCCATACAGGAAAAACACAGCAAATATGTTTGACCCGCTTTATTTCTCCTCACGTTTTTATGGAAGGAAGCTTTCTTCATTACAAATTTTGCAAACGCTCTTGCTTGGTTTAACACAGTGAAAAAAGTTACATATTGTTAGATGGACTTTTTTTCGCTTACATTTAGAACAAAGAAAGGAGTGCAAATGCATGACAAAAATTCGCGGCGATATTGAAGAAGCCAAGGAGAGAGAGCAAGCAGCGTGGGTCCCAGAAACAGAAATGCTCAAGCAGCGTCTGGAATGGTTTCAAGACTTGAAATTCGGAGTAATCTTCCATTATGGGCTGTATGCTGAAGCGGGGATCGTTGAATCATGGCAATTATCTGAAAAAGATGAATGGGCTAGAGAAAACCAGCCCTATCGAGAAACTATCGAAGCACTGCGTTTGGATTATTGGCAGTTGATTAATCAATTTGAGCCGAAGAAGCTGGATACCCGTAAATGGGCCAAGATCTGTAAGAAGGCGGGATTTAAGTACTGTTTATTCACAACAAAGCATCATGATGGGTTTTCGATGTTCAACACAATGGAGTCAGAGTTTAAAATCGGCGGGAAATTAAGTCCCTTTAAACGCGACATTTTACAAGAAGTGTTTACGGCGTTTCAAGAAGCAGGGATTGCAACAGGAGCCTACTATTCTAAAGCTGACTGGTATTCTCCTTTTTACTGGTTGGATGATGATACCGTCAAAGGCCGTCATGCCAGCTATGACACCCACCTTCACCCAGAAATCTGGGCGCGCTATGTGTCATTTGTGCATCGTCAGATTGTAGAGATTACTTCCAATTACGGAAAAGTCGATTTTCTTTGGCTAGATGCCGGTTGGTGCGGGCAAGGAAAAGAAGACCTACAAATGGATCGTTTAGCTGAGATTGCACGTGAGAAACAGCCGGAATTGATCATCGTTGATCGAATGATGGGTGGCCGTCATGAAAACTATGTGACACCAGAACGCAAAATTCCTGCATTAGCAGAAATTCCTAAAAAAGTTTGGGAAAGCAATATCCCGATTGGGAATGATTGGGGATATGTGCCAAATGATACCTTCAAGAGCAGCCAAGAACTGCTGGAAACCTTGATTGAGGTAGTCAGCAAAGGGGGAAATTTGATTTTAGGTGTCGGCCCAACACCTGATGGCGAATTTACATTCGAAGAGACCCAACGCTTAGAAGAAATCGGCAATTGGTTGGCGCTATATGGTGAAGGCATCTATGAAACGCGGGCGAACCCAATAGCTTGGCCAAATGAATGGCATTTGACCTATCAAAAAGAGGGCAAGGCTCATTTTGCATTTCGCAGTATCGCTGCAGGCGCTTTCGAACAGATTCCTTTAACAGAGATTGGCGCAACTGAAGAAGACGAGCTAATTGATCTAGCCACTAAAAAAGCGTTACCAGTCTATAAAAACGCTACCGAACCGTACCTCTTATGGTCGGATATCAGTCAGCCGAACGTTGGGGCAGTTGGGATTCGCGTTTCGACACATAGGGAAAAAAATACACATTGATTTGAAAGCGAATACAATTCATGATAAGGCTAACACCAAGCAAGGAGGAGGAAGAATGGAAACAGCGCCAATCAGACAAACCGTTTCAGTACCTAAAACAAAGAAACAAGATATAAAAATGAAGATCAAGAAAAATCGGCAATTGTACTTGTTTGTGTTGCCAGCATTTTTGATTATTTTGATTTTCTCTTATGGACCGATGTATGGAATCATTATTGCATTCAAGGATTATATGCCTTCATTAGGGATTTTGGGCAGTCCTTGGGTTGGATTTAAACATTTTCAACGTTTCTTCGATTCCTATTATTTTTGGGAACTCATCAAAAATACTTTAGGAATCAGTATCTATTCGTTGGTTGTCGGTTTTCCGCTGCCGATCATCCTGGCATTGGCTTTGAATGAGATCAAAGACGGCCCGTTTAAAAAGATTACCCAAACAGTCACTTATGCCCCAAACTTTATTGCTGTGGTGGTCATGGTTGGTATGGTCATTGCTTTCTTATCTCCCTCAACAGGGATCATCAATCACCTATTAGAATTTTTGGGTTTCGAGCGGATCAGCTTTATGACTAATCCCCGTTGGTTTAAAACGATTTATGTCCTGTCCGGAGTTTGGCAAGGAACGGGATGGGGGTCTGTGATTTATCTGGCAGCTCTATCTGGAGTCGATACGCAACTGCACGAAGCGGCAACGATCGATGGCGCTTCTCGTCTGCAACGCGTTTGGTATATCAATATTCCAACGATCATGCCCACGATGGTGATCTTATTGATCATGAGCTTCGGCAGCTTGATGTCAGTTGGGTTTGAAAAAATCATCTTGATGCAGAATCCTTTGAATATGCAATCCTCGAATGTGATTGCGACCTTTGTTTACCAGCAAGGGCTTTTAGATGCGCAGTACAGTTTTGCTGCGGCAGTCGGCCTATTTAACTCATTGATCAATTCCGTATTGTTGATCGTAGTCAATCATATTGCCAAACGTTTAAGCAATTCTAGTCTATTGTAGGAGGGAGGACCAAAAGTGAAAACAACTTCTTTAATAAAAGATACCCGTGCTGATAAAATCTTTTTGATTTTTGTTTATGTGTTTTTAGCAATTTCATTGCTGATCGTTTTATATCCGCTGATCTATATCGTCAGCGCTTCGATCTCAAATCCGCATCTGGTAAACTCAGGTGAAATGTGGCTTTTACCAAAAGGAATCACCTTCGAAGGCTATCGAACATTATTGGGCAACAGCAGTATCTGGCGTGGCTATTTGAACACGATCTACTATACAGTGTTAGGAACATCGATCAATCTCTTGGTAACCTTGCCTTGTGCCTATGCGTTATCGCGAGAAGATTTTTATGGGCGACGGGCCTTCACCAATTTTATGCTGGTTACCATGTTCCTGTCTGGTGGCTTGATTCCCAGCTATTTGCTGATTCGCAGCTTAGGTATGCTGAATACCGTTTGGGCACTGGTGATTCCAGGGGCCGTCTCGGTTTACAATGTGGTTGTCACACGAACGTTTTTTCAATCCACAATTCCGCGAGAGATGGAAGAAGCAGCGATTGTGGATGGTTGTTCCGATTTTCGTCTATTCATGCAGATCGTTTTACCATTATCAACGCCGATCATTGCGGTAATGGCTTTGTTCTATGGCGTCGGACATTGGAACAGCTTCTTTAACGCATTGATCTATCTTTCTGATCGATCGATGTACCCGCTGCAGATGATTTTAAGAGAAATTTTGATTCTTCAAGATATGTCTTCAAATACCGTCAGCAATGTGACTTCAGAAATGGCGAATATGCTATACAGCAAACAGCAACTCGCTCAAGTCATCAAGTACGGTGTCATGATCGTTTCTTCGTTACCGGTAATCATCGTCTATCCGTTCTTACAAAAGTATTTTGTCAAGGGCATGATGGTCGGTTCAATTAAAGGATAAAAAAATCAAAGGAGGAAGAAAATGGGATTAAAAAAGAAACTTTTAGGAATGGCGGGTGTCGCTTTATGCAGTACCCTCGTCTTGGGTGCCTGCGGCAATTCTTCAGATGAGGGAACTGGAGAAAAAAAAGAGGTTGCTATCAATCATGACAGCCAATTTCCAATCATCAAAGAAGGCGAAGAGCTGACCTTGAATATCATGGCACCAGGTGTGGGAATGGCCGAGTGGGAAGACATGCCGACGCTACAGGATTACCAAGAAAAAACCGGTATCAAACTGACTTATACGACACCGCCATCGGCTGACTTTAGTACGAAACTGAACTTAGCCTTTGCTTCCGGCGACTTGCCGGATATCGTTTACGGTGCTGGTTCGCAAGCACTGACGGCTTCGATGGAGATCGATTACGGTTCACAAGGGATTTTACTTCCCTTAGAGGAGTATATCACGCCAGAAATCATGCCAAATCTTTATGCACTGACGCAAGAAGATCCCTCAATCTTGAAATCGATCACCACGCCAGATGGGCACATTTATTCCTTACCAATGATCTCTCGGAATGCGACTTCAATCTGGTGGCAAGGCCCGATGTGGTACAACGGCACGTGGCTAGATAATTTAGGCGTATCAGAACTGCCGAAAACCACAGAGGAACTGCAAGAATTGTTGACGCGTTTCAAAGACGAAGATCCTAACGGAAATGGTCAAGCAGACGAGATTCCATTGACGGATGTCGATATGAACTCGACACGTGTTTGGTTGATGGCCGCCTTTGGCTTACGGACTCGCGGGATTCAAGTGGACGATGATGTGGTCTCCTACACACCGACATCAGAAAACTACAAAGCATTCTTGGAATACATGAATACACTTTACGATGAAGGCTTGCTGGATAAAGAAGTTTATGGACAGTCAGATGAGCAGAAAAAAGCGAAGGGTGAAAACAATCAACTAGGGCTTTTTGCCGACTATTTCAGCTTCTTTACTACTGGTCGCAGTGAGGCAGAGGCGATGAACGATCCGATGTTCCAACCGTTGACCTCTGAATGGGCACCAGAAGCCAAGATTCCTGGCAGTCCACGAATCTCTCGGGGAACTTTTGCATTGACCAATGTCAATCCTTCCCCAGAAGCTTCCATGCGTTGGGTGGATTACTTCTATTCGGAAGAAGGCACAAAATATATTGAACAAGGGCCAGAAGGTGTTCTTTGGGAGTACCAAGAAAATGCGGATGGCGAAAAAGTCCGGGTTTATGTGGATGGCATTGATACAGACAACACGGAAGACGAACGCGGCAAAATCACGCCGGCATATGGATTGACTACACCAAACATTGTCATTGATACAACAGGTGAATACCATATTCGCAAAACGGCTGATGAAGAACCAGATACTCGTTTTAGTGATTGGGTTGCACAAGAAACGGCAGAAAAGATGGAAGACATCGCTGAAGTACCATTCCCGCTACTGTATTTAACGATTGAAGAAAATGACAAAGTAGCAGCCACTGCCACTGATTTGACAACTTATGTAGAACAAATGGAAGCGAAGTTTATCACAGGTGTCGAGCCATTAGACAATTGGGACGATTATGTGAAAACGATCGAAGCAATGGGCATTGACGAATATGTCGAAGTCTATCAAACGGCCTATGACCGCTGGAAAGCAAACTAATATCATACGATAAGGGAAACGGGTCGAGACAATCAATCTCCACCCGTTTTTTTTCAAAAAATAGATAGAGGAGTCAAATGAAAAATGAGAGTTATGCAGCCTTACGAGTTTGAACGCATCCGAAAAATTTTCTACAAATTAAAACAGTACCGTGTACGCTATCAACAGCCAATAGACCCGCTTTTTTTAAAACAAGAGGATTGGGTACCGTATGAGCAAGGGAGTTATTTCGGAGAAAAAAACACCTATTATCAGCTGAAAGGCAGCTTTCAAGTTCCCGCTGACTGGGTAGGGAATCCTTGTGTCTTACAAGTCTATTCAAGTCTCTCAGAGTGGGACAACACCACCAATCCCCAAATCAAAATTTATTTGGACGATACCTATGTCCAAGCTATCGATGTCAACCATCGAGAGGTCACTTTGGCTGAAGGATATCAACAAAAAGCAGTCAAACTGAAGATTGATCTGTTCTCGGGCCGTTCCGATAAACCATTCCCACTGCATATCAACTTATTGGCATTGGATCCTGTCGTCAATGAACTCTGGTTTGATTGTTATGCCCTGTTTGATAGTTGGCGTGCCATTCGTGCGTTTGGCGGTGACGAAGCATTTTATCAACAAGTCCTTGGTCAAGTCGCCAATGTCTTGGATTTTCGTACGCCCTACTCAGCGGCATTCTATGAAAGTCTCGCAAAAGCAAAGCAGCTGCTTGCGTCATGTTACTTACCAGCGCATACACCAAAACAAAAAGTGACAGCTGTCGGTCATACCCATATCGACCTGGCGTGGCTTTGGACGGCACAGCAAGCTATTGAAAAAGGCGAGCGCAGTTTCCAAACGGTCCTGAAATTGATGGAGGAGTATCCAGATTATACGTTTTTTCAAAGCCAACCACAACTATACTATTCCATGAAAACCCACTATCCTGAACTGTACGCAGCAATGAAAGCAAAAATTCGAGAAGGGAGATGGGAAGTTGACGGGGCGATGTGGGTAGAAGCCGATTGCAATTTGACTTCAGGGGAATCACTGGTTCGTCATATCCTTTATGGCAAACGGTTTATGAAAGAGGAATTTCAAGTCGATAGCCGCATCTTATGGCTACCGGATGTCTTTGGTTATTCAGCCGCCTTGCCGCAAATTTTATGCAAAACAAATACGCCCTACTTTATGACGACGAAGCTGTCATGGAACCAGTTCAATCAAATTCCTTTTGATTCTTTCTACTGGCAAGGAATTGATGGAAGCCGAGTTTTGACGCATTTTATTACCACCATCAGTGAAGGGTACAGTCCCAGAGATTATTACACGACGTATAATGGATTGCTAGATCCTTACACGATCAAAGGCAGTTTTGAACGTTATCAGCAAAAAGATCAGCACGACGAAATTTTGATTGCTTATGGGTATGGTGACGGTGGCGGAGGCCCGACGAAAGAGATGCTAGAAGTCCAGAAACGGCTGCAAAAAACATTGCCGGATATGCCGACGATTACTGGCAATCATGTGGGGGGCTTTTTTGATCGACTGGCAGATTCTTTTAAGGAAAAATCTGGCCCAGTCTGGTACGGCGAATTGTACTTTGAATACCATCGTGGAACACTGACTTCGATTGGCAAAAACAAGAAGGCCAATCGCCAAGGAGAATTTTTCTTACAGACGATTGAAAAACTTTATAGTATTTGTGCAATCAATCGTTATCCGCAAGCTGAATTAGAACAACTTTGGAAACAGCTGCTATTTAATCAATTCCACGATATTCTGCCGGGAAGCTCGATCAAAGAAGTTTATGATCAGACGGATCAAGAGTATCAACAGCTCTTTGATAAAGGCTGCAAGCTGATCGAAGCTTTGATTCCAGCAATGCAAGCAGCCGAAGCTACGTCATGGCATGTCTTTAATCCGCTGGGACAAGAGCGGACGGGTCTGGTCTATTTAGACGATCAGACAGGGATCAAAGAAGCTTACCTGACTCAGCGGACCTATGATGACCGGCTCTTAGTCAAAATTCCCGCCATGGCTGGATTGAGTAGCAAAAAATTGACCCCTGTCTCAGCTGTGCCTCAATCAAAGCAAGTGGCAATGCGGCTGGAGGAATCGTTTGAAACGGTTGATTTTAAAGTGATTTTTGACGAACACTTTGACATCATCTCTTTATTTGACAAACGGCAGCAGCGAGAGATCGTGCCAAAAGGAGAGCGGTTGAATCAGTTAGTGGCTTACGAAGATCTGCCAATGGATTATGATGCGTGGGACATTGATATTTATTACCAGAAGAAGCCTTATCCTGTGAAGCAAGTTCTCTCAGCTGAAGTTGTTGAGCAAGGGGAGATTCGCGATACCTTGAAGATCAAACGTCAGTTTGAAGATTCTTTTATTACGCAATGGCTGCATTTTTACCATGGCACGGGAAGAATCGATTTTGAAACAGCGGTTGATTGGCACCAGCATCAACTGCTGTTAAAGGCATTGATGCCGATTGATGTTAACACATTGGAAGCAACGTTTGATATTCAATTCGGGCAGGTAAAACGGCCTGTGCATCAAAACACGACATGGGACCAAGCGCGTTTTGAGAGCTGTGGACAAAAATGGGTAGATCTCTCAGAAGGGAATTATGGGGTTAGTATTTTGACGGATTCGAAATATGGGTTCAATACGGATTATCAAAAAATCGGGCTTTCTTTGATTAAATCGCCGATTGATCCGTATCCTGAAGCGGATCAAGGCCTTCATGAGTTTACCTATTCCTTGTACGCCCACGAAGGAACTTGGCAAGACGCGCAAACGATGGAAGAAGCTTTGGCATTGAATGTTCCCGTTCTAACCGTTCCAAGTGTGCCACAACTATCAGCAGAAGCTTTTCTAGCAGTCGATCAAAAGAATGTCTTGCTGGATACGGTGAAAAAAGCCGAAGATGAAGAGGCACTGATCGTGCGGTTGTATGAATATCACAATCAAACCACCGCCTGTCAATTGCGTTGCCAAAAAAGAATCAAAAAAGCATTTTTAACGAATCTTTTGGAAGACAGCGTCGCTGAACTGCCGGTCGAGCCGCTGGATGCCCAAAGCATCACAATCCATTTCCAGCCTTTTGAGATCCAGACCATCATGCTTTATTTAGAAGACTAAATAGAAATGGAGAAGCATATGATTGAGACCCTTTTACGGCAAATGACATTGAAAGAAAAAATCGGCCAGCTGAATCAGCGTCTGTATGGTTGGGAAGTTTACGAAAAAAACAATGGAAAAATTATGTTGACTGAAACCTTTAAAAAAGAAGTAGCTCGTTTTGGCAGTCTTGGCTGGATTTACGGCGTGTTTCGAGCTGATCCTTGGTCAAGTAGAAATCAGCAAACAGGCCTGACGACCACGGAGTCCTATGAGCTATCCCTTATGATTCAAACTTATTTGCAGGAGCACACTCGGCTGGGGATTCCGGCCCTTCTCAGTGAAGAGTGTCCTCACGGGCACCAAGGTTTAGAAGCGACGACGTTTCCGGTCAATTTTAGTGTTGGTTCTAGTTGGAATCCAGAGCTGTATCAAGCGGCCCAAACCATCACTGCTCAAGAGATTCGGGCAAAAGGAGCCCATGTTGGCTTGGTTTCCGCATTGGACATTGCTAGAGATCCGCGTTGGGGGCGAACTGAAGAATGTTTCAGTGAAGATCCGTTTTTAACCAGCAGCTTTACCAAAGCGGCCGTCAGAGGATTACAAGGATCAAAAACAACGATAGAAAAGCAGAACGTTTTAGCGGTATTGAAGCACTTTGCTGCCCAAGGTGCAGGAATGGGGGGACACAATGCAGGGCCAGTGGCAATCGGTGATCGGGAATTCCGCGAGATCCATCTGCCACCAATGAAAGCAGGGATTGCTGCTGGGGCCTTGGGGTGTATGGCTGCATACAATGATCTAGACGGTATCCCGTGCCATGCCAATGCTTATTTGCTGCAAGATGTTTTACGAGAAGAAAGTGGCTTTACGGGAATTGTGATGGCCGATGGGTGTGGGCTGGATCGGATTGCTGACTGGCTGGGGAGCCACCCACAAGCGGCCGCCAAATCCTTGACCAGCGGTGTGGATGTTAGTTTATGGGATGAAGTTTTCCCAGTGTTAGAAGAAGCTGTCCTTGAGGGGCTACTTGCGGAAACGGCGATCGATGATGCAGTCCGTCGTGTGCTTCTTTTGAAAGAAAAACTTGGCTTGTTTAAAGAAGCAACGCCCCGTGTTTCATTGCCCCGTAAAGAAAAGGCGCAACAAGTTGCCTTGAAATTGGCGGAGGAATCGATTGTTTTACTAGAGAACAATGGTATTTTGCCTTTGAAGAAAACGCGACAAAAGATTGCCGTCATCGGTCCTCACGTTAAACAGCTCTATCATCAGCTGGGGGATTATACGCCATTCAAGGAAGAAACAACATGTACGACCCTTTGGGAAGGTTTGACCAGTTTAAGTACGCATCAAGCTGACTTCTTCTACGAGAAAGGCTGCGAAATCTCTAGTGGCACACTGGCTCAACGAAGGCAAGCCTGTCAGATTGCAGAAAAAGCGGATGTCGTCTTAGTGACGGTCGGCGGCTCCAGTGCCCGTGATTTCACAACGGATTTTGACAAAAACGGTGCCGCCTTAAGGGGATCTCAGGAAATGACCAGTGGAGAAAACATCGACTTGGCTACCCTCGATTTGCCGCAATGCCAGTTGGATTTACTGTTTGCGTTGAAGAAGAGTAAAAAGCCGCTGATTGGGATCGTGATTTCCGGTCGACCGCATTGCTTAGCTCCTTTGCAAGACTTGTTCGATGGGGTGCTTTACGCTGGCTATCCCGGCCAATATGGAGGGGAAGCGATTGCTCGGATTCTTTTTGGTGAAACAGTACCTAGTGGGAAATTAGCAGTTTCTATTCCTGATACAGTTGGACAACTGCCTGTCTGTTATAATTATCGCAACACAGCGTTTCAAAAAGACTACCTCGATCAAAAAGGCGCACCAGTATATTCTTTTGGTTATGGGCTTAGTTATGCCTCTTTTATTTGCAGCTCGGTTTCGGCTGAATATGCAGGGGAAGGCATTATCGTCAGTGGCACACTTGAAAATCATTCTACTGTGTCTGGTAAAGAAGTGGTCCAATGCTATCTAAAAGAGTATACAAAAGCATATGTGCCGAGGAAAAAAGTCCTATGCGGCTTTCAAAAAGTATGGGTGCCTAGACAAGGACAAGCAGCTTTTCAACTCGTGATCGGTGAAGCATCATTGCAGCAGCTGGCAATTTCTCTGGAAGAAACAACATTATTTTGTTTAGAAATCGAGGCAGCTGCGCAGCGGTATCAGTTTGCATTTCAACGATCCAACCCTGACCGCACGTGGCAGGTAATTCAGAAAGGAGCAAAAGAATGATTCACTTTCCAAAAAACTTTTTATGGGGAGCGGCCGCGTCAGCACCGCAAACCGAGGGGGCCGCGGCGGTTGACGGCAAAAGTCCCTCTACATGGGACAAATGGTTTGAGTTGGAGCCGTCACGCTTTTACGATGGTGTCGGACCAAGCGACACCTCAAATACCTACTATCAATACCGGGAAGACGTAGCAAACATGAAGGCCATGAACTTGAATTCCTATCGGACATCGATTGCATGGACCCGCTTATTACCAGATGGAAAAACATTGAATCAGACGGCAGTCCGGTTTTATCGGGCATATTTTCAGGAAATGCTGGATCAAGGCATCGAACCGATCATTAATTTGTTTCATTTTGACATGCCTTGGTGGCTGATGGAAAAAGGAGGTTGGGAGGCGCGGGAATCCGTGGACCATTTTGCATTTTATGCAAAAACTGCTTTTGAACAATTTGGCGATTTAGTGAAAAAATGGGCGACCTTTAATGAACCATTGGTGCATATTGAATGTGGGTATTACGGAGATGCTCATTGGCCGCAAGTGCGTGATTTCAAGCGGGCAATTCAAGTTGGTTATCATACCTTGTTAGCCCATGCGAAGGCAGTTGCTGAGTTTCGTAAAATCGCACTTCCTGATGGAGAAATCTGTATCATCTTGAATTTGTCACCTGTTTATCCAAAAAGTCAAGAAGCGGCTGATCGAGAAGCCGCTGAATGGGCAGATCTCTTGTATATTCGCAGTTTTTTGGACTGTGTCGTTTATGGACAATTTCCAGAAAAGCTAACGAGCTTATTCAAGGAGCATCAATTGTCCCCTGAATATGAAGCAACAGATGCGGAAATTTTTCGTGAAAATACCGTAGATTTTATTGGTTGCAATTATTATCAACCGTTGCGGATCCAAGCACCACTTCCGCAGAAGGCAGCATCCGGTCCCTTTGAGCCACGTCAGTTATTTCGTGGGTACGATTGGCCAGAGAAAAAAATCAATCCTCATCGCGGCTGGGAAATCTATCCAGAAGGGATTTACGATATCGCGATGCGTCTAAAGAATGACTATCAAAACATGCCATGGTTTGTTTCCGAAAATGGCATGGGGGTATCTGAGGAAGAACGGTTCATGGACGCCACGGGGCAGGTCAATGATACGTATCGGATCGCCTTTGTTGAAGACCACTTGCGTCAGCTGCATCATGCAATCGAAGACGGGTCTCCTTGTTTCGGTTACCATATGTGGACCTTTATGGATTGCTGGAGCTGGTTGAACGCATATAAAAACCGTTATGGGTTTTATCGAGTGGATTTGAAAAATGACTTCAAGCGTTATCCCAAAGCGTCCAGTTTTTGGTTGGCAGAAGTAGCTGCCAAGAATGCCCTTGATTGATCAAAGTGTCCTTAGAAGAAAAAATACCGCAGGAAAACTTTCCTGCGGACTTCTTTGGCTATGAATATTTTATAAATACTTCTCACGAAAATCGGCAATGGCTTGGCGTGAGGCATAGATATTGCGTGCCAGCTTTTCATTCTTGCTTAAAAAGACATAGAAAAGGACATCGACCGCCAATAGGTGGGCGATAATCGAATTCGTAGCAGCACTACGTTGGTTGGCTTCTTTGGAACGGGACACTTGCAGGGGAACATCCGCCAACTTTGTTAACGGATTACTGCCAAATCGGGTGAGTGACAGAATCGGGACGCCAAGATTTTTAACGATTTCTGCTAAGTGAACCATCTCAGGCGTGTGTCCACTGTTGGAAATGACCCAGAGGAGACTTTTTTTCTCGTTTTTGACGAGTTGCGGCAACAAGAGATTGTAGTCATTTTCAAACACGACGATTTTGCCTAAACGGGTCCATTTTTGTTGGATATCTTGTGCGATCAATGAAGAAGCACCGATCCCGCAGACAAAGATTCGCTCACGAGTCGCGATCAGTTCAGCGGCAGCCAACATCAGCTGTTCTTCTAACAATTGGGCCGTCTCATTCATAGTCACCTGTGCATTGTGGCTTAATTTAGATGTGATGGCATGAAAGGGCTCATTTAATTCAACATCGGCATAGCCCAAGTTTTCATTGGCATTTTGGCGCAAGCCGGATTCCGCAGATAATTGTATTTTTAAATCTGTCAAACTAGCAAAGCCGGTTTTTTTCGCAAAGCGTACGACAGTCGGCGCACTGATCCCAGTGGCTTCTGCTAATTGACTCGCAGTCATCGACGGCACTTTTTCAGGATTGGCCTCCATGAATGCGAAGAGTTTCTTCTCAGAAAGCGATAATTCATTTTTCATGCTCTCGATTCGGGAAAGAACGCTCATCCTTACACTTCCTTTAGATAGAGTAGTATCCTAAGTATAACATAAGTTTTGGAGGAGCTTTCAAAAGAAACGAAAAGAATAGGTAGATAAACTTGCTTTTTTCCTTAGAATCAAGTAAAGTAATTACGTGTGAAAAGCACAGTACCTGTTACTTGGTTTAACGAATCACCAACGTTTTACTCAGTCGCAGGGGAAAAAGAAAAAGAGGTGAAAAACATGGCAATTTCAAAAGAACGCAAAAACGAAATCATCAACAAATTTGCACGTCATGAAGGAGATACTGGTTCTCCAGAAGTTCAAATCGCTGTTTTAACAGAAGAAATCAACCATTTGAACGAACATGCACGTATGCACAAAAAAGACCACCATTCATACCGTGGGTTGATGAAAAAAGTTGGACATCGTCGTAACTTATTAGCTTACCTACGTCAAAAAGACGTACAACGTTACCGCGAATTAATCCAAGCTTTAGGATTACGTCGTTAATCAAACAAAGAAAAGTGAGGTTCAACCCGAATCTCACTTTTTTGCTATGAATCACTGCGACTGAGCGGCGCAAGCCGCACAGAGCAGATGATGAATAGTACTAGGCGAGGGAAACGAGCGTAGTGACCAAGCAGCGGAATCACTGCGACTGGGCGGCGCAAGCCGCACAGAGCAGATGATGAATAGTACTAGGCGAGGGAAACGAGCGTAGTGACCAAGCAGCGGAATCACTGCGACTGGGCGGCGTAAGCCGCACAGAGCAGATGACGAATAGTACTAGGCGAGGGAAACGAGCGTAGTGACCAAGCAGCGGAATCACTGCGACTGCAGTGTCGGCTAAAACAGCTGATGCAGTCTGACAGGTGATCTCGAGCCATCTAAAAAGTGAAACACCGAAAGAGCGGCCTTTTGACTGGTGAATCAAAAAGCGCAGCTAAAAAGAATTTTGGGTCCTTGTAAGCAGCATCCTACTAACCAAATGAAAGCAGCGGAACGACATTCCGATTTTTTCATTTGTTTAGTAGTGACTTGCTGGGATCCGATGAAAAGGAGCAGAACATGACAGAAAAACAAGTATTCAAAACAACTTGGGGCGGCCGCCCATTAGAAGTAGAAGTTGGCCAATTAGCCAAACAAGCAAACGGAGCTGTATTGGTTCGTTATGGCGATACGGTTGTCCTAAGTGCAGCGGTTGCATCTAAGGAAGCAAAAGATACCGACTTTTTCCCATTAACAATCAATTACGAAGAAAAAATGTATGCTGTAGGGAAAGTACCTGGTGGCTTTATCAAACGGGAAGGACGTCCAAGTACGGAAGCAACCTTGACTGCCCGCTTGATCGATCGTCCGATCCGTCCAATGTTTGCGGAAGGTTTCCGTAACGAAGTGCAAGTAACAAACATCGTAATGAGTGTTGAGCAAGATTGTACGCCAGCAATGGCGGCAATGTTAGGTTCTTCTTTAGCATTGTCTATTTCAGATATCCCGTTTGACGGACCGATCGCTGGTGTTGATGTTGGTCGGGTCAATGGCGAGTACGTCTTGAATCCAACAGTAGAACAAGCAGAACAAACCGATATCGAATTGACAGTAGCTGGAACGAAAAAAGCCATCAACATGGTTGAATCAGGCGCGAAAGAAGTTTCTGAAGAAGACATGTTAGGTGCGTTATTATTCGGTTTTGATGCTATCCAAGAATTGGTTGCCTTCCAAGAAGAAGTTGTCGCAGCTGTGGGCAAACCAAAAATGGAAGTCAAATTGTTACAAGTAGATGCTGACTTAAAAAAAGAAATTTTCGACGGCTACTACCAAACAATGAAAACTGCTGTTATGACTGAAGAAAAATTGGCTCGTGAAGACGAGATCGATAAAGTCAAAGACACAGTGAAAGAAGTGTATGCAGAAAAATTTGCTGGACATGAAGAGGAAGCACAATTCTTGAAAGAAGTGAAACAAATCGCGGAAGATCTTGAAAAAGATGTGGTTCGCGAATTGATTACTATCGACAAGATTCGTCCGGATGGTCGTCAATTAGACGAAATCCGTCCACTGGCATCAGAAGTTGGCTTATTGCCACGTGTTCATGGTTCTGGTCTATTTACTCGGGGACAAACCCAAGCATTGTCCGCCTGTACGTTAGCACCTTTAGGAGAACACCAAATCATTGATGGATTAGGGGTTGAAGAATCAAAACGATTCATCCACCATTACAACTTCCCTCAATTTTCTGTTGGTTCGACTGGTCGTGCCGGCTCACCAGGACGTCGTGAAATCGGTCATGGTGCATTAGGCGAACGTGCCTTAGCACAAGTGATTCCTGATGAAACAGACTTCCCTTACACAATCCGTCTCGTTGCAGAAGTATTAGAATCAAATGGTTCTTCTTCTCAAGCAAGTATTTGTGCTGGAACTTTAGCATTGATGGATGCAGGGGTGCCAATCAAAGCACCAGTTGCAGGTATCGCAATGGGACTTGTATCTGATGGTGAAAACTACACGATCTTAACTGATATTCAAGGCTTAGAAGATCACCTTGGCGATATGGACTTTAAAGTTGCTGGAACCAAAGATGGGATCACTGCGTTACAAATGGATATCAAGATCCAAGGAATCACTGAACAAATCTTGACAGAAGCATTAAGTCAAGCGAAAAAAGCACGGATGGAAATCTTAAATGAATTGACATCAACATTGGCTGCTCCTCGTGAAGAGTTAAGCCAATACGCACCGAAGATCGAAATGATCCAAATCGATCCTGCGAAGATCAAAGATGTAATCGGTAAAGGCGGCGACACCATCAATGGCATCATTGATGAAACTGGCGTGAAAATCGATATTGATCAAGACGGAAAAGTTTCGATTGCTTCTGCTGATGCAGAAATGATCCAAAAAGCTATCAAGATCATTGAAGAATTGACGAAAGAAGTAAAAGTTGGCGAAGTGTACCTTGGGAAAGTTGTCCGTGTTGAAAAATTCGGTGCGTTTGTCAACTTGATCAAAGGCAAAGACGGCTTAGTTCACATTTCACAACTTGCGAACGAACGGGTCAACAAAGTAGAAGACGTTGTCAAAGAAGGCGACGAAATCTTAGTGAAGGTCACAGAAATCGACAAACAAGGCCGTGTGAACCTTTCAAGAAAAGCACTATTGAACGAAGATAAAGCAGAGCAAAAATAAGCTGCTACTTCTAAATCATAAGCAAAGTCTAGGAAACTGGACTTTGCTTTTTTTGTGTCTAAGTAGCACATCTTCAAAAGGGTCTTACTTGACAGGAGTTATTTTTTGCGTTACCGCGAAAAATAAGAGATAATTCAGAATATTGTCTTTGCCATGCAAGCAATAATTCTAAGATGTTAAACGCATCTTATTTAGGATAAGGAGTACGATATGAAACAAACATTTCCAACTGATTTTTTATGGGGAGCATCGATTTCCGCTCACCAAACCGAAGGAGCGTATCAAACCGATAGCAAGGGACTGAGTGTCCAAGATACTCGTCCAAGAGACAACCACAAGATCGCGGATTTTACTGTGGCTGTCGACCATTACCACCAGTACAAAGAGGATATCGCCTTGTTAGCAGAAATGGGGATCAAAATTTTCCGCTTTTCGATCGCTTGGTCGCGAATTTTTCCAGAAGGGCGCGGTACTATTAATCAAAAAGGCTTGGATCATTACAGCGATGTCATTGATGAATTGCTGAAACACGGCATTCAGCCCTTTGTAACGTTGAACCATTTTGACTTGCCGCAAGCATTGGAAGACGAAGGCGGCTGGACAAAACGCAGCACCGTTGAGGCATTTGCCGCATACGCCAAAACGCTGTTTACAGCCTATGGGGATCGAGTGACGCACTGGCTGACGATCAATGAACCAAATATCATGCTGCTGGTGGATCAAAAAATATTAGGGAAAAAGATTCCATTATCAGAAAAATACCAGCAATTTCATCACCTGATGATCGCTGAAAAATATGCTTTCGAAGCGTGTCATGAAATCGTACCGAATGGCAAAATCGGACCGGTCCCAAATATTTCCTTGGTCTATGCGGCGACTAGTCGACCAGAAGACAACCAAGCAGCGTTGTATTTCAACAGTGTCCGGAACTGGGCGTACCTTGATTTCGCCTGCTTCGGTCGTTATAATTCGGTCTTTCAAGATTATTTGAACCAAAACGGCCTCACGATTGACTTTGGTCCGGAGGATAAGGCGTTGATGGAACGGGCTAAGCCTGACTTTGTCGCGATGAACTTCTACACCACAGTGACAGTGGAGCAGCCGACGGAAGCTGGGGACATGAAGAATGGTATCAGCGATCAGCAAAGTGAAGACATTATGGAGCGTGGTTTTTACAAAGGGTTCACCAATACGTTCTTGAAGAAAAATGCCTTCAATTGGACCATCGATCCCTTGGGGCTGAAAACGACGTTGCAAACACTTTATGATCGTTACCACTTACCGATCATCATTACCGAAAACGGCTTAGGGGCCGAAGACCATCTAGAAGCAGATGGCACGGTTCATGATCCGTACCGCATCGACTATTTATCGCAGCATATCAGTCAATGCTTAGCAGCGATCAATGCTGGGGTGGAACTGATGGGATACAGCCCTTGGTCTGCCATTGATTTGATCAGTGTGCATGAAGGGATTCGAAAACGGTATGGCTTTATTTACGTGGATCGCAATGACGCAGAGGAAAAAGAACAAAAACGAGTGAGAAAAGACAGCTTTTATTGGTACCAAAAGCTGATTGAAGAAGGGGCGATCCCTTCGTTGGAGGAGTAACGATGACAAGTGTTTTTACCTTTTTAGAAACGCGTTTGATGCCGCCTTTGAATAAGTTGGCGAATTTACGCTTTATTCGCGCAATCATGCAAGCAGGGATCATTACGGTCCCTTTTACGATCGTCGGATCGATTTTTTTAATCATCAATAATTTACCACAAATCATTCCACCACTGGCTGGCTTTTTCGAACAAACGATTTTACGATTTTCACCGCTTTATAGTGTCGTAACTACCATGTCTGTTGGCTCGATTGCTGTTTTTTATTGTTTAGCAACAGGGTATTATTTAACTGAGATCTATCATAAAGAAGAGCATTTGACTATGAGCAGTTTTGTAGGGGCGTTATTAAGTTTGTTTGCCTTTTTAATGACGATCGTCCAAGTCGATATCACAGATGGTGCGGCACAATTGCTGCAGTCAGAGAGCGAAACCGCCATTGTTTATAATGGGATCGCTTTAGGCGGTTGGATCACTCGCTTCAGTGGAGTAGGGATCTTCATCGGGATTATCACTGCAGTACTTGCTACGTCAGTCTATCGTTTTTGTGTAAAAAGAAAGATCACCATCCAGATGCCTGAAGGGGTTCCTGATGGAGTCAGCAAAGCATTTGCGTCATTGATCCCAGCGATTTTGATTGCCTTTTTGATGGTGGCGATCAATGGAGTACTGGCGGTTTTCCACACGGATCTTCACGGATTGCTATCCAAACCATTTGAATTCGTGAAGGAGTTGACGGGTTCTTGGTTAGGAATCATCGTGATTATGCTCCTTATCCATCTCTTATGGGCAGTGGGGGTTCATGGGACGGCAGTTATTAAAAATAGTTTCATCAATCCCATCCTATTGGTGGCTCTAACTGAAAATATAGATGGTGCCAATAATATTTTTGCTGGGGATTTTGTGAACATGTATATTTTTATGGGCGGAGCAGGAAGTACGCTTGGATTGGTTTTATTGATGCTGTTTGTGGCAAAATCACAACAGCTCAAAGTCTTAGGAAAAGCAGCGATCTTACCGGGGCTTTTTAACATCAATGAACCAGTGATCTTCGGGGCACCGATCGTCTACAATCCGTATTTGATCATCCCCTTTATCGTAACACCTTTGATCAACGTGACGATTGCTTACTTTGCTAGCTCGTTTGGCTTTGTCGATAAAGTCATTACGGGAATTCCCTGGATTTCACCGGTGGGCATAGGGGCGTTTTTAGGAACCGGCGGTGATTTCCGAGCCATCCTGATCGCTTTGATCAACTTAGGGGTTTCCATTCTCTGCTATTATCCATTCTTTAAGATGTACGATGGCAAACTCTACACGGAACAACTTGACAATCACGCATAAATAGGAAAAAACAGCAAAACGCCCGTTGATGGACTTCTAGTGAAGTGCCAACAACGGGCGTTTTTCTAATGCAAGTAGTGATCACGTATGCAAAGACTGTTGATACAAGACGCAATCATCACAATCTTTGCGAGTTGGTTTGGCTTGATGGGGTGTTTCTTTGTGTAATGGCAAAAGCATACGCAACCCGTTTAAGATAACTAAGATCGTGCTTCCTTCATGACCCACGACCCCTAGAGGCAGCGTGAGAAATTCAAGGAAGTTTGAAGCAATCAGCAACAAGATGACACTGATAGAAAAGACGATGTTTTGTTTGATGATCCGCTGTAATTTTTTAGCCAAACGGTGACTGTCGACCAAGCGCAGCAAATCATTTTTCATCAAGACGATGTCCGCCACATCCATTGCGACGTCGGTTCCTTCGCCCATCGCGATCCCCACACTTGCGGTCGCTAAGGCGGGGGCATCATTGATCCCATCACCGACCATCGCATTGATTTTGTAGGTTTCTTTCATTTCTTTGATCCGAGTGGTTTTCTCATCAGGCAGGCAATCACTTTCATAGTCAGACAAGCCGATTTCTGCTGCGATCACTTTAGCAGTACCTAAATGATCACCCGTCAGCATCGTCGTGTGAATCCCCTGCTCATTGAAGTAGGCAAGACTCTCGCGAGCTTCAGGACGGGGCTGATCCAATAGCGCTAAATACCCTGCTAACACACGGTCACGATTGATATAAATCAAGGTTTTTCCAGCTGCTTTCAATTCGTGGATGCGGGTTTGCTCACTGGCAGCAACAGAGGTTAGATCGACTTCTTTTCCAATCGTCCAATGGGCAGCTTGGTAAGTGGCGGCTAGACCGACCCCCGCTTGTTCTTCCACGGCTAATTCCAACGGCTTTTCATCATGAAAATACGCCAAGATCGCTTCAGCCAATGGGTGATTTGATTGTTTTTCCATCCCGACGATCAGTTGGGGAATAAAGGGTTCATCCAGCAACAGATGGACATCAGTGACAGCAGGTTTGCCGCGAGTCAGCGTCCCCGTTTTGTCAAAAGCGATCGCTTTGACATTGGCAAAGGCATCCAAGGCTTGTCCGCCTTTGCATAAAACGCCCAAACGAGCAGCGTGAGAAATGGCTGCTAACATCGCAGGAGTAGCAGAGGCGACTAAGGCACAAGGGGATGCCACTACTAGTAAGACCATGCCACGATAAAAACTTTCTTGGAACCCCCAATTCGTGAAAAACGTACACAAAACGATCATTAGTGGGACGGCGATCAGGACGATCGGCACATAGATCCGTTCGATTTTTTCGATCAGGGTCGCCGTTTGACTTGGCATTTGCTGCGCTTCTTCCACCAACTGAATGATTTTTGCAAAGCGGGTGTTTTCACTCGTTTGAGTAACTTCAATGTACAATGGCTGCCCAAGGTTGATGGTTCCCCCAAAGACTTCACTGCCTAAACGTTTCTCGACAGGAATGGATTCGCCACTGATGGCCGCCTCATCAACACTGCTGGTTCCTTGGATCACTATACCGTCGATCGGGATCGCACTGCCTTTTGCCACCATAATCGTATCTTTTAACTGAAGGGCTTCGACTGGTACTTCGACGAGCTCCCCAGATTCAATCATTTTTAAGGCAGTCGTTGGTTGCAGTGCCATTAATGAACTAATTTCTCGCGTACTTTTGTTGGTCGTATATTCCTCAAGGGCACCGCTCAAACAAAAGATAAAGGTCAGCATCGCCCCTTCAAACCAATGCCCAATGATACAGGCACCAATGGCGGCTAACGTCATCAGTAGATCGACGTTCAACCGTTTGTCGTGCACCAATTCTTGCGTGCCTTCCCAGGTTTGTTTCCAACCCCCGGCAAGAATCGCTAACAGATAAGGGACAAAGCTATAAGCAATGGAAAAAGATGCCATAAGAAAGCCAGTTGCCATCAATAGCAAACAAGCAATCGTTGAAAAAACAGCCGACGATTCGGATTTACTCATAAGAAACGCCTCCTTTTGAATGTAGTCTAGGAATGAAAAAACCGATCCTTTTCTCAAGAAACAATCGATTGTTCCTCCCTCAACTTGAGCATAGCACATTCGAAAACAAGATGGTAAAAAAACAACGTACCTGATAATGAAAGTGATTATCAAGTAGCGATTAAATAACGTTTATGTCCGGATTGCAAATGGAGAATCCGTTATTATAGAAAAATAAACACAAAAAAAGCAGTACAATAAAAAACGAATTGTACTACTTTTGCTTGTTCGATGTGGTAGTCAGCGATTGGATCGCTTAACGCAAACTATACTTTGCTAAGGGAATCTGGCGTGCTTCACACCACTCTTTGACAGCACCAGAAAAAATCAGCTGAACCTTGGTAAGGTCTTTGGTGCTTGTCTGTCCTGCCATTGTGTAGAGCAGCTGCAGCTGTTCCTTCCATGATTGTAAGGTGGCGATGGTTTCTTCTTTGCCTTTTGACAAAAGCAGCACGAGGATCGTGGCGGATAGTCCTACGCTATCCGCACCAAGGCAAAGTGCTTTGAAGATATCGTAAGCATCCCGAACCCCGCCTGAAGCGATGCGGGTAAAGGGCTGTTGGATCTCATTTGCTTCCAGCAAGGAAATCACGGTGGATTGACCAAAGGTGTCTAAATACGCCAATTCACGTTTTTTTCGACGAGCATTTTCGATTTGAGTAAAACTTGTGCCGCCGCTGCCAGCAACATCAATCGTTTGTACGCCGATCGCCAGTAACTGCTGGATCGTTTCACGGGACATCCCAAAGCCGACCTCTTTTACGACAACCGGAACGGCAACAGAAGCCATCGTTTTTTCCAATAAGGACAGCCATTGGCTGAATTGACGATCGCCTTCGGGCATCACTAATTCTTGCGGTGCATTCAGATGGATCTGCAAGGCGTCGGCGCCAAACAGTTCCACTGCCCGCTGTGCATTTTCAACGGGACTGCCCGCGCCAATATTGGCTAATAAGAAGCCGTCAGGATTGGCTTTACGGACGATACGGAAAGAATCGGCGACACTTGGGTCTTTTAAGGCAGCCGAAACGGAGCCGGTTGCCATCATCAACTCACAGGCTTGTGCGATCTCTGCTAACTCTTGGTTGATTTTTAAGGTTTTTTCACTGCCTCCCGTCATAGCATTGATGAAAAAAGGGCTGGAAAATGAGCGATCAAAGACAGTTGTCGCAATCGACACATCAGCCACATCAATTTGTGGAAATGATTGGTGGACCAAACGAACTGCATCAAAATCGTTGCTGTGTTCTTTATGGAACGCTTTTGCTAAGGAAACATGTTCATCTTTTCGATTCATGATAGGTCCTCCCGGTAATGGTAAACATGCAGCGGCAAGGGGGTGATCTCGGCTTTTTCCCACGCACTCATCAATGGTAAAATACCGGTTTTTTGGTCAACGATCACGATACCGCAATCGCCGCCGCCGGCACCGGAAGATTTGGCTGCACCACAATAATTTTCTGCTAGATCACAAAGCTTTTTAAGTGCTGGAGTTTCAATCGGCACACCAGTCAGTGCGGACAACTCCCGCAGGAGCTTTCGATTTTCCGTGATCATTTTTTTGATCGTGCGACTGTCTTCATTTAAGAAGCCGTCGATCAATCGATTGACGCAGTCTTTGCTGGCTGCTAAAAAGGCAGCATAGGCGTTTTCTTTTTCTTCTTTGGATTGATAGACTTGATCCACTAAATCAGAGGTGGAGGCAGGAGAGCCTGTCCAGCCAATCAGCAGTCGAAGCGATTTCGGAACCGTCAAGGGACGGATCGATAATCCTGGCCAATCGAAAGCGATCAATTCTGTTAAGGTATGGTCTTTTTGTTTGGCTAAGACCCAGTCGTGATCGAAGGTTGAAAAAGCGATCCAGCCGCCATAGCAAGAGGCCGCAATATCACCGCACGACCCATTGCCTTGAACAGCGAGATGGGCAAGAGCCGCAATTTTGAATTGGGTCAACCGATCCATTTCCATTTGATAGTACAGATTCAATGCTTTGACCGTGGCAACAGTCACGGCACCGCTGGAACCGAGGCCATATTTGCGACCATTCGAGTTATCCAGTTCACTGGTCACTTTTAAATCGTAAAAGGAAAGGGGGATGCCTTTTTCTTGGGCATATTTTTCCGTCAGACGAATGGCTGCCAAAATATAGTGGAACGGGTTATCCCGGTGGTCTAAGACTAATTCGCCTTTGCGACGCGTCCAGCGAATCGGCAGGTCGCTGTATTGGGCAGACTGGATGCTGCCGTTTTTACGGGCCTCTTCAACAGTGACCGTGATAAATTGGTCAACGGCAACGATGATTGCAGGATGACCAGGTTCGACAACGGCGTATTCACCAGCAATAAATAGTTTTCCAGGAACGGATAGTTCAATCATTTCGACACTCCTAATCGATGGCTTCTTAATGGCTTCTTAGTTGATAGGGGAAGATTCTTCCACCGGTAAAAAGGCTAATCCTTTGCCCGCATGAGCAGCTACTAATTGTTCTGAGGCAAAGTGAGCACTTAATTCACGTAAAATCGTTTGTTCTTCTTGTTTTTGGCATAAAACTTTGACATTGGGACCAGCATCCATCGTGAAATAGCAAGCCAATCCTTTTTTTCGCAGTATTCGGACACATTCCATGGCTCGCAAAGATTCAGAAGACCAATAAGTAAAAGGTGGTTCGGCGGCTAAGGTCGTTCCATGCATTTTCAAGGCGTTGGCCTCGGTCGTTTCACCTAAAGCAGTAAAGTCTTTTTCGGCAATCGCTTGTTTCATTTTCACGAGATCGCTCGCAGTGGCAGAAAGCCAGCCTGGATAAAAGCTAGAGGTTTCAACGGTTCGGCGCATCCCCTCACGACTGGAGACTTCTTTGGCTTGTGCGTTGATCAAAATAAAAATCATACTCAATTCTTCTTCCCAGCCATTCGACGGCACTTGGGTGGCAAAAGAAGTCTCATCGGTGCCTTGATGCCATTCAGCAAAACCGCCGTAGATACTCCGACAAGCCGAACCAGAACCGCGACGGGCCAAACGGGATAACTCTTGCTCTGACAAGTTTAAGTCCAGTGCTTCACTACAGGCACCCGCCAATGCCGCTAATCCACTGGCAGAAGAGGCAAGTCCGGCAGCGGTTGGGACGAAGTTTTGACTTTCCACCGTGGCATACCACGGGCAGTCCGCTTTTTTTCGTACCAGATCCAAAAAGTCCGCAACTTTTTTTGTGGCAGCGTCTGTTTGCACCACGCCATCCAGCGTAAAGCGATCCTGTGTAAAATCGGGTGAAAAAGCCACCGTTGTTTCTGTGTAAAAGGCATCGAGGGTCAGGGACAAACTATTGTTCATCGGTAAAATGAAGGTTTCGTCTTGTTTTCCCCAATACTTGATCAATGCGATATTCGTGTAGGCGCGAGCCTTTCCCTTATACATGTTCATAAACTCCTAATCCTTGTATCCATGCCGCACGAGCGCCATCGGACAATAAAATACGGCTGATATTCTCAGCCTGTTCCTTCGTTTTGGTTAGTGCGATCATACAGCCGCCCCGGCCCCCGCCGGTCAGCTTCGCCCCGTAAGCCCCGTGTGCCAATGCTAAGGAAACCAACTGATCCAGTTGCTGATTGCTGACCCCTAACTGCTGCAGGGCCTGATGGGCATTGTTCATGCTTTCGCCTAATACTTCTAATTGATTGGCTATGATGGCCTCTTTGGCTCTTTTGGTTTCGATCCCTAAACGCTGGATCGCTTGACTAGCCAGCTGCTTGCTGGTTTCAAAAAGATGGGCGACACTTTTGACTGCTTCTCTCGTTTGCCCTTTGATTCCAGTATCAGCGACGAGCAAATAACCGTCGATCGTGAGGGGAAACGAAGTGATGGGATGCCCTTTGATAAAGTAAATGGCATCCGTCCCGCTAGCTGCTGCAGCATCGATCCCGCTAGGATTGCCGTGAGCGATTTTTTCAGAAAAGTTGACATAGGTCATCAATTCTTCTTTTGTAAAGTCTTTTTTGATCCAATCAAAAAAAGCGCGAGTCAGTGCAACAGCGACCGCCGCGCTAGAACCCATTCCCCGTTCAGAAGGGATAGTGCTGACGATGGAGGTTGCAAAAGGACCCGTGTGGAAGTCTTGTTGCAGACGATGCAGCAAGTCTTTGACATTTTTTAAGTGGCTGGGGACTTCTTCAAGCAGACCGTGATAGTAACTTGAAATCAAGGTGTTTGTTTCATTTGCTGTGATCTCGACTTGTACTTTTGCTCCCGCAAAAGGGAAAGCAATTGCTGGTTCACCGTAAACAACTGAATGTTCACCCATTAAGATGATTTTTCCTGTAGCTATGCCAGTACCAATTGACATTATTTTCCTCATTTCTCTAGGGAGCTTACCCCACATGATTCATTTATCGTTTGTCAGTCAATTGTAACTATCTCCTGACAAAAACACAATTTAATTAAAGATCCTTTCCTATTTTACTAGAAGAAGGCTCTTTCGTTAAGCATTCCGTATGAGATTTCAAAAAAAAGCAAAAATCTTTAAACTTTTATTGAAAAACTTCTTGATCTGTGCTTCAAAAGTTTCAGTTGACGGCACAAGATATAGTATTGTATAGTTGATATCGCAAATGCAACATACAATATTTAGTGATGAGTGAGTTGGGGGATATGAGCGTGATCGTATTAGCAGGAACGATTGGTGCCGGTAAATCAAGTTTGACCGCATTGATCGCCAATCATTTTGGCAGTCAAGCCTTTTATGAATCGATCGATGACAATGAAGTGTTACCATTATTTTATGCAGATCCAAATAAATATGCGTTTTTACTGCAAATCTATTTCTTAAATAAACGATTTGAAAGTATCAAGCAAGCTATGAAAGACGACAATAACGTCTTGGACCGTTCCATTTATGAGGATTCACTGTTGTTCCATTTAAATGCGGACCTTGGGCGAGCAACCGATACCGAAGTCAAGGTCTATGATGAATTGTTAGCCAATATGTTGGAAGAGCTGCCGTATGCAGCCCACAAAAAGCATCCAGATCTTTTGGTGCATATTCGCGTTTCTTTTGAAACGATGTTGGAGCGTATTGAAAAACGTGGGCGGGAATATGAGCAGTTGACCTTTGATCCTTCGTTATACGACTACTACAAAGAGTTGAACAAACGCTACGATCAATGGTACGAAGAGTACAATGAGAGTCCAAAGATCCAGATCGATGGCGATCAATTCAATTTTGTCGAAGACCCGCAAGCGGCACAGGCCGTTTTAACGATGGTGGAAGAGGCCTTGAAAGACGCCCGTAAATAAGTAATAGCCAATACAGCCAGGAAAGTCCTTTGATTGGGCTTCTGGCTGTTTTCTTTTATAATAGAAGAAAGCAAGAGTGGAGGATGGATTGTGGAAAACAAACATGTCTTTTATGACGGAAACTATGAATGGATTCAAGTAGACCAACAAGACGCAAAAAGCGTGATGGCACTGCAAAAACAATATCATTTGTCTGACGAGATGCTTACGTACTCTTTAGATAAAAACGAACGCGCGCGGGTCGAATATGATGCCGAAGAGGAAGCATTGCTGCTGGTTTTCAATGTACCTCAGCAAGAAAAGCGTGAAAATCATTTTGAGACCAGCCCGATGACGTTTATTTTAAAAAGGAAGCAACTCTTTACTTTTGCATCCCACAATACCCGTTATGTGATTCCAATGATGGAGCGCTTGATCCTGCAAAACCCGCTGCAAACGCCCATTCATTTTTTGTTTCAAAGCTTGTTCTTGATTTCTGGCACGTTTTTTCCGTTAGTCGAAGAAGTCAATAGTGAGCGGATTCGCTTGAATCAGCGACTACGGGAAAAAACAACCAATAAAAACTTACTGCAAATGTCTGATTTGGAAGTTGGACTGGTTTTTTTAGTGTCTGCCACGAAACAAAATGCGGTCCTCTTGGAGCAAATCAAAGCATTATCCATTTATCGTTTGATGGATGATGATGAGCGGGAACAACTGGATGATGCCTTGATCGAAGCCAAACAGGCAGTGGAAATGACCCAACTGGCATTCCAAATTTTGGAACAATTGTCTGGTACCTACAATAATCTATTAAACAATAACTTGAATGATACCATGAAGTTTTTGACCGTTTGGTCCCTCTTATTGACTGTGCCTTCCATCGTTACCAGTTTCTTTGGCATGAATGTTCCGCTGCCTTTTACCAATAGTATTTTCGGTTGGGGTATTGCCTTGTTGATCAGTTTAGTGTTATCCGTCTGGATGTTGATTGCTTTATGGCGCAGAATTCGTTAGTCGATCACCAAACCTAGACCGGCGGCGATGACCAAGGCTTGTTCTTGATCGACTGTTAGTCCTCGCAAGTGTTCAAAGGACAACGCGATCTTTTGAAATTGATTGGTCCGAAAATCTAAAGTTGCTAATTTTGTGTGAAACCAGTTGCTATTGTTCAACTGGTTTTCTTGTAGCGTCAAGTGTTTCCAATCCATCTCATAAAACTCACTGTCGTTTAGTTGGCACTGACGAAACAGCATCGTCCGTAAATTGGTATTGCTAAAAGAAGCAAAGTTTGCCACGCAATCTTCAAAGGTACAGTCACGGAAATAGCTTTCCGCAAAATTCGTACCAGTCAATTTACACTGTTTAAAGTGAACACGATGAAAGCTGGCACCAAAACATTCCAGATTAGAAAAATCGCAGTTCTCAAAGAGGACATTTTGACATTCCCATTGACTCAAGCGTGTTTTTTGCATCGTCACTTTCTTGAAATGACATTGCTTCAAGATAAGGTTTTTGCAAGTATCATAGCTATAATCACCGCCTTCGAACACCCCCCCTTCGAAAAGCAGTTCTTCTTCTAAATAAAAATCCTGTGGCTCTAATGCCGACAATAAGGGCGGTAGTGGCAATACGATTTTTTTCTTCATCAAGATCCCATCCTGTATGTTTTTCTCTCAGTATAACACGGCGAATCGATGCCGCGATAGTTACGAAAAAGCGGCAGGGTATTGTGAAATTTATTCAATCGGTTTGCAGAATGCTTTTATAACAAGGAAAATCTTTGATTTTTAATACATATTTTTTCACAATCTTTTTACTTGCAAGACGAAAATAATTTTGATATAGAAACTTAACCCGCTGAAAGTGACGTATATCAACGAAAAACTGTCACAAATTTTTAAAATCGCGAAAAAGTTGATAGTTTTCAAATTCACAAGCGAGCTATAATGACAATGTAAACAAAAGGAGGAAATTTTCCATGACAAAAACAGTTATTATCGGTGCAAACCACGCGGGGATTGCTGCTGCCAATACATTATTAGATAACTACAAAGACCAAGAGGTCGTAATGATCGACCGTAATACAAACTTAAGCTACCTAGGTTGTGGGACTGCTTTATGGGTTGGACGTCAAATCGATTCATACGAAGGCTTGTTCTATACAAAACGTGAAGATTTTGAAGCAAAAGGTGCAAAAATCCATATGGAAACAGTGGTTGACCATATCGATTTTGAGAAAAAAGAAGTACACGCTGTGACCAGTGAAGGTGAAACGATCGTTGAATCTTATGACAAAGTTGTCATCGCAACTGGATCTGTTCCGATCTCACCCAAAGTACCTGGACGTGACTTGAAAAACATCCATTTCTTGAAAAAATTCCAAGACGGACAAACGGTTGATCAAGAGTTAGCCTCAGAAGACGTGAAAAACGTTGCCGTTATCGGTGCTGGTTACATCGGTGTTGAAATTGCTGAAGCAGCAAAACGCCGTGGCAAAAATGTGTTGCTTTTTGATGCAGCGACACGGGCATTGCCAAACTACTACGACAAATGGTTCACAGAAGATATGGACAAAAACTTAGCTGACAATGGCATTGAATTGCATTTCGGTGAATTAGCGCGTGAATACAAAGGAACAGAGAAAGTAGAAGCAGTTGTAACAGACAACGGCGAATACCCAGTTGACCTAGTGATCAACGCGATCGGTTTCTTACCAAACAACGAGTTAGGCAAAGATCATTTGGAATTGTTTGCTAACGGCGCGTACTTAGTGGACCGCCATCAACGGACAAGCGATGCAGATGTATACGCAGTTGGTGACTGTGCAACTGTGTACTCAAATGCTTTGCAACAAACAACGTATATCGCATTAGCAACGAATGCCGTACGTTCAGGGATCGTCGCTGCCCATAATATCGGTGGAACTTCTTTAGAATCAACAGGTGTTCAAGGATCAAACGGGATTTCGATCTTCGGCTACAACATGGTTTCAACTGGCTTGTCAGTAGAAGCTGCCGAACGTAATGGAATGAAAGTGAAATACTCTGATTACGAAGATACCCAAAAACCAGGCTTCATGAAAGAAAATGCGACGGTTAAAATCCGCATCGTCTATGAAGAAGAATCACGCCGCATCGTTGGTGCACAAATGGCATCACGAACATCTGAAATCGCAATGGGCATCCACATGTTCTCACTAGCGATCGAAGAAGGCGTAACGATCGACAAGATGAAGCTATTAGATATCTTCTTCTTGCCTCACTTCAATCAACCATACAACTACATCACGATGGCTGCGTTGAAAGCAGAATAAGAAACACGAAAGTCGGAGCGTATGCTCCGGCTTTTTTTTTGAAACAATCATGAAAACTGTTGACAATAAGAGGAAAAAGCAGTATACTATAAAAGTTGAGAAATAAAAGCAGAAGCACCCGCTTCTCGCCTGAGTGAAGATATCGCTGGGCAGAATAGGATTCCTACCATTTATTTGTGTGGAGTACGTGCGGGTTCGTGAAGAACTCGTTTTTTTATTGTCTGATTTCGAATCGACAAGCTTTTCTTTCTCTCAAAAAACTCGGAGGTGAATGACCATAGCAAAGGATATGATGGTAAACGACGGCATTCGTGCACGTGAATTGCGTTTGATTGATCAAAACGGCGAACAACTTGGTGTAAAGAGTAAAGCTGAAGCATTGCAAATTGCAGAACGAGCAAACCTTGATGTGGTATTGGTGGCACCAAATGCTAAGCCGCCAGTAGCAAGAATTATGGATTACGGGAAATTCCGCTTTGAGCAACAGAAAAAAGACCGTGAAGCTCGTAAGAAACAAAAAGTAATCAACATTAAAGAGGTTCGTTTAAGTCCAACGATCGACGTCAATGATTTCAATACAAAATTGCGTAATGCACGTAAATTCCTTGAAAAAGGGGACAAAGTGAAAGCTTCGATCCGTTTCAAAGGCCGTGCCATTACCCATAAAGAAATTGGTCAGAAAGTGTTAGATCGTTTGGCGGAAGAAACTGCTGATTTGGCAACTGTTGAGCAAAAGCCAAAAATGGATGGCCGCAGTATGTTCTTAGTATTAGCACCAAAAAACGATAAATAATGACTCACTGAGTTTCAGTTTAAAGTCAGATAACGAAAGATTTTGAGGAGGAAATTAGTTATGCCAAAACAAAAAACACACCGCGGATTAGCAAAACGCGTAAAACGCACTGGCGGCGGCGGATTGAAACGCTTCCGTGCCTTTACCAGTCACCGTTTCCACGGCAAAACAAAAAAACAACGTCGTCAATTGCGTAAAGCTTCAATGGTTTCAGCTGGCGATTACAAACGTATCCGTCAACAACTAGCACGCATGAAATAATTGCGTAACCCAAGCTTCACGTATACAAACAATTATCGATTTTCATATTAGGAGGAATTATACATGGCACGTGTTAAAGGTGGAACAGTAACTCGTAAACGTCGTAAAAAAGTGCTTAAATTAGCAAAAGGTTACTACGGTTCTAAACACACTCTATTTAAAACAGCAAAAGAACAAGTAATGAATTCATACAACTACGCATACCGCGATCGTCGTCAAAAGAAACGCGACTTCCGCAAATTGTGGATCGCTCGTATCAACGCAGCGGCTCGTATGAATGGCTTAAGCTACTCAAAATTGATGCACGGCTTGAAATTAGCTGAAATCGACATCAACCGCAAAATGTTAGCTGACTTGGCTGTAAACGATGCAACAGCATTTACTGCATTAGCTGACCAAGCAAAAGACGCTTTAAACAAATAATCAATCGTTGGCAACAACGTTAGCCCCGCTCTTTGAGCGGGTTTTTTTTTGTTTTTTCTCGATGATCGAGGAATGGTTTCTCACTACCTTTCATACGTTTCTTTCCATTAAGCGAAAAATAGATTATACTTTTGAAAGCGGTTATTTTATTTATCTCACGACTTTTTCACGAACACTGCAGCAAAAGGAGCTTACGATGGCGATTGATTTATGGCGGCATTTTAAAAAAGGATTGACGGTATATATTGGGATTGGAATTGCGGTCTCATTTTTGAGTGCCGCGAATGTCTTTTATTTTCAAAAATTACTCGATTCATTTGGCAAGACATTTGATTGGTCAGTTATTTTTATCTATGGGTTAACGCTTGTACTGGTACCGCTTTTGTCCTATATCGAGCAGAAGCCCAAAACGAAATTGTACAACAGCATGTATTTCTATCTCAAAGAACAAGCTTTAGTGAAAATCAGCAAGATTGCCTATTCTGAGTACTTGCAGATTGGCTCTGGAGCACTCTTACAGAAAACTGAAGCGGGAGCAGCGGCGGGCAGAAATATCCATTTGAATTTTTATGGACGCTTGTTTAAAGAATTGCTTCCCGAAACACTGTTTAACTTAGCTTTTATTGCTATGATCGATAAAAGGTTGATTCCAGCGATCCTTGTGGGCTATCTAGTGGTGTTTATCGTGACCAATTTGCTTTTGAAAGTTTTACGCTCTCTCAAAGAACGTGCGCTAGTTTCAGAAGAAGCCATGAACAGCACCTTTATCCGCGGATTAACGGAAATGGTCACGTTTCGGATCAATAAACGGTTTGAAAAAGAGATCGCACAATATAAAAATATGTCTGCTGACACAACAGAACGTTTGACGAAAATGACGATGATCCATGAGTTTTTCTTTGGTTTTTTTGCAGTTTTAGTCGCATTGATCAAAGTCGCAATTGTGGTATTGGCATTCACAAATCAGATTACAGTCAGCTTGGGCGGTTTAGCAGCACTGATTATTTATGTGGATCGAATCTATACGCCTGTTGCAATATTTAACGTGATTTTTGTTCAATACAGCTTAGATAAAGTTGCCTTTGCACGGTTAAATGAATTTTTCTATCTGCCAGAGGACAAAGCATTAACACAAGGAGATGCATTGTCTGAGACCATCAACTATATCACAGTTAAGGATCTATCCGTCATACTTCAAGAAAAGAAAATCTTAACCGATAGCACACTGGAGCTGAAGCGGGGAGCGATTTATGGGTTAGTAGGAGAAAGCGGCGCAGGAAAATCAACGCTGATCAAAACGATTTTAGGCTTGTATCAGCCGACGACCGGTGCAGTTCTGATCAATCACAAAAATTTGGCTGCTTACAACTTAAATGATTACTATCAGCATGTCTTTTATCTATCGCAAGATGCGCCAATATTCCAAGGAACGCTGAAAGAAAATATCATTTTTGATAAGGAAATCGCAGACGAGGAAATCATAGCGGTATTAGAAAAATGTCAATTAGGCGCATTCTATCAGGCACTCAAGGGAGGAATGTCTGCTGAAATTGGAGAAAAAGGAGCCAACCTTTCTGGTGGGGAAAAACAGCGGATCGCTTTTGCCCGATTGTTTTTCACAAACGCAGAAGTCATTGTCCTTGATGAAGCCACATCTGCTTTAGACGAAACAACAGAAGAAAAGCTTTTTGCAGCGATCAAAGACCAATTGAAAAATAAACTAGTCATTATGATCACCCATCGCCCGAAAAATTTGATTTATGCGGATGAGATCATTGAATTGAAAAAAACACAGGTTGAAGCGGCTTCATCATAAAAGCAGCTTCAACCTGTGTTTTGATCAGCGCATCAGTAAATGCGGCAGTGTACTAAGCCATGCAAGCATGCCGACAATCAAGGCAAAGACCAAGACGATGACTGTTTTTGAGAGGAAATCTTTTTTGATGTCCCGCTTTTTCCTAATGGCATCGAGTTCTTGATTTTCCATGAAGGCAACGATCTCTTTATACGTTTTGATATTTTGGGTTTTCTTGATTTTTTCGATCTTCAATGCGGCATACATGGAGACGAGCCAAAAACATAGAGGAGGGGCAATCCACCAGTGTCCTGGTAAAAAGAGAGCAGGCCCAACAGATAATGCGGCCAACAATGTAAAGACCAACATTATTTTCGTGTAGTGATCCATTGCTGTTTTCTCAATCGTTTCTTTCATTTGTTCAATATCCCCTTTGACTAATTCATCTAAAGAAACATCAAATAGAACACTGAGCAATAATAAGTTGTGAACATCAGGATAACTTTTTTCATTCTCCCAATTTGAGATTGTTTGTCGGGAGACATAGAGTTTTTCTGCCAGCCCTTCCTGAGAGAGACTTAATCGTTCCCGATGTTTTTTTATTTGTTTGCTTAAGTTCATTTTATCCGCTCCTTCTACCATTAGTGTAGGCCAATGTCTGCTTTTTAACGATCAAATGTCTTTGACAACGCCTTGAAGTCAAGTGTCAAAATGTTTTTACAGTTGGGTTTATGCTGTTTACACAGCAGTACAGCGTTGATTTTCTTCAACGAATAAGCGACAGTCAGCTTTCTTATTGTTTTTTTTTTTAGAAGCACCTGCTGGTTTCTTAAAAGAAAATGATGAAGAGCATGTGCTGATTTTTAATGTTTGTCTTTATCTATTATTCATTAATTTCGCAAAGATGGGAAGAGGAGAAAACAACTAAGCGTGTGAAAGCATCATTTTTCCATTAGTGGATCTTTAAAGGTCCCTGTGTGTTGAAATGGAGCCATTCAGAAGTCACGTCTGTTTGTTGGTTCTGTTCTAGAAGAAAATCGACTGTTGATAAGCATATCTCCCCATAAAAACGTCTGCTTTGTGCTATACTGAGGCTTTGTAAAAATAAGTTTGTACAAGCAAGCAGCAACGGTTTTTTCATTGATTGCTTGCAAGAAGGAGCGTATACGCAGTGAAAAAACTAAAGGTTCAAGATTTAATTGCAGTGGGGATCTATACAGCGATCTATTTTCTTTTAATGAGCGTCTGTCTATTGATTTTGCGTTTTGTGATCCCAGGTTTTCATAATTTATTTATTCCAGCAGTCACCGCTTTGTTTTCTGGCATTATCTATCTGATTTTATTGAATAAAGTACCGAAATTTGGCGCAATCACCATTATGGGTACCGTGGTAGGGCTCTTTTTTTTGATTTCAGGACATTTTCCATTGGCCTTTTTGCCCAATATGATTTGTGCCTTAACAGCTGATTTGATTCAATACAAAACAAAGCTCAAAGAGAACGTTCGCGTACTGGCGAGTTATATCGTCTTTAGTTTTGGCTTGATGGGCCCGATCTTGCCCCTGTGGTTTATGAAAAATGCCTACATCGATTCATTAGTGGCTCGCGGAAAAGATGAAACCTACATTGCCGGTGTGTTTGCTCATACCTCCAATGTGATGTTGGGGCTTTGTGCATTGGCCGTTTTGATTGGTGCGGTGGCTGGTTTAGGCATTGGTAGCCGCTTGATGGAAAAACATTTTCAACCAACGATCCAATCGCATAAAGGGTGAGGAATGTGTCGAAAACAAGGTTTGATCCCCGCAGCAAATTGGCGGTGATTCTCTTTGCTAGTTTTACTATGATGGTGTCCATTAGCTGGATCGATGAGTTTGTCTTTGTCACGTTCTTGCTGCTGCTATTTTTAGTCAGCGGCTTTTGGAAAAAAGGCCTGATGTTCTATGGCGTGTTTGTCTTGCTGACACTGGCAGATAGTTTTTTGTTTCGCCAAGGAAACCACCTATTGATCGTGTTGCTGGATTTCTTTTCCGTCGGTTATCGCCGCTTATTGCCAACGATCATGGCGGCGGCTTTTGCCATTAGTGGGACGAAGAACAGTGAGTGGATGGCGGCGTTGCAAAAAATGCACGTGCCCAATGTATTATTAGTCCCGCTGGCAGTCTTATTTCGTTTTTTCCCCACATTGGTACAAGATTTCAAAAGTATTCGCCAAGCGATGCGCTTTCGCGGCATCTCGCTGTCGGCAGGATCGATCTTGCTTCATCCACTGCAAAGTGCGGAGTATTTTTTGATCCCATTACTGATGTCGGCTGAAAAGACCGCAACCGAACTGTCGGCTACGGCGCTGGTTCGCGGGTTAGCATCAGAAACTCCCCATACCACCGTCCACGAACTGAAGCTGCGCTGGTGGGATGGCTTGGTCTTTTTAGCATTAGGCTGCTTTATCGTGAAAAGGATGTGGCTTGGATGATCACACTAGAACAAGTGTCAGTGAAACGAGAAAATCGAACCGTATTATCTGAGCTTTCTTTGACAGTCGCAGCTGGGGAAGTCATCGTTTTGTGCGGCGCTAGCGGCAGCGGAAAATCGACCTTGCTCAATGTTTTGAATGGCTTGATCCCTGAGCTGTATCCCGCCGAAGTGCAAGGAAAGATCCGTGTCGGAGAAACAGACTTGCCAGTTGCCGATTTCTCCCATTATGCCCAGACGATTGGCGTCGTCTTTCAAAACCCCAAGACTCAATTTTTCACCACGGATGTCTATTCGGAGTTAGCTTTTTCGATGGAAAATGCGGGCGTCGCACCAGAAAACATTCGGCAGCGAATCACCGAAGTAGCACAGCAGTTTTCCCTGACCCCGTTGCTTGATGCTAGTGTCTTTGACCTATCTGGTGGGGAGAAGCAGCTGATTGCTCTCGCTGCAGCCACGATGCTTCCCCATGATGTGTTCTTATTGGATGAGCCTTCCAGTAATTTGGATCAAGAAGCGATCCAAAAGTTGACTCAAGGATTGGCTTCTTTAAAACAACAAGGGAAAACCATTGTGATCGCCGAACACCGCTTGGCGTATTTGGCGCCACTGGCAGATCGCTTCTGTCTATTAGAAGCAGGACGATTGCGGGCGTCTTATCCAGCAGCTCAGCTTTTGTCACTGCCCGAGGAGGCAATTCACGAGTTGGGATTGCGAAAAGTAGGCGAGGCGGCATTGGAAAATCAGCACTGCCGAGAATCTTTGCCAGAAAAGTCTGGATTAAGGGCAACGCATCTGCAGATCAAGCAATCGAAACGCTCAGCAAACAGCAGAAATTGGGCGCTTAACTTGCCTGAACTACAATTGCCGACGAAGCAAGCTGTGGGGATCGTTGGACCAAATGGTGCTGGCAAAAGTACGTTGGTGCAAGTCCTGTCAGGATTGAAAAAATGCCCAGAAGCAGTATTTGCCATCAATGGACAAAAGCGGACCCAAAAGCAGCTGCTGCAGGAAAGCTTTCTTGTGATGCAGGATGTTAACTTGCAGCTGTTTTTTGAAACGGTGGAAAAAGAGCTGCTGATCAAAGCCCAAAACCCAGCTCGTTTTGAAGAAATTGTCTCATTGTTGCACTTAACACCACTCCTTGCCCGACATCCGCAAAGCTTGTCGGGTGGGGAAAAACAACGAGTTGCGATTGGCAGTGCCTTGCTTTCTGGCAAACGTTTGTTGTTTTTCGATGAACCAACGAGTGGATTAGATTTGCAGCAAATGGAGGAGGTCGCAAAACTACTGCGAATAGTTGCCAAAGAAGTTGATTTATTAGCCGTGATCAGTCATGATCGTGAGTTTTTAGCTGAAACATGTCCTTACATGATTCAACTCGAAAAAGGAGAACTTGTTGGCACGTATCAGCTGGCAAAAAATATGGAATAACTGAAAGACGGAGTGAACCTTGGTTCATGCCGTCTTTTTTTGGTCGAACATGAAAAAATCTTCATGTTTTTTTCTTTCAATCAGTTAGGAAGTTTTGAAAAAATCCGTTATGATAGAAGCAAAACCAGAGGAGGAGCGCATATGACTTTGAAGATCTTGCTAGTAGAAGACGAAGAAAGTTTAGCCAGTTTTATCCAGTCCGAATTGACTTTTGAGGGATATGGCACGGTCTGGGCCAAAGATGGGCAAGAGGCATTGACCTTGTTCAATCAGCAAGCAAATGCTTTTGATCTGATTTTATTGGATTGGATGCTGCCAATCTATGATGGCATCACAGTGGCGCGGCGGATACGCAAAGAAAGCGACATCCCGATTTTGATGATGACCGCCAGAAATCAAACCGCCGATGTGGTGACGGGGCTTGATGTTGGGTTAGATGATTATTTAACGAAACCTTTTGAAATCGAAGAACTGTTTGCCAGAATTCGCGTGATCGAGCGGCGGCTGCAAAGAGAAGCCAAACAACAAAAGAACCAGCAAAACCAATTAGTGGCGGGGGAGCTGATGATGGACATCGCCAAGCACTTGGTTCAGGTTGCCGGTGAAACCATTGAGTTGACGCCCAAAGAGTTTGGGATTTTATATGAATTGATGAAAGAGCCGGAAGTCGTCAAAACCAGAGATGACCTATTGAATGAGATTTGGGGTTATGAATACGACGGTCAAACGAATGTTGTAGATGTCTATATCCGTACACTGCGGAACAAGCTGGATGTTTGCGGCAAAGGCAAAATGATCGCAACCGTTCGAGGATTAGGCTATGTCTTGAGGACCGACCATGAAGAATAAGTCAGTCAACCAACGTAGAAAAACAGCCCAGTTTCAATTGACGAGCCGCTTTTCCTTGATACTCTTTGGTCTGCTGATTCTCTTCAATCTGCTGTTTATTTTATTATCCGTAGGTTATTTGTTTGAACATATCGAAAATCGTGCCAGCAACATTCTTGAAGCCATCGAAAAAGGCGAGGCATCAGGGGATACCTGGGACACTCTCGTCAATGCCTATGTTTCGGCAGATGAAGAAGACGCCCTGCAAGTGATCTTAGCCGATGGCAGTGTCGTTTCATCAGAAGATGCGGAAGAGATTTTTGCCGATATCAATCAAGGACGAGTGATGCCATTTCTCGAAGACATCGTTTTTACAGAGGATGGCATCTATTACACGAAAACTCAAGAAGTCGATGGGGATCAGGTGACGATCGCTATCAATGGGGAGGATAGTGTGGAATTAGCCTATGGTCTCTTTATGATCAGCAGTTTCTTGAATCTGATCGCTGTTGTGATTGGCAGCCTGCTGATTTATTGGAGTGTCGGGAAATGGAGTCAGAAACTTACCGGCATGGCGCAAGAAATTGCTGCCATTGAACAAAGCCGACAAGGAGAATTGTCAGTGTCTGAAGAACCCATCGAGATTCGTTCGGTGGCCTTGGCTTTCAATAAATTGTTGAAAGAACAGCGTGAGACGATCGAACGGGAAAAGCGATTCGTTGCCGATGCTTCCCATGAGCTGCGAACACCTTTAGCTGCGATTCGCGGACATGTCCAATTGATCCAGCGGCGTGGAACCAAACATCCCGAAGTCATTCCTTCCTCAATGGCGTTTATCGACAAAGAGTCGAAGCGTTTGGAAACATTGAGCAATCAATTGTTGGACCTAGAAAAAAATCAATCCCCAGATGAAATGACCCTTGTTGATGTTTCCCAGATCGTCCGAGAAGAGTGTGAAAAACAAGCGACGATCGTTCCGCAATCGATTGAATATTTTGTGGAGAACCAATGTATGAAACGTGGGCATAAGCGTGACTTCCAGCAAATCATCCAAAACCTGTTAGAAAATGCCGCGAAGTATTCGCCTGCTGATCAGCCGATTCATGTGACCTTGACACAAGAGCAGAGACAGATGTCTTTGACCGTCGCCGATTTTGGCATTGGGATTCCCGATGACAAGAAAGCCTTGATTTTCGAACGGTTCTATCGAGTAGAAGATTCTCGTTCCAGCCAGATTGCTGGTTCAGGCATCGGGCTTTCATTGGTAAAACAGCTGGCAGACAAGTATCATGCCAAAATTACCGTGACAGACAATCAACCGCAAGGCAGTATCTTTAAACTTGCCTTTCCAAATGAAAGAGAAAGATGAAGATTTTTTTAGATTTTCTTCAAGCATTTTTGATTCTTTTTCATGAGGAACTTGTTATTCTAAATATATAGAAAAAAGGAATACACAAACAATTGGAGGAATGAAACATGAAAAAAACAACTATTTTATTCGGAATTGCCGCATTAGGATTACTGGCAGGATGTACACAAAACAACACTGGAAATTCAGAACCTGCGCAAAACAGCAGCTCAAGCACAGCAGTTGCCTCATCAAGTGAAACAACGTCGTCACAAGCAACAGACAGCTCTTCAAGCAGTGCAGCGATCGCCAACGGCGGCTTACCTACGGTGACCGTAGAAGAAGCGATCCAAATATTCCAAGACAAATACCCAGATGCAGCGATCACTTCGATTGATTTGGATACTTCTTTTGGCAATTACTTCTACCAAGTAGAAGGCGTGGATGACACGAATGAGTTTGAATTAAAGATCGATGCAGAAACCAAAGAAACTTCTGAAGAAAGAACGGAAAAATTGGATGCCGATGAACAAAACGGTGTCAAAAAAGATGCCGATCAATTGGACCTAACCAACTTGCTTTCATTGGAAGAAATTTCTGATATCGCCGTGAAAGAAGCTGGCGGTGGTCAAGCAACAGATTGGTCATTAGACAAAGAAATGAATGTAACCTATTGGGAAGTAAAAGTAGAAGATGGCAACAAACAAACAGATGTGAAAATCAATGCCCAAACAGGTGAAGTACTAGAAACCGAATTAGATGACTAATCCTGTTTCGCAGTAAAAAAGATAAGCCGCTATCGTCTATGCGCAAAAGACGATAACGGCTTATTTCTTTACGTATGCTGTTTGACTTCAGTTAACGGTTTGACGCGACCACCAATTTTATCTGCAAATGCTTCGGACTGCTTCCGATCTTCAAAGACCCATAACTTGTCTGGAATTTTTTCACGAGTGCGACGACCATCCTTGCCAATGTAACCATGCAAAACTTTAATCACGTACATCGCCATCATCCTTCCCTGAAATTACTTTTGATTATACGAAAGCCGTTTCAAAAAGCAAGGATTTTGACTTAAATGAGTGATCAGAATTGATTATTCCCCTGACAGGGCAGCATAATCAGCAAATCGTTGATGGATTTCAGGAAAACTACGCTTCAGCTGCACGATGCGATTGGTCTCTTTTGCTAAAAAACAATGCTTTGAAGTCCCCGTCGTTGCCAACTGACCATCACTAGTTTTGTAGATCTCATAGCGAAAATCCAAACGCGTGCCAGTATATTTGTCGACCAAAACATCGATTCGCACCTCATCTTCGTAACGAATCATCGTTTTGTATTGCGCACTGACTTCCAGCACGGGAACGATCAAGCCCGCTTCTTCGATGGTATGATACGGTAAATCCAAAAACGCGAGTAATTCCACGCGGGCCTCTTCAAACCAGCGGATATAATTGGCGTGATGGATGATCGCCATTTGATCGGTCTCATAGTAGTGTGGTTGACGGATATAGCCTGAATATAAAGACATAAAAACAGCTCCTTTCATAGAAACAAAACCTTCGTTATTCAGCATAACGCAAAAAGGAAGAAAAGCAAACAGAAGGAGAGCTTCTTTCTGTTGACCACTTGAGAAAATGCTACTAGAGAGCAGCGGAGTGAAAAAGACAGTGAAACACCTTGACTTTTTCATAGCTTTCTTGTAGTTTATAGATAATATCAAAAATCAGTGAAGGATCGAGTACTTTATTCTATTCCTTAAAAGAGAAAACTGCCCCGGCTGAAAGCAGTTTAGGACGTGTAAAGGAAAGACAATCTGGAGATGAACAGAAGAAAAGCTGTTCCGTGACCGAGCGTTAATCGAGCGAAGGAGAAGAATATTTCTCGAATTTAGGTGGTACCGCGTGTAATCAAAACTCGCCCTTGTATAAAAAAACAAGGGCGAGTTTTTTGCTGTGAATCACTATGATTGGCTTGCGGAGCAAGCCAGAATAGATGATGAACAGTACTAGGCGAGTGCAGGGAGCGTAGTAACCATACTAGGAATCACTGGGATTGTCTTTTGAAGCAAGACAGAATAGATGATGACCAGCAGCAACCAACCACTAAAAGCGCAATAACCCAAAAGCCAAACACGAGAACAACCCACCCACATCAATGAGCAACAAGCAATAGGTGAATAAGCAAACAAGCAATGAAAGCAAAGAACATGGGCAACCATGAAACAAATAGGAGGATGCATACGATGAGTTACCAACGTCCAAAAGGAACCAACGATATTTTGCCAGGAGAATCCGAAAAATGGCAATTTGTGGAAGAAACAGCACGTTTAGTGTTTCGCGATTACCAATTCAACGAAATTCGGACACCGATTTTTGAGCACTTTGAAGTGATCGCCCGCAGTGTCGGGGACACAACGGATATCGTTTCAAAAGAAATGTATGATTTCTACGATAAAGGAGAGCGTCATGTGACGTTGCGTCCAGAAGGCACCGCACCGATCGCTCGTTCTTATGTCGAAAACAAACTATTCGGACCAGAACATACGAAGCCTTATAAAGTGTTTTACATGGGACCAATGTTCCGTTATGAACGTCCGCAAAAAGGCCGTTTGCGTCAATTCCACCAAATCGGTGTCGAAGTTTTCGGTTCAGCAAATCCAGCGACCGATGTTGAGACAATGGCGATGGCAATGGATTTTTATCGTCAATTAGGACTGAGTCAATTGCGCTTGGTCATCAATTCATTAGGTGACAAAGAGACACGCCAAAACTATCGTCAAGCGTTGATCGATTATCTAGCGCCCCATGAAGCGGAGCTTAGTGAGGATTCAAAACGCCGCTTGCATGAGAATCCTTTGCGGGTCCTTGACAGCAAAGACAAGCGAGACCAAAAATTTGTGGCAGATGCGCCATCGATCTTAGACTACTTAACGCCAGATGCCAAGGCACATTTTGAAACCGTAACGAGTATGCTGGATGCGTTGGAGATCCCTTATGAGGTCGATTCGAATATGGTGCGTGGTCTGGATTATTATACCCACACGATTTTTGAGATCATGAGTGATGCACCAAAAATGGGGGCGCAAGCCACCATCTGTGCCGGCGGTCGTTACAATCATTTAGTGGAAGAGCTAGGTGGACCAGAAACACCTGGTTTTGGTTTTGCTTTGGGGATCGAACGTTTATTGATCACTATGGAAGCCGAAGAAGTTGTGATTCCTGCTTTGAATGAGTTAGATGCGTATGTGGTTGGTCTGGGACAAGAAACCAATTTAGAAGCGCTGAAAGTCGTGCAAGCGATCCGTAATTTCGGCTTTTCTGCCGATCGTGATTTCATGGATCGTAAAGCCAAAGCCCAGTTCAAATCTGCTGATAAACAAGGGGCACGGTTGGTTCTGACTCTAGGCGAAACAGAATTAGCAGAACAAGTGATCAATATCAAATCCATGGCAAGCCGTGAAGAAAAACAATTTCCGTTAGCGGATCTTTATGCCCGCTTCGATGAGATCTACGATGAAATGACAACCAAAATGTTTGAGTGAGGAGAAAAAGAATGACAAAACGTACAGTATATTGCGGGTTAGTAAATGAGACCCATTTAAACCAGACAGTGACACTAAAAGGCTGGGTGCAAAAGCGCCGTGACTTAGGTGGCGTGATTTTTATTGACTTGCGCGACCGGGAAGGGATCGTGCAAATCGTCTTCAATCCTGAGGTTTCGAAAGAAGCCTGGGAAATCGCGGACAAATGCCGCAGCGAATATGTATTAGAAGTAACGGGTCAAGTCATCAATCGTGCACCAGAAGCCATCAATCCGAAAATGGTGACAGGTGCCTATGAAGTGATGATCAGCGAAATCACGATTTTAAACACTGCAAAAACACCAGCCTTTTTGATTGAAGATGATCAAACCGTTGGCGACGAGATTCGCATGAAATACCGTTATTTAGACTTGCGTCGTCCAAAAATGACGAACAACATCGTGATGCGGGCGAAAACGACGCAAGCGATCCGCAATTTCTTAGACACGAACGACTTCTTAGATATCGAAACACCTTATCTAGGAAAATCAACACCAGAGGGCGCGCGGGATTATTTGGTTCCTTCACGGATCTATCCAGGTCATTTCTATGCGTTACCACAATCACCACAAATTTTTAAACAGTTATTGATGGGCGCCGGCTTCGATCGCTACTATCAAATCGTACGTTGCTTCCGTGACGAAGATTTGCGGGGCGACCGTCAACCAGAATTTACCCAAGTCGATATCGAAACCTCTTTCTTGACGGCAGAAGAAATCCAAACCTATACGGAAGAGCTATTGGCAAAAGTGATGCGAGAAGTCAAAGACATCGAAGTTACCTTGCCATTCCCACGGATGACCTATGATGAGGCAATGGGACGCTACGGCAGTGACAAACCAGATACACGGTTTGACATGGAGCTTATCGACTTATCAGAAGTTGTGAAAGACGTTGATTTTAAAGTCTTCCAAATGGCTCTTGAAAAAGGCGGCGTTGTGAAAGTCTTGAACGCCAAAGGGGCTGCAGACAAATACTCAAGAAAAGACATGGACAATCTAGGCCATTACGCTGGCCAATTTGGTGCCAAAGGATTGGCATGGGTCAAAGTTGAAGAAGATGGATTGAAAGGACCGATCGCTAAATTCTTGACGGAAGCAACCGACGCGATTATTGCAGCAGCCAATGCGGAAGTTGGCGATATTCTGATGTTTGGTGCCGATTCCTTTGAGATCGTTTCAGCGACGTTAGGTGCGATCCGTAATAAATTAGGAAAAGAATTAGGCTTGATCGACGAGAGCAAATTCAACTTCCTATGGGTTACTGACTGGCCGCAATTTGAATACGATGAAGAAGCAGGTCGCTATGTTTCTGCTCACCATCCGTTCACATTGCCAAAAGAAAGCGATCTGCCGTTGTTAACGACAGACCCTTCAAAAGTCTATGCGCAAGCCTACGATATCGTGCTAAACGGTTACGAGCTAGGTGGCGGATCATTGCGTATCCATACACGGGAAGTGCAAGAGCAAATGTTTGAAGCGCTAGGCTTCTCACGTCGCGAGATGCAAAATCAATTTGGCTTCTTATTGGATGCTTTGGATTATGGTTTCCCACCACATGGCGGCATCGCCCTTGGGTTAGACCGATTAGTCATGCTCTTGGCTGGTGAAGAAAACATTCGCGAAGTCATTGCCTTCCCTAAAAATGGGAAAGCGGCTGATCCAATGTCACAAGCGCCAAGTACCGTTTCGCCAATGCAACTGTTTGACTTGAGCATTGATGTAACAACGGTTGAAGAAAACGAATAAGCGTTAAACCCATGATGAAATGAGTGATGAAATAGAAATTGGTGAATGAATGAAAAAAGTTCATGAGAATTCACCCATTTCTTTCATTGCTCGTTTCTTTTTTTATGTGCTGAAGTATAATAAAGGCAAATCAAAAAAGTGAGGCTATGAAATGCAATGACTCCTCTGTTTAAATGGCTCCCTCATCCGGAATATGCCAACAAACTTTCATTCTCAATCGTGTACGCACTGCTGGCATCGATTGCGGTCAATTTTTTCTATCAGCCGGGCAATATTTATTCCAGCGGCATTACCGGTGTCGCTCAGATCATTACTACGATCTCAAGAGAATGGATCGGGTTTTATATCCCCTTATCTCTTGCGCTATTATTGTTGAATGTGCCATTATTTTTTCTTGGCTGGTTTAAGATCGGCCACAAATTTACGATCTTTACTGGAATCACTGTTTTATTGACATCCTTATTCGTGCAAATTTTGCCAGAAGAAACCGTCACGACGGACCCGATGATCTGTGCGATTTTCGGTGGTGCTATCAATGGAGTGGGGATCGGCTATGCCTTGAAGAATGGTCTTTCTTCCGGAGGGCTGGATTTTGTCAGCATTGCCATCCGCAAACGGACAGGGAAGACGATCGGCTCGATATCGATTTTCTTTAACATTGTTATTTTGTTTGCCGCCGGGATCTTGTTTGGCTGGCAATATGCGTTGTATAGTGCGATCGCGATTTTTGTCAGTGGAAAAGTGACGGATGCGGTCTTTACGAAACAAAAGAAAATGCAGGTGACGATCATCACTCGCAACCCAGAAGAAGTCATTCAGACGATCCAAAAACATATGCGGCGAGGCATTACCATCATCAATGAAGCCGAAGGAGCTTACAAGCATGACAAACAAACGGTTTTGCTGACGGTAGTCACACGCTTTGAACTGCCGATGCTGCGCAGTGCTATGAAAGAAGCCGATCCAAAAGCCTTTGTTAGTATTGCGGAAAATGTCCAGATTTTGGGGCGGTTTTATGAAGAAGAACTGTAAAAAAGGAGTTGAAAAAAGTATTTCTTTATAGAAGTACTTTTTTTTCGCCAAAAATTAATTTTTTTGAAATATAGCAGATGTTGCTAGCTTTATATGGGGGATTTCTGGTAAATTATGAGAGTATGGAATCAATAGCGTTCATGCTGAAATTGTTTTTTTATGAAACAATTGGATCAATTAGAGAAAAGTGGTTGAAAAATGAATAAACGTTTAAGCACAAGCCGCTATATTACCGGGTTTGACGGCATTCGAACCTTGGCAGTCATCGGCGTTATTTTATATCATTTACTACCTACTCATATGCGAGGCGGGTATTTAGGAGTTCCAGTATTCTTTGTCGTATCAGGTTATTTAATCACTGACTTGCTAAGGCAAGAATGGGATCAAAACGGCAAAATCAAAGTCAAAGATTTTTATATTCGGCGGATGAAACGGCTCTATCCAGGAATGGTGGTGATGCTGCTTATCTCAGCAGCGTATATCACTTTGTTCCAGCGAAACCTGCTGAATAATTTGCGCGGGGTTTTTGTTAGCTCGCTGCTGTATTACAACAACTGGTGGCAGATCAATCATGGGTTATCCTATTTTGATCGGTTCAGCAATGAATCCCCCTTTACCCATCTGTGGTCACTGGCTGTGGAGGGACAGAACTATCTGATTTGGCCTTTAGTGTTTATTTTGTTGATGAAAATCGGCAAGCAGAGGCATCGCGCCTTTAAATTTACTGCCGCAGTCACGATTTTATCGGCAATTCTGTTAGCGGTCCTTTACACACCAGGCGCTGATCCGACACGGGTCTATTATGGAACAGATACGCGGCTCTTTTCGATCTGGATGGGGAGTGCCTTAGCATTCATTTGGCCAAGTACCCACTTGAAGAAAGAGATACCGCAAAAAGCCAAACGGGTCTTAAATATCTCTGGTTTTGCTTCCTTGGCTGGTCTAATCGCAGCGTTCTTTTTTTTAGATGATCATTTGACCTTTGTCTATAATGGCGGCATGTTCTTGATCAGTATCCTATGTACGATTCTTGTGGCAGTCACCGCTCATCCCGGAGCCAGTTTGAATCGTGTATTGAGTAATCCGATTTTCAGTTATATCGGCAAGCGCAGTTATGGGATCTATTTGTATCAATTTCCAGTGATGATTTTTTACGAAGCAAAAGTGGGAAATATCGGTGAGAACGTGCTGATGCACACGTTAGTGGAACTATTCTTGATCTTGTTTATCAGTGAATTGTCCTATCGGTTTATCGAAAACCCAATGCGTAAATTCCAGTACAAAGATACATTCAGAACGGTCCGCGGTTGGTTCAGTAAACCAATTTTTAGTTGGAAAAAACCGTGGTTAGTGCCCAGCTTACTCATTACCCTCGTTGCTTTGTTTGGCGTCGTGACTGCACCGACGAATTATGTCGATGCCCAGCAGCAGCAGTTGAAAGACAACATTGCTGCCAATAAAAAAGCGGCAGAGCAATCGCAAAAGAATGCGAATGCTGAAGGAAATGAAGCGGATGATGAGGCGAACACGAGTGAAGATGAAAAAAATATCATGGAAAAGTATGATTTAACAGCAGCTCAAGTGAAAAAAGCGGAATCTCTTGAAATCACGGCTTTTGGTGATTCTGTGATGCTGGATGCAACGGCTGACTTGAAAGAAGTCTTTACCCAAGCGGTAGTTGATGGGGATGTTGGGCGCCAACTGTATGCGAGCCCTGAATTGATCAAAGACTTGAAAGAAAAAAATCTTTTGCGGGATACCGTCCTTGTGGGGCTAGGGACGAATGGTTCCTTTACAGAAGCCCAATTTGACAGCTTTATGAACGAGATCGGTGATCGCAAAGTCTACTGGATCAATGTACGGGTACCGACACAGCGTTGGCAAAATGAAGTCAATCGGATGTTGGAGCGCATGGCGGAAAAATACGACAATATGACCTTGATCGATTGGTATGATTTGAGTAATGATCAAGAGTCCTGGTTCTATGAAGATCGGGTCCATCCAAATCCAGATGGCATGGATCAATACGTGAAGCTAGTTGCCCAAACGATTTTACAAGATGAATAAACAAGAAAAAGACAAACCTTATGCAATCATAAGGTTTGTCTTTTGTCTTAAACGGTATTTTGTAAGAGCATCGTTTTTTTAATCCTTTTCTATCACCGTTAACAAAGACTCAAATAAAATCGCACTAGAAGCCGATCCGGGATCGATATGACCGATGGCACGTTCACCAACATAAGAGGCACGGCCTTTTTTAGCCACTAGTTCTTTGGTATGCTCTTTCGCTGCTTCGATCGTGTCTTTGGTCAATTCACCTTTTTTCAAGGCTTCTGCGACAGGTTGCCACACATCGACCATCGTTTTGTCTTCAAACTCAGCTTTTCCCCGCATTTTGATGCCGGTCAAGCCTTCTTCAACGATCGTACCTAATTGTTCAAAGGAGTCGATTGTTTCTAGTTCCTTCGTTGCTTTGGTCATATTCATAAACGCCGAACCATAAAGGGGACCCGAAGCTCCGCCGACTTTTGAGATCATTGCCATCGAGAAGACTTTAAAGGTATCACTGATCGTCGTTGGCTGTTGTTTGGCATAAGCTTCTTGATAAGCGGCTACGCCGCGTGCCATATTGTTGCCATGGTCACCGTCGCCGATCGGTGTATCTAAATCGCTTAAATAGGCCTTGTTTGCTTCGATTTCTTTCGTGAAGGTATCTAACCATGCTTGCACCGTTTCTGTTGTCAATTGCATCTCTATTCGCTCCTTTACCAGGCTATTGTTGTGACGGCTTCATTTAACGCATCGGTGTGATCCGTTTCGCTGAAGTCGATCAAGGTCAGTGAAAGTCCCTGCATATCGATGGAAGTCATGAAATTGCCGACTTTATGGAAGGAGACAGGGATGTCTTTTTCTGCGAGTAATTTCGCGACATCATTGGCAAAAACGAATAACTCCATTTGCGGCGTACCACCCATACCGTTGATCAAGACACCGACTTTTTCTGGGGTCTTTTCATAATCCGCCAAGATTTTTTCCACCAACTCTTTTGCTAGTTCACGTGAGGGTTTCAGTTTTTCTCGACGGTAACCAGGTTCGCCGTGGATACCCACGCCATACTCGATCTCATCATCGGCTAAGTCAAAACCTGGTTTCCCAACTTCAGGAACTGTTGCCGCTTTTAATGCGACCCCAATGGTTTTGATCGATGCAACCAAGGCATCGCCCAGTGTTTTTAATTCACTTAAGCTGGCACCATTACGAGCAGCTGCGCCTAAAATCTTGTGGACTAAGACCGTACCGGCAACTCCTCGTTTCCCAGCAGTATAGGTGCTATTTTCAACAGCGATATCATCATCAACGACCACGATCTCCGTTGTGATCTCTTCCATTTCTGCCATATCTTTGGCCATCTCAAAGTTCAAGATATCGCCAGTATAGTTTTTGACGATCAACAAGACGCCTTGTCCTTGATCAGAATCTTGGATAGCCGTCAAAATCTGGTCGGGGGTAGGGGAGGTGAAGACATCGCCTAAAACGGCGGCGCTAAGCATCCCATCACCGACAAAGCCAGCATGGGCCGGCTCATGTCCGCTCCCACCGCCAGAAACAAGACCGACTTGTTCTTTTTGATTATTCTTAGCGATCACCCGTGAGTCGGCGACTTGATGGACCAGTTCAGGATAACTGCCTACGATACCAGCCAACATTTCTTCTACGATCATTGAGGGATCATTAATGATTTTTTTCATGCTTCATGCCATCCTTTCTCGGCTGCTTTTTTTGCTTCTGCAACGATTTGCGCCAAATCATCACTAAAACCAGCGGTGATTGCTGCAGCAAAGGCACCTTCCACCAGCGGCGCGTCGATCAGGTGATAGCGTTCTTGTTGCTGAGGTTCCAGCATGTCGTAAGCAAGTTCGGCATTCAAAACGGCACTGCCTAGATCGGCAAAGACTAAGATCAGTTCAGCATCTGCGGATTCGTTGACGGCATCCACGATTTTCGTGGCGTCAGAACCCAGCTCTCCTTCTGCTGTCCCGCCTAAAGAATAGATCGTGACTGACTCGCCATCAGCCATTTCTTCGATCATCTGTTTTAATCCTTCGGTGAGTTGCTGACTGTGAGAAACGAGTAAAATACTTTTTTTCATCCAATTTCACCAACACTTTCTGATTAAATTTGGCTGTTCAACAAGATGGCTTTTGGTAAAATGATAGCTTTCCTGTTGAAACCGCCTACAGGTTCAGTATACCAAATTTCTTTCTTCTTGTATGGTTGCACCTATGGAGAGGACAAAAAAACAGCATCGTCTTTCTGGACAAAGCAAGAAAGAGCGATGCTGCAAAATCAATTAGGATTGTTTAACGAGCACTTTGGCTGAAAAGCGCTTCGTTAGGAAAGAAAGCCCCACGTACAGGCAGATGTTCAATGCCATCATGCCAAGGAAGTAAGGCAATGTTACGGCGGTCAAGAAACCGACTTCCAGCAATCCGTGGAAAAGCATTGCTGCGACATAGATCCCCACGGTAGTGGTAATCGCTAAGAACAATCGCAATGGATTTAATGGCAAGCAAGCGCGAATCACAGCGATACAGCTGATCCCGATCAACAAATAGTACAACAAGGTCGTCGTATCAAATTGCGACCAACCGTAGTCGGTTTGTAAAAAGCGGATCGCAAAGTAATTGACTAACACCAACAAGGCATTTGGCAACGCATTGAGCAAGACTGTCGGCAAGTAACGACCTTTGATCGGTGCTTTGTTTTCTTCAAAGGAAAGGAAGAAAGATGGATAACCTTCAATTGCTAAGTCGATCAATGTGATTTGGATCGGCAAGAACGGAAAGGCGCTGGATGTCAGGATACAAACCAAAGAGAGCAAGAAGCTGTAAATCGTCTTGATAAAGAAGATTCCCGACGCTTTGGTCACGTTATTGACGACGCGGCGTCCTTCAAATAAAACATCTGGCAACGTAGTAAAGTCAGAATCCAATAAGACAAAGTTAGCGATTTGACGAGCCGCACTGTCGCCAGCAGCCATTGCAATGCTGACGTCGGCTTCCCGTAGTGCCAACACATCGTTGACGCCATCACCCGTCATGGCAACGGTCCGTTGATTGGCTTTTAATTCTTGAACGAGTAGTTTCTTTTGTTCAGGAGTCACACGACCAAAGACCGTATAGCGTGTCGCAGCTTCTCGGACTTCTGCTTCGGTCGTTAAGGTAGAAAGATCGATGGCTTGATCGGCATTCGCTAGGCCTGCACGATGGGCGATCGCTGCGACTGCTATTGGATTATCGCCAGAGATCACTTTTAGATCGATGCCTTGATCCGCTAAGTAAGCCAAGGTTTCTTCTGCGTTTTGGCGGATGATATCGGATAAAATCAAGACAGCCACCGCTTGTGCGTTGGTTGGGTCAAAGGATGTCGGCGTTTTTGGATCAGTTTCTACGGCTAAAATCAACACCCGTAGACCAGCTTCTTGCGCTTCTATGACTTGCGGCAAGGCAGCAGAGCCGGCGACTTTTTCAGGTGCACCAAGATAGACATTTCCTAGATGTTCAAAAGCCACAGCACCCCATTTGCGCTGTGAAGAAAAGGCAGCGACGTCGATCGGCTGATGATCCGTTAGCTCAGGACAGCCTTGACGCAATGCTTGCATCGTCAAATTGTTATCCGTACTGGCTGCCAAATAATTCCCTAAGAGCATGTTAGGGTCGCTGTCGGCTTGGAGAGGAACGATCGATTCGAGAACCATATGGCCTTCCGTCAACGTCCCCGTCTTATCCAGACAAAGGGTATCGACATGCGCTAAGGTTTCAACGGCATACATGTCTTGGACCAAAATCCGTTTTTTTGCCAATTTAATGACACCTGTCGTCAAGGCGATACTGATCAGCAGGACAAGTCCTTTTGGTAACATTCCTAATAAGGCAGCGGCAGAAACGACGACGGATTCCTTGATCCCAGCATCTCGCATCATAAAGGCTTGGAAGAACAAAATCACCCCTAAAGGAACGATTACATAGCTGGTGAATTTGGATACACTACGGATCGAAGCAAGCAGCTCAGAGCGGATCGGTTTGTGGACCTTCGCCTCATTGCTTAGTTTTGCTGCATAGTTTTCTGCACCGACATGAAGGACTGTTCCTGTCACTTCACCGCTGACGATGAAACTTCCTGAGAGTAAGGAAGCACCTGCTTCTTTGACAACCAGATCGGCTTCACCAGTCAGCATCGCTTCATTGACTTCGACTAGTCCAGAAAGCACCGTCATATCAGCGGGGATTTGGTCCCCAGCACCAAGAATAACTACGTCCTCTAAGACCAATTCTTTGGCTGAAATCTCATGGATTTGGGCATCTCGAATCACTCGTACCGTTTGCGGTGAAACAAGTGAGAGTTTTTTTACTAAATTACGCGCGTGCAATTCTTGGCTGATCCCAATGGTGATATTCACAAAAATAATCGCTAAGTAGAACATGTTGGAATAGGCGCCTACGGCAAATAAAAAAACGCCAATCAATAGATTGAGAAAATTGAATAATGTCAGTAAATTGTCTTTGATGATCGCAGCAGTTGATTTACTGGTTTTTGTTTCATAATCATTGTGCAACCCCTCTTGGGTTTTCTTGGCGACTTCTGCTGCAGTCAAGCCGGTGGGTAATTGAGTCATAAGCATCTCCATTTCATTTGTTCATTTCTTTCTAATTCCTTTATCTAGTCTAGCATTCGAAAAAGGCAATGCAATCGTTGCGAGGAAAATAACGATAAAATTAATTAAAATCTTAAACAATCAACACGTGTTCTTTTAAAGAAAGAAAAAAACGGGGGGAACAAACCGCACCATCGACTTTTTTCAGGTGCTTACGTATAATAGGGGAAGAGAAAAAGCCGAGAAGCAGATGCTTAGCGGACAAAAGAGGGTAGCGTGCATGTCTTTAAAAGAAAAAATTATTGCAGAAAGCAAGCGGCTTGGCATCGACAAGATCGGGTTTGCTTCAGCGGAGCCGTTTTTGGCATTGGAGCCTTCCTTGCGGGAACAAAAAGCCAAAGGTCATACGTCTGGTTTTGAGCATCCCGTGATCGAAGAGCGTATCTATCCTGAACGGACATTTGAAAATCCGCAAACGATCATTGCGATCGCTTTAGCTTATCCGACAAAAATCAAAGAGAAAGTCCCGCGGGATGAAAAACGCGGCATGTTTGCCCGTGCCTCGTGGGGCATCGATTACCATGATATTTTGCGAGAACGATTGGATCGCTTGATCGCCTTTATCAAAGAACAAGCGCAAACGATGGAAGAACAAGTCGAATGGCGTTTCGCACCGCAAGTCGATACAGGGGAATTGGTGGATGTGGCGGCAGCGCAGCGGGCGGGTCTTGGCTTTATCGGTCGTAATGGCTTGCTGATTACGGAAGAATTTGGTTCGTTTGTTTATCTAGGGGAGATCGTCACTAATATCTCTCTTGAACCAGATGAAGAAGTCCCGTTTGGTTGTGGGGATTGCATGCGTTGTGTGACAGCTTGCCCCACCAAAGCGTTATTAGGCGATGGCCGAATGAATGCCCAGCGCTGTTTGTCTTATCAAACCCAGACGAAGGGCATGATGCCAGAAGAGTACCGCAAAAAGATGCATAACGTGATTTACGGTTGCGATATTTGTCAGCTGGTCTGCCCTTATAATCGGGGGAAGGACTTCCATTTTCATCAAGAGATGGAGCCTGAAGTCGATACTGTTTATCCAAAACTGCAACCGATGCTGTCTTTATCAAACAAAGCCTTCAAAGCACAATTTGGCCATCTATCTGGCTCTTGGCGGGGGAAAAAACCGCTGCAGCGTAATGCCATCATCGCCTTAGCCAATGTGGGAGACCGCAGTGCCTTGCCAGCGATTTGGCGCTGTGCGACAGAAGACGTGCGCCCAGTGATTCGAGGAACGGCTTATTGGGCCATTGGCCAGTTGGGCGTCAAAGAACCAGAAATGTGTTTAGAGCGACTGCAACGGTGTGCAGAGTTAGAACCCGAAGAAGAGGCGCTACAAGAATTGCAGCCTGCCATCGAACGATTGCAAGCAGTCATTACCAAAAAGCAGGAAAAAGAGCTATAAAAAAGCAAAACGAGCCCGGGGCCGTTTTGCTTTTTTGTTTAATCTAGTACGTCATCACTTTCGACGATTTCTTCTGAATCCAGTTCAAAATCAGGTGCTGGATGCACACGTTCAGGCAGTTCCATTTCTAACTCGCCGTCTTCTGTATACTGATTGTCGGTATCGGCAACGTCAATTAAAATTTCTTCAGGAAGCTCTTGTTCTAGACGATAGCCTTCTGCATGACGCGCATCGAGTAATTCCAAAAGATGTTGCCACTCGTCTTTCGAGATCACTACAACGTCAATGCCGTCTTTGTTTTGTACCTCCACAACAGAGGAAAGATCGGTGCCGACCGTTTTAATGATCGATTCCAACGACCATTTACTCGTTTCTAAGTCAATTTTTTGTGCCATAAGAATTACTCCTTTTTGTGAAAAATTTTGTCCTACCTTAATTGTAACGGGAAAGTTGCAGAAAACAAAATAGCTTGATTGGGAATCGTCGCTGATATGCGCAAGAACATTTGCACAGCGGCTTTAACCAAGGTAAGATAAGAGCAAGAAGGGAAGGAATAAAAATGACAGAAAAACAGACATTTCATGTGAATGGGTATTTAGCACTGGTTGTGCTAATCGGGTTATTAGTTGGCGGCGGTTATTTGTTTTATCATGGGTTCGTAAATGAGAGCGTTCTCGAAATCGTTCTCAGTATTCTTTTATGGATCGTTTCGTTTCTTTTCCTTAGTTCGTTAACGATCGTACAACCCAACCAAGCCAAAGCGATCCTCTTTTTTGGGCAATATCTAGGAACCATTAAAGACAACGGCTTGTTTGTGACAACCCCATTAACCCAAAAAATCAATGTTTCATTGAAAGTCCGCAACTTTAACAGTTCGCTATTGAAGGTCAATGATTCAGACGGAAACCCGATCGAGATCTCGGCAGTGGTGGTATTTAAAGTTGTAGATACCGCTAAAGCATTGTTTGATGTCGATTATTACCAAGACTTCATTGAGATCCAAAGTGAAACAGCGATTCGTCATATTGCGACGCAATACCCTTATGACACGTTCAATGACGATGATCTGACGTTGCGAGGCAATACAAGTGAAGTCTCGGAGGAGCTGGCAAAAGAATTGCAGGAACGATTAGCTGTTGCTGGGGTCGAAGTCATAGAGACCCGCTTAAATCACCTCGCGTATGCGACTGAGATCGCTAGTGCGATGCTGCAGCGCCAACAAGCTAAAGCAATTTTATCAGCACGGCAAATCATTGTTGAAGGGGCCGTCTCCATGACACAAATGGCGTTAGAACAAATCGAAGACGGACAGGACATCAATTTCACAGACGACCGCAAAGTCCAACTGATCAATAATTTATTGGTGTCGATCATTACCGATAAAGGCACTCAGCCGGTGATCAATACGGGCGATGTCAAAGAGAAAGGAGTGTAGCATTTGAAGAAACTTTACATCAAACAGAAGGTTTTCAGCATCGGCGAAAAATTTACCGTGACCGATGACTTACAAAACCCTCGCTATTATGTCGAAGGCAGTTTTTTTAAGATCCCGAAAAGTTTTACGATCTTCAATGAGCAGCAGCGACCGATCGCGGAGATCACCAAAAAAGTGTTCAGTTTATTACCGAAATTTTTTGTGGAAGTCCACGGCCAAGAAGCGATCGTTTTAGAAAAACATTTCACATTTTTTAAAGCCCGCTATTCCATCAGTGCAGAAGGCATCGATGTGGATGGCAATTGGTGGGATATGGATTTTGTGGTCAACCGCAACGGCAAGCGGATCGCAGAGATCCACAAAAAATGGATCTCTTGGGGCGATACCTATGAAGTTGTGATCTATGAAGAAGATCTAGATGACCTGATCATTGCATTAGTGGTAGCCATCGATCGCGTCAAAGCAGATGATGCCGCAGCATCAAGTTCAGCAAGTAGTTAGAAAAAAAGGAGCGATTTGCATGTTATACGGTTCGATTGAAGCAGGCGGCACAAAATTTGTGTGTGCCATTGGCGATGAAGAAATGACGATCAAGGAAAGAGTGAGCTTTCCGACAACGACACCTGAGGAAACAATGCCTTTAGTCATTGATTTCTTCAAACAATACCAAGCAGATTTAGCAGGGATTGGGATTGGCTCATTTGGGCCCATCGATATCCATCGCGATTCTGCCACTTATGGGTACATTACCTCAACCCCGAAATTGGCATGGCAAAATTTTGATTTCATCGGTACCATGAAAAAAGAATTTCCGATCCCGATTTCTTGGACAACAGATGTCAATGCGGCTGCCTATGGTGAGTATGTCTTCGGCAGTGGCAAAGGATTGAGTAGTGTCGTTTACTACACGATCGGTACAGGTGTTGGCGGAGGTGCCTTACAAGAAGGGCGCTTTATCGAAGGATTTAGTCATCCAGAAATGGGGCATATGCTGGTCGTCCCTCATCCAAAAGATGACTTTGCTGGCAGCTGTCCATTTCATGGCAACTGTTTAGAAGGGATGGCCGCTGGACCAGCCATCGAAAAACGCTTAGGGAAAAAAGGACAAGAGGTTGCAGAAGATGATCCTTATTGGGAGATCGAAGCCTCCTATATTGCTCAATGTGCCTACAATACAACCTTGATGTTTTCTCCAGATGTGATCATTTTTGGCGGTGGAGTGATGAAACAGCGCCATATGCTGCAAAACGTCCACGACGCATTTGCAAAATTGGTCAATGGGTATGTCGAAACGCCTGAGTTAAGCAAATATATCGTGACCCCAGCATTGGAAGACAACGCTGGAACCCTCGGTTGTTTGGCATTGGCTCGAGAAGCGGTCTTACATTCATAAATAAAAAAAGATCATACTCTTTGGGTATGGTCTTTTTTTGCAGCGTATCAGTGGCGCTTTTGGCGACTTTTTGTATACTTAAGCTGAGGTGGAAAAGAATGAAATTAGCTGTTCGAAAAAGAAAAATCGGGAATATTCCGGTCTTAGAAGTCGTACCAGAAGAAATGATTTATGAGCCGCTGCCATTGATTATTTACTATCATGGCTGGCAGACGAGTAAAGAATTAGTGTTGACACAAGGCAGAAAGTTGGCTAGAGAAGGTTTTCGGGTGGTCTTGCCAGATGCAGCCAATCATGGGGAGCGCAAGACCCAGCTATCGGAGATTCCTTCTTTAACTTTTTGGCAAAGTATCCAAACCAATCTATTTGAGTTTTCTTACTTAGTCGATTTTTTTGAAAACCTTGGTTTGGTCAACGGTCAGATCGCAGTTGGCGGTGTCTCCATGGGAGGGATGACCACGTGTGGTTTATTATGCCAGCATCCAGAAATCACAGCGGCAGCTTGTATCATGGGTTCTCCTTCCATGTTGAAATACCGTGACCGCATCCAAATGCACGCCGGCGCTGCTGGGTTCTTTGTACCCGAGGATTATGGTCAGCTTTTAAGCTGGATGGATGCTTACGATCTGTCTTCTCAACCAGAGAAATTAGGACAGCGTCCTCTTTTGTTTTGGCATGGTACCCAAGACGAGAAAATTCCTTATGCTGATGTGGAAGCCTTTGTGGCAGAAAATCCAGAAGCAAATCTGCAGTTTATCTCGCGAGAAGAACGCCATCTGGTGCGTGGAGAAACGATGGATCAAGTCACAGCTTTTTTCGTGGCAGAGCTCAATAAAACCAATCCATGACACTGTTTGCTCAAAGAAAAAGATTGTGTGAAAAGGTACAAGCATAAAACTCGTTTTTTGTCACTCGATAACCTATACTGTAGGGTGCAAAAAAAGGAGGAATTGGTTTGACATACCGCGTTTTATTATTTTATAAATATACAACAATTGAAGATCCGGAAAGCTTCGCCAAGGAGCATTTAGCATTTGGAAAAGAAATTGGCATCAAGGGCCGTATTTTAGTAGCCAATGAAGGGATCAATGGCACGCTTTCTGGAACGGTTGAAGCGACGGATCGCTATATGGAAAAAATGGAAGCTGATCCCCGTTTTAAAGGGATTTTTTATAAAATCGATGAAGTAGAAGAACATGCGTTTAAAAAGCTATTCGTTCGTCCGCGCAAAGAATTGGTTTCATTGAACCTGGAAGATGACATCGATCCATTAGAAATGACTGGAAAATATTTAGATCCTAAAGCGTTCAAAGAAGCTTTGTTAGATGAAGATACCGTGGTGATCGATGCCCGTAACGATTATGAATATGACTTAGGCCATTTCCGGGGAGCCGTTCGTCCTGATATCCGCAGCTTCCGTGAGTTGCCGCAATGGATCATCGATAATAAAGAAAAATTTATGGATAAAAAAGTCGTTACTTATTGTACTGGTGGTATCCGTTGTGAAAAATTCTCAGGCTGGTTGCTGCGAGAAGGCTTTGATGATGTGGCCCAACTTCATGGTGGTATCTTTGCTTATGGGAATGACCCAGAAGTTCAAGGCGAGCTTTGGGATGGCAAAATGTACGTCTTTGATGAACGCATTAGTGTGGAAATCAATCATGTGGATAAAAAAGTTATCGGTCGCGACTGGTTTGATGGCACACCTTGCGAGCGCTATGTAAACTGTGCCAACCCAGAATGCAATCGCCAATTTTTGACTTCTGAAGAAAATCAAGCTGCCCATTTAGGTGCCTGTAGCTATGATTGTGCCATCCACGAACACAACCGTTACGTGGAACAACATGGGATCACAGAAGCGGAAAAAGCTGAACGGCTAAAAAACTTTGCAACAAACAATGAAACAGTCACTGCCTAAAACGACAACTGTTTCACAGGAAATAATTGAATAGAAGGGTCGCACGTGAGTCCGAAAACTGGTTTAGCTCAGTCAAGTTTTCAATCTTCCGTGCGACTTTTTGAATGGACAAAATTGGAAACGACCGTTTTTTAATTATCTGAAAAATCTAACTATTCCAATTGTTCTTTTTTCTTTCCTATCGAGAAAAAACGCAAGGCTCTCGCATATTTCACGATTTTAGAGTAAACTATACCTAATTGTGGAAGAGGAAAGAGGAATTCAGATGAAAATTGTTATTGCTGGTGCAGGTGCTATGGGCAGCCGTTTTGCTATTATGCTAAAAAGAGGCGGAAATGACGTCACGTTGATCGACGGCTGGTCGGCGCATATCGAAGCGATCCGTGAACACGGATTACGAGCGAACTTAAACGGTGAAGAGATCGCAGTCCCTTTTTCGATCTATTCGCAAAATGAGATCCCAACGACTGTACAAGCAGACTTGATCCTGGTCTTTACTAAAGCGATGCAACTGGATCAAATGATGCAAACGATCAAACCGATGATCGGAGAGCAAACGAAAGTCTTATGCTTATTAAACGGGATCGGTCATGAGGACACGATTGAAAAATATGTCAGCACGGATAAAATCTTTTTAGGAAATACCATTTGGACGGCGGACTTGATTGGTCCTGGTAATGTTCGCTTGTTTGGGGATGGTTCTGTAGAACTGCAAAATATCGAACCGGGCAAAGAAGAAGATGCCCGTCAATTAGCGGTAGTCTTGGCTGATGCTGGGTTAAATGCGTCTTATTCTGAGAACATTCGCTACTCCATCTATCGCAAAGCCTGTGTCAACGGCACACTAAATGGTTTGTGTTCGATTTTAAATGTGAATATTGCCCAATTCGGACAAACCTCAACGGCGCGTGCGATGGTCCAAACGATTGTGGAAGAATTTGCGGCAGTTGCTACCCATGAATCTGTTGAACTGGATGTATCCGAAGTAGTCCACCATATTGAGGAAACCTATGATCCAGAAGGCATCGGAATGCACTATCCATCCATGTATCAAGATTTGATCAATAATCATCGCAAAACCGAGATCGATTATATCAATGGCGCAATCTCACGAAAAGGCCGCAAGTACCAAGTGCCAACGCCTTATTGTGACTTTTTGACTCAAATGATCCATGCCAAGGAAGATATTTTAGCAGCAGAATAACCTAAGTAAATATGGTCTTAAAATGAAAAAACGGCGTATCCTTTTAAGGTTCGCCGTTTTTTTGTCCATTTATTGAAAATGTGTTGTTGTAGAGTGCATTCAAAGGTGACGCTATTGAGCAGGTAGATCCGCCATAAACCGTTCACTACCTTGAAATACCGCTAATTGATTGACACCAAAGGAACGCAGCAGATCGCTCATCGCTGCAAAATCTAACCGATAATCACTGGCTTTATGGGCATCAGAGCCGAGGGTGAACAATTTACCCCCGACACTTTGATACAGCGGGATAGCATATTGGTAAAGGTGGGCATTTTGATAGGGGCCAAAGCTCTTAGCGTTGATTTCCATCGCTAAGTCACGGGCAACGATTTTTTTGAAGATCGTCGTTAACTCTGTTTCAAAATGGGCGGCCAATTCCTCAGCTGTAAATTGGAAACGACGCAAGCCATAATCAAAGTGGGTCACGATATGCCCGTCTGGAAACGAGTCCAACACGTGGGCCATTTGGTCAAAGTATTGTTTGGCGACTGCAAATTTGTCCTTCGTCAACACGGCATCGTCCATATAATCAAAGGTACCGTTTTGATGGATACTGATCAATTTCAAGTCATAAGGATGGCTTTCAAGATAGCGCAAGATTTCTTGTTCTTGACCAGGCACGACACCAATCTCGATGCCTTTTAAGAGTTTCGTCGCTGTGGTCTCTTGCAGCTTCTGGTGGGTTTTTACTAGTAATTCATAGTCAGGAATATCATCACGGAATCCCGAATAGGGGTTCTTCAAATCGAAATGATCTGTCGCAACGAAGTAGGCAGGCTGGTAAGCTAGATAATTCTCAAACTGTTCATCTGAATCAAAAGACAAAAATGTATGCAGATGTTGATCATAATAATTCATAAACAAGACTCCTTTTCTTGAATACGATACCACAAAAAAGCAGAAGAAACTATGATTGGCTGAGAAAAGGTTTTCTCTTAGGCAATTTTTCGCTTATAATAAATAAGAATAGAGCGAAGGAGTCGGTCAGCCATGAGTATGTATCTTGAAATTCCTGAATTTGAAAGTGAATTTCGTTTTCGAACGTTTCTAAATGATGGGTTGACCATCGTTTACCCCCATGTCCATAAAGAAATCGAGATCATTTACGCTAAGCGCGGCACGGTCAATATTGGTGTTGACGATACGATCATTGAGTTGGAGGAAGGGGATCTGTATCTTTTTTCCAGCGGGCAACCCCACTATTTTCTAGCATCGCCTGAGAGTGAACGCTATGTCTATCAATTTGATATGAAGCTTTTTGAAGAGCCGTTGCTTCGAGAAAATAAAGTATCCTTGATGACACTCTTTGAAGAAGGGGAGCCCCACAGCAAAAATTGGCCAACGAGTTTTACGGAAAAAATAACAGGTCTCTTGATCGAGTTGTATCAGTTGGAAGAGGAGAATGTTGTTGGGAAGCGTTATTTGACTCTCGGGCTGCTTTACCAGTTGATCGGGGAGTGCTATCAAAGCTTGCCAAAGCGAAAACGAGCCGTCAATCCACTAAAACGAACGGCCGCACAATACAAAGAAACCTTGCAGCGTCTGAATGATGTCTTTGAGTACATCGAATCCCATTACCAAGAAGTCTTGACGATGGAGGACACCGCAAGACATGTAGGGTTTAGTCCTCATTATTTCACGCGTTTCTTTAAAACCAATACTGGCAAGACCTTCATGCAGTTTTTGACGGAATACCGTATCAATCAAGCCAAATTTATCTTGGCAAATGAAAAGATCCCGATGGCAGAAGTCGCTGAAAAAGCTGGCTTTGCCAGTGTCAAAACATTTCATCATGTCTTTAAGGAAGCCGTTGGTCAATCACCGTTGCAGTACCAGAAACAATTGAATCAAAATTGATAGAAACAGCCGATGAGTCTGTGCTTGTCGACTGTTTTTTTGTCAATTTGGCACTATTTTTTTCTCGATAGTGTTTTTTTAAGCGCTTTGCATAAATTGTGGAGTGGTTCTTTTTGTTAAAGTTTCATAAGATAATTTTCGGGAATTTTTTCAATGGAAACTGGGAAGAACTGCTTTCGATGTTTCGCTATAATGAGGGGGTAGAAAATAATAAGCGTTTTCAGGAGGAAAGATATGACAGTTAAAGTTGGAATCATTGGGTGCGGTGGGATCGCAAACGGCAAGCACATGCCTGCCTTGTCTCAAGTAGAAGAAGTAGAAATGGTTGCCTTTTGTGATCTGCTGGTTGAACGTGCAGTTGAAGCGAAATCAGCATTTGGGACCGAAGATGCTCAAGTATTCAGCGATTATCAAGAAATGTTGGCACAAGCTGATCTAGATGTGATCCATGTGTGTACACCAAACGCCTCACATGCTGAGTTGACGATTGCTGCACTAGAAGCGGATTGTCATGTCATGTGTGAAAAACCAATGGCAAAAACAGCGGCAGAAGCCAAAGCAATGATCGAAGCAGCCAACCGAACAGGAAAAAAACTCACGATCGGCTACCAAAACCGTTTTAGAAAAGATTCTCGTTATCTTCATGAAGTGTGCGCCGAAGGACAATTAGGAAACATTTATTTTGGGAAAGCTCATGCGATCCGTCGTCGGGCTGTGCCAACTTGGGGTGTTTTCCTTGATGAAGAGGCGCAAGGCGGCGGTCCGTTGATCGATATCGGTACCCACGCATTGGATCTGACCTTATGGATGATGAACAATTACAAACCAAAATTTGTTGTCGGAAAAGCGTATCATGAGTTGTCGCAAACCAAAAATGCCGCAAATGCTTGGGGCCCTTGGGACCCAGAGAAATTCTCAGTAGAAGATTCGGCCTTTGGTTTTGTGGTCATGGAAGATGGCGCAACGATTTTCTTAGAAGCCAGCTGGGCGCTCAACAGCTTGGATGTGAAAGAGGCCAAAACGACACTGATGGGTAGCAAAGCCGGTGCGGATATGAACAACGGTTTGACCATCAATGGGGAAGACCACAGCTTGCTGTATGAAAAAAATATCGAACTTGAAACAGGCGGCGTTGATTTTTATGAAGGAAACGGGGAGACGCCAGAAATTTTAGAAGCACAATCGTGGATCCATGCGATCATCAACGATACCGAACCAGTGGTCAAACCTGAAGAAGCAATGGTCGTGACGGAGATTCTAGAAGCGATCTACAAATCATCGCAAACCGGTGAGCCAGTCTACCTATAAGAACTGCTGGAAGAAAAGGAGCGAGCACAAATGACAAAACCGAAAATCGCTTTACAGCTTTGGAGTATTCAAGAGGACTGCAAGACAAATCTTTTTGATGCGTTGAAAACAGTAAAACAAAACGGCTATGACGGTGTTGAATTTGCCGGTTATCATGGACACAGCGCTGTTCAGATCAAAGAAATGCTGGAGCAGTTGGATTTGGCGGTCGCGGCTTCCCATATCCCGTTTGAAGCATTGCAAGATCGTTTTGAAGAAACCGTCGCTTTTGAAAAAACGATTGGCAATCAACGGATCGTGATTCCGTATGCCAGCTTTGATTCTTTGGAAAAATGGCAAGCCTTTGCTGCGGAGCTGACCCAGATCACCCAAAAATTGCAGGCAGAAGGGCTGATTTGCTACTACCACAACCATGCCCATGAATTTACTGAAGTTGCTGGAAAATCCATGATCGATGAACTGATCAAAGACAATCCGCAACTGCGTTTGGAAGCCGACCTTTACTGGTTAGCCTTTGCAAACGTGGCTATTTTACCTTGGCTAAAGGAACGCGAAACGAAGGTCGGCTTGGTTCATATCAAAGATATGCAAGAGCAGCCGCAGGAAAGCACCGAGATCGGCAATGGGATTTTACCAATTAAGTCGTATGTAGAAGCAGCTAAAGCATTAGAACTACCATGGCTGATCGTCGAGCAGGAAGCGTTTCAAAAATTCGCTCCTTTAGAAGCCAGCGGGATTGATTATCTGCAATTAAAAGACATCGTAGAGGAGGTCTACCAATGATCCATGTTACGGTATGGAACGAGTTTCGTCATGAAAAAACGAATGAGACCGTCCAAAAAATGTATCCAGAAGGAATCCATGGTCAAATTGCCAAGTTTTTAGCAGAGGATGATTTTCAAGTACGAACGGCGACCCTTGATGAACCAGAACATGGGTTGACGGAGCAAGTATTGGCTGACACGGATGTGTTGGTTTGGTGGGGCCATATGGCGCATGAAGAAGTCGATGATACTATCGTTGCTCGTGTGCAGCAGCGTGTATGGGAAGGAATGGGACTGATCGTCTTGCATTCTGGCCACTTTTCGAAAATCTTTAAAACGTTGATGGGAACGTCGTGCGATTTGAAATGGCGGGTAGACGATCAGCATGCGCGGATCTGGAATGTTAATCCAAGCCACCCAATCGCTGAAGGAGTCGGCGAATGGATCGAACTAGAGCAAGAGGAAATGTATGGCGAGCACTTTGATATTCCAGCGCCGGATGAATTGATCTTTGTCAGCTGGTTCCCTGGTGGTGAAGTTTTCCGCAGCGGCTGTACATTCCGCCGTGGGAATGGCAAAATCTTCTATTTCCAGCCTGGTCATGAGACATTCCCAAGCTATTACAATCCCAAAGTGCAAAAAGTGATCCAAAATGCGGCTCGCTGGTGTGCACCAACAGAAAATCGTTACCCAACATATGGGCATTTTCAAGCAATTGAGGAGGAAAGAAAATGAAATTAGGTGTTTTTACCCCGTTATTCAATCAACTTAGCTTTGAAGAAATGATCGATGAAGTAGCGAAAAAAGGGCTCCAAACCGTTGAGATCGGTACCGGTGGTTCTCCCGGCAATGCCCACTTAGACATTGACCGTTTACTAGCAAGTGAAGCAGAGCGAAAAGAATACTTGGCAAAATTAGCTGATAAAGGATTGGAAATCTCAGCTTTGAGCTGTCACAACAACCCAATCTCTCCACTAAAAGCAGAAGCGCAAGAAGCCGATGAACTTTTGCGTAAAACCATCAAATTAGCCAGCTTAATGAATGTACCTGTTGTGAATGGTTTTTCAGGCGTTTCAGGCGGAAATGCAACAGATACACAAGTCAACTGGCCAGTATTGCCATGGCCGACGGAATACGATGACAATTATAATTATCAATGGGAACAAAAACTGATTCCTTATTGGAAAGGCATCAACACGGAAGCGGAAGCGGCTGGTGTTAAAATCGGGATCGAACTTCATGGCGGCTTTTTGGCACATACCCCTTATACGATGTTGAAACTGCGGGATGCTGCGGGTAAAGCCATCGGCTGTAACTTGGATCCAAGTCATTTATGGTGGCAAGGGATCGACCCAGTGGCAGCGGTCAAAATCTTAGGGGAAGCCGATGCGATCCATCACTTCCATGCCAAAGATACGTATTTGGACCAAGACAATATCAACATGCATGGCTTGACGGACATGCAGCCATATAGCAATGTCAAAACCCGAGCTTGGACCTTCCGTTCAGTCGGTTGCGGCCACAGCTTACAAGTCTGGTCAGATATTATTTCTGCACTTAGAATTTATGGGTATGATTATGTCTTGAGTATTGAGCATGAAGATCCAATCATGTCCATTGATGAAGGACTGAATCGTGCCATCAGCAACTTGAAGACGATTATGATCCGTGAAGAAGCTTCATCCATGTGGTGGGCATAAGAAGAAAACCGAGGAGTGTCAGACATGAGTGCAATCAATTTTGCAGTAATCGGATATGGCGGCATGGGTGCGTACCATGTCCACAATATCTTACCAAATGAAAACGAACGAATCCACATCGTAGGAACTTACGATATCAATGAAGAACGTCAAGCGATCTCACAAGAAAAAGGCCATAAGATCTTTAAAAGCTATGATGAAGTCTTAGCCGATGAGACGATCGAAGCAGTATTGATCGCCACACCTAATGACTTGCATAAAGAGTTATCGATCGCTGCATTGAGAGCAGGCAAACATGTTGTTTGCGAGAAGCCTGTTGCGCTGAATACTGCGGAACTAGATGAGATCGTGGCGGTTGCCCAAGAAACCGGCAATACCTTTATGGTTCACCAAAACCGCCGTTGGGATCCTGATTTTTTACTTGTACGCGAACTGTACCGTAATGGACAGATCGGCGATTTGTTCCAATTAGAATCACGAGTCCAAGGGGCAAACGGCATCCCAGGAGACTGGCGTCATGTGAAAAAACAAGGCGGGGGAATGCTCTTAGACTGGGGCGTTCACTTGCTAGATCAAATGCTATGGCTGATCGACAGCCCAGTGAAAGACGTCAAAGCGGATCTTAGCTTTGTGTTGGGGGAAGAAGTCGATGATGGGTTCTTCGCTTTGATTACCTTTGAAAATGGGGTCAAAGCAATCGTGGAAGTTGGAACCTCCAATTACACGCAATTGCCTCGCTGGTACATCAAAGGAACGGAAGGAACAGCCACCATCACCGATTGGGATCTAAATGGTGAAATGGTTCAGGCAACAGGTCGCGAAGACGTGGCCGCACCAAAACCAGTTCAAGCAGGCGTTGGCTTGACGAAAACGATGGCACCGCCATCGGAATTGGCAGCCAAAGAGATTCCTTTCCCGAAAGCCGAAGCGGATTTTGAACCTTTCTACAAGAATTTTTACAACGTTGTACGCAACGGTGCCGAACCTATCGTTAAAAACGAAGAAGTCCGAGCAGTGATGCAGTTGATTGAACGCATTTTTGCCACAGCGTAAGAGAATAGAAAAAAGCACTAGCTGAGGGAGTGATCTCTCTTCGCTACGTGCTTTTTTTGTGTAATGGAACGACAACAGTCATTCCGATACGTAAAAATTGAACAATAAATCTTGAGGATAATTTCCCCATCGATCGCCGAAAATGGTCAAACCACCAGCGTTTTCGGCAGTTGCAGGTGCAGCAATTTTAAAGGTGAAAAAGTCACTGTGGTCTAAGTCGATTTCATTCAGGTTGTGATCTGTTAATTTTTCTCCATCGAGGGAAGTATCATAGCGATTGATGCGTAAATGCTTAAGTAATCCATATTGACTGAACTCATCGATCCACCATTGTGGAGTCAGAGAACCTCTGACATCCGAAAAGTTTCCTGGTACGGTGTAGCTACCGATGCAGTGATTGTTTAAGTAAAAGGAAAGATCACTTGGCCAATAGTTATTCGAAATTGGGAACTCTGAAGCAATCTCCATACTGATTTCCAGTAATTCGATTTTTTCGCCATTTTTCAAAGGATTTGGGATTTTGTATTCTAAAAAACCGTTATTTAGCCAGATGATACTTGCATCAACACGTTCTTGATCCAGAAAAGATTTTGGATCATCTAAGGCGCCAATCAAGCGGTCTTTGGTCGCCATTCCACAAGAAGGCTCAGCTTTAAAATCGGTGAAGTGGCCGATTTTCACAGATTGGGAGGTTAGATTCATTTCTGGAAACACTTTTGCTGGGAAATTGATATTGATGAAATCAGTTTTTAGAGACAAATATTTTTTCTTCCAGTCTTGCCCCGATCCTTTTTCGGTTTTGATCAACTGAGCTTCTTCGAGTTTACGGATATGTTTGGTCATTAAAGCATTGCTGATTGCTAATTTTTGTCCAATTTCACTGATGCTTTTCTTCTTATCGCCTAATTCTCTTAAAATCGCTAAGCGAGTTTCATTTGCCAGTGCTTCGTAGATCGGTAAAGATGCGTTCGTTAAATCCAATTCCATAGCAATCACCTCGTTATACTAAAATGTTTAATGAAAAGATGGTTTAATTATAACACAATCTTGTGGATTTACAAAATAGTAAAATGATATAATTTTTGGTTATACCTTGTTAAAATAATGTTGACAGCGCTTTATATTTATAGTAACTTTACGGTGTAAACATTATTTGACGATAGTCTAACGATTGTGTTTATTGATATTTGGATGTCATTTTACTTTTTAGTTAAATTAAAAGGAGTGTAAAAAATGAAAGTAAGTAAATCAATTGTTTTAGTAGGGACAAGCTTATTATGTACAGTATTGTTAGCTGCTTGTGGCGGAAGTGGTAGCTCAAGTAATAATTCAGAAATTTTGCTTTGGTCTTCGACAACAGGACCGGACGGTGAAAAAATCAAAAAAACGATTGATCAATACAATGAAACAGACCCAGACTTTAAAGTGAAGCTAGTAAGCATGCAAGGTGACACCTTTACTTCAAAGTTGACGACTGCGGGGAAATCGGGGAAAGGTGTCCCTGATTTGGCTTTGATCGCCTCAGAAGCTTTGCCTACGTATAAACACCAAGACATGCTTGAAACTTGGGATGACATGATCGATGGAACAGAATTGGCACGGGAAAACTACGTAGAAGCTGCTTGGGACACTGGTGTAGTGGATGATAGTCAATATGGGATTCCGGCAACCATGGGTTCGTGGGTGATGTATTACAACCAAGATTTGGTGGATAAATATGTTCCAGGAGCGTTGGATGATGGCGTAGTGACGTATGAAGAAATCAGACAAGCTGGGGAAAAAGCAAAAGCAGATGGTATCTATAGTTTTGGTTATACATGGGGCATGCAGAATTATTCGAATCTCTACCAACAAATGGGTGGGGAATGGCAAGATGCACAAGGAAACATCAATATCGATAATGAGTATTCTTACAATGCCGTTCAAGAGTTTAAGGATCTGTACGATGCCGGCTACATGGTCCCAGATGGTGAAGATGCAAATAAACTTTTTGCAAACCAGCAACTGATTTTTCTTCCAGAAGGAACATGGATGCTAAGTAATATGGAAGAAATCAGTGACTTCACTTGGGGCCAAACATTTACTCCTCAATGGGATGCGGAACATATCATTCAAGGTTCAGGCGTCGATCAGTTTGCAATGTTCAAAACGAACGAGGAACGTTCCGATGAAAAGAAAAGTGGCATGGTCGACTTTCTGACTTGGTTACAAGCAAACCAATTAGAGTGGGTCAAATCAGGTGCAAATCCTACTTCCTTAGCTATGCTAGACAATGAAGAATATGTTGAGATGCCACAATCCTTCTTATTGAAGACAGAAAAAGGACAAGCGGCAATTTCTGTTAACGCAGTTGATGGCTTATCGTATATCTTTGGTGAATATGATAATCGCTCATGGGACATGATCACAGGAAAAGCAGATATTCAAACGACTTTTGGTGAGATCCAAAAAGTTGTAGAAGAAAAGATGAAATAATCTTCTCACATAGAGGCTGTGGCAGAAGGAAGAGCGACCATAAAAAGAATTCAGTCCATTTTTTGATAGGGGAGGAATTCTGATAGGCTTAAAGGGCTGTCACAGTTGTTTCTTGTTGAGAGCTGCACTAGAAATACAAGGAAGGATGGGTATTGATGAAAAAAAGGTTAAATGGCTGGCCAATCGTTTTTATTGGTCCGCATATGCTCCTTTTTCTTTTATTCTTTTTAGTTCCTGCAGTGATTGGGATCTATGTTTCTTTTACTGAATGGGATCTGTTCAGTACACCGATTTTTGTCGGGTTTGATAATTTTCAAACGATTTTGTTTGATCAAGACTCGTTGTATCATACGCAATTTTTTAATGGAATGAAAAATACGCTGTTTTTTGCGGCAATCTCCGTTCCGTTATGTATTGTAATTCCCTTGTTGCTAGCGGTTGCATTGTCTGCTAAACCAAAAATGATGCGTTTTTTTCAATCGATTCTCTATCTGCCAACACTGTTTGCAATCTCTGCCGTCATGATTATTTGGGGGTTCCTTTTGAGCAAATCTTTTGGGCCAATCAAAGAAGTATTCGGTATCGACATCAATTTTGTAGGCACGCAACCATGGGCATGGATCGCTATTTTGATCGTGACGATTTGGTGGACATTAGGTGGGAATCTAATTATTTATGTTGCTGCATTAAATGGCGTCTCTAAAGAGCAGTTAGAAGCAGCAGAATTAGATGGTGCAAATAGTATAACGAAATTTTTCCGTATCTCTTTGCCGAGTATTCGCAACCAGCTTGTTTTTACCACGGTCATGACGACCATCGCTCAGTTTAATATTTATGGTCAGCCACTAATGTTGACGGGTGGCGGACCCAACAATTCTACTCGCGTGTTGATGATGTACATCCAAGAAAATGCTTTTGGTAGTAGTACCTCGGTTGCAGGAATTTCTTCAGCGATGGCTATTTTACTAGGTTTTGTAATCATGGCAGTTTCGATTGTGCAATTTATGGTCATCAAAAAAATGGAAAGATAGGAGGGAAGAAGATGCGAGAAAACAAACTAGGGAAAAGAATTGCCTTTATTTTGCTAGCGATCGTCTGTGTGATTTGGCTCTTTCCTTTGATATGGGCAATTTTTACCTCGTTTAAATCGGAGGCAGAGATTCAAAAGGTTGGGTTCAGTTTGATTCCACAAGATTGGACGCTGGCTAACTTTTTGGGCTTGTTAAAAGGCAATGATTCTTCTCCTGTGTTCCGCTGGTTTGTGAATTCAATGATTATTTCAACTTCACATACGCTGTTGGTTATGGTGATCGTCTCGTTTGCAGCCTATGGCTATACACGACTCACCTTTAAGGGGAGAGATTTGATTTTTGCCCTATTGTTAGGAACGATGATGTTTCCCGGGGTGGTCAATTTGATCCCGAATTTTAAAATCGTTGATACGTTAGGTTGGACTAATACATTTCTGGCAGTCATCGTTCCTGGGGCTGCAGGTGTTTATAACATTTTCCTCGTTCGGCAGTTCATTTTAGGGATTCCTAAAGAATTGGATGAATCGGCTGTGATCGATGGGGCCAACGAGTTTCAAATCTTTTATCATATTATCTTACCACTGATCAAACCTGTATTGACGGTGGTTGCGTTATTTAGTTTTACTGGCTCATGGAATGACTTCTTGTGGCCATCGATCGTGATAAACGATATTGATAAATTACCGATTACACCGGGGCTGCAGTTGCTACAAGGGCAATACATGACCTATCCGGGAATTGGAACTGCCGGAGCAATCTTGGCTTTGATCCCTACCTTTTTATTGTATTTGGTGGCGCAAAAAAGCTTTATGGCGTCAATGTCGTTGCAAAGTGGCATAAAATAATTTGTTTTTGGAGGAAATATGAGTAGAGAAGAATACCCGAGACCGCAATTTGAGAGAGAGAATTGGTTAAGCTTAAATGGTGAATGGCAATTTGCCTTTGATGACCAAAATCTTGGTTTAAAAGAAAAGTGGTACACAAATGAAGCAAACTATCCGTACAAGATCAATGTTCCCTTTGTCTATCAAAGTGCATTGAGCGGCATTGATCATCGAGAAGTGCACGACGTTGTATGGTATTATCGGACCTTCAATGTGCAAGTCCTTGAAAAAAGTCGTGTCCTTTTGCATTTTGGGGCGGTGGACTATGAAGCAGATGTGTTTGTCAATGGCAATCATGTGAAAAATCATTGCGGAGGGCATACCTCTTTTGATATAGACATCACGGATGCTTTAGTATCTGGACAAGAGCAAATACTAAGTGTGCGAGCATTTGATCCACATTTTGATGAAAGCATTCCACGGGGGAAACAATTTTGGGAAGAAGAATCAGCAGGAATCTGGTACACAAACTCAACAGGGATCTGGCAGCCAGTCTGGCTTGAAGTAGTTGCCGAAACCCATCTGCAACAGGTGAAATTTACGAGTGATTTTGATGCTGGCGCCGTTAAGATCGATGTAGAACTGAATCAGTTACAGCCACAAGTAGTCTTAGAATATCAAATCTATTTTAAAGGTGCTTTAGTTACCAGCGGAAAGGCAGACTTTATCACTTCTAAGTTGAGTTTGGCGGTTGATATTTTCCAGCAAGAAATTTTTCGGACGAATTTTCACCACGAAGGCTGGTCTTGGACACCTGAAAAACCGCAATTATTTGATGTAGAATTGACTCTTAGAGAAGCAGGGAAGGCCATCGATCAGCTAAAAAGTTATTTTGGTATGCGTAAAATACATACAGAAAACGGTATGATTTACTTAAATAACAAGCCTTACTACCAGAAGTTGGTTCTCGATCAAGGCTATTGGCCGAGCGGCTTGTTAACTGCACCAACAGATGAGGACTTTAAACAAGACATCTTATTGGCCAAAGAAATGGGATTTAATGGTTGCCGAAAACACCAAAAAACAGAAGACCCACGCTTTTTATACTGGGCAGATAAATTAGGATTTCTTGTTTGGGGAGAGTGTGCGGCGCCGGCAATCTATACCGATCTTTCGGTAACGCGCTTGATGCAAGAGTGGACAGAAATCATTACTCGGGATTATAGTCATCCTTCGATCGTTACTTGGGTCCCAATCAACGAGAGCTGGGGTGTGCCAAAAATCTCATTTGATCGTCAGCAACAGCATTTTTCTCAAGCGATGTATCACTTTATCCATTCGTTAGACCAGCAACGGTTGGTTATTTCAAATGATGGTTGGGCGATGACGGAGACCGATATTTGTGCGATTCATAATTATGCGCATGGGCAAGAATCTGAGCGGCAAAAATATCTATACTTTAAAGACAGTCTCAGCACGAGAGAAAAATTGGTGAGTCGAGTATCGACCCCCTGGCCGATTTTCGCTGGAGGATTTTCTTATCAGGATCAGCCTATTTTATTGACCGAGTTTGGTGGTATTGGCTTCGATGTTTCGGGGCAACCCGGTTGGGGCTATACCTCAGTGGAAAATCAACAAGATTTCTTGAAGGATTATCAGCGAATCATGGTGGCTGTTTATGACTCTGTCGGACTCTGGGGCTATTGCTACACTCAGTTGACAGATGTCGAACAAGAAATCAATGGGTTACTGACCTATGATCGCCAACCAAAAGTTGATTTGACAGCAATTAAAGAGATCAATGAGCAGTTTCATCCACCGCAGGTAGAATAAAATGATTGGTAAGGAAAGGGGCGATGTCCGATGGGGAAATCAGCAGCTTGGCTCAGTGGAGTAAGTATCTTGATTGCTGCGCTTATGATAACCGGTTGTAGCGCTGGAACTGATCCAGGGGAAGAAGTGTCCGATTTTACTTCAATTATCGATAATGATGGGGCAGATCCTTGGATCTTGCAAACGGAAGCGTTCTTTTATTATACCAAAACGACTGGGAATAATTTAACGCTTTGGCGTGCTGAAAACCTCTCTCACGTTGCTGCTGGTGAAAAAAAGATCATCTGGGAAATGCCAGCAGAATTTGAAAGTATCTGGGCACCTGAGCTTCATTACTTAGATGATCGCTGGGTGATGTATTTCGCGGCTAATCGTCCTTCAGAAACGCATCGTATGTACGCATTAGTCAATCATCAAAAAGATCCTTACATGGGTGAGTGGCAATTGGAAGAGATCAAAGGGATGGATGATAAATTTGCGATTGATGGAACAGTCTTAGAGATCAATGACAAACGCTATTTCCTTTGGTCGGGCTGGGAAGGGTATGAAAATGTTGCGCAAAATCTTTATTTAGCGGAAATGGCCTCCCCTACGGAAGTGATCGGGGAGAAACGACTTATCTCAGAACCAGAATATGAATGGGAAATGCGGCAAACACCATTGATCAATGAAGCCCCTCAAGTGATGATCAAAGACGAAACAGTCAATTTGGTATACTCTGCCAGTGGAAGCTGGGACAATGATTACGCTCTTGGTCTTATGACCCTAGATGTGGCTGATGATCCGCTAGAAAGAGCGAACTGGCAAAAGGAACCAGCGCCGATTTTCCAACAGACAAACACTGTCTATGGACCTGGTCATAATGGATTTACCAAATCAAAAGATGGTTCTGAAGACTGGCTGATTTATCATGCTGCTCGGTGGGATCATTCGGGCTGGAACCGTTCGATCCGCTTACAAAAGTTTGGTTGGGATCAAGAGGATAAAATTCTACTGGAAGCTCCTTTTGATGAGTGGCATGTTCAAGCGTTGCCAAAAGCTGAGCCCAATCGACTGCGATTAACTGCTAGCCGTGCTTTGCTGGAGGGCGATTTAGTGCTTGTCGAAGATGAGGCAGCATTCTCTAAGAAAGTCGTCCAAGGCTTTGAATCAACGACTGACAAAATTATCTTTGCTCCGCAGATTGAAGAAGCAGACGAATTTCTGGTGATTGCCTATGTCAAAACCGCTGATTATCTCTCCTTGAATGACCCAATTCAGGTCAGGATTGAAACGAAACAAGCAAACCACGTGGTAGATGTCTATCCTTCCGAATATTATCAACCGCTACAAGTCCGCATGAAGTTACCGAAAGGGGCGCAGGAAATCACCCTTTCGTCTGAGATTGGGGTGGATACGCTAAGTATTGATCGTTTAGAAATCGTCAAATTCAAATAAAAAATAGTGAGGAAGTTTTCCAATCCAAGCGATGGGTAATGATCGTTTGACTCCTGCTACTTTGTCTCTAGACAATGTAGCAGGAGTTTTTTTATCCTCGCAAATTCCCAACTCCTACCGCCATAGCCTAAAATTCCATGTATAATAAAGAAAACGACCGTTTTATTTGGCGGAGGGAAAAGAAAAAGCAAAAGAGGTGCAAACTATGAGGATGAATCAAGAAAAGCTGACTTCATCAAATGGGAAGGATCAGCTTTTTGTCAAAACGTGGCTGCCAGAAGAACAGCCAAAAGCAGTCGTGCAAATCGTCCACGGAATGATTGAGCACATTGAACGTTACCACGAGTTTGCGGAATGTTTAACTGCACAAGGCTATGCGGTGGTCGGTCATGATCACTTAGGGCATGGGCAATCCGTGAAGGACACACAGGCTTATGGGCATTTTGGTGAAAAAGAGGGTGCCAAACATTTAGTGGCAGATGTGGCAATAGTCCATCAGTACGCCGCTGCTTGCTATCCAGACCGACCATACTTTATCTTAGGTCACAGTATGGGATCGCTGGTTTTGCGGAATTATTTGTTTAGTCAGCCACATCCATTGACAGGAGCGATCATCATGGGCACCACGATGGAAAAAGCCGTGCTGATGCAAGGAGGTAAACTCGTTACGAACTTGTTGCGGCCGTTTGCCGCTCAGCAATGGCCTTATCACGTAATGGAACAGCTAGTTTTTGGCCGGCACAACCGGCGTTTTCGTCCCAATCGGACCGCCAAAGATTGGTTGACCAGTGATCCGCAGCAAGTGGATCGCTATTTGAAGGACCCTTACACCCAATTTCATTTTTCTTTAGCAGCTTACAAGGATCTCTTTACATTGACACAAGCTGCCAGTGATCCGGATCAACTGCGCAAGATTGATTCAGAATTGCCGCTGCTGCTGATTTCAGGTGGAGACGATCCTGTTGGGCACTATGGCAAAAGCGTCCGCCAATTGGCTCAGCAACTGAAGCAAAATGCTGACGTGACGATGTATTTGCTCGAACATGGCCGTCATGAGATTTTGAATGAGCGCAACCGCGAGATCGTTTACAATGAAATTTCTCGCTGGCTATTTGAAAAAATGCCGAAATGACGAACGTTAAGAAATTGGTAGTCTTTTCTGAAAATTCAAAATTATTTTCTCTTTTAAGGCTTTTTTCATTTTCGGCTATCTGTTATAATGATTTTCACATCTAACATAAAGGAGAGATTTTTTGTATGACAGTTTATAACTTTTCAGCTGGTCCTGCCGTATTGCCCCGTCCCGTATTGGAGAAAGCACAATCCGAACTTTTGAATTACCGCGGAAGTGGGATGTCCGTTATGGAGCTGAGTCATCGGTCCTCCTTGTTTGAAGCAATCATTAAAGATGCAGAAGCACTTTTACGAAAATTAATGGGAATTCCTGAAAACTATCAGGTACTGTTTTTACAAGGCGGCGCGAGTCTCCAATTCAGTATGATCCCTTTGAATCTTGCACAAAACAAAAAAGCCTTATACGTAAATACCGGTTCTTGGTCGAAGAAAGCTATTGAAGCAGCAAAAGCGCTTGGAAACGTGACGGTGGAAGTTGTTGCCTCTAGTGAGGATCAAAACTTTACCTATATTCCAGAAATTTCAGAAGATGCGATCGATCAAGAAGCGGCTTATTTGCATATCACCACGAACAACACCATTGAAGGGACTGCCTTTCAAACGATTCCGCAGGCTGGCAACGTGCCGATCGTAGCGGATATGTCCTCAAATATTTTAGCCAATGACTATCGCGTAGAAGACTTCGGTGTGATTTATGCTGGGGCCCAAAAGAATATTGGTCCTGCAGGGTTGACGGTAGTAATCATCCGAGAAGATTTACTCAATGATGATGCTGTTTTCGCTCCAATGCTGGATTATCGTCTACAGGCTAAAAATGACTCATTGTACAATACACCACCAACGTATGCTATCTATATTGCTAAATTGGTGTTTGAATGGTTGGAAGAATTAGGCGGCATTCCTGCAATTTTAGAACAAGACCGCCAAAAAGCGGCGCTTTTATACGAAACGATCGAAGCCTCTGCTCTTTACAGTAGTCCTGTGGCTGTTGATAGCCGTTCACTAACGAATATTCCTTTTGTAACAGGGGATAAAGCATTAGATCAGCGCTTCAATGAAGAAGCTGTCAAAGCTGGTTTTGAGAACTTGAAAGGGCATCGTTCCGTTGGAGGAATGCGAGCAAGCTTGTACAATGCCTTTCCATTAGCTGGCGTTCAAGCGTTAGTCGACTTTATGAAATCATTTGAAGCGGAGGTCAAATAAATGTTCCAAATCAAAACATTCAATGCGATCGCACCAGAAGGATTACAGCGTTTAGAAAAAGAAAAGTATGCCATCAACGAGAGCGACCAACCGCAAGGGATTTTGCTGCGCAGCCAGAAATTGCACGATTACGCTTTTCCTGAAAGTGTCTTAGGTATTGCTCGTGCAGGGGCTGGGACCAACAACATTCCCGTCAAAGCATGTACTGAAAAAGGGATCGTCGTCTTTAATACACCCGGTGCCAATGCCAATGCGGTCAAAGAATTAGTGATTGCTAGTCTGCTCTTAAGTGTCCGCCCGATTTTACGAGGTGCCCAATGGGTCCAAACCTTGAACGGTGATAATGTGGAAGAACAAGCAGAAGCACAAAAAAGTCAATTTGCTGGAACAGAGTTAGAAGGTAAAAAGTTAGGAATCATCGGCCTTGGTTCTATTGGAGCGATGGTTGCCAACGATGCTTATCGTCTAGGGATGGAAGTAGTCGGTTATGATCCCTACGTGTCAGTGGATACTGCTTGGACGATCTCTCGTCGGGTCAAGCGTGCCAATGATATTGCGGAAGTCTTTTCAACCTGTGATTTTATTACGGTTCATGTGCCGCTAATGGAAAACACGCATCATCTCGTCGGGGAAGCCGAACTTGCGAAAATGAAACCAACAATGAAGCTATTCAACTTTTCTCGTAAAGAAATCGTCGATACAGATGCCGTTTTACGTGCGTTAAAAGCCGACCGTTTAGCTGGCTATACGACTGATTTTGCGGATGAACAATTGCTGCACAATGAAAAAGTACTCGTCTTGCCGCATTTAGGTGCATCAACAGAAGAAGCTGAAGTCAACTGTGCCAAGATGGCAGCCCGAACATTGAAAAAATTCTTGGAATTCGGGACCATCAAGCGCTCGGTGAATTTTCCAACCGTTGAGATGGCTTTTCATTCGCCTTATCGTCTGACGATCATCAATCGCAATGTACCGAATATGTTAGGTCAGATTTCGTCGATCATTGCGGAATCTGGGATTAATATCGACAATATGCTGAATCGTGGACGGGAAGACTTTGCTTACACCCTAGCCGATGTCGCTTCTGAAGATGAGGCATTGTTGAATCAATTAGCCGATAAACTGCGGGAGAACGAAAATATCGTTCGTGTACGGGTCATCAAAAATCAGGAGGTTGGGTATTAATGGTTCAAGTATTTCCGTTTAAAGCCATTCGTCCAGAAGCCTCATTGGCAGAAAAAGTGGCCGAGCTGCCTTATGACGTGGTCAATTCACAAGAAGCCGCAGCGTTTGCGCAAGGCAATCCTTACAGCTATTTCCACATCGACCGTTCGGAGATCGACTTGCCAGGAATCGATCCTTATGATCCACAGGTGTATCAAAAAGCGGCTGAAAATCTTGCATCTTTTCAAGAAGAAGGCTGGTTGATTCAAGAAACGGCGCCCGCATATTATTTGTATGAATTGACGATGGCTGGCAGAAGTCAAACTGGGCTTGTCGCCTGTACCTCGATCGATGATTATGTCGCTGGGAAAATCAAGAAACACGAGTTTACCCGTCCAGAAAAAGAAATCGATCGGATCAATCATATTCTGGCATGTGATGCCAATACAAGTCCGATTTTCTTGAGCTATCGCCAACCAGCAGCAGTCAAAGAAGCGATCGATGCGTGGCAAGCAGAACATGCGCCGATCTATGATTTTGTCAGCTATCATGAGGTGCAGCATCGTGTTTGGCTGATCGATGATCCAGCGCTAGTCGCCTCTTTTGCCCAGCAGTTTCAGGCTGTAGATGCCCTCTATATTGCGGATGGACATCACCGTACAGAGTCAGCAGTTAAAGTTGGCTTGCAAAAGCGAGCCGATGGCCAAAGCAGCCAAGAAAGCGACCGCTTTTTAGCAATCTTATTCCCAGAAAATGAATTAGCGATTTGGGAATACAATCGGGTCTTGCGGGTACCGGTGCCAGAAACCTTTTTTGAGCAGGCAGCCCAGCATTTTACGATTCAAGAAACTACAACGAAGAAACCAGCGCAACGTGGTTCGATTCATCTGTACCTAAACCATGCGTGGTGGGAGTTGACCATCAAACCAGAAGCTGTGCCGCAAGATGCGGTAGGACAGCTGGATGTGTCGCTTTTACAACAATACGTGCTGGCTGATATTTTCGCGATCCAAGATGTGCGGACAGACAAACGCATTGATTTTGTCGGCGGGATTCGTGGTCCAGAAGAATTGGAACGTTTGGTGGATAGCGGAGAATGGACATTGGCTTTTTCCATGTATCCAACGCAAATGGCCGATCTTTTGGCAGTAGCCGATGCGGGAGAAATCATGCCGCCAAAATCAACTTGGTTTGAACCAAAACTGTTGAGCGGTCTGTTTTTACATGATTTAGAAACGAATTAACCAAAAAAGCTTACGAGGCTACCTCGTAAGCTTTTTTCGATATTAGAAGTTGCCGAGTGTTTCGATGATCAAGCGGACATTCAAGACCGTCAGTGCAATGGCACAAATCCAGCCTAAGGTAGAGACCCATAGCGGATTCTTGAAGCGTTCCCCCATGATTTTTTTTGAGCTGGTAAAAAGAACCAGCGGAATCATCGAAACGGGTAAGGCGATGCTTAAAAAGACTTGCGAATAGATCAGCAGATCGTCCAGAGCTTGTTCGTTGCCGCCAAAGTAAATTGTACAAAGCAAGACGGGGATCACCGATAAGCCACGGGTGATCAGACGTCGCGCCCAAGTAGGGATCTTCATATGGATAAATCCTTCCATCACGACTTGGCCTGTCAGTGTCCCAGTGATCGTTGAATTTTGACCGGATGCCAAGAGCGCTACGGCAAACAGAACGCTCAAGACTGGACTGGCGACAGCACCAGCAATGGAGGAATCTTGCAATGCATTGAACAGCGCGGAGAAGGTGCCGACTTCTTCGCTATGACCAAAGAACAAGGCGCTTCCTAAGATCAAAAGCAGGCAATTGACCAAAAACGCAGCGGATAATTGGATATTGGAATCCCAAGTAGCGAACCGCACGGCCGTTGCCACTTCTTGAGTATCGCTGCGATCGATTTTTCGTGACTGGGAGATCGAAGAATGCAGATAGAGATTATGGGGCATCACAGTCGCACCAACGATCCCCAATGCCATTGTCAGCTGCCCATGGTTCAAGACTTGTTTTTGCGGAATAAAGCCTTGCAAGACAGCCGGTAGATCCGGTTGAGCAATAATGACTTCGTAACAAAAGACCAGCATAATGACCAAAATCAGTGTCATGACGATCGCTTCGATTTTACGGAAACCTAGTTTCATTAAAAAGAGCAGAAGCAATACATCGAAAATCGTTAAGATGACCCCAACTAATAACGGTAAGCCGAATAGTAGATTGAGAGCGATCGCTCCTCCGATCACTTCCGCGATATCCGTTGCCATGATAGCCAATTCGGTGACGATCCACAAGACAAAGCCTAAACCTTTGCTGGTGTGTTTACGAGTTGCTTGCGCAAGGTCCATCTGGGTCACGATCCCTAGCTTGGCTGCCATGTATTGCAGTAGCATAGCGATCAAACTGGAAATCAAGATCACAGAAAGTAAGAGATAGCCATATTCAGCACCGCCTCCGATCGAGGTGATCCAGTTTCCTGGGTCCATATAGCCCACGGCTACCAATGCCCCAGGACCAGAGAACGCTAAGAGATTGCGCCAAAAGCTGCCGTTTTTTGGGATGGCAACTGTATTATTTATTTCTTCCAAGCTAGGACCGTTGGCCGCTTGGATCAATTTTTTTTCTTCATTCATCGTTTCACACCCTATCTTTTTAGGTATACCTAAAAACAAATCTATTGTATTCCTCATTTATGGATTTTTCAAGAGAAACCTTTTGGAAGTCAGAAGGAAGGACAAAAAAACAGCAGCCAAGGGGATGGCTGCTGCCTGTTAGGTTTTCTTATAAAATTAGTCGGCGCGTAAAGCGATCGCTGCATCTTTTTTCGCTGCCATTCGAGCTGGAATGTGGCCGCCAATCATGGTTAGAACGGTGCTGACGGCAATCAAGATCAGGCCGTGGACCGGATTTAATTGAGCAACATTTTCGAGATCAGTCATACTATATAAGATCGCGTTGATCGGGAATGTAGCTAACCAAGCAATTAGGACACCTAAAGCCCCTGAAGCGATCCCTAAAATACAGGTTTCGGCATCGAAGACGCGGGTGATGTCTTTTTTACGAGCACCTAATGCTTTTAAGACCCCAATTTCTTTCGTGCGTTCTAGTACAGAGGTATAAGTGATGATACCGATCATGATCATGCTGGTTACCAAAGAGATTCCTGCAAAAGCGATCAAGACATAGGTGATGGCATCCATCAAGCCACCAGTCAATTGAGTCATCGTACCGGCTAAATCGGAATAAACGATTTGGTCTTCTTTGTCTTTGCCTTTGTTGAAGTCATCCAAGTAATCAAGGATTTTTTCTTTGGCACTGAAATCATTTGGATAGATCATAATGCTGTTTGGTAAATCACTGCCGCCGAGATAAGCGATCAATGAATCTTTGGCACTTTCGTCAACGGGTTCATTCGTCATCACGTTGGTGTCGCTATCTTTTTGTGCTTGGACGATCGCTGAGTCTTGGTTTTCTTTGATCACTTCTTGCGCGAGGGCATCACTGTAGGCAATGCCGGTTGACAGCAAGTTCATCGTAGAGTTTTGCTTGATACGTAAGATTCCGCTGATCGTTAATTCTTTGTTGTTGCTGTTATCGAAAACTTCATTTAAATCTTGGTTTGGAATGAAGTTTCCAGTCGGCAATTCGGTGTAAAAGGCATCATTAGACGCCAATGTGATTTTTGTTCCCACGATATCGTCGAAGGAAACCGTGTCACCATCTTCAATATCAAAACCGAGATTGATCAATGCATTGACATTCGTTACGTTGTTTTCATCGACGATCAAAACGACATCTGTGCTGGCACTTGGGTAGCTGCCTTCTAAAAGGTCATAGTTGTCTTTTAAGAAATTGCCGTTATCCTCTGATAACTGCTCAGGGAAAGTCGAAACCCCAATACCGGTTGAGGCACTCATGGCAGACATCATGGCATTGGTCTGTTCATTGTCAGGCGACGCGTTGGAGAAGCTGACTTGTTCCACATTGTCATCGATCTTGCGGAAAAGATTCAATGAAGTTGAACGAGTGTAGCCGATATTGTTACTTAACTCAGGATCAATGTCGTTGATGTAATCGAGAAACTCTTGATCGATTTTGTTGATATGGGTTGCACGATCCGTATCACTTAATTTGGCAGTGACCTCTTTATCTGAAGGGAAATCTTCAGATTTATCCCGCGTACCCATCGCTGATGGATCTTGTTCAGTGGCCACTTGTGAGATCGTGATCGGAAAACGAGCTAATGTTTCTGACTGGGTATTGTCGATTTGTTTTTGGAATCCCGTTGATAGTGACAAAACAATGGCGATTCCGATGATTCCGATACTAGAAGCAAAGGCTGTCAAGAAGGTGCGCCCTTTTTTGGTTCGGATATTGTTAAACGACAAACGTAAGGCCGTCATAAAACTCATTTTTGTGTGCTTTAATTCGAATTGGTCTTTCTTTTGGCCTTCGACATGGGGGTTCGAATCTTTAATGATTCGTCCGTCTTTGAATTCAATGATCCGTCCAGCGTATTTGTGGGCCAATTCAGGATTATGAGTAACCATGATGACCAATTTTTCTTTTGATAGTTCTTGGATCAGTTCCATGATTTGGACACTTGTCTCTGAATCTAAGGCACCTGTAGGTTCATCACAAAGGAGGATATCAGGATCATTTGCTAAGGCACGAGCGATCGCTACCCGCTGCATTTGACCACCAGAAAGCTGATTTGGTTTTTTGTGCATATGCTCAGCTAAGCCCACACGCGTCAAAGCATCGGTTGCTTTGGCGCGTTTTTCTTCTTTTGACACACCGCTCAAGGTCATTCCAAGCTCGACGTTGTCGATGATGCCTAAATGACTGATCAAATTGTAGCTTTGGAAGACAAAGCCGATCGAATTGTTCCGATAGGCATCCCAGTCGCGGTCTTTAAAGGACTTGGTTGATTTGCCATTGATGATCATATCACCAGAGTCGTAATTATCTAAGCCGCCGATCACGTTCAACATGGTTGTTTTCCCAGAGCCGCTTGGCCCTAAAATGGCAACAAACTCTTGTTTACGAAAGGCGACGGTGACGCCGTCGAGGGCTTTCGTAGTACTGGCGCCAACTGTATAATACTTCTTGATATCTTTTAATTCTAACATGGGGTCACTCTTTTCTTGCCGTTTTCACGATTATTTTCATTATGTAACCACGCTATCATAATGGTTAACAAAAATCAACGATTATCATTGTTTAAACAAATAATTTATACTAAACTAAAGACAGAAAAGAGGGAGAGTATGGAAAAAGCGTTAGGAACATTCAATATGGCGGTGTTTGCGGAGATCTTTTCGCTGATGGGAAACATATTGTTTGAAGAAATCGGTCTGGAAGATTTAAAATTGACCAAAATGGAAATCTTGGAACTCGTGGTGATCTCTAGTAATGAAGGAATTACGATGTCCGAGTTGGCTCAGCAAATCGGTACGTCAAAAGTCCAAATCAGTCGTTCGATCTCGGGGTTGGAAAAGGCTGGCTTTGTGGTACGCAAAACCAATGGCGTCAATCGTCGCAACGTCAATGTTTATTTGGAAGAAGCTGGGAAGCAGTTGTTTATCCAAAAGAAAAAACAAGTGGAAGACCGCTTGAATGCCAAAACCGCTCAAATGGCTGCGGAAGATATCCAGCAGTTGAGTCAATCGTTGACGGAGGCAGTGGGGATCTTGCGGAAATATGACATTTTACGGACTGGCAATCAATGTGAGAAGAAGACACCGTTTGATTAAAAAAGGGTGAAGCAATCGTTTGCTTTTTAATTGCTGAATTAATTTCATATTGACCTATATTATCGATTTATTAGATAAAGCAACCGATTGCGTTTTCTCTTGTTTTGACTTCTGATTTGTGCGACAATGGGTATATCAAACAAGTCAAAGGAGTCTGCTATGAATACTACTGCCATCTATCATCGTCCCGAAAGTGAATTTGCGTATTTGTACGAGAAGGATAAAATGCATATCCGTTTGCGTACCGCCCGTCAAGACGTCCGCCATGTCCAGCTACTTTGCGGTGATCCTTACACACTGTATAAAGAAGCTTGGTACCAACAAAGAATTGAAATGCAAAAAATTCTTTCCACGGACTTGCATGATTATTGGCAAGTATCGGTCGGAGCAGAATTCCGCCGTTTGTCTTACGGCTTTTCCATCGAAAGTTACGATGGGTTGCATGTCTTCTATGGGGATCACGGGGTCTACCCCTTTGAACAGCAATATTTAGAAATGAACAACAATTATTTTCGGATGCCTTACTTCCAAGAAGCCGATCGTTTCAAAATTCCCGAGTGGGCGAAAGAAACGGTTTGGTATCAAATTTTCCCTGAGCGCTTTGCAAATGGGGACCCATCAAATGATCCTGAAGGTGTGTTGCCATGGGGCTCAAAAAATCCCGATCGCCAAGACTTTTTCGGTGGGGATCTACAAGGAGTCATCGATCATTTGGATTACCTTGTCGATCTAGGAATCAATGGGATCTATTTCTGTCCGATTTTTGAGGCATATTCGAATCACAAGTATGATACCATCGATTATTTGGCCATCGATCCTGCTTTTGGTGATAACGATACCTTTAAACGATTAGTGGAGGAATGCCACAAACGCGGCATCAAAGTTATGCTGGATGCTGTTTTCAACCATATGGGGGATACTTCGCATCAATGGCTAGATGTCATCAAAAACGGCAAAGATTCGCCGTTTGCTGATTGGTTCCACATCAATGAGTTTCCTGTCAACTACAAAGAAGGGGAAAACTTTGAAGATGCTTATGACATCACCTATGATGTTTTTGCCTTTACGCCGCATATGCCGAAACTCAATACGGAAAATCCCGATGTGCAAGATTATTTGTTGAAGATCGCTCGTTATTGGATCGAAGAATTTGATATCGATGCTTGGCGCTTGGACGTGGCTAATGAAGTTAGTCACTTCTTCTGGAAAAAATTCCGCCAAGTGTGTGATGAGGCCAAAGATGATTTTTATATCCTTGGGGAAATTTGGCATTCTTCTCAACGCTGGTTACAAGGCGACGAGTTTCATGCAGTGATGAACTACGCCTTTACAGATGCAATCATTGAATATTTTGTCAAAGACGAGATCTCCATGACGAAAATGGTCTCGGAATTAAATAACCAGCTGATGTTGTATCGGGAGCAAACCAACCAAGTGCAGTTCAATATTTTGGATTCTCATGATACCCCGCGTTTGTTAACTTTGGCTCGGGGAGACAAAGACTTGATGCGCCAAGTGATGGCCTTTACGTATCTGCAACAAGGAGTTCCTTGCCTGTATTACGGCGATGAGATTGGTTTGACCGGTGATATGGATCCGGATTGTCGTAAATGTATGATTTGGGATGAGGAAAAGCAAGATCGTGATTTGCTGCATTTCACCCAGTCATTGATCAAACTACGCAAAGACAACCAAAAAGTCTTATCTGAAGGTTCCTTGAGTTGGAACTGGGTTTCGGAAGAAGATGGCCTGATCATTTTCGAACGAGAGTTGGGGGCACAGCGGATCATCGGTATTTTCAACACTGGCGAGGACCAACTTACACTCTCTCGTCCTGATTCAATTTTGATGGAACAGTTTGTCCAACTGGAAGATGAGACGATGATCATCGATAACAAAGGCTTTGCTATCGTGAAAGTAAATAACGAAGAATCGAATGAAGCATAAAAATGAGGCAAGAATTGCATATGCAATTCTTGCCTCATTCAATGTTTTGGGTATTTTTAATTTCCCCATGCACGTTGGAAAGAATCTTCCCCAAAATTCCTTCTGTCGGTATTATATCCTATAACACCTAAATGTGACAAATGATAACCCTTAAATATAGGTAGTTTTTTCCTGAAACGGGGGAAACGATTGAAAATTTAGATAGTTCTGCCTTCTTTTTGCGCTTCTTTCCACGAAAGGCCTTTTTTTTTTTACAAGATATGATAAACTAGTAAAAATGTATTTTTATTCGAGGAGTGATTTGATGAGTACAGGGTATCACATAGCAGTTGTCGGAGCTACCGGCGCAGTAGGAACAAAAATGATTGAGATGTTGGAGAAGACCACGTTGCCGATCAAAAAAATAACGTTGTTGGCATCCAAACGTTCTGCTGGGAAGACCCTTGTGTTCAAAAATGAACCACTCGTTATTCAAGAGCTGACCGCAGATTCCTTTGCGGGAGTCGATATTGCATTGTTCAGTGCCGGTGGTGGCATTTCAAAACAATTTGCTCCAGAAGCAGTCAAACACGGTGCAGTCGTAATCGACAATACCAGTCATTTTCGGATGGATCCGAATGTTCCTCTAGTCGTTCCTGAGGTGAATCCTCATGCATTAGCGCAACATAAAGGAATCATTGCCAATCCGAATTGTTCAACGATTCAAATGATGGTGGCATTAGAACCGATTCGTCAAAAAGTCGGTTTATCGAGGGTCTTGGTTTCAACGTATCAAGCAGTTTCAGGTGCTGGCGCACAAGCCTTGGCTGAATTGACTCGTGAATCTCAAGAACTATTAGCCGGAAAAGCCGCTGATGAACTAAACCCTGAGATTTTACCAGCAGGCAGCGATAAAAAGCACTACCCAATCGCGTTTAACGCCTTGCCACAAATCGATGTCTTTGCTGAAGACGATTATACTTACGAAGAGTGGAAAATGATCAATGAAACGAAGAAGATCATGGAAGATGCGCAGATCAAAGTAGCAGCTACGTGTGTGCGAATCCCTGTGTTTAGCGGTCATTCGGAGTCGATTTATATCGAGACCAAAGACCATGCCAGTGTTGAGGAAGTTAGGCAGTGGATCAGCGAAGCCCCAGGAGCTGTCTTGCAAGATGATCCGAGTCAACAAGTGTACCCGCAAGCTTTGACCAGTGTGGACAAAACGGAAACCTTTGTTGGTCGGATTCGCAAAGATTTGGATGTCGAAAACGGCTTGCATTTATGGGTCGTTTCTGATAATTTGCTGAAAGGTGCGGCATGGAACTCTGTTCAAATCGCCGAAAGCCTGCATCAGCAAGGATTAGTTCATGTGTAAACCATAAGTTTTTCAGAAAAGTGTGGTGAATGCCACGCTTTTCTTTTTTTTGTTGTATAATAATAGGGACGGCTTATGCTTGGGAAATAATACAGTAGAAAAAAATTAAGAGGTGAATAAAAGTGGAAACGATAAAAATCATTCCTCTTGGCGGTGTACGCGAAAACGGAAAGAACATGTACATTGCTGAAGTTGGCGAGGATATATTTGTGCTGGATTGCGGTGTCCGTTATCCAGAAAATGAATTATTAGGGATCGATACAGTGATTCCAGACTTCACATATTTAGAAGAAAATGCCGACCGTGTGGCTGGTGTCTTCTTGACCCACGGGCATGCAGATGCGATTGGTGCATTGCCTTATTTCTTGGAGAATATCCAAGTACCGGTCTTTGGGACCGAGTTAACGATCGAACTAGCAAAATTGACCGTGAATAAAAATGAAGCTACCAAGCGCTTCAAAGATTTTCATGTGATCGATGAACATTCGGAGATCGACTTTGGCCATGCGACCATCAGCTTTTTCCGTACGACCCACTCTATCCCTGATTCTGTTGGAATCAGCGTAAAAACAGAAGCTGGGAATATCGTTTATACAGGAGATTTCAAGTTTGACCAAACAGCGATCCCTATGTATCAAACCGATTTTGGCCGCTTAGCGGAAATTGGAAAAGAAGGCGTCTTAGCATTGCTAAGTACGTCCTCAAATGCCGAAAATCCAACGCCGATTGCTTCTGAATTGACGATCCAAGATGAAGTTTATGACAATATCCGTTACTGGGAAGGTCGGATCATCGTCGCTAGCGTTGCTAGCAATTTGCAACGGGTGCAACAAGTATTAGATGCGGCGTTTCGTTCTGACCGCAAAGTCGTTTTGACCGGGCAAGATTTTGGTCGGATCATCAAAACGGCCATGAAGTTAGGGAAATTAAAATTACCTGCCGAAGACTTGCTGATCACCCAAAAAGAAATGAAAAAATACTCAGACGAACAGTTGTTGATTTTAGAAACAGGACGCATGGGGGAACCAATCAAAGCGTTGCAAAAAATGGCCAACGGCTCTCACCGGACGCTGCGTATCAAAGAAGGAGATCTTGTTTACATCACGACGACGCCGACAACGGCAATGGAAACGGTGGTTGCGAAAACGGAAGATATCATCTATCGCGCTGGCGGTACCGTGAAACAGATCTCGGATAATTTCCGTGTTTCTGGTCATGCCAACCCGAATGATCTGCAGCTGATGTTGAATATGATGAAACCGAAGTACTTTATCCCTATTCAAGGCGAGTACCGCCAATTAGCCGCCCATGTGGACTTGGCGCAAGAAGTCGGGATTCCGATGAAAAATATCTTCATTACTGCGCGTGGGGATGTTTTAGAATACAAAAAAGGCGATATGATCGCCGCAGGTGCGGTTCCAGCTGAAAACGTCATGATCGACGGGATCGGTGTCGGAGATATTGGGAATATCGTCCTGCGAGACCGCAAAGTCTTATCTGAAGATGGAATTTTCGTTGCAGTAGTGACGATCAATCGTCGCGAAAAGAAAATTATTTCTGCCCCTCAAATCACTTCTCGCGGGTTTGTCTACGTGAAAGCCAGCCGTGACCTGATTCGTGAAAGTGGCGAGATCGTAGAAGAAATCGTAGAAAAACACCTTCATGATGAAGAGTTTGAATGGAGCAAATTGAAACAAGATATCCGTGATCGTTTGAGTCGTTTCTTGTTTGAACAAACCAAACGCCGTCCAGTCATCTTGCCGGTCATCATGGAATCAAGCCAAAGAAATCGCAACCGTAAATAATTCGTTTTGACCTACTGACAAAAGCAGGTGAAAGAATAGCCGTTTGACGGCCGATTTCTTTTCACCGAAGCTTTTGTCTTTTTTTATGTAAGAAAACAGGTGGCGTTTTTTTTACAAAATGACCCTTATTTTGGTCGTGATGAGCAGATAAGGATTGACGGCGAATGGATTTCGATCAATAATACAAAGTTGTCCCCCTAAGACTAGAGGAACAAAACAAGCAAAGAGAGGATGGTCGATTTGTGAATAGTTATCAAGAAAATCCCATAGTACAACAGAGAAAGTGGTGGATTCTCATTGCTGTTTCGATGTTTACCTTTATGTCAACACTGGATGGGAGTATCGTAAATATCGCATTGCCGACGATCTCGGCAGATATGGGTGTACCTATGAATCAAGCGGAATGGGTCGTGTCCGTTTACTTGATGATCGTTTGTGCCTGCCTTTTATTATTCGGTAAGGTAGGGGACAGTTGGGGCAAAATCAAAGTTTTCCGCTTGGGAATGCTAATTTTTATTATCGGTTCGCTGTTATGCGGGTTTAATCACTCCTTAGCATTTCTTTTATTTGCCCGAGTGGTGCAAGCGATCGGTGCTAGCATGACGATGGCGACGAATACCGGAATCATTACTGAAGTTTTTCCTATGAGTGAACGAGGACGCGCCTTAGGGATGATTGGTGCCTTTGTTTCGTTAGGCTCCATCGCCGGTCCTGGATTAGGCGGAGTGATTTTGGCGCATTTTTCTTGGCCGTTTATTTTTTGGATCAATGTTCCTGTCGGTATTCTGACGATGATTGCTGGAGAAAAGGTGTTACCAAAAGATATTACCATGAGTCATGATTCCATCGATAAAACCGGGTTTGTGCTGTTTTCAATTGCAATTATCAGCTTCTTCGGCGGCATTTTTCTTGGACAAGAGCGTGGCTTTCTAACGTGGCTGCCGCTGCTGTTGGGTGGGATCGCTTTAGTGGCATTCATCGTCTTTTTGCGAGTAGAAGCGCGTGTGAGCAAACCGCTGATTACCTTTGGGATCTTTCGTAATAAAATTTTCACCATGAGCCTGATCACGGCGTTGCTGATCTTTTCTGCAAACTTTTTTGTCAATGTCGTGATTCCCTTTTACTTGCAAAGTGCCCGAGGCTTAACGCCGAGCGTGGCAGGGATGCTGATGATGGTCTTTCCTTTGATGATGGTCATTGGTTCACCACTTAGCGGGTATTTGACGGACCGTGTAGGACCGGAGATTTTGGTCTTAGCTGGCTTAGCGTTGCTGTCGATCACTCAGCTGATGTATATGTTTATGAATCAGGATACGCCGATTTGGTATTATATCGTTGCCACTGCCATCATGGGACTTGGCAATTCGTTGTTCCAATCCCCAAACAATACGATGGTAATGAGCAGTGTCACCAAAGAAAATCTTGGGGTGGCAGGTAGTCTAAATTCCTTTGCCCGTAACTTGGGCATGGTGTTAGGGATATCCTTAGCAACGACGATTCTCTATGCAGCAATGAGTCAAGCCTATGGAAAGCATGTGACGACCTATATCGCAGGTCGGGCAGATATTTTTGCCTATGGCATGAAAATCACCTTCTTTGGGGCGTTCCTTCTTTGTATCACGGCGTTATTCTTAACAGTCTGGCGCATCTATAAACAAGGCGGACGTAAGAAAACGCTATGATCGCTTGAAGTCATCAGGTCGAACTGTTCTATTCCTTATTCAGAAAGGGTAGAACAGTTTTTTTATTTTTCTTGACAAGAACCAGAAAAAGGACGGATGTAATAAAGCTGCCAGAATTTGTGCTTTTGGATTTCTGGCGTTATCTGTTATAATGAAAAATATTAGACTGTATTACTTAGATGGAAAGGGGAATGTTGTATGAAACTCACGTATCACGGACACTCAGTGCTTGCTATCCAATTAGCGGATGGCCAAAAATTGTTGTTTGACCCTTTTATTACTGGAAATGCTCTGACTGATTTAGATGCAGAGACAGTGGAAACCGATTGGCTTTTGATCACGCATGGTCATAGTGATCATATTGGGGATATGGTGCCGATCGCCAAAAGAAATGAAGCGCCAGTGATCAGTGTCGTTGAAATTTGCCGCTATGCAGCCCGCAAAGGCGTTGCTGAGACGCATGGCATGAATATGGGAGGTTCTTTTGAGTTTCCGTTTGGCAAAATCTCAATGGTGGAAGCGAAACACAGCTCTGGCCTTGAAGAAGACGGAACGATGATCTATATGGGCAATCCTGTTGGAATCATTTTAGAAGCAGAAGGCAAAACCATCTACCACGCTGGAGATACTGCACTCTTTAGCGATATGGCGATGATCGGTGAACGTTTCGACATCGATGTGGCATTTTTACCGATCGGGGATAATTTTACGATGGGCGTTCAAGATGCCGCAACAGCAGCGGCCCTTTTAAACGCGAGCAAAGTAGTACCGATCCATTACAATACGTTTCCAATGATCAAGCAAGATCCGCAAACCTTCGTGAATTTATTGCCGGCAGGTGTGGGCCAGATCCTTGCAGTCGGTGAGACATTAGAAGTTTAAGCAACAGGAAGATTCGTAGTAGGAATAGGGGATAATTATGGCGACAAAACACGACTTGATTTTAGCGCATATCGAGAATCTGCCTGTAGGCGATCGCATCTCGGTGCGGGGAATCGCAAAAGACTTGAATGTCAGTGAAGGAACAGCCTATCGGGCAATCAAAGATGCGGAAAATATCGGCTTGGTTTCAACGATCCAGCGTGTCGGAACCATCCGTATCGAACGAAAACTAAAAAAACACATTGAAAAACTAACTTTCGGCGAAGTCGTCCAAATCATTGAAGGTGATGTTTTGGGCGGCGCTGCCGGTTTGGACAAAGACTTGAACAAATTTGTTATCGGCGCTATGAAAGAATCAGCAATGGAACGCTACATCACGCCTGGCTCCTTAGTGATCGTCGGAAACCGCAACGAAGTCCACAAGTTGGCACTGGAGGATGGCGCAGCCGTCTTGATCACGGGAGGCTTTGAAACAACAGAGGAAATCTGTCGTTTAGCAGACGAATTGGAGTTGCCGATTTTACAAACGACCTATGACACCTTTACCGTGGCAACGATGATCAACCGTGCCTTAAGCGACCAGCTGATCAAAAAGGACATTATGCTGGTGAGTGACATTTATATGCCATTGGAAAAAACCAAGTATCTGCACACCTTTGATACGGTCAAGGATTACAAACTGCTTTCGGAGTCTACCAATCACTCCCGCTATCCAGTCGTCAACAAGAATATGCGGGTCGTTGGGATCATCACAGCCAAAGATGTCTTAGAAAAGCCTGATACGCAGATCATCGAACGAATCATGACCCGGGAACCACGGGTCGTAAAAAAAGAGATGAGTGTGGCCTCTGCCAGCCATCAGATGATTTGGGATGGCTTAGAAGTGATGCCCGTCGTAGCTGATGACCTTTCTTTGATTGGGATTGTCACACGCCAAGACATTATGAAAGCGATGCAGATGGTCCAACGACAAACGCAAATTTCAGATACGATTTCTGACCAAATCTCGGGACAGATGCAAGTTATCGAACAAGATTTTGAAGGGAACAAATTGCCACAGCCGTATTTCAGCTTTGCGGTGACGCCCCAAATGGTTAATGAAGTCGGAACGATCTCTTTTGGTGTCTTGAGTGAAGTAATCGCTAATACGGCGAAACGTACGATGCAGTTGAATCAACGACGCAATAGCTGGATCGAGCAAGTCAATCTGCATTACTTCCGTTTGATCCAATTAGAAAGCGAGATCATCATTCAACCGAAGATTCTAGAACTGGGGCGACGTTCGGCGAAAATCGATATCGAAGTATCGATCGAAAATTCCTTAGTGGCAAAAGCGATCGTGGTATGCCAAGTAATGGAACGCCCATAAATCATCGAAAACGGCACTTATGGAAAAAATCTTAGAGAGAAAGTTGAGACCATTCATGAAGGTACAAGAAGAAATACTTGCAACAATCAAAGCATTCGACCGGATCATTATCCATCGGCACCAGCGCCCTGATCCGGATGCATTAGGATCACAAGTGGGGTTGGCAGAAATTTTACGAGCTAGTTTTCCCAAAAAAGAAATCTATCAAGTTGGTGGACCCGTTGAAGGATTGGATTACTTGGCGCTGATGCAGACGATCCCTGATGATTTGTATAAAGGGGCGCTGGTGATCGTTACAGATACGGCCAATGCACCACGGATCAGTGACCAACGCTATGATCAAGGGGCGAAATTGATCAAAATCGATCATCACCCTAATGATGAACCATACGGAGAGCTGGTTTGGGTCAATACGAAAGCCAGCAGCTGTAGTGAGATGATCGTTTCGTTTTGGCAAATGTTTCAAAACGAGCTGACGATGACGCAAGAAGCGGCTCGTCTGTTATATGCGGGCATTGTTGGTGATACTGGACGGTTTTTATATCCGGCAACGACAGCGACAACCCTGCGCTTAGCGGCTGAACTATTGGATTACGGCTTCGATGCTCCGAAGATCAATCGTCAATTGGATCAAGTCTCTCGCAGTGTTGCTCGCCTTTCAGGGTATGTCTACGAAAACATCGAGATTGATGAGATTGGTGCTGGCAAAGTGATCCTATCACAAGAATTGCAGCAGCGTTTTGGCGTAGTAGATTCGGAAACCTCAGCAGTCGTTTCCTTACCAGGGAAAATCGACGAAGTGATGGCTTGGGCGATCTTTGTCGAACAACCAGAAGGCTATTACCGGGTGCGGATGCGTTCGAAAGGTCCAGTGATCAATGAGATCGCCAAACGCCATCATGGTGGTGGACATCCGCTTGCCAGTGGAGCAAATGCAAAAGACCTTGAAGAAGTTGCAGTGATCTATCAAGAGATCCAAGCAGCGATCAAAGAATTTCAAGCAGAATAAACACTTTTACAAGCACATTTGCCAATAGAAAAAGGGCGTGCCAAAAGCTTTCGGCACGCCCTTTTTTAGACAAAACGCAGCGCAGGCTCATCACTGAACCGGTACTGCGTTTTTTTGTTGCGTATTTACGAGAAAATAAGAAGTTTACCCCCGTAGGTCGTCTAAAAATTCGGTTTTGCTTTTCGTTTTCTCGTCTTTCATTTTGATGACTTTAGCTGGTGAGCCAGCAACGACTGCTCCAGCAGGGACATCTTCCGTCACCACAGACCCGGCAGCAACGACTGCACCTTCGCCGACACGGACGCCTTCAAGGACGACGGCATTTGCGCCGATCAAAACATTGTCTTCAATGATGACTGGGCTTGCTGAAGGTGGCTCAAGAACGCCAGCCAAGACAGCACCAGCGCCAATATGGGCTTTTTTCCCAACGGTTGCCCGGGCACCTAAAATCGCACCCATATCGATCATGGTTTCTTCACCAACCACAGCACCAATGTTGATCACTGCCCCCATCATGATAACGGCATTTTTTTCAATGATGGATTGGTCACGGATAAAGGCACCTGGTTCGATACGGGCATCGACTTTCGTCAAGTCCAACAAAGGAATCGCTGAGTTGCGGCGATCATTTTCCAGATAGTGATCGGTGATTTTGTCTTGGTGCGCGGTTAAAAACTCAGCTACTTTTTGACTGTCACCAACCACGAAATAGAAGGTGCCGTTACCAAACAATTGGATGCCATCTGCTTGGACGTCGCCAAGATCTCCATTGATATAGACTTTTACAGGTGTTTGTTTATTTGCTTCTTTGATATATTTTGCTAATTGATAAGGATCGGAAAATTGTAATTCTGTCATGAGAGACCACCTTTACTTGTCGATTAGATTTTGCATGGAATAAAAACCGGCTGGTTGATCGGCTAAAAATTCCGCTGCTTTTAGCGCACCATTGGCGAAGATTTCGCGGGAGAGCGCAGTGTGTTTTAATTCAATGATTTCATCCTGCCCAGCATAGATGACAATGTGTTCCCCAGGGATCGTTCCGCCGCGAACGGCATGGATGCCCATCTGCTTGCGGTCATTTACTAGATCACTGCCTTCACGCCCGTAGAGATACTCTTTTTTTGTTTCGCAGCTGTCATTGATACTATCTGCCAACAGCAAAGCTGTACCGCTTGGTGCATCAAGTTTTTGATTATGATGCTTTTCGATGATCTCAATGTCAAAGTCAGCTTCTAATGCGGGGGTGATACTTTGTAGTGCTTTGATCAGTACATTGATCCCCAACGACATATTGGCAGAATAGAAAACCGGAATCACTTTAGCAGCCAACGGCAGCATCATCTGCGTGTCTTCCGTCAAACCAGTTGTAGCAACCACGATTGGCAGCTGCTGTTCGACACAATAGTTCAACAAGGCAGGCACATTGCTATAATGAGAAAAATCAATCACCAAATCGATCGGTTGCGTGATTTTTTCTGGACGATCATAGATTGGAAAAGGACCATCTAATTTCTCGGTACGATCTAAGCCGGCGGCCACTTCTAACTGAGGGTGCTTTGCGATCAGGCTTTGCAACACTTTGCCCATGCGACCGTTTGCACCGCTTAATAAAATTTGTTTCACCAAAAACTCCTCCTTACAGCAATCCGTAATTGGTCATTTCTTCTTCTAAATGAACGAGGGTCGCATCTTCCGGGACACCCAAAGGCAAACGATAATGCAATTCGCATTTGCCCAGTAAGGAGACCGCTGCTTTGATCGGCACAGGATTTACTTCACTGAAAATCGCATCGATCAACGGTTTTTGTCGCAACTGCTCTTTGATGGCTGCTTTTACATCACCATTTAAGAAATCAGCAACGAGTTGTGCCGTTTGTTTCGGAGCGATATTGCCGATCGTTGAAATCACGCCAGAGCCACCTAAAGCTAAAATTGGGGTTACTTGATCGTCATTTCCTGAATAGATCGCAAAGTCATCATCCGCAAGACGAGCGATTTCTGCGATTTGCGAAATATCACCGCTGGCCTCTTTGATGCCTTTGATATTAGGGATTTTTTTTAGTTCTGCCACGGCTTCAGGTGTTAAATTTAAGCCGGTTCTTGAGCTGACGGAGTATAAGATCACTGGCAGCTCAACGCTTTGACAGATTGCTTCATAGTGAGCGACTAAACTTTTCTTGGTCGCTTTGTTGTAGTAAGGTGTTACAACCAATAATGCGTCAGCACCAACGCGCTGTGCTTCTTTTGAAAGATGGATCCCATGTTGGGTATTGTTGGAGCCTGTTCCTCCGATAACGGGGATTCGACCAGCAACTTGTTTTACCACCGCTTCGATCACCGCGATATGTTCTTCATCGTCTAACGTGGATGCTTCACCGGTCGTACCGCATGCAATGATTGCATTCGTTCCTTGCTGCACATGCCACTCCGCTAACTCCTTCAGCTTATCGAAATCCACCGAACCATCTTGAAGCATAGGGGTAATCAACGCAACGCCAGAACCTTTGAATATTGTCAAACTACGACACATCCTTTCAACCAATTTATTTTTCGTTACTCTACGTATAAGTGTACCAAAACGAGGGGTAAAATTTTCAATAAAAATCGAAACATTTCGACAATTTATACTATAGATTATTCGAATTATATACTATAATATTAAACAATATCAATGAAAAACTGAATATTCGCTGGTTTTTATGGATATTTTTAAAAGGAATGTATAGAAAGGTGTTTTAACATGCAAGTATCGCAAACAGTCACAGAATTAACCGAAGACGTGGTTCGTTTTCGTCGTGAATTACATACAATCCCTGAATTAGGGTTAACTGAGTTCAAAACAAAGGAATACTTGCTGCGTCAGTTGCAATCCTTTGGGATCAAAGAAATCTATCCAGTGATTGAAACCGGCTTGATTGCTGTCTTTCGCAGTGAGCGTCCAGGAAAGACACTGGCCTTTCGAACGGATATCGATGCACTACCGATCAAAGAAGAGACCGGTGTTTCTTTTGCTTCCAAACATGAAGGAAAAATGCACGCCTGCGGTCATGATGGCCATATGGCAACGATGCTAGGGTTTGCCAAATACTTAGCGACGCATCCTGAAGTGATTCGTGGAACGATCGTTTTGATTTTCCAACCAGCCGAGGAAAGCCCCGGTGGCGCTCAACTGATGATCGATGAAGGCATCTTACGAGATTTTGGCGTGGAAAAAATCGTGGGGCTGCATGTCTTCCCAGACTTTCCCGAAGGAGTCATTGCGAGTCGGAAAGGTCCGATGATGGCCCGTAACGGCGAGATCAATCTAACGATCAACGGTACGAGTGCCCATGGTGCCCAGCCTCATCAAGGGCATGATGCCATTTTAGCTGCGGCTGCGATCATTCAAGGATTGCATTCGATCATTTCACGCAATATCAGCCCGCTTTCTGCTGGGGTCATCACTTTTGGGAAGATCCATGGGGGAGATGCGGAAAATATCATTCCCGGCAAGGTCGTTTTAAAAGGAACGATGCGGGCGTTTGAAGATGAAGTCTATGAAACGATGACGCGCAGAATCACCACTGTCGCACAAGAAATCGCCAAAGGATATGATTGCACGGCGGATGTTGAATTCGAACATCTTTATCGTGTCGTGGACAATGATCCTGAGATGGTGGAAGTATTGGAAAAAGTGGTCGGGGAGAGCTACCGAGAAACACCGCCATATATGTTGGCAGAGGATTTTTCGATGTACCAAAAGGAAATCCCCGGCGTCTTTTTCTTTGTCGGTACCCGAAATGAAGAAAAAGGTTATGTCCACCCTTTACACAGCAGCAAAATGAATTTTGACGAAAAAAATCTATTGCAAGGCATCGAATGCTACGTTCGTTTGATCGAGGCGTTGAACGAGCCGACAGACAAGGAGTAAAGCGATGGCAAAAGAAATCAAGAACAATCACTTATACATTGACGGTTGCGATACCGTTGAGCTGGCAAAAACCTTTGGAACCCCCCTTTACGTGTATTCCGTTTCGGAGATTCGCGAAGAATGCCAAAAGATTCAGGCGCAGTTTTTGACGCGCTACAGCAAGACACGAGCAGCCTATGCCGCTAAAGCTTTCTGTACTACAGCGATGCTGCAAGTGATCAAGTCAGAAGGACTTTCATTAGACGTGGTTAGCGGTGGGGAGCTGTATACAGCGATCCAAGCTGATTTTCCAGCAGAACACATCGAGTTTAACGGCAATAACAAATCCATTGAAGAATTAGCAGCCGCCCTTGATTATGGCGTGGGACGGATCATCGTTGATGGCATTCAAGAAGTCGGCTTGATCCGCGCGTTATGTCAAGAAAAGCAAGTCGTTGCTAAAATCTTGTTGCGCATCACACCCGAGGTTTCGGTCAGCACCCATCAATTTATCTCGACCGGACAAAAAGATTCAAAATTCGGGATTCCTTTAGATGAAGAAATCTTATTTCCATTAGTGGAAGAAGTGATTCAAGCACCTGAATTGGATTTCTATGGCCTGCATTTTCATGTCGGCAGTCAATTGTCGGACAATCGCTCACATCTAGCGGCAGTTGATGCGGCTTTGGCCCTTGTCCAAACCATTCAGGAACGCTTTGATTATTGGATCAAAGAACTAAATGTTGGCGGCGGCTTTGGCGTTCGATACACAGATGCAGATATTCGCCAACCCTACAGCTACTTTTTAGATCCTGTGATGGAAAAAATCGACGCCTTTTATGCGCAGCACCAGAGCGAACGTCCGACCATCGTTATTGAACCCGGTCGCAGTATCGTCGCAGAAGCAGGTATCAGTTTGCACACCATCGGCAGTATCAAGACATTGCCGGGAATCAGAACATACGCCAGCATTGACGGTGGCATGACAGACAATATTCGTCCTGGTCTTTATCAGGCAACTTACACTGGGATCTTAGCCAACCGCGCTTCCGAAGCAGCGACACAGAAGATCACCATTTCTGGTAAAGCTTGTGAGAGCACAGACATCTTAGTAAAAGATCTTGCATTACCGCCCGTTGAAACTGGGGATCTGTTTGCTACGTTCGCAACAGGAGCTTACGGCTATTCGATGGCCAGCAGCTACAATAATTTACAGATACCCGCAGTCGTCTTTGTGGAAAATGGCCAAGCGGAATTAGCCGTTAAACGCCAGTCCTACGAGCAAATGCTGCAAAATGAAGTGGTTCCTTCGTTTCTAAAAGAAGAAGCTTCCAGCAAGTAAAATTTTGAAAAGCAGGTGACAACATGACGATTCCTTATACAAAAATGCAAGGTGCGGGGAATGATTTTATCGTAATCGATAACCGCACATTGAAATTCTCCCATGAACAACTGTCGCAATTTGCTGCTCAAGTTTGCCATCGGAAATTTTCTGTCGGTGCGGATGCAGTCATGGCAGTGGATTTCCCCACAGGAACCGCTGATTTTCGGATGCGGTTTTACAATGCTGATGGGACCGAAGCAGAAATGTGCGGCAACGGCGCTCGCTGTATTGCCCGTTATGCCTTTGAGAAGGGAATTGCTGGCGAGCAGATGACCATCGAAACAGTTGCTGGCGATGTCCCCGCATGGCGCTTGTCGGCAAAACACTACAAAGTAACCTTGAACCCACCAACCGTGACAACGTTTGATCAAGCGTACCCGAATCCAACGGTTTCTTTCGTGGACTATGTGGAATTAGGTGATCCGGGAATCCCTCATGCGGTGGTTCACTATCCTGGTCTGGCAGAAACTGAGTTGGAACAGCTGGCTGAACTTGCCAAAGAGATACGCTATTGGGAGGTTTTCCCAAAAGGGGCGAATGTCAATTTCTATGAAGAAGATGACAAGGGTGATCTGATCGTTCGCACGTATGAACGAGGGGTGGAAGGTTTTACCTATGCGTGCGGCACAGGTTCTGGTGCCACTGCGTATGTCGTGACCAAACGTCACCAGCAAGCGGCAGCGAATGTCTTGCTGCACGTGTTAGGTGGCGAGTTAACGGTAGAAGTTGATGTTGATCAGGGCGCATTAGAATTGATCGGTGATGCGGTTATGGTCTCTGAAGGCTTGATTTTAGATGAGAATTTGACTGTATAAACGCTGTGAAAATCATTGTAAAAAGATGGTTTTTTCGTGAAAAAAAGAATTGACATTCATTTGAGGCTATCGTATAGTTAAACACAAATTAAAAAACACGCGATGATAAGAAGAGTAAGTCAGTTTCGATTGGATCAGAGAGCTCGGATTGGTGAGAAAGAGCACAGCCGTTTGACTGAAGATGGCCTTGGAGCGTTTGGACGTGAGCAAAAGCAAGCGTGCAGCGGGATTGCCCGTTATAGCAAAGCAGTTGATAAACTGATAAGGTTGGCAGCTTGTGCCAATGAATTAAAGGTGGTACCACGAACATGGTTGTTTCGTCCTTTCTCTATGATGGAGAAAGGACGTTTTTTTATTATAAAAAGGGGGAACTAAAAAATGAAACAGTTGAAAAAGGGAGTCGTTGGATTAGTTGCTGCTGCTGTCTTACTTACATTGGCAGCTTGTGGCAATACTAGCAGCACAGGGGATACACAGTCTGGTGAAAACAGTGTAAATGCAGTGGAAGAAAAAGTCGTTGGAGTGGCGCCGGGACCATACGGGGACATGGTGACAGAGGTGATTTCTCCATTACTGGAAGAAAAAGGGTATCAACTTACGACCAAAGTGTTTAATGATTATATTCAGCCGAACAATGCCTTGGCGAATGGCCAAATCGATGCCAATTTGTTTCAACATACGGCCTATCTAGAAAAATTTTCGGCAGATAACCAGTTATCCCTTACGGCATTACAAAAAGTGCCCACACTGGGAATGGGCATCTATTCGAATCAACTGTCCAGCTTGGATGAGTTAGCAGACGGGGCGACTGTTTCGATTGCCAATGATGCCTCAAATTTAGCTCGGACCTTGCAACTATTAGCTGCCAATGAGTTGATCACCATCGTAGACAATATCGACGAAACGAAGGCAACGGTGAATGATATCGAAGAAAATCCGAAGAATCTGACATTTAAAGAATTAGACGCAGCCCAATTGGCTCGTTCGTTAGATACAGTTGATTTAGCTTTAGTACCAGGAAACTTCGCTTGGGCGGCTTCTCTTGATCCTGCAGATGCTTTGGCGTTGGAGTCGTTGAAAGAAGAATATAAAAATGTCTTTGTGGTGTCCTCCGAAGAAGAAGACAGTGATTTTGCTAAGGCAGTTACGGAAGTATTAGAAAGTGATGCATTTAAAGAAGCGATTGCCGAATCACCGTTCAGCAACTTTGATCAACCGAAATTTTGGACTGAGTAAGAAGGGCATATCTTATGGCAAAAATAGAAGTAAAACAAGTATCAGTGACATTCACTCATAAAAAACAAATCAAAAAAGCAGTGGATTCCGTTGATTTTTCCGTTCAAGCTGGAGAAGTATACGGGATCGTCGGATTGAGCGGGGCTGGGAAAAGTACCTTGGTTCGTACGTTGAATCTACTGCAGGTGCCCTCTAGCGGTCAAATTCTGATTGATGGTCAAGACATCACGCAAGCCAAAGGCAAACACTTGCGTGAAGTACGACAAAAAATCGGGATGATCTTTCAGCATTTCAATCTGATCCATAATCGAACCATCAAGGAAAATTTAGCCTTTGCTTTGCGTGCTGGACATTATCCGCAAGAAAAGCAAGAAGCGAGGATCAAGGAACTGTTGGAAATGGTGGATCTGCCTCACAAAATTCACGAGTATCCGAATAATTTGTCTGGGGGAGAAAAGCAACGGATCGGCATTGCACGAGCGATTGCCAACGAACCTGAGATTTTGTTGTGTGACGAAGCTACCAGTGCGTTAGATGTTGAAACGACTGAAGAAATTTTGAAATTATTGATCCGAATCAAGGAACAGACAGGCATCACCATCGTCTTTATCACCCATGAATTGGATGTTGCTCGCAAGTTTTTTGATCGGGTAGCAGTGATGGAAAAGGGGCGCATCGTTGAAGAACAAACGACCTACGGCTTGTTCAGTCAGCCTAAACAGCCTATTACGAAAAAACTGGTAGGTCGCTACTTGGATCTGACGCTTCCCGAGGAGATTCTAGCATCCTTCACTGAAGGCGACTTGCTGGAATTGCGCTATCAAGGTGAGTATACGTTAGAACCGCTGATTTCGACTGTAGCTAAAGCCTATGATGTGTCGATCAATATTATCCACGGAAAAATTGAGTATATCAAAAAAGATGTGATCGGTATTTTGTATATCTATTTGACCGGACCCGCCGAAGAAGCAGCAAAAGCCCGAGAATACCTAGCTGCGAACGTCTTTTCTCTAAGAAAGATAGGTGAAGAAAATGGCTGATACGCTTGAGATTTTAAAAACAAACCTGCCCCAAGCACTATGGGAAACATTCTTCATGGTGGGAACTTCAGCAATTATAGGAGTAGTTTTCGGCTTATTGATTGGATTAGTCCTGTTTTTAGTCGGCAGTAACCTTTTTCATAAAAATGTTTTCTTGCATCATCTGGCCGATTTTGTCGTCAATGCAATCCGTTCGCTACCATTTTTGATCTTATTGATTACGTTGATTCCGTTATCAGCGGTGCTGATCGGTGATCCTTATACCCCGGCGGGCGGAGCGATTGCTTTATCGATTGCCGCGATTCCTTTTTACGCCCGAATCGCTGAATCCGCATTTGCCGAAATCGACTTTGGCGTCCTTGAAGCTAGTGTCGCTTCCGGAGCATCGACGGGGCAAGTTATTCGCGAAGTGATTTTACCAGAAAGTCTGCCAGCTTTGATTCGCGGATTTGTGTTAACTTTGATCAGTCTTTTAGGCTACTCGGCGATGGTGGGAACGATTGGCGCAGGCGGCATTGGCGATTTAGCGATTCAGTATGGTTATTATCGCTATGAAACGGCGATTTTGATTGTGGTGATTCTCCTGCTGATTCTTCTGGTACAAATCATCCAGTGGGTCGGCGATGCTTGTGCGAATCATTTCTCAAAATAATACCCAACGCTTTGTAGTTCCTTTTCGAATACACTTGAGTTATCGCTTCTGTTATTACTCTACAGAAGCGATTTTTTTTACTTACAGGTCACTGATTTTTGGTTGCACCACTAGTGGTTTTTCGGTATGCTGATGGTGAGTTGTTTTTTACAGCGAAAATTATATTTTAAAGGAGCAACACTATGACTCAAATTCCTAATTGTCCAAATTGCCAATCTGAATACGCTTATGAAGATCGCGGGCTGTTTGTTTGTCCTGAATGCGGAAACGAATGGCAAGAGCAACAAGCGGCGGAAGAAGCACCCGTATACAAAGATGCCAATGGCAATATTTTAGTAGATGGTGATACAGTAACGGTCATCAAAGACTTGAAAGTCAAAGGCGCATCTGGCGCCATCAAACAAGGAACGAAAGTGAAAAACATCAAATTAGTCGAAGGCGACCATAACATTGATTGCAAGATCGATGGCTTCGGCCCAATGAAACTAAAATCAGAATTTGTAAAAAAAGGTTAAAAACAAAATCTTCCAGTCATCTTCATAATTTTTTCACCACTTTAATGGTAAAATAAGGTCAAAGATTAAAAGGGGGAATTTTATCGTGTATGGTATGGGCGGATACGGGTTCGGCTTTTTTTATGACCCGACTTTCATTCTCGTAATTATCGGTATGGTGATTTCGCTAGCAGCGTCAGCGTATGTCAAAAGTACCTTTAACAAATATGACAAAGTCAGAAGTAAAAATAATATTACCGGCACAAAAGCGGCGCAGTACATCTTGCAGAGCCAAGGAATCAATAATGTTGGTGTGCAAGCGATCGCTGGTGATTTGACGGATAATTACAATTCTGGCAACAAAATGTTGAGTTTATCGCAATCCACCGCACAATCAACTTCGGTAGCAGCAATCGGTGTTGCGGCCCATGAGTGTGGTCACGCAGTCCAAGATGCCAAAGGCTATTTTCCTTTGCGTTTGCGTCATGCGATCGTACCGATCGCCAATATCGGAACCAGCATCTCGATCCCGTTGATTTTGATCGGGGTACTGTTACGAGGCTCGTTTCTGATCAACTTAGGTTTGTTGGCTTTCTCATTGGCGTTTATTTTCCAATTAGTGACCTTGCCAGTCGAGTTCGATGCCTCAAAACGGGCGATCCGTATTTTGGCAGATGGTGGCTTGTTAACAGAAGAGGAAGTACCACAAGCGAGAAGAGTGCTCTTTGCCGCAGCGTTGACCTATGTCGCAGCTGCCGTAGCAACCTTATTGCAACTCTTACGTTTGATTATTTTATTTGGTAATAACAACCGTCGGAATTAATCGACAGTGTGACAGAAAAAAGACCAGCTCAGCATCCTGAACTGGTCTTTTTTCGTTATTCTACTATTAAGTAAACGTAATAGACGTTTTCAACGCTTTTTAAATTTTCTTCAGATAGATTGTTTTCCATTTCAGCATATAGTTTGACGTCACCGCCCTTGGCAATATAAAGCAACGGAATTTCTTGTTTTTTCTCAATGTTAAGCTCGTTATTGGGAATACTAGTGCTAGCTCCAGTGGGAGATAAACTATCTTCTCCAAGGGACGTATAGTGGAATTTAGATAAGTCGGTCATTGTATTTGATGAGGAACCATTTGAAAATAAATCAACGAAGAGTAGAGAATCGCTCTTAGTAATTCCTATGTTCAAATAGCCATTATAATCACTTCTTGGCTCTGTTATCAGGGAAGCGACTATTTTGTGTTCTTTTATCTCCCCTTTTTGATAATAATCAAAGTAAACCGTCATGGACTCAGCCACTGTGTTAAATTTCAGTTGTGAGCCAAAATCCAACAATAAACTAGAAAGGTCCATAGGGTTCTCTAGCTGAACAAGGTGATTATTGGGGACGCCAGCTACTTTTTTACTAGGGAAAGGACTGTAATTATAGTAATAACAATAAAGCATGGTAGGTAGCCCTATCACGAGCAAGAATGCGAAAAAAATCTGTAAAGGATTTCGAGACCGGATTAGTGTCTTGACAGTATCTGGTGCTTTTTGGTTTTTAGCAGTCATTGTCTTCTTCCTCCAAAATTGTGGCTTCTATAGAATCTCTTTTGGGAGACAATAGAATTTGATTGTTTCCTTATCGGTAAATGATTACCGGAAGATACCACAAAAAAATAATTTAAATATATATCTATAATCTCAAAGATAACCAAAAAGCGCAATCAAATTTTGATATTTATTGAGGGCACTCCTTATTGGGGAATAATCATTCAGAGCACATTACTTGGCAGACAAAAATAGCAGAATAGTTAGCTCTATCCTGCAAAAGAAAAATTATCTTAGCGTAGAAGGCAGGAATCGAACCTGCACCTCGTCTTTGCCAAAAATAACCAGAAATATGTTCCGATCATTTTTACCAAAACGAGTAAAGCGCCAGACTTCATCTACACTTTGTATTATGCCAAAGAGAGTTCAACGATTTCGTAAGAAGCAATGAAAAATTTGCAAAAAGTTGTGCAGAAAACATGAAGGTTGTTTAAGAAAGAGTAACCTTAGAATGCCAGTGTGAAAAAGGAGGAACCAGCTGCAACGAAGCGTAAAGCGCTTCGTTTGGAAGCCTCCGTTTTTTCTGAAAAAATCAGATAAAGTTTTCTTGACATTTGTGAGGTGAGAATGTATCATTCTGTTTGGGCACTCTTTACAAGAGTCAGAAAGTGATTTAGAATTTTCGCTCCCTATTCATTTATGGATAGGGAGCTTTTATTATTTTCTAAATGCTTTTCCTGTAAAATAGATTAAAGGAGTTTTTCAGTTTATGACAAAATATATTTTTGTAACCGGCGGTGTGGTTTCTTCTATTGGTAAAGGGATCGTAGCAGCATCATTAGGACGTTTGTTGAAAAATCGCGGCTTGAAAGTAACCATTCAAAAATTCGATCCGTACATCAACGTCGATCCAGGAACGATGAGCCCATATCAACATGGTGAAGTATTCGTAACCGATGATGGAGCAGAGACCGACTTAGACTTAGGTCACTATGAACGCTTTATCGATATCAATTTGAACAAATACTCAAATGTAACAACTGGAAAAATCTATTCAGAAGTTTTGCGGAAAGAGCGTAAAGGAGAATACTTAGGCGCGACTGTTCAAGTGATCCCGCACATCACCAACGAGATCAAAGAAAAAATCATGCGGGCAGCCAAAATGACTGATTCAGATGTGATCATCACAGAAGTCGGCGGAACAGTAGGGGATATTGAATCATTGCCGTTTCTAGAAGCTTTGCGTCAAATGAAGGCAGACGTAGGTGCGGACAACGTGATGTACATCCATACGACGCTGATTCCTTATTTGAAAGCAGCAGGCGAAATGAAAACAAAGCCGACACAACATAGTGTGAAGGAACTGCGCGGCTTAGGGATTCAACCAAATATCTTGGTCGTTCGGACAGAACAACCTGTAGGACAATCAACAAAAAACAAATTGGCACAATTCTGTGACGTGGCACCAGAAGCCGTGATCGAATCTCGTGACGTTGAGACCCTGTATTCGATCCCATTGGCACTGCAAGCGCAAGGCATGGATCAAATCGTGTGTGATCATTTGAAACTGACTGCACCAGTTGCTGACATGACTGAATGGCAAGCATTGGAAGAAAAGGTGCTGAATTTGAAGAAAAAAGTACGCATCGCGTTAGTTGGAAAATATGTGGAATTGCCAGATGCTTATCTATCGGTTGTCGAAGCCTTGAAACATTCTGGTTTTGCCTTTGATGCAGACATCGAGATCGATTGGATCAAAGCCCAAGAAATCACACGGGAAAATGTGGAGTCTTACTTAGGTGAAGTAGACGGGATCCTTGTTCCTGGTGGATTTGGTGATCGTGGGATTGAAGGGAAAATTGAAGCGATCCGTTATGCTCGGGAAAATGATGTGCCATTCTTAGGTATTTGTCTTGGGATGCAAATGGCTTGTGTGGAATATGCCCGCAATGTCGTTGGGTTGGAAAATGCCAATTCCGCAGAAACAGATCCTGAAACAGCCAACAATATCATTGATTTGATGGCTGACCAAGAAAACATCGAAAACTTAGGCGGGACATTGCGCTTAGGCTTGTACCCATGTAAAGTGAAGAAAGGCACCAAAACAGCTGCAGCTTATGACGGAGAAGAAGTTGTTCAGGAACGTCACCGTCACCGTTATGAATTCAACAACAAATACCGTGAAATCTTTGAAGCAAACGGGATGGTTTTCTCAGGTGTGTCACCAGACAATCGTTTGGTTGAGATCGTTGAGATTCCAGAAAACAAATTCTTCGTGGGTTGCCAATTCCACCCAGAATTGATTTCTCGTCCAACTCGCCCACAACGCTTGATCAAAGCCTTTGTTGGAGCTTCATTAGACAACCGCCGAGCATAATAATCGCTAGCGGCAAAATCAAGCAATGAATGTGCGAAACTCCTCATCTCAAGATGGGGAGTTTTTTGAGTTGCGCGATCCCAGTAATCCGTAAAAGGTTGAAACTTGCTTGAGCGTTGGTAGAAGCTATCCCTTTTTGCACACAAAAAAACTTCCGTCAAAGCGACCGGAAGTTTCTGACTGATGCATTATTTTTTTCGCTAACAGTTCGAATGAAATCCGCCAGCGGTAACGCATGTTGATTTGCTGGTGCCTAGAGAGGATTATTCTTTTAGCTTATACCCTTGGTCTAAGAGCATTTCCTCTGTACGTTCCATGCTGATCCCATTTTCGGTGTTTCCTTCAAAACTAACCCCAGGCAATTGTTTCGCTGAATCATAATCCAACTCATCATAATTGATGGTCAATGATTCAGTCGCTTCACTATCTGTATAGTCGAGGGAATAGTCCAACCCTTTGACTTGCTGATACTGCTCTGCGATCGGATCAAGTACCGTCTGTGCTTCTTCTTTGGTCGTTACCCCAATCGCTGAATACGGCATGACATTGTTCGCAGTCTGGGTTTTTACTTTATCGCCTTCATAAGTGAAGACCAGTTCCATCGAAACCCCATTTTGATCCATTGTGAATGTTTTGGTTTCTTCTTTGGCCCCCGAGCTGCAACTTGCCAAGAAAAGAACCCCGATGACTGCCAAAAATCCAATAAGCGCTTTTTTCATTTTATCCCTCCTTTTTTACATAATAATATAGCCGCTTTCACAAGGCTATTCTTATGCTCAGAGGAGAAGAAGGAAGGATTTACTGGAAGATTATGATAAAATGACGAAAAAATATGTGAAATTTTTCTCGAATTTTCACATGCCGATTTGTTATCTAACGACCGCAGACAGAAGAGAAAAACCTTACAGAATCGTAGACTTTCAGAAAAGATGATGAAAATGCTGGATTTTTATATTTGTGCAATCTTTTTTTGAAAAGAGAAATTCCTCTTTTTAGTAGCAAATACCGCAAATCTTTGCTAAAATAGCATTGTCGGTTAAGCATTGCTTAACAAATAAAGTTTTTCAAAACTTAGGAGGAATTTTTTATGCCAGTAGTATCAGGAGCTGAATTCTTAAAAGCTGCTCGTCAAGGCGGATATGCAGTCGGCGGATTCAACACAAACAACTTAGAATGGACACAAGCGATTTTAAAAGCTGCTGAAGCGAAAAAAGCGCCAGTTCTAATCCAAACTTCAATGGGTGCTGCCAAATATATGGGCGGATACAAAGTTGCTAAAGACATCGTTACAAACTTGGTTGATTCAATGAACATCACTGTTCCAGTTGCAATCCACTTAGACCATGGTGATTACGATGCAGCAATGGAATGTATCGAAGTTGGTTACACTTCTGTTATGTTTGATGGCTCTCACTTACCATTTGAAGAAAACTTGAAATTGGCTAAAGAAGTTGTCGAAAAAGCACACGCAAAAGGCGTTTCTGTTGAGTGTGAAGTTGGTTCAATCGGCGGAGAAGAAGATGGAATCATCGGTTCTGGCGAATTAGCTGACATCGAAGAATGTAAACAAATGGTTGCAACTGGTATTGATTACCTAGCTTGCGGAATTGGTAACATTCACGGTCAATACCCTGAAAACTGGAAAGGCCTTGCTTTTGACCACTTACAAGCAATCGCTGATGCAGTAGGTTCTGATGTACCATTAGTATTACACGGTGGTTCTGGTATTCCTCAAGACCAAATCGAAAAAGCAATCTCAATGGGTGTTTCTAAAGTAAACGTAAATACTGAATTCCAATTATCATTTGCTAAAGCAACTCGTGAATACATCGAAGCTGGCAAAGATAAAGAAGGCAAAGGATTCGACCCTCGTAAATTATTAGCACCAGGTGTTGCTGCAATCGTTAAAGATGCAGAAGAACACATCGACTGGTTCGGTTCAGCTGGTAAAGCTTAATCTTAATCAAAGATCAAAACTCTTAGAATCACTGATTCTAAGAGTTTTTTTGTTTTCTAAGAAAATATTCTTGATGCGGGGATCAAAAATATACTGCATCTTTTTTCTTTGTGTAATCTGTGCTAAAATTGGAATGATACACATAAATTAAAAAAGAGTATAGGTGGAATTCAATGAAAAAAATTGTCATCAACGGCAATCGTCCCTTAAAAGGTGAAGTCACCATTAGCGGCGCAAAAAACAGTGCAGTCGCATTGATCCCGGCAGCGATCTTAGCTGATTCACCGGTCATTTTAGAAGGAGTGCCCGACATCCAAGATGTGCACTCATTAATTGAGATTATCGAAATCATGGGCGTGAAGACCCATTTTGAAAACAATACGCTAGAGATCGATCCAACCAATATCGTTTCGATCCCGATGCCTAACGGAAAAATCAATAGTCTACGGGCTTCGTATTATTTCATGGGGGCATTATTGGCGAAGTTTGGTGAAGGCGTCGTTGGGTTGCCTGGCGGCTGTTTCTTAGGCCCGCGACCAATCGATTTGCATATCAAAGGCTTCGAAGCACTTGGCGCAAAAGTCACCAACGAGCATGGCGCCATGTATTTGCGTACCGAAGAAGAAGGCTTGACTGGCGAACGGATTTTCTTAGATATGGTCTCCATCGGAGCAACAATCAATGTAATGCTGGCAGCAGTAAGAGCCAAAGGCAAAACGATCATTGAAAATGCTGCACGGGAACCTGAGATCATTGATGTCGCGACCCTTTTAAATAATATGGGAGCGAAAATCAGAGGTGCAGGTACCAATGAAATTCGTATCGAAGGTGTGGAAGAACTGCACGGTTGTCGTCATTCTATTATTCCAGACCGAATCGAAGCAGGAACCTATCTTTCTTTAGCCGCAGCAGCGGGTGAAGGCATTACAGTCAAAAATGTGATTTATGAGCATCTAGAAAGCTACATTGCGAAATTGGAAGAAATCGGTGTGCGAATGGATATCAGCGAAGATGAAATCTATGTGCATCCCTCAAAAGAGTTGAAACCAGCGACTGTGAAAACTTATCCTTATCCGGGATTTGCCACAGACCTGCAACAGCCGATCACACCATTATTGCTAAAAGCAAAGGGAACATCGGAGATTATGGACACGATTTATGCCAAACGGGTCAACCATATTCCTGAATTAGCACGGATGGGCGCACAAGCAACGACAGAAGGCAACATGATTTTTGTCAGCGGACCGAGCCAATTGCACGGAGCAGAAGTTGTCGCTTCTGATTTGCGGGCAGGGGCTTGTCTAGTTATTGCCGGATTGATGGCGACTGGCACGACTAGCGTCTTTAATGTCGAGTACATTTTGCGCGGCTATGATCATATCATCGAAAAACTAACGGCTCTTGGAGCTGATATTCAAATGATAGAGGAGTAATTATGAGCGATTATCTTACGATGGCAGAGTTGGAAAACAAAACCTTAAAAGAGATCTACACCTTTGCCAAAGAGTTTCGAATTCCTTATTACAGCCAAATGAATAAAAAAGAATTGTCATTGGCTGTGATACGGGCGCAGGCGGAAAAACAAGGCTTCTTTTATATGGAAGGAATCTTGGATATCGTAGGCCAAGAAGGCTATGGTTTTTTACGTCCAATCAACTATGGACCGAGTGCAGAAGATATCTATATTTCTTCTTCACAGATTCGTCGGTTTAGTTTGCGTAATGGCGATAAAGTCGCCGGTAAGGCGCGCCCGCCTAAGGAATCTGAACGCTATTATGGATTGATGCACGTTGAGTCTGTTAACGGCAAAGATCCAGAAGATGCCAAAGAGCGCCCGCATTTTCCAGCGCTGACGCCCCTTTATCCGAACCGTCATTTAAAATTAGAAACAACGTCAGGACGTCTTTCGACTCGGATGATCGATATGCTGGCGCCAGTGGGTTTTGGTCAACGGGGACTGATCGTTGCCCCGCCTAAAGCTGGGAAAACCAGTATATTGAAAGAAATTGCCAATGGGATCACTGACAACTATCCTGAGGTGGAATTGATCGTACTTTTGATCGACGAGCGTCCAGAAGAAGTAACTGATCTAGAACGTAGTGTCAAGGGTGACGTGGTTTCTTCAACCTTTGACCTACAGCCTAGCAATCATACCCGTGTTTCAGAATTGGTACTAGAACGGGCGATGCGCTTGGTGGAAGACAAGCGTGATGTCGTGATTTTGATGGATAGTATCACTCGTTTGGCGAGAGCTTATAACTTAGTCGTTCCTCCAAGCGGACGTACACTAAGCGGCGGGATCGATCCAGCTGCTTTGTACAAACCGAAGAAATTCTTTGGCGCTGCCCGCAATATTGAAGAAGGCGGTAGTTTGACGATCCTTGCCACAGCTTTGGTAGATACCGGCAGCCGCATGGATGATGTCATCTATGAAGAGTTTAAAGGAACCGGCAATATGGAGCTGCAGCTTTCTCGCAGCCTCGCAGAACGCCGGGTCTTCCCAGCGATCGACATCAAGAAATCTGGTACCCGTAAAGAAGAATTGCTGATGAGCAGTGAACAATTGGAAGAAACTTGGCGCTTACGCAACAACATGTTGGGGGATTCCTTGGAGTTCACAGAACAATTCATTCAATTCTTGCGCAAAACGAAAAAGAATGAAGAGTTTTTAGCGGCTTTTCATGATGTCCATTTCGGAGACAAGCGGCCAAAAAGAAATATAAAAAGATAATTGCATCTAAAATCCAAACATGGTAAGATAGTCATGTTGTAAAATCGACAAATCAACTCTGGTGAAGCAAATGAGCCAGGGCAAAGGAGAGAAGAAGAAATGAAACAAGATATCCATCCAGATTATCATCCAGTTGTATTCATGGACTCAACTACTGGTTTCAAATTCTTATCAGGTTCTACAAAGAATTCTCAAGAAACTGTTGAGTGGGAAGACGGCAACACGTATCCATTGATCCGTGTCGAAGTAACTTCTGATTCACATCCATTCTACACTGGACGTCAAAAATTCACACAAGCAGACGGACGTGTGGACCGTTTCAACAAAAAATACGGTCTCAAAGACAACAACGCTGCAGAATAAGACAAATAAATGTAAATGTTGTTTCGATAACATTTCTGAGGTTTCCCTTTTACGAGGGAAACCTTTTTTGTTTTTATAGGTAATAGACACTCAACTGCTAAACCGAAAGAAACCATTCAGAATCTGTTACAAACAAAGTAAAAGGAATCAATAAATCTGTAGGCAAGAATGTGGAAATTAGCACTGTAACGAATCCTATCTAGTAATTTTCGAAATGGAGCAATGATCAAGAGTGGTTTGATTTAATCGTCGATTATTATTGAATATTCAAACTTCAATTGACATTTATCTTGAATAAAATTATCATTAAATTAATAATATTCCGTTATAAGTTTCTTATTTTTGACTTATTTTATCGAGTTCACACGATTTTTATTGAGAAAAGTAGATAGTTCTCTCTTTAAGAACCAGTTTCTATTCTACATAATTAAAGACCACTCACTAGCTATGCTTTAACGAATCACATCCAAAACAATCAAGAAAGGAAGAGACATGTTTTCATTTAAGAAAAAGAAGGAAGTCATTAATTTCCCAGAACTAAGCAACCATAATGAACGTACATACCCGAAAAAATTGAAAAAGATTGTGGCTCAATTAGAAACCTGTAAATCAGAGGATTTGAATTATATTGCTGAATGTATTTTACAAAAGATGGGATATACCGTCCAAAACATCGATGGTTACAAAGATGGTGGTATTGATGTGTATGCTTTTTCTAATAATAAAAAGGCAATAGCGGTCCAATGTAAAGCCTGGAATCCGCAAAAAACAACGGAGCGGATCAGTAAGCCACTCGTTGCCGCATTTAAAGGGATTTTTCCAGACAAAGGGTTTCCCAATGGGCTTTTCATCACTACACATTTTTTTACAGATCAAGCATTAGAAATAGCCGGTGATAATCTACTGTTGGTTGATAGAAAAAAACTGATTGAGCTGCTTGCACATTTTTATCCAGAGATGATCAGTGAGTTGTTTTATTATAAAACCTTGACGGAATTAGAAGAATGCAAGAGTTGTAAAAATGGGAAGAAGTTGAAACTCTACAATAAGAAGAAGCGCAATTATTACTATATCTGCGAAACGTGCGGTGAGTATAGCTCTTTTCATTATTCGTCATGAGAAAAAGAACAAGAGAATAAGCAATAAAAAACAGACATTCCATTAATGAATGTCTGTTTTTTATTAAGTGAAAACGCCAAAAAAAGGCGGGAACATAGTTTTATTCCTATTTTCTAAAGCTTTGTTTTTCACCCACCCAGTCACTCAATAAACGATCTGTTTCGGATTTGCATGGGCCAAAATAAATTCTTTGAAATTGCTGACTACAGGTGGTAAGTAAGTCTCTTTATTGTAGGCTAAATAAAAGTATCGCTCCCAACTGATGCCATTAAGTTTGATTCGCTTAAGGGGCAAAGAGTCAAGCATCGTCATATTGGGGATGATAGCAATCCCCAATCCTTGACTGACTAGTCCAGCGATCACTTGATCGATCTTGACTTCGTAGGCTACTTGATAGCTGACGTTGTTACGCTGATAAAGGTCATCGATGATTTCACGTAAGGCACTTTTTTTGCTGAAAATAATCTGGGGATATTCTGCTAAGTCGTCCAAAGAGACTTCATCAAATTGTGCGAGAGGATGATCCAACGCGGTGATCACGACAAGTTCTTGACTTGCAATCGGGACGAATTCAATGGTTGGTTCATTGGTGATGTAGGAACAAATACCGAGATCATAGCGCAAGGTTTTTAGTCCTTGGACTGTTTCGGTACTGACGCTATCTGAGTGAAATTCAAATTGAATCTTTTTTTCAGGATTTGCTTCAAGAAATTGTTTAGTGATTTTTGGTACGTAAGATGTACCGAGGACTTGCAAAAAAGCAAAGCTGATATGCCCAAAGCCTTTGCTGATTTTTGTTACTGTATCGATACCCGAATCTAAGTTTTCTAACGTTCGTATAACATGTTCATGGAAAATTTTTCCAGGCTTGGTTAGGATCACATTTCGTCCGTTTTTTTCAAAGAGTTGTACACCTAGCTCATCTTCTAAAAGTGAAATGGCATTACTGAGACTTGGTTGTGTGATGTTGAGCAATTTACTCGAACGTGTATAGTGTTCTTCTCTAGCAAGGATATCAAAATATTTTAAATGCTGAAGATTCATAGAAACCTCCTCTAAAATCCTTCTTTTTTTATCAGTATATCACAAGACTTATATCTTTTATCTATAGATCCATAAAGAAAAAACAATTAGAAGTACGGAGAGGGAAAAGCTATAATAACGGTAATAAACATTGTGAATAAAAACACAATTACTGCGGCCGCTTTTTAGTTCGTGTTTTTATTTCCAGCTGTAAACCAAGTAGTAGTTGTTTACAGACTTTTAAAGGGGGAAATAACATGAGAAACATTCCATTGACGATTAGCTCTTACACATTAGGGACAGAGATTAATTTTGAAGACAGAGTGAAGATCGCGAAAGAGGCAGGATACGACGGGATCGGTTTACGTGCGGAGACCTATATGCTTGCTGTGAAGCAAGGCTATTCTGATGAGCGGATGCTTGAAATTCTTGCAGAACATGACATGAAAGTAACCGAGGTCGAATATATCACCTTGTGGGCTGATCCAAATAAAACGATGGAAACACCGGAAACACTGCTGCAACAATTTAAAGAGCAAACGATCTATCATATGGCACGTTTGTTTGGTGTTGGGCACATCAATTGTGGCTTAATGGAAAAATACCCAGCAGAGGTTCATATCCAAGCCTTTAAAGAACTATGTACACGAGCAAAAGAATTAGTCATTGGGTTAGAATTCATGCCTTATAGCGGTGTTCCTGATCTAGCTAGTGCATGGAATATTGTCAAAGAGGCAGATTGTGAAAATGGGATGCTGATCCTAGATACATGGCACTGGGCGAGAGCCAACATGACAGCAGCTGACTTGGAAGGGGTCCCAGCGGAGAAAGTTGTTTCGATCCAAATTTGTGATGTTTTAGAAAGACGATATCCTGATACGATCTTACGGGATGAGTCGATGCACGATCGCTTATGTCCAGGAACAGGATGGGGTGATACCGAAGGCTTCTTACGGGCACTAAAAGCACACGGCATCAAGCCTCGTGTTGTAGGCACGGAAGTGATTTCTGATCCGATTTTAAGTCAAGGCTATCAAAAAGCAGCAGAGCAAAATTACAAAACGAGTATTGAAGTGATCCAAAACGCATGGCCAGAATTGCTTGCGTAAAAAAAAATCAAATAGAAAAGAGGAAATACGATGAGCAAAAAAATTTCGGGAAAAACGAAGCTCTTAGGATTGATCGGTACACCTGTTGGGCATTCTGGTTCGCCAGCCATGTATAATTATGGCTTTGACCAGCTTGATATCGATGCAGTTTATTTAGCTTTTGACATTAAAGAAGACCAAGTCGCCCAGGCGATCGAGGCATTTCGAACCTTCAAAATGAGTGGAAATGTCACGATGCCTTGCAAGACGGCAGCGGCAGAATACATGGATGAATTGACCCCCGCTGCAAAAATGGTTGGTGCCATCAATACTATCGTCAATGATGAAGGCAAGCTCGTCGGCCATATTACCGATGGTGTCGGCTTTGTTGATAATCTGCAAGCACACGATGTAAAAATGAAAGATCAAAAATTTGTTGTGATCGGAGCTGGTGGAGCTGCCACCGCGATCCAAGTCCAATTGGCGATCGAAGGCGCAGCCTCCATTGCAATTTTCAACATCAAAGATGCATTTTATGAAAAAGGCAAAGAGACCGTTGCCCGTATCAAAGAATATTACCCTGATCTAGTAATTGATATTTATGATCTGACGGATCAAGCGTTACTTGCTGAAAAAATAAAAGGAGCCGATTGTTTAGTGAATGCAACGACTGTTGGAATGGGTGAAGGAAATACAGCGACACCGATTGCAGACACAGAGGTACTGCATGCAGATTTGACGGTGGCTGATGCGATCTATAACCCACCAATGACCCAGTTATTGAAAGATGCTAGCGCGAAGGGATGTAAGACTGTAGGTGGAAAAGGCATGCTTATCGGACAAGGAAAAGCCGCCTTTAAACTATTTACTGGAAAAGAATTGCCTATCAAAGCAAACTAACTAGGGACCGAGTATCCGTTTCCTACGAAATACCTTGAGGGGAACTTTCGTAGGAAAATTGGATGTTCTTTTATAAGGAGCGTACAAATGAGAGCAAAAAAGTATATTTTGTCACTGGCAACTGTTTATATGTGTTATTTCACTCATGGAATTCAAGCCATTATTTTAAGCCAAAATGCGACTTATTTTTCGGATAAATGGGGCTATACCGATGCTTCTGCAGGAGCCGCTGCGGTATCGTTGGCAATCACTGCGACCGGATTAGGAAAATTTTTGACCGTCTGGATCGGTGGAGAAATTTCGGATAAAGTGGGACGCAAAAAAATGGCGGTCATGGGTGCTATTTTGTATACGCTATGCTTTTTAGGGTTATTACTGACGACGAACATGGTGATTGCGTCTGTCTGTGCCTTTATCGCAGGGGTGGCGACTTCTGGATTTTGGGACGCTGCGTTATATCCTGCTTCTCAAGAAGCTGCACCGAAATATGCGGCCTCAGCGATGATTGGGATCAAGTTTTTTGTTTCTCTGTCAGGAGTCATTTATCCATTACTTGTGGTAAATTTCATTAGTTCTGGAAATCAATCAATGGGGATCATCATTCCGTTAGTCCTATCGATCGTCTGCACGATTTTAGCAGCAATCGCGCCCTTCGCTTATGATGACATGATGAAAGAAAAGACTGCTACCGTCGATGGAAAAGAAACAAATGCAGTTCAAGAAGAAATCGCGGCAATGAAAGCCAAGATGCTTGTTAAGCCGAATGTTATCGTTAATTTCTTCACAATGTTCTTTGGTTTTATCTGTATGTTTATTATGTACGGTGCCCAACAGTATACCAAAGCGTTTGGGTTGACGAATGCTGGTTTGACTGAGATGCAGTCAGCAGGGCTAACATCGATCTATACTTTTGGCTTAATGGTGGCAGTTTTGTTTTGGGCAGTGATGATGGGGAAATTGCGTTGGAATCCACTGAAAGTCTTGTTTATTGATACGGTGTTTATCGCTCTTGCATTGGGGATGGTCCTAGTGATCCAACACGTGGTAGTGATTTATATCAGTATCGCATTCCTGGGCTTCTTTGCTGCCGGAGGGGCGTTGCAAACTGGGCTAGGGGTACGACAAATGTTTTGCCCTGGACCAAAAGGTCGTAATACCGGGATCTACTATACTTGGATGGGCTTAGCAAGTACCTTTTTGCCTTACATCGTTGCTTCCATGACTCGGTCTGTAGGAGAAACGCAAGCGATTTTTCTGATGATGGGCTTATTACTTGCAGCTGCTATATTAGCGATCATCATGATGGTTTATTTGTTACTGCAACACAAAAGAGTTTTTGGCTATAGTGCATTTGATAAGTTAAAGGACTAAACGTCCTGGAGGATAGTGGCCAACCACTTCCTCCTTTTTCGCTTTTGTTAAACAGGTGACTTAGCGTATCTGGTTGCAGGTTTAAACGGCGTAAATTGTATGGAGGAGAAGAAGTATGGATAGCTTGATTGGCTTATTACTAGTAGTGTCATTTGGTGGCATGGTTTTTTATTGTATCAAAGGATATAACCTGATGATTGGTTTTATCGTTATGGCAACATTATGGGTGTTGTTGCCGCTTATAGGGAATGTCATTTCACCCAATCCGGCATTTGAAAACCTCCCTTTTACCGAGATGCTGGCACAGGTCTATCAACAGGCGCCAGAACGCTGGGGGGCTTCACAAATGAATATTTTTGTAGGAGCATTCTTTGGTAGGATATTGTTGGAAACGGGCATTGCGGCAACTATCATTCGTAAGAGTGTGGAACTAGGTGGGGATAGCCCAGCGATTATTCTAGTAATTGTCAATTTGATTACCGGCTTTATCTTTTCATCCATGTCAGGTGCCGGATCTGTCATCGCGATCGCCGTGATCGTATTGCCGATTTTATTTTCGATTGGTATTCCTAAAGTCGTGGCATTCTTTAGTTTTTCGGCTTCCGTTGCAGCAGGTGTTTTCTTAAATCCAATCAATTTCACACAGTATCAAGCCTTTTTTGGCAATGTGAATGGTGGGGTTGATTACACCTATAATGATTATTTTTCGTTTGGATTATTGGCTTTCTTTGTGATGATTCTGGTTTCTTCGATTTTTGCTATTGGGTATTTGAGAGTAGAAAGTTTGACCTATGCTTGGGCGGTTGGAGAAGAACCGAAAGTCCATGACGTGCCTAGTTTGGCGTTACTTACCCCTTTTATACCGGTCGTAGGAGTCATCATCTTTCAATTTCCAGTGATCTTTTGTTTTATTGGTGCGAGTCTTTATGCCTTGTGGATTTGTGGTGTTTTAAAGGATGGGTTCAGAAAAGATTCTCAGATTTTGACCCGTATTTTTGCAGATGGGGTCAAAGATACTGCGACCTTAGTTGCCTTTTGGATGACTCTTGCAATGTTCAATGCAGCTGCAACCTTCGCTGCACCTTATTTTGAATCATTGCTAGGAGGAATCATTCCGACGCATCCCTTAGCGCTTTGTCTGCTTTTTGGTTTTTTAGCTCCCTTGACTTGGTTTCGCGGACCCCTTTCTTTGATTGGTTGTGGCGCAGCATTGCTGGCAGTGATCAGCAATCAAACCAATTATCCAGTGACTTTTTTGTATCCGTTATTCATTTCCAACATGATCGGCATGGGACATTTTGATTTGACCATTTCTTGGAATGCTTGGGGATTAGGCTTCAATAATATCAACACGAGAGACTATATGAAAGTCGCTTTTTTACCAGGAATCGTTATTTCGCTTATTCTTGAGGTTGCGACGTTTCTGTTATATAGCCCGATTTAAAAAAGTAGGTGAAGAAAATGAGAAGAAGTGTCCGAATTGGCATTGATGTAGGCGGGACCCATACGAAAGCTGTCGCAATCAACAATGACACGCAAGAGGTGATTGGAAAATCATCTGTAAAAACGACCCACAAAAGTGAACAAGGGGTTGCAGAAGGCGTGGTTGCCTCATTTATCAAGTGTTTAGCCGAAAATCAGATCCAGCCCGAGGAAGTAGTCTTTGTCGCTCATAGTACTACTCAAGCCACCAATGCACTCTTAGAAGGTGATGTAGCAAAGGTCGGCATTATCAGTACGGCGAAAGGCGGCGTCGAAGGATGGCTAGCAAAGTGGCAAACGGCATTAAAAGATATTGATTTAGGTACGGGAAGAAGTATTGAAGTCGTGGCGCGGTTTATTCCTCAAAAAGAGCTTTCAAAGGCAACGATCGAAGCGGCGTTAGCAGAACTGCAACAAGCACAGGCGCAAGTCATTGTGACTTCAGCAGCTTTTGGTGTAGATGATTTAAAAACAGAAGAAAGAATCGCTGAAGTGGCGAAACAAAAGGGTATCGAAGTGACCTTGGCGTCGGAAATGACCAAACTATATGGGTTATCCCGTAGAACCCGTACTGCTGCAATCAATGCATCGATCTTGCCAACGATGCTGGAAACGGCAAATTCAACAGAAAATAGTGTTCGCCAAGCAGGTGTGGATGTACCACTGATGATCATGCGTGGCGATGGCGGATTGATGGACATCGTTGAAATGAAAAAACGACCGGTGCTAACGATGCTTTCTGGACCAGCAGCTAGTGTGATGGGGGCATTGATGTATCTGCGAACATCAAATGGGATCTATTTTGAAGTGGGGGGAACTTCCACAAATCTTGGCGTGATCAAAAATGGTCGGCCAGTCATTGATTACTCAGAGATTGCAGGACATAAGACGTATGTCAATTCATTAGATGTTCGCGTCTTAGGTGTGGCTGGCGGCAGTATGGTTCGAGTGAACAAAAAAGGCGTGGTAGATGTCGGACCAAGAAGTGCCCATATCGCTGGTTTAGAATATAGTACGTATCTGCCAGAAGAAGAGATCGTTGGACCAGAACTGGAGCTTTATGCGCCCAAAGCAGGTGACCCAGCGGATTATGTCGCAATCAAGCTCGTTAACGGAAAACGAATCACGATCACGAATTCATGCGCTGCGAATGTCTTGGGGTATGTGACAAAGGATGATTTTTCTTATGGCAATGCCCATTCAGCCAGAAAAGCTATGCAACCTTTAGCGGAATACTTAGAAACGACAGTGGAGGATGTTGCACAACAAATTTTGAATCAAGCAGTTCAAAAAATAGCGCCGGTGATTCACTCATTTGCCCGCAAGTATCAATTAGAACCAAATCAAATGACCTTAGTAGGAGTTGGAGGTGGTGTTTCTTCTCTGATCAAACATGCGGCGAAACAATTGTCATTAAATTATAAGATACCTGAAAACGCCGAAGTGATTTCATCAATTGGGGTGGCATTATCGGTGGTTCAAGATGTGGTGGAACGAATCGTTCCTAATCCAACAAAAGCCGATATTGCAGCAATCAAGCAAGAAGCCGCTACTTTAGCGATCGAGAGTGGGGCAACACCCGATAGTATTGAAGTCCATATTGAGATCGATCCTCAGACGCAAAAAATCACTGCGCGAGCTTCCGGTGCCACAGCTGCTCAGGCTGCTGAGCGTCAGAATCAAATCACTCGTGAAGAAGCGCAAGAGATTGCTGTTACTGAGCTACAAGTTGCTAGAGAAAACGTGGTTTCTTGTGCTGCAAGTGAACATTTTTATATCTATGGTGCAGCGACAAAAAAAGGCGATCGTGTATGTGTCATTGATCATCGAGGGTTTATTCGCGTGCAAAGAGACCATGCAGCCGTCGTGAAAACGACGATCCAAAGTTATAGTGAACAAATCGCGCGTCTTTGGGAAAGTATGGCGAACTACCAAAGTGATCTAGTGATCCGACCAGATTTTTATATTTGTGCTGGTCCTCGTCTCTTTGATTTTAGTTCGACAGACTATACCCAATTGATGATGTTGATCGATATTGAATTAAGTCAGTTGATTGGTACAGAAGAAATTATTATTATTGCTGCGAACCGCTTGCAGTAGGCCAAGGAAGGAATGAGATCCGTGAAAGTAGAAGAATTTTGCCAACAATTTTTACACCTATGGTCTCGAGCAACCAATCCTCACCTGCAGCTGTTCAAACAAGACCCCCTTCACGCCAAAGTTGATCCTGCGCAGGCAGAGTCCTTTATTGAAACTGCTGAAAGCATAGGTAAGCAAGAAGCCCGCTGGTATCGAGAGCATCCTCAAGAATTACAAGGAATCATTGATTCATTAAAGATCAATGAACTGCCTGAAGCGCAAGCGCAACAGGAGCGCTATACCTTTGCTGTCTATAAAAAAACAGATCATATTATGATTGATCGCAATTTCTTGGCGCAAGCGCAGCATTTTATCGAAGCACAGCAATTAAGCCGATTACTTCCTGCGACGACACTTACGGAATTGGTTTTCATGCATGAAGTGTTTCATGTATTGGAATATCGTAAAAATCTCTGGACCATTCAAAGACAACTGCACTATCAGATAGGTTTTTTGAAAAAACAGGCACGTCTCTATTCCTTGAGTGAGATCGCTGCTGCATCTTTTGTACAGACGTTTTATCAGCTGGAAAATTCCCCTACATTGCTTGCTAGCTGCATAATCTATTGTAAAAATCCTGAGCTCGCTCAAGCGCTCGTTACGACTGCGTTAAAGGAACAAACCATTCACAGAAGCTATTGATCAATGGAAAAAAAGAATTAGTTTCTCTGCTCATATCAAGGTATATTGTTAGTGAAGAATATAACAATATTAGAGGTGGTATAAATGATGGAGCAATCTTGGTTGAATCTTAAGAATGAAGTCGTAGTTATTACTGGCGCTTTAGGTGGTATGGGGAAAAAAATCGCACAGGACTTTGCTGATCAAGGCGCACAACTTGCATTAGTTGATTTGCATGAGGAAAACCTTGCCAACTATGCTGTACAGCTAGCAGATCAATTCGGTGTGAAAGTAAACAGTTATGTCTGCAATTCGACGATCGAAGCGCAGGTAGATGCATTGGCAGAAAAGGTCAAAGAAGATTTTGGCCGCATTGATGTTTTGGTAAACACAGCGGCTATTTTGAAATTTTCATTGCTTGAAGATCTACCATTTGAAGAATGGAAACAAGTGATCGACGTCAACTTAAACGGCTACTTCTTGGTTTCTCAAAGAATCGGGCGAGTGATGATCGCACAAAAATCAGGGCGGATGGTGCATGTCTCAACGATCGCCTCAATCAGCCCTGAAACATATTCTGGTGCGTATAGCCCAAGTAAGGCTGGAGTTAATATGATGTCGAAACAAATGGCTGCAGAGTGGGGGCAGTACGGCCTTCGCAGCAATTGTGTCTTGCCATGCTTTGTGAAGACACCTTTATCCGCAAGCTTTTATGCAGACCCAGAAGTTGAAGAGGGGCGGAAACGTTTAACTGCCAATAAGCGAATCGGCGATGTGCAAGACATTGCTAATGCAGTCCTTTACTTAGCCAGCGAACGTTCCGATTATACGAACGGGCACGAATTACGTGTTGAAGGCGGTTTTGGGATCATGATGGGGGATCAAGTACCAAAACCTGGTGGGCGTAAACAGTATGCCATCAATTCTCGGCCGGAAAACCAAAAATAAATGGGGAAATGAAGTAAGTAATAACTGAACAGGGGAGACACTCATCTTTTCGACTTGTCCGAAAAAGATGGGTGTATTTCGTGATGCCTTAATACATGCGGTCTGACGAAGCAAGCCATTTGAAAGGAACTGATTTTTATGAAAAAAGAATTATTTGAACCGATCAAACTATCTTCTAGCGTTGAACTTAAAAATCGACTCGTTATGGCACCTATGACAACTCAATCTGCTTTTTACGATGGTGAAATAACGGAAGAGATCATTGAATACTATCGCTGTCGTGCCGGTGCAGCTGCGGCAGTGATCGTAGAAAGCTGCTTTATCGAAGAACATGGGCGTGGGTTTCCGGGAGCACTCGGGGTAGATACAGACAAGAAAATTGCTGGGCTCACTAGATTAGCAAAAGCCATCAAAGAAAAAGGCTCAAAAGCGATCCTGCAAATTTATCATGCTGGACGAATGGCATGGCCTGAGTACAATGGTGGAGTACAACCGATTTGCGCAAGTCCCGTCGCAGCGTTACGACCAAACGCACCTGTTCCGAAAGAAATGAGTAATGATGAGATCCTAACGATGATTCAACGATTTGGAGACGCGACTAGGCGTGCCATCAAAGCTGGTTACGATGGCGTGGAGATACATGGTGCGAATACCTTTTTGATCCAACAATTTTTCTCGCCTCACTCAAATCGCAGAAACGACTATTGGGGAGGCAGTCTGGAAAAAAGAGCGCACTTTACATTAGCCGTATTAAAAGAAGTACAGCGGGTCCGTCAAGAAGAATCGGTTGAAGACTTTGTTATCGGTTATCGTTTTTCGCCAGAAGAAATGGAAAAGCCTGGGATTTGTTTTGAAGAAACGATGTACTTGTTGAATCAACTAGCGAAAAGCAAGCCAGAGTACCTTCATTTTTCAATGGGAACGTACCAACGAAGCTCTATTATTGATAACGAGAGCAGCGAGCCATTAATTGTGAAGTTTTTAACAATGCGTTCGCCTGAACTTTCGACTATTCCGATTATAGGAGTGGGCTCTATCTTGCAACGAGAAGACGCAGAAGCAGCACTGAAAATTGGCTACGATTTGCTTGCCATCGGGAAAGGATTTTTAGTCGAACCTAATTGGGTTCAGATGATCGCCGAGAAGAAAGTTGTTCGTCATTTTGCTCTTAGTCATGCGCAAAGTGAGTTGAAAATCCCAACACCATTGTGGCAGTTTATGGAAGATATGGTCATTGATCCAGAAGAGGAGAAACAAAAGCATGAACGCTTGAAAGAACTCCAAAAGCGGAAAGTCGCTTACCAACCAGGGACATATCTTGTACAAGCCCAAGGACACAATAGTCCGATTGAAATGCAAGTGACTTTTTCAAAGGAAACGATTGAAAAGATTACGATTGATAAAGGCAATGAATCTGAAGGTTTATCTGATTTAGTCTTTACGAGAATTCCGGCACAGATCATTGAAGGACAAACGCTGAATGTCGATGCTGTTTCTGGTGCTTCTGCTTCCAGTCAAGGGGTGATCGCAGGGGTGGAAGAAGCGGTAAAACTTGCAGGCGCCGATGTAGAGGTCCTCAAAGCACGGCCAAAGCCAGTCGTGGCTTGGTCAGAAGAAGTGGTTGAAGAAGCAGTTGATGTAGTGATCATTGGCTCAGGCGCCGCTGGGCTTGCTGCTGCATTGCGAGCGGATCAGTTAGAACGAAAGGTCATCTTACTGGAAAAATTAAGTTTTGTGGGTGGAGCGATCTCTATTAGTGGTGGAAACCAAATCGTGACTGGTTCGAAACTACAACAGATTGCTGGTGTAAAAGATGATACACCGACAGCAATGGTGGCTGATTTTCTGGAAAACGGGAATGGGCTGAACGATCGAAACCTTGTGACCCTTTTCGCTGAGAACGTAGGAGAAACCACAGATTGGGTCCATGAATACTTAGGTGTAGCCTACGATATGAAGCAAGGGCTGCACGTCCTACCAGAATATCAAAAAAATCGCGAACTTGCTTATCAAGGGGGCGGCGCTGGATTTGCCCAGACCGTCCGTAAAACACTACAGAATAGTGGGGTTCAGGTCTTGCTCCAAACGAAAGCCCAACAGCTACTAGTAGATGATCAAAATAATGTCATAGGCGTCAAAGCCGTCGAAGAATCAGGGAAAACTCATATGATCTATGCCCCAACGGTCATTATGACAACCGGTGGCTATGGGAATAATGCCTCCTTACTCAAGGAAAGATTCAAGCAAATTTTGTATTATGGACCAAAATCTGCCACCGGCGATGGTCTGTTGATGGCAACCATTCCTGCTTTAAAGGCACAAACGCGAGCGATGGATCAAGGAAAAATCTATCCCAATGGATTGGAAATTTCTCAAGGGGTGGCGAAATCAACGATTGGTGGCAATCTGATCGTGTTGAAAGAAAACGGTATTCTAGTGAATCAATTTGGAAAGCGGGTAGTAAATGAGCGAGCTAGCAATAAGCTAGTATTAGAAGCATTATTAAGACAACGCTCGCCAATGCTTTATTTATTGCTAGACGGCAAACACTTTGAGCATTTCAGCCAAGGTGTAGCAGAAGGCGGAATCACCAGTGAAGAGCTGGCTTGTTGGATTGCGCAAGAAGGAAAGGCCACACCTCGTATTCTTAAAGCTGCCACGTTAGAACAGTTAGCCATCAAAGCGCAGATGCCTGTAGAACAACTGATCGAAACAGTGGATAATTTTAACTACTGGGTAGCGCAAGGAAGCGACGAAGAGTTTCACCGTGCACCTGAATACTTGCAAGAACCGATTGGTGCAGGTCCCTATTATCTTATCGAACAAAAGCCTCGGTTTGCGACTACGCTAGGTGGGTTAGCGGTCAATCGTTCGTTGCAAGTTTTGAATCAGCAAAACCAGCCCATTAAAGGGCTCTATGCTGCAGGTGAAGTTGTGGGAGGCGTCATGGGATCAGACTCTCCATCAGGTGCCAATAATGCCTGGGCATTGACTTCTGGGAAATTAGCAGCAGAAGCTGTTTGGGAAATGACGAAAAGACCGAAAAAAGCGTAGAATCCGCTTTTTCGCTTTATTGCTAAATTGAGAAACCAGCGTCGATGACGGATCAGCTAGGAGAATCCTTCTATAATTCTCTTTCAGAAATTTGGCTAGAATCAGAGCGATTTAGGTCGTTTCTCTAGATAATCAAATCAGCAAAAAAACCAGAACGATCCTTTCGGGGGTTCTGGTTTTTTCGTGTGATTTTAACAAACTTGTCGTTTACGACTGATTGGTCGCCTGTAGCCACTGTCAATCTACTTTGCAAAAAAACATAAGTGGTACATCGTTCTACCTCGGACTTGGAAGAGTGATCGGCGAACGCACGGCATCCACAAAGGTTGCTGCGAAGATGGGGACGATATCACCGACATCAAAGGTGCATATGTTGCTTTCGCTAGACTTGATAAAGAGCAAAAGAACAGCGATTTGTTTGAAGGTGGACACAAATTGTGTGTGTCTAATAGCTTCTAAATCGGGTGTAATGACTAAAACAGCCTCGTTTGTTTCGGTAGGTTCGTAGCCATCTCCCCGTGTTTTTGACAACTTAAAGTGTATTTGAATAGAAGAAAACGTAAGAAATGGCAATCAAGCAAACCAACAATAAACCAGAGAGTGACAGAAAAAGCAGCATGATTCGTTTCTTCTTCAATCCAAGTACAAGTATCACTACATTCAATAGAAAGAAAACAAGTAAAATCGCTAAATATTCCATAACTGGTCCTCTTTTACGTTTTTATTTATCTTACCAGAGATTGCTTGCTTTTCCTAGCCAGTTTTTGTCTTTAAGGGGATAAATATTTACAGTATATCAGTGACGTGATTGCTCAAATAAAAAGCGACTGAGCAATTTTACAATTATCGAAAAGAAAAAGAGCACCCATCATTAGAGGATGCGTCTTCAATGATTGATGTCTATAAGGGCTTCTTGCTTGTTCTACGAACCCGTAGAAATATAATTCTTCAAACCTACTCGCCAAAAGAAGAAGGCGGGAAAGGCAAAGAGCAGACAAACCGACGGTGATAAGATCCACCAAGGATTAGTTACGCGACCAATGACATACAAAAACGGATAATACTGAAACCAAGCCATCGGCACGACGTAGGTCAACAAACGCAAGACATGTTTTCCGTAGATACTAAATGGGTAGCGGCCAAATTCTCGGGCACCATCGGTAAAAATATTCATAAATTCAAGTCCTTGGATCGTAAAGAAGGAAATGGCGGCATACACTAAGAACAATAGGGCGAAAAAGAGGGCGCCGCAGACGATCATTAAAAAAAGAGTCAGGACATTTCCAAAATGCCAAGCAATTCCACTATTGGGAATCGCATAAGCAAACAACAGCAAGGCTTGAATAAAACGACCGAGACGAGAGAACTCCATTTTGGAAGCTAAGACTTGAAAGATCAAGGATCGAGGGCGCACGAGTGCCCGATCGAACTCGCCATTACTGATCATTTGTGGAAAAAGATCGAACCCGCGAAAGAAGCATTCCGCAATCGAAAAGGCAAACAAAACCGTCGCAAAGGAAAGCAGGACTTCCTCAAAGGTAAAGCCATCCACTTGATGAAACCGGGTAAACATAAACCAAATGCCTAAAAAAGCGGTAAAGGAACCTAGAAATTGTCCCAAAGCAGTTAACACAAAGGAAACCTTATACTGCATCTGACTTTTGAGATGAATACAAAAATAATGCCAATAAACCATATTCCTTAACCTCCTTGCACAACGACACGCTTGAGTGCCTGCTGCAGCCAAATTTTTCCGATCACGATCAAAAGTATGAGCCAAAACGCTTGTAAGAGCAATGCTGAAACAAGCGCAAAGCCAGTCAGATCCCCGTTGTAAATTCGCAGCGGGACGTTTTGCATGGAAGCAAAAGGCAATAGTTCCACGAATTGGCGAAAAGGCTGTGGAAAGAAAGGCAGAGGAATGACCCCGCCAGCTAAAAATTCACCGATGGAGCTGATGACGATCCGCACCCCGATGGAGGATAATGTGTAAAAAGTCGAGATATAGACCAGCTGCGACATAGCGATCACTACACCTAAACTCAGCGCCATAGACAAAAGAAACAAGAACAGGGCAACGATGTTTGTTGGCAGAATCAAGCGATAAGGTGCTGGCAGTAAAAAGGCAATCACAAAAATCGGTCCGCAACGCAAGAGGGCTTTTGCTAAGCGATTGGCAGCCGATTGGCAAAACCAGCGATTGTATAGATCCATCGGCCGCACAAGTTCGTAGGCGATCGTCCCTGTGGTGATGGTATTGAAAATTTCTGCCTCAAAGAACCACAACATAAATAAAGACAAGAAGGCTTGCTGGAGCCAAACATAGGAGACGGTTTGTTGAAAGGTCATGGGAAAGGCACTAGGATTTGCTTGGTAAAAGGCGTGGAATGCCAGAATTTCCATCAAGCCCCAAGCTAGTTGCGTAGCCATCCCGGCAATCGCCGCCGAGCGGTATTGCAAGGTATTGATAAAGCGAATGCGGAAAAATGCCTGATACTTCCTCATATTTGATACTCCTGATACAGCTTAGCGACCATTTCTTCGGCCGTGATACTGGCAACGGCCAAATCGGTGATCTCGACTTGATTGCTGAGCAGACTGAGCAGCTGAGCGACCGACACTTCTTTGGGATTAAGTTTCAGAACAAGGCGACCAACGTCTTTTTGAAGCAGCTGGACGTTTTCTGGCAGATGAGGTTCATTCCCTTGATAGTCGATCTCCAGCGTTTTGACATCAGAAAAACGATGCTTTAGTTCATCGAGGCGACCATCCAGCAAAATTTGCCCTTTGCCGATCAACAGAATTCGCTGTGTCAGCGCCTCGATATCTTGCATATCGTGGGTCGTCAGGATGACTGTGGTGCCTTTTTCTTGGTTTCTTTTTTTAATAAACTGACGCACGGCAATCTTTGATACAGCATCTAAACCGATGGTGGGTTCATCAAGAAATAAGATTTTGGGGTCATGGAGTAAGGAGGCGGCGATCTCACAGCGCATACGCTGACCGAGACTCAAGGACCGAGCAGGGGTTTTTAAGATCTCACCTAAATCTAGTAAGGTGACTAATTCTTCTAGGTTGCGCTGATAACTAGCAGCGTCGACTTTGTAGATATCACGGATCAAATCAAAGCTGTCATTGACGGGGACATCCCACCAGAGTTGACTGCGCTGCCCGAAGACGACGCCGATGTCTTTGACATGTTGAATACGTTCTTGCCAAGGCGTACGACCATTGATGTGACAAATGCCTTGATCAGGGGTCAAAATCCCGCACATGATTTTTATGGTGGTACTTTTTCCAGCACCATTAGGCCCGATGTAGCCAACCATTTCGCCTTCATTGATGGTAAAGCTGATGTCTTGCAACGCATGGACGGTGGTGGTTTCACGAGAAAGAAATGCTTTGGCTGCTTGGCGAAAGCCGCTTTTTCGCTTGGACACTTGGAAGGTCTTGCTGAGGTGTTCTACTTGGATCATTTGGATTCACTCACTTTCTTTTGACAAACGCGACAAAAAGAGCATTCGAAATCGAATACTCGCAACGAGTTGGTCCAAACGAACATGGTTGGGGCAGCGGTTCGTCAGCCAAACAAAAGTAGGAACAGTGTAGCATAAGAGAGCGCTTTTTTCAAACACTACTTATATTTTTTTGAGGGCAGCGAAAGAAAAAACGTGGTTTGTTGGATAAAATACGCAAAATAACTGTTTTTATTTTTTATTTGTTGTAAATACTGAGGAAACTCAGTATCATTAGAAACAAGCCGATAGCGGCTAAGCAGTTTCTGGATATATGGGGAACCAAGTGATGGACTGTGTCATGATTTGTCGTAACCCAATCCTGCAAAATGCAATGAGCAAACAATGGAGGAGAGCATGAAAGCAGTAAAGAACTTATTTATTTTGATTGGCTTATTCTTACTAAGTCAAGTAGGGATGACCGTATTCAGTGTGGTAAAAATCTATTATTTGGAAGCAGGAGAGCCGAGGATTCCTGCGATGATGAGCTACGGGTTGATTGCCTTGCTTTTGGCAAACATTGGCCTACTGATGTATTTGGCTCGGAAGCTAGGACTTGCCACCTTTGACTTTGGCTGGTCAACGAAGCGCAACTGGCTATGGATCATCGGTGGTTTTGTTTTAGGTCGATTCGTTGCTGTTGGTGGTACCATGTATCTGCAGCATATATCCGATCAAGAGGCGACCGCGAATGATGCATTGTTAGGGGAACTGTTTACAGGCGAAAATCCGCTTTTGATCTTCCTATTGATCGCTGTGGCGGCGCCAATCATGGAAGAAATTGTTTTCCGTGGTGGGTTTATCGGCCTTTTATTCAAGAAATACCCGATAGTCGGGATCATTTCAAGTGTAGCCGTTTTTAGTATCATCCATTCCGTCACCAATCTGGTCGAGTTTTTGATCTACGGTGCTATGGGGCTGATCATGGCGTTGATTTATGTAAAAACCAAGCGCTTAGAAACAGCCATCGCCATGCATTTTCTCAATAATGCCTTGGCGGCGATCGCAATGATCTTGTTAGGTTAAGAAGTCAGCAAAAAACCACCGATCAAAACGATTCGGTGGTTTTTGTTTACTCTGGCAGTTGTCCTTGTTCAAAGGGTAATTGTTCCAGTTCTTCTGCAGTAAAGAGGAGATCGCCTTCGTCTTCGATAGAAAATGCGTCACCTGCTGCAGATTTTTGATAGGCGCGCGCTTTATTCATATTACGAAGATAAAGATCCTTGTTTGCATTTAATTCTGGTGCAGCTAAATTGTCTTCGCGATTGCTGCGAATGACGATTTTGCTTGTTTGCGTGCCAAAATGAAAACCGTGATAACCCGAAACCATTAATTGGCTGGCATTTTCGCTGCTGTATTCTTTATAACCCGATAGACGGCCCGTTTTTACCATTGGCCGATCGATCGTATAAGTGATCAAGTATTCCGTATCTTCAGGCAGCTGAATCACTTGTTCGGTTTCCTGATTCGTTATCTCAGTGGCAGGCAAGTGGTACTTTTTAATAGAAGTGATCGTTAGGTCTTCTTTTGTGAAAAAGACTGGATCGATCCAAAATCCTGCCAGCAAAATCGTACTTAAGCTAATACTGAGAACAGTCAAAAGGGCGATCAATACGAGGCCAATTCGTTTTCGGTGGGTGGTCAGATTGAGTTCTTGGACCATCTGTTTGTCTTCTTTTAATAAATAGTCCAAGGTCAATTCAAAATAGTTGCTCAGTTTGACTACTTGGTCTAGATCAGGATAGCTCTTGCCGTTTTCCCATTTTGAAATCAGTTGCCGAGTGACAAAAAATTCCTGCGCCAATTGTTCTTGCGTGAGATTTCGTTTGGTGCGTTCTTCTTTAATAATTTTCCCAATATCCATGTGTCTGTTTTGCCTCCATCATTCTTCTTATATATTATAGCAAACTCTTTTCTATGCGAACGAGGATCTATGAAATTAACGATGCAACAAAGGGTAACATCCTTTATTTATCAATGTTTCTACTTGTTGCACTGTCTTTCTATTCTGGAAGCTTTCAGTGCTGGTCAGAAAAAGAAAGGTCCAGTAGAGTGAAGTATGTTTGATCAAATTTGACGGAGAAAGGAGAAACGATCGAATGAAGACAAAACACCTTATGGTTCCAATTGGCTATACCCAATTCTTCGCTTCCTTACTGGTGATTCTCGTTCACTGTGGTCGACTGGCAGAAAACAACGGGCTTCATTTTTTGTTAAAGAGTCTCTTATGTCGTTTGGCGGTTCCTTTTTTTCTGCTGCTGAATGGCTATTTTTTTCAAAAGAGCACCTGTTCATGGCAGCAATGGTGCAAACGACAACTCAAGCTTTATTTGCGTTGGTCGATCGTGTATCTTCCCTTAGGTTGGTTTTATTTAGGACAGCAAAATCTTGCCGATCCATTACGGGTCATCGGTTTGGCTGCTGGCTTTTTAACAGTAGGGGTCTGGTACCATCTTTGGTATTTTCCAGCGTTGCTCTTTGGCATGTGGTTAGTAAGGAAAACCCGTTTTCTTGGCTATCGGTGGCAGTTTTTACTGGCGATCAGTTTGTATTTGATTGGCTGTCTTGAAACGTACAGCAGTTATTTAAGTGGACCTTTATTGGTATTTTATCAAAATTATCGGACCCTATTTTTTACAACGAGAAACGGTCTTTTTTATGGGTTTCTTTTTTTGCTGTGCGGGTTTTGTTTAGGTGAACACCAGAAACGTCCTTTTTTCACGAAGCATCTTGGCAGAAAATTCGCGGTCTCTCTTTGCTTATTAGGCATTGAAGGTCGACTGGTGTATCTCAATCAGGGGGACGATAAGAATTTCATGCTGTTCTTTGTGCCGACGACTCTTTTTTTCCTTGCTTGGCTGATCAAGCAGCAACCACAAAAGCGGACTTGGCAAGCAAAACAAGCAGCTGAGGCTAGTCGATTGATCTTTCTGAGTCACCCGCTGTTTCTGGAATCTGGGAAAGTCTTTTTTTCACTAGGAGGGTTTCCGTTGTTCTTTTATACGATAGTTTTAACGGGAGCCTTTCTCGGCTTGAGGAAAGTGGGCAGCCGTTTAAAATCCTATGCTGTTGGGTTTGCTAAAAAAACAGTTGATGAAAAGAAAAGCGCCTAAAGTATTGCTGTACCAAGGATAATACCAAATTGCGCCTTTTTTAAATAGCAGCAGAGTTCTAAGTTTTTCTTCATTTCAGACCCTAGACGTAGGCTTTGCAAGAAAACCTATAGTACAATAACAGCAGTAAGAGGGGAAAATCCCTGAAAAAGAGATCAACACTTGGAGGATATAGTGATGAAAAAACAGACTCGAAAACCAGCGATGATTTTAGCGACTCTCTTGGTATCTAGCCAAGTTTTATTAGCAGCACCACAAGTTTTTGCTGACGAAACCAATTCAACGACGAGCAGTTCCACTGCAACAAGCAGTTCTACCGCAACGACAGCCACTACCGACAGTCAAACAAGTACCTCTGACAGCAGTTCAGATCGTTTGCAAGTCAATGCTGTGGCGATCGGAAATGCCTTGACGAAAGCACAAGAAGACTACACACTTGAGCGCTTAGGCATCCAAGGCGAAACACCGATTTATACGACAAACGGTAATGACTTGATGAAATACATTCCCGATGGTGGCTTTACCGCAGATTGGGCGGTCTATAGCTCGGTCAGAATGCAGACGCTAGAAAGCGGGGCAGGAATCACTGTCGATATCGCGACACCAGATAACATTACCCGCATCACCGCAGCCCAGTATCAAAATGCGGCGCTGACGGCAGGGATCACTGATGCGAAGCTAACGGTTGCTTCTGCTGTACCGATCGACGGTTCCGGTGCTTTAGCTGGGGTTTACAAAATCGTTGAAGAATCAGGCGGCGTCATCAATCAGAATCGAGTAGCTGTAGCTCAAGATGAGATGGATGTGCTTTCTACGATCACCGAAGAGAACAAAGACAAAGAAGGCTATTCCGATGAAGCTTTGAATGCTGCGCAAGAACAAGCGAAAACCGATTTGGCTGCTCAAACCGCAGATGGTACGGAATTGACTCAAGCAGATATTCAAGAGACAGTAGAAAAAGCCTTGAAGGACAACGGACTTGAAGGAATCGTTACGGAAAATCAAATTTCTGAATTGACCTCTTTGATGAGCGACATGCGAGACAACAATATCTTCGATGACTTCATCAAAGAATTGGATCTTTCAGAAGCTCGCAAGCAAATCGAAGAAACCTCTAAGGGCCTTTGGGAAAATATCAAGAGCTTCTTTAGCGGCATCTGGTCTTCGATCACCGGTGTCTTCGGCAATGACTCAAATGAATCAAATAACAGCAGCGAATCAACGGTTGATTCTGGACAATAAGCATTTTACAAAATAACGTATTTCGCTTGTATTAAGAAAAAAGAGAAGAGCGCAGGGGAAGGAGCAGGGACGCTAGTGCACATCTGAGTGCTAACGATGTCCTCTGCTTTCTTTGCTAAAACAGGAGCAGTCTTTATTAAAAGAGAAGGAGGGCAATCAGATGAATTTTTTAGGCAACGTGATTTGGTTTGTCTTTGGCGGCTTGATCGGTGCGATCTCATGGTTTTTGGCTGGGTGTTTATGGTGTATTACCATCATCGGCATTCCCATTGGTCTGCAATGTTTTAAGTTTGCGACTTTGTCATTAGCACCATTTGGGAAAGACATCGTTTACCGTGGCGGTGGCGTGTCCGTGATTCTCAATATTTTATGGTTGATTTTTTCTGGTATACCACTGGCTTTAGGACATTTAGCTAGCGCAGTCCTTCTAGCCATCACGATCATCGGCATTCCATTTGCGGCGCAATCATTGAAAATGGCGCGCTTAGCGTTGATGCCCTTTGGAGCAGAGATTGTGTCTAGTCGTTATTGATTTACCCCAAAAAATAGTCTTAAAAAACCACATTACAGAGCGGATAGCTTTGTGATGTGGTTTTTTTGCGAATATCAGCAAGAGTAAGGGACAAGATTTTTGGCAGGCTCACCGCAGTTGAATTTCAGAACTGAAAAAGTTGTTAAGAAACCAAAGAAGAGGACAGGAAAAAACACACAAGTTTTTTTGCATATCAACCGTGATTCACAAAAGATTTAGCGAAACACAGAAAAATGTTAAGTTTTTTTCTTCCCTTCTCAGGGTTCTTTGATTTTTGAAATGGAGCGCCGAATTTTGGCAATCGATTGTTGTGCTTTGTCTCGATTAATAAACATTAAGATGACATAGAGGGAATCCATGATGCTCAGTTGAGCGATTCTGGATGCCAATGCCTCTGAGCGAAACTCAGTTTCTTCGGAAATAGAGATGAAAACCACGTCGCCGAGTTTGGCTAAAGGAGAAGCAGCATGGCTAGTAATGACGATAATTTTGGCACCATTGTTTTTGGCAACTTGAGCTAGTTCAATGGTTTCTCTTGATTTTCCAGTATGAGAGATAAAAATGCCGCAATCATCTGGCGTCAACAATGAAGCCTCCATCAGTTGGATGTGATAATCACTGCTGTGGAAAACAGTGATCGGCGAGCGCAAAAATTTGTGATAGGCATCGGTTGCCACGATTTCTGAACCACCAACGCCGAAGAAAAAAAGTCGTTTAGATTGATTGATCATTGCAGCAGCAATCTTTAAATCTTCTTCTTTTAAAAGATTTTTGGTATCAGTCAGTGTGGTCATATTGGAATCAAATACTTTTTGAGCCATAGTCAATTCATTATCAGACTTCTGGATATTTTCATGGATCGAAATGGCAGAAAAATCATTTTCCTGCATCAGCATTGCCATTTTGAAGTCTTTAAATCCGTTGTAACCGAGTTTTTTTGTGAATTGAAAAAAGGTCGAATCAGCGATGCCTAATTCATTGGATAAATCACTGATTGAACTGTGGCTGACTTTACTAGGATTTTCCAAAATGTAGTCGGCAATCGCTTGTTCTTTGAGACTTAAGTCTTTATAAAGCGTTTTTATTTGCAGTCGAATCGAAACAGTCAAAGACGGTTACCTCCTTTATATGAACATTATCATCTTTGTATTGTTACGTTACCTCTTTTAAAGAAAAAAAGCAAATAAAAATTATTTTTATTTTTATTGTTTACAAAAAAATATTTTTTTGTATAATGGAAGTATGGAATGGAGGCGCTATCATGGAGGTAGGAATTATCGGACTTGGAAAAATGGGATTGAACTTAGCCCTCAATTTAAAAGATCAAGGTTATCAAGTAAAAGGGCTGGATCTTTCGGTACATGCGCAGAAAACAGCGCAAGAAGCTGGAATCACACTCTATCAAACGCTAGCTGATTTGACGAATTCCTTTAGCGGCCGACGGATTTTATGGTTGATGCTTCCTGCGGGAACGGTGACTGAGGGGGTTCTTGAAGAACTATGGACCCTTGTATCAGCGAAAGATATCGTGATTGAAGGCGGAAATTCTAATTACAAAGATTCGATTCGCCGAGCAGCCTGGTTTAAAGAAAAAGAGGTGCATTACTTTGATTGTGGGACTTCTGGTGGGGTTTCCGGAGCTAGAAAAGATGCATGTTTGATGATTGGCGGGAATGAGATCGCTTTTTTAGAGGTGGAATCTTTGTTTGCAGATGTGGCTGTTTTAGGAGGCTACCTTTACGCAGGGGAATCAGGAAGCGGTCATTTTCTAAAGATGGTCCATAACGGTATCGAATATGGAATGATGCAAGCGATCGGTGAAGGCTTTCAATTGATTGAACAAAGTGCCTATAACTTTGATTTGGCTTCCGTCGCGGAGGTATGGAATCATGGATCGGTTATTCGCAGCTGGCTGATGGAAATCGCAGCGGCCCAATTTAATGAGAGCCCTAAGTTGGAGGAATATCGCGGGGTTGTTGCAGCTTCTGGTGAAGCTAGGTGGACAGTGGAAACGGCTTTGGAGATGAATGTTGCTGTACCGACGATCGCTATGAGTTTGTTTATGAGAAATTTGTCCCAAGAAGAAGACAGTTTCTCAGCAAAAGTCGTCTCTGCGCTAAGGAATGGTTTTGGTGGTCATGAGATTGTTGCAAAAGAGTAAGGAGGAAGAATATGGAACAGTTTAAGATCGCTATAGTGAATTCCAGCAGCTTTGGAAAAATCTTTCCGCAACATATCGAGCGGTTGAAAGCAATCGGAACTGTCAGTCCTTTCACGTTCGATAGCGAAATCAACGGGAAAGAATTGGCAGAAAAGCTTAAGGGATACAACATCATTATAGCAAGTGTTACCCCATTTTTTACCAAAGAATTTTTTGAGTACAAAGATGAATTGCTACTGATCACACGCCACGGGATCGGCTATAACAATATTGATTTAGAAGCAGCGAAGGACCACCAAACGATTGTTTCGATCATTCCAGCTTTGGTCGAGCGTGATGCAGTAGCAGAAAATAATGTGACCAATCTATTGGCGCTTCTGCGCTGTACAGTTGAATCGAATACAAAAGTCCGCGAAGATCAATGGGAAAAACGAGCGAACTTTGTCGGACGCGCACTATTTAACAAGACAGTAGGCGTGATTGGTGTCGGCAATACTGGAAGTTGTGTAGTAGAAATATTGAGAAATGGTTTCCGCTGCGAGATTTTGGCATACGATCCATATAAGTCCGCTTTGCATATTCAAAGCTATGGCGGAAAAAAAGTCGATCTAGACGAGCTGCTAGCAAAATCAGATATTATTTGTCTATGTGCTAACTTGACGGAGGAAAATTATCATATGATTTCCTTTGAAGAAATTTCAAAAATGAAAGATCAAGTGTATCTCTCCAATAGTGCCCGTGGCGCACTTTTGAATGAAGAGGCAATTGTAAGCGGATTAAAAAGTGGGAAAATCGCTGGTCTTGCCACCGATGTCTTAGAGGAAGAGCCTGGTCATAAAGATCATCCGTATTTAGCTTTTGAAAATATAGTTATGACACCGCATACATCAGCTTATACTATGGAATGCTTAGAAGAGATGGGAAACAAATGTGTAACGGATATTGAACGAATCGTTAAGGGACTGCTGCCAGACCGTGCTGTTCAAGCGGAAAGTCGGTTTTTGGCTGTATAAAGGAGAGTGAAGCTCGTGCTAACGGATTTAAAAGTAAAGGTTGGACCGCAAGTTTATCGTTACCATGAAGGCGCGATCGACTATGTGCCGGAAGTATTAAAAGAGTACAAAGTAAAACGACTGCTGCTCGTACATGGAACGGTTTCATGGGAAAAAGCGAAACCAAAATTACCCTTTTTAGAAGATGCGCATTTGGAAATTTTTTATCATCGCTACACAGGAGAATGTAGCTATTATGGCGCTGGACTGATTGCTGATCTTGTTGAAGAACTGGCGATCGATTTTATTCTGGGGGTTGGTGGCGGGAAGTTAGCCGACTTAGTGGGATATGCAGCACATGTAGTCAATCGACCCTTTGGACTGATCCCAACATTGGCCAGTAATTGTGCACCATGGACACCCTTGTCTGTCATGTATAAAGAGTCGGGAGAATCTGAAGGGAAGTCGGAACACTATTTAAGACAGGCTGCTTTTTTGATTACCGATCCGACGTTAGTGATCGATGCACCAGTCTCCTACTTTATCGCCGGTTTAGCAGATACGTTGGCAAAGTGGATTGAATCGGAAGCAATCTTAGCCCAACCACATTTGAAAAATGAGCCTTTCTTGCAAATGGCAGGCTATACAGCAAAATTATGCGAAACAGCTATTTTGACACAATCGAAACAAGCGATTGAAGATATGAAGCGGCAGGAAGTGACAGACGCCTTTTGTCATTTGTCGGAGATCGTTATTGCAGTTGCTGGAATGGTAGGCGGGCTAGGCGATAAATATGCCCGCAATGCAGCGGCGCATGCGATGCATGATGCCATCAGTAAATATCTTCCTGAGAGTCATCGTTTTCTTCACGGGGAAAAGGTTGCCTATGGGATGTTTTATCAATTAGCGCTTGAAGAAAAATGGACGGTCATCGATCAGTTGATCCCCTTTTATCAAGAATTGCACTTACCAATGAGTTTACATCAAATGGGTATTTTTCCTGAAGATGCACAAGTCATTGATCAGTTGGTGCAGTTCATAGATTCAAAAGAAAAAGTACACTTGATTCCAGTCTTAATCACCAAAGAACGCTTGAAAGAAGCTGTTCTTGATTTAGAAAACTATTTGAAAGAAGTTTAGGAGGAGGAAAAATGGATACATTAAGTGTTACACAAAGTTTACTGATTGCGCTATGGGTTGCAGCAGTCATGTCTCGTTGGCTCGGCGGAGGCGCCACACTGACTTTACGTTTTTCACCGTTGATGACGGGATTAGTTGTCGGACTGGTGATGGGAAATGTGCCTCAAGCCATGATCGTCACTGCCGCTTTACAAATGATTTACATGGGGGTATTTTCTCCCGGCGGATCCATGCCGGCGGAACCTTCGATTGCAGCGGCGATTGCCGTACCGGTAGCTTTGCTAGGAAATCTGCAACCAGAAGCAGCGATTGCTGTTGCCGTACCTGTTGGTTTGCTTGGGAGTTATTTATATCAGTTCCGTTTCTTTATCAATACCTTCTTAGGAAAATATACGGATAAAGCAGTGGAAGATCTTAATGACAAAGCAATGACTCGTTCAATAATTTTATACCCAACGCTGGCTTCATTTATTTTATTTGTTCCGCTGGTATTTATTGCACTTTATTTAGGCGCTCCACTGATTGCTGATGTCATCAATGCTCTTGAGGGGACAGTCGTTATCCATATTTTAGAAGTAGTCGGCGGCGGATTGGCAGCGATCGGGATTGCAACTACCGTCTATGTGATCGGTCGAAAAGATTATATGGTCTTTTTCTTCTTGGCCTATTTCATGAGTGTAGTTTTCAGTTCGCTGGAAATTACCATGGTCACCTATGCGATTTTTGGTATTTTGATCGCGTTGATTTTTGTTCAGTCACAAAAAGGAAAATTGGCCCCAGCCCCAGAAACGAATACAGCATCACCATCCTTTGATGATGACGATGACTATGATGACGGGTTCTAATCGATAAGGAGGAGCAGTAATGACCGAAATAATTCAAAAAGCGCAAGGCGCACCGGAAGAAATCACGAAGAAAGATGTCACAAAAGCATACCTAAGATGGCATTTCGCCAATGAGATCCCGCATTCGTTTGAACGGTATTTATCACCATCGCTTTTATACGCCATGATGCCGATTTTGCGCAAACTTTACAAAGACGATGAGGCACTGAAAGCTGCCTACAAACGCCAACTGTTGTTTTTCAATACCCAGCTAAGTTGGGGTGGCGGTGTTATTACTGGGCTGATGTCATCAATGGAACAACAGCGAGCCGAGGAAGAGCATGAGAAAAAAGAGATCTTGATGCAGGATGATCTAATGTACAACACGAAAGCTGGTTTGATGGGTGCTTTAGCAGGAATCGGGGATGCCATCGACTCAGGAACCGTTCAATATATCTTTATTGCGATTGCCGTCCCTTGGGCACAGCAAGGAAGTCCGCTAGGTGCGTTGTTTCCGTTCATTTGCTTTGCACTGTATCAAGTTTCTCTAGGAATGTTTTTTGCCCGCCAAGCGTTCTCAATGGGACGCAACGCAACTGGCTTGATGCAGAGTACAGGTGTTCAAACTGCCATTGAAACACTGTCGGTTCTCGGTTTGTTTATGATGGGGGTTCTGGCTGGAAACTATGTCAAAGTCAGTTCTTCGCTGCAGTTTGATATTTCTGGACGAGAATTTATTATCCAAGATATCCTTGATCAGATTGTACCAGGGATCTTGCCGTTAGCAGTTGTAATGGGCGTCTACTGGTTCTATACAAAGAAAGGATTAAAAGTCACGCAAGCATTGCTATGGCTGACTTTGATTCTGATTATTTTAGCCGGTGTCGGTATTTTATAAGAAAAGGAAGTGTCAACAATGGGTGTAGTAAATTTAGCACGAGTAGATGAACGATTGATCCATGGGCAGGTCATGATGACCTTGTCGCAAAAAAGCGGAGTCAACTCGATCTTTGTAGTGGATGAGGTAGTAGCTAAGGATAAGTTCATGCGGGAATTATACAAAAATGCCGGTAGCCGCACAGGGCAAAAAACGATCGTCGTTACACCAGAAAAAGCCAAATTTTACTGGGATGAATACAACTTCAAAGATTACAACTGTATTTTGATCGCTAAAACCGTCAGTGTGATGTACGACTTAGTCAAACACGGCGTGCCAATGAAAGAATTGAACATAGGCGGTATCGCCCAAAAAGATCCCGAGAAAGATCTCTTGGTAACAAAATCTGTTTATTTAAATCAAGCTGATGCGCAAAAACTCAAAGAAATGAACGAAGCGTACGGTGTGGAATCAATCTATTTTCAAGCAACACCTTCTGCACCGAAATCAACCCTTAAAGATGTGTTGAAGCAGTTCAATTTGTAATCATTGAGCGCGTTCGTCATCTGTTGAAGAGGAAGGCGGAGGGTCTTATAAAAATAGAGTTCCTCCTTCCTTGTCAGTAATTTGTGAATAGGAGAATCCGCCATGAATCAAACAGAAGCATTTCGTGATTGGCTTTTTCGTTATCGATATGTCTATCGGTCGCGATCAACGGATAAAAGCAAACAAAGATTTTTGAAGGCACTCATCGCGGATATCATTCCATTTCGCAAAGACCTTCAGGTGATCGAGTATGATCACACGAAAAAAAACGCCTCACGCAATTTGTATGTTGGTGATCTGACCAAAGCAAAACGGATCATCTGCACATATTATGATACACCGCCAGAGCATTTCGGCGATTACCATTTTTTTGATCGGCAGGAGCAAGGCCGTAAAACAAATCAATTTATTCTGACTGCTTCAGCAGTGATGATTCTTTTAGGGTTGTTAGGTACCTGGCTTTATATCCACTTTGCCTCAGGGAGATTTCCCTTATTGTCTTGGCAAACAGCGCTTTTTGCTTCAGGGGTCGGTATTTATTTTCTGCTATTAAATCGCGTAAGCCGCGGGGCAGGATTTCAGCAAAATCTAACCCGCAATACCTCCTCTATCTTAGCGCTGCTGTCCCTAATCAGTCAAAACAGTCAAACAACGACGGCCTTCGCATTTCTTGATGAAGGAAGTTACGGAGAACGCGGGTTGGAAGTGTTACGTGATTCAGTAAGGCCGAATGCGAAGATTTATTATTTAGATTCTATTGGTGCCGATGCTCCGATTCGAGCGATCGGCAAGCAATTCAATGAAGGGCAACTCCAGCAGTTGTCAATCGAACACAGTAGTGAAGCAATGGGCAGCATCAACTATCTGTTTTGTGCAGAAAAGCAACAGGATCAGACGTATGTGTTGCCTAAAAAACAATTAAAGCAAAAAGAGCTGAATAGTAGGAATATGCAAAAAGTCCTTGCGTTATTTGGTTAGGAAGCGAAAAAGGAGGAACAACATTTGTTAGGAATCGTATTGGCAACTCACGGACAGCTGAGTACTGGTTTTAAAGATGCCGCAGAGGTGATCATGGGCAGTGTCGAAAATATTGCGGTCGTTAATTTGAACCACGGAGAGGATATTCAACTTCTGGGAAACAAAATCCATGAAGCAATCCATGAAACAGATCAAGGGGACGGTGTCGTGGTGTTTGCTGATCTATTGAGTGCCAGTCCCTACAATCAGTCGGTTGTAACGATCAATCAATTAGATGAACCACTTCAGGAAAAGACGTATGTGATCGGCGGAGTGAATCTACCGATGGTATTAGAAGCAATCAATCATCAATTTTTGGCGACACCGATTGAACAGGCGGTGGCAGCAGTGATCCAGCAAGGAGAAAACAGTGTAGCGATTTGGCACAATTCTTCAGCAGGTGATAGTAGCGAAGAAACTGATGAGGACGATGATTTTTAAAAACGAAAGGGTGACAGCAAATGCAATGGGGGTTTCGATGGTACGGGGAAGGGGATACGATCCCGTTAACGAATATTCGACAAATTCCAGGAATGCACGGCATTGTAGGAACACTTCTGAATAAAATGCCCGGAGATGTCTGGGAGATTTCCGAAATCAACGCACTAAAAGCATCAATTGAAAAAGAGCATCTTTCGCTATTAGGGATTGAGAGTGTCGCGATCCACGATGCGATCAAAGCTGGAACAGAGGAACGGGATCACTACATCGATCAATATATTCAAACGATTCGGAATTTAGCAGCTTGTGATGTACATATGATCTGCTATAGCTTCAAACCGATCTTCGGCTGGGCAAAAACAAACCTATTTTATCAAAACGAGGATGGCAGCTTCTCCTTGCTCTATGATCAAGCCGTTGTGGATGATATGGAACCTAGTGAGATGTATACGCTAATCCATAGCCAATCAAAAGGCTTTAAATTGCCAGGCTGGGAAGAAGAACGACTGAAAAAGTTCCAGCGTTTGATGGCAACTTATGAAGGGGTCACTCAAGAGATCCTCTTTGATAACTTAAGCTATTTCTTAAAGCGGATCATTCCTGTGTGTGAAGAAGTAGATGTGAAAATGGCGATCCATCCGGACGATCCACCTTGGGAAATTTTTGGTTTGCCACGGATCACCAAAAATTTAGAGGACTTGAAAAAAATCATGGCCATCGTGGATTCGCCTTATAATGGGGTGACGTTGTGCACCGGTTCGTTAGGTGCCGATCCAGAAAACGACATGGTGGAGATCGTTCATGGCTTAAAAGGCCGCATCAACTTTGTTCATTTTCGCAATGTGTTGTTTATGGGGGAACGCAAATTTAAAGAATCTGCCCATCTTTCCACTGAAGGATCGTTAGATATGTATGCCATTATGAAAGCCTTGGTTGAGGTCGGTTTTGATGGTGTCATCCGTCCTGATCACGGGCGGACGATCTGGGGGGAAGTGGCGATGCCAGGCTATGGTCTGTATGATCGCGCGATTGGTATCAGTTATCTTCAAGGGCTTCATGAAGCCGTCTTGAAAGAGCAAATGCAATCGAGGGGAACGAAGGGAGGAGAGAGTGTATGACACTCTATGAACAATTGGCAAAAACAAGGGTGTTGCCCCTTTACACGGCAACAGACCTTACCTATTTGCCAGTAGTAGAATCACTGCTGATTGAGCATGAACTGTATTTTATTGAAGTGACCTTCCGCAGTGCCCTTGCTTTAGAAGCGATTGAAAAACTCTCTCAATCGGGCAAATTGATCGTAGGCGCAGGCACGGTCCGCACCTTAGAACAAGCAAAAGCAGCAGTTGAGAAAGGGGCGCGCTTTATTGTTTCCCCTGCTCTTGTACCTGATGTGGTGGAATTTTGTCTTGCCGAAAACATTCCAGTGTTTCCAGGGACAGCTACCCCAAATGACATTCAACGGGCAACGGATTATGGCTTATCAGTTGTGAAATTTTTCCCTGCGGATATCTACGGGGGCTTACCGGCAATCAAAGCCCTCAGCGGTCCGTTTTACGATATTCGATTTGTCCCAACTGGTGGGATCACTCTCGAAAATGTTCAAGACTATTTATCTGATCCGCAAGTATTAGCGGTTGGCGGCTCCTTCATTCTGTCAGAAGCGCTAGTAAAAGAAGGGCGGGAAAAGGCTGACAGCCATTTGGCGCATGTAAAATCATTGCTAAGTTGAGCAGTCAGCTGTAAATAAACAAGATGAAGCAATGGGTGCCAAAGGATTTTGGTACCATTGCTTTTTTATTCGCAGAAAAGCAAAGGAGGCCATAGGATGGAGAAGATAAAACTGGTGATTTTTGATATGGACGGTTTGATGTTTGAAACAGGTCGGTTAGTTTACCGCGCCTATTTAAGAGCCGCGGAGGAGTATGATTTTGAAGTTTGCCAAGATGTTTATTATTACCTGACTGGCAGAACGGAAGCAGATATTCGTAAAGGGATGCAGGAACTTTATGGCAGTACGGTACCAACGGATCGGTGGCGAGAAGCGATGAATCGTCAGAAAGAAGTGATTTTAGCTGAAGAAAAGCGGGTGTTCAAAAAGCCCGGCCTTCTTGAACTATTGGAAGCATTAAAAAAACAAGATTGCTTGATAGCCGTGGCGTCCTCTTCGTCGAAAGAAAAAATCAAGGCGTATTTTGAAATGGAACAGATGCCAGATTGGTTTGATACGGTGGTTTCTGGGGATCAAGTGCGAAAGGGCAAACCTGATCCAGAAATCTTTCTGACAGCATGCCAACAATTAGGCGTAAAGCCTGAAGCAGCCTTGGTATTAGAAGATTCTCTAGCCGGCATAAGAGCCGCAAAACAAGCCAAGATCCCAGCTTTTCTGATTGCGGATGATTTGAGTATTTTGCCAGTCAAGAAAAATGGGAAGTATCCTTTGCTTAAACAGCCAAAACTTGAGCAAGAAGTAGCTGCACAGGTGAAAACTTTTTCTGATCTGACGGAAGTCAGAGACTGGCTAGTCGTGAATCATTTTTCTTGGCCTTGATCGATGTTCCAAGAAGCTTCGATAAAGCAAACGGCATTAAGCAAGAACATACGGTGCTATAAATCAGGCATAGCGTTGCGGAATCGGTAAAACAACAAAGGTTCATTTTGGCAATTGGTCTTTTCCTGCTCATTTCTCTATGAAGAAGGGGAGAGTTAGAATGTTTTTCACTACTTTCTGGGAACGTGGCAAAAGGCTGACTAGAAAAACGAGTAAGATTGTAGCAGCTCACTTTATAGGTAAGTGAAGCTGCTTTTTTGCGCTATTCCTTCAGCAACGAAAAATGAGCATTGTGTGTTAAGCGGTATTCTTTCGGAGTCAGTGAGGTCAAAGCTTTGAAATTTCGATTGAAGGTTCGCACATTTTGAAAGCCAGCCTGTTCTGCTACTTCCGTAATCGGCAAGAGACTATGAGTCAGCAAAAAAGAGGCATGGCGAATTCTTGCTTGATTCAAAAGCCGAGGAAAGGTGCTTTTCAATTTCTCAGTGATCATTCTGGAAACGTAGACGCTACTATAACCGATACTGCTGCTTAGTTTTTCGAGCGTCAGCTCTTCTTTGAAGTGTGACTCGATATAGGCAAGCAGCTGGATCAGGATATCCTCTTGGTTTTTGGCTGGTAGTAAAGTCGTTTGGTGCTCAAAAAGGTAAAGGACTTGATACAGTGCCGATTTTCGTAAATAGAGGGAATCCGTTTCAAATAAAGGATAATACAGCTGATTTGCGACAGACGAATCAATGGTGATAACGGGATCTGACAAAGCGAAATCTTTGGTTTTGGCATAAAAATCTGGAATAAACTCCGGCGAAAAAACCAGAATATGCAGTTGTGATTCCTTAGGGGTTTCGATGGCATGGGTCTGGTAAGGCATGACTAATAACACTTGGCCAGTTGTAAGGACATAGGGACTTTCTTCGATTTTGACAACCGCTTCGCCGTCACTACAAAAAAGCAATTCAAAGGAACGATGAAAATGTTCCATGTAATTAAGCGAGTAGGGATGGTAACTGGAAACGCCTAGGTATTCGCCGAAATGGTATTCTTCTAAAATAGTCACGCGATCTATCCTCCATTTTTTGTCTATCGATGTGTGGAAATCGTCCTGTGAATGATAGCGATTTCATTTTATAATTATGACAGTTCAGCTGAAGAAAGTAAATAGAACAATGATTAGTGAATATTTTTAAAATGAGCTGCAGCAGCAAGTTTCTTTTTTTTGTTAGGTATATTAGTGAAGAAAACTTACTAACTGGATGAAGCTCATTCCTACTGACACTCAGTTGAATCACAAAATGCCAAAAAGGGAAAGAGGAGGAAATTTTTTTGATTACCAATCCGATACTAACAGGCTTTCATCCAGACCCGAGTATTTGTCGTGCAGGAGAAGATTATTACATTGCTACGTCGACCTTTGAATGGTTTCCAGGTGTGCGCATCTTCCATTCGAAGGATTTGAAGAACTGGCGCTTGATCAGTACACCAGTCAATCGTGTCAGTCAGTTGAATATGCTGGGAAACCCAGATTCTGGGGGTGTTTGGGCGCCAAACTTAAGTTACAGTGATGGTCGTTTTTGGTTGATTTATTCAGATGTCAAAACACAATCTAATAGTTGGAAAGATGTGAACAATTATTTGATCACCTGTGAGACCATTGATGGGGATTGGTCAGAACCAATCTATATGAATTCTTCTGGTTTCGATCCCTCGTTATTTCATGACGACGACGGCAAAAAATATTTTTTGAACATGGTTTGGGATTATCGTCCGACAAACCATTCCTTTTATGGGATCGCTCTCCAAGAGTTTGATTGGCAAGCCAAGAAATTGGTGGGGCAGCCCAAAATCATCTTCAAAGGAACAGAGCGCAAATTGACGGAAGCACCGGTTATGTATAAAGTGAACGGCTATTATTATTTATTGACGGCAGAAGGCGGCACCAAGTTTGAACATGCAAGTACCATCGCTCGTGGGACGCACATCGAAGGGCCTTATGAAGTTCATCCTCAAAACCCTCTGATCAGTTCCTGGGGACAGCCAGAGATCCTGCTACAAAAAGCTGGCCATGGTTCATTTGTGAAAACGCAGACCGATGAATGGTATTTTGTTCACTTAACAGGGCGAGCGCTGAAGTATCCAGAAACGCCCCTCTTAGAAAATCGCGGCTATTGCCCGCTCGGACGAGAAACAGCGATCCAGTCTGTTTATTGGGAAAATGATTGGCCGTATATCACAGGCGGAAACTTTCCAAAAGAGGAAGTCCCACAGCCACAGCTGCCCGAACATCCGTGGGAAACAGAATCAGGCTTTGATGATTTTGAAGAGGCGTCGTTGGCACCAGTGTTTCAAACCTTGCGGATTCCTTTTTCTGAGGAAATCGGTAGTTTGACCGCACGACCAGGGTACTTGCGCTTGTATGGGCGAGAGTCGTTCAATTCCTTGTTCCATCAAGCACTGGTGGCAAGAAGATGGAGCGATTTTCGTTTCGAAGCAACGACTGCCGTCGAATTTTCACCGAACTCGTTTCTACAGTTAGCAGGCATGACGAATTACTACAATACACAAAACTGGTCGGCGATCTACATCACTCATGATGAGACGAAAGGCAGAATCATCACTGTATTGACAAGCGAAAAGGGCCAACTGAAGAGTCAAAAAGCACCAGAAGTTGTGATACCAGCCGATGTACAAACAGTCTACTTCAAAACGATCGTTAATTATGCCCACTATCAATACGCGTACTCGTTTGATCAAAAAGAGTGGCAGGTCATCGATCAGCTATTTGACAGCTTGCAATTGTCTGACGACTATGTAGCAGAACATTACGGTGGGTTCTTTACAGGGGCTTTTGTAGGGATGTTTGCGATTGATACGACCGGCAATCGTTTGGCGGCTGATTTTGATTCATTTGACTATCAAAAAATCGAGGAGGAAGAAAGATGAAAAATTGGAAACGGGTCTTACAAACAGTGTCATTGGCGGGCTTAGCAGCTTTTATGCTTAGTGGCTGCGGGAATGGTTCTGGAAACAGCAGCTCAGATAATAGCGCAACGGGAAGTAGTGGCAAGGATGAACTCGTGGTTTGGACCTTTACTTCAGAATTATCAACGATGATCAATGATTACTATTTGCCGGCGCATGACGACTTGGCCTATGACATTCGGATCGTGGAGATTCCTTCTGACCAATTCGAGACCAAGCTCGATCCGATTCTCGGTTCCAAAGATGCACCAGATGTGATTGCTTTAGAATCTGCCTTTGTCAAAAAATATGTGGAATCAGGCATGATGGCAGACCTTGGTTCACTGGGGCTTGATGAAGCCTCAGCAGATACGTATCAATATGTCAAAGACGTAGGGACTTCAAAAGACGGGGTTCTTCATGCCTTGGCTTGGCAAGCTGCTCCTGGCGGGTTTTATTACCGGGCATCGATGGCAGAAGAGCTGCTAGGAATCGATGATCCAGCGGCTGCGCAAGCGGCCTTGTCAGACTATGACAAGTTCTATGAGCAAGCCAAAGCAGTCAAAGAAAAAAGTGGTGGAACCACCTATATGATCTCTAGTGTCCAAGATTTGGCGAAGCCTTTTTATGGTCAACGCGAACATGGCTGGGTTGAAGACGGCAAATTAGTGATCGACGACAGTTTGTATGACTTGTTGGATGTATCACGAAAATTTGTAGAAGAAGGCCTGACACAAGATACAGAAGGACAGTCAGAAGCTTGGTTTGCTGGAATGAATGGCGACAATGTATTCGGTTATAGTTTGCCGACATGGGGGCTGCACTATTGGTTAAAACCAAATGCGACAGCTGCCGATAACTCCAGCTCAACAGAAGGCGACTGGCGCATGATCCAAGGACCTTCGTCGTGGTTCTGGGGCGGCACATGGATCGGTGCTACGGCAAATTCTGAGATGCAAGAAGAAGCTGCGCAATTGGTGGCTTACTTGACCACAGATCAAGCATTTTTAAAACAATGGGCCGAAGATACCGGTGATTTTGTATCAAATGAGCGAGTCGTTGAAGAAATTAAAGGCGAATATGAAGAGGAATTTTTAGGCGGTCAAAACCACTATGCAGAATTTGCCGATATGGTTCAAGACATCAACGCGAAAATTCTGACCGAGTATGACCAGACGATTGAAACCCTCTTTACGGATAGTTGTTTGACACCATATTCAAAAGGTGAAGTGGATCAGGAAACGGCGATCCAAAACTTTAAAGATGCGGTCGTCAATGCTTATCCAGATGTTCAAGTAGATTAGGTGTTGTTGAAACCGGCACCGAAGACGGGGTCGGTTTCAACCTTTTCTAGGTACTATGCGCTGCTTAAATGGCTTGTCTTTACAGGCAGAAGTTGGCAGTAGAAGAAAAAAATCAGGGGGATTACGATGCAGAATAAGAGAAGATTTGAACAGTATCATCGCTATGGGCTATTATTTATCACACCATTTTTTCTAGCATTCTTGGTTTTTCAGCTTTATCCAATTCTCTATACGATTTACCTAAGCTTTACGGATCTAAAAGGGTGGAATCCAGCTGCCAATCTTGTCGGACTGGATAACTATTTTGCGATTTTTCGCAACCCGTTATTTTTAAAATCGATCAGCAATACCTTTATTTTGTGGGGCGTAAACTTTGTCCCTCAAATTGGCTTGGCTCTGTTGCTGGCGGCATGGTTTACCAATATCAAGTTGCGTTTGCTGGGGAAAGGCTTCTTCAAAGTCGCTTTTTACTTACCCAACATCATTACTGCCGCTTCAGTAGCAATCTTATTTTTCGTTTTGTTCAGTTTTCCGTTAGGTCCGATCAACCTAGTCTTGCAGCATTTCGGTGTTTTGGACCAGCCCTATGACTTTTTCCGTAGTGAAACGGGCACTCGGCTGATCGTTTCCTTTATCCAATTTTGGATGTGGTATGGTCAGACAACGATCGTTTTGGTTTCGGGCATTTTGAGCATTGATGATGCTCTTTTTGAATCAGCAATGGTCGATGGAGCCAATGATGGTCAAATTTTCCGCAAGATCACGCTGCCTTTGTTAAAACCAATCTTGCTTTATACATTGGTGACGTCTTTGATTGGCGGCTTGCAAATGTTCGACATTCCTTTTTTGCTGACAAACGGCAATCCCAACAATAGTGTCTTAACGATCACGATGTTTATCTACAACCAAGCCTTTACCGGGAGTCGGAATTTCAACGTTGCCGCAACCGCGTCGGTGCTATTATTGGTACTTTCGATCGTATTAAGCACGTTATTGTTTCAATTTTTCAAAGAAAACAGCAAAGTGGGGCGAAAATAAATGGAAAATAGCTATCGAGCAAAACGATTGTTGATCTATGTCTTTTTGGTGTTGCTGACCATCTTAAGTATTCTGCCGTTTTGGGTCGTCTTAGTCAATGCGACCCGTTCAGCAGAACAGATCCAGCAAGGGCTGTCCTTGTGGCCTGGCGGTAATCTCCAATACAACTGGTCCGTCTTAATGGGCAGAGGCTTCAATGTTTTCAATGGATTTAAAAATAGTTTCTTGATTGCGGCTGGCGCTACCGTTCTCAATGTATATTTTTCGGCATTGACAGCTTATGGCGTGATCGCCTATGAGTTTCGTGGCAAGAAAGTCCTGTTTGCTGTCATTCTTGGGCTGATCATGATCCCTCAGCAAATTAGCATGATCGGTTTTTATCAATTTATGAATCGCTTAGGGCTCTTAAATAATTTTCTGCCATTGATTTTACCAGCGATCGCATCACCTGCTACCGTTTTTTTCTTAAAGCAATACTTAGAAACGATCTATCATCCTGATTTGGCAGATTCTGCTCGTTTGGACGGAGCCGGCGAAATCAAAATTTTCCATCGCATCATGTTGCCCTTGATGAAACCGGGCTTAGCCACCATGGCGATTTTCTCGTTCGTGACCTCGTGGAATAATTTCTTGATGCCCTTGATCTTGATCAACGATACGGAAAAGTATACGTTGCCGATGCTGGTCCAATTGCTGAAAACTGATGTTTACCGTACTGAATTTGGCAGTATGTATCTAGGGATCTCATTAAGTATTATTCCTTTATTGCTGATTTATCTGTTTCTATCGAAATACATCGTGGGCGGTGTGACGGCTGGCGGAATCAAAGGATAGCGAGACCTTTTTTCCCAAAAGAAAACGCTGGACTGAGTCTTCAGTCCAGCATTCATTTAATGGATCACACGGGAGAGATCAAGTGCTGCAAAGCGCAAATCGTTGATATTCAAGAAATGTTTCGCCACTAAAACGTTACCGCCAAACAGCGGGGCTTGATCGCCTAATCGGCTGTTTTTGATCTTCGTGTTTTTGGTGAACTGGCTGGTCAATTTTTGTTGCAGCGCCAGTAATAAATCAGGAATTTTGCGATAGACCGAGCTGTTGATATAGACTTCTTCGGGATCAGAAAAAGTGATGACATTGTTTAGCCCAATACTAAGAAACTCAACATTTTGTTGCGCCAATTCGACTGCTGATTTTTCTCCGGCATGATAGGCTTGTGCAAAGGTATCCGAATTAACGAACGCTGTTTTTGTATAGTGACTGTAGGTGTCAAACAAGACTTTGTTCGACGCATATTGCTCTAAGCAGCCTCGATTGCCGCAAGGGCACAAGTTGCCGTGAGGAAAGAGCGTAGAATGGCCAACTTCCCCCGCCATGCCGTGAGTACCGGTTTGTAGCTGCCCATCAACGATGATTCCGACACCGATCCCACTATGGACGCTGACGCTCAGTAAATTCGTGGAATCAGAAGAAAAACAGTACTCGCCTAAAGCCGTCAGATTGGCTTCGTTTTCTATATAGACCGCCGTATTGTATTTTTGGCTCAAAGGGGCGATCAAATCAAAGTGTTCCAAGTCGTAGTAGGGGGCAAAGGTGACCGTCTGATTGTGAACGATGCCGTGGATCGCCAAACAGATTCCTACTAATCCATGAGTGGTTTGCGGCATTTGCGGCCAAAATTCTTTCATCATAGAATCGATCGTCGCCAGTACATTTTCTTTGGTGATCAATTCATGGGAATGATCGGCGGAGGCGATCATCTCGCCATTGATATAAGAAAGCATTCCACGAACATAATTATAGCCGATGTCAAAGGTAACAGCTAAGCTGCTGCGGTGATTGAATTGCAATTGAATCGGTTTGCGACCACCGATCGAAGTGGAATCCCCAATGCCGACTTCGCGAACGAAGTCCGTGTCGATCAGTTTTTTTGTTATTTGAGAAACAGACGCTTTATTGAGATGGGTCAAATTTGACACTTCCGCTCGTGACACATTTTCATTGTCAATGATCGTCTTCAATACAGCCGCTTCATTTTGTTCGCGTATGCCCATTTTATTGATAATCATGTGTTCTCCTCTTCATAGATGTGATTAGTGTTAGTTTACCGTGCAAATTAATATTGTGCAAGCTGAAGAATAAAGAAAAGACGAAGAATGTAGAAGCAGCAGTTTGAGAACGAAAATCATAGAAAGATTTGTTGAAAGCGCTTGACAGGAATGCGAGAATCGTTTACTATCCAATTAGTTAGTTTTGAATGCTAATTAACCGATTGAGAGGCAATGGTTAACTGCTTCAAACAGAGGAAGGAGAGAAGAGATGGCTTATTTTTTAGGGTTGGATCTAGGAACAAGTGCGTTAAAAGGCTTAGTTTTTGATCAAACCGGGGAACTCCAAGGAACAGCAAGTGTTGACTATCCATTGTCATCCCCTAGACCGGGGTTCAGTGAGCAAGAGCCTGTGCATTGGCAAGAGGCGGCAGATAAGGTAATCAAAACCTTGATCCAGCAGCTTCCAACGTTGCAGAAAGAATTGATCGGCATCAGCTTTTCCGGGCAAATGCATAGTCTTGTTTTATTGGATGAAGAAAACCGAGTCATTCGCCCGGCAATATTATGGAATGACGTTCGAACCACCAAACAATGTCAAGCGATCATGGCATCCTTTGGAGAGGAAATAAAAGAAATCACCAAGAATGTTGCTTTGGAAGGGTTCACCTTACCCAAAATTTTATGGGTCCAAGAACACGAGCCTGAACATTGGCAACAAGTTCGTCACATGATGCTGCCAAAAGACTACTTGGCTTTTTGGCTGACAGGTAACTATTCGATGGATTATTCTGATGCGGCGGGTACGTTACTGCTGGATATCGAAAAGAAGTGCTGGTCTGAAGCCATTCTAGGAAAATTCGCAATCGCATCGGATTTACTGCCGCCGCTTTTTGAATCAGCAGCGCCTGTAGGGCAAATGCGAAAAGAACTGCAAGAAGCCTTTGGCTTTGAACAAGAGGTGACGATCTATGCAGGTGGCGCAGACAATGCCTGTGCTGCATTAGGGTCCGGGATCATCGCCGAAGGTGTCGGCATGGTGTCGATTGGCACTAGCGGTGTGTTCTTATCCTTTGAAGAAGCGCAAGAGGTTGATTATCAAGGCGATCTACACCTTTTCCGTCATGCGATCAAAGACAAGTTGTATTCAATGGGGGTCACTTTAGCCGCTGGAAATTCCTTAAGCTGGTATCGTGATACGTTTGCCCCAAACCAATCGTTTCAGGAATTGCTTTCAGCGATCAGTGAGGTAAAACCGGGGGCAGAAGGCCTGCTGTTTACGCCTTATATCGTGGGCGAACGCACACCACATACCGACAGCCAAATCAGGGGAAGTTTTATTGGTATTGACACACGGCATCGCGAAAAGCATTTCAGTCGTGCCGTCTTAGAAGGGATCACCTTCTCTCTGAAAGATTCCCAAATGATCATGGAAGAACGAGCACAGCGGAAATTCACCCAGATCGTTTCTGTGGGGGGCGGTGCGAAAAATGCCGAATGGCTGCAAATGCAAGCCGATATTTTTAATGCAGAAATGCTGACTTTATCTACTGAACAAGGTCCAGGTATGGGCGCAGCAATGCTGGCAGCAATCGGCAGTGGCATTTATCCAGATGCGGCCGCTTGTGTTAACACCTTTGTCAAATACAGCAAGGCAATTGCACCGATTCCTGAAAATGTCGCCAAATACCAAGAAATTTATGCGATCTACCGGACCGTCTACCAGCAGACCGCGCCTATCTGCCATGCGTTGGCGCAGCTCGAATAGCGTAATGGCAGCAGACAATTTGTTTGATCAAAGCGAGGAATCGTTATTGGTTCTAAATGATTGGAACTAAGTAAGTTAGTTTATTACACTAAAAAACATAAAATGGAGGCAACAACAATGACTTATTTCCCAGAAATCGAAAAAATCCGCTACGAAGGTCCTAAAACAGACAATATGTTTGCATTTCGCCATTACGATGCCGAAGAAGTTGTTTTAGGCAAGAAAATGAAAGATCATCTACGTTTTGCAATTGCCTATTGGCACACCATGACGCAAGATGGTTCCGATCCTTTCGGCGCACCCGTCAACAAACGGACGTGGATCGGTGACACCGAAATGGAAACGGCGAAAAATCGAGTAGAAGCTTTTTTTGAGATTTGCGAAAAATTAGGGGCAGAGTTCTTCTGTTTCCATGATGTTGACGTGGCACCTGCGGGAGAAACGTTAGAAGAATTTTTCCAAAACTTAGACGAAATCACCGATTTGATCAAAGAAAAAATGGAACAAACGGGGATCAAACTCTTATGGAATACAGCAAATATGTTCTCACACCCTCGTTTCAACAACGGCGCTGCTTCCACCAATAATGCGGAAGTTTACGCGTATGCAGCAGCCCAAGTTAAAAAAGGCTTAGATATCTCGAAAAAATTAGGCGGTGAAAACTATGTCTTCTGGGGCGGCCGTGAAGGCTATGAAACCTTGTTGAATACAGACATGAAATTTGAACAAGACAACATCGCCCGTCTATTCAAAATGGCGATCGCTTATGGCGAAAAAATCGGTCATAAACCGCAGTTCTTATTAGAGCCGAAACCAAAAGAACCATCAAAGCACCAATATGATTTTGATGCAGCGACAACGATGGCCTTCATTCAGCACTACGGCTTAGAAGGAGATTTCAAATTAAACCTAGAAGCCAATCATGCAACATTAGCTGGCCATACCTTTGAACATGAAATCGCCGTTGCCCGTAGCTATAACGCATTAGGCTCACTGGATGCCAACCAAGGAGATATGCTGTTAGGATGGGATACGGATGAATTTCCAACCAACGTTTTTGACTCGACACTCGCTTTATACGAAGTCTTAGAAAACGGCGGCATCGCACCGGGAGGAATCAACTTCGATTCTAAAGTCCGTCGTTCGTCATTTGAAATGGAAGATCTGTTGTTAGCCCACATCGCTGGTATGGATACGTATGCCCGAGCGTTAAAAGCAGCAGCGAAACTGAAAGAAGACCGCTTCTTAGACGAGTTGAAGGAAAAACGGTACGCCTCGTTCCAAGAAGGCATCGGAGCGAAGATCGTTGCTGATGAGGAAAACTTAGAAACACTGACAGATTACGCATTGGCGCATGATCAAATCGAATTAGAATCCAGCCACATTGAATATGTGAAATCTCGTTTGAATGATTACCTGTTTTAATAAGAAACGACTGTCGTTCTGAGGAGCGACAGTTTTTTCACCTAAAAAATATCTTTTGGCAATTGTTACGAATCAACCAAATTATGATACGATAAAATGTAACCGATTTAACTCGGTTTAGGAATTGAAGGAGGCAACTTGATGTTTCACACAAACTTAGATCCTTTCCCAGAAAACTTCTTATGGGGGGCGGCTTCGGCGGCCTATCAAATTGAAGGTGCATGGGCAGAAGACGGCAAAGGTCCGTCGATTTGGGATACCTATGCCCAAATTCCCGGCAATACCTTTGAGGAAACCAACGGCAAAGTGGCGATCGATCACTACCATCGATACAAAGAAGATGTTGCCTTGATGAAGCAAATGGGCTTGAAAGCCTATCGCTTCAGCGTGGCGTGGTCGCGAATCGTGCCTGATGGCGAAGGTGCGGTCAATGAAGCTGGTGTGGCGTTTTACGAAAAGCTGGTGGACGAATTGCTTCGGCAAGGAGTAGAACCGATTTTGACGCTGTATCATTGGGATCTTCCTCAGGCTTTGCAAGACAAATACCAAGGATGGGAGGGACGAGAAACAGCAGCGGCATTTGAACGGTATTGCCGAATCCTTTTTGAACGCTTAGGAAAGAAAGTCACCTATTGGGTCACCATGAATGAACAAAATGTCTTCACTTCTCTTGGGTACCGTTGGGCGGCACATCCACCGGGCTTGAAGGACTTAAAACGGATGTATGCAGCCAATCATATCATCAACCTTGCCAATGCAAAGGCAATTAATTTGTTCCATGAGCTGGTTCCACAGGGCAAGATTGGTCCAAGTTTTGGCTATGGTCCGATGTATCCGTTTAGCTGTGACCCAGAAGATGTGCTGGCTGCAGAAAATGGCGAAGCCTTCAACAACGCGTGGTTTTTAGATGTCTATTGCAAAGGCGAATACCCGAAATTTGTCTACAAGCAATTAGCCAAAGTCGGTCTGGCTCCTGAAGTCACTCCAGAAGATCAAGCACTATTAAAACAGGCAAAACCTGACTTCTTAGGGATCAATTACTATCACGGTGGAACGGCCCAACAAAACAATTTGCAAAAGCAGTCAGCTGAAAAGAAAGAATTTTCTAAAGTCGATCCGTATTTGATGCAAGCGGCAGCTGGCGAGTTCTCACCAGAAGAAACCATGTTTGCGACGGCGGAAAATCCCCACTTGAAAAAAACAGATTGGGGCTGGGAGATCGATCCCGTTGGTTTCCGTGTAGCCTTGCGACGTATCCAAGCCAATTATGACTTGCCGATTTTTATTACTGAAAATGGGTTAGGCGCCATCGATCAATTGACAGAAGACAAACAGATCCATGATCCATACCGCATTACCTATTTGCAGGAACATCTGGCGGAACTGCAAAAGGCTATCACGGATGGGGTTGAGCTGATCGGCTATTGTGCTTGGTCCTTTACAGATCTACTAAGTTGGTTGAATGGATACCAAAAACGCTATGGGTTTGTTTATGTCGATCGCGACAATCAAAACGAACGTCAGTTGGCGCGCATCCCGAAGGATAGTTTTTATTGGTATCAAGAGGTGATTCGCACCAATGGGGCAAGTTTGACAAGTGAAACATGATGTAACGAAGGAGTAGCTGAAAATGGAGGTTGGAAAATGCGTAAAGTGTTGATCGTTGATGATGAAGCATCGATCCGAAATGGACTGCCTCTGATCATCGATTGGGAATGTCTGGGGTATCAAATTGTCGGGTCGGCGGAAAACGGCGAAGATGGCTTGGCAATGATCCGCGAATTGAAGCCAGACGTTGTGATCGCTGATATCCGTATGCCGGGAAAAAATGGTCTTGAGATGGTGCAAGCAGCATCGGAGGAAGGGCTTTTGTTTTTTGCCATTATTTTGTCCGGCTACTCAGATTTTGACTATGCCAAGCAAGCGTTGCAACTGGGCGCTGTGACCTATTTGCTGAAACCAGTTGATGAAGAAGAGCTGATCGGTATTTTGACGAAAATCGATCAAAAAGCCAAGACCGATCAGCAGAAAAATCAGAAGAGTCAGTTGATGGAGAAATTGTTTGGCGGGGATCAAACGGGGATCAAAGACGCACAAGCCATCAAGCTATTGCGACTTTCCGAGGAGGCAGATGCCCAAAAGCTGGTTGAGAAATTGCAGGAGCAAGTGGCGCAAGTCATCACCTTGATCCATCGGCATCATCGGTATTTGGTTTTGTTAAACGAGGAACGCTTTCCCGACGAGGCGATCGATGCGTGGTGCCGCAAAAAAATGGCTCATCAAGAGATCTTGATCTCCCGCTGGTTTGCGGCGCAAGAGAACTTGAAGCCATTGATGATCGATATCCAGACATTAAGTAAATTGATTTTCTTATTTCCCAATCAAGTCATTTCTCACCATGTTTTGGATACGACCCAAGAAGCAGAAGAACGAAGCGATTTGCGTGAAGAATTAGTAAAAGCGATTTTGGCAAACGATCCGTTGGAACAGCCGTTATTCCGCTATTATCAAACCTTTTATCATTTATTGGCATTGGAAGAAGAGATCAAATGGCAAGTCAATGGCGACATCGAATGGCTGCAGCATCAAATCAGTGAAAAAGTAGCATTAGCGATCGAATGGTCGACAGACGAAGTGCATCAGCAGATTTTTCTCGCCCAAACGTTTCCGATGCTACAAGAGGTGATCACCGAAAAACTAGCAGACTTGCAAGCAACAGTCGCCAGCAGTTTGAACCAAATCGATATCATTGCAGAATTGATCCAATACACAAAAAAGCATTATCAAGAAGATTTGACCTTGAAAAAAATCGGGGAACGTTTCAATTACAATAGTGCCTATCTAGGCAAGAAGTTTCGCAAAGAAACCGGTAAAAATTATTTGGCGTTCTTGGATGAAGTACGAATGGAAAAAGCGGTGGAAATCTTACGTCATTCCAATCTAATGGTCTACGAAGTTGCTGAATTGGTGGGCTACAGCAATGTTGATTATTTCTATAAAAAGTTCAAACAATACCATCGGGTTTCACCGAATGAGTTTCGGAAAAATGAATAACCACAAAGATGTCCGTGATTTTCTACGGACATCTATTTTTTAGGGTAACGATGACTAAATTGCTTGGTAGGCTTTCTTTTTTTTCTTTTATATAATTTAAATGAAACTGTAAGCGCTTTTTGAACGGAGGAGGAGAAATGACAGATGTACGCCTGTGCTTTGATGTAGGCGGGACCTATATCAAATTCGGGGTTTTTACCGAGAAGAATCAATGGCTGGACCGAGGCAAAATCAAAACCCCGAGTAATACGCGGGATGAATTTTTTGCTGCCTTAGCTGCCAAAATACAAGAAGTCGAGCAAGCGCATGTTATCGAAGGGATCGGGCTGAGTTTTCCTGGTTTCATTGATTCAGTCAATGGCCGAGCGATCATGGCGGGGGCGTTGGCTCCTTTACACGGCTGTGCTGTCGTACAAGAGCTACAGCAGCGTTTAACCAAGTCTTATCCGATCTGGATCGAAAATGATGCGAAATGTGCTGCTTTAGCAGAACTCTCGACCGGCAATGCTACTGACGTACAAGATTTTGTCATGATCACATTAGGCACCGGTATTGGTGGCGCGCTCGTTCATCAGCGCCAGTTGATTCACGGAAATGGGTTTCGGGCAGGAGAATTCGGAATGATGATCACTGATTTTCAAGCATCTTCTTTTGCGACCCTCCATGACCTAGCTTCAACGAGAGGACTGATTGATGCCTATCGACGGGCAAAAGCGATTCCTGAATCAGAGGAGATTTTAGGCGAAACCATCATGCAGCAGCGGTCGAGTGATCCTGAAACGCAAGAGATTCTGAAACAGTGGGCACGTTATGTCGCACTTGCGATTTACAACCTAGCTGTCACGATGAATCCCGAAAAAATACTGATCGGCGGCGGCATCAGCCAAAACCCTGATCTATTAGCTATAATCAAACAAGCAATCAATGAGAACCCCCATTGGCCGGATTTCCAAGTGCCGATAGAGACTTGTCGTTACTATAATGATTCTGGTCTGTTAGGGGCGTTGACATTGATCCAACAAGGAGGAAAAAAATGAAATTTTCAGATGGCGGTTGGTTATTTCGTGAAGGATTTGATGTGAAATTTGCGGTGCATGTCTACGATGCCCGTAAAGAAGAAAACAAATTGGTCTTATATCTGCCTTATAGCTATGTCGGGCATAAAGGGGCGACACTGGATGGCGGATTGTTAACGATGGAAGTTACTACCCCTAGAACCAATATCATTGGGATCACCCTCTACAATTATAAAGGGGTCCAAGCCAAAGCCCCCAACTTTGAATTGATGACAGAAGAGATCACTCCTGATATTTCAGAAGATGAGCAATCGTATGTTTTTCGCTCGGGAGACTTGCAAGTCGTGATCAGCAAAGAGGAAAATGTGACAGCTTCGTTTTATTACAAAGAACAGCTGATTACCCAAAGCAAACCTCGCAGCAAAGCCTTAGTGATTGATCCGCAAGCAAATACCCATATCAGCGAACAGTTGACCCTGGATGTGGGAGAAACGATTTATGGTTTAGGGGAACGCTTTACAAATTTCGTGAAGAACAGCCAAAGTGTTGATATCTGGAATGCCGACGGGGGCACTGGTACGGAGCAAGCTTACAAAAATATTCCGTTTTATGTAAGTAATAAAGGGTATGGCGTCTTTGTCAATTCACCCGACCGGGTGCAATTTGAAGTGGGGAGTGAAAAAGTTTCTCGTGTTCAATTCAGCAATCCAGGACAAACGCTGCAGTACTTTGTGATCGCCGGTGATGAGTTAAAACAAGTGATCCAGCGCTACACTGATTTGACGGGGAAACCGTCGCTGCCACCTGCGTGGTCCTTTGGGTTGTGGCTAAGTACCTCGTTCTTGACGGATTATGATGAACAAACCGTAACATCTTTTGTAGACGGTATGGCAGAACGTGAGATTCCCCTTGAGGTCTTTCATTTTGACTGCTTATGGATGAAGGAATACGAGTGGTGCAACTTCACGTGGGACGAACGAACTTTCCCAGAACCGGAAAAAATGCTGCAGCGCTTGAAAGCCAAAGGATTGAAAATCTGTGTCTGGATCAATCCGTACATTGGGCAAAAATCACCCTTGTTTGACGAAGGGATGGCCAATGGCTACTTTTTGAAACGCGCCAATGGAGATGTCTGGCAATGGGACAAATGGCAAGCAGGTTTGGCGATCGTCGACTTCACCAACCCTGAAGCGGTCGCTTGGTACAATAGCAAGCTGCGTGCCTTATTAGACATGGGTGTGGATTGCTTCAAAACGGATTTTGGTGAACGGATTCCCACCGATGCGGTGTACTATGACGGCTCTGATCCAGAAAAAATGCACAATTATTACGCCTACCTATACAATAAAGTCGTCTTTGACTTGCTGAAAGAAGTCAAGGGAGCAGAAGAAGCCATCGTTTTTGCGCGGGCAGCTTCGGTTGGTTCGCAACGCTTGCCTGTACACTGGGGTGGCGACAGTACCTCAGATTATCCATCAATGGCAGAGTCACTGCGGGCAGGTCTGTCCTTTGGGTTAGGCGGCTTTGGGTATTGGAGCCACGATATCTCAGGGTTTGAAGCTGGCTCAACCCCAGACCTTTACAAGCGCTGGACACAATTTGGTCTGCTGTCTTCCCATAGCCGTTACCATGGCAGCTGGGAATACAAAGTGCCTTGGGTTTATGACGACGAAGCCGTGGCGGTAGCCAAAGCCTTTACCAAGTTAAAATTGTCCTTGATGCCTTACTTGCAAGCTCAATCGGTGCTAACCGCCCAAACGGGGATTCCGATGATGCGGGCGATGGTCTTAGAGTTTCCTGAAGACGAGATGACCCATCATTTGGATCGCCAATACATGCTGGGGGAACACCTTTTAGTTGCGCCTATTTTTAATGATCAAGGAACGGTCTCCTTTTACGTACCGAAGACGAAGGGGCATTGGATCGACTATTTATCTGGCAAAGCTTACGAGGGCGGACGTTGGTACCAAGAAACCTATGATTATTTCCACTTGCCACTGTTAGTCCGACCAAATCAACTGATTATCGAAGGCCATGAACAAACCAAAGCAGTCTATGACTATGCCGAACATCCAACGATCCATCTCTTTGATCCGCAAGACAAGACCGCTGCGGCTATCTATGATCACCACGGTGAGTGGATTGGCGAGGTGGCTGTTGAAAGAGTCGATCAAGAACTGATCGTCAAGCTGACAGGGATCCAGCAAGCATCCTTGCAGATTCACACGACTGCTGGAAAAACGAGCCATAAGCTGACGGCTGACCAAACCACGATAAAGGAGTTCTAGATGCCGATGCGAACCATCACGAATCCAATTTTACCTGGATTTCATCCAGATCCCAGTATTTGCCGTGTCGGTGAAGACTTTTATCTGGTGACGAGTACTTTTGAATATTTTCCTGGATTACCAATTTATCACAGTAAAAACTTGGCAGACTGGCAGCTGATTTGTCATGGACTTTCGCGACCTGAGCAGCTGCAGTTATCGACGAAAAACCCCAACGCTTTTGGTCTGTATGCCCCAACCTTGCGTTTTATCAAGGACCGCTTTTACCTCGTTTGTACCAACGTTGGGGCAAACGAAGGAAGAGAAGGCAACTTTCTGATCTGGACAGATGACATCGCCGGTGAATGGTCTGACCCGATTTGGCTGGACACCCCTGGGATCGACCCGACGATTTTCGCAGATGACGATGGGCAGACCTATTACTTAGGCACCCATAAGGAGATCTATCTGCGGACGATCAATTTGGCTTCTGGAGAATTAGGTCCGCGCCAAAACATTTGGACAGGCAGCGGATCGGCTGATCCAGAAGGCCCCCACTTGTATAAAAAAGACGGCTATTACTACCTGTTGATCTCCGAAGGTGGAACGTCCTATGGTCATATGCTGACCATGGCCCGCAGCCGTTCCTTGACGGGACCCTATGAAGCATGTTCCAATAATCCAGTGATGACCAATCGCAGTACGAATCTGCCGCTGCAAGCTGCAGGGCATGCGGACCTCGTGCAAGATATCCAAGGCAACTGGTGGGCAGTTTGTCTGGCAGTACGCCCCATCAGCTATCCTTTGAGGCATTTGTTAGGTCGGGAAACATGCCTGCTACCGGTGGACTGGTCAAACCAATGGCCGGTGTTTGGCGAGGAAGGTCACTTGCCAGAAACCGTTCAGATAGACACAGCGGTGGTACCAAAGGAAACACGGAAGGAGAGCAGCAAGCCTGATTACGTGACTTTATTCGAATGGGCCCCGACGTTGATTGAAGAAGAGCCACATGGCTTCTTGCTGCATCCTAATCAGACGGGTCTGTCCGATCAAGGCAAACTTGCCGCAGTGTTCCAACGGCAAACCGCCTTTGAGCAACAATTTCAGGCAACCTTTGATTGTCGGCAACTAACGGATGGGCAAGCAGGATTGACGGTTTTCTTAAATGCCACCCATCACTATGAGGGTTACCTGGAAAAAACAGCCATCAGTCGACAGTTGGTTTTCCGCCGACAAATCGGTTCCTTATGGAAAGTTGAAAAGAAACTGCCTTATGCAGCAGATATGGTCACCTTGCAGCTGAGCGCCGATAAAGAAACCTATCGTTTTTCTGTTCTTGATGAACAAGGACAAGCACAGCTTTTAGGCAGTGGAGAAACAAAATATCTGACCACTGAAGTCGGTGGTGTCTTTACTGGGATCATGGTGGGCTGTTACGCCAGTGCTTCTTCACCACATCAAACCGTTCGTGTGTGGGATTTCTAACCAAGCAAAAGCCCCCTTTCGATTTCTGAAACAGGAATCGAAGGGGGGCTTTACTGTTTTAGTGAAGAGAAAATGAATCTTGGCTTAGATCATGGATGCGCAAGATGACTTGTGTGCCGCTACCCAGCACACTCTCGATCGTCAAGCCGTATTCAGGTCCATAAAACATTTTGACCCGATGATTGACGTTGGCTAGCCCAATGTTCTTTTTGGCATGGGTGGAGGGCGTCTTGATTTTTTGCTGCAAGCCTTCGAGTTTTTCTGGCGGTATCCCGCTGCCGTTGTCTTGTACCACGATCACCAGATCATGGCCGTCTTTGGTGATCGTCAAACGGACAAACCCTGGATAGGTGATGCCTTCCAAGCCATGGGAGATGGCGTTTTCCACCAATGGTTGAATCAGGAGGGGCAATATTTGGACTTCTTTTTGGTCGATCTCATTGGAGACTGAATAGGAAAAGTTGACTCGATCGCCAAAGCGCATCCGCTGGATCTTGACATATACGTGAACGGCATCTAAGGACTCTTCTAAACTCGTTCGCTTGGTTCCGTGGGCTTCTAGCGTATAGCGCATCGATTTTGCCAGTAATTTGATGGCGTAAACGACGTCAGAATTGCCGGAAGTCAGCGCCATCATGCGAATCGTTTCTAACGTGTTGAACAAAAAGTGGGGATTGATCTGCCCCGCTAAGATATTAAATTCCATTTGCTGTTGTTGAGTCAACAGCTCTTGCTGCGCCAGACGCGAACGGTAGATCTCTTCTTCTTTTTTCTTGATTCGTTGAATGATCTTATGGAAATCAAGAGAGATCTGAGAAATTTCGTCTTCGCCGCTAATATTTTGAAAGAAATCATAATCCTCGATCGAGGCAAAGTAGACCGCCTGCTGCAGTTGAGAAATTCGTTTGGTAAAGAATCGAGCAAACAGAAAGACGATGATGAAAGTAGTGATCAAAATCACCAAAACGATCGTGCTCCAACGGATCAGATTGGCGCGTAGATTGCGATAGGCATTTGTATCCGCACTATAAATTGTGATGATGTCTTCTTTGTTACTCATGGGTAAGGTGCTTTTGGTGAGCATCACCTTGGTACCATCATCTTTTAAAAAGGCAGCACTCGTTTGCGGCTCAGAAAGAGTTGTAAGCTGTCCCGGTTCACCGACTTGATTGATTTTGTCGCTATAAAAGATGACATCATCATTTAACTGTAATTCCAATTCATAGGATGAATTACGAAGTCGGTTGCTGAGATAATTATAATCGACTTGGATCTCCAAAACGGCAGTTTCTTTTGATAAAGGCAAAGGCAACGTTTTATAAAGACTCAAACGATTTGCTTTGTAATCCTCTGGCATCGTCATCAAAAAAGCATCGGGTTGCTTGAGGGCTCGTTGGTACCAGGCGGTCGCTTGAATTGTGTCATCTGCCTGTTGAAAATATTTATAGTTCGGAATGGTTTGATTCGTCGTATAGATAGTTAATTTCGCAATCGAGGTTTGAAGATTTCTGATCTCATCTAGCTGATCATAGCTATTGATGTCCACGATCGCTTCTTGGTCGTCAAGGTAATTGGCAGTTAAAAGCTGACGTAGATGAGTATCGTTTGATAAGGAACTCGCCGTGTTGGTCAGCGTGTTTGTTGTATCAAAAAGAACAGATTTGACACGCTGAGCATTCAACTCTGCCAAGTGTTGGTAATTGCCTGTCAGCTGTTTGGTTGAATCGTAGACCAATAAGAGACCTATAGTCACTGTGGATAAAAAAACAACAGGCAGATAAAGAATGAATAATTGTCGCCGAATGGAAAACTGACTCAGACGACGAAAAAGTGAGAGATGACTGATTTTTTTCATGCTTGTTGATTACGAAAGATAGAAAGCAACAGGAACGAACTACAATAAATAACGAAAGAAAAACCAAAAATCAACAAGAGGAATTTAAACAATGGAAATAAAACAACAAAACAAAACGCAGCGATAGGAATAAGCGCGAGGGCTAACGAACGGATAGGGTCCGCAATCGGTAACAGAAACGCGTTTTTTAATGTTTGCCTAAAGCTGTTTTCATAACGTCCAATTAACGCGAGGCAATAGACTAACACAATAAACAGATAAATAGCTGTAACAATTAGAACGAAGGCAAAAATACTGGCAAGAATGGTTTTTGAGGAAAACCAAAACAAGCTACTATACAGTAGTGCTACCATGGGCAATCCAAGAAGGAGAAAACTACCGGTGGCTTTCATAAAGTTTGCTCGTAGCGCTCGGACATAGCCCACGATCAATTCACCACGCTCTTCATCCGCATAACGAATCGTCACTTCATAAAGGGCAGCTGTCGCAGCTCCAATCGTAATAATTGGCAAACAGCTAATGATATATAGTAAATTTAACAATGTGAATTGTGAAAAAACGGTGGTTATTTTGTACAGTTGACCATCAGGATTGTACTTCATTTTTATCCCTCCAAAATTGATATATTCCTATAGTACTCGCAAAAAACAAATTTTGAAAGCCTTACCATTTAGGTGTCTTTTATCTGAAACCTTGATGTATCAGCATTCTTTATAAATAAAAGAAAAATAAAGTCTAAAATGTACGGATTGACCTCTATTTTTAACAGGTGGCAAATGAGATTTCAGGTGCTAGTATTAAAAATGTAAAAGCGGTTACAAAAAAAGGGGGAGGAAAATGGAAAGTAAACTAAGCAGTGTCCCAAGAAAAAATAAGCGGGTGACACGAGAAGGGAAGATTTTGTTTTTATGTATCGTTCCCTTTCTGATTCTCGTGTTTTTGTTCTCTTATTTTCCTTTGCACGGATGGATTTATTCACTTTATGATTACAAACCAGCATTAGGTTTAGCGCGCAGCGAGTTTGTAGGCTTCAAATGGTTTCGACTTCTTGTCTCTAGTCCAACACAAGTGGATCAGATCGTACAAGTAATGAAAAACACCTTTGCCATGAGTTTTTTAGGGATCGCCACTTCGATCCTACCAGTAGGCTTCGCCATTTTATTGAACGAAATCAAGTGCAAATGGTTTAAAAACTTGGTCCAAACGCTGACCACGCTGCCGAATTTTATCAGTTGGGTTTTGGTGTATACGATCGCCTTTAGCTTGTTTTCTTCAACAGGGCTGGTAAACACGTTGCTACAAGAATGGGGCTTCGTTACAGATCCAGTCAAATTTTTGGATAGCGGCAATCATACGTGGCTTATGATGTGTCTTTGGAATATTTGGAAAGGCTTGGGCTGGGGTGCCATCATGTATCTTGCAGGCATTTCAGGAATTGACCCCGAATTGTATGAATCGGCACGAATCGATGGGGCGAATCGTTTCCACCTGATGCGTCATATCACACTACCTGCCTTGATGCCGACGTTTCTTGTGATGCTGATGCTGTCTATCGCCAACTTGTTGAACAACGGGATGGATCAGTACTTTGTTTTCCAAAATGCATTCAATCGAAATACGATCCAAGTCCTCGATTTGTATGTCTACAATTTAGGGATGGGTGGAAATAGTCTATCTCTGGCTACCGCGATCAGTATGCTAAAAAGTGTCATTTCTGTTGCTTTGTTAGCCATCGTCAATATTGCTTCGAAAAAAATTCGGGGGACATCCATTATTTAGAAGAGGAGGATATCTATGGAACTATCGATTAGTGAAAAGAAAAAGGCGAAAAAAGTACCCAAACGCGAAAACCTGACGTTTAGTATTCTCAATTATACCTTTTTCTTTCTGATTACGTTGATTTGCGCGTATCCTTTTTATTACTTGATTATTAATTCAATCAGTAATAATGAGTTGAGTGCGTTAGGACAAATTCGCTTTTTTCCACAAGAGATCCATTTTGAAAACTACAGTCAAGTGTTACAACTAAAAGGGTTGCCATTAGCCGCAACCGTTTCGGTGGCTAGAACGGTGATCGGAACAGCAGCAACCGTCTTAGCTTCAGCCTTCTTAGGCTTTATGTTTACCCAAGAAAAAATGTGGAAACGAAAATTTTGGTATCGCTTTGTCGTGATTACAATGTATTTCAATGCAGGGCTGATTCCATTATTCATCACGATGAAGACATTAGGTTTAACGAATAATTTTTGGGTCTATATTTTGCCGGCTGTCGTTCAGCCTTTTAACATCATCTTAGTGAAAACCTATATTGAGTCAATCCCCAAATCGTTGCAAGAAGCAGCTGAAATGGATGGAGCTGGCATCATTCAAGTATTCTTTCGGGTAATTTTACCCAACTGTACGCCGATTTTAGCAACAGTCGCGATCTTCTCGGCAGTTGGTCAATGGAATTCTTTCCAAGATACACTGATTTACATTACGGATCAAAGTCTCTACTCCTTGCAATACCTTCTTTATACGTATATCAATCAAGCCAATTCGTTGGCACAAATGGTCAAAAATACATCGGGATCACTTTCCAGTATCGCTTCAGCTGCAACAACGCAGACACCGACTTCGATTCGCATGACCGTTTCAGTCATTGTTGTTTTACCAATCATGTTTATTTATCCGCTTTTCCAGAAATATTTTGTCAAAGGAATTATGTTGGGTGCGGTGAAAGGTTAATAAAAAGAAAGAGGGAAGAAAATGAAAAAAATGTCGAAATATGTAACAACAGGTTTGTTAGGCATGACATTGCTAGGTAGTTTAGCCGGCTGTGGAGGAGCGGCTGACTCTGACACAGACGCTGCTTCCAGCGAAAGTGGCTACGATGAAACGATCACGATCGATGTCTATAATGGGCTAGCCAACTATATGGGGATGCAAGAAGGTTGGTTTGCCAAAATCGTGCGGGATAAATTCAATATGGAATTGAACATCATCGCACCAAACGTTGCTGGAAACGGAGACACTCTTTATCAAACGAGGACGGCAGCAGGTGATTTGGGCGATTTGATCATTGTTGATAATGGCCAACAATACAACGAATTGGTTGAAGCTGGTTTGTTGACCGATGCGAGCGAGTATTATGAAACTATGGAAAATGTTCAGCGCTTCGATGCGGCTGTTCAAAATCTAAACAAAGATGCCGATGGTCTATATGGCTTTCCAACTTCCGTTTCTACATTAAAAGCCACCGATCCTTCAGAAGGATTAGATCCTACATTTGGTGCTTATGTGCGTTGGGATCTTTATGGGGAGCAAGGATATCCAGAAATCGGTACATTGGAAGACCTGCTTCCTGTGATTCAAAAAATGCAAGAAGACAATCCAACAACAGATTCTGGGAAAAAAGTTTATGGGTTTTCTCTATTCAGCGATTGGGACGGCAACATGATGAATGCAGGCAAACAGCTGGTCACCTACTATGGGTACGATGAATCAGGTTTTGTCTTGGCAAAAGCGGATGGTTCTGATTATCAAAGCATTCTCGATAGTGATTCTGAATATATTCGCGCACTTAAGTTTTATTTCCAAGCCAATCAAATGGGCTTAGTGGATCCAGAATCAACGACGCAAAATTACGATACACTTTTTGCCAAATTCCAAGAAGGACAAGTCTTATTCTCATGGTGGCCTTGGTTAGGTCAAGCGGCTTTTAATACGACTACGAACTTGAATGAAGGAAAAGGCTTTATGTTGGCACCGATTCAAGACCAAAAAATCTTCTCTTATGGTGCGGAAGTTTACGGTGGCAAACAATTTATCGGGATCGGTTCAAATGCCGAAGACCCAGAGCGAATCGCATCCTTCATTGACTGGCTCTACTCTTCAGAAGGCGTGTTAGCAAATTCTTCTCAAACAAGCGGTAGTAGTGGCCCTGAAGGCTTAACTTGGGAAATGAAAGATGGCGAGCCTGTCTTAACTGAGTTTGGGAAACAAGCGTTGCTAGATGGCGATGGGGATGTGCCAGAAGAATATGGTGGCGGAAGTTACAAAGATGGTGTATCCGCGCTAAACGTCAATACGGTATTACCGATCGATATCAATCCTGATACCGGCTTCCCATATGCTTATACGATGTGGGAGAGCTATCAAAATGAAACAACCGATCCTGTAAAAGAAGATTGGTCAAAAAATATGGGTGGTGCAGAATCGACCATTGGCTATTTAGAGGAGAACGACCAATTGTTAGTTGCCCCTGGTGCCAGCTATGTAGCGCCAGAAGATAGTTCAGAGATCTCTACGTTGCGGAACCAAGCCAAAGCGACAATCATCGAGTACTCTTGGCGAATGGTTTTTGCCAAAGATGAAGCAGAATTTGACCAATTGCTAAAAGAAATGCAAGAAACAGCAGACGGCTTAGGCTATCAAACAGTGCTAGAATTTGACATGAATAATGCGAAAGATCAAAACGAAAAACGGGTAGAAGTAGCGAAAGAATTTGGGGACTAATCAAAAACAAAGAATCATAAAAATGGTTGGTCAACGGTTCCTTGACAAAAGTGAGTAAACAGCGTTTGGTTAAGCAATCACTTAAGAAGATTGATCCAGCACCAGCGGATCAGTCTTCTTTCTTTAAGGAGGAAAACAATGATAGTGGATAAAAAAGATCGTCTGCTTTTTATGGGAGATTCGATCACAGATAGTAATCGAAATTATCAAGCGATACCTGCGGGATGGTCGTCATGGGGGGACGGCTATGTTCATCTGATCAACGCCTATACCACAGCATTACTCCCACAAATGGAATTAATGATCGTTAACCGAGGCATCAGTGGAGATACAGTCGTCGATTTGAAGAAGCGTTGGAAGGATGATGTATTGGCATTTCAACCAGATTGGGTAACGATCATGATCGGTGTAAATGATGTGTGGCGGCATTTTGATGGCACATTTGCTCAAACGGAACTGGTGGGGATTGAAAGATTTGAATCAGAGTTGCGTGATTTGATCGCTCAGACATTACCGAGTGTCAAAGGAATGATTCTCTTGACCCCGTTTATGGTTGAAGCCAACAAAGAAGATCCACTAAGAGAAATGCTTGCCAACTACCAACACGTGCTTGCTAAAGTAGCGCAAGAGTATGGTATCCTTTTAGGAGATACGCAGGAAAAGTTTGATGATTTTTTGCTTTATCAGTCATCCTATGTCTTAAGCAGTGATCGTGTGCATCCGTCGACTGCAGGACATGTGTTGATTGCAAAAACATGGCTGGAAACAGTCGGTATTTTGGAGGAAAGACCATGATCACAGTAGAAACGATCCACCAAGTCGCGCATCAAGGCCCCTTTTTCCCAAATTGGCAATCTTTGGGCGCTTTTGTTCTACCGGAATGGTTCCCCAAAGCAAAATTTGGGGTCTTCATTCATTGGGGATTGTATAGTGTTCCTGCATTTAATAACGAGTGGTACTCCAGAAATATGTACATCAAAGACCATCCGGAATACGATCACCATATCAACACCTACGGTCCGCAAAAAAACTTCGGCTACAAAGACTTTATTCCCATATTTACTGCAGAAAAATTCGATGCAAATGAGTGGATTCGACTGATCAAACAAGCCGGTGCCAATTATCTTTTTCCCGTTGCAGAACATCACGATGGGTTTCAGATGTACAAAAGCGAGCTTTCTGAATGGAATGCGGCAGTTATGGGACCGAAAAAAGATATTCTTGCGGAATTAAAAGAAGCAGCTGAGGAACAAGGCCTGCATTTTTGCACCTCATCTCATCGTGCCGAACATTGGTTTTTCATGGGACATGGTAAGGAATTTGACAGCGACATCAAGGAACCGTTAGAAAAAGGCGACTTTTATTGGCCTGCTATGCCAGAACCTGATAATCAAGATTTGTATAGCGAGCCATATCCCTCAAAAGAGTTTTTAGATGATTGGCTACTGCGAACCTGTGAACTCGTCGACAACTATCAACCAGAGCTGCTGTATTTTGATTGGTGGATCCAACACGAAGCCTTCAAGGAGCACCTGCAAGTTTTCGCTGCTTACTATTACAATCGTGGGGCTGAATGGGGCAAAAAAGTTGGTATCTGCTACAAACACGATGCCATGATGTTTGGTAGTGGTATTGTGGAGATCGAACGGGGAAAATTTGCCGAACCACAACCTTTTTACTGGCAAACAGATACAGCGATCGCTCGCAATTCATGGTGTTATACCACAACGTTGGATTACAAAACAACGCGTGAGATTTTACAGGATTTGATCGAAGTCGTCAGTAAAAATGGCAATCTTCTTTTGAATATCGGGCCGAAAGGGAATGGTTCGATCCCAGAAAAAGATCAAACGATCTTAAAAGAAATCGGTGCGTGGCTGGATGTAAACGGTGAAGCCATTTATGAAGCGAAACCATGGCGCAAAGCCGGGGAAGGACCCACGACCGTTGTCTCAGGCCAATTTCAAGAGGCACAGGCGACGACATACACGAGCCAGGATTTCCGCTTTACGGTTCAGGGGGATTCGTTGTATGCTATTGGCATGGCAAGTCCTGAGAATGGACACGCAAGGATCCAAGCACTGGCCCAGTCTAAAGATCAAAATTTGCCAGAATTTCACGGCATCATCCAAACCGTGACGATTCTAGGACACGAAGAACAGCCTATTGATTGGCAAGTGACCGATGAAGGCTTGCAACTAACTTTTGAACCAATTGAAACCGACCAACCAATCGTCTATAAAATTACAATGAAATGAGGCGCAATCCGTGATACATGAAAAAAGAACCGCACTTTTACCAGAAAGCCAAGCCAGTTTAACCACGTATGTCATGGAAAATTCTCCTGAAATGGAACCAGATCGTGTTCGACCAGCGGTCATCATCTGTCCTGGCGGCGGCTATGAAATGTTGTCTGATCGCGAAGCGGAACCCATCGCCATCAAAATGATGAGCTTTGGTTTCCAAGCCTTTGTGTTGCATTATAGTATCAAACCGGCTGTCTATCCGTTAGCCTTAAAGGAATTGGCGGCTGCCGTTCGTCTTGTGCGCACCAATCATGAGGTCTGGCACGTCGATCCTGAAAAAATCATTGTTGCCGGTTTTTCAGCTGGCGGTCACTTAGCTGCTAATCTGGGTGTGTCTTGGCAGCAACCTTTTCTAGCAGAGGCTTTACAAGGAGCCAATGAAGAATGGCGACCTAACGGGTTACTGTTGAGTTATCCGGTCTTATCTAGTGGTGAACTTGGGCACCAAGATTCCTTCCGTTCATTATTAGCAGATCGCTATGAAACTGAAAAAGCGGCTTTGTCTTTAGAGACTTTAGTCAATGAACAGACACCGCCGACGTTTCTTTGGCATACGTTAGAAGATGGATTAGTCTTGGCGGAAAACAGCCTCCTTTTTGCCGAACAGCTGCGCAAATTTAATATACCTTATGAGCTGCACATTTTCCCTCGCGGTGGTCATGGACTAAGTTTAGGAACACCGGAAACCGCCAACGGCAATCAACACGGGATCGAAGCATCGGTTGTCCGTTGGCCAGAATTGTTTGCTGATTGGGTGAGGTGGAACATCTAAGAGGAATTCAAAAAAACAGTATAATCTTTAATCAATCATCTTTGTCTAATTCTCAAATCCGTTTTTTCAGCAGTATAAAAAGGATTTACTGAAAACATAAGATTGAGTGCTTGGTTCATTTACAAAATTAGGAAAGCGAAAGGGGTATTCAGTGAAAGTCAGATTAAAAGACATTGCAAAAGAAGTAGGTGTATCGATCGCAGCCGTTTCTCAAGTGTTAAATGACAAACCGATTCGGATCACAGAAGAAAAAAAACAGCAAATCAAGCGCTTGGCGGCAGAAAACAATTATACGCCGAATGCTGCGGCTAAAAGCCTGGTTTTGAAAAAAACCAATACGATCGGACTGATCATCCCAGATATCAACAATCCTTTTTTTGCCAACTTGGCCAAGGTCTTAGAAGATTTGCTGCGAAAACAGGGGTATCTGCTGATTTTGGTCAACTCAGATGATAAAGTTGACGTTGAGAAGGAATTGATTCAGCTCCTGATTGACCGCAACGTTGATGCGTTGATCATCGCCCTTTCAACCGAATCCTACGCGGATGAGGTACAAACCAAAGAACGATTGAAGAATCTTTCGGTTCCAATCGTTTTGGTTGATAGAGGAATAGATAACTTTGAGGTCGATCAAGTCTTTTATAATAATCGGCATGGGGGATATATTGCTACCAGTGAGCTAATAAAAAAAGGACACAAAAAGATCGGCACGATGATGAACCCTGATAAAAATATCAATTGTGTGTATCGATACCAAGGCTATTTAGATGCGCTGAAGGAATTCAATCTCCAACGAAAAGACAGTTGGCATGTGGTAACAAAGTTCCAATTTGAAGACGCCTATGAAAAAGCAGACATTCTCTTAAAAAACCGAGATGTAACCGGCATTGTTGCTGGCAACGACTTGATTGCATTGGGAATTATGAAGCGTGCCAAAGAACTAGGAATCAAGGTTCCAGAGGATGTTTCGATCGTAGGATACGACAATCTTGTTTTGAATGATCTTTTAGAAGTATCTCTAACGTCTGTGGAACAAGATGTAAATGATTTAGGTGAAAAAACGGTTCTTGCCTTGATGAATGCAATCAGCGGACAGAAGCCACGTTACGTCCAATTGACACCTAGATTGATAAAAAAGAACAGTGTGACTGAAAGAGTTTCCTAGCGAAACTCTTTTTTACTATTGACAGCGCTTTAAAACGATGCTATTCTTTGTGTGAACATTAGATAAAACGCTTTATCAGATGTTCGCTTTTTTTTAGAAAAATGATAAAACGTTTTATCAAAGGTGAGAGGAGAATACGTATGTCAAAAAAAGAAGTCATTATTGATACGGATCCGGGGATCGATGATGCAGTTGCGTTGGGAATTGCTCTGTTTAGTGAAGTCTTGGAGGTCAAGTTGATCACGACAGTGGCCGGAAATGTCGGTATTGAACATGTCACCAATAATTTACTGAAACTGCTTTCCTTTTGGGATTTGTCGATTCCAGCAGCACAAGGTGCATCTCAGCCACTAACGCGAGCAGTCAAAGATGCCAGCGATGTTCATGGGGTCACAGGAATGGCCGGCTATTCATTTCCAGAACCAGATCGTTCATTGCTGCTGGAAACTTCAGCTGTGGAAGCGATGTATCAAACGATCAAAAAGAATAAAGAAAAAATCACAATTGTCGCATTAGGTCCTCTAACGAATATTGCTCTTTTACTTAAGATTTATCCAGAAGTCAAAGAAAAAATCGATGAGATCGTTTTAATGGGCGGAGCCTTAGGCAGAGGAAACTTTGGTGTATTGTCAGAGTTCAATATTGCGATTGACCCCGAGGCTGCAACGATTGTTTTTGAGAGCGGCTTACCACTTTCTGTAGCACCATTAGATGTGGGCGCCAAAGCGCTTGTTTACCCAGAAGACAGTGCAAAAATCAAAGAAATGAATCAAACCGGAGATATGATGGTTCAATTATTCAAAAAATACCGTGGTGGCAGTTTTGGCACGGGGCTGAAAATGTATGACAGTTGCGCGATCGCTTATCTTTTGTGTCCAGAGATGTTCACTGTTCAAGAGACTTTTGTTGCGATCGAAACACAAGGAGCCTACACAGCAGGTGCGACAATTGTCGATCTCAACAATCGTCTGAAGCAGAAAAACAATTGCCGTGTTTGTGTCGATATCGATGAAGCGCTCTTTAAAGAATGGTTTTTACAGGCAATCAGCAAGTGTAAATAGGAGGGGAAAGAAATGATAGAAGCGATTTTAGTACTCGTTGTTTTGGGGATCGTCGGATATTTTATTATTAAGAGTTATAATCCAGCATTGATTTTGATTATTGGGGCACTTGTCTTGCTTTGTGCATCCGTTGCTTTAGGAAATCCGCTTTACCCAGAAGGCGAAGGGACTGGCTTGGCCTTATTCGATATTTTTTTAAAGCTTAAAGATACGATCATCTCTCAAGTAAGTTCTGCTGGTCTAGTGATCATGATCTTATTCGGATATTCAGGTTATATGAATCTCATTGGTGCCAATCAAAAAGCTGTCAATATCCTGGTTCAGCCAATGACCAAAATCAAGTCTAAGGCATTATTTATTCCGATCGTTTTCTTATTAGGGAATTTGATGTCGTTAGTCGTCCCAAGTGCATCTAGTTTGGCAATAATTTTGATGGCAATCCTTTATCCACTGCTTCAAGGGATTGGTATCTCTTCCTTAACAGCAGCCGGAGTTATCGCAATGACTGCCACGATCATGCCGACGCCATTAGGTGCGGATAATGTGATTGCGGCTCAGACATTGAATTACAACATCTTAACTTATGTTCTGTACCATGCGAAAATTTCCATCCCAACATTGCTGATCATGGCCATTGTTCATTACTTTTGGCAAACGTATTGTGATAAAAAAGAAGGCAAAGATGCCTTTGTAGAACTAAAAGAAATTGAAAGTAAGTCAGAAGAAACGGCTGTTCCTGGATTTTATGCAATTTTACCACTCCTTCCTTTGGTGTTAATCATTATCGTTGGTATAATCGGTATATTCAAAGAAGGTGTAACAATGGATATTTTCGTCCTAACGATGATTTCCTTTTTTGTCGCATTACTGATTGAATGTTTGAGAAAGAAATCTTTCAAAATCGCGCAAGAAAGTGCAGTGGAACTATTCAAAGGAATGGGACAAGGGTTTAGTCAAGTAGTCATGTTGGTTGTGGGTGGATCATTATTTACCACAGCTATCCAAAGCTTAGGAGTGATTGATTCACTAATGAGTGCGGTAGAAAATTCTCAATCTGCTGGCGTGTTAACGGCATTGATATTCAGCGGCGCAACCGCATTGTTCGGTATTTTGAGTGGCGGAGGATTGGCGATGTTTTACGCTGTGATTGAACTGATTCCCGATATTGCCGCTAAAGCGGGAATTGACGGGATTTTGATCGCCTTGCCAATGCAGATGATCGCCAATCTTGGCAGAACGATCTCACCAGTTGCCGCTGTAATTATGATTGTGTCTTCTTCAATCGACGTCAGCCCTGTTCGGTTACTGAAACGAACCAGCGTTCCAACGATCGTTGGGATTATAGCAGTGGTCATTTTGTCGTTGGTATTGCTCCCTTACTAGAGTCATGAATGAACCTCAAAGGGCGTCACGACAAGAATTAGCAGAGATTTTTCAAATGTTCATCGAAGCAAAGCAGCAGATGAATAGAAGGAAAATCTACCAGTGGACTGATACTTATCCCTCCCTAGAAATCTTAGCGAAGGATATCGAGAAAAAGGAACTGTTTGTGTTGAAGGATGAAAATAAAAACATTGTAAGTGCCGGTGTTTTGTCAGTTGACTCATTGTCAAATTGTAGCAAAGAATATCATGGGATAAGAACGATTCAGCGACTCGTTGCGAGACCATCTCAAGCGGGGCAAGGCTTTGGCCGCCAGTGGATCAGAAGCTGTTTGGAACAACAGTGTGATGAAGGGGAAACACTTCTTTCAATCACAAATCATACCAATCTGCCCATGCAGCGATTATTTGTAAAAACAGGGTTTTTAAAGGTTGGTGAAACGACCATTGAGGGTCGGGAAGCCTTTGGTCCTTTTTATATATTCAAGAGAAATAGGTGATTTTTTGAGTAATATAACGATTTTAGGTAGTGTGAACATGGATATCGTGATCACGACAACACGAATGCCGAGGATCGGCGAAACGATCATTGGGGAGCAAATTGATTATTTTGTCGGGGGCAAAGGAGCAAATCAAGCAGTAGCAGCTTCTCGTTACGGTGCATCAACAAAATTTTTAGGGAAAATCGGGGAAGATACTTTTGGGGAAAAGGTTCTTCAGCACCTCAGCAGAGAAGCTCTCGATTTATCGGCTGTTTCCCGTGAAAAAAATATGTTCACAGGAATTGCGAGTATTTTTAAATTAGCAGAGGATAATTGTATCACTGTCGTCCCCGGTGCGAATGGACTGATCGATGAAGCCTACGTTCAGCAAACAATCAGTGAACTTTCACAAGGGGATATCTTACTTACTCAACTGGAAATTCCTGTGGAAACAATCAAACAAGCATTGATTCTTGCCAAGAAAAAAGGAGTTCTAACGATTTTGAATCCTGCTCCTTACAATGAAATCGTACCGGAACTCCTGCCGTATATTGATATTTTGACACCAAATGAAACGGAATTTGCCGCTTTGATCGGTAAAGAGGCCATTTTGGAAGACGAAATTGAGCAGGTCATTGCTGATTGGCAAAAAAAATATGCCACGCGAATCGTTGTCACACGAGGAAGCAAAGGGGTAACATTTGTAGAAAAGTCACAAGTTGTGACGATTCCATCGAACAAAGTTTCAGTTGTAGACACTACCGGTGCGGGGGATACCTTTAATGGCATCTTGGCAGCAGCTTTAGGGGAAGGAGCCGATTTTTATGAAGCCGTTTGTATGGCGAATAATGGAGCTAGTCTGTCCGTTCAAAAGCTGGGGGCTCAAACAGGAATGCCACTAAAAAGTGAAATAGAAGAGTTTATGAAGCAGCAGGTTGATTCATTTACCTGAAAGACTATGTACAATTAGCAAACGACTATTCCTGAAAAAAGGCATCTGCGCCTCTAAAAAGAAGCGCAGATGCCTTTTATATAGGTAAGATTTATGCGGTGAAAACAACTGTTCCTTGATAAAAGCTTTTGCTGACGAAGCCTTTACGGGCAACGAATTCTGCCGTACAAGTAGCTGGTGTCAGTAAGAAATCAGCCGAATCACCAACCTTAGGCCATTGCTGCGCACCGTTTTTATCCAACGGGACTTTGCCATCCGTGACTAAACCTAATGCTTGCGTCAAGTCTTCCTGACTTTTGACGGCAAAAATCTCTAAATAGCGGGCCAGTTTTTCTTGTAAAGAACCATCTCCTAGAGAAGACCAAGAATCATAGACGTTGTCGCAACCAATATGAACAGCAACGCCATAGCTTTGCAATTCCTTAAGCGGTGGAATCGTGCCAGGGCTGATGGGAATACTTGAAATGATGTGGATCTCTAAATCTGCTAAGGCTTGAAAGACTTCTTTGCGTTCTGTGCCTTCAAAGTCATTTAGACCAAAGGCGTGACTGATCGCCACATTTCCTTGCATATTGAATTCCTTCGTCAAACGAATCATTTCTTTGACGGTCGCTCTGCCAGCTTCTTGCCGATCGTGAAGATGGAGGTCAATCCCGACATGTCCTTTTTGAGCAAGTTCAAAAGTTGTCCGTAAGGAAGCCTGGTAATCTTGATCGAGTGTATAAGGATCAACACCGCCAATAAAAGATGCTTTGCCCGTTGCTAAGGCTTCTTCAATCAAAGAAGCAGCATTTGAGCGCAATAAGCCATGTTGTGGGAATAAGACCAACTCCGAGCCAAAAGGTTGTTCGGCAACTAATTCGGTAATCGCATCAAAATAACGCAGCTGAGTCATTGGTTCAATATCAATATGTGAGCGGAACATCACCGCACCATGAGGCAGTTCTAAATCGATCAGCGCTTGTCCGCGTTCTTTGATCGATAACGGCAAGGCATCTAATTGGGGAATCTCAGTTTCAAATCGTTCCACCAAGCTAGCTGCCGGCGTTACTGGACGCCAAGGAGTACCTAATTTACTTTTGTCCAAATGACAATGTTTTTCGATCAATCCTGGCAACAATAACTGATTTCCCCCATCAATGATCGTCGCTTCGCTTGATGCCTGCCATTCGGTCATCGGCACGATCTCCGCTATTTTTCCATCATTGATCCCGATTGCTGTATTTTCTGTTTTGGTTCCATAAGACCAATCGTCTTCTTTTAAATAACTCGTCTCAAGTTGTACATTTGTAAGCCATAAATCCAAGAAATCGCCTTCTTTCGTATTTGCTTCATGGTATCACAAGTAAAGCTGGTTCCCAACCAAATCGCTTGCAAAAAAACAGACAATCTAAAACGTTTTAGTATTTACGCGATTTTCCATTAGGAAATCGAAAAAAATAAAAATTATTTTTTATGAGAACGCTTGAATAGAGAAAAGATGTCTGGTAATATGTGGATGTAACGAAAAGGTTTTCGAAAAAAGGGGGACAAATATGCTGTTACTAAGATTGCTAGCATTTTTGATTGATTGCATGATCATTTTTTTACCAAGTACCATGCTTAGCTATCTCCTAATGGTACCTGCTGGAGTAACGATTGTCTTGCCACAACTTCTCTTTGTGGTCTACAACATGATTTGTTTGAGTAGTTTTGAGGGGAAAACGATTGGCAAACATTTTGCGAAACTCGTTGTTTTTACGAATCAACGTAATTTATTAACTGTAGGAATGAGGGAAGTAGCAAAATTGCTCTACTTTTTACCAATGATCGGTTGGTTGTTTTTCACTGGTTCTTTCTTCCTCTATCTAGGTACGAAAAAAACGTTACACGACATTTTAGGACAAAGTGTAGTGGGGTTCAATAAGAAACAGGGGAATGATCAGTATGAACGAAACCTCCTTCGATGAGTTGTTAACAGGGAATCCTTTATTGGAGATCAATACACAAGCGCTACTTTTGTTAGTTATTTTTGCTTGGGCTAGTGCTAGTCTTATTGCTTGGAAGTGGCGAAACGAATACCAAGCCGCAAAAATAATTAGAGATTATGCTTACTATGCGCCACTCCACTTGATCGTAGGATGGGTGTTTCTTAACGCAGCAATTGTCCTAGTAATTGGTAGTTATTTCATGGGCTTGATTGTACTTTTGTTTCGGTCCAATAACTATTTTTATAAATAAAAAATTTTTGAAAGAAACTAAAACGTTTTCTGAAGAAGTAGGAGGAAAAAATGGAGACAGCGATGCAGTATTTAAAAGAAGACCCTTGGAAAATTACGGAAAAGACCTTTGATACAAAATGGTTAGGCAAAGCAGAAGCCATCATGTGTTTGGGCAACGGGTATCTGGGGATGCGCTCTGTGACAGAAGAGAAATATGTTGGCGAAACGCGTAATCTTTTTGTTGCAGGAACCTTTAATAAATTCGACGAAAATGAAGTGACTGAGCTTCCTAATGTGCCGGATATGATTGGAATGGAGCTCCTTTTTGATGGCGAACGATTAGATTTATCAAAAGGCAAATATTCAAACTATTCACGTGTCTTAAATTTGAGAACTGGGGAACTCACGCGCTCCTTTCAATGGAAACATGGTCAGATTAATGTCGAACTGACCTTTAAGCGATGTGTTTCCTTTGCCCAAAAGCATGTGTTTGCGCAACAAGTGCTGGTCGAAAATTTAGGAAAAGAAGTCACGTTGGAAATTATTTCTGGTATTGACGGACAAAAGACAAATAGCGGCTCACAGCATTTTACTGAAGGTGACAAATCATTAACAGAAAATCGTTTCTTACAAATGATGCCAAAGACCACTCAATCTAAGATCGCCTTTGTTCTTTCGACAGCACATAATCTAGAAAAAACAGAAGATTGCTATGATGGAACCAAGAAGCGGATCGAGATGGGAAGACGGAAAATCTACAATCGTTACTGGCAAACCTTGGCACCTAATGAGACGTTGAAGCTTGAGAAGTTTTCTTCTGTTTATACCACGATCGATAAAGAGCATTTAGGAAAGACACCACAAGATTTGAAGAAGATTGCCCTTGAAGAGCTGAAAGAGATTCGCAAAAACGGCTATCAGGAATTAGCAAAAGCTTCAGCAGCGGCATGGGACAAAGAAGTCTGGTCCGTCTTTCCAATCAAAATCAAGACAGAGAACACACTAGATCAATTAGCGATTCATTTTGCAAAATATCATCTACATGTGATGACACCAGCCCATGACGAACGCATGAACATAGGTGCCAAAGGCCTATCTGGGGAAGGGTACAAAGGACATACCTTTTGGGATACAGAGATTTTTATGCTGCCATATTTTACCTTCACACACCCAGAAATCGCCAAAAAATTAGTGACTTATCGCTATTTAGGTTTGGCTGGTGCCCATAAAAAAGCTACTGATAACGGCTATCAAGGCGCCCAATTTCCGTGGGAAGCTGCTTGGCCTGAAGATGGTGAGACTACGCCAGTTTGGGGCGCTGCGGATATCCTTACGGGCTTACCAACGAAAATTTGGTCAGGATTTATTGAACAGCATATTACCAGCGATGTCACCTACGGCATCAAACAATTTATTGATGTAACGAATGATCAACAATTTGCATGGGAAAAAGGCTATGAAGTGATTTTTGATACGGCGATCTTCTGGGCGAGTCGTTTAGAGTGGTCCGAAGAAAACCAGCGCTTTGAAATTTTAGACGTAGTCGGACCAGATGAATATAAGGAGCATGTCGATAATAATGCTTTCACGAATCATACTGCGCACTGGAACATTCAATTAGCTATTTCATTGTATGAAGAGTTGAAAAAGAACCAGCCAGAACAATTTACGAAACTAGCTGAAAAATTACCATTAAATGAAGCTTATCAAGAATGGCAAGCAAAAGTAGCTGCTATTTATTTACCGCAACCGAATGAAGCGGGAATCATCCCGCAAGATGATACCTATTTGACGAAAAAAGAGATCGATCTCACGAAATATAAAAATGATTCGCAAGTAGGCACACTGTTCCATGAGTATAACTTAGAACAGGTCAACGAGATGCAAGTTTCGAAACAAGCGGATGTTCTTTTGCTCTTGTTCTTATTTGAGAACCTTTTTCCAAAAGAAGAGAAACGGTTGAATTGGGATTACTATGAGCCGAAAACGTTGCATGATTCTTCCTTATCCTTATCGACACATGCCATCCTCGCTGCTGATTTAGGGGAAATAGCACTTTCTTATGATTTGTTTCAACAAGCAATCAACATTGATATGGGAGAAAATATGCTGTCTTCCAATGAAGGGATTCATGCAGCATCACTCGGCGGTATTTGGCAAATGACGGTCTTCGGCTATGGTGGTGTCCGTTGTTTAGACGGCCAGTTAAGAATCGAACCACATTTACCAAAGGCTTGGGAAGCACTTGAATTTGGTATTATGTGGCACCAACAGCCATTAAAGATTGAGGTCACACAGGAAGGTTTTACGGTCACCAACCATGGGGAGCAAGCGATTGAGTTTATCGCTTTTGATAAGGTTTATCTGCTTGAAGAACAAATCAAAATCACTTTTTAGGGGGAAATAAAATGACTGGATGGAAAAAAGTAGTAGGAACAGGGCTTCTATTGTCTGGAGCAGTGGTGCTGGCAGCTTGTGGTGGAAACGAAGACACCAGTAGTTCGACAGATCAGACGGATTTCACGGGGGATTCGTTAACGATCGGTGTTTGGGGTGGCAACGAGGCAGAAGAAAAATCGTTGGATGAAATGATCCAATCTTTTGAAGAAGCAACGGGTGCTACAGTTGAAAAGAAAGTATATACCGATTATAATACCCAAATTCAAGCTGACATGGCTGGTAGAACGGCACCAGATGTCTTTTACGTGGATGCCTATATGTTCCCATGGTTCTCAGAGAATGGCACACTTGCAGAGCTGGATCCGGCTAATTTTGAAAGTGAGCAGTTTTATGATAGCTTGATCGATGCTTTTACGACTTCGGATGGACAACTGCAGGCTGTTCCCAAAGATATGTCAACTTTAGCACTCTATTTCAATACAGCGATTTTTGAAGAAGCGGGTGTGTCGATCGATGAAGTGCCAGACACACTTGAAGCGTATGTTGAGTGGCTGCCGTCGTTCCAAGAAAAAATCAATGAGGCGTATGGTGACGGAAATGTTTTTGCCATGAGCTATAACCAAGATATGGCTCGCAACTATCATCTTGCAACGCGGGAAAATGCTCAACCAATCAATGAAGATGGGACGGCTAATTTGGCTGATCCAGCAGTAGTTGATAATCTTTCGATTTTAAAAGAGTTGGTCGATACGAAAGCAGCTGTTACACCGCAAGATATCGGAACAGGTTGGAACGGCGAAGCTTTTGGTTCTGGAAAAATTGCGATCATGGATGAAGGAAACTGGGTGTATGAGACACTTAAGACAGAATTTCCTGATATTCCTTTTGTTGTAAAAGAAATGCCAACGTATAAAGGAACGGAAGGGTCAATGATGTTTTCTGTCGGTTGGGGAAAATATGTTGGGACTGAAAAAAGTGCCTTGGCAGATAAATGGATTCAACACGCTACTGGTCAAAGCGGTATGCAAGCATGGGTTGAAGGAACCGGGACATTACCTAGTCGTCAAGATGTAGCAGATGCGGCTAAAATCACAGAAAACAGTGACTTGAATGTTCACCTAGAGGCTTGGGATTATGCAACGATTTGGCAAAAGGGCACCACTTTAGATACGATCAACAAAGCCTATCAAAACTTTTTACCGAATGCTTTAAATGGAAACATGACCTTTGAAGAAGCAATGGAAGCTGCTGATGAACAAGCGAACGCAGATATTACAGCAAACTAGTCTGAATTTGAACGAGGGAGAGGAACTCCTCTCTCTTTTCTTTTGGGAAAGGTGACAACATGATGGAACGAAAAAAAACTAACTATACAAAAAGCCAATGGCAAGAAATCCGACAAGCGTGGCTCTTTCTGGCTCCAGCAATCATTGTCGTAGGAATCTTTTTCGTCTTAGCTGTTCTCTTTGCTTTTTATCTATCTTTCAACGACGTCAATTTGTTTACCAATACATTTTCTTTTAAAGGGATAGAAAACTATTTACGTATCTTCACCGATCAAAAAGCGCGAATCGCTCTTAGAAATACGGCCACGTTTGCCTTGGTCGTCGTTCCGTTACAAACGATTTTTGCTTTGATTATCGCGTATATTTTAAGCAGCAAAGGAATCAAGGGGAAGAAACTGTTTCGGATGGTTTATTTTTTGCCAACTTTAACCTCTAGTTCAGCATTGACGATCATCTTTATGTTTATTTTTAATATTTACGGTCCAGTCAATGACTTATTTATGAATTTAGGATTTTACTCAGAACCAATCAATTTTTTACAAGAACCGGCCTATGCGTTGAAAGTGATTATGGTAATGAATATCTGGTCGACCGTGCCTTATTATATGACAATCTATTTGGCTTCTTTAGTTGATCTGCCACATTCTTTGTACGAAGCAGCAGAGATCGATGGTGCGACAACCGTGGATAAATTACGGTATATCACGATTCCCTATCTACGCCCAATCACTACCTATGTACTGCTGACGGGGATCATTGGTACCTTTCAGATGTTTGACCAGGCGTATATCTTCTCGAACGGATCAGGGGGACCCAACAATTCGACTCTGACCTTGTCACTAATGATTTACCAATACGCCTTTGGACAAATGAACACGATGGGGTATGCGGCAGCATTAGCGATCGTTTTAGCAATTATTATCTTTATCACGTCACTTTTAGCAGAAAAATTGAACAAAGAAAGAGGGTAACGTCCGTGAGAGGAAAAGAGAAAACAAAAATTTTAAAGATCTTGCTCTATACGATCTTGATTCTTTATGCAGTACTGACCTTTTATCCTTTTGTCTGGGCAATTGCTGCATCTTTCAAACCCTATAGAGAAATTGTTTCTGGGGATATGAGTTTGATCCCCAATGAGTTTACTTTAGACAATTTTCGATATGTCTTGGGGCGCTCTTCTTTGTTTATGCGCTGGTTTCTAAACTCCGTGATTATATCCGTTATTGGAACGACCATCAATATTTTATTAAATACGATGGCAGGTTATGCCTTAGCAAGATTAAATTTTCCGGGGCGTGAACGAATTTACTATGGATTTTTGGCATTGATGATGGTGCCAGCTCAGGTTTTGTTGATTCCAAATTACTTAATCTTGATGAATCTAGGAATGTTAGATAGTTTTTCAGCGTTGATTTTACCAGCTGCGATCAACATCGGGAATATCTTTATGATGCGTCAATTCTTTTTATCTTTTCCAAAAGATGTGGAAGAAGCTGCGGCAATCGATGGTCTCGGCAGATTTCAAACATTCTTTCGTATCGTGATGCCATTAGCAAAACCATCCATCGCAACACAAGCTGTCTTTATTTTTATGGGCTTTTGGAATGAATTCATGAAACCAATGCTCTATTTGACCACGCCAAGTAAATATACTTTGACTCTAGGGTTGCAGACTTTCCAAAGTCGAAATGGTGGTGTACGATGGGATCAGACGATGGCGGCAAGTGTGATCACGATCATTCCCATTGTGATCATTTACTTGCTGTTCAACAAATATTTCTTACAAGGAGTGCGAATGGATGGCGAAAAATGATTCATTTAAAGTAAGAGCACAGGAACTTTCTCATCAAACCCCTGAATACTTAGAAACATTGTTTGCAGTTGGCAATGGTCAAATTGGCGTGCGTGCAGGTCACCCCTTAAAAGTCAATGAGCTTTACGAGGGAAACCCAGGCTCCTTTGTTAATGGTTTTTTTGATAGTGAGACGATCCAATATGGTGAGTGGGCATACGGCTATGCCAAAGAGCATCAGACGATCATCAAGCTGCCGAATCTAAGAGGCGTACGTTTACAGATTGGTGACGAGGACTCTAGTGCTTCAGAATGGCAAGTAAAGCCTATACAAATGACTTTGGATTTGGAAAAAGGCGTGTTGGATGAATCCTATAAAGTAGTAACGCCACTAGGTAAAACTTTTGAATTGGTGATGCAGTCGTTTGCCTCTGTGACACGAAGTGAACTTTACGTCTGTCAGTATCAAATTAAGAACACCAATTTCTCAGAGCCAATTTCCATAACACATCCGTTAGAACAAAAAGCAGCAATTGTTCAAACAGATGATCCTCGGGTTGCTAGTAAAGCACATCACTTACGAAAAGCTGATTATCAGGATTATGCGATTTGGACTGCTGAAAATAGTCAACGAAGTATAGCAATTCGAGTGATCAATGGCGAAAAGCAATTACAAGCAGAGGAAACGCTTACGACGGTTTTCCAAATGAAACTACTTGAAGATAATCAAAATCACGAAACACCTTTTAACCAAGAGTTAGCCGATTTTGAAGTTCTCTTGCAAGAGCAGCAACAAAGTTATCAGCAATTTTGGGCGGCAAGTGATATCCAAATCGAAGGAGATCCAGTTCTTCAAAAAGGCATTCGGTTCAATTTGTTTCATTTGAATCAAGGTGCGGGGCGAGACGGCAGAACAAATTTCGCAGCCAAAGGATTGACTGGCGAGGGATATGAAGGGCATTACTTCTGGGATACGGAAATGTATCTGTTGCCATTTTTTATTTTCACGAACCCTGAAATAGCCAAGGCATTGCTTTCCTATCGCGGGAAGATCTTGCCGCAAGCCAAACAACGGGCGCAGGAGCTAAGCCAAGAGGGTGCTTTGTTTGCTTGGCGAACAATTGATGGAAATGAGACGAGTGCTTATTATCCAGCGGGAACTGCCCAAGTCCATATCAATGCGGATATCGTTTATGCATTCCAATTGTATGAACGAGTGACTGGCGACCAGGCATTCATCGAAACGGTTGGCAGTGAAGTTGTTTTTGAAACGGCGAAATTCTGGTTGAGCTATGGCGATCTAGTAGAAAAAGAGGGCAAACTTGCCTTTTGCATCAATGGAGTGACTGGACCTGATGAGTACAGTGCCCTTGTTAATAATAATTTTTATACGAATAAAATGGTTCAAAATAATCTATATTATGCCATTGAGTTAGCACAGCGGTATGGTAAATACCAAGAAATAATTAGTGCTTGGCAGCAAGCAGCCGACTTAATGTACTTTGGTTACGATGAACAGCGAGGGATTACGAAGCAAGACGATGGATTCTTAGAACAAGCAGTCTGGCCATTTGAGACTACACCTGCTGAAAAGTATCCTCTCCTGCTGCATTATCATCCAATGGTCATCTACAAACATCAAGTCTGTAAGCAAGCCGATACGGTTTTAGCCCAAATGCTCTATACAGGAGACTTCAGTCTTGAGCAATTAAAAAAAGATTATGACTATTACGAACAAGTGACGACGCATGATTCCTCCTTGTCTCGTTCTATTTTTAGCGTGATGGCGAGTCGAATCGGGGATTCTGAAAAAGCCTATCGTTATTTTATGGATACGGCTTTAATGGATTTAACGGATCTCCAAAAAAATGTTGTCGATGGCATTCACGCAGCAAATATGGGGGGAAGTTGGCTGAGCTTGATTTACGGTTTTGCAGGGTTGTATTACGATCAAGGCCTGCGATTAGCGAATCATTTGCCACAGAAAATAAAAGAACTAAAATTTACGCTCTTTTATCAAGGAGAACCTGTTAAAATCAGTTTAAAGGATCGCGATATTGACTGTCAGTTAGCGGAGACAACCCAATTGCTCGCTACGAAGACTGATGGTGGTATTTGGATAAAGGAGAGATAGCAAATGCGAACAACGATTCGCGATGTGGCAAAGGCAGCCGGTGTATCAATAGCGACTGTATCCAAAGTTTTTAACGGGTATAGTGATATCAACCAACAAACCAAGCAAGAAATTTTAAAAATAGCGAAAGAATTAGACTATTCCCCAAACATGGCAGCAAGGACACTGTCTTCGAAGAAACAACAAACCATCGCCTTGATTTTAAATGAGTTGAATTTCAACCGAAAATCAACGATGCCTTTGGAAGTGTTGAATGGGGTCTATCGTTATACGGATCAGTCAGATTTTGAGTTTGTCTTTTATGGGACAAGTACTGAGAAACAAAAGCAAAAGACGTTTAGTCAGTTCTGCAATGAGCACAATATCACTGGTGTAGTGATCCAAGGGTTAAAAACCACCGATCCTTACTACCAGGAAGTACAGCAAACCTCTTTGCCGACAGTTCTGATTGATATGGAAATCGACAATCCTAAGATCGGCTTGGTTTCGATTGACAATGAAAAAGCGGCGCAAGAAGCTGTGGATTTTTTGATTGCCAATAATCATCGACAAATTGGCATGATCAACGGGAGTCGTGATGCCAATGTCAGTGAACTTAGAGAAAAAGGCTACCGCGCTTCTTTGGCAGCGCATGGCTTGTTAGTGAATGAGTCGTATATCCAGTACGCCAACTATGAAGAAGAAATTGCCTATTTGATTTGTAAAAATCTGTTAGAAAACAATCAAGAAATCACTGCACTGTTCTGTGCTAGTGATATTATGGCAATCGGAGCGATACGAGGAATCAAAGACATGGGCTTGCGGGTTCCTGAAGATATTTCGGTCATCGGGTTCGATGATATTATTTTGGCTAGCTACGTAACGCCTGAATTAACAACCGTTGCCCAAGATATGGAACGAATCGGTTATGAAGCAGCTGAATTACTAGCAGACATCATCACCAATCAAGCAGAAACGAGCCATCGAAAAATTAGTCCCCATCAATTAAAAGTGCGACAGTCGGTAGAGAAAATCAGCGAGGTTCGCTAAATAAAAAAGACATGACCTTCATTGAGTGAAGATCATGTCTTTTTTTGTGGAGAAGAAAACTCAAACAAATTGGTCGGTCATATGTGGCAACAACAAAGTGAAAGTCACGACCATTCGTTTTTTTGATAAGAAGCAAAGCACAAGGCAAGCAACTTCTTGTAGAAATTTCCCTTAATGAAAGGGAAGATATACCTATGGAGGTTGCTTGGGTTTGACTCTAAACTAGTAAGCGAGGGAGAGAGAGATGGAAAAATTAAGCCTATTGTTGTTAAGAACACTTTCGGAGCATGACGGTTTTATGACGAGTAAAGCGGCTGCTGCCGAGTTGGGTGTTAGCAGAAAAACCGTTCGCCGTTATGCAGAAGAAATCAACCAGCATCAAGAACGATACGGTTGTATGATTCAAGCGAAAAAAGGGAGTGGGTTGTATTTACAAATAACGAACGAAGAAGCTTTTCAGCGAAGGAAAGAACAAGCGTCCCACAATGACGACTTTGTTTCTAGAATTATTGAATTCTTTATTCAAGAAGAAACGTATATTAAATCCGAAATGCTTTGCGAACGCTTATTCATTTCTCAGAGTAAGCTATCTCAAGAATTGAAAAAGCTGCGACGGATACTAAGCCATTACCAGCTCTCCATTCAAACGAAGCCGTATTACGGAATGAAACTTAGCGGTAGCGAATTTGACTTGAGACGGTTTATGGCTAGTAATTATTTGCAAAGAACCCATATCAAGCAGTTAGAAGAGGGCACAATCAGCGAAGATACACCGTCGCTTCTTCACCAGCAGATAAAAGCGATCGTTTCGACGGAGTTTTCGCAAAAAGCCTACCCCATGTCGGAGGCTATTTTGAACAATCTGGTGAATCATTTAGCGATCGCTGTCTTACGCATGCAAAGCGGCCGCTACTTAGATCGAAACCTACCGATCAGCGGCAGGACCAATGATGAGCAGACATTACTAGGAGAGCGAATCATCGCCAGAATTGAAAAAGAGTGTGCTGTACATTTTACCGAATACGAGCGAAATTATGTTTTAGGGCAAATCGTTGGCAAACGAGTAGTCCCTAGAAATGAAAAGATGACTGTTTCAGATGAAGCAGCAGAATTGGTCAGCAAAATTTTAAAAGCGATCAAGGAAAGCCGCCAAATCGATTTCAGCAAAGACTTGGATCTGCAAACGATGTTGATGTTGCACTTTGCTCCGCTGATCGATCGGATCGAATTGGGGATCGAGCTGAAAAATCCTTTGTTGAATGAGGTGAAGGTACACTGTAATGTCGCTTATGATTTAGCCATCATTGCCGGTCAAGTCATTGCAAAGCAATTTGAAAAGACCATCAGTGATCATGAACTCAGCTATTTGGCGATGCACTTTGATGTGGCTTTAAATAAGAAAAATTCGCAAACACAGCGCAAGTATATTTTAGTGGTCAATGACCTCGGCCGAGCGGCCAATACCTTCCTTAAAGAGAAATTTGAGTTTTATTTTCGCAATTATATCAAGAAAGTCACGGTATGCAATCAATATGAATTTTTGCAAATGATCGAAGAGCAGGAGTTCGATTTTATCTTTTCTTCGATTCCACTTCCTTTCGAAGGAACGATTCCTGTTATGAGTGTTGATTATTTTATGCAACCGGATATGATCAAAAAGATCGAAGCCGCATTGGCCGCTGTCTTCACAGAAGAAGTGCTTTTGAACTACTTTAAGGAATCGTTATTCATCTGTGAACAAGAATTTGAAACAAAAGAAGCGGTGTTGCATTTTTTATGCCAACAAATCAAAGAACAGTATTCAATGCCTGAGAATTTTGAAACGTTGGTTTTTGAACGAGAAGCCTTTTTTGGAACCGATTTCTTACCGTCAGTCGCTTTCCCTCATCCCAATGCGCTGATTGGTGCAGAAACGGTGATTGCCGTTGCAAACTTGAAAAAGCCAGTGTTCTGGTGCAAACAGACGGTTCGTCTCGTTTTCTTATTAGTGATTGCTGAACAAGATCACTTAAAAGTGAAACCGCTGAATGATCATTTGATCAAACAATGTTCTTCGTTGGATAAAGTAAACAAACTAGCTGCGACAACGGACTTTATGACGTTCATTAATTATTTAAAGGAGTAGTGTATGACAAATGAAAAAGTAACCTTAGAAGGTGCGTATAATTTTCGCGATTTTGGCGGCTATCGGACCAAAGAGGGCAAATACGTAGTGACTGGAAAACTATACCGCTCAGACGAATTGAGCAAATTGACAGAAGCTGATCAGAAAAAATTAGCAGCTCTGGGAATTGAGAAAATTATTGACTACCGCAATGCCCAAGAAAGAGCAGACAATGAAGACAAACCCATTGGGAATGCTCAGGTGCTTTATTTGACACCGATTGCTGATATTGCTACTTTAGCTTCTTCAGAAGAAGGGGAGCCAATGGCGCTTTCTGCAGAAAAAATCACCGCCGAAGTTGCAAAAGAATTGATGATTCGGCAAAATTATGAATTTGTTGAAAACAGTCAATGCAAGACCGTTTTTAAAGAAGTATTGGCCATTCATTTGGAAGCTGAAGGTGCAGTGGTTCAGCACTGTCGTGGTGGCAAAGACCGCACCGGGTATGGGGTTGCCCTGATTCAGTTACTGTTGGGTGTCAGTTATGAAGAGGTCATGGAAGATTACCTGCTGACCAACGAGTACAAAAGGGAGAAAAATACCAAGAGTCTCAAGCAGATACAAGAAGAAACGAACAACCCCGATTTTGTGGCAGCAATGCGATACTTCAAAGAAGCTGATCGGTGTTTTTTACAAACCGCTTTGGATTTGATTGAGGCTCATGGGGGGATTGAAACGTATGTAAAAGAAGAACTGGGTTTTTCACAGCAGAAAATCCAGCTGCTTAAAGATAAATACTTGCGGGATTAAGTGAAGGAGGACCTTATGAATACACTGAAAGATAAAATACTAGCTGCAGCCGTTCAAGTACAAAACAATATTTATATGAAAGCCATTGCCAATGCAATGATGGGCTTAATGCCCGTCATGATGATCAGTTCCATTGCTTCCTTGATCAATGCGATCGACATTGGGGCAACGCAACAGATAATGGAACAAATTGGTGTGAAAGCATTATTAACCCAAGTCAACGCGATGACGATCGATGTCGTTTCCGTTTATGTCGCCTTTCTAGTTGGCTATAAATTAGCCGAGCATTTAAATGCGGATCAACTAAATGCCGGTATCATGAGTTTGGTATCATTTTTGATCTTGAGTCCGATTTCGACTTTAGAAGAAACCCGTACGATGGAGTTGTCGACCCTTGGCTCCGGTGGGATGTTTGTCGCCATGTTTGGCGGATTGTTGGGTGCCAGAATTTACATTTTATGTGTACAGAAGAATTTGATGATCAAAATGCCGGATTCGGTACCGCCGATCGTCAACAAATCCTTTGCAGCGATCGTGCCAGCAATTATTGTTTCAGCCATTATGGGCATCATTTACGTGGGTATGGCGGCAACTCCTTACGGCACACTGACAGATATGATCTATACTTGGGTACAAGCTCCATTGACCTTATTAGGAGCGAATATTTTTGCTTGTATGATCATTGTGGCGTTTATCGAATTTCTTTGGTTCTTTGGCATTCACGGAGTGTTGGCTGTTTATCCGATCTTGATGTTGGTCTTTTACCAACCAGGGCTTGATAATCTGGCGGCGTACAGTGCCGGCCAAGCATTACCACATCTGTTTACGATTGGGTTTATTTTGAACAATCGCGGGGCTCGTTCATTTGCAGTCGCTTTACTGGCTATTTTTGGCTGCAAATCAGAGCAACTAAAAGCTGTTGGTAAAATTGGATTGATCCCTTCCATGTTTGGTATTTCTGAGCCAATCAAATTTGGGATTCCTCAGGTGATGAATATCAGAATGCTGCTTCCCTTGATGTTAACACCGGCTGTTTCCGTGTTGTCAGCATATCTCTTAACAATTGTCGGCTTTTTGCCTTATCACAATGGAGTCAATATCCCGACTGGCTTTCCGATTATTTTCGGTGGCTTCTTAGTGAATGGCTGGCAAGGGATCATTGCACAATTGATTCAATTTGTCTTATGTGTCATCATCTACATCCCTTTTATGCGTCTGCAAGACAAAGCAGCACTAGCTGAAGAAAAGAATCTGCAAACCCAAGCGGCAGTCGTTGAGTAACAAATAACGAGAAAATGGAGGAAAAATGATGAAAAAAATAGTGTTAGTTTGCGCTGGCGGCATGTCTACTGGCATCTTAGTAAATAATATGAAGAAAGCAGCGCAAGAAAAAGGAGAAGCGGTGGCGATCGATGCGTTCTCCATTGAATCGGTCACGACTGCAGCAAAAGATGCTGATTGCGTACTGTTAGGACCGCAAGTTTCTTACCGATTAAATGAAGTCCAAGGCTTAGTTGCTTGTCCAGCAGCCAGTATCGACATGCGCACCTATGGCATGATGGATGGAAAAAAAGCATTGGAACAAGCACTTGAACTAATAGGAGAGTAGAATGGAAGAAAAAGAACAAATTTGTTTTCAGATTATCTCGCAAGCGGGTATGGCAAGAAGTTGCTTTTTTGAAAGTATTCAAAAAGGAAGAGAAGCCCAGAATCTGGCTGCACTGCAAGCAATCGAAAAAGGAAAAGAACACTATCATGAAGCCCATTTGGCACATCGGAAGTTAGTTCAACAAGAAGCTCAAGGGGACAAAGTTTGGATGTCCTTACTATTAAGTCATGCGGAAGATCTTTTGATGAGCGCAGACATCATGAGTGAGCTTGCAAAAGAGTTTCAAGGGTTGTATGAAGAAATTCAGGCAATTAAGCAAATGATTCAGTCTACTGGCTCCTAGCCGAAAATCGCAATAAGAAAAAGAAACGAAGTGTCAGTCTTTTGACAATACACTTGGTTTCTTTTTGCTTAAATTTGGCACGCAAGTTGACAGGATTGCTTGAAAGTGTAGGATAGAAGAAAGATGGAACTTTAAATCAAGGCAAGGAGTCGGACGATGAAAGTTTTAAAATCCCATACCGCACTTTTGATCATCAGCAATACGATCACGATCATCCCGTATCTTTATTTCTTATCTTTGAGCAAAGAGCAGTCGCTAAGTGCAGCATTAGCCTTTGCGCTCTTTTATACCTTTCGCATGACAGGGGTCTTTTTCTTACAGACGCTTACGGCGCTTTTTGCACCATCATTGTTAGCAGCCAGTGTCTTGATCGGCGGCGCCGGCGCATTGGTAGGTATCTTGAGCACTTGGTGGAGCGCTGCACTCTTGCCAGCTGCTGGTTTGTTGGGGATCAGTGCTTCTTGGTTGCCGCCAGCTGACCTGATGGTACGCCAAAAAGCCAAGCTCACTGAACAGCCGCTGAAAAATGATTGGAAGGAGGCGCTGTTCTTTCTTTTCGTTTTATTGTTTGCCTTACGGTTGCCTGATGACCTTCGAGGCATTGGTCTATTTGGCAGTTATCTTGCACTCTTTGTGCTGGCGGCTAAGAGTAGTCAAACCTTCAAAAACCTACCGAAAAGACCGCTGATGCAGCGCAACCAGTTATTCAACAAGCAATTTTTGTTGTATTTCTTTTTCTTTCTCTTACTGTTTGGCTTGCGAGCAGCCAGGCTGATCAAGTCGAATGCCCTCTTTGAGTGGGCGATCACTGGTTTCTTGTTTCTCTTTGCTTTGCTGCTGATCACTTTAACGAAACGCAGTAAGTCGTGGAAACAGCCACTTCATCTAAATGTGCTCACCTTCATTCGTGGGGTGATCGGAAACTTTCTTTTTCTTTTCGGCTCGGTGTATGTTACCGGTCGACTTGGAGCACAAGCGCTAAGCACGCACGTTTACTTACCATATGCACTGGGCCTTTTTGGCGCGATGTTTCTCGGAGGAAAACTCGCTCATCGTTTAGAAAAACAGCTGGTACCAACATATTTACTTGGGCTGATGGCAGGTGTTCTTCTGTTCAGCAGCGACACACTGATCCCAATAAGTTTATTCGTCATTAGCTTCTTTAATGCGGGATTGAATCAATGGCTTACGAAACAGTATTTGGCGGCAAAACCGGAAGCAATTGAGCAGCAGAGTTTAGCCAAGTATGCCACACAAAACAAAGGGAGTCTGGTACATCAATTTCTTTTGATGACACTCCTGTTCGTCATTCTTCGTTTTGAACATCAGCCGCTGGCTTTCTTGTTTCAGCTATCAGGAACGACGGCAACGAATCAGACCTCAAGGATCCAAAGCTTTTTAGAGCCAGCAAAATGGGGCTCGATTGCAGGAGTACTCTGTTTGCTAGTAGGCGGACTGGTGGTATTTCGTAGGAATCGTAAAGAAAAATGATGGAGAAATGATTTGGAGTTGATTCGGTGTAATCGACAAAGAGAATGTTAAGTAGTTTTGTATCAACTAGAAAAAAAGATGAAACCAATTATAGGGAATAAAGTCTAAGAAAGAATAATGAACGGTAACTTGAATCGACAAATGATAGCATATATGCTATCATTTGTGTATGGACAAACCTAAGTTTGAGTTTTATGAGCGACCAAATGGACACAATGAATTTATTGAGTTTTTTGAACAGTTACCTGAGAAAGACCAGAAAAAAATGTTAGCAGTCATTGCGAATGTGGAAGAACATGGAATACTGATCGCTCAAAAAATGAAATGGGTGAAAAAACTGGGAGATAACCTATTTGAGCTGAGATCAGGAATTGGAGGAAACATTCAAAGAGCTTTATATTTTCATTGGCTAGGTTCTAAATTCATTATTACCCATGGTTTCACCAAAAAAACGCAGAAGACGCCAATTCAAGAAATAGCAAAAGCGATAGAGATCCGAAAAGAATTTGAGGAGGAGATCAAAGATGCCAACAGTTAAATTCAATGATTTTTTAAAAGAAAAAATGAAAGATACTGAATTCAAAGCTGAATATGAAGCTGAAAAAGCGAAACTTGCTAGTGCTGTAGCATTGATGAAAGCGCGAGAAAGTGCAGGACTCACACAAAGAGAACTTGCAGAGCTCGCCGCTGTTCCTCAGTCAACCATTGCACGTATTGAGAGAGGGGATAATACAAGTTTCGAAACATTATCCAAACTTGCTTCCGCCCTCGGAAAAACCCTGACCGTTAGTCTAGTTTAGGTAACGCCTTAGTTATAGATAAACCAAGCGAATATTCTCAAAAAGCAGACACTGTCTTATTTCTAGACGGTGTCTTTTTTTGAAATCGCATAAAAACCGAACGTTCAGCGTTTTATCTTCCTTTATGATAGTGAATTTTATTGCACTATTTTCGAATAGCGTTAAAATAAGAACATCGTGTTAGTGAAAAAGGAACATTAAATGAACGGCTTTTTCCTGACAATGTCTTAGAGAACGGGGGAAATCAAACAAATGGCAACCATTCACTATTTTAAAGGAGATGTTTTCCATACGCCAACTGATGGAAAACTAGAATATATAGAAGAAGCTTTGATTCAAGTCGATGACGCAGGGATCATCGTAAAAGTGACTGCTAAAACAGATCAAGGGTATGAGTCAGAGCTGGCGAAAGCATCAGAGAATCTGCAGGCATTATCTGCAGGCCAGTGTTTTTTACCTGGGTTTGTTGATCTGCATGTCCATGCACCGCAATGGCCGCAAGCAGGGATCGCGTTAGATGAACCGTTAAATGTCTGGTTAGATGAATGCACGTTTCCGCTGGAGGCAAAATATGCCGATCCAGCATTTGCCAAAGCTGTCTATCAGGATTTGGTGGCACAGTTGTTGGCAAGAGGAACGACAACGGTTCTTTATTTTGCAACGATCCATCTAGAAGCGAGCCTTCAATTGGCGAAGATTTGTGCCGCTCTTGGTCAACGGGGATTAGTCGGAAAAGTCGTTATGGACGATCCTCAAGCCAATCCTGCTTTTTATCGGGACGCATCAACAGAAGAGGCATTAGCGGATACAGAACGTTTTATTCAAGAAGTACAAGCAATCGCAAAGACCGCACCTCAAGGCGTTTATCCTGTGGTTACTCCGCGATTTGTCCCGAGCTGTACCGATGAAGGCTTGGCAGGGTTAGGCGCATTGGCTCAAAAATATGATGTCCATGTTCAGACCCACTGCAGTGAAGGGCAATGGGAACATGACTTTGTTCAAGAGCGATTTGGCAAAACGGATACCGAAGTGCTGCAAGATTTCGGCTTGTTGCGAGAAAAAGCAGTGATGGCTCATGGCAATTTCATCAGCCCAGCTGACGGCGCCCGTTTTGTCGAAAGCGGCGCCGCAGTTGCGCACTGTCCCATCTCAAATGCCTACTTTGCCAATGGTGTGATCCCAATCAAGCGCTTGAAAGAGCAAGGGGTCACGATTGGTTTAGGAACGGATATCTCCGGCGGTTTTTCACCGAGTTTGTATGACAACATCAAACAAGCTGTGATGTCTTCGAGAATGTTAGAAGATGGCGTGGATGTCACGCTTCCTCAAAACACACGAGGAGTAGCCGATTCTCGTATATCCGTGATCGATGCGTTCTCATTGGCGACAAAAGGCGGCGGTGAGGCACTGAAATTACCAGTAGGTGTCATCAAAGAAGGTTATGCGTTTGATGTGCAAGTGATCGATACGCGACAAAAAGAAAATCCTTTGCCTGACTTCGGTGTGTTCACCTCACCCGAAGCAAGATTACAAAAAATCCTGTACTTAGCAACGATGCAAAATATTCGCCAAGTCTGGGTCCAAGGAAAAAAAGTACACGAAAAACGAGGAGAATGAGACAGTGGAATCAACGAAAAATAAACATTTAACGATCGGAATGAATGAAGACATTCCCTTTGGTCAAGCAGTACTTTTAGGGTTGCAGCATGTGTTGGCAATGGACGTGTATGTGCCGCCATTTATTATCGCAACGGCGGTGGCGATGTCCTCTTCAGATGCATCAGGTTTGATCCAATCGACCTTTTTAGGAGCAGGGATCGCTTCTTTGATCCAAGTCCTCTTTTTCTTGAAATTACCCGTATGTCAAGGGCCATCCTTTGTCCCCGTTGGAGCGATCATCGGTATTTATTTTGGTGCCAACGGCATGGACACGGTGTTAGGAGCCAGCATCGTTGGTGCCGCAGCAGTCATTTTACTAGGTTTTACGGGCATTTATAAGTATATCGTTCGTCATTTTATTCCTACGATCGTCAGTGGAACGATCATTATGATCGTTGGGTTGACATTGCTGCCAACGGCCTTTACCAGCAATATCTATCCTGCCACTGAAACACTAAGTGCCAATCAAAACATGTTGTTGGCTGCGATTACTGCGGCGATTTTGATTTTGTTTTCCATGTTAGGTGATTATTTTCCGGGAATGGGAAAATACTTCCGAATCAGTTCGGTCATTATTGCTTTGGTTATCGGTACCGTGATTGCTTCCTTTATGGGGGGCGTTGATTTTCAGTCGGTGGCGGATGCTTCTTTCTTTAGTCTGCCAAAACTGGTATTTCTAAACTATGGCCTGCACTTTGATGTTTCAGCGATCTTAACGATGCTAGTGATCTATATGGTGCTCCTAGCAGAAACAACAGGTACTTGGTATGCGGTCAGTTCCGTGACAGAAGAACCTGTTACGGATGAACAGATCAATAAAGGCGTGATCGGCGAAGGATTAGGCTGCTTGGTTGCCGCCTTAGTAGGAACGACCCCTGTGACTGGTTATTCTACCAATGCAGGGATCATTTCGATCACTGGGGTTGCTAGTAAAAAAGTCTTTGTGATGGCATCCGTCTGGTTTATCCTATTGTCCTTTATGGGAAAACTTTCAGCCTTGATTCACGCAGTACCTTCTGCTGTCATCGGCGGCGTGTTCGCGGTCGTCTGTGTCATTATTTTGTTGAGCGGCTTTCGGGTCATTAAGAATGAAGAGTTTTCCGAGCGTGAGTTGTATATTATCGGGGTACCGTTGATTATTGCCATCGGCTTGTTGTTTATGCCAGCAGAAATCAAAGAATCTGCGCCTCAATTCTTACAATATTTATTAGATTCACCGATTGCTTTAAGCGCTATTGCGGCGATCGTCATGAATAAATTGATCCCAGTGAAGAAAAAATAGGAAGTAAATGGGGAATGAGACCTTGTCTCGTTCCTTCTTTTGTTACAAGTCTGTGTAAAAAGAGGGTTTTTTGTAATATAGGAAAGGTTTTCTAAGGTTAACTGGTTTACCTGAAAACAAAATAACTGTAATGTTAAAAATTACAGCAGAGAAAAGCTTGATATGATAGTCTTTTTCAATTCTTACGAAACGTAAGGTAACTGTCGTTTTCGTAATCATCTGTAATGATTTCTTTACCTATGAAATATTCTTCGGTGTTAGACTTGTTTATGCGCTTGAGTCATCTCAAATGACGCAAAATGAGTTTCAAAGAAGGAGATTTAATTATATGAAGTCTTTAAAAACTGTTTTACTTAGTACAGCTGTCCTTGCCGGTTTCGGCCTTTTCTTAGGTGGGAAAGACGCCTTTGCAGACGAACAATACACTGTTCAATCTGGTGATACATTATCAACAATCGCTACTAACTTTTACGGTTATAGCTCTGATGATACGATCAGTGCGATCGTTGAAGCAAACGAGATTGCTGATAAAAACTTGATTTTTGTTGGGGAAGCATTGATCATCCCTACAGATGGCACTGCCACTTATACAGAATCTGCAAACACGACTGCTGCAGCAAGTGTACAACAACCAAGTGAACCAGCAGCTTCACAATCAAGCAACACACAATCTGCTGCTGCAAGCACACAAAGCAGCTCAAGCTACAGCTCTTCAGCTAGCGGCTCAGAAGCTTCAGCAAAAGAATGGATCGCAAACAAAGAATCTGGTGGTTCTTATACAGCGACAAACGGACAATACTATGGTCGTTACCAATTAACCAACTCTTACTTAAATGGTGACTATTCAGCTGCTAACCAAGAAAAGGTTGCTGATGAATATGTAGCATCACGTTATGGTTCTTGGTCTGCTGCCAAAGCATTCTGGGAAGCAAATGGTTGGTACTAAGATTCTAAAATGAATCTTGGCCATGATATCTAGTAATCAATTGCCCTTATTGGCGAGTACAACTTACTCGCTGATGAGGGCTTTTTTGTGTCTTCTGAGAAAGGTGAATGAATGTAACGCCGCTTACAGCTGCATGTAACGTCATTATCAGTCGACATGCCACTGATAAAAAATCCCTTTTTCCACGACAACCATGTATAATAGTAGGAAATAGAGCAGAAAGCGATTCAATCTGTCAAAATTGAGACAGAAAATGGCGATTTTGATAGCAGAAAGTGGGGGAAACACAATGAGTACATCGATTGAAGAAAAAATTGCAAAAAAAATGCAGCGATTTCAAGCATTTGGGGAAGGCTTGCCGGGAGCCAAAGTCTATTACCGCGAAGATTGGGATGCAATCTACTTTGATTTAGTAGGGAAACAGTTTGGGATCATGAGTCCGCAAGCAGAAGAAACAGCGTTTTTGACTTTGAAAAATCTGCCCGAGGTCAACGAAACGCTGCGAGAGCAATTTCCTGACGTCATCATTCCAGGGTATTATGCCAATAAGACCCATTGGAATACCATCAAGTTGGTATCTGATGCCTTGATGGATGAAAACATCGAACAAATGATTTTGGTTTCCTACGATCTAGTCAAACAAAAACTGACAAAAAAACAAAAAAGTGAGCTGGAAAACAGCGAATCGTAAGTCAAAGATTTAGCGACAGAAAATAAGGAAGACCCTATTGAGGATCATCATAATCCCTTTATCATTCATTATTTTCGCCAACATTTATGCAATATTTTCAAAGAGCTTTCATGAAAGCTCTTTTTGTTTTATTTGTTCGCTTGTTTCTAGCCGTAATCCATGGTAAATTGTTTTGCAACCGAAATTTTTTGGCAGTCTTTTCTGCTAAACACAAAGGAGTGGTACGTATATGGATCTGGTCTTACGCCATGTCAAAAAGTACAAAGCGGCAACCAGCATTGCCTTATTATCGGTCATTTTAATGGTCGTTGCTGCATTATGGCAGCCAAAGCTCTTGCAGCAAGTGCTAGAATCAATTATTACCGAAAACAATGATGAAATGAAAAAAATTGGTGTGCAGTTGATTGGGCTAGCATTGCTAGGCCTTGTTGCAGGGATCATCAACACGGTTTTTTCTGCGAAAGTGGCGCAAGGCGTTAGTGCCGATATTCGGGAAGAGATGTTTCGGAAAATCCAGACATTCTCATTTGGAAATATCGAAACCTTCTCAGCGGGAAATCTTGTGGTGCGCTTGACCAATGACATCACGCAAATTCAAAACTTAGTGATGATCTCGCTACAATCGTTGTTTCGGATCCCGTTCTTATTTATCGGTGCCTTCATTTTGGCGATGACAACCATGCCGCAACTGTGGTGGATCATCGTCTTACTGATTATCGCTGTCCTAGTGATTACGGCACTATCCTTTACACGGATGGGCAAACACTTTATGATCATCCAGAACTTGATCGACAAAATCAATGGGATTGCCAAAGAAAATTTGATGGGGATTCGTGTGGTGAAATCTTTTGTTCAAGAAGATAACCAACTGCAAGGCTTTTCTAAAGTCAGTGAAACGTTAACGAAGCATAATATTATTGTAGGAACCCTGTTCTCTGTAATGATCCCCTCCTTTATGCTGGCGGCCAACTTAGCAGTGGTCGGCGCGATTTTCTTTGTCAGTGATCTAGCGAAAGATGACCCAACCTTGATTGGGGGAATTGCCTCATTCATGAATTATTTGATGCAAATTATGATGGCGATCATTATCGGCGGCATGATGATGATGATGACTTCACGGGCTGCAGTTTCGCTAAAACGGATCAAAGAGATTCTAGATACCGAACCGGATCTGCAATACCAAGATGTCCCAGAACAAGAATTGTCTGGAAGTGTCGCTTTTGAAAACGTCAGCTTCCGTTACCCTGGGGATGAAAAAAATGCCCTAACGGCTATCAGTTTTACCATTAAACCTGGCGAAATGATTGGGATCGTAGGAGCGACTGGTGCCGGCAAATCAACACTGGCGCAACTGATTCCCCGTTTGTTTGACCCAACAGAAGGTGTCGTGCGGGTTGGCGGCATTGACTTGAAAGAAGTCAATGAACAAAGCTTGCGTAAAACGGTCGCTTTTGTCTTGCAAAAAGCGATCCTCTTTTCAGGAACGATTGCCCAAAACTTACGGCAAGGGAAAAAAGATGCCTCAGAGTCTGAGATGTCTCGCGCAACAGAAATCGCCCAAGCCAGCGAATTTATTCAAAAATTGACAGCGGGTTTTGAAGCGCCGGTCTCCGAGCGCAGCAGCAATTTTTCTGGAGGACAAAAGCAACGCTTATCGATTTCTCGAGGCGTGATCGGTGAACCGAAAATTTTGATTTTGGATGATAGTACGAGTGCATTAGATGCTCGTTCGGAAAAATTGGTTCGCGAAGCGTTTGAAAAACAATTAAAAGACACGACAACAATCATTATCGCGCAAAAGATTGCCTCTGTTGTGAAAGCCGACCGCATCTTCGTTTTAGATAATGGACGTTTGGTTGGTGAAGGAAGCCATGAATTTTTAGCCAATAACAATGCCATCTATCAAGAAATCTTCGCAACACAGAAAGGAGAGGAGTAACCATGACAGATTTGTTCAAAGCGAGTAAATTTTTCTACCATTACTTAAAACAATACAAGTGGTCGTTTCTATTCATTTTTGTGACGGTGATTCTGGCAACGTATCTGCAAGTACAAGCGCCAGTCTTTATCGGAGAAGCGTTCCAGGAATTGGCGAATTATGTTGGCGGTTTGATGCAAGGGGTCGATGATAAATCGGCTTTTCTATCGATCATTTGGAAACTGTTGATTTTTTATGTCTTAGCCAGTGCAGCTAATTTTGTCTATAGTATCTTGTTCACGCAAGTGGTGGGGAAATCAACCAACAGAATGCGGATCGGTTTATTTAATAAACTGGAAAAATTGACGATCAAATTCTTTGATTCTCATCAAGACGGTGATATTTTGAGCCGTTTCACCAGTGACTTGGATAACATCCAAAACAGTCTGAACCAAGCATTGTTGCAAGTGCTGACCAATGTAGTCTTAATGGTGGGGATCTTGATCATGATGTTCCGTCAAAACGTTGAATTGGCATGGGCAACGATTGCTTCTACCCCGATTGCGGTGTTGATCGCGGTGATCGTGATCCAAAAAGCCCGCAAATATGTCGATCTGCAGCAAGATGAAGTCGGAAAATTAAACGGCTATATCGATGAAAAAATCAGTGGTCAACGAATCATCATCACCAATGGACTGCAAGAAGAAACCATCGATGGTTTTCTGGTCCACAACCAACAAGTCCGGGAAGCTACCTACAAAGGGCAAGTCTACTCTGGGCTGCTTTTCCCCTTGATGCAAGGGATGTCCTTGTTGAACACGGCAATCGTGATTTTCTTTGGTGGCTGGTTAGCATTGAACGGTGACTTAGAACGTTCCGTTGCTTTAGGATTAGTTGTGACCTTTGTCCAGTATTCGCAGCAGTATTACCAACCATTGATGCAGATCTCTTCTGGTTACAGCATGATTCAGTTGGCGATCACCGGTGCGCGCAGAATCAATGAAATGTTTGATGAACCTGATGAGGTCAAACCAAAAGACGGGATCAAAGTGAAGGGCATCAAAGAGGCGGTTGCTTTGAATCATGTGGACTTTGGGTATGACAGTCAAAAATTGGTCCTAAAAGATGTGTCGATCACGGTCAACAAAGGCGAAATGGTCGCATTGGTCGGACCGACTGGTTCAGGAAAAACGACCATCATGAACTTGTTGAATCGCTTCTATGATGTGAATGGTGGTTCTGTGACCTTTGACGGCATCGACATCCGGGAGCTAGACTTGGATCTGCTGCGTTCTCAAGTGGGAATCGTTTTGCAAGAATCCGTGCTGTTCTCAGGGACGATTCGTGAAAACATTGCTTTTGGGAAACCAGAAGCGACCGAAGCAGAAGTCATTGCAGCAGCGAAACAAGCCAATATCCATGAGTTTGTTATGACGTTGGAAAAAGGCTATGACACGGAGATCACCGAAGAGAACAATCTTTTCAGTACTGGTCAAAAACAATTGATGAGTATTGCCCGAACGATTTTGACCAATCCAGAATTGTTGATTTTGGATGAAGCCACCAGTAATGTTGATACCGTGACCGAAGCGAAAATTCAACGAGCAATGGATGAAGCAATCAAAGGACGAACCAGTTTTGTGATCGCCCATCGCTTGAAGACGATTTTGAATGCCGATCGCATCGTTGTCTTAAAGGACGGCGAAGTCATTGAAGAAGGCAATCACCATCAATTGGTGGCGGCTGACGGCTTTTATGCGGAACTGTATCACAATCAATTCGTTTTTGAATAAGCGCAAACCAACGTAAAATCATCAAGAAGACACTAGCAGGACAGCCCGCTGATTTCGTCAACCAATCGACGAGACAGCGAGCTGTTTTTTTTTAGGTTAAAGTAAGCACTTCTTATGACGACAATGTCTATGAGCAGTTAGTGGTATAAGGGGGCCGTTGTTCTTATTACCAAAAAAGACCAGCCTGAAGCATGGTCTTCTTTGGCTGTTTAGTGATACGCAGCGGTTTGAGCTAACCACTCAATAAAATGGTCAGGCTGTTGCGTATCCTGTGCCACGATATTCCACTGCTGGTTTTTGCAGCGAGTGCATTGATGCAGCAGCTGATAGCCTTTTTTGGAATGTTGGCGATAATCGATGGGTCGCATCAGGCCATGGCAAGTATTTTGACGATCACCTGGGCGAATATCCACGTGTAACGAGTAGAGACACTGGGGACAATGGTTGCGGTAAGAACCATTGGTCAAGGGTGCCACAGGCGTACTGCAGTTTTTACAAACAAAGGTCGTATTTTCACCTTTTCTCATTTTGCTTTCCTCCAAAAGAATGATTTCTTTTGAGAGAAAAGGGTTCCGTTCGTTCTTCATCAGGCTTCTTTGGCTAGGGACACATTCACCGTCCGTAACGATTACTTCTGCTTCCAGCTTCATGCGATTTCGCAATCCGTACCACGCTTAGTTTTTTCGTTTTGTGCTAAGCACTGTGTTGCGGCAGCCCACAACCCAGCAGTAAGTGTAGTCCAAAGTCACTGTCATTGGCGTCGTCCCCTAGAAAGCAATTGAGGAATGCTTTTTCATAGAGTCCCTCCTATGTGTTTATGAGGGGATTATAGCAGAAATAGAGTTGGAATTCTATGACAGAGAAAACCTGATCGTAATTTATCTCCTTTTTTATCTTTAAAAACAACAAAATGTAGATTATAATGCTATTTTATGACAAAATGTTCGTATGTAGGTTTCGCTCAATTTTATTTTGGTCACTGAAGAAGAGACACGGAATCACAAAATGGAGGAAGGATGACCTAACGAAAGGAGAACAAAAATGTTTGGTACGAACAAGAAATCTGAAAATTCGAATGGCACACAAGGCAAGAAACGAAAAAAGCGTTTGACTGTAGAAGACCTGATCAACCAGTATATTGTAGAAAAAAAGGTTCATGAATTGAGTGAGGGACTGTCTGTTCAGATCTTTAATGACTTATCTGCACACCGAATACATTTCATGGAGATCCCCAACCTTAGTTACAAAAATCTCGGAGCAGCTATCCAAATCGACCAAAACTGGATTAAAATCAAGCAACAAGATACGATCATCAAACAACAGGCACAGATCATTCAGCTTTTGAAAGAAACACGATAGAAGAAAAGTATTTTTTCTATTGAAAAACCGAAGAACGAGCTGAGCGTTTTTCCTTGAAAAGGAGGGCCGTTAGCTGGTTCTTCGGTTCTTTGTTGACGATGAAAGATTAATAATACTCCCCGTGGCGATAGTCCCATGAGTTGAAGTGATCAGAAAGGTACATTTGGATTTTTTCAACATCGAGTCCTTTACGGATCAAGACAGGTGCGGGAGTGATGGAGCGTTGGTCTCCTTGCTCTGGAATCAAGTTACCGTCTTTATCAACGAAAGAAACCATGACTCCTTGTTCGTAGCGGGTTTCCAGCGTTTTGTCTGGTTGGATCGATGCAACATAGTCGTTGCCTTCAATGATTAGATCGGCTTCTTGCGCGATTTGTTCGCCGATCCCTTCAACAAGTCCGCGGTTTCCTTTGCCTGAAGGGTTCGCTGAGCTTGCGAAAAGCAATTTCTTTTTTTGATCCCAAAGTTCTTTTGAGATCTGCTCACCAGGGACACCGAATTTGATCACGAAACAGCTGGTTCCCCGAATGTCCGTCATCAATTCTTCTGAACCATCTTTTGGGATATAGGCTTTTCCTGATTCTTTCCAAGGCAAAATCGCACCGAATAACACGTCATTGTTCCAACACGTTTCATAAACAGCGGCGGTTTCCGCATTTAACTCGGCTAATTCATGTAGCTGCTCCAATGAGCTGCAAAGAACGACACCTGGTTTGTTACGCTTGCGATTCTTTGCTGAAAACTTGCGTTCCAGCCCTTTTTTATCAGAGACGGCAATGATATAGCCGACTTTGGTTGGGCAGACGATCACTTTGCCTTCTTCATTCAAATAGTTGATCGCTCGTTGGTTTGGTTCTCCTGCCCATGGGACTTGTTTTGCTTCATTCACTCTCTTCATCCTCCCTGTCTTCCAATGAATAGCCGTTATGAAAAATATAACGGAATATTCTGAAAATTCTGATTGAATATGGTTACCCTTGATGATAAGGGAATCAATCCGCGTAGTCAAGGGGATTTACACCAGAATGTAAAAAGAGTGGAATAGAAAGATCGAATATGCATCACTAGAGAATAGAGTGAATGATTGACAGCAATACTATTTTTTTCCGCTTTGCATGAAAAAATTGACTGTTTTTTATGTTATTTATATGGGAAGATAGGCTTATAGATAGAAGAATGCAATCAAATTGATAGTTTTTTTGAAAAAAAGAAAGAGGAGTATCATGAGTGAAAAGAAAAAAATACGCAAGCTTTTGCTGGCATCGATTGTCGCTGGGAGTATTTATGGTGGCGGTGCCTTGCTTTTTGGGTTACTGGTCAGTTATAACGTCCTCTTGTTAGATGGTGTTTATACATTGATTGGTGCAGTGATGTCACTGATTGCTTTGTATGTGGCAAAATATATCCAAGCCCAAGACTTTGAACGTTTCCCATTCGGCAAAGAAGCGTTGATGCCGTTGGTTGTTTTTATTCAATATAGTATCATCTTGCTGATTTCAATTTATGGAATCATTGAATCTGCTTTTAGTTTATTACACGTCAGTGATGGCATGATTGATCCAATCGGTTTGTATTTCTCGCTGATTGGTACGATCTACTGTTTCTCTTTTTACTTGTACTTAAAAAAGAAACCACTGACTCATCCCTTTTACTGGGTAGAACTAGAACAATGGCGTTTCGGCTTTTTCTTTAGTCTGGGTGTCGTCGGTTCATTTCTTGTGTCATGGCTGATTCAAGCCAGTCCCTATGGGAATTTTGCGATGTATGTCGACCCAATCATCTCCATCGGGATCACCCTATTCTTTATCCAGCTTTCGATAAAAGAGTTGAAAGCAGCGATTTTAGAATTGACTTCTTCTACCCCAAAAGAAGAACTGCGAGAAACGATCATGACGATCGTTGAAAAAGAATTGCGCGCAGAAGAAGTGGTGGACTTTGTGTTACGTACCGCTAAAGTCGGTAATCAAGTTATTGTGGAATTAGATGTAGTGATTTTACCTGCAACTCCTCTTGATACAGTAGGGCGGCAAGATCCCTTGCGAGAACGATTGAATCAAGCAATCAGCCAACAGATTTCCGGTTATTCCCTCTGGCTAAACATAAATTTTGTCGGTGACATCAAATGGGCGTATAGTGAGGAGTAAGAATGGCTGCTAATCGGTCACTGACGGAATCAACTTGTGAAAATGACAGAGAAAAGAGGAAACAAATGACAATTCTGAAAACCTATGGAAAAATCACCGCAGCACTTTTCTTGTTAGCGGCAAGCATCAATTTATTTTTAGGCCCGCATCATGTGGCAGCTGGCGGTGTCAGCGGAATCGGTATTTTATTAGAGTCAGCACTCGGTTGGGATCGAGCGGCTGTGATCATGGTCTTGAATATTCTCATGCTTATTCTTGCCTATGCCTTTTTAGGGAAGGGGCCTTTTTTGAAAGTCCTCTATGGTAGTTTTGCTTTTCCAGTAGCAATTGCTTTAGTCCCAGAATATATGGTGGCTGAAGATCGGCTGCTTTCCGTGATATTTGGCAGTGCGATTTTTGCTTTAGGAGTAGCGATTTTGTACAAAAATCAATCTTCTAGCGGTGGTACAACGATTCCACCGCTGATTTTCAAGAAATACTTTAATTTGAATCCAGCGATTGGCTTGCTGGCGACCGATGCGATCGTGGTCTCCATGAACTTGTTCGTTTTCGGGTTTGAAGAGTTCTTGTTTGCGATATTATCGATCGTGATCACCTCTGGTGTGATGACCTACATTGAAACGGGCTTTAACCGGAAGAAATCCATCATGATCTTAAGTGAGAACCACGTGAACGAGATTCGAGAAGCAGTCTTTGATAAAACAGCTCGTGGTGCCACACTATTGGCTGCCCAAGGCGGCTACCAGCAAGCAGACAAACAAGTACTGTTGATCGTGGCCAGCGACCAAGAATTTATGCAGATCAGACAAATCATTGAGACCATTGACCCAAAAGCGTTTGTGATCGTCAATAATGTCTCAGAAGTACTGGGCCAAGGCTTTAGTTATCACCCAATCGAATGAGCGTATTCTCGCTTGTTCAGCGTATGAAACCACCCTCGTCAAGTAGGCAATCTACTCGACGAGGGTGGTTTTTAAGGTCCATGATTTTCAAATAGCTTTACTCCGTAAAGTAATCGGGAAAGGCCTTTTCCACAAAAATCAAATCGTTATCAATGACATCAATGTGTTGTCCGACCAAGGGAGCAATTTTGGCTTGGTCTTTTTCTTTTAAAGTGGCTAAGATTTCTTCGTGATCCCGCAAAATAATTTCCCAAGACAATTCCTCCACCTCTAAACGTAAGAAGCGGAAGCGATTTAAAGGCAGATTGATCGTTTGTAGCCAATTCCAGACATTTTCTTTGTCGGCAATCTTATAGATCAACTGATGGAAGGCCTCGTCGAGTTGGAAAAACTCGATTTCATCCTTCAATTGGGCATAGGTCCGCTGCAAAATAACGAGTTTTTCTAGTTCTTTCAGCTGCTCTTCTGTAATGGCTTGGCAGGCCGCTACGAATACTTCTTTTTCAAGCGTCTCTCTGACAAAACGAGCTTCTTCAATTTGTTTGATACTGATTTTAGAAATATAGGTGCCGCTTTGGGGAACGACATGGATCAGTGCTTCACGGCGCAGACGAATAATTGCTTCACGGATCGGCGTCCTGCCAATGGTTAGCCGTTGCTCCAATTCCTTTTCAGATATTTTTTGACCGGGAATCAGTTTGGCGGTTAAAATCAACTCTTTGATTGATTCATAAGCTTGTGATTGAAAATTTGTAGGGTTCAACATAAACGCTTCTTTCTGTATCAGGCATTCAATTACCTTCTAAAGAAAAACTCTGAAGGAAGGTGCCTAGGGATAGTTTTGAGTAATAAAACTAGTATATAAGTTGAATAACCTTTTGTAAAGGCTTGCAATTCAGTATAGAATGAACTAGAATACTAATATATCAGTTTTAAGAAAAAGGAGGAAGTAGGATGTTTGATTTTGCTGCCTTGAAGCAGGCAGGAGTTACGATGCCGATCGTTCCCAAAGAAGTGACGGATCAATCAGATACTCAGTTTCAATGGTTACACTTTGGTGGGGGAAATTTGTATCGGGCATTTCACGCAGAAGTAGCCCAAACGTTGATCGATCAACAAGCGCTGACAAAAGGAATCGTAGTTTGTGAAACCTTTGATGAACAGGTGATTGATCAAGTATATGCCCCTTACGAGAATGATATTTTAGAAGTGGTCATGCATGAAGGGGGACGGTTGGAGAAAAAATTGCTCCAGTCAACGGCGGCTAGTTATTATTGCCATCCTTCCCGCATTGCGAGTTATGAGCAAATACGCAAAGTATTTCAGGAGCCGTCACTACAGTTGGTTACCGTAACGATCACAGAAAAAGGCTATGGCTTAAAAGACAGTCAGGGGAAATTTTTACCTGTCGTACAAGCGGATCTCGCTGCGGGTCCCCATCAGGTCAACCATACAATGAGCATTTTGGCTAGCTTTTTATGGGATCGTTTTCAATCAGGGGCACTTCCGATCGCTATGGTTTCCACCGATAATTTTTCGCAAAATGGGCTCCGTTTCCAAACGGCGATTGTCACCATTGCAAAAGAATGGCAAAAGCTGGGGCATGTTTCAGAAGCGTTTGTCCGATACTTAGAAAACAACGCGCAGGTGACGTTTCCGTGGTCAATGATCGATCGGATCACGCCAAATCCTTCAACAGCAGTTGCAGAAGAATTAGCAGCAGCTGGGATCGAGCAGCTGCCAGTCATCCGTACCGATAAAGGAACGAATATCGCTCCGTTTGCTAACACAGAGACGACTCATTACCTGGTGATTGAAGATGATTTTCCAAATGGTCGCCCGAATTTGGATAAAGCGGGGGTGATCTTGACGAGTCGAGAGATCGTCGACAAAACCGATAGTATGAAAGTCACAACTTGTTTGAATCCACTGCATACCGCAATGAGTTTGTTCGGCTGTTTACTCGGTTATACATCTATTGCTGCGGAAATGACCGATCCAGATATTGTTGCTTTGATCAAAGGAATCGGCTATCGTGAAGGCTTGCCGGTAGTGGAAGATCCTGAGATCATTCAGCCAAAGAAATTTATCGATGAGGTGGTGGGCCTTCGTTTACCGAATCCCCTGATTCCTGACACTCCACAGCGGATCGCCGCAGATACCTCACAGAAAATCGCCATCCGTTTTGGCGAAACCATCAAAAAGTATGTGGAGAAAGAAGGCTCGGCTTCTGAGCTGACTTTCATTCCCTTAGCGATTGCAGGCTGGTTGCGTTATCTATTAGCGATCGATGATGAAGGCCATCCATTTGGCCCAAGTCCTGATCCCCTCTTAGCAGAATTACAAGAGATTTTACGTGAGTGTCAGTTAGGGACAGCCGCCGATGTTCAAGGGATCATTCGACCAATCTTAGCAAATCCGCAGATTTTTGGTTTGGATCTTTATCAAGCAGGAATCGCTGAAAAGGTGGGTCACTTGTTCGCTAAGATGCTGGCAGGAACCGGCGCAGTCCGTAAAACATTACATGAAACAGTAGAAGGGATCGAATAAAAAATGGAAATGACATTTCGTTGGTATGGAAAAGACTACGATAAAATCAAGTTAGCAGATATCCGTCAAATTCCTGGAATGAAAGGCATCGTCGGCACACTCTTTGATTTGCCTGCTGGGGCAGTTTGGCCGAAAGAACGGATCAAGGCGCTCGTGGAAGAAGTCGAAGCAGTTGGCCTTTCCCTGAAGGTGATCGAAAGCGTCAATATTCATGATGACATCAAGATTGGCTTGCCTTCGAGAGACCTGTATATCGAAAACTACAAAAAAACGATTCGTAATTTGGCAGCATATGGGGTCGAAGTGATCTGCTATAATTTTATGCCGATTTTCGATTGGATCAAAACGGATCTCGATTATCGCTTAGCCGACGGTTCTTCTACGATGGCATTTGAAAAAGCAGGGATCGACAAAGACCCAGAAGAGATCGTCAAAGAAGTTGAGGAGTCAAGCTCTGGCTATACCTTGCCAGGCTGGGAACCAGAACGTTTGGCACATGTCAAAGAATTGTTTGCTGCGTATAAGGATGTCGATGATGACAAATTAAGAGAAAACTTTGCTTATTTCCTAAAAGCCATCATTCCCACCTGTGAAGAGGTCGGCATCAAGATGGCTGTTCATCCAGATGATCCTCCCTATTCGATTTTTGGTCTGCCTCGTATCGTTAAAAACCGCGATGATTTGGATTGGGTCTGCAACGTGGTAGACAGTCCGTCAAATGGTATCACACTTTGTACTGGCAGTATCGCCGAAGACCCAGCCAATAATGTCTATGAGATTTTGGCTGAGTTTTGTCGCCGGGATCGGATTCCTTTTGCCCATGTTCGTAACATTCAATACTTGGGCAATGACAAAGACTTTTATGAAGCACCGCATCTCTCATCTGAAGGCTCATTAGACATGTATCAGATCCTAGAAGCGATGTACAAAAATGGCTTTGACGGCTACATTCGACCAGATCATGGGCGAATGATCTGGGGAGAAACGGGACGTCCAGGCTATGGCTTGTATGATCGGGCGATCGGCGCTTCCTACTTATTAGGGTTGTGGGAAGCCATCGACAAGAGCGTGGGGCGTTAAGAAAAGGAGCGAAGAAATGTTTTTAACTGACGATTTTATTTTGAAAAACAGCTTTGCCAAACAGTTGTACCATGAGTATGCAAAAAAGCAGCCGATCATTGATTACCATTGCCATTTAGAGCCGAAAGAGATTTTCGAAAACCAAAACTTCACCAATCTCACCCAAGCGTGGCTGGCGGGGGACCATTACAAATGGCGCTTGATGCGTGCCAATGGTGTTGCAGAATCTTTGATCACTGGCGATGCTGACGACTACGAAAAATTCTGTGCTTGGGCGCAGACCTTGGAGGCTTGCATTGGCAATCCATTATATGTCTGGACCAATTTGGAATTGAAGCGAATCTTTGGTATTGATGAGCGGTTGACACTAGCCAATGCAGCAAGCATTTGGGAAAAAGTCAATCAACAGCTGCAGACGAAGGAATTTTCACCACGAGAACTGATCAAAAAGATGGCCGTTGAGGTAATCTGTACGACGGATGATCCCATTGATTCGTTGACATATCATCAAAAGTTGGCAGAAGAATCCTTTGCCGTGTATCCTACCTTTCGTCCTGACAAAGCAATCAATCTGCAGAATCCAGAATTTCCAGCATACCTTAAGCAATTGGCTATAGCTGCGAGCAAAGAGATCACTAGCTATCAAACGCTAGTTGAAGCATTGACCGTACGTATTTCTTACTTCCAGCAACAGGGCTGTCGTTTAGCAGATCACAGTCTGTCACGTCTTGGAGAGGAAGCTTATGATGGCGCTGCACTTGAAGCGATTTTTCAAAAGCGTTTGACCACTGAGACATTGACTAATGAAGAAATCAGACAGTTTCAAACCGGCTTGCTGATTGACTTGATGCGCCAATACGCAAAGCAAGGCTGGACCGCGCAATTGCATCTGATGGCGACTCGCAACAACAGTCAAAAACTTTTCCAACAACTAGGACCTGATAGCGGCGGTGATGCGATGGGGGACGATCGTCTAGCGAGCGGCTTAAGTCGGACATTGGCGCAGCTTCAGGCGGAAAGTTTATTGCCGAAGACGATTTTGTATTCACTGAACCCCAAAGATTATCCAGTGTTGACTGCGCTGATGGGGGCGTTCCAAGAAGAGAGCAAAGGCAAGCTGCAATTAGGCTCTGCTTGGTGGTTCAATGATACGTATTCTGGTATGCGACATCAGTTGACGACCCTAGCAGAAGGCGGGATTCTTGGAAACTTCGTCGGCATGCTGACGGATTCTCGCAGCTTTTTGTCTTATCCACGCCACGAGTATTTCCGGCGGATTTTGTGTCAGGTGATCAGTGAATGGGTAGAAGACGGACAACTGCCAGCAGATGAAATATATTTAGGGCAGATCGTCGCAGATATCTCTTATCACAATGCGAAAACCTACTTTGATTTTCCAAACTAATGACTACTCGATTCGTTCTTGGCTTGCTAGAGAAGGAATCGAGTGTTTGGATGGCTATTGCTAAAGTTGCGTCTGTTCATTTACTATTGGCAGGGAATCCAGTACTATGATAGAAAGAATCAAAGAAGGAGCGAACAGTATGAATCCATTCTATGAAGAAGTCTATGCGCTGGCGCGGCAGATCCCTTTTGGTAAAGTCGTCTCCTATAGTCAGATTGCGTGGAAATTGGGACAAATCAACGGCGCGCGAGCAGTCGGTCGAGCGATGCGCTTGAGCCCTCAGGATGTCCCTGCCCATCGAGTCGTGCGGGCAGATGGCGTCTTAGTTGGTCCCTCCGCCAATGGGCGAAAAGCAGCACTCGTCGATGAAGGGGTGGTCTTCAAAGCCAGTGGACGTATCGATATGAAGGCTTGCAGTTGGTCCATGAGCGAGATCGCTCCCGCTCAAATGAAGGAGCCATTATGAAAAAACGTGAATTTATCGTGCAAGATCTGTTGAGTAAAATCTATCAGGAAGAATTTTCTGCTGGCAAATTACCCAACCAAAGAACCCTTGCGCAAACCTATGGCGTTTCTCGGTTTACGATCCAGCAAGCAATTAAAAACCTTGAAGAGATCGGGATCGTCAAAGTGGTACAAGGTTCAGGGATTTTTATCCATGAAAAATGGGTCAAAAACCCAATGATCTTTAATTCCTTGACCCGCACCCCTTATGACCGCATCCATTCCACAATGATTTCCTTGAATAAGGCGGCAGCAACGTTGGATGAACAGCAGATTTTCCAAATAGGCCCAGACGAGGAAGTCTGGACCTTTGAACGAGTGCGGATCGTCAATTACAAAATCGAACAGCTGGAAACGTCTAAATTGCCCGTCAGCCTATTTCCCGAATTGACACAAGAAATCGTGGAGCACTCGATCCAACGCTATGTCGAAAGCTGCGGGTACCGCATTTCCCACTACATCACAAGCTATACCCCCATCACCACATCGACCGCGCAATCGGGTATTTTATTGTGCAAGCGGGGGACGCCGGCAATGCAGATCAGCAATCGGGCGATTTTAGAAGACGGCCGCGTGTATGAGTTCAGCAATATCGTTGCCATTGATTATGCCGTGACCTACATCCGTCCCTTTGACCGTGAGATCCATCGCTCACGCATCGATTGATTTTTAGGAAAGCAAATGTGCCAGTTGCGTCGTCTTTACCCAGAGAGAACAAAGACATCCCCTGTCGATTGGACAGGGGATGTCTTTTGTTGTGTTTAAGGAGTGATCAAAGTGCCGTCTGGTGTACGGCTCTGGGTCCATTCGTGAGGACGGTAAACCACGGGAAATTCCGCAGCTGCTACTTCATCGAACGTGATCCCAATCCCACTTTTCTCGATGGGATAAAAATAGCCGTTTTCAGGTTGTGGACTACCACCAAAGACCGACTGGGTATTTGCTGGGATCGCAATCGTTTCTTGGATCGCGGCATTGTGCAGATGGATATTTAGATGGGTGTTGACGGCTAAGCCGACAGGGCTGATATCAGACGGCGTGTGCCAAGCGATCCGAATGCCCATCGCATCGCAGAAGTGAGCCAATTTCAATGCTGGCGTGATCCCACCGATTTGTGAGACATGGGCACGCATAAAGTCGATCTGTTGATTTTTGACTAGCTCTTGCCATTCCATCGGATTATTGAACAATTCGCCGGTCGCGATCGGGGTCGCCGACTGGCTGCGGAGTTGCTGCAACCACTTGTTTTGATCCGGCGGCAAAATATCTTCTAGGAAAAAGAGATTAAAAGGTTCAGCGGCTTTTGCAAATTGAATCGCTTGGTTTGGATGCAGCCGTTCATGCACGTCATGCAGCATTTGAAATTGATTGCCGTATCGTTCTTGGATCGCAGCAAACATTTTCAGTGTTGTGTCCATGTAGTCTGTTTGATCAAAATAGGAACCAGCGATGGGCTGATCGGGTGTTTGCAGTTGGCTAGGATTTCCACCATAAAAGCCTAATTGGCAACGGATATAGCGATACCCCTCAGCCAAGAAGCGATCGATTTCTTGATAAAGGTCTTCGAGATTATCTGCCACGGCATGGGTATAGGCGGGAATCGCCGTACGCGCTTTTCCACCTAACAGTTGATACAATGGCATATCGGCTAATTGTCCCTTGATGTCCCATAAAGCCATGTCGACTCCTGAGATGGCATTGTTGGTGATCGGACCATTCCGCCAGTAAGAATTGACATTCATCACTTGCCAAAGATCTTCGATTTGATTGGCATCGCGGCCAAGTAAGAGGGGGCGTAAATACTCGTCAACGACGGTTTTTACGGCTAGTGGGCGAAACTGGAAGGTTGCGCAGCCTAACCCAGATACGCCTTTGTTCGTTTCTACTTTAACGACAACAAGGTTATGGCGATCAGGTTTGATCGCAAAGGCTTTGACGTCGGTGATGATCGTTGGTGTCATTTCATTCACTCCAATTTTTGTCTCTAGTTGCTATAGCCATTGAAACATGCTTGGCAACCGCTGTCAATTTGGTCTAATAAAAACTGGATATACACCATAAAACCAGTCCAATTTTTGCCTATTTTATAATAAAACGTTGATATATAGCGTTTTTATTCTGGTTTTATCAAAAAAGGACTGGTTTTACAAGTCTGTGTGAGCATGCTACTATGTGTGTGAAAACGGAAACACCTGAAAGGGCGCCCGTCAAAAGGATCAGGACCGTTAGCAAACAACAGGGGGAAAAAAAGATGACCAAAGAAGACATCGTAAAACAGATCATTAAAGATGTTGGCGGATCAGACAATATCAACAATGCATGGCACTGTATGACTCGCTTGCGTTTTGATTTAAAGGATGAGAAAAAAGTCGACTATGCGGCGTTAGAAAAAACACCCAAAGTCGTAGGAACAAAATATCAAAGCAATCAGCTGCAAGTAGTGATAGGAACGGATGTTGCTGATTATTATGCACCTTTAGCCAAAGAATTAGGTCTTGATGAAGCGAATCAAGGGGAAACATCAGAGAAAAAAGGAGCCGTTTCCTTATTTATGGATACCGTTTCTGGCGTTTTTGGTCCGATCGTTCCAGCTATCGCTGGCGCAGGAATGATCAAAGGATTGATGGCTGGATTGGTGGCATTGAATGTCATCTCTAATCAAACAGATACCTATTTAGTGATCGACATGATCGCGAGCGGCGTATTCACATTCTTGCCATTTTTTGTTGCTGCCTCAGCCGCTCGGATTTTTAAAACCAATCAATATTTAGCGATCGCAATCGCGGCAACGCTGCAATTTCCAACGATGACCAATGCGGTAGCCGAAGGAAGTATTTCCGCCTTTCGCTTGTTCGGCATACTGCCAGTACCCGTCTTTAACTATGCAGGAACAGTGATTCCCATTATCTTTGCCGTGCTAGTGCTTAGCTATATTTACCGTTGGGTCGATAAACTCTTACCACAAGTGCTGCGTACCGTTTTTACACCGACGATTTCGTTGTTTGTCGCTGGTATCTTGACATTAACGGTCATTGGCCCAATCAGTATCCATCTAGGAAACTTACTGGCTGCTGGCGTGGCTGGGTTATTCACTATCTCGCCTGTCTTAGCAGGAATTGTGGTAGGGGCGATTCGTCCAATCGCAATCTTCACGGGACTGCATCATGCCATGACCCCGATCGCTTTGCAAAACTTCGCCAATCAAGGATATGATATGCTGATGCCAATGATGTTTATGGCAAATATGGCAATCACCGGCGCAACAGCAGCTATTTATTTCAAAGTCAAAACCAAAGAAGAAAAATCGATCATTCTATCTTCGGCGGTTTCTGGCTTATTAGGGATCACAGAACCTGCGTTATTCGGGATTTTGTCGAAGTATAAAAAAGCCTTTATCGCAGCAACAGTTGGTAGTTCTGTGGCTTCTGCTTTCATCAGTTTCTTCGGTGTTCGGATTTATGGATATATTCTTTCAAGTATCTTTAGTTTGCCAGCCTATATTGGGGAATACTTTGTCTATGCCGTTTTAGGGATCATCTTGGCAATCGGCTTATCCTTTGCAATGAGCTGGTTCTTGGTACCAAATCAAGCAGCCGAAGGCGATCGTTACACCAACGAAGTGGATCTGCATGCCGTGACCCATGGAGAATATGTCCCATTAGAAGATGTACCAGATGAAGTTTTTTCAACGAAAATGATGGGAGAAGGCTATGCCATCGAGTCACAAGATGGGCAAATCTTTGCACCGGTCAGTGGCGAAGTCACCACTGTGTTCCCTTCAAAACATGCCGTCGGGATCAAAACCCAAAACGGCGTTGAAGTTCTTGTGCATATGGGGATCGATACAGTCTCACTTGGCGGACAAGGCTTTGATGTCTTTGTCAAAGCTGGGGAGCAAGTCACTCCGCAAACCAAACTGGCACAAATGGATCTACCTTATATCAAGCAGCAAGGCAAAGAAACCATGGTGATCGTTTTGATCACCAACATGGATCGCGTGCAGCAATTTTCTGGAAGTACTGATTTAGAAGGCAGACACCAAGCCGGTGCATTGCTGGAAAAAGTCGTTTTGAATGCCTAATAAAAGAAAAAAGATGAGCTTCATTAATGAAGTTCATCTTTTTTTTATTGCAATTAACTACGCAGCCCGCGGCCTTTTTGGATCAAGTACCAGCATACGCTGTATAAGACAACAATGAACAAGACCAAAATACCGATGGATAGGAAAATTGGGACATCGATGGTGCCTAAAAAGCCGTAGCGGAAACCAGAGATCATATACACGATCGGGTTGACTTTGGAGATTGTTTGCCAAATCGGCGGCAGCATGCTGATGGAGTAAAAGACGCCTCCAAGATAGGTCAATGGTTGTAAAACAAAGGTTGGCACGATGGAAACATCGTCAAAGGATTGGGCGAAGATCCCATTTAGCAACCCTGCTAATGAAAATAAGATGGCGGTCATGACAAGGGTTAAGACAACGATGACCCAAGAATACACATGTAATGGCACGAAGAAAAGGGAAATGATGGTCACCAATGTGCCCACCAAGATACTACGGCCAAGTCCGCCAAAGACAAAGCCCCAAATAATGACGTGAGTAGGAACCGGCGCCACTAAGAGTTCCTCAATGTTTTTTTGAAACTTCTGTGAAAAGAAGGAAGAAGACACATTGGAGTAAGAGCTGGTGATCGTCGACATCATGATCAGCCCGGGAACGATAAATTCCATATAAGAAAAGCCGCCCATTTCGCCGATGCGGCTGCCGATCATTTTCCCAAAGATAATGAAGTATAAGGAAGTAGTGATGACGGGTGGGACGAGGGTCTGCACCCAAATCCTTAAATAGCGGTTGGTCTCTTTGACCGCTAAACTTTTTAAGGCTGTAAAATAAAGACTAAACATGGTTTTCCTCCGCTTCGTGTGCTTCTTCGGTGATTTTCAAAAATAGTTCTTCCAAGCGATTGGATTTGTTGCGCATGGAGAGGACATTGATCCCTTGCTGGCTGAATTGAGCAAAAAGATCGTTGACGCCTTGGTCTCGAGCGACTTCAACGGCGATTGTCTGTTCATCTTCCATTTGGATCGGATATCCAGTGATCGTTGGTGCTTGTTTGATCGGTGCGATATCAAAAAGAAAGGTTTCAAATTGCAGTTTTGCCAACAAGGATTTCATGCTGGTGTTTTCGATCAGTTCACCAGATTGAATGATCCCGATGTTGCGACAAAGCATTTCGGCCTCTTCTAAATAATGGGTCGTCAAAATGATCGTTGTGCCATTTTGGTTCAGCTCCCGCAAAAAGCTCCACATTTCCCGACGCAATTCGATATCGACACCTGCCGTCGGTTCATCCAAAATCAATAGCCGTGGTTCATGCATCAGGGCACGAGCAATCATCAAACGGCGTTTCATCCCGCCAGACAGCATCCGCGCACGAACATTGCGTTTTTCCCACAAATTCGACTGCTTCAAGTATTTTTCGCTGCGTTTGATGGCTTCGTTGCGGGGAACACCATAATACCCGGCTTGATTGACCACGATCTGCTGGACCGTTTCAAAGGGATTGAAATTGAATTCTTGGGGAACCAAACCAATCTGTTGTTTGACTTGGACCAATTCTTTGTCTAAATCGTAGCCGAAGACTTTGACGCTTCCGGAAGATTTATTGACAAGAGAGGTGATAATGCCGATGGTGGTGGACTTTCCAGCGCCGTTAGGGCCTAACAAGGCATAAAAGTCGCCTTCTTCCACCTTCAAATTTATGCCCCGCAACGCTTCAACGCCGGTGGCATAGACTTTGCGTAAATCGGTTAGTTCTAGTGCATAGGTCATGTTTGTTTGAACTCCTTCTATGTATGATGGTTTATTCTATCATTTTTTTTCAAGAAGAACCGCATGATTTGATTTTTTTCATTTGATTAGATAACAATTGTTGCTAATCGATGAAAAGTGGGAAAGAGGCAAAAGAAAAAACGACCATTTGATCGTTTTTTCGATAAAGTCGATTGTTAGCATAAATACCGTTCTGGTCGTTCTGTCTGTCCTAATAAGTAATCGACAGAAACATTATAAAGGGAAGCTGCGTGTAGCAGCGTCAATACATCGGGTAAGCAATCGCCTGCTTCGTATAAGGTGTAATCGGGGTAAGACACATCGAGATGCTGACATACTTCTTTTGGGCTCAATCCGCGTTCTTCTCTTAAAAACTTGAAGCGGCAACGCAAGGTGTCTAATAAAAAAGCTTCTTCTAATGTCACTTTGCGGTCCTCCTTAAAAAATTGCGCTTCCTTTCGCACTGTTCTCTTTTTATTGTACCAACAAAAGCAAAATATGCGAAGTAATTCACATGAAGGTCAATCGGTTTTTGTTAAAAAGTGAAACAAATGACTTGCTCTGAGACGCGTTTCATACAGTATGCTTGATTTATAAAAAGGAAGGCGGGATGGAAACATGAATACATACATGAAGAAAAATGGTGCGGAATGTTGTTATGTAACGTTGGCTTTTGATGGACAACAACTGGTATTGACGAAGCCAAAAGGGTTCTTTCAAGAACGATTAGTAGAAATTCCTGTGGATGAGATCAGTCACTTGACGTGTGATGAACACTTTGGGTCTCAGCGGATCGGATTTATTCATCACAACGATTACTATGAATTTTATACATGTGGGCTAAGTGTGATAGACTATATGAAAGAACAATTATTCGTTTAAGGAGCAGTGAGTCATGGCAAACATTCGGGATATTGCACGCTTGACCGGCTATTCGGTCTCAACGGTTTCACGAGTCATTAATAACAATCCGTATGTCAGTGAAGAAAAGCGTCGTAAGATCCTGGCTGTCATGGAAGAGGTCAACTATATTCCGAATTACACGGCGCGAGCGTTGAGTGTTGGTAAAACCAAAAATATCGGTGTGATCCTACCGTTTGTCAATCATCCCTATTTTGATCGATTATTGAGCGGCATCACAACAGCAGCGTTTGCTCGGGGCTATAAGGTTACGCTTTTAGCCACGAACTATGATCCGCAAGTAGAGGAAGCGTATTTGCAAGAATTTGCGGCGAAAAGCTTTGATGCCTTGATCATTGCCTCGCGGGCGAATCCGATCGAAACCTTATTGCCTTATCGTTCTTACGGTCGCATCGTCTTTTGTGAGAATATCTCGTATTTGACTGACGGTTGCACCTATATTGATCGAGAGGAATCGATCAAAGAAGTCTTTACGTATTTTAAGGAACAAGGTATCCAGAAAATCGGCGTGACATTGGGACGTAGCCGCAAGCTCAGCAGCAATTCAAAAATCACGGTCCGTTTGGCTCATGACTATTTTTCGACTTTTTCCGAAGACTTGATCTTTTGGGATTGTTTGACGGAAGAAGATGGCAAAGAAGCAGCTGCTTATTTTGCAGATAAAGGGGTCGAAGCGATTTTCACCAATGGGGATCATGTTGCTGCTGGGATCCAGTCGCAGGCGCCGGGAGAATGGCTCGTGATTGGACGGGACAATTTATACATCAGCGAGCTGCTACAGCTTTCAACGATCGATCATCACTTGCAAGCTTGCGGGGAGACTGCCGTCCAATTGGCGATAATGGAAAAAAGCGGCAACTATCGCATGCCCTATGAGTTCATCAAACGATAGCATAGACGAAACGATGCGCAAACAAAGCCCCTGAGCGGGCAGTGCTTGCGCATCGTTTTTTTAATGGGATTCGGTGTAATGGTCAATGATCTGTTTCAACAGCTGGGCGCTGCCGACGCCCGCTTTTTGATCGTAATAGGCGGTAAAACGCTCGTCTTGAACGTACATTTCCCCTAAAGATCGGTGATATTTTGCTGAGTAAAAGGGTGCTGCTTGTTTGAGCCATGCTTGATGTGCAGCAAAAGCCATTTGGGCTTTGTCAGAAGGGATTCGTTTCCCTTCCTTTTCAGTCAATAGCTCTTTTAACAGCTGCAATAAGCGGTTTTCGTTGTCGGTCAGTGCTTGATAATCGACTTGGGTCATCTGCTGCCACTTTTGGTTGCTTTTTTCGATGATCTCCTCACCGTAGGTTTCTCGTAACTCGGCACCGTAGTTTGCTTCGTTTTCACGAATTTTTTGTTCCTTAAAATAACTGAATTTCTCTTGATCGGTCATCGTCTTTTCTCCTTCATAATAATCAATTGTTTGCGCTAAGGTGGTCAAAAGACTGTCCAGGGCTGCTCGCTCTTGTAAAAGCTGTTGGTAATGCTGCAACAAGACCGTTTGGATCGATGCTTGCGGCTCATCCAAGATCCCGCGGATCGTTTCTAATGACAGCCCAAAAGACTTAAAATACAAAATCTGCTGTAGGCGATCGACTTCCTGTCTCCCGTAGATACGGTAACCAGCTGAGTTGGTGCGTTGCGGTTGTAACAACTTGATCTGATCATAATACCGCAGGGTACGGCTGCTGACTCCTGACAGTTTGGCTAAGGCACTGATCGTATATTCCATCGGCTTTTCCCTCCTTACACCTGTATCCTAAAGGTTGACGTAACGACAAAGTCAAGAAAATTTTTTTGCGTTTTTTAAAATGTGCTATAATTATAACAAAGAAAGGAAGATAAGATGCAAATAGTTTTTTCTGATATTGATGGGACGTTTCAAGAAATGGGGCACCCGATTCATGAGATCAATAAAGAAGCCATCCGTTGTTTGCAAGCCCAAGGGGATCACTTTGTGTTTGTCACAGGGCGAGGATTTGAGCTTGTTCAAGATATGATGGCGGAAGAAGGCCTTTCCTGCGATGTGATTTTCGGAAACGGCGCCGGTCTGATGGTAAAAGGAGAAGCGCCTGTTTTGACGCATACCTTGCCCTATAAGACCTTGGCGCAAGTGATTGGTATCTTAGAAACAGAAGCGGTTTTTTATTTCTTACATACTGACCATGGCATCATTTCCCCACAAGCGCATTTGTATGAAGCGCAATTTCAAGAAAGCCGCAAGCAGTTACTCGCGGAGTTAGGGGAGCGAGGGCAAATCATCGCTGACTACAAATACGAGTTCTTCTACAACGAATGCCTTCATAAAGACGACGTGTTGCAGTTTATGAAGGAACATCCAGAGATAAAGGTCATCAAAATCGAACTGATGGAAGCGTCAGACGAAAAAAGAGAACGGCTGCGGGCGATGATCCAGTCAGAAACGGCAGCGATTTTTCAATCCTTTGTCCAAACACTGGAAATCGTTGATCCATTGGCGACCAAAGGTGCGGCGATCCGTAGCTTTTTAGAAGCTTTTCCCGCTGCCAAAAGCTACGGGATCGGTGATGGTGAAAATGACCTTGCGATGTTTGAAGCGGTGGATGTTTCTTTGGCTGTAGCAAATGCCAGCCCAGCGATCAAAGCAGTTTGTGATCGAACCATTGAGCGCGCGGAAGACGGCGGTGTTGGCCGCTTTATTTTAACAGAATTAGTTTCGAGAGAGGATGTTGTGCATGAAGTTGATTGAAACCCCAGTAAACCAAAATCTAAATATGGAAACTTTTTACCCGAACATCTCCAAGTATCTATTCGACAAAATAGCGATCAAATACTACAAATTGTATTCGCTTGATCGGACGCAGATTCTCTATGTGGATAGTTTTGATACGATTTCTTTAGTATTGATCAACAATAAAAAGAAAATCAGTCGGGAAGAAGTCGACACAGCGATTCATCGTTTGCTGAAGGTCGATCGCAAAGACGTGACCGTCAATGTTAATATTCGTAAAGAAATGGAAGCAAGAGGCATCACCTTTTCTAAACCGAGGAAAGATGTCATTCTTGTTCAATTGCCTGTGAAAGAATAGTAGTTGAAAGAAGTTGGGACATGCACGTTGCAAGAGCAATCAAACGTTGAACAAAGGGGCGACCTTATACGCGCGCAGGAATAATGCGCAATAAGTAGGAGGCTGACCCATGCTTTTGAGCAATTTGTTCTCAGATGGATTGCCTTGTACTGGCAAAAGCCTAACTTTTTTTTGAAAAAACAAGTTTTTCTGTCTTTTGTGTTTTTTTTGCTATAATGAGAAGAAGTAAGCTAGAGGGAGTAAGAACATGCAGAAATTATTTAAAGATGACAGCTTGACGCTGCACACCGATCTCTACCAAATCAACATGATGCAAACCTATTGGGAGTTAGGCAGAGCCGATCGTAATGCGGTGTTTGAATGCTATTTCCGTGACATGCCTTTTGAAAATGGCTATGCGATCTTTGCCGGTCTGGAACGTTTGATCGATTATTTGAACGATTTATCCTTTTCAGAAACGGATATTGCCTACTTGCGAGAAATCGGCGGCTACCCAGAAGCTTTTTTAGAGTATCTAAAGGAGTTCAAGTTTGCTTGTACCGTTCGTTCAGCGTTAGAAGGCGATTTAGTCTTCAATAATGAACCGATCATTCAAGTAGAAGGGCCGTTAGCACAAGCGCAGCTGATCGAAACAGCGCTACTGAATATGGTCAATTTCCAAACCTTGATCGCCACGAAAGCTGCCCGCATCAAATCTGTGATCGGCACGGATCCCTTGTTGGAATTTGGTTCACGTCGGGCACAAGAATTGGATGCAGCCATTTGGGGGACCCGAGCGGCTTATATTGGCGGAGCGGATGCGACGAGTAATGTGCGGGCAGGGAAGATTTTTGGCATCCCAGCCAGCGGAACCCACGCCCATTCCCTCGTGCAATCCTATGGCAATGACTATGATGCATTTATGGCGTATGCCCAAACCCACAAAGATTGCGTATTCTTAGTCGATACCTATGATACCTTGCGTTTAGGTGTGCCAAATGCGATTCGTGTGGCCAAAGAGATGGGGGATAGGATCAATTTCTTGGGTGTGCGGATCGATAGCGGCGATATGGCCTATATCTCGAAAAAAGTCCGTGAACAGTTGGATGAAGCGGGATTCACGGAAGCCAAAGTCTATGCTTCCAATGATCTAGACGAAAATACGATTCTAAGCTTGAAAATGCAAAAGGCGAAAATCGATGTATGGGGTGTCGGCACCAAGCTGATCACCGCTTACGATCAACCGGCATTAGGTGCGGTTTATAAACTGGTTGCCATCGAAAATGAGCAGGGAGAAATGATCGACACCATCAAATTATCCAGCAATGCCGAAAAGGTTTCGACCCCTGGGAAAAAACAAGTCTGGCGGATCACCCGTAAATCGGACGGCAAATCAGAAGGCGATTATGTCACGCTATGGGAAGAAAATCCGCAAGCAGCAGACGAACTGTTCATGTTCCATCCTGTTCACACTTTTATCAACAAAACAGTGACGAACTTTGATGCGCGACCATTGTTGCAAGATATCTTTGTGGATGGCCAGCAAGTGTATCAAGTACCTGACTTAGAACACGTCAAAGCCTATGCGACGAATTGCTTGGATTCCCTTTGGGATGAGTACAAACGTGATTTGAATCCACAGAAATACCCAGTCGATCTCTCGCAAGAATGCTGGGATCATAAAATGCGCACGATTGAAAAAGTACGCAAACAAACCAATGGCGCGATTTTATAATCCGCAACTGCGCTGGTCCTAGGATCAGTCAGCTGCTTCAAAAAATAAGAGGAGGCGTTTCTATGACCATGCAACAAGAAATTATCAAAGAATTAGGAGTCTTACCGACCATCGACCCGAAAGAAGAAGTTCGTAAGAGTATTGATTTTTTAAAGGCGTATCTGCAAAAGAATTCGTTCTTGCATACGTTTGTCTTGGGGATCAGTGGTGGGCAAGATTCGACATTAGCTGGCCGGATCGCGCAATTGACGATGGAGGAAATGCGCAGTGAAACCGGGAATCCCAACTATCAGTTCATAGGGGTACGCTTACCTTATGGGGAACAAGCAGATGAAGAAGATGCCAAAAAAGCCATTGAATTTATCAAACCAGATATTGAGCTGCGGGTAAACATCAAAGACGCCGTCGATGCCCAAGTGCAAGCGGTGGAAGAAGCAGGCTTAGCGGTTTCTGACTTTAATAAAGGCAATATCAAAGCCCGTCAACGGATGATTACGCAATATGCCATTGCGGGTGAAAAAGCAGGAGCTGTTCTGGGTACGGATCACGCTGCTGAAAATATCACCGGCTTCTTTACGAAATACGGCGATGGCGGTGCCGATATCTTACCACTGTTTCGTTTAAACAAACGCCAAGGCCGCCAACTCTTGCAATACTTAGGCGCACCAGAAGCATTGTATACCAAAGTCCCGACTGCGGACTTGGAAGACGGCAAACCTTTAGTTGCAGATGAAGCAGCTTTAGGAGTGACCTACAACGACATCGATGACTATTTAGAAGGCAAGGAAATTGCGGCTGAAGCCCAACAAACCATTGAAAACTGGTGGAACAAAACGCAACACAAACGCCACTTGCCAGTCACGATTTTTGATGATTTTTGGAAATAAACAAAACCAGTGATTGAGTTCCATTCGGATAGAAAGAAGAGTCTAGGGGCAAGAAACCTTAGACTCTTTTTTATGAGGGTTGCTTTCTTTAAAAATAACAAAAGCTTCTTACCTCGGCTTTACTTTCTTGCCTTGAAAGCATAAAATACGAGGGTACCTAGAATGTGTAGAAAAGGAGGAATGTTCCTTCGTGAAAATAAATAGCCATCCTTATCTGAAGATCGCATTAAAAGGCATCGCCATCGTCCTGTTGATCATTTTCAGTAATTTATATTTGCAATGGTGTCAAAACAATCTTTCCGTTGAATTAGCCTTGAAATTTGCCTTTTCGTGGCATACAGCAAAGTTTTTCTTGGCTTGTGGGGTGCTACTGCTGGTGTATGGGGTGTTTGCCAGTTTGGCAGGTTCAGTACTGATCGGGGGCATCTTTTATAGTGTCGTCATCGGAATCTTAGGGTACGCCAACCATACGAAGATGGTCTATCGTCAAGAACCAATCTATCCTGATGATTTAAAGATGGTCACTCAATTCGACCTTCTACGAACCATGATCGGCAATGGCGCGTTTTTCTTAGCCATCCTCTTTGCTCTGGCGGCGATCGGGGCGATCGGCTGGAGTATCTATCGCAGCCGCAAATTAAACCGGCGTTTACAAGTAATGCGAGGGGCAGTGCTGGTCGTATGCTCGCTGGGCTTAGTCTATGTTTCACACTTCAACGACAGCAACAACCTTCTACGCAAAGCCTACAATCAGACGGCGCTCTGGATTCCGTATTCACAAAAAATGAACTATTACAATACGGGATTTATCGGTGGGTTTTTGTACAACTTGCGGGTAGATGCCATGACGAAGCCTGAGGGGTATTCAAAAGAAGCGATCCAAGCGATTGCGGATACCTACAATGCACAGGCGGCGGAGAAAAACCAAGACCGTGAAAGTGAAGCACCAAATATCGTTTATGTGATGAGTGAGAGCTTTTCCGACCCGAGCCATTTAAATGGCTTGTCGATCACCGGCGATCCGTTGAAAGACTATTACCACGTCGCCGATCAAACCATCAGTGGAAAAATGCTTTCGCAAAATTATGGGGGCGGTACGGCAAACATCGAATTTGAAGCGTTGACTGGTTTTGCCATGGGCCTATTGAATCCGCAAATGACAACGCCTTACACGATGCTAGTGCCGAAATTGACGCAACTGCCATCCTTGGTTTCTTTCTTGGAACAATCAGGGTATACGGCAACGGCGATCCATCCTTACGATACATCAATGTACAAACGCAAGGATGTCTATGGGGTGATGGGGTTTGAACAGTTTATCGATCAAGATACGATGACCTATACCGACAAAATCGAAAATAATCCTTACATCTCTGATGAGGCGGCCTACAAAGAAGTGCTGGCATTGTTGGAAAACGATCAGCAACCGCAATTTGTCCATTTAGTGACGATGCAGACCCATATGCCCTATGCTGGCAAATACGATACGCTGAATTACCAAGCGAGCGGTCCGGGCAATATGGCTTCCTTGGAAAACTACCTACAGGATATCTCTTATAGCAGTACAGCGTTGAAAAACTTTGTGGCTGAATTAGAGCAGCTGGATCGGCGAACGTTGGTCGTCTTTTGGGGCGATCATTTACCAGGCATTTATGCCGATGAAATCAAGGATCAAAATGAAACGGCTGCCCTGCATGAAACCGAGTTTTTGATGGTTGATTCGCAAGGGAATTTTGCACCAGAAGATGTACCAATAACAAGTCCTTTTTATTTTGCACCGAACCTATTAGAAGCCAGTGATCAACCAACCAGCGGATTTTACCAGTTGTTGTTGGCCTTGCAAGATGAGTTGCCGGCTTTTGAACTGGGTCAATATTATCAAGAGGGACAATGGCAGACGACTCTTGCGTTGGATCAAGAAGCCCAAGAAATCTATGATGCCTATAGTTTGATCCAATACGATGTGCTACAAGGAGAGCAATACAGTTTAACGACTGGTTTGTTTGACTAAATAAAACATAAAATAGCGCCCTATCCTGTGACTGACACTGGGATAAGGCGCTTTTGTGTGTGTGAAGTTATAATTCCTGCCATTTGCGGTTTTGATCAAAATTATTGGCGGCGGCATAGGCGTCTTGAACGATCGTTTCAGGGTAGCCCATGACTTTTAAGAGGGCGATCGCGTTGCGGCTCAAGGCAGGACCGGATTTGACCTTGTAATCAAAGGAGATGCCGTCATCTTCCGTGACTTGTTCAGAAAAATGAATGTTGCGGCAATCATTTTTCAAAATTTCAGTCAGCTCAATATCATGGGTAGCGACAAAGGCCAATGATGGGTAGGCTCGCAACCAATGGATGATGCTGGCAGAAGAAGCGATTCGTTCCACCGTATTGGTTCCTTTTAAAATCTCATCAACAAAACAGTAGCAGCGCTGTTTCGTGGCAACGGTATCTAGCAGGCGTTTGATGGATTTGATCTCCGCCACGAAATAGCTGTCGCCTTCAAATAGATCATCTTCGACAGCCATCGAGGTAATGACGTGACCAGGAACCATCGTAAAGGTTTCAGCTACTGCTGTCTGGATCGTTTGTGCCAAAATACAGTTGATGGCGACACTTTTGACATATGTCGATTTGCCTGAGGCATTGGAGCCAGTTACAAGGGTATTGTGGTTCCAAGTGACATCATTCATGACTGCTTCACTCAGAAGGGGATGATACGTACCCGTTGCTTCTACACCTCCGCTTGTTTGGAAGGTCGGTAGGCAAGTGATGGGCATATACGTGCGAAAATTTAAAATGGCGGCTGCGACTTCCAATTTTCCCAGCAAATTCCACAGATCGATGGCTGCTTGTTGGTGTTTGGCCAGAGTAGTGGTGACCGTTTGATAGGAAATAAACGGCAGCATAAAAATGATATTGATGTATTCAAACAACATGTCTCCTTCGCTGCCGTTTTTGGCACGAAACGAGAAAGCGAAACGAGTGATCTTCTTTAATGGTGCCAAGGATTGTTTGATCTCATCTTGGAGGGGCGTGTTGATTTTAGCGATCTGACTGCCACAGGCAATCGTTTGAACCAAATAGCGCATGCTGTTCAGTTCTGTTTCCAGCTTGGCTTTTTTGATAGAGTAATAGATCGTATTGAAAACGACACTAATCAACGTCAACAGGAGGCCTTGGACAATCCCCAGCAGGAGCAGCAAGATGCCGACTAATGGCAGCACACCTAAAAAGACAAAGAACGGCAGAGAACCGATCGATTGCGCCGCTTCATTGGCCAAGTAGGCTTTCGAAAAATTATCATCTTGTTTTCCTAAACGAGCAAACGTATATTGGGATTGTTCGCGTGCGGCACTGTCAGCAGCAAAAAAGTCGATCAATTTGGTCAGCTGTTTGTCCGGCTTGAAGTGGAAATTGCGTAATTGCTGGTACAACGCTTCTGAACCAACACTGGAAAACGTCAGATTAATGGACTCAAACAACGAAAAGCCATCCAAGTCATACCAAGTGATGTCATCGACCTCGCTATCAAAATCGTGAAACTTCTTCTCAGTCAGCCAAGCTTTTTTCAAACTCGCTTCTTTATCAAAGCGGGGCTGACGGGGAAGTTTTCCCCAAGCAAGCCGAACGTAACGGCGTACTTTGTATCGATTCCAGATATCTAGTGCGGTCAAGATGAGAATGCTGGCGAGTATGATCAAAATGACCATCGTTTGTGGTTCCATATGCAAAAGTCCTCCTAATGGCTAATGAATGCTGGCTAAAGCTAAGTGTTGCTGTGGGCAGGATCGATTTCTTTTAAACAAGCATAGATCCGTTCAATATCTTGGGTCGTGCCTCGCAGCTCGAAATCCGCTAAGAACGGAATCGAAAATTGTTCCGCATATTGCTTTGCGGTCAAGCAATATTGATAATTAAAGTTTTTGTTGCCGCTGCCGATCACGCCTAAGCAAAGAGCGGCGTTGTTTTCATAGTCAATGTATTCCCGCATGGTTTCTGTAAGGATCTCCTGATCGCCGTTATCGACGCCGTTTCCACCTTCTAAATAGGTAGGGACAAAAACCACATAAGGTTCGTCTTCTTGTTCAAAGACACTATTGTCATGAATTTCTTTGGCTTCCCAAGTGCTCGGTGTGTCTTGCTGATCTGCATAGGCCAACAAGCGGTTGACGAATGCACGGGTATTTCCAGAGATTGAAATATAAAGTAGTTTCATTTTTTTATCACCTTCCGCTTTCTAGTATAACAGAAACCATTTATGAAAAGAGGAGAACTTCGGCAGTCTTTTCTAGTAAAATGCAGCCAAAGGCTTTAAACTGAGAGAGGAGTCCAATACAAAGGAGTGGCAATAATGTTTTCAAAAATGCATCATGTGGCGATCATCGCTAGTAATTACCAACAGACCAAAGAGTTTTATGTAGAAAAATTAGGCTTTGAAGTGATTCGTGAACATGCGCGCCCAGAAAAGAAAGATGTAAAAATCGACTTGCGCTTTGGGGAATCAGAAATAGAACTGTTTGTGGTGGAAAAACCACCAGCAAGACCAAGTTTTCCCGAAGCAGCCGGCTTGCGACATTTGGCCTTTGCGGTGGAAAATATTGAAGCAGTCGTAGCGGAGTTAGCCACTAAAGGGATTGTGTGCGAACCGATTCGTTTTGATACCTTCACCAATAAGAAGATGACCTTTTTCCAAGATCCAGACGGCTTGCCGTTGGAATTACATGAATAAACAAGGAAGACTTTGTGTTGATCCTTTGTCGATTCAACTTGGTTTTTCTTGAGAGAATTGTTATTCTATGTATAGAAGCAAGGAGGAAAAAACATGATAAGATTTGCAAAAGAAGAAGATCGTTTTGTCATGGCTGAACTCGTTTTAGTCATTTTAAAGGACATGGAATTGCCGTTTGTCAAAGAGATCGGAGAAGCCAAGACCTTAGAGATATTGGCAGATGCCATGCTAGAACCCGATTATCGTTACGGCTTTCGCCGTGCGCTAGTCAATGAGATCGACGGAGAAGTTGCTGGCGTCGCCTTTGGATATCCAGACAAAGAAGAGGCGACGATCGATCAGCCTCTAGATAAAGTGCTGGAACAGTACGGTTTGAGTAAAGACATGAAGCTGTTTATCGATGAAGAGACTTTACCAAATGAATGGTACTTAGATACCATCTGTGTGGCTGAGAAATTTCGGGGCAAAGGCGTCGGCTCAGCCTTGTTAGAAGCATTGCCGAAAATTGCTTCTAGAGATGGTTATGAGGTGATCGGCTTGAGTGTTGACCGAGCAAATCCCCATGCGAAGCGGCTCTATGAAAAGCACGGATTTGAAGTCGTGGCCCAAAGAGAGATCAGTGGCCATCTTTACGACCATATGCAAAAAAGAACCAGCTGATTTTTCAGCTGGTTCCATTTGTTAGTCGAAGCTCAAGAGGATGGTCTTTTTTGCGGTGCCGATTGTACAGCCAGTAATCCATGACGGCCGCAATACAGATGCAGACCGGCGCATCCCGGTCATCGACAACATCCAGTACATAATAATCCCCCGTCAACAAGGTCGCTTTGTCCATCTCCATAATCTTTTTATTGAAATGATGGATCCCATAGCGATGATTATAGATATCGCCGTGGACCGCCCAGTGAAGCTGCTGGATATAGTAGAAATCACCTGGCCAGTTAAAGATTTTTTGCAGTGTACCGACTTTCTCAAAGTCTTTGTAGATCTCAAAGCGTGTACCAAAAGTAAAGCTGATTTGTTTGATACTAGCGACCATTTGCCCATTTAAACGGTAAAGGGAGAGGGCATCGCCCTTGGTTCCCCAACGTCCCACCATCAAAAATAGTGATTTGCCTGTTTCATCTTTGACAATGGTTCGTGTGACTCTGCTAAGTTGCCTATCTTGGATGAAAAATTCTGACATACTTACGCCTCCTCATGTATCCCCAAAAAGCTGCGTGGTTTAAAGATTTTCATCAATTGCCCGAACGATTGCTTTGCCGACACCAGCCTCAATATTGGTGTCCGTCAAATACTTCGCGACTTCTTTTACCTCTAACTCGCCATTTCCCATTGCAAAACTAACGCCTGCCAGTTGCAGCATACTTACATCATTTAAGTTGTCACCGATCGTCATCACTTCCGCCAGTGAGATCATCCGATCTTTGGCGACATGTGCCACTGCGATTCCTTTTTGCGCGTTTCGGTGGTTGATCTCAATATTGTTTTGTCCAGAAGAAGTCACCACTAAATCGCCGTACCCATCGATGATTTTCGTGATAGGACCCAATACCCGCGCACCATCTTGATGGAAGCAGATCACTTTCAAAAATTCTAATTCTTCGATCGAAAACAACTCACTGAAATCATCGACATAATTGATCGGTAAAAATTCTAAACGGGCAGCTGTCATAGCAATCGCCATCTTATGAGTGAGATGGGGCATTGCTTCTGCCGTATGGATCGCAAAATTTTCGATCCGACGTGTCTGACTTTCCGAATAGATCCCATTGCTCGTTGAGACCTCAAAATAGATGTCGTTTTCTTTTAGTAGGTCGATCAACGAACGAGTTTGTTCATGGCTGATCGGCACAGTAAATAATGAATTACCCGCTTCGTCATAGACTTGGGCCCCATTCAAGGTGATCATTGCACAGTCGATCCCGGCTTCTTGCAGCGGCGGCAATGCCTCTTTACGGTTACGGCCAGTTGCGACCATAAATTCGATTCCTTTGGATTGGGCATATTTGATTGCTTGGATATTTTCTTCTGAAATCTGCATACTGGCATTTAAAAGCGTACCATCCATATCAGAAGCAATTAATTTGATCATTGTCAGCGTCCTTTCTTAATCGTTTCTACAAATAGTGTACCATAAATCACGGATTTTTTTCTTTCGAAGAGTAATTCTTGTTTCTAAGGGGAGGGATTTGTTATCCTAGAAGAAAACAAAGGAGATTCGCCATGAAACGACTATTGGACAATGATTGGCAAGAACAATTGCAGGAATCATTTGAGCAACCCTATTACCAACAACTACGGGCTTTCTTGAAACAAGAATATGCCCAGCAAAAGATCCATCCAGCGATGGATCATATTTATGAAGCACTTAAACTGACACCATACCATGACGTAAAAGTTGTCATCTTAGGTCAAGATCCTTATCATGGCCCTCACCAAGCCCACGGACTGTCGTTTTCCGTGCAGCCGGGGGTCAAAATACCGCCTTCCTTACGCAATATTTACAAGGAATTAGCCGATGACTTAGGGATTGCACCTGTGTCCCATGGCTATCTTGTGCCATGGGCGCAGCAAGGGGTCTTATTGTTGAATACCGTATTGACGGTACGTGAGGGACAAGCCTATTCACATCACGGGCATGGCTGGGAGCAGCTGACAGATACGATTATCGAAAAATTGAATCAACGAGAAAAACCGGTCATTTTTGTGCTTTGGGGCAAACCCGCTCAAAAGAAAGCCGCTTTACTAGATACCAGCAAACATATTATTATAACAGCGCCTCATCCAAGTCCGTTGTCGGCACATCGAGGATTCTTTGGTTCAAAGCCTTTTTCTAAGATCAATCAAGCGTTGCTGGCATTAGGGGAAGAACCGATTTCTTGGGCGTTACCGGAAAAAATAACACAGTTGTAAAACTGTGTTATTTAGAACTGATGATTTTGTGAAAAAGGTAACGATATTTAAAATAATCGACTAATACAGGATTTTTATCTGTTCTTTTTTTCGCAGTTATTGTACAATGGAAGGGTATAAAAAAACTGGAGGTCTTTACCCGTGGAATTATTCGAAAGTTTAAAATTTAAAATCGTGCGTCGTCATATCAAAATCGTTTTTCCAGAAGCAACAGATCCTCGTATCTTAGGTGCTGCTAGCCGTCTACGTTCAGAAGAATTGATTGAACCCGTTTTGATCGGTAACCCGGTTGAAATCGAAAAAGCAGCAGAAGCTCGCGGAATCAACGTATCAAACTTTGAAATTTTAGATCCTGAAAATTATGATCGTTGGGATGAAATGGTTGAAGCTTTTGTGGAACGCCGCAACGGCAAAGCAACGAAAGAACAAGCAGAAGAAATCTTAAAAGATGTCAACTATTTCGGTACAATGTTGACTTACATGGGCATTACTGAAGGAATGGTTTCCGGAGCGATCCATTCTACGGGTGATACAGTAAGACCCGCTTTACAAATCATCAAAACAAAACCAGGTGTGAGCCGTACAAGTGGTGCTTTCTTAATGGTTCGTGGTCGTGACCAAGAAAAATACTTGTTCTCAGACTGTGCCATCAATGTAAACCCAAATGCACAAGAACTAGCAGAAATCGCTGTTGACTCAGCGAAAACCGCTGAATTATTTGAAATCGATCCAAAAGTTGCTATGTTAAGCTTCTCAACGAAAGGTTCTGCGAAAGCACCGGAAGTAGATAAAGTCGTTGAAGCAACAAAAATCGCCAAAGAATTGGCACCAGAATATCAAATCGATGGAGAATTGCAATTCGATGCTGCGTATATCTCAGCAGTTGCGCAATTGAAAGCTCCTGAATCTGAAGTAGCAGGTAAAGCAACCGTCTTTGTTTTCCCCGATTTACAATCAGGAAACATTGGCTACAAGATCGCCCAACGTTTCGGTAACTTTGAAGCGATTGGACCAATCTTACAAGGGTTGAACAAACCAATCTCTGATTTGTCCCGTGGTTCAAATGAAGAAGATGTCTACAAATTATCAATCATTACTGCGGCACAAACATTAATGGAAAAATAAGCAGCCAATCGCTGCACTTATGAAAAACTGATCCCTTGAGGGTCAGTTTTTTGTTTTGCTTTTGGAAAGTTGAGGGCAACAAAGCAGGGGGCGTCCATATGAATCAACGATCCAGTGGTCGTCGGGAAATTTTCCTTAAGCTCCTTCTTTACAATTCCTTGAAAAACAAGCTATACTAGCAACTAGTAAATTAGATTGATCAAAGGATGGGGACTATGTTTACCATTAACGACTTAGAAGCAACCGCAGCATTTGCAAAAATCATTGGAGAAGTAGCCGAGCCAGGGGATAATCTGGTATTGACGGGCGACTTGGGTGCTGGCAAAACAACATTGACGAAAGGCATCGCCTTGGGGTTAGGGATCGAGCAACTGATCAAAAGTCCGACCTATACGATCATTCGTGAATATACCAATGGGCGGATGCCCCTGTACCATATGGATGTCTATCGGGTGGAATACGGTGCAGAAGATTTAGGACTGGATGATTATTTCGAAGGGGATGGCTTGTGTGTGATCGAGTGGGGCAATCTCTTAGAAGCCTCCCTGCCAGAGGATTATTTAGAACTGATTTTGGAAAAAGATGATACAGATGAACAAAAACGTCTTGTGAAATGTCATGCATATGGCACCAAAGCAACCGCCTTTTTGCAACGGATCACAACCAAATGGCAGGCAGCCCATGAGTGAGATCCAATTACAGATCAAAGAAGCCACGGGTGCTGATGCGAAAGCCGTGTTAGCAGTCAGTCAACAGCTAGGAGAAGAAACGGATTTTCTCTTAATGGATGAAAGCGGCTTGGCGTTGCCAGAAGCCCTATTGGCAGAACAGCTGGATGCTATCTATGAACGGGAGGACTATTTGCTGTTGTTGGCATTTGATCAAGAACAATTGATCGCCATGGCATCAGTCAAAGGCAACGAAGAGTGGCAATTAGCCCATGTCGGGGAGATCGGTATCTCGATTTTAAAAGACTATTGGGGCTTGGGCTTAGGTTCGCTCCTGATTGAAGAATTACTGGACTGGGTAGTAGAAGTTGGCGAATTGACCCGCATCGAGTTGACCGTCCAAGCGAGAAATCTACGAGCGATCCATCTGTATCAAAAATTTGGTTTTTTAACAGAAGGCTGCATGAAAGAAGCAGTGCAAACCCGCGAGGGGCAAAAAGTTGACGTCTTGATGATGGCACGTCTTTTTGAATCATAAAAAAGGAGTGAAGGAAATGGAGTTTCGGGAACCGACGATCGCAGACTGCGATCAAATCGAAGCGTATCGGCAAGCCTTCGAGAAGAATCAAGAAGTCATCCATGGTGGGGCAGGACTTGTAGAAAGTCCGACAGCTAAAGACTGGCTAAAGGGATTGGCGGATTTTAAAACAGCAGAAACGGTACCAGAAGGATTCGTTCCCGCCCGTACCTATCTGGCTATCCAAGATCAAAAAGTGGTCGGTCTCTTGAATCTGCGTCTGACACTTAATGCGTATTTGCGCCAAATTGGCGGACACATCGGGTATTCGGTGCACCCAGACCATCGAAAGCAAGGCATCGGCTCGGCAATGTTGGCACAGTCATTGGTAAAGGCCAAACAATTTGGCTTGAACAACGTGTTAGTAACCTGTGAAGAAGCCAATCGCGCCTCCGCCAAAGTCATTGAAAACAACGGAGGTAAATTGACAGAAAAAGTCATTGATCCTGAAGATGGCGCTATAATCTGTCATTATTGGATCGATCTGACTTAAAATGAATCCTTCCTTAAATGAAAACGTGCGTCCTAAAGGCTAGCGCAATGCTGACTTTAGGACGCACGTTTTCATTTATTTGACTAAAACCAATTTTTTTAATGGATCGATACCAAATTCTTCTTCTTGACGCAATAAGATTTGGGCACATGCCCGACTATCTTCTAGTGCATCATGGTGGTTTAGTAAAGGAATCTGTAATTGCTCACAAACCGTGTTTAATTTGTGGTTCGTAAATTCTGGATACAGCTTGCGGCTCGTTCGCACCGTGCATAAGGAAAGGTAATTTGGTTGTGACAACCCATAATAGTCAAGACACCCCGCCAAAACGCCGGTATCAAAACCAGCATTATGCGCAACGATCAGACTGTTTAATTGATAATATTGTTGGATTTGTTTCCATACGTCAGGAAACTTAGGCGCTTCTTGCACATCTTCTGGACGGATGCCATGAATTTGAATGTTTTTCCAAAAAAATTCCGTTTCCGGTTGGATCAATGTGTAATATTCGCCCACGATTTTGCTGTCTTGCACCATGACAAGTGCAAGGGAACAGGCACTATGCTTTTGATAATTTGCTGTTTCAAAGTCCATTGCGATAAAATTCATCAGACTCACCTCATTGCCATTCTAGCACAAAATCAAAGAATGAAAAGCGAACAAACGTTAAGAAAAACTGAAGTTTTCCTACGGTTAGTTGAGATCCAGTTCCACCGGACAATGGTCACTGCCGATGATATCTGTATGGATCTTGGCGTCTAGCAAGCGCTCATTTAAGTCATCCGAAACGACAAAGTAATCGATGCGCCAGCCGGCATTGTTTTTGCGAGCGTTGAAACGGTAGCTCCACCAAGAATAAATGCCTTCTGCATCTGGATAGAAATAACGGAACGTATCGGTAAAGCCAGCAGCCAAAAGAGTTGAAAACTTTTCCCGTTCTTCAGGTGTAAACCCAGCACTTTTTTGATTGGTTTTCCAGTTTTTGATATCGATATTTTTATGGGCAACATTCAAATCACCACAGAGAATCACTGACTTTTGTTGTTTCAATTCAGTCAAGTAAGCCAAAAAGGCATCTTCCCAAGTCATGCGATAATCCAAGCGGCGCAATTCATTTTGGGAATTTGGTGTGTAGCAAGTAATCAAGAAAAATTCAGGATACTCCAGCGTGATGACTCGACCTTCCGTATCATGTTCTTCGATCCCTAATCCATAACGGACAGATAGCGCAGGTTCTTTTGCGAAAATCGCCGTGCCAGAATAGCCTTTCTTCTCCGCATAATTCCAGTATTGATGATAGCCTGGTAAATCCAATTCGATCTGACCTTCTTGCAGCTTTGTTTCTTGTAAACAAAAGAAATCAGCATCGAGGGCTTCAAACACTTCAGAAAAATTTTTTTTAACGATGGCCCGTAAACCATTCACATTCCAAGAAATAAATTTCATTAAGACTCCTCCTTATTTTCCACTACGCCTCCCATTTTACCTAAAAAAGCCAGAAGCGCAAAGCAAGTGAGCGGAATAAGGAAAACAAGGAGGAAGAATGAGGATTAAATTTGGATGCTAGAGAAAATTCGTTTGTGGTACGAAAAAGGATTAATAAATCCTTACTTTTCCTTACGTTTTATGTTACAATCGTTTTGAAAAGGGGGCAGTTCACATGACGATCAAAGCGCAAGTTTCAGCGAAAATGACTTCGAAAAATCAAATAACTATTCCAAAAAGTGTGCGGCAAAAGTTAGGCTTAAAAGAGAATCAGCGGGTAATTTTTGAATTTACTCCAGAAGGCGAGATCAAGGTAACAGGCGAAAAAGCAGCACCTTCCTTTGAAGATTTTTGGAAACAAGAATTAGCGATCGTGGAAGAAACGGGGAAATTTGATACAGGTGAGATGTTTTTTGGAGAAGATTTAGGTGAGGAGAATATTGAATGGTAAGACAAGGAGATATTCTTTTTATTGACTTAAATCCCACCAAAGGAAATGAAATGGCAAAAAAAAGACCGTGTGTGGTGGTTAGTAATGATTATTATAACAAGAGTTTCAATACCGTCTTAGTGATGCCAATCAGTAGCTCAAAAAAATATGTAGAAGAAAAATTCGCTCGATCGAATGCGTTTCAAACAGTTACCGAAACACAAAAGAGTAAAGTTCAAGGGACGATTCTTTGTCAGCATATTCGCAGTGTGGACCTCTTGCATCGCAGCAACTTAGAAGTAGTCGATAAAGTCACTACGGAGATGAAAGAACGATTATCTGAAATAACAAAACACTTTTTTTGAAGCTTACTCTTTATTAATCAGGTCATTCGATTATTAAGCTTTTCTTTGATTCACCAGAGGTAGCAACTTTTCCTTGAACATGCTAAAATAAGTGAGATGTTTATTGTGAAAGGAAACCTTCTCGTGAATAAAGACTTGATGATTGCGCAATTCCCTGAAATTGCCTTATTAAAAGATGAACCCTTATTGAACTATACGTATACAAAAACTGGTGGACCGGCAGACATTTTGGCTTTTCCCAAAACAGCAGAAGAGGCTAAACAGCTGCTTGATTATTGCCGAGAACAAGCGATTCCTTGGATCGTCTTAGGAAACGCCAGCAACTTGATCGTCCGTGATGGTGGTATTCGCGGCGTGGTGATCATGCTGTCGGAAATGAACCAAATCGTGGTAGACGGCACTTCTTTGATCGTCGATGCTGGAGCAAAGTTGATCGATACCACCTATGTCGCTTTGCATGAATCCTTGACTGGTTTTGAATTTGCCTGCGGGATTCCCGGCAGTGTCGGCGGTGCCGTCTTTATGAATGCAGGCGCTTATGATGGCGAGATCCAAGATGTCTTTGCGTCCTGCGACGTTTTGCTGGCTAATGGTCAAATCGTGACATATACCAAGGAAGAAATGGAATTTGCTTATCGTCATAGCAAATTGCAAGAGCAAAAGATGATCATTTTGAGCAGTCGCTTTGATCTAGCAAAAGGCGATCAAGAGCAAATCAAAAAGCGGATGGATGAACTGACAGAATTGCGGCAATTGAAGCAACCGCTAGAATACCCCTCTTGTGGGAGTGTCTTCAAACGCCCAGTCGGTCATTTTACCGGCAAGCTGATCCAAGATGCAGGCTTACAAGGATTGAAATGGGGCGGTGCCCAAATTTCGGAAAAACATGCGGGCTTTATCGTGAATGTCGATCAAGCAACAGCCACGGATTACGTTGAACTGATCGCTCATATCCAACAAGTCATCAAAGAAACTTTTGATGTCACCTTAGAAACAGAAGTCCGAATCATCGGCGAAGAATAGATTAGCGAAAAGATTGTCCCCCGGGGCAATCTTTTTTTCATGAGAGCTAATAAAAAGAGCTTAGGATTGTAAGCTTTCGCAGTCTTCGGTACAATAAACGAAAAGGAGTGAGCAGGATGAAAAAGTGGGGATGCGTCATTTTGTTTGTTGGGTTCGCCTTTCTTTTCGGTGGTTGTACGAAATTACCGCAAGAACAGTTTGCCGAACAGTTAACGAATCAGCAAGCAACGAATGCTGGTGAATTCCAAGCGACGATCGATACCTTTGAGATGGGTAGCAGCAGCGAATACGGTCAAGAAGCCGATAGGTATGCCTCTATGTTGATGTCACAGTTAGTCGGCTCGTCATTTAAAGGGGATTTCGTCCAGGACAAAGAAACCAAAGCGATTTTACTCAATCTGGCAGTTGCTTATGGCGGTCAGGAGCTGCCGATCAAGTTGATCGTCGATCCAGAAAAACAAGAAGCGTATGTGTCAGCTGAAATCTATGAAACACTGCAAGGGTATATCAGCGCATTTGGTAGTGACAGTTATGGGACAAATCCAGACGCTGCGGAATATGAAGGCAAATACCTGCGCATCGATCAAGAAACCTTGGATTCTTACTTTGGCGAAGAAACTTTTGCAGAGGACGGCGAGGGGACAACCGAAGCAGAAAAAGCGCCTGAAAACCTCTTTACCATGAACAGTCTTTTTCATAATGAGACATTTGCAGACTATTTGAAAACCTTTGAACCGGATGCTTTCAAAAGAGATGGAGATACGATCAGCCATACGTTTACCAAAGAAGAATTGGCAGATTATGCAACCTATGCCCAAGAACACGGTGCCGATCAAAAGCAAGTCGCCGAATTAGAAACGATGCTGGAAGAAGTCGAGCAGTTTGACTTAGCTATGACCGTCAATACGAAAACAAATCAGCAGAAAATGGCTTTTCACTTCGTGCAAGCGGATGAGCTGCAAACGACTATCGGAGCCACGGTGACTTTTACAGGAAAGAAAAGTGATACTGCCGTTGCGATCCCCACAGCGGAAGAATTGATTGACCCAGAAGAATTGTTTTCTCCCTATGATTATGGCTGGGATGACAGCTATGACGATGGGTATGAGAATGATTATGATGATGAGTACTGGGATAGCTATGATGAAGCCGATGATTGGTCTTCTTATATGCTGACGGATGAGGAGTTCGAGGAACTGCTACTGCAAATCAAGCAAGAGCTGCCTTATTTGACCCAAGCAGATATCGATGATTATCTGACATTTTATGAAGAGTATTTGACCCAAGAGCAGTATCAAGAGCTTGTCGAAGCACTCCAGATGACACAAAGTTTATGAGTCACTCAAAAGGGAAGCGACCGCCTAAGTTAGCCAAAAAGCTAACTTTAGGCGGTCGCTATTTTTTAGATTCGATTTTTTTTGCGGTTCATGACTAAGCGCAAAAGAACGGTTCCAACTGCCATCGTGGCGATTCCCGCTACAATGGCTTCAGGCACGCCTTGGGCGAAGATCACACCCAAAATCGCTGCGTAAACAGCATTGCCGGCTTTTCCCACAACCTCCGCATATTCTTGCTGGAACAAGAAGTAGATTAAGTTCATTACCAGGATCGTATTCGTCAAACCTCCGGCAACACCAGCAATCAGTAGCGAAAGACTTTGCTGTTTGTTTTTCCAGATTTTTTGACAGCCTTTATAAACAAAATAAGGAACGACACCAATCAAAATACGGGGAATCAGCGCTACGAGGATCGCTTTCCAACTTCCTTGATCACTCCCATAAATCGGTACGAAAGGAGAGAAGACAAAAGAAAGCGGGGTGATGATCCAGGTCGAACGCACCATACTGATGATCCCAAAGGCGCCGCCTAAAAAGCCGCCGATCCGAGGGCCCAATACAATGGAAGCGATGATCACAGGAATGTGCATCGTTGTCGCATTGATTGGTCCTAAGGGAATAAACCCAAGAAAGGGTACCGATGCTAAAAGAATCAAGATTCCTAAAAAGAAAGCTGTTAAGACAAGTTCAAAAGTTGATATTTTTTTCATTATTAGACACTCCGTACTTCCAAAGCAGTCAATGCTTTTTCGAGAATCGTTTCTGTTGCTGCTAATGCGCCTCTGCCGAAATCACCGCAAGCCAGTAACGCTTCACGGGGTTCAATCTCTTGGAAGCCGACTTCTTTCAAAATCTCCAAATTTCTTTGAACAATCGGGTTTTCGTACATGACGGTATTCATGGCTGGTGCAATCAAGCGGGGCACGGATAACGGCAACGCTAAGGCAACTGTTGAGATCAAATCATCGGCTAACCCATGCGCCAGCTTGCCAATACTGTTGGCACTGGCTGGGGCGAGCAAGAAAAGATCGGCTTGTTTGGCTAGTTCAATATGGTTGATCCGATCTGGTTGGCGCTCTTGCATAACATCCACATGGATCGGGCGTTTGGATAATGACTGTAACGTCAAAGGCGTAATAAATTGTGTGCTATTTTGGGTCATTAAGACATCCACTGCATAGCCCTTTTTAGTTAATTCATTGGTCAGGTCGGCTGCTTTGTATGCAGAGATACTGCCGCTAACGCCAAGCAGAACGTGTTTTTGTTTCATGATTCTTTCTCCTTTTCTAAAAAACATCTAGCTAAGCACGCAGGTCATTGCGTAATGTGTCAACGATCAAGGTTGCAATCTCAGCTTTTGTGCGACCAGTCCCAATTTGTCCTTCTTGTGTCAAAAGGTGTCCAACATGCTGGTTTCCTGAAATTTGCGTCAAGTCGTTGGCCAACACATAATCCGCTTGGCTAGCCAGTAAACTTTTTCGTGCGACCGCAAACAACTCGTCTTCCGCTACGTCTACTAATAATTTGAATCCGACTAATAAGGTTGTCGGCTGTAATGCTTTGATGGTTTGGATCACTTTCGGGGTTTTCTTCAACACTAAAAACAAATGATCCGTATTAGAAGAAACTTTGCCTGCCGTTGCCTCAGATTGTGCGAGCACGTGTGCCATCAATGCCGGAGTGACCTGGTTGTCATAAGTCGGTAGGGCATCGTTGATTGCTTCATAAAAGGCTGCTTCTGAAAAATGAGCAGCAGGGGTAAAATCACTAACTGCCATACTGTGGATCACGGCAGCATACGAATGGGTCGTCAATAAATCGGTCAATTGCGCCAACAAGTCCGTGGTCCCTTCAATGAAATGACAGGTAACTCGTGGATCGGTAGGCGGTTGCTTGGCAGTTTTCGTCGTAACGTAATCGATGGTCACCTCAGGGTACCGCAGCCATTCATTGGCAATCGCTTGACCAAGTGAACCCGTGGAATGATTCGTGATTGCACGGACATCATCGATTTTTTCGGAAGTACCGCCAGCCGTAATCAAAATTCTCATTTCCCTTGTGACACCTCAACGATCGTCCGTCCTTGGTGCGTGCCAGCTAATAAAGCTGCCAACGTTTCTGGTAAGTCTTCCAAAGTGATGGCTTTCGTGTAAAGCTGATCGATCACATTCCACTCACCCGCTAATTTCTCCCATAATGCCGTGCGGATCTCATGGGAAACATTGACTGAATCGATCCCAATTACGCGAATCCCACGCAAAATAAAGGGTAAGACAGTCGTTTCGATTTTGATCCCACCAGCATTGCCGCATAAGAAGGCACCGCCCCCATAAGCGATTTGCGGAAGCACTGCCGCAAGCAATGGACCGCCAACAGTATCGATGACCGCTGCAAACGATTGTTTTGCTAATGGTCTGACCTTTTCGGGTACCACTTCATCCGGACGGATGATTTTTGCTGCGCCTAGGTCTAACAACCATTGCGCATCGGTTTTACGAGATAGCGCCACTATATTTGTATAGCCCAGTTTTTTCAATAAGGCAATGCTGACACTGCCGACGCCACCGCTCGCACCTGTCACCAAAATCGCAGCGTCTTTTGCTAAGTGCAGATGCTCTAATTCTTGCACCGCTAAAGCTGCTGTGAACCCAGCCGTGCCATAGGTCATACTGTCTTTCGCTGAAAAACCAGCAGAACGTTTCACGAGCCACTCGGCTGGGACCCGTTGAAATTGACTGTAACCGCCTGGGTGAGAAACCCCTAAGCCATAACCAGTCACTAAAACTTGATCGCCTGGGGCAAAATCAGCAGACTGACTGTCCACGACTTCCCCTGCTAAATCGATTCCCGGCGTCATCGGATACGTGCGAATCACACCGCCATTTTCATTTGCTGCCAAAGCATCTTTGTAATTAACATCTGAGTAATCAACACGGACAAGCACATCGCCTGCTGGCAGCTCGTCAAGGGTTGCAGTTGTGAGTGAAGCAGTAAAATTTGGTTCATTCATGACACGAAAGGTAGAGAAATTCGTCATTTCAGACACTCCTTTGATGGTTTGTACTCATAATACCATAAGTTTTATTTTTTTAACCAGTGAAGCAAGAAAAGGCAGGGCTTCTTATCAAAAAATCAGTAAAAACAGATCATTATTAAATCTACCTTTTCTTCGTTAAAATAGAAGATGTTCTTTTAAACCTGTGAAAAGCGAAAATGACGGGACCGCCAATCGTTTCCTTTATAGCACAAGCATTTAGCATCACTCCTTTTTTTGATTAGGAAGAAAAGAATTCAAAGAAATGAAGAAAAAAGGCTTGTGTTTTCTGCAATAATTTGTATACTAGAAAAAGTGAAATTAAACATGAAGTTTACTTATAGCAAACTTTTTATACTTGCAGTTGTGTCAATAAAAGGGGGAATGAACATGGAGATTGGCGAGAAGCTGCGCAATTTGCGCGTTCAAAAGAATTTGACCCAAGAAGAATTAGGTGAGCGGACCGATTTGACGAAAGGCTATATCTCACAGTTGGAACGTGATTTGAGTTCGCCTTCTATGGAAACTTTTTTTACGATCTTAGAAGTTTTAGGCGTGACACCAGAGGAATTTTTCCGAGAAGAAAATGCGCAGCATCAAGTGGTTTATCGCGAAGAAGATAGCACGCTTTATTATGATGAAGAAAATGGCTATGAATTGAAGTGGCTGATTCCCGATTCCAATGAAAAAGAAATGGAGCCAGTCTTGCTGACTTTTGATAAAGCCGGCGAATACAAGACCTTTGAACCATCGTTAGCAGAAACATTTATCTATGTCTTAGAGGGCAGTGTGGCGTTGTCGTTAGGAGAAACGCAGTACAAGGCTCGTAAAGGCCAATCGATCTATTATCAGGCGACTGAGCCGCATCAATTAAAAAATATCGCCGGCAAAAAAAGCCGTGTGCTCGTAGTCGTGACGGATTCTTATTTATAGTACAGGAGGAAAGAGTGTGGGAAAAACAATAATTTCATTCAACAATGTGGTGAAACGATTTGATGATGATGAAACAGTTTTGAAAAAAGTGAGTTTTGATATTGAAGAAGGTCGCTTTTATACATTGTTAGGTCCTTCAGGTTGTGGAAAAACAACTATTTTACGCATCATTGCGGGTTTTTCGGACGCAACAGAAGGCGACGTTTATTTTGATGGACAAAGAATCAATGACGTTCCTGCCAATCAACGGCAAGTGAATACTGTCTTTCAAGATTACGCCTTATTCCCACATATGAACGTTTTTGAAAATGTGGCATTTGGTCTGCGAATCAAAAAATTACCAAAAGATGAAGTGAATAAAAAAGTCTTAGAAGCGTTGCGGCTAGTGCAGCTTCCTGGTTATGAGAATCGTGAAATCAGCGAAATGTCTGGAGGACAACGCCAACGGGTCGCAATCGCACGAGCGATCGTCAATGAGCCCAAAGTATTGCTTCTTGATGAACCATTGTCCGCATTGGATTTGAAATTGCGAACCGACATGCAATACGAGCTGCGGGAATTGCAGCAGCGACTAGGCATCACCTTTATTTTTGTCACCCATGACCAAGAAGAAGCGTTGGCCATGAGTGATGAGATTTTCGTTATGAACAAAGGGAAGATCGTCCAAAGCGGCACACCAGTGGATATTTACGATGAACCAATCAACCATTTCGTGGCGGATTTTGTCGGTGAAAGCAACATCGTCACAGGTACGATGATCGAAGACAACTTAGTGGAGTTTGTCGGCAAGCAATTTGAATGTGTCGATGGCGGGATGCGGCCGAATGAAGCCGTTGAGATCGTGATCCGTCCAGAAGATTTGAATTTGACGACGGCGGAAAAAGGCAAGCTGGTCGTTGAAGTAGACACGCAATTGTTCCGAGGCGTGCATTACGAAATCATTTGTTACGACGAACAAGGCAACGAATGGATGGTTCACTCTACAAGAAAAGCCACTGAAGGAAGCAAGATCGGGCTTTCCTTTGAACCAGAAGACATCCACGTCATGCGTTTCAATGAGTCCGAAGAAGATTTTGATGCTCGTTTAGAGAGCTACGAAGATTAGGAGGGAAAGCTAATGACGAAAATGCGTCGTTTTTATGCGATACCCTATGTCTTTTGGTTATTGCTATTTGTTATTGCACCAGTCTTATTGATCATCTACCAATCTTTTTTTGATATGAACGGCAACTTTTCGCTGGTCAATTATCAAAGCTACTTAGGTTCGGGAAAATATTTGATCATGACCTTAAACTCGGTTTGGTATGCCTTTTTGATCACCTTGATTACCTTAGTGATCAGCTACCCGACAGCGTATTTCTTAACTAAGCTGCGCCACAAAGATTTGTGGCTGCTGTTGATCATCTTACCAACGTGGGTCAACTTATTGTTAAAAGCCTATGCGTTTATTGGGATTTTCGGCATTCATGGCAGTGTCAACAACTTCCTAGAAATCATGGGGGTTGGACCAAAGCAGATTTTGTTTACTGACTTCAGCTTTTTGACGGTTGCCGTCTATATCGAACTGCCCTTTATGATCATGCCGATTTTTAATGCCTTAGAAGAAATGAATCCCTCTTTGATCAGTGCCAGTCGCGATCTAGGGGCAAACAGCTATGATACTTTCCGACGAGTGATTTTCCCTCTTTCGTTAAACGGGGTAAAAAGCGGCGTCCAAGCCGTCTTCATTCCATCGCTCTCCCTCTTCATGTTGACCCGTTTGATTGGGGGCAATCGCGTGATCACGCTTGGTACGGCGATCGAGCAGCACTTTCTCGTTACCCAAAATTGGGGCATGGGTTCGACCATCGGCGTCATTTTGATCATCGCCATGTTCCTCGTGATGTTGTTTACGGGAGAAAAGAAAAAAGGAGGGCAACGTAAATGAAAAAATTTCGCTGGTCGAATCTTTATCTGATCGTCGTCTTTATTCTTTTGTACGTGCCGATCTTTTATTTGATTTTCTATTCCTTCAATGAAGGAGGCACCATGAATGCTTTTACGGGTTTCACTTTTGAACATTACCAATCCGTCTTTCAAGATACCCGCTTGATGATCATCGTGTTGAACACCTTTATGCTAGCATTTTTATCAGCATTACTGGCAACGATCATTGGCACATTTGGTGCGATGGGCATCTACTATACCCGCAAGCGCCGAACGAGAACGGCCTTGTTGAGTTTGAATAATATTTTGCTGGTTTCACCAGATGTCATCATTGGCGCCAGTTTCTTGATTTTCTTTACGATGATCGGCAACTTGTTCCGTGGGTTTAGCTTAGGCTTTTTCAGCGTGTTGCTTTCGCATATCGCCTTTAGTATCCCGATCGTGGTCTTGATGGTCTTGCCGAAATTGCAAGAGATGAACGATTCAATGATCGATGCTGCCCGTGATTTAGGCGCGAATAATTTTCAAGTCATTAAAAATATCATTTTGCCTTTCTTGACACCGGGCATCATCGCCGGCTATTTCATGGCCTTTACTTATTCACTTGATGATTTTGCCGTGACATTCTTTGTGACGGGCAATGGCTTTAGTACCTTATCAGTAGAGATCTATTCTAGAGCACGTCAAGGAATCAGTTTAGAAATCAATGCATTAAGCACACTTGTCTTCTTATTCTCCATGATTCTGGTGGTAGGCTATTACTTTATCAGTAAAGAAAACGGCGCGAAGAAATTACGTAAAAACCGCCGTGTGGAGGTGGCAAATCTGCGATGAAACGATTACAATCTCTGATTATCGGTATTTTTGCGATCGTCCTGATCTTGCTCTTTGGTGTCCGTGAATTGGAACGCACCTCTGGTATGGCAGGTGCTGAGGTCGTCAACATCTACAACTGGGGCGACTACATCGACCCTGATTTGATCAGTAAGTTTGAAGAAGAGACTGGCTACAAAGTCAATTATGAAACCTTTGACTCAAATGAAGCGATGTTCACGAAGATCCAACAAGGCGGTACGTCCTATGACATCGCCATACCGAGTGAATACATGATTGAGAAAATGATGGAACAAAATCTTTTAAAACCATTGGATCAAAGCAAAATCAAAGGGCTAGACAATATCGACCCTCGCTTTTTAGACCTGAGTTTTGATCCGGGCAATCAATATTCGATCCCTTATTTCTGGGGAACACTGGGGATCGTCTATAACGATAAATTCTTTGATGAAGGTGAGATCACCCAATGGGACGATCTTTGGAAACCCGAATTAGCAAACAGCATCATGCTGATCGATGGCGCGCGTGAAGTAATGGGATTAGGTTTGGACAGCTTAGGCTATTCTCTAAACAGCAAAGACGATGATCAGTTGCAAGAGGCATTCAATAAGCTTCGGACCATGACCCCAAACATCAAAGCCATCGTCGCAGATGAAATCAAGATGTACATGGCCAATGAAGAAGCATCGGTTGCGGTCACATTTTCTGGGGAAGCAGCCGACATGATGTACGAAAATGAACACATTCATTATGTGATCCCTTCGGAAGGCTCCAACTTGTGGTTTGATAATATGGTCATTCCTAAGACCTCACAAAACGAAGCCGGCGCTTATGCCTTCTTGAACTTTATGCTGGAACCCGAGAATGCTGCACAAAACGCAGAGTACATCGGCTATTCCACACCTAACCAAGAAGCCATGGCCTTACTGCCAGACGAGATCACCGAAGACGAACAATTCTACCCATCCGATGAATTGATGGAACATCTCGAGGTCTATGAAAACTTAGGTGCTGAGTATCTTGGCATCTATAACGATTTGTTCTTGGAATTGAAGATGTATCGGAAATAGCGTGAAAACTCAGTAAGAATGGCATAAAACCAACCAAATATAACGAACCCTTTCAACCATTTTTCTTGTTAGTTTTCCAATTTTCTTCCAAAAAATCGTTAAAAACATATTTTTCGGCGTTATTTAAAGCTTTCTTCCAATAAATTTCTTCCAGAAAAATGTCATTATATCTTATGATTAATGGTTGATAAATATTATAGAACAGTCGATTATTCTCTTAGTTTCACCTCAATAAATAATTAACCAATCCTTCTAGAAAATGTGTAGATTAGCTGCCATTTTTTCTAGAAGGTTTTTTAATTTCTGATGAAGGTTCAGCTATGGTAGTGAATCGATTTTCTTATAATATTGCTGTGATGATTGAGTTAGGGGATGAAGTATCTGAAAATGAACTACAATTAAACGATGTCCGGGCAGCTCAACGGTCTAGCTTTAATTTTATCGAAGCTAATTTGCAAAATACTGCTGAAAGAATGATCTCATCTTTAGCTATGGAAGCAACTATTTATCGCCTTGGGGAAGAATCTCCCCTATATATTAGTAATCGAACAGGCTTAAAAATGGCACCAAACTCGAATTTTAACTATGGAATTGATCTTCAACAGACAGCTATCCAACCTGAAGAATACACTATTCAGTTAATAGTTGAGGCGGATGATAAAACTTACGAATTTGAGAGGAATTTTACTATAACAACCGAAGAAGCAGCCAATCTAAATGAATCAGCTGTGTTTGTAAATACAGTTTAGATTAGAGGACTACGAGTGTGCAGCCCACTAATATAAACTATTGGGAGATAAAGATATTAGAAAATAATTCGTCATTAAAAGGATCGACTCTCGTAGCATCTTTAAAAAAAGAAACATTTAAATACATTGTATTTTCTGATATAACCTTCCAAAACATTGGAAGGGTGATGTGAACTTTGAAAAGAAAAATCATTTTTTTAATACTGTAAATATCCGGGTACTCTTTCATTAAATAATCTTTTGAAATGAGTAGTGATAGAAAATGGTTCTTTCTATCTGTGTATTTAAACGGAACTTCTCCGAAGTTATGCTTATACCGTATATAAAAGAACGGTTAAGCGTATAAGATCTCAATGAAAGGAGTGATTGACTTGTCACAAAAAAGAGAGTGTTATGGCGGTCAATGTAAAATACCGATTACATCCTACAACAAACGGTTGTACTGGCCGCCAAACGATTGAGGGAGTCTCGCACAGCAACTGTATGAGCGTAGTGTGAGTTTATGTACCCGACTGATTACTATAAATGTAAATCCTGTCGACTGAAGTATCAATTAGTGATGGGCACCAATCAGTTTATTTTGGTGAATGAGAATGAAGACTGGATGTCAGGAAAATATTTTGAATTTAAAAATGCAAAAGTCGAATTCAATTAATCAAATTATACTCGATTGGTACAGAATCTGGGAGGAAGATATTACGGAAGAATTATTTTTAAACAAAGAACACATTAGAAAATTCACTAATATGATGAATGAATTAGGATTTAAGGATCTTAATGATCCTTACTGGAGAAGCTTAGTGTATATTTTGTCTGGTGATGATAGACTGTTCAATGAACTGCACACATTTGTTAATATTAAAGGAAAAGAGATCAATAGTGAAATCTGGTTTGATGGTCATTTATGTGGCGGTGATAAAAGACTGCTTGCTTTGGGATATAACTTATATACATATCAGGATTTCCATGAGTTTGACAACGGAAAGAAGTATTACGTTTCTCCGTTAGAAATTTTTGTCTGGAATTGATGAAACAGGACATAAGTTAGCTAGAAATGCCATCGATATGAGATTGAAGTTTAAATGATGAAAATAATTATATTCAATGAGGGAACTAGAACTACATGATCAATGGAGTTTCCTTTTATCCATCTCATTAAACTTATAATATCATCAGTTCAAATATTTAGTATGAATACTACCAATAATATATTATTAAGGTTAATAAAAATCATAAATTTCATAGGTTCATGAAAATTATGATAAGAGTTTATTGGTAATTAAAGGTATTATGTAGACAGTAATATAATACTAATTTTACCAATAACCTTCGTTAATGAGAAAAAGGAAAATAGACCCTAAAATTTTTTTTTGGGGTCTTGGAAATACTATTAAACTGGGAATGTAAAAATTTGAGTTATGGGAATTTTTACATTCTAAATAATGAAGAATATTGGGACAAATGCGACTGTCATTTCAAGTTGGGCTGTTTTATATAAAGGAGTGAAACTAGGTGTTATACAAGTTTAGTAGCATATTGGTAGTTGGAATGATGGTTCTTGGTCAACCTATTACAGTATTTGCTAATACGGTTGATAGCGAACTGCAAACCAATAACTCAGTCAGTGAAGAGCATGAAGAAATATCTGATGCCCTTGAGGAAAGTTCGGAGAGTACCTTAGATAAAATAGAAGAAAATGTTATAGATTCGGGTTCAACCGTTGATAGTACTTCTGAAGAGAGCACTCCTTCCTATTCTACGAATAATGAAACCGATAGTAGTGAAGAATCGAATAATTCCGATGAAGTAGAAAAAAAGGAAGAGACTTTAGCAGAAGATGTTGTAGCAGGTACTTGGGGATCTGTCCCCTGGGAATGGAATAGCGAGACCGCCACAATAACATTACAAGGAGGGAATGCGGGAACAGTTGCTGCTGCTCCGTGGAAAACGTATACCAATGTCCAAAGCATTATTGTTGAGGGCACAGTCGTTTTACAAGCTAACGCAGCTAACCTATTTCAAAATCTAAAAAGTTTGACCTATATTGATACGCTATCTTTTGATACAAGCCAGGTTACAACTTTTGATTTTTTATTTGCAGACAGCGATTCTCTGGAAGTTTTAAATCTGAATGGTTGGAACACTAGCAATGTTACCTCAATTAATAGAACCTTTCATAATATGACTTCCTTAGTTGAACTTGATATTAGTAGTTGGAATATGACAAACGTAAGGAGTAGCTCAACGAACTCTTGGTTTATCTTTGAGGCTCGAAACTTACGAACCATTCATTTAGGAGTAAATACAACATTTTTGCACATGGGTAGTTCTTCAAGACCGGTTTTCCAAACCGGTGCTCCTTCAGTAGAATACACCGGAAATTGGCTTTATCTAAAAGATCAAAACGGAAATGATCCTGAAGAAAGAGTTGTAACAGCTCGAAGAACCTTGTTAAGTACCTTTTACGATGGCTCAAAACCAGGAACTTATATATTGGAAAAAAAAGTTTCTCAACCAGTAACAGTTAAATTTCTTGATTCTGAAGGAAATGAGCTGGCGCCTTCAGTTACAATAGAGGGCGAATTTGGTAGTCAGTATAGTACGGAAGCTAAAGAAATTCCCGGCTGGAGTGTGGTCGAAATACCGAGAAATGCCACAGGCACTTTTACTGATAGTCCACAAGAAGTAGTGTATGTTTACGATCGCTCGGATGCAGCGCCGGTCACCGTTAGATATGTCGATACTGAAGGTAATCAATTATCAGAACCAAGTATCCTAAGCGGAAAAGTCGGTTTGCCATATGAAAGTGAAGCCAAAGAGATTCCTGGTTGGTACGTAACTGAAACGCCAGACAATGCTTCAGGGACTTTCACTGAAGATCCGCAAGAAGTAGTGTACGTTTACGATCGATCAGATGCCGCACCGGTCACCGTTAGATATGTCGATACTGAAGGTAATCAATTATCAGAACCAAGTACCCTAAGCGGAAAAGTCGGTTTGCCATATGAAAGTGAAGCCAAAGAGATTCCTGGTTGGTACGTAACTGAAACGCCAGTCAACGCTTCAGGGACGTTCACTGAAGAGCCACAAGAAGTAGTGTATGTTTACGATCGATCAGATGCCGCACCGGTCACCGTTAGATATGTCGATACTGAAGGTAATCAATTATCAGAACCAAGTATCCTAAGCGGGAAAGTCGGTTTGCCTTATGAAAGTGAAGCCAAAGAGATTCGTGGGTGGTATGTGATTGAAACACCGGACAATGCTTCAGGGACTTTCACTGAAGACCCACAAGAAGTGGTGTACGTGTATGATCGATCAGATGCCGCACCAGTTACTGTGAAGTACCAAGATTCCGAAGGAAACCAGCTAGCAGAGCCAAGTATATTAAGCGGAAAAGTTGGTTTGCCATATGAAAGTGAAGCCAAAGAGATTCCTGGTTGGTACGTAACTGAAACGCCAGACAATGCTTCAGGGACTTTCACTGAAGATCCGCAAGAAGTGGTGTACGCGTACGATCGATCAGATGCCGCACCGGTCACTGTGAAGTACCAAGATTCCGAAGGAAACCAGCTAGCAGAGCCAAGTATATTAAGCGGAAAAGTTGGTTTGCCATATGAAAGTGAAGCCAAAGAGATCCCTGGTTGGTACGTAACTGAAACGCCAGACAATGCTTCAGGGACTTTCACTGAAGATCCGCAAGAAGTGGTGTACGTGTACGATCGATCAGATGCCGCACCGGTCACCGTTAGATATGTCGATACTGAAGGTAATCAATTATCAGAACCAAGTATCCTAAGCGGGAAAGTCGGTTTGCCTTATGAAAGTGAAGCCAAAGAGATTCCTGGTTGGTACGTAACTGAAACGCCAGTCAACGCTTCAGGGACTTTCACTGAAGACCCACAAGAAGTGGTGTACGTGTATGATCGATCAGATGCCGCACCAGTTACTGTGAAGTACCAAAATTCCGAAGGAAACCAGCTGGCAGAACCAAGTATCCTGAGCGGAAAGGTTGGCTTACCATATGAAAGTGAAGCCAAAGAGATTCCTGGTTGGTATGTAACTGAAACGCCAGTCAACGCTTCAGGGACGTTCACTGAAGAGCCACAAGAAGTGGTGTACGTTTACGACCGCTCGGATGCCGCACCGGTCACCGTGAAATATCAAGATACCGAAGGGAATCAACTATCAGAGCCAAGTATATTAAGCGGAAAAGTTGGTTTATCATATGAAAGTGAAGCCAAAGAGATTCCTGGTTGGTATGTAACTGAAACGCCAGTCAACGCTTCAGGGACGTTCACTGAAGAGCCGCAAGAAGTAGTGTACGTGTACGATCGATCAGATGCCGCACCGGTCACCGTGAAGTACCAAGATTACGAAGGAAACCAGCTAGCAGAGCCAAGTATATTAAGCGGAAAAGTCGGTTTGCCTTATGAAAGTGAAGCCAAAGAGATTCCTGGTTGGTACGTAACTGAAACGCCAGACAATGCTTCAGGGACTTTCACTGAAGAGCCGCAAGAAGTGGTGTACGTGTACGATCGATCAGATGCCGCACCAGTTACTGTGAAGTACCAAGATTCCGAAGGAAACCAGCTAGCAGAGCCAAGTATATTAAGCGGAAAAGTTGGTTTGCCATATGAAAGTGAAGCCAAAGAGATCCCTGGTTGGTATGTAACTGAAACGCCAGACAATGCTTCAGGGACTTTCACTGAAGACCCACAAGAAGTGGTGTACGTGTATGATCGATCAGATGCCGCACCAGTTACTGTGAAGTACCAAGATTCCGAAGGAAACCAGCTAGCAGAGCCAAGTATATTAAGCGGAAAAGTTGGTTTGCCATATGAAAGTGAATCCAAAGAGATTCGTGGGTGGTATGTGATTGAAACACCGGACAATGCTTCAGGGACTTTCACTGAAGACCCACAAGAAGTGGTGTACGTGTATGATCGATCAGATGCCGCACCAGTTACTGTGAAGTACCAAGATTCCGAAGGAAACCAGCTGGCAGAACCAAGTATCCTGAGCGGAAAGGTTGGCTTACCATATGAAAGTGAAGCCAAAGAGATCCCTGGCTGGTATGTGTTGGAAACACCGGACAATGCTTCAGGAACATTTACTGAAGAGCCACAAGAAGCGGTGTATGTTTACGACCGCTCGGATGCCGCACCGATCACTGTTAGATATGTCGATACTGAAGGGAATCAACTATCAGAGCCAAGTATCCTGAGCGGAAAAGTTGGCTTGCCATATGAAAGTGAAGCCAAAGAGATTCCTGGTTGGCACTTGACAGGAATACCAGATAATTCTTCAGGAATCTTTACCGAAAACCCGCAAGAAGTTGTTTATATCTATGTGATAAATAAAGTCGATAGTGAACAAGATAATTCTGATAATGATTTATCGACAGATAACAACTTCTCTGATTCAAATAAAAAATTACCTAATACTGGTGAATCATTAATCGGACAGGTATCAATGGTATTGGCGGGATCGCTTATTGTCATGGGAATTTTTGTATTCGTGGTAAGAAAAAGGAAGAAGGATAAAGATTAGTTAAAAAAAAAGCAACAAATCTATTAGTGATTTGTTGCTTTTCAATATTATAGAAAGGAAATTTAACTATTATGCTATTCACATCAAAGAAAGAATATATTGATCATTTTCGATATGAACTCTATGACAAATGTAATGATGAGGCAGAATTGGAAGATTATTTGAATTCTCAACTTTGTAATCTAGAAAAGTTAACAGAAAATATTTCTAAAGATACATTCTGGGAAATCTTTCCAGAAATATTGGGCATAGATGCCAAATTAAATCTATTAGTAGAATTGAGTACGTTTGAGGATTTTTCAAAGGATGAGATAATTCGAATTATTGAGAATGACTATAAAAACTACTTTAAAGAATTGTGTGGATATGATTTGAGCATGGAAACTCGTCATTCCATAATATTCAATGTTTGTTGAATTCATTTTGATTAAAATGTAAGGGGCAGAATCTTTTGCGTTTGTGCTCCCTGTTTATGATCACCTTAGTAACTAATTAACACTTAAAATTAGTTTAACCCATGAGGGCAATAGGAAATAATTAAATGCTAACAGTGGAAATGTTATTGAGAAGTTATCTTATCTAAATAAAGAAACTGTTCGTTGCGGCTATCAAAAGACCTTAATATTGAAAGCCATCACAACTGATTCTTTCTTCTATATCATCAGTTGTGATGGCTAAATATTATCTTTGAGTTAAAAAAATATACAAGCGAGAATCAATAAAGTAGAATAATTAAAAAGATACACCAAGATAATTTATCACTAAAAGCCAGGCTAGTTTATACACAAATGATTGGGTGATAAGCCCTAATTGTGATAGGAGTAGCATAGGTAAATTTGAAAATAATAAATACTGCAGTTAGCACCATTTTGTATTTACTAGTTACTCTTGAGTATAAATGTAGTCAAGAAGAATACCGCTTCCTTACATAAAATTATTATTGCTCTATGTATTTACATTGCAAACTTCGGATTGTATAAATTATTTAATGGACTTTCATAAAGGGAATTTTTCTTATATAATTCTCGGATAGACAAGCGGCATATTCATAATCATGACTTAGAGAGGTGTTCTAGTTGAATATTGAAGAACTGTTAGAAGAAAAAGAACATTATAAAATTTCGATTCTTAGGTTACTTGAGATTGAAAAAAACAACTTCATTCTCTATTCAAAAGTAAGAGAAATCACTGGGCTAACAAAATTTAAGTTCACTGTATATTTTAAGGAACTTACAGAAGAACTTCAATTAGTCACGGGAATCAATCAAATTATTTTAATGGATGATGGTGAAATTCTATGTGAGAAATTAAATCTCGAAGTAATCAAACAAATGCGACTTCACTATTTTAAATCAGCCCCCAAATTTAAAATTTTGACTGATCTACTGGTAAATGAACAATCAGTCGATACATTTTCAGATAATAACCATTTAAGCAGTTCAAATGTTTATGTAAAACGAAGAGAATTAAAAGCTTTTCTAAAAAAAAATGGTATCAAGATTAAAAAAAATCAGCTTATAGGTGATGAACAAAATATCCGGACAAAACTTTTTTGTATCTATTTTGAGATTTATAATGGGATGTTCTTTCCTTTTTCAGCTGCTACTGAAAAATCTGTGAACCAGCTTACGCAGTATGCTTTGCATTGGTTTAATCTTAAGTTGTCACATACCGAATATGTAAAATTACAATTGTTTTTAGGGATTATGACGGTTAGGTATCAAAATAAACATTCAATTAATGCTGATTACCTAACGGATTATGATATTGATCAAAGTTTACTCAATATTTTTTCAGCAACAGCGTTTCCTAACCAAAACCAGTTCCTAAAAGAGATAGGGACTTTTATTCTATATCTTTATCTCTGTGTACCAGCTAGCTTTAGAGGACAGAATAAACTAGTTGAAAAAATCGATACAGATAGGTTCTTTAAAGTAGATGGTGAATCAAAGAAAATTGTCAAAGCTATTTTTGATTCCTTACTTCTTCCAAATTTAGGAGAAGCCAAAGCAACTGAAGTAAATCAAGTGCTTTTAGAAAAAATTGTTCAAACTAATCGTAGATATTTTCTGTTTCATTTTCATCCGTTTGTATTTCGTTCAAAAAAACAAATCAATTTTTTTACAGAGACGTATCCAGAAATTGCACGAACGATCAAAGTAATTATTGAAGAACGATTTTCTCAACTACCATTCGATGAGTCGATCAATCAAGCTCAATTGTTTTATGATTACCTGTTCCTGTTATTTGATTCTTGTGACATATCTACACTGGAAAAACCAGTGTATGTATGCGTTGATTTTTCATTAGGGGAACAATATAGTCATTATATTTCTTCACAGATTAAGGGATTTAAGAACTTTAACATTATATTAGAGGATCGATTTTCTAGTCGAACAGATTTGTTTTTATCTGATTGCTTAATAAATAAAATTGGTGTTGAACAAATAATCTGGAAAAATCCGCCTTCTTCTGATGATTGGGAAGATTTTGGAAATAAAATTATTCATATCAAAAGAAAAAAGATTGTGTAGATAGTTGTCAGATGCTGCTGGATTTAAGGTAGTTACTCGCTCGTATCCTACTTTTTTCTTGGAGGAGCCGCCATTCGTAGAAGGAATAGGGGGCTTTTTTTATAGATTATTTTCTCCAAATGAAAATAATGAATAAAAAATGTCCCGTTATGACCAAATTGATCGTGAATGTTTCAGTATACTATTTTTACAGGATAGCACATACAGTTTTTTTGGTGAGAGGTGTTTAAAGAATGGTAGGTAACGACCAAAATGAATAAAAAAATAAGTATAACTTCGGTCTTTTTATTACTGATTAGTGTATTTTTCAGGTGGATTCCTTTTGATGATTCGGAATCTAAAATAGATGATTTACAAAATTCGCGAAAAGTTAGTTATGGTCGAGTAACAAAGATAACTAAAAGTAATACGAAAATATCAGATCATTCACCTGAAGAAATTGAAAATGACCGACAGCCATTAGCGTTATTTACAGCATATCTTGTGAGGCTTGAAGAGGAGCCCCAAATACATGATGGTGAACAAAGCAGATTTGAGTTGGGGAATCTTTTTAGAAAATTATCAGGCACCTTATTATTTAGTCAAAATTACAAGGAGGAGTAACAATTGAAAAACATAGTTCAAAAAACAATAAATCTATTTTTAACCTTACTTATCATTATGAATCAGGTAGGGGGAATAACCGCATTAGCAGAATCTTTAACCGAATTGTCTGATAGATCATTATTAATTGAAATTGATCGAACAGAAGCTGCACAAGGAGAGAATTTTCAACTGCGAGTCCAAGGGACCCCAGAGGTTCTAGATGCATTGATCATTGAAAAGAGTCAAGACTTGACTGAAGGGGAAGTGAATCAAGTCAGCGATAATGAGCGTGTGATTACCTATTCTTCTGAATATTCAGGGGAATATGAGTTAACTGCAAGAAGTGGTGATATTAAATCCAATACAGTTTCAATTGCAATCAATGCGCCAGAAGAAAGTAGCAGTGCCTCTTCTAGTGAAGTAGATTCTTCTGATCCGTCTGTATCGCAAGAACCACAGATAAACAAAGAAGAGAATCTTTTGAGTTATGATATCGGTATTTCTGCCACGCATCCAACCTTGATAAGTAGAAATACACAAACATTGACTGGGTATATTCAAGGTGGTGCGGGTGATATTCTTGAAGAGTACGGAGAGATGTTCGTTCGAGTTCCTAGAGAATCAATAGGATCAGTTGCGTCTATTGTAGTAAATGTGTCTGCTGGATCACCTTTAAAGCCATTGGCATTTTATCAAGAAGGAACAGATGTTGTTTTTCCTTTTACTTTTGATTATGAAGGACTGGGGGAAGCTGCTCAGCTTTATACATTCAGCATTATGTTTGAAGTTGCAACTTTTCAAACAGGCGGGACAGCTCCGAATAACCCATATAATGTGCAAATTAGCTATGCTGAACAAGTTGTAAACACGGAATTTTCTATTACACCTGCGGCTTTATCAAAGCCTATTTTTTCGAAACTTTACTATGGCTCTAGAGAAAGTGACAGCCAAGGTGCGCTTGGTAATCTACAAATTGACGGGCAAGATGTAACTAATAGTAACAAGTTTATATTAACGGTCAATTATGATGGATCACAAAAAGATGGTGTAGTGGTCACGGATGTATTACCACAAGGAACAACACTAGCTTCAAATCCGAGCACTTGGAATGCTAGTGGAAATACAGAGACCATTTCCGGCGGAGTTCGAATTGCGGAAGTAACGAATCCTGGTGAAGCAGGAAATAGTTTCCATTATGTCTCCGAGGATTTTGTTGATAGGGTATCATTCAATAGGGAAACGAATACACTCATTGTGGATTTTGGTGATCTAACAGGGGAGCAAGCGTATATTATTGAATATGCTCTTGAAGTGACCGATGTTGATTTGTTCAATGAAGGAAGGCAAGAGGATGGTTTTTCTCGAAACTATGCGAGCATGACCTATAATAATCAAGTAATTGAGCAATCCTATCGTTTGAGAATTCCAGCGAGCAATCTTCCTGCGATATCTTTAAGAAAAAGTGTGGATAAAAATATTATCAACCTTGATGAAGATGAACTAACGTATTCTCTACATGTTTCAATGTTTTCTGGTACAAGCAATACTCTAGTTATTGAAGATGTTTTGGAAGAGGGGATGGTATTTGACTCATTTCTGTCAGATATTCCTTCCTTCATTGATACAGATGTGGATGATAATGTAGTTCGGTTCAGTGCGAATCGTGAGATTGTCGGTCCAATAAATTTCACACTCTCTTTTAAGGTCAATGTAGCAGCCTATTCAGTTGGTGACCAAATTTCAAATTTTGCAACTTTAGTGAATGGGGACAGCAGGCTAAACACAAGTGTTGTAAGTACGAGAAAAATTGATGGACGTATCAAAGTAATTAAAACAGATGAGAACGGCCAACGACTACCGGGAGCAGGGTTTGAAATCTTATCCAGTGATTCACAATTAATAGCAGAAGGTAAAACAAATGAAAATGGTGAGTTTATAAGCGAACCACTGCCTGTAGGTAGATATCAAATCCGAGAAACACAAGCTCCAGAAGGATATCTTTTAGATTCAACGCTCCATGAAGTTTTCATAAATGAAAACTCGATAGAAGAAGTAACATTAACTATTCAAAATATCCTTGATACCGGCAGCGTCAAACTAATAAAATACGCTGAAGAGAGTCGGGAAGTCTTACAAGGAGCGGTCTTTGAGTTACAAGATAAAGATGGAACAGCTTTGCAGTCTGGGTTAACCACAGGCGTTGACGGAAGACTAGCGATCGAAGGTTTGGCACCAGGAACATATCAGCTGGTAGAAACGCAAGCACCGACTGGTTATGAGTTGGATGCGACCCCGATTAAATTTGAGATTGAACGAAGTCAGACAGCGGTCGTAGAATTGACAAAAGAAAATCGATTGACACCAGGGGGTGTCGTGTTAACCAAAATTGATGATCAAAGTGGAGAAGTCTTACAAGGAGCGGTCTTTGAGTTACAAGATAAAGATGGAACAGCTTTGCAGTCTGGGTTAACCACAGGCGTTGACGGAAGACTAGCGATCGAAGGTTTGGCACCAGGAACATATCAGCTGGTAGAAACGCAAGCACCGACTGGTTATGAGTTGGATGCGACCCCGATTAAATTTGAGATTGAACGAAGTCAGACAGCGGTCGTAGAATTGACAAAAGAAAATCGATTGACACCAGGGGGTGTCGTGTTAACCAAAATTGATGATCAAAGTGGAGAAGTCTTACAAGGAGCGGTCTTTGAGTTACAAGATAAAGATGGAACAGCTTTGCAGTCTGGGTTAACCACGGGCGTTGACGGAAGACTAGCGATCGAAGGTTTGGCACCAGGAACATATCAGCTGGTAGAAACGCAAGCACCGACTGGTTATGAGTTGGATGCGACCCCGATTAAATTTGAGATTGAACGAAGTCAGACAGCGGTCGTAGAATTGACAAAAGAAAATCGATTGACACCAGGGGGTGTCGTGTTAACCAAAATTGATGATCAAAGTGGAGAAGTCTTACAAGGAGCGGTCTTTGAGTTACAAGATAAAGATGGAACAGCTTTGCAGTCTGGGTTAACCACGGGCGTTGACGGAAGACTAGCGATCGAAGGTTTGGCACCAGGAACATATCAGCTGGTAGAAACGCAAGCACCGACTGGTTATGAGTTGGATGCGACCCCGATTAAATTTGAGATTGAACGAAGTCAGACAGCGGTCGTAGAATTGACAAAAGAAAATCGATTGACACCAGGGGGTGTCGTGTTAACCAAAATTGATGATCAAAGTGGAGAAGTCTTACAAGGAGCGGTCTTTGAGTTACAAGATAAAGATGGAACAGCTTTGCAGTCTGGGTTAACCACGGGCGTTGACGGAAGACTAGCGATCGAAGGTTTGGCACCAGGAACATATCAGCTGGTAGAAACGCAAGCACCGACTGGTTATGAGTTGGATGCGACCCCGATTAAATTTGAGATTGAACGAAGTCAGACAGCGGTCGTAGAATTGACAAAAGAAAATCGATTGACACCAGGGGGTGTCGTATTAACCAAAATTGATGATCAAAGTGGAGAAGTCTTACAAGGAGCGGTCTTTGAGTTACAAGATAAAGATGGAACAGCTCTGCAGTCTGGGTTAACCACGGGCGTTGACGGAAGACTAGCGATCGAAGGTTTGGCACCAGGAACATATCAGCTGGTAGAAACGCAAGCACCGACTGGTTATGAGTTGGATGCGACCCCGATTAAATTTGAGATTGAACGAAGTCAGACAGCGGTCGTAGAAATGGCAAAAGAAAATCGATTGACACCAGGGGGTGTCGTGTTAACCAAAATTGATGATCAAAGTGGAGAAGTCTTACAAGGAGCGGTCTTTGAGTTACAAGATAAAGATGGAACAGCTTTGCAGTCTGGGTTAACCACGGGCGTTGACGGAAGACTAGCGATCGAAGGTTTGGCACCAGGAACATATCAGCTGGTAGAAACGCAAGCACCGACTGGTTATGAGTTGGATGCAACACCAATAACTTTCAGAATTGAAAGTGAACAGGAAGCAGCAATATTTTTAATAAAAGAGAATAGAAAAAATTTTGATGAATCAGTTCCTAAAGACGAGTCATCGGGTAGTGGAAGTAAGTATCTGCCAAGAACTGGGGAAGATGTCATTGGGCAGCTCATAATGATTGCAATTGGGGGGATACTTGTTTTCTTTGCTATTAAATTTATGAAAAATGATAAATATGATCATGAATAAAGAGAGGGAAGTCCCTCATAAGTAAAGGGGGGAAAATTGTTGTGATCGATAAATTTACTAACCTAGAAACATACCTAAATGGTTTCGATGAAGAAACTAAGTTAAACCAAACTGATCAAAACGAAGTAAAAGCTTATATCGAAAGTCAACGGGAAGTTCTATGTATATTAATTGCGGAAATTTCGCAAGAGAATTTCTGGGAAGTATTCCCACAAATTTTGGGTATTGACTCAAGACTATCTATCATTTTTGATTTAATTAAATTTGATGAATTTTCTAGTGGTGAAATTATTAGTCTGGCTGAAAAAGACTATAAGAATTATTACAAAGAACTTTGCGGATATAGTAGGGGTGATCAATCATACCATACAATCATTTTTAACGTAACATGAAAATACTAGAATATGACAGATGAAGTCTATTCATAAGGAAAATCGGTAACCTTTTCAAGGGTGTCGATTTTTTTTCGAAGAAAACTATTTTAAGAGAATATAAGATTTTAAAGTATAGCTAATTTTCAATTGCTCATTTCTTAGCTCCTTCAGTTGCTTAATTAATTAGTTCAGAAAGCATTTCATTAAGAGGTCAACAGAGTATACCCAGTTTGTCTACTTTCCGATTGGACTATATAAACCGTTCTTGGCGGCCAGATATGTTGAGCAAATTAAATTTCAAAAAAATGTATACGATTAAATTGTTGAAATGAGTGTTCAGAAAATGACGATTTTCTGGACACTCTTTTTAGATATCATAACTAATAAGTATTGCTCTGTTTTTGTGTTCATAAACTCGTAACTAAATCATTGTTCAATTTAAATTTAGATTTATGAGTATTAGGACAAATATTAGATGGGGTCAGAAACATAAAAGTTTTTGTCATTTATTTTATTTTTTTTGGTCCACTATCAATACGATGGGCAACACGAGAAATGCTTTGTTTTATCCCTTGATTTTGATTTTAGTTCTCATATTTTTAATGGTGTACTAAAACCCTTGATCGCTATGGAATAGCGGATGAGCCTCAGGCTCAAGTCGCATCGCTTCGTCAAAGGTATCAAAAACCAACTTATCATCATTTCTATCGCTAATGATGAATGAAACAATACGCCGATCTGCTAAGTCTAGAATAACACTAACGTAAATCTTCATTACTTGGTTTTCTAGAGTGCATTTGAATTCACTGACATCAGTTAGCCATTTTTCATTTGGTTTATCTGCATGTAAATTTCTATTTAGATAGTTCTTGTAAATATGATAAGGATTATTGGAAGCTTTCGTAATTCCGTTTGGATGGTGTTTGACGGTAGATTTAATTTGAAGACTACGACAAATCCGCAATACTCTTTTGTCATTGATGTGCAAACCAAAGTTTTGGACCAAATCGTCGCGGATTCTCCGATACACATTGTCGTTAGCTGCTTCATAGATATATCTTACTAGGTCTGCCAAGTTTCCGTTAAAGATAGTTTGAGCTGATTTTGGTTGCTTTAACCAACGGTAATACGCTGATCTGGATCCGTGTAAAAAACCATACATTCGTTTTATCGAATAACTTTTGAGATCATGGAGTTCCTTAATTGCTTGGTATTCAAAGATATGACGGATAAGTTCTAGTCCCACTTCCTTTCTAACTCCTTGATTTTTTTAAGAGATCATTTTCCATTTCTAACCGTTTTATTTTGCGTTCTTGTTCAGCCAGTCGATCATGCATTTCTTCTTCAGATGTCCGACTGGGTTCTGTTCCAGCTCGATGTACTCGGCGATCTTTTAAGCCGGCTTCGCCCATTTACTCATATTTTAGTACCCAATTACTTAGCTGTAAGCAGGATACCTGTTACTTGACAGCCGTTTTACCGTAGTTATGATCATGTACAATACATATAGTGGACAATTTCCTCTCGTTCTTTGAAGGTTATTTTTCTTGAGTGACTCATTGGACTTCCACCGTTTTCTGTTTTGAAGTTTCTATGAGTGTTCTATATCTTTATTCAGTCTCGTAGTTAGTTAAGATTTATTAGTCCGTATATCTTAGTAATTTCCGACAAAATCCCTAAACCATTAAGGTAATCATTTACAGTCTGAATCTTTGTTTCAATCGTATAGTGTGTATTCTTACGTCATGCTAATAAGCCAGTAAGACACCCATTCTCATAAAGCATAATCCAGTTCCTTAAAAGCAACCCAACTAATGCCTACAACGCGAGCTAGGCTGGTCATACTGTCTTCACGATTCAAATAGCTATCTACTAGTTCTATTCGTTTTTCTGGAGTGAGTTTCATCTTTCTTTTTGGCATACAAAATACCCCCTATACAGGACTTTTATATTTTAGTGTCCTATATAGGGGGAGGATATCACTGAAAGAAGGAACGCTTTATTTATCTTTACTTATTAATGTCTGCACGATAAAAAATTGTTGGATGGTCTATGTCATCCAGAATGAAGGATCAAATAGTTGTGGACTCTTTTTTCAAGTATTTGAAAAAGAGCAGCCTAGACCAGAAATAATTTTTCACACTGATCAAGGCTCACAATACACAAGTACTAAATTCCAATCGGTGTTAAGAAAAAAGAAGCACGCTCTAGTATGAACCGAAAAGGAAACTCTTATGATAATGCCTCAATAGAATTTTTTTTACAAAACGATAAAAAGAGAGCTGATCAATGACGCTCAATTTAGAGATATCGATCAGGCTCAAATGAAGATATTTAAATAGTTTGAAACTTTCTATAACATAAAACGCACACACTCTGCCTTAGACTATCAATTTCCTAAAGACTTTGAAAAAATTTCACTTGGATGGGTTATATTAAAGTAGACACCAAGATAAGAAAATTTGAGGTGGGAATTATAATGAAACGTAAATCATTCATACAAGAATTCAAACGAGAAGCTGTTATACTCGTACTGAATGAAGGACTATCTGTCCAAACTGTTTCAAAAAAATTGGAGTTCTATTCTAATTCCATTTATCGATGGATTCAAGAGTATGAAAAACATAGAGAACGTGCCTTTCCTGGAAGAGGGAGCATGAATTCATTCGTAGAAATGAAATTACACGCCTCTAAAAAGAGAATAAACGGTTAAAAAAAGAAGTAGAACTGCTAAAAAAGTTCGAAGTCTTCCAGAAAGAAACAGGAAGACTTCGGTAACTTTTGATTTTATAAACGAACATCGAGGAACGCTATCTATTTTAGAGGCTTGTCGCTATCTGAATGTCTCACTCGCAGGCTATCATTTGTTCTGTCAGCGGGAACCACCAAATCCTTAAATTGAAAACGAAACCTGAGCTGAACTGTTAAAAGAAATATTTCTTGAATATAAGGGACGCTATTGCGCCAGAAGAATCAAATTTGTCTTACAAAAAGAATACCAATTAATAGTCAGTCGTAGGCGTATTACTAGACTTCTTCACGCTCAAGGCGTCTATACTCGCGGCGTTCGCCGAAAATATCGGAGACAAAAGACTGGTTGTTGCAGCGTTCAAAAGAACTTGATTAATCAAAATTATCCCGTTGAATCCCATAACTCTGTTTGGTTAGGAGACATTACTTACATACCTACTGCCGAAGGAACGCTTTATCTCAGTGCGTATATTGATGCTTATTCACGTCGAGTGGTTAGCTACCGTGTCGACAATCACATGAGAGATAAATTAGTTGTTGAAAGTCTAGAGACCGCTCTTTTCAAAGAAAAGCCAAAGGCTGGATTAACCATTCATGTGGACTCAGAATCTCAATATACAAGGCATCATTTTTTTGAAGTAATTCAAGCAAGTAAATTACTACTTAGTCATTCAAGGAAGGGCACCCTTTACGATAACGCTGTGATTTAGTCTTTTATAAATCACTTAAACGAGAAGTATTAAACAAACATGGTTTCAAAAACAAGACGGAATCGGTCCTAGAGCTTTTAGACTATCTAGAAAATTACTACAATGTAAAAAGAATACATTCTAGTTTGGGCTATAAAACACCAGACGAATTTCTACTTTCACAAAATCAACCTATATTTTTATCTATAAAAGTCTTGCATCCCAAGCTTTCCCTTAATTTTTTGTCTGGTTTATTATACCAACTCCAAATTTCTTCGCTCCGAAAAAGTATAACTTTTTGGGGTAACTACATCATCAGTCCCATAAATATAGAGCTTAAATTTCATGCGTACTAAAGCGTATAATTAAATATTTTATTTACAGTATCTATTCATTTTTAGGGATAAATCATCTTACATGTGTAATTAATTATCTTAACATCTTGTAATGTAAAAAAAATATAATTTAATTTACCAATTGTAATATTCTTCCCGAAAAAGCTACTTTTCCGAGTTGCTCGGAATAATTACCCAAGAAATTGAAACTGTTCTCGCCAATATTATTCCATGTCAGAGAAACTAAGCCATTTTCTAATAAGGTTAAATTTCCTTTTGTCTGCCAATCAATCGTTTCCATATCAAAGCCTCCATCTATATCTTTTAAAGAAAATTCTGTGGATGTTCCTAAAACAGAAGCTGGAAGGGTAATCGTTTGATTTACAGCCGAATAAAAAATTCCTTCGGGAAGTGTACTAATATCTGAAAGATGATTTTCATCTAAAGAAATTGCATTTAGGCTAGGAAACTGAGTAATAAAATCAATATTTTTAAGATTACCTTTGGCAACACCCAGTTCTTGTAGTAAAGGTAGTTCTCCAATACTTTCTATATCTGAATTCTCAATGCCTGTATCGTTCATGTAAAGACTATTTAGATTTTGCAGTGAATTTATTGGCGTAAAATCTTCTATATTTTGATTTGATTGTAACTGAAGTAGAGTTAGTGTAGAAAGAGTTTCGAGTCCTGATAAATCTGTTATTTCATTATTATATAAATATAGTTGTTTTAATGATGGTATTTTAGACAAACCATCTAAATGGCGAATATTATTTGACCGCCCATCAAAGGTTAGTAGTGATCTCATATTATTTAAATTAAGCATTGAAATACTATTATTGTTTAAATAGATATATTGTAAGCTATCATTGTTGCTCATATTTACACTAGAAATATTGTTGTTATCTGCATAAATTCTTTCTAATGTGGACACATTTTGTAGCACATCTATCGATTTTAATTGATTCCCTTCTAAATATACGCCACGCAAAGAGCCGAAGCTAGAAATATCCTCAAGAGTTGTTAATACATTATTGGTTGCCCATAATCCAGTCAATGAATTGCTGTTTAAACTATTTAATGACGTAATCTGATTATCCATCACTCTTAACCAAATTAGTTCATCCATTCCTTGGACAAAATCAATATTTGTCAAACCACAATCATTTAGCCATAAATTTGTCATTTTTGTATATTTTGCTAGTTCGTTTATTTCCTCCCCATAATGGTTGCCAGAAAGATCTAATTCTAGTACATTATCCAAAAGTAAGACTTCAGAAATTGCAATAGGGTTATTACTTAATCCTATACTTGTTAAATTTTCTAGATTAACAAGTGGTTGTAATGAACTAATGTTATTTCCTGTTAGGGTAACTTTACTTAAGTTAATTGCATGTTCCAATCCAGTCAAATCAGAAATATTACCATTGTACCACTCCAAAGATCTCAATTCTAAGATATTTTCTTCAGTGACATCCTCTGAATGTTGTAAACCTAATGATGCTTTTACTGCCTCTTCTAAATATTGGTCAGCAAAATCAATTTTAATTTCATTTTTATACTCATTCGAAATTAAATATGGAGTAGCTTCATCTGCATAGCTAATAGATAAGTTATTACTTAAAGATATCATCCCTAAAAGCGCAGTGGATATAATAAGAGTCTTTTTCATAAGTATTCCTCCTAAATGTTAAAATTATTTGACAAAAGGTTTAAAGGCAAGTATCCCAAATATTATCAAAACAACAGACTAAAAAACATTTCTTTGGTTACGGTTACAATCATTTGATTAATAATTATCTAAATTGATTACAGATAAGAAAACTTTTATTCACTCCCCGAATTATAGATTTGTCTTCAAAAAGATACTTATTAAATTTTGATTGCCACATCTTTATTTTATACTATTGACATGAAACATACTTTTCGGATTTTACTAGTTGAGGAAAATATTGAAAATATAAAGGCAATAGTAGATAAAGGTTCCATTTAATCATTTAATATTATTTTAATTAGTATTAGCTATTATAGAATATTATTTATATGGATTGATTGAAAAAAACTAAGGATATGTTGCTAAATTCTAAAAGAATATTATGGTCTAATCCTTTATGCTTTTAAATAAAAAATAAAAAACTAAAATGTTAGATCATTAAATGTAGAGTGGGGCTAATATTAAATTGCTTGTAGGATGATTTACTTTGATAAAATGTTAAATCGTCCTCCTATAATTGAAATTACCCATTGGACTGTTTTCTTTTAAGGAACACATAAAAACCAGCTTTTGAAACGGTCAATGTCTGGCAAGCTCACCAGCTCCTCAACTCATTTTTGTTTTCTTTTAAGAACGAAATCTTACTTCTTGTTTGGCTTCAAGAAGACCTGGAACTTTTTTTATACGTCTAATTCCTCTCTTAGATAGCGATTTTCTTGTTCGAGTTTCTTTATTTCACAATGGGCATCAAAAAGTGATTCTACAATATCTAGTGTTGGTGGAAAATCTACGGATTTTCTACTGAAACTTTTTTTGTAAAAATGGATAGAAAAAGAGATAGCCTAACTGGTTGAATTAGTCCTCTAAAGTAAAACTACACCAAGAAAGGATATCTCCATGGAACATTGCACTAGAAAATTGTAAGGTTTAACAGATGAAAATTTATTCTTCGAAGAAGAATGGTTAGAGATTATAGAAGAAGTGGGGTTTCGCACCAATCTTATCCATGCCAAACTTAGCTATATACCAAGCCATTGCCGTAAATGTGGCATCAAAAATGGAGGACAAATCATCAAGATTGGCTCACATAAAACAAAAGTCCAACTTTTGCCTTATCGAGCAACCAAAACAGAATTACGCTTGGTACTTACGCGCTTTTACTGTAAAGAATGTCAGTCGACATTCAACGCTCAGACAAATTTGGTGGATGAAAACGACTATCTTTCAAAGGAATTAAAGGTTCAAATTGCTTTGGAACTGGCGAAGAATACAACAAGAAAAGGAATTGCCGATCGCTATTTTGTCTCTGACGTAACCGTTTTGCGTGTCCTGCACACCTGTTTAAAAACGTATCATCTCATTTTGATACTTTACCTTCGGTCCTTTGTTTTGATGAGTTCAAATCGATGAAGTCCTGCAGCGGAAAAATGAGTTTCGTTTTTATGAATGGGCAGACCCAGCAATTGATCGGTGTATTGGAGAATCGTCGCCTTGCTTTCTTAAAACCATATTTCCTTGAATTCACTCGAAAAGCACGAGCAAACGTGAAATACGTCGTGATGGATATGAATGCCCCTTATTTTGAACTTGTAAAGGCGGTCTACCTAAACGAAAAAAGAGGGACTGATTGCTTTCACATTTTCCAACAAGTCACTCGTGCGTTAAATCAATTAAGAATCAAAACAATGAACAACTTAAAAAAAAAACGAAACCGACAAAGTATCGACGATTGAAGCGATTCTGGAAATTACTCCTTAAGCATGCCTATGATCTAGATAGTTCCAATTATCAATATGATCTGTCTTTTTGTAGACCAATGATGCAAAAAGCAATTATCGGCGAACTTTCGAGTTATGACGAGCAATTAATAAGGGCTTATGAGACCTGTCAGCTCCTCCTCTATCACTTTAAACACAAGGACAGCCAAAGCTTTTTCGATACGATCAACAGCTTAGATCAACACCTCCCACAATGGTTTTGTAAGAAGCTGACGTTTTTAAATAAATACAAATTAGGGATTCAATATGGTTTAAAAACCAGGTCTAGTAATGGGGCATTAGAAGGAACAAACAACAAGATAAAAGTGATAAAATGAGTAGCTTACGGCTATCGAAATTTCCACAACTTTCGAGCAAGAATTTACCTCATTCAAGGTTTGATCTTCCAAGTAAAACAAAAACCAGTTAAGCACTCTACCTAACTGGTTATGACTAAATTTTCAGCTGTATCTCTTTTCAACAACACTAAATGTTGAAGAGCCCAAAAAGTGCGCTCCCTTTTCCAGGAAACGCACTTTCTCCATATTTTTCAACTTTGTGAACTCATCGATACGAGCTATTGTCGTGAACTTCTAGCTGGAGGCTAACTTCTTTAACAGAAAATCCTTCTTCCGATACCAGTTTTACAGCGGCGATTTTAAATGCTTTATCAAATGAACGTCTTGGCATAATCTAGATCCTCGCTTCCCCCCTTAATATATTGTTTAGTTTATTATACTAAGCCCCAGAAAAGTTATATTTTTTGTTCTAATTTTTTTGAGGAGGCGCTTCATTTGTTTAGATTGTTGTTTTTTTCATATATTTGAGTATTTAATCAATATGCATGTTAATATTTCTCAGAAAATTTAGTTGATTTATTATATACAAAGTAAAAACATCTAATGTAATCATAAGGATAAAATATACATCTCCCAATTTTTTTTAAAATTGGTTTAATACAGATGGAGTATTCAAAACGATGGTAGTTATTATCCGAAATATCAATTGTATGCCCAGTCATTTTTTTATATATCATCTGAATGTTTTTCGTTTTTGCTCTTCATTAATTTTTGATTAACATAAAACAATTCCATTGCGTTATTTCTAGCGTTATACTTTCTTGGCTCGATGATGATAAGCTTATACTAACTTCCGCATCATAAGCCGCACACGGTAGAAAGGAGAGAATTTCCACACATTACTTCAGTTAATTCCAATTTGCAAGGGAGTAAAGTGGACATCTTCGGATCCAAGACATTCTGATGAACTAAACATTGCTTTCATTAAGTTACACCTCTTTTTATTTTATTATAGTAATTAATTTGGGTAGTTACATTTTATTTAGAGATCTTATAAATAAGAGACAAGTGTTAGTAGAATGACAACTTTTATTTTCTTTATTTTTTATACGTTTGGTCGAAAAATCAATTATCGTGAGACTCCTTGAAATTTAGAACAGAAATAAATTAATAGATTCGAGACTTTTTTACTAAATAAAAAGGGCCTTTTCTAATTTTTCAAGTAAAGTAGAAGTAATTGTTTCAGGAAGAAAAATGCATTTTTCCTCAAAGATATTTATATTTAATTCAGACAAGATTATATCGTATTTTTTTAAGTCATTCTTTGTTATTGAGTATATACTTTTGTCATATAACTTGAGATGTAAGTGGTTTGCATATTTTGTGTTTAATTTATAAAAAATACTTTCTTTATAAAATTCAGGATAGGCACTTATTATTAGTACGTTTTTTTTTTGAAAAGTCGAAAATGTTCCTTTGGATTGAAGTATCTTATTCATATGATAGAAAAACTCTTGTTTCTTTTGTATATTACTTAAATGTTTATTGAGGGAAAATTGATGAATTAATTTTAAGTAAATTTTCTTTTCTTCTTGATTCGTTTCAAAATCCCAATAAATTAAATATGGATTATACATAAAGGATACTATATTAGAATTGAAATTTATTATTCGCATCAATATATTTAACTCATTGTTGTGGATTAGTACGTGTTTTTTTGTTTTTTTTAACGCGTAGTATTCAAATAGTGTTCGTATTGTATTTCTTAACTCCTTTTTTTTTTTTGTATCTTCGGTGCATAAGACTTTCTTTAGGTTAGTTATTTTACCATCACAAATGTCGCTTAATATGTCAATGGATAACAGAATTTGAAAATTAAAATAGAAAAGATTGTGTATATCTTTGATTTTTTCTATATAATTGTAGATTTTAGTATCCTCATGAGTTATTTCTATTGGAGTTCTAAATTCTTGATTAAATCTTTTTACTGAAACATATAATGCACCTGCTAATGTGTCTTTTAATGAACTAGAGATAGATAGTTCTAGATTATTAAGTAGTTTCTCATAGGTATTTAGAAATAAACAATATTCTTTATCTTCATACATTTTTTCGTAGTAGCATTCGTACAACATATATCTAATTAACGATCTAATTTGAATTTCGTTCCCACATAGGAGGACTTTTTTGCATTGTCGATTATAAATAAATTGCATATCATATCCTTTGTAAACAAAAAAATTATTCCATGATTGCCTCATTCGATATTCAGATGATTCACTCACTGATAAATCAATATAAACTTGTTCTAAAGTTAAATTTTTATAGTGTTGCTGTAAAAATAATTTACCATCAAAGATGATTTTAATATTTTTTTAAATATTTGTTTTAAACCAATGTTGTTGTTTGATATTAAATAGAGAATATTATTTGATGAAACCTCTAATGTTTTTTCACGCAAAATATAATTTATGTTTTCGATATCAGTTTTTAAAGTCTTGCTTGAGATATTTAGCAGATCACAAGCACTCTCAATAGATAACAATCTGTCTTCATTTTTGAATAGGTTAGTCATAATAGTAAGGTAACGATTAATGTTTTTCTCTAGCATTATAAAACCACCTTTTTATAGCTGTTTTTTTTTATTTTGTGACCAATTAAAAGATCACAACGTTATTTTAATATAAAAATTCAAATTTGAATAGCGAAAACATATTGATCTTATATATTATTTTTTTGTCAGTTTTTAGATATTTTATTATTTTGGTATTAGTAAATATATTGATTTTTCATTCAAAAATGTAATAAAACAATAAATAATGAAAAGAAAAAAAATGATTATTTTGCAATAATATTTTAAAAGAACATTATCTCGAACTGCTACTGGAAGGAAAGAGGTGAAGTATAAAGTTGGATTCTAACGCGTTAGTTAAATTAACTGGTGTTAGTTTATTGTCGAGAGAATGTTTACTTTTAAAAAATTTAGATAGTGAGGTAATAAATGATGAGAAAAATTACGTTTATGATTGCTTGTTTTGTGACATTAATGTTAGGATGCAACTCAGTTCAATCCTATGCGAATGAGATTGGGACAAATATTGAAGATATCGAATATGTAAAAGATGATAATATTAGAAGTAATATTAATTGGAATCAGGAATCTGTAGAGGTTATATATAATAGGGATTTTAGTAAAATTGAAGGGATTAGACTTAGTAGTTCAAGTATTACTCAACCTAAAGTTACATTAACCATTAATGGGAAAACATTGGGAGAAAAAGAAGTAAGTAAAAGTAGTGATGGATCTACTCTTATTAGGATTTTGGACTATCAGGATTCTTTTGCAGAAGCTACCGATAGTATCCAGATATCACAAAATGAAGATTGGTTCCCAGGAATGTACTCAATTATTTACGAAAAAAAAAGTACAGAAACTGGGCAAATTGTTTTAAGTACTACCTCAATTAAAGGCTGGTCAGTTCTATCTAATAAACTATATACAGTTCAACCAATTATGGATCTTAACACACAAAAATACTTTATAAAAGCTCAATCGATCGAACAAACTCCGGGAACATTTGACTTTAATTTTAATGTTCTTGAAGAGTCGTCTGGGAAAACAGTGACTTCAAATTCGGGAAGTTCACAATTGAATTTTAACATTGAATTTACGGGTGATACAAAATCCTCATATTTAGTGACAGCAAACTTCAAAGATCACCTTTGGGGGTCTACAGCTACTGCTCAGATAAGAATTCACGATATAGATATTAATTAGATACAGTCAGAAAAGTATCTAAAATATTAGTGATATATAGTTGTCGGATTTGACTTAAGTAGTATAATTTGATAGTTATTTAAACTGTAACTAATTCTTTAAGATTCATACCTTGAAAAATTTTATAAATGAAATTTCAAATTATTAAGTAATTCGATAGCTAATAAATAAATTCAATACTATCCAAAATATTTGATATTCAAGTAAGATGTGAATTTACTTTTTTGAAAGTAAATTGTAGCATCAAAAAAAGATATTCAATATATGTACAAGATATAATTTTTATAATCCCTAAAAGAAATCTTTAACTACTACAAATCATATATATTTTGGTTTGGTTGAGTACTTTAAATATTTTATGCTTCGAGTCTCTCAGAGAAATTTAGTTATCTCTTTGAGTCTTTTTTAGTAAACTCTTTTGAGAATAGGGAAAACAGATCATTTTAGATCACGAATGTTTATAGGTCTTTCAATAATTATGATAGATGAGCTATCCATTGTAATTCACTACTTAAAATCCATCCATCGAAGCAAGCTTTTAGAGTGCACCTTTAGCCGTTGACTAAATATTTTCGCAGAAAAGTCTTCTTCAGTTGGATGTTTAAGAGCTGTGATTTTGAACAATTATTTGAACATCTATCAAATGGTTTTCTTGGAATAATTTAAAACCTCGCTATCCCGTAATCTTTATCTATTATATTATGCCAAATCCAATGTGAGTAACTTTTTCTATACTTTTATAGTTAATAAATTCAATTTTAAGTAGGTTATTAATTTTTTTTTTGTAGAATTTTATAATTATGTATATTTATTTGTCTAAAATCTCAGTTCTATTTGTTTTGAAATTTTGAATGGAATCTAACTTTTTTAATACAAATATTTTGTATCAAATATTAAGATGAATAATAATGCTTTAAAGTTATGCAAAAAATATATCGCTTGTTCAAAAGTATATATTGCGCTTTTAATTTTCGATAACTTCTTTTGAATTGGAAAATTGAGTTTGATAAATTTAAAAATTTGTTTGTGCCAAATAGTTAATATATATAATAGCATTCTATGTATTTCTTTTTCAAAAAAATTTTAACGCATATTGTATTTTATTGATGTTTTTAAGAAAGAGTAAATCATGGACATATTTTAATATTTACGTTTGAGCATGATCGTTATCTCTTAAGTAAGCAAAATTTATCAGCTCTCTTTTTTGAGATTTAATAAGATTTAGTTAGTGTTTATATCTAGTTTAGTTTTCTTATAATAAATATGAACAGTTTATAATGTTCTCTTTTCTAGCAATCTTTAAGATGATAGTAAAAGGTTTGACGCATGTTGACTTTTTTTAAAGTAGTTTTTTTAAAAAATGTTAATATATTAATATAGTTTTGATGGATATTTATGATTAAAAAATCATCATATCAACAGTAAGTTTGTAATCTTAAAAGTTGTTATATTTTTAAAACATTTCATAGAAATACTAGGAATTTTTAATGTATTAAATCTTAGGTTATTATTTGCCTAAAATTAACTTCAAAAATATTATTTATATTGAAAAAAATGAATTTTGTTATTAAAGTAATATCGCTATAATACAGAGTGTTTAAAGAATGTCAATTTTATGTGAATGGAGGAAGAGCTAATGTGAAAGGTATAATTAGAATTTCAGTGTTATTGTTTTCTTTGATTATTCTATCTCCCATTGTTTATGCTGAAAATATAGAATTAGCAAATACATCTGGAAGTATTGGATTTATTGGTGAATATCATTCTGAAAATACACCAATGCCATTACCACCAAATTTTACCGATGATAGCGTGTTGGAGTCATCCATCGCTGATAGAAAACAAGCAAAATCTTTACCTAAATTGAATACTGAAGTTAGTCAATTAAGTTTCATTGGTAAAGTGGTTTTAATCGCTTTAGGAATTTTACTATTAAAAAAAAGAAAAGAGGAACATATAAATGAAAAAGATTCAAATAGTAACAACAACATTTTTAATGGCAACACTTTTAATTAGCGGAGTAACATTAGCTTCTGCAGACGAAGTGCGAGATGTAACAACCACTGGTCAGATTGAGTTCACACCAAATACTGATGAGGAATCTGTTGTTATTCCACCTGAAACAGATCCTGATGTTGAAATTGATCCTGAGGTTCCAGGAATAACAGGTCCTCTCTCTCTTGTAAAAGCAGTCACTATGGACTTTGGTTCACAAGTCATTTCTAATCAAGACCAAACCTATAATATGGTCGCTGAAACAGCAAATCTAGCTGATGGATCTGGACAAGTCCCCTATGTTAGTTTTGCGCAGGTTCAAGATACTCGTGGCTCAAATGCTGGATGGGTTTTAAGTGTTAGCATCAGCGATTTCACTTCGACTACTCAAAACAATATTTTAACAGGGGCGCAGATTTCTTTAAATGATCCAACCATTCAGTATGCAGGAAGTAATGCAACTAACGTTCCTTCATCACATGCATCTGGCCTACAGTTGATTCCAAACGCTGGTGGTGTACCCGTAATGACTGCAGAAGCAGGACAAGGAGCGGGTGTCTCATCTGTTGTTTGGGGAAACCAAGCAGACCTTAATACTCAAGCTGCTGATACCTCTATTGAAGTCATTGAAAACAGTGCAATTCAGTTATTTGTACCAGGATCTACTGCAAAAGATGCAACGACCTACACATCAACTCTTTCTTGGGAATTAACTTCGACCCCCGGAGCAGATGCTTAATTAAAAATTTTATGCCAACGACCAGAAAAGCAGTATTACTTATTATTGTGATGCTGCTTTTCCAAATAATAAAGGAGTGTTTCTTTGTCAAAACAACTTAATTGGAACAGCTACATAAATTTTTATTTATTCGGATTTCTCCTCTCGATGCTACTTATCATATTCCCTGTAATCTCAAATGCTGAAGAAAATTCTTTGAATTTCTATGTGACGCCTATTTATCCTGATAGTCAAGTTGATGAAACAAAAGGTTACTTCGATTTGAATTTAAATAAAGGTGATCAAGAAGTGTTAGCTCTTACTTTGCAGAATGCAACAAATCAAGAGATTCAAATAGAAATCACCGCTCATACCGCCTATACAAACGTTCAAGGTGTGGTTGAATATGGTAAAGATGATGAGGTTACGGATACCACGCTTTCATACTCGATGAACGAATTAATCACGACCCCAGAAGTTATCACACTAAAAGAAAATGAAACACAAACGATAGAGGCAATTTTAAACATGCCAAACGAATCTTTTGAGGGGATTTTAGCTGGCGGTCTAAAAATACGTGAAATTCCAAAGGAATCCGAAACAGATACGAAAACATCGGAAGGTCTATCCATCACAAATGAATTTTCCTATGTGATTGGAGTAGTTGTAAGTAACGAGCGGTCTACTGTGATACCAAATTTAGAATTACTCGATGTTTTTGCAAATCAATTAAACTATCGAAATGTGATCAGTGCAACAATTCAAAATTTTATGCCAACATTTGTTAACAGACTCTCAGTTGAAGCAACTGTTCATAAAAAAGGTGACGATACTTTATTATATGAGGCTAGCCAAGAGCAAATGCAGATGGCCCCGAATTCTCATTTTGATTTTCCTATTTCTTTAAATGGTGATCGTTTTAATAGTGGCACTTATATTTTAAATCTAACCGCACATTCGGGCGATGAGACATGGACATGGACAAAAGAATTTACTATTGACGGAGATGAAGCCCGCTCATTGAATCGCTCAGATGTGACAATAGACACGAGCATTAATTGGTGGATTATCGGACTGATCGTTTTAATTATCCTTTTGTTAGCTTGTTGTATCTATTTATTTTGGCAAAAGAAAAAAATGGATAAAGAGAAATATTAAGTCGGCAATACCACTTTTTATGGTTCTACTAAATTAGAATTTTAAAGTTTATGAATGGATATAATAATAGTGATTTTCGTTAAGGTGGTCTCCGATATATTAAAAAAACGAGATAAATGGCGGTGCATAAGTCAGGAAAGACGGATAAGTTGATAAAAATCAAAACTGGGTCAGAATAAACCTCATTCTGGCTCAGTTTCTTTGTTATCTCACTTTGATTTTTGATTGGTCAAATGGATTCTAATTCTCATATTCTCAAATGATTTAAATTCTTAGGATACTCGTTTCATTTTCTTTGTGTATGTATGCTTCACTTGTATTTTACCATTGGATTAAGTATAGATCATCGCATTGGTTATTCCTTCTTCCTAGGTAAGAAGGTTGTGAAGTTTCTCTCGAGAGCCGTTATCTAACTTTTCGGGAAGTTCCCCAATAAAAAGAAAAACACGTCTTTTTTTGCTTCGAAAGGTTTCAATTACTTCATGAAAAAAAGGATACGCTTCCTTTATGAAGTTTTAAAATTAAGCAATTATTTTAGAATATTAGAGAAATGAGAATCGATGGGCTAGAAAAACTTTCTCGGTTTTTGTATTCACGATGGTTTGTACTTGCACACTTTTTTACCCAAAATTGCTATTTTTTATTTTTCATCTTCACTTTTTTTCTTGCTTACGCAGTTCGTTCATTTCACGGATACATAGTCCTTGAATGTATGTTTTTTTTTTTAGTAGTATGAAACCGGTCATTTACTAACTTCGCGTTTGGCATAACAGATTTGTTGAGGTGGAAGTAGCCGACTCTTATGTCTGTGGCCAATAATTCAACTTCTCATGGATGGATTAAATTTAAAAAAAAGCTTGTTAATCGAGGGGATTTACTAGTAGTTAAGAGATTAATTTATTTTATTGTTTACCCATCGACGGAATTCAAACTTTATTTGACCGACTTCTGAGGGATAAAAAAATTTATAATATAATGCGTTAAAATATTTTTATGATAATTATGAACTGTTTCCTTAAGATATATACTTTTTAAGCATGAGAACGCTTGCTTATAAATTATTTTCGAATTTTTATATTGGATAAAGTTTTATGAAATTAATAATTTTTCTGATAAAATATAAATCTTTTTTTTTGACAATAGTGATCTCAATCTTACATGAACGCAATCCAATAATTTTGCATGAATGTTTTGAATAATTTATTGACCTTGAAAGTCATACAGGGATAGCAAATTTTTTAGCAAATAGATTTTGACGAAAATTTTATTGATAAAAAAGTATAAGAGCTGTCTTCTTGAATGTCTTAGAAAGAACATCAATAAAAAAATTTTTTTTTGTTCTGTTTACATATGATATTTACTGTGATTTTTTCAAAAAAGTTCTATACTAATTTACTTTTAATAAAATTCAAAAATATTTTATTGGCTACTATTGATTTCAGTGTATTTTTGTACACAACCATGAAATCTTTTTTTTTAAAAGTACTTCGAGAAAACAACTGATTATTAAATTATTTATACAAATATGATAGAGAGTATGACTAGCTGAATCAAGTTAAAGGTGTATAGGGGGAAAAAAATGTAATGGAAATTAGTTGCTTCTCTTAGTAAACAAATCTTAAAAAATTCTGATTTTCCAAAAAAAAAGAAAAAAATGAAATGGATTTTTTTTTTTTATAACTTATAATTCATCTAGTCATTCATATTAATTAATTATAGTTATTTATTATAATGCTCTTTTGTTATTTGTTTAATGATGCACCTGTAAAATAACGATAAATTTAAAATGTTGAGTGGAAATACACTGAGATTTCTAATAAGTGAAAATAACCTTTATTTACTCAAATTGTATTAAGGTTATAATAGCTTATTTGAATTCAATTTAGAGAAGGAGAATGATAGAATTATTGTTTTTTATTAATTAAGGTCTATAGTCTTTACAATAACAATTATTAGTTATGGTAACTTTTAGGAGGAAGGCTTTGGAAAAAAAACTAGTATTATTTTTTCACTTTGTATGTTTATTGTTTTTATTTTATCTAGGGAATAATCTTTACCTTTATTATGAATCAGTTAGTGGAAATAATAAATTTCAAATTGACTTTGTATTAAGTGCTGTGGATAAACTGTTTCATGAATTCATTTCTTTTAATTTTATATTGAAATTTAGTGAAAGATCATTTGTGCTAGGAATCATTTTTTCTACTGTATATTTGCTTGTAATTTTATATGGAATTTTTAATCGAAAAAATCAAAGATTAGATATAGAATATGGAAGTGCAAAATGGGGAGTACAAGCAGATATAAAAAACTTTATAGATAAGGAGAAAAAATTCAATATATTACTGACAAATTCTGAAAAACTATCATTAAGTGGACGAATGAAGATAACTAATAAAGATAACTTTAATCGAAATAAAAATGTTGTTGTTGTTGGGGGAGCCGGAAGTGGAAAAACCAGATTTTATGTAAAACCCAATTTGATGCAAATGCATTCATCATATGTTGTTAGTGATTCTAAGGGCTTACTATTACATGAAACATTTAAAATGTTCGAAGAAGAAGGTTATCAAATTAAGATATTTGATCTGATTAATAGAAAAAATTCAGATTTTTATAATCCTTTTCGTTATATAAGAAATGAAGACGATATTCTAAAGTTAGTTAACAATTTGGTGAAAAACACCAATAACTCTGAAAAAACTGGTGGAGATGATTTTTTTGAAAAAGCAGAGACCTCTTTGCTTTTGGCAATTTTTAGTTACTTACTGCAAGAAGTATGTGAAGAAGATCAAATTTTACAAAATGTAATTGAAATGGTCAGGTTAGGGGATATTCCTGAAGATCAACCTGATTTTGTTAGTCCATTAGACATTATGTTTGATGAATTAGAACAAAAAGATCCTACAAATTTTGCTGTGTCGCAGTATAAGTTATTTAAATTATCAGGAAATCTTACAGCTAAAAGTATTTTAGTTAGTTTAGGTGTGAGGTTAGCCCCATTCGATATTCCTAGTATTCAGAGTTTATTATCAAAAGATACTATGGAACTTGATTGTTTAGGTGATCAGAAAACAATATTATACATATTGTTACCTGATACAGACACCAGTTTCAACTTTTTGGCTAGTATGATGTATCAACAACTCTTTGATAATTTAGTTTACAAAGCTGATCATCATTACAAAGGACGATTACCGGTCCATGTTAGATGTATTCTTGATGAATTCGCTAATATCGGTCAAATACCAGACTTTGAAAAAGTGATTGCTGTTATTAGAAGTCGTGAGATTTCTACAAACGTTATTTTACAAAATATAAGTCAGTTGAAAAACTTGTACAAAGAAACATGGGAAACAATATTGGGAACAAGTGATGTTTTGCTGTATCTAGGCGGTATGGAATACAGTACTCATGAATATATTTCGAAGCTATTAGGGAAAGAAACAATTGAGCATAGGAATATTAGTGTGACAAAAGGGACACAAGGATCATACAATGAAAGTTTTCAAAAAATTGGAAGAAATCTTATGGATCCCGATGAAGTATCGAATTTGAAAGGAACTGAATGCATCCTTAAAATTAGAGGAGTAAATCCGTTTTTATCGAAAAAATATGATATAGAAAAACACTGTAATTATAAAAAATTAGGTGATGTAAATAAAAAATATTGGTACGACCGGAAGTTAAAATAATCACTTTTAAAATATAAAAATTAAAGAAAGAACGGTGTATATACATGAATAATACAGATCTATTAAAGAATGTTTTTGAATTAATCTCTAAATTTACGATGGTTGGTGGGGGATTATGGTTAATTTGGGGTACAGTGATCCTTGCTGGCGCTCTAAAAGATAAAAATGGTCCACAGCTTCAACAAGGAATTTGGCAGATAGTAGGTGGTGGATTGATTTTAGTTGCTGCGGCGTGGTTCGGTACATCATTTGATTTTTCGTCATTAGTTTAGAAAATTAGTTTGTCATTACCAATACCGTACGAGTTTATAGGAGAAAAAAATTGAGAACAGCAATAATGAATTTGTTTAGTCAAATTATGTGGTATCTAAACGGCGATGATTTAATGAATATATTAGGTATGAACTTAAGCGAGTTTATGCATGATGCATACAGAATATCTACTGAAATTCAAAAAACAATTGTAGCACCAGTTGCATTTGCATTATTATCCGTATTTATTCTTCTAGAGTTTCAAAAAATTTCTATGAAGGTTGAAGGAGCTGGAGGGGCCCCAACACTCGGATTTGAAATGATTATAAAGGCATTTATTAAATTTATTATATGCTACATAGTCATATTGAGAATTCAGGATATTTTGGATGGTATATTGCTAATAGCGGGAACTCTGACTCGACGTATTATTGAAAGCCAAGTAGATGGATCCTTAAGGGATCTATACTCTAGGGTTGATTCAGCAATATCAAGCTTGTCATGGTGGGAACAGTTAGTAGCGCTGCTGGTTTTTTGTATTATGTTTTTAGCGGCTTTAGTGATTAGAGTATTAGTCCAAGTTACCATCTATATAAGGTTTTTAGAATTATATATTTTTTGTGCTATGGCACCAATCCCAATGGGAGCTTTACCAAGCAATGAATTTTCTGCTATGTCAAAAGGCTTTTTTAAAAATTTTGCTGCTACAGGTTTACAAACTTGTTTTATAGCCCTTGTTTTGGTTATTTATCCAGCAATTTTTACAACAATTTTAGATAATTTTCAAAACGGTCTATGGGGAATTATTTTGGGAATTACAATTTACATGATAGCACTACTATTCTCTATTAACAAAACAAAAGGCTGGGCAAAAATGATTCTCTCAGCAAATTAAAAGTAAAAGGATGTGGTTAAATGGCCGTGGAAGTTAGAGTGCCAAAAGATATTAAAGAATATAAAGAAAAAATCATAGCTGGTATGAGTATGAAACAACTTTTTAGTGTCGGAATAGCTATAGGAGTTAATAGCTTTATAAGCATTTTGTTTATTAAACTATTAGGATATTCGATGGATACAGTTAGTTGGATAATGATTATATGTTCAATACCAATTGTTGCTTTCGGATGGTTTAAAAAAGATGGGCTTAATTTTAAACAATTTATTTACTACTTTTTCTTATACCATCTTTCACCAGGAAAAAGATATAAGAAATGAAAAAATGGAGATTTAAATGAAAAAGTTAAAAAAGAAAGAAATAAAGAGAGATAAAACAAATATAGTTGATAGTTTTCCGATTAAAAAGTTTTTGAATAATAATTTAGTTGAGACTTATGAAGGTCATTATTCGATTAGTTTAGCAGTAAATGATATTGATTATCAACTTAGCTCAGAAGACAAGAAGATGGATGTTTACATGGATTATTGTAATTTTTTGAATTCAATAGATCATACTACTACTATTCAATTAACAATTCAAAAAAAGAAACGGTCAATGGAAGAATATACAAATACGATTTTTTATGAATATAAAGAAGATAGATACAATCTCTATAGGAAAGAGTTAAACAATCTGATGATTGATAAAGTGTCTGAGGATAGAAACGGATTTAATAAATCTATAATTTTTACCTTTTCGCAAAAAAATGGAGATGCTAATCAAGCGTTTAAGGAATTAGGTTCACTTGCAGATAGATTTAAAATGTTTTGTAGAAGAGTAGGGACAACGGCAACTATTTTAAACACGGAAGATAGGAAGGAAATAATTGGTAATGTTTTAAATAATAATGATAAACAAGACATATCAGAAACCTCAAATGAATCCTATGTTCCAAAATTCATTGACTTTAAATCAAACTCTCGTTGTATTGATGCTGACGGACTTATGTGCCAATCCCTGTATTTTAAGGAATACCCATCTGAGCTTTCAGACACTTTTCTTTCAGATATGATGGAAGTACCAGGAGAATTCACTTTTTCATTATTTTTGAAGTCTATGAATCCTCCAGATGCATTTGATTTAGTACGTACAAAACTAGCTTTTATGGAACAACAAAAAGTTGACGAACAAAAAAAAGCATTGAAAAGCGGGTATGATTTCGAAATGTTGCCATACGACCTTTCTCATTCATTAGTTGAAGCAAAAGAATTGTTGGATGACTTACAAAACAAGGGGCAAAAAATTTTTGAAATTACTGGTAATCTAATATACTCTTCTACCAGTACGGATCAATTGGAAAGAATTAAAGATGAAATAAAATCATTAGCACGTAGATACGGATTTAAACTTTCAGTAATACCATATCTCCAAGAACAGAGTCTGTACAATTCTTTTCCAATTGGCAAAAATTTCTTGCCACTTCATCGAACACTTACAACGGCTAGTGCAGCGATATTTATGCCTTTTTCAACACCAGAATTAATTCACGAGAACGGTAAATATTATGGAGTAAATAGTGTTACTGAAAACATACTCTCTTTAGATAGAAAGCGATTAAAAGCTCCAAATGGATTTGTCTTGGGTACACCCGGATCAGGAAAAAGCTTTTCAGTTAAACGTGAAATTGTGAATATCTTAGTTCAGGAAGATCTTGACGAGATTATTATTATTGATCCAGAGAGAGAATACGTTTCTTTAGGTGAAAAATTTTCAGGAGAAATTGTTAAGATTTCTCCTGAGTCAAAAACGCATATAAATCCTATGGATATTAATGAAAACTATGGCGATGACATTGATCCAACCATTTTAAAATCTGAGTTCATTATTTCATTTTGTGATTTGATTGTTGGGGGAAGTGTCGGATTATCGTCTGCTCAAAAAACTATAATAGACAGAGTTTGTAGAAGAACATATGAAATTAATCATTCACAAAAAAGAAAAGACGCTTCACCAACTTTACTCGACTTTTTTAAAGTTTTAAAAGAACAGCCAGAAGAAGATGCTGCTCAATTGGTTACTGACTTAGAATTATATATCGAAGGAAGTTTGTCAGTTTTTTCAAAACCAACAAATGTAGATCTAACCAACAGACTAGTAGTATACGATATAAAGGATTTAGGAAGACAGTTAAAAACAATTGGGATGTTGGTAGTTCTAGACCAAGTTTGGAATAGAATTACAAAAAACAGATCTAGCGGTATCAGGACATGGGTTTATATAGATGAGATGCAACTTCTGTTCTCAAATGATTACTCGTCAAATTACTTTTTTGAACTTTGGAGTCGTGCCAGGAAATGGGGAGCAATTCCAACAGGAATTACACAAAATGTTGAAACACTATTACTATCTGACATGGCAAGAAGAATGCTGTCTAATAGTGATTTTGTTATGATGCTTAACCAAGCGAAAACTGATAGAAATCAACTAGTAAGACTTTTTGATATTTCAGAAGAACAAGAAAAATTCATGAATCTTACAGAGGAAGGGCGAGGCTTGTTAGTTTTTGGAGATTCTATTGTTCCGTTTTATGATCATTTTCCTAAAGAAACGGCATTATACAAAATGATGACTACAAAGCCTGGTGAGATCACTGAAAACATAAATCAACGGAGAATTTCAGATACCAATGAATTTTAATAAAAACAACGATTATATAAAAAAAGTAATATCGGATAAAAGTAAAAACTATCAAAGATATCACCTAAATAAGGAAAGAGCATATTACAAGTCTGATAAGAAAATAGCTTACAAGTCATCAATAGTATACCCTAATATAGAAAGAGAAAGTAACACTAAATCAGTAAATTTATCTAAGAAACAAAAAAATAAAAATATAAACACTCCGGAAAAAAAAGATAGATTAGACGAATATGTTGGTTATGAAGGATTTAAGAAGCATCGTTTTTATAACCAATTAAATGATAATAAGACATCTGATAGATTATCTATATTAATGAGGAAAACTAGCTATAAGAGAAATAGAGCGTTCTCCAATGATAAGATTAGTAATATCAATAAAGTATCAACCAGGTCAAAAAAAATAAGTACGATACTGAACAAAAAAGATAAAATAGCATCATACACTAGGTCGAAGCTAGATAAATCATTGAAAAAGAATGTCAAATCAAAGCACGTTTACCGAAATATGATAAAAGAGTCATTAATAGACACAGTAGGCCGAAATGAGAATGGTGACCTAAATTTAGTTGGTATCATTTTAGCGATTCTGTTATTAATCCCTGTTCTATTTTTACTGATAAAAATTATACTTATAACAAGTGTAGTTATTGCTATAATATCTGTTTTCGTTGCTATATGGAGTTTTATTATTGCACTTTTTACTGTAAAAACTGAAGATATGGCTTTAGAAGAAGCTTACCGCTTGGTAACTCGGTTAGATGCACAAAAAAATAAAGAAGTAAATGATCTATATCATCAGCTGAAGTTGAGTGATGAAAACTATGAAGTTTATTTTTTACTTAATGGTGTTAGATCCAATCCGTCAACTTTTTTGTTCAATTCTAATGCAGACACGTACCTTTACTTTCTAAATGCCAAGTATGAGGATTATAATATTGATAATCGATCGAGAAGTAGTAAATATAATCGTATTAGTGATGAAATGAGAGGCATCCATAATTACACATTTAATTGGGTAGTAGAAAGTGAGGAGCAAGAAGTAAGTCAAGTTGTACTTATTGAAGACCCAGATACTGGCGAGTTTGAAGAGCAAACTCAAAGTGAATTTGTTCAAATTGCTGTGATAAGAGTAAATTGGACTAGTATTGATGAGTACTTAAAAGAATTTCCTGATGAAATGAATGAAGAAGAATTAGATAAGTTCGAACCAATACAAGATTTAGATAGATTTGAGAATATGGTGTTTTTAGAAAATCCGTTAGGAAAAAATTCATACGCGACTGTTATTGAAAAATATGGTTACAGAGATAGAAACGACTCTGAAATTTTCTATGAGATGATTCTATCATCTGATGAAGGTGAGATGGTCTATGCATCAAGCAATGAAACAGTAGTTGATGTAAGAGAAAATATGGTAATATCAAATACGCCTTTAAGTAAGCAAATAAGATACGTTAACTTAAAAAACATCCAAGTAAAAGTTGGACAAAAACTGACCCAAGGGCAGCAAATAGGACAAACTATGGGGAATCTTGAAATAAGAGTTCAAGAAAGACGCAGTTGGCCACATAGCGATGCCATACTTTATCCAGCAGCATATATAGATAATTTAGTATTTAGTTATCCAGAAGACACCGGATTTCATGATTCAAGTGGTGGTCTTACAGGTAATCTCATTAATCCGCCAGATTCTGTTTTAAAATGGCATGAATTAGTCAGCAGAGCTTGTGAAAAATATGATATACGCGGCTATGAAAACTTGATTCTGGCAATAATATGGGAAGAATCTGGAGGTAATCCAATTGTTCTTAACATTGATGAGACTGGTGAACCTAACATATCTTGGGACATTATGCAATCAAGCGAATCACTTGGACTCCCCCCCAACTCTATTGAAAGTGCTGAAGAATCAATTGATGCAGGAGTAAAATATTTTTCTCAAGGACTACGTATTGTTGAAGAAAACAACTTGGATAAACAGACTGCAATTCAGGCGTACAACTACGGTCATGGATTTATTAATTGGTTAATGGATGGTGATAGTGACTATAGCTTTGATATGGCACGAATCTTCTCTAGGGAGAAAAGTGGTGGCAGAACAGTATCATATAGAAATCCTGTTGCTCAAAAAATGGGGTTTTCATGGAAATATGAATATGGAAATATGTTTTATGTGGACCTGATTACACAGCATATTATGGTTAACTCAGGAGAACTAATTCAAATTGCAAAAGAAGAGTTAGGATATCCTAATGGTGATAAATATTGGCGTTGGTTCGGCTTAGCTAATAGGGTTGAATGGTGCGCAATATTTGTATCGTGGGTAGCTGATCAAGCTGGGTACTTAAGTGAAGATCGCATACTAAAATCAGCTAGCTGCATAGAAATGGTGCGATGGTTCACAGCAAAGGATAAGTATAAATTAGCCACAGAAGATTACGTTCCAAAGGAAGGAGATCTAGTATTTTTTGATTGGAATGGTAACCGTACTGGAAAAGACCATGTTGGTATTGTTGAGTATTCAGATGGTAGAATAATTCAAACTATCGAAGGGAATTCTGGCAATGCTGTTAGAAGACAAACATACTTGGTGGATAGCCCTGTAATATCTGGTTATGGAATTACTAGAAGTAACAACTTAGATTAACTATTCTATATAGAATAGTTTTGGGAGAAAAAATGATTAAGAATCTATTAGAAACTAAACAAGGAAAATATTTGTTTGCTGCTACTCTTTTATTAGTAGTTACTATGATTGTGAGTATTTTAATTATATTAAGCAAGCCAATCAAAACAGAAATTAGTGAAGACAGCACTGAAAATCATGTGGATATTGAAGAACAAATTAAAATAGCTAGATCAAAAATCTATTCTGGTATCTGGTATTCAGATAGAGACGATGAAATGATAATCGAATTTTTAGATGATGGAGCATATAGAGCTGATAAAATTTTAAGCTCTGGTTCTTATATGTTAAATGAACATCAACAAATCATTTTAAATGATGAAAATCTGGGAGAACTTACTTTAGATTTAGAAACTAAATTAGGCAGAACAATTATGCGTGTAAGTTTGAATGATGAATCTTTTTATCTTTATCCAGACAAAAAATTTATGGAAGAAGTATTAGAAAATTATAGTCATCAAGAGATAGTTACTGAAAATATAGTATATCAAAAATGGTTAGATATCTTAGGTCAAGGAGAGTGGAGAACTACATCATCAGAAATAGAATATTCATTAGTGTTCTATGAGGATTATTACCAGCAAGTAAAAAAATCTAAAGATGGTGAAGAAGAAATCATTGAAGTAAAGTTTAAGTTGATCTCTCAAGAAATAGATGAGAATAGTTGCTTATTCATAATTAATTTACTAGAAGGATCTAGAGAGAATATTCAGTTTAGAATTACCGAAGAAAGTTTAATTTATGAGTTAACATCAACACCAGGATCTTTTTTGTGGCAAACTAGCTTTGAGAAATTAATCAGCGAAGTTGAACTTACACAAGATGGTACTACTAAAGCCGATTCGGAGAAAATTTCTTTAGAAATCGATTAGTGTTTCTTATTAAATTTATAGGAGGTGCATATCCGTTGAATCATCAAGAAGATCCAGAACTGGAAGCTTTAAGTTCAATTGGCAAATCTGGAGCAAGAGTTTTCTCAAAACTTTTTCTTCAGATTTCAAAAAAAATCTACAAAAAAAATTTTTTGAAATCTGATAAAGAAAAATACGAGGTTAACAATATAGGCTCTAAAAGAGTCAAAATGACCTTCAACAGAAAGAAAGGAAATCAGAATTCTATAGATAAACCTACTTTTTCTAAAGTAAAAGCGGTGGAGAAGATGAGATTTCTTGAAAAAAAACAAGAAGTAATTCTTAAGGCAAAAATAAAAAATAACGATTTAGAAATAAAGCTAAAAAATAAGATCCAAACAAAAAGTTATATAGTCTAATAATCTAATAAAAAAGTTAATATTCTGTTATGTTGATTCATTTTGAATTTGGAATTTTTAAACTACTATTAGATATTGCCCAGGCTAATTGTTAGAAAGGGAAGATGTGGAGAAATGGAAAAAATTTTTCAATTTATTGTAAATAAGCCCCGCTATATAGTTTGGAGAGGTGTTTTACTTTTTACAACTATATTTTGGCTTATTGTTGGAACATTACTTATCAATCTATAATGTAAGGTTTTTAAAAAAATTAGAAGAGGAAAAACTATGGAAAGAAGAAAGCCTAGTATTAGTAGTACAAATGATTACTTGGATTATATGAAAACGGGAATTAACTGGTTGAGCTTAAAAAAAAAGTACCCTGAAATAACAAGTTACTGGCAATACTTGGAGCTTGAATTAAATATATTAGTTAATTCAGTTAAAAAAGAAAACTTTTTTGAAATTTTAAGTGACTTATTAAAAATAGACTCAAAATTTATAATAATACGTTTGTTAATTTTAGATGACAAGTTGCTTTTTTATACTGAAGATGGTGTGATAAAATTTGTTGAGAATAACTATCTTAATTGGAAAAGCAATTTAGACTTATGTGAAAAAAATGATAATTTCGACAGATCATTAATATTAATTTAAAAACCTTATTCATGTTAAGTAAGTATGAAATTTCTTTTAAAACTGAGTTAATTTTTTAAAATTAGATCGCATTTACTTGAACCAGAAGGAAATAATTTTTTTGGCTTGATTAAGATTTTTTCTAAAAATAACTTAATATTATTTTTTGCAATATTTATCAGATAATAGATCTGACTATTCTTTAATAGCGTATGGATGAAACTTGCAAATTTCATTACAAGAAAGTTGAGCGCTCATTATTGTTTGTGTTTAATTATTTAAGTTTTCTTTGCTGTAATACTTTTTAATTTCGGAAAATTTCTCTGGATTTTTCAATTTTTTCCTAATTTTTGAAATAAATCAGTAGACCCTTCCAGAAGAACTTACGAGATTTCAATTAAGGTCAAGTCTTCTATAAGGAAGTTTATAATAGTATCTTCGAATGCGCAAATTCTATTGTCTCCACCAGAATTTTTTAATAAAGTACTACATTTTAATGTTTATTTTTATTGAAAAGGTTGCTTTACTCAAACTATTTTAGTAACTAATTAGTCAGAACATATTGTCAGTTGTTTAAGTCCACCATAATTCTAAACTTTCATTTGTGAAAATGAATGGAAATTTGTAAAAGTTTAGATATAATCTTTGTATAAAATTGTATATCTTTTAACTTGTCGAACATTTTGAACACTGTTTATTATATTTGTTTTTACAGAACATTTGATAATGTAAATCGGCAATTATCTAATTTTTTCTAACCAACATCTAAACCGATAAATAAGTTCAAGAGAGGTTCTCATTTCATAATTTTCGAGTAATTAGCTACTGAAGATTATCTCTGAATCTTATTTAATAGCCATAATCTTGCCTCATTGAACTCAAATGTTTGCTTCTTAAAAGCCACTCTATTTTATGCTAGAAGGGGAATAAAAGGAGAGAATGATATCTAATGTGTTTGATGCGTGATAAATAATTAGAATGAATGCACGCTTTTTTCTGTAGTTATACCTTCAAAAAAGTATTAGTTTTAGGATAGAGATCGTGTGCAAGAATATTATCAATAAACGGATTTTATTGTCAACTTTAAAAAATGTATAGTGAGGAATAGCCCAGCAGGGTGACTGAAACGATGGAAGTCGTTTTAAAAATAATAAATTACGAGAAGGAAAATATATGCCAAATAGAGGCTTACTTGCAGTATCCGAAAGATATCATTTCAACGCAATGAAGAATATGAATTTTTATAAGGCTTTAGAACATTATAAAAATATTGAAAGTGAATTGAAGAATCAACGTTTGACATCAAGACAAGCTATGGATTTAAAAGAAGCAGAAACAATTATAAGGGGGGCAAAAATTTTTGGACAAAACAAGGATTTTCAAAAATTACTTGTATCTTCTGTCAGGAATAAACATGCAATGCAATATGCCAGATCAGGTATTGAATCATTAAACAATACTCTAGAAATTAAAAAAAAGAAATATTGGATTATGACCAATTCCAGAAAACAAAAAATCGCAAATTATGAAACTGATATTAATAAATTGCACAACCTACAGCGTAGCTATATGGACAATATTAAACAAAGTAAAATCGATGTTTTTAAATACTTTGAAAACTTTGAAAAACACAATGTTTTCATTATTCCAGATGAATTAAAATTGAGTTTAATAAGAGAACAAAACACAATAGCAAGGCCAAATGCTCCTTTACCAGAGCAGAATTCCTACAGAATGCCTAGTGCACCAATTGACGAAAACAATATATATGTTTCGGCGAATGCGCCGGCTTATGATCTAGGGTTATTCGCTGAAGCAAGTGCGCCAGTTTATGATAGAGGAGCACCGCCTAGTTACGAAGCTGCTATTAGTGGAGTGACTTCAGAGGCATATGTTGCTCCTCCGGCTTATACGCCATATGAAAATTTGATCACGGATTTAAGCAATAGCAGCAGGCAAGTATTAAATGTTAACGAACAAGATGTTCGAACTTTACAAAATTTAAGCAATTTAGATATATTAGACGGTAGGGAACAAATTGCAGGTTTGGATTTACAGAGACAGAAAGTAGGCCCAACAAAAGAAGATCCAACAGCAGGCACAAGTAGCCAAAGTCTACAAAAAGATGAGCCGACAGTTAGTACAAGTACAGATAGTTTAACAAAAGAGGGTCCAACAGCAGGCGCAAGTAGCCAAAGTTTACAAAAAGATGAGCCAACAGTTAGTACAAGTACAGATAGTTTAACAAAAGAGGGGCTAACAGCAGGCACAAATAGCGAAAGTCCACAAAAAGATGAGCCAACAGTTAGTACAAGTACAGATAGTTTAACAAAAGAGGGGCTAATAGCAGGCACAAATAGCCAAAGTCTACAAAAAGATGAGCCGACAGTTAGTACAAATGCAGACAGTTTAACAAAAGAAAATCCAACAGCAGGCACAAGTAGCCAAAGCCTACAAAAAGATGAACCGTCAGCTAGTACAAGTGCAGAAAATCTAACAAAAGGAGAGAAGATTAATGACAAAAATCTAGAAGTTGGATTGCATGAAAAAAACAAAGAAAATATGCCTAGTGAATCATCCAAACATACTGAAAGTACCAAGATCCTAGATAAGGATGAGAGCTCTAAAATAAAATATCCTGATATGAGCAATTTGCCTAATCTTGAGGACAATAAATTGAGTTTTAAAAACATTACTGAAAGAGCTAAAAAAGAGACTGTTAAACAGAAAGACAAAACTACTAAGATTAGAAAAGACAAAGAAAGACAAATACTTGCTAATTGACGAGTTTTAAAAAAGTTGTCGTAAATAAATAATTTGAAAAAGCAAATACTAAACAATATATGTTTGTTTGTAGATTAAAAGTTTATATCTATTGTATGTCAGCTGTTAGAATGTCGGCTGTCTAGAAAAAGAAATTTGAAAATAGTGTTTCTATTTCGATGGTTAAAACATTCGAGATTAGATTTTGGTTATCATAGTGATTTTTCGGTTTGGTAATTAAGACCAATAAAATATATACAATAAAAACTGACTTTATATCAATAAGGATTAATAAGTTAGGAAAAATCAAATCTGGGACAGAATCAACTTTGTTCTATCCCAGATTTTTTGTCATTTGCCTTTAATTAATTGATTGACTCAAAAGATATCAGTTCTCATATTTCCATCAGAGTGAGGATGGATTTTCGTGTTAGTATTGCTTTCTTAAAAGTTCATAGGATTATGAAGTTCTCAATAAAGCCTTCGTCTATGATATAATAAGTTCTTTTAATATAGTGAAAAAAGATATAATTATTGTTTCGAAAAGCTTCAAAAAAATTGAAAAAAGGATATGGTTCCTTTAGAAAGTTGTAAAAAAACTAATATTTTCGAATCTGTGAGAAACGTGTATTTAGGTGCTTTAAGACTTTACCATGTTTTGTATTGATTATAAAGATTCTTTATAACTCATGCCAGTTCTTGTTCAAATTTTCAGTTTAACTGTTTCAATCTATCTTACTAAACGGTCCCATTTTACGGATAAAAAATTAATGAATTCCTGATTTGACTGTTTAGTGTTATGAATTTGATTAATCTGTAATTTAGCATTCTTTGTAAATCGCTAGATTAGTTGAAAACATAGAAGGAATTTATAACTATTACTTAGCAATCTAATTCTTTAGTATTAGTAAAAAAGAGGAAATGGATGTTTAATTGAAGGAATATCTTATAAATGAACGATTGAACAGTTTTCAGCTTTTTTCTTGTTCTCAAACAGAAATTAAGAACAAAATCAATCAACCATTAAAGTTTAAGATTGTTATACTAAGTGACTATCTAAAATAACTCTAAAAACTTTTGGCGCATAAATGGCATATATTAAAAGTGCTTGCTGAGTTTCAATTGCAAAAATATTTTTCAATAAGTGATTGAATAATCTTAAATCTGAAATTATTTTAAAACGAATGGCTTGGGCGGACAAATGAACTTGATCAACTCAAGGTCTTAAATATTTTTTCGAAATAAACGATCTTTTCTTTTTGCCAATTGCATATATATATTTAGAATCACAATTTTTAACATTCATGAGTAGATGAAAAAAGTGGAGCTACAACGATCATTATCTATTCTGATGAAAAATTTGTTGAAAATCTTATAATACCAAATTTTCTTTATGGTAATCACTTTTTTTATAATTTTTCAAATAATACTTTGGTTCAAAGCGTGTTTATTATGCAGTACTTTAAACATATTAAAGATCGATATTTTTCAATCTGGAATAAAAATCAGACTGAATTTTTCTCGTAATAAATCAGTCCTAAATAATAGAGAAACAATCTGATTTTGATGTGGATTCTATGATGTTGTCGCTCGTAAATTTAATTGAATCTCTCATGATAATTTATCGAACGTACGTTTAATTTTTGTTGGTTGAAAAAGAAAAAGTAGAAAAATAAATATTTAGTTAGTAAATTAATTGATTGGTTTTACTCATAGAGTTTAGTTTCTTACAAAGAAAGTTCGAGAGCTTTTTTTCAAAAATTTCATTTAAGTGGAAAACCATGATTTTGGATATTTTTGATAAAGATATACTATTAATTTTAGAAAATGTAAGTTGCTATTTTTAATAGCAAACTTTTTCAAATTATACTCATAAGGAATGATAATTATGCGATTGATACCTAAAAGAACTTTAACTTTATTTAGTATTTTCTTGATTGTAATCTTTCCTATATTTGAACCAGTAATCGGTTGGGCTGTGACAATTTCAAGTTCAATTTCCGAAAGCGAGGATAGTACAGAGGAAAATGATACGATAGAAAATGATACGATAGAAAATGATGAACAAAAAGAAACCGAAAAAAGTGATTTAATAAGTGAAGAAACCGCGGTGACTGGAATGTCAGATTCTGAAAAAGATACCGACCAAATATCTACAGAAGAGAAGAACTCAATTGATGTAAATATTCAAGAATCCCTCTTAACAGGAACATGGGGGAGTGTAGAGTGGGATTGGATTGAGGATTCAAGAACACTAGTTCTGAGAGGTGGAGAGGGGGGAACAGTTAGTACCGCTCCTTGGAAAATGAATTATCCGAATGTTGAAAATTTAATAGTTGAGGATGTTATTGAGCTGCCTGCGAACTCTGCTAGTTTATTTTCTCAACTCCCTACATTGTCAAAAATTGAAGGAGGTGGAAATTTCGACACAAGTAATGTGACAAACATGTCTAATATGTTCTTCAATACAACTGGATTAACAGAACTAGATGTTTCAAACTGGGATACAAGTAATGTAGTAAATATGTCTAGCATGTTCTATAATTCTTCAACGAATATTCGTAGTCTTACTTCTATAGACGTATCGAATTGGGATACTTCGAATGTAACAAATATGTCTAATATGTTCTACGTAGTGTATTCAAATAGAAGTTCTTTGGAAAAACTTGATGTATCGAAATGGAACACATCAAATGTAACCAACATGCAATATTTATTTGCAGGAGAAAGTAATTTGCTTGAACTAGATGTTTCAAATTGGAATACGTCAAGTGCAACAAGTATGATAGGTATGTTTAGCAGAGTAAACAGCATAACAGAACTAGATGTTTCAGGATTTGACACAAGCAATGTGACAAGTATGTCTAGCATGTTTAATGGAGTAAACAGTATAACAGAACTAGATGTTTCAGGATTTGACACAAGCAATGTGACAAGTATGTCTAGCATGTTTAATGGAGTAAACAGTATAACAGAACTAGATGTTTCAGGATTTGACACAAGCAATGTGACAAGTATGGCTAGCATGTTTAGTGGAGTAAACAGTATAACAGCACTAGATGTTTCAGGATTTGACACAAGCAATGTGACAAGTATGTCTAGCATGTTTAGTGGAGTAAACAGTATAACAGAACTAGATGTTTCAGGATTTGACACAAGCAATGTGACAAGTATGTCTAGCATGTTTAGTGGAGTAAACAGTATAACAGAACTAGATGTTTCAGGATTTGACACAAGCAATGTGACAAGTATGTCTAGCATGTTTAGTGGAGTAAACAGTATAACAGCACTAGATGTTTCAAATTGGGATACAAGTAATGTAGTAAATATGTCTAGCATGTTCTATAATTCTTCAACGAATATTCGTAGTCTTACTTCTATAGACGTATCGAATTGGGATACTTCGAATGTAACGAATATGTCTAATATGTTCTACGTAGTGTATTCAAATAGAAGTTCTTTGGAAAAACTTGATGTATCGAAATGGAACACATCAAATGTAACCAACATGCAATATTTATTTGCAGGAGAAAGTAATTTGCTTGAACTAGATGTTTCAAATTGGAATACGTCAAGTGCAACAAGTATGTCTAGCATGTTTAATGGAGTAAACAGTATAACAGAACTAGATGTTTCAGGATTTGACACAAGCAATGTGACAAGTATGGCTAGCATGTTTAGTGGAGTAAACAGTATAACAGCACTAGATGTTTCAGGATTTGACACAAGCAATGTGACAAGTATGTCTAGCATGTTTAGTGGAGTAAACAGTATAACAGAACTAGATGTTTCAGGATTTGACACAAGCAATGTGACAAGTATGTCTAGCATGTTTAGTGGAGTAAACAGTATAACAGAACTAGATGTTTCAGGATTTGACACAAGCAATGTGACAAGTATGTCTAGCATGTTTAGTGGAGTAAACAGTATAACAGCACTAGATGTTTCAAATTGGGATACAAGTAATGTAGTAAATATGTCTAGCATGTTCTATAATTCTTCAACGAATATTCGTAGTCTTACTTCTATAGACGTATCGAATTGGGATACTTCGAATGTAACGAATATGTCTAATATGTTCTACGTAGTGTATTCAAATAGAAGTTCTTTGGAAAAACTTGATGTATCGAAATGGAACACATCAAATGTAACCAACATGCAATATTTATTTGCAGGAGAAAGTAATTTGCTTGAACTAGATGTTTCAAATTGGAATACGTCAAGTGCAACAAGTATGTCTAGCATGTTTAATGGAGTAAACAGTATAACAGAACTAGATGTTTCAGGATTTGACACAAGCAATGTGACAAGTATGGCTAGCATGTTTAGTGGAGTAAACAGTATAACAGCACTAGATGTTTCAGGATTTGACACAAGCAATGTGACAAGTATGTCTAGCATGTTTAGTGGAGTAAACAGTATAACAGCACTAGATGTTTCAGGATTTGACACAAGCAATGTGACAAGTATGTCTAGCATGTTTAGTGGAGTAAACAGTATAACAGAACTAGATGTTTCAGGATTTGACACAAGCAATGTGACAAGTATGTCTAGCATGTTTAGTGGAGTAAACAGTATAACAGAACTAGATGTTTCAGGATTTGACACAAGCAATGTGACAAGTATGTCTAGCATGTTTATTAATGTAACTGCACTAACTGAGCTTGACCTTTCAAACTGGGACACTCAAAAACTCACCAATGCAAATGGGATGTTTTCAAGTACTAGATCTCTTGAAAAAATATATCTAGGTAGCAACAGTATTTTTAATCATTTGGAATCAAATGTTCTTTCATTTCCAAATGTAAATCAAAATGATCTATATACAGGAGTATGGATGCATTATTTAGATCAAAATGGAGAGAAGCCAGTTGAATACGTTACCGAGACTTCTTCTAGTCTTTTGAGAACTTATGATGGTAGTAGACCTGGTCTATATAAGTGGCAGCAATATAGTACAATAAATGTTAATTACATTGACAAACTCAATAATAATCTTTTAGATAAAGAAGTAAATATAGGTAAGACTGGTGAAACATTTAAAATAAATAGTCGAGAAATATTAGGATGGAATCTAGTTAATGTAATAGGAGAAACAGAAGGTATCTATTCCGATGGGGAAGTAGATGTTTATTATGTTTACGAATTGAAGGAAACTTCTATATTGGACCCGTTAGACCCTGAGAAAGAGATTTTCCCATTAGAAGCTCCTAACGTATCAAGCGAAATTGAAAGCCTAAGGATTGATTTTGTACCTAATTTATCTTTTGGTATTAAAAGTATTTCCATTTTAGATCAGAAATACTTTGCCAATCCACTAAGGGTAAATGAAAGTGGAGATGAAGAATTAGCAGAACGTCCTAATTTTGTACAAGTTAGTAATTTTAGAACTGACGGTAGCTCATGGTCTCTATCTGTCAGACAAAGTAATCAGTTTTCTAGTGCCAATAATGAAGAGCTATTAGGAGCCGCTTTATCTTTTGACAATATTGATATTATTAGTGTTCATAATAATGAAATTTCAAATGAAGTGAAAAATATCACATTGTATCCAGGAAATATAAGTAATCTAGTAGAATTTGGAATTAATGAAGGTTTAGGCACGTGGATTATTCGTTTTGGCAATTCTGAGACATTTGAAAGAAGCATAAGTTTGGAAGTTCCAGGAAACTCAAATCCTAGTGCGGGTGAATATACTTCTAAAATTGAATGGATACTAAGTGAGGTTCCTTCAAATAATTAGCTCTAATAAGTTTGATGGTAATATGTCATGATAAAATTGTTTTTTTAGACATTTAGTGATGCTAGAGAGATACAATTGGAAAAATAATCATAATCTAATCAGTTTGGCATAGTATTTAACTGGTCTTTACGTGTAAAAAACAAGCTTCTAGTGAGGTGAATTACAAGCTTTTCCAATTATTATGACTTATGAGTCTCGCCAAATCAAATCTAGGTCAGAATGAACCTCATTCTGACCTAGATTTTTTTGTTATCTTACTTTGATTAATTGATTGATCAAAAAGATTCTAATTCTCATGTTATCAAAGAATTTAAATCCATAGGATACTCGCTTCATTGTCTTTAGGCGGATATTTTCCTCTTCTATTTTTTTCCATTGGAGTAAGAGTATGGATCATCGCTTTAGTGAGAAACGAGTATCTAGACTTTAGAAGACTTTCCCATGTTTAATAACATAATGTTTAATCTTTGCAAGATATTTTAACAGAAAGTACCAATACTTTTCATTTTTTTAGATTGTTTTTTGCTTTAAGAAACTCATTATTTCACGAATGCACAACTCATCGAATGTCTGATTCATCTGTTTGACAATATGAAACTGAGCAATCAGTACTTTCGAATTTTGCTAAACACTTTTTGTAAGCTGGATGTAGAAAGCGCTTATGTCGATGACTAGAAATTATACTTCTTCTAGTTTGGTGTCCCTAAGAAATAGCTCGTTAACAGAGGTAATTTAAGCTTCGGTAATCTCCCAGTTTCGCCATCTCTGCTAAGCTTTTATAATCTTTCAAGGCATGAATAACGATTGTCAAAAATATCTGATAGCTTTTCGAAGTAAAAGATAGAGAATTTTTTTAAGTCAATATAGAATTAAGTTAGAATCTAATATATTTCGCAATCAAGTGATCTAGACTTAAAAACTACCCACAAGCTGTCCAACGGCTTCGAAACTTTATATAGACAGAGCACTTTTTTAAGCGTATAGCTATTGGTATCTGATAGTTTTATTAAAAACGGACAAAGGTCTCCTTATTCATATCGACCACATTAAAACCACAACTTCTACAGACAAGAGTAGCAGATCAGAGAACAGAAGTTATGATCAACCTCTTTCCTTCTAAAAGGTCGCGTAAGAGTCCCCAATGACCATCAAATAAGTCGAAGCATTTTTTGTACAATCATTTATATATCATATTGCTCTTTTGAATATTCATACGAGAGAACGACACGTTTTTTGCTATCTAAAAAAATGAGACTGACGAATCAATTATAATTCTTCAATACTCTAACATCATATAACCACTAGTGCTTTTGATTAATGAGAGTTAAATCCAAAACAAACAATTTATTCGCTTTTCAAAGTATCGAAGGAAAGAATTTCATATAGGCATTGGTTAGATAATAGAATAAGAGTAATAAATCTTATTTTTAAAGAAGAGATCTATAATTAAAATTTTTTTACTAGAATTTTAAACTGTATACTGATGAAAAATGTTTTGAAATTTTAATAATTTGTAATTATTCACTAAGGTTGTTATACATAGTACATCGGATTAATTTTTGGGCGAAGATATATGAGCGCTCGGGAACATCTTTTTTGATTCGGGATGTTATTTTATTGTTCGTGACTATAAGTAAAAATGCTATTCAAAAAATCCTAAAGATATGAAAAAAATGATTTTGGTAATAATTCACAAGACTGTATTATGTAATTGTTGTTAACAACAAATTAAAATATAAAGGAGAATCAGTGAATGTTATACAAAAAATTAATTTCTAGTTCTATTATTCTAGCAACTTTGGGTGCCGTTGGTCTAGGCTCTTTGGAGGTTTATGCTCAAGATGCATCTTCACAAGGAATCTTGTCTATCCTTGAAGTAACTGACCCAGTAGCTCCTCCTGTCGATCCTGATGAAGGGGATGATGGAGGTGGAGTAGTTGATCCAGGGGAGCCTTCGAGTCCAGGCGAGATCGGAATTTCAAAAGTAACAGATTGGCAATTTGGGACTTTAGAAAATTATGATCCGAGTCTAGGGGCAACAATGGTGGCATCACGTGTAGAAAATAATACTTTTAATCATGTTATTGTTGATGATAAAAGAGAAGACTCTGGTTCATGGTCATTATCAGTAAGTAGTGATGCATTTAAATCAGGAGATAAATCTTTGACAGGAACAACAATTAAACTGAATTCATTATCAGCAAATAACTATAATCAAACCGCCTCATTTGGTGGACCAAGCTCCTTACAGCTTCTACAAGATAATGAGAGTATGGAGGTTGTAACGGCGATTGATGGTGCTGATGGATTTACAACTATCTCATTAGGTGAAGTAGAATTATCTATTCCAAAGCATCAAAATATCGCAGAAGGCGAAGAATACACATCTGTTATTACTTGGAATCTTACAGCAGAGCCAGCTTGATTTTTAATTATGAGGGTGTGTTTGGGTAACCAACACACCTTTTTTTAAAAATATATATACACAAATTTAAGTAGAAAGTAGTGTGGCTTTAATGAGGCTTCGCATTAAATTGTCTTATTTCCTAAGGAGAGTTATATATATTTTTTTGTTACTAAACATGTTTGTTTTCCCAATAAATGCGTTTGGATCAGAAAATTCACATGCTACTTTTAAAGTAGAAAATGTGGAATCTAATGATTACCTAAACGGGAAAATAACAGAAAGTCTACCAAGTACAAATGAAATAACAAATAGTTTCTTAATTATTCTAGGTGTATTGCTGTTGCTTTTGTTTATTATTTTAGTTAAGCGTAATAAGACAATTATTAATAATTAATCCATAAAGAAACCTCAATTTACTTTGATTACATTCTTTAATGCTAGTTGAACAAATTTTTCAATCCGCGCCTATTCAATAGTTATTAATAGATCTGATTATTAAGAATCTAAAGTTTCCACTTTTTGATTTGTATCTAAAAAATTAGTATCCTCGTTTCATCTATGATAGTAAACAAATATAAATAAATTAGTTTGGACATTATAATAATTGCTTAATTAACCAATTTGTTGGATCTAAGTTAAATTTTTTCCATATTTAATATAATCAGGTATGTTTCGATTTTATTTTTGAGCTTAATTTTAAAAAACAGTTAACTATTGACAATTAATCATTATTAAATCATTAAAAAAATCCAGTTTTATACATTCTAATCTTATTTATAAGGTTAGAATAGTAATTTTAATTAAATATAGATTTCTATGAACGGGTAGAAATACAATCGACATGAAATTGAATGTACCATATTTTATTAAGATTATTTTTTCCAAATTTGCCTATTTTTTGGAGAACTAAAAAAAGGAGGAGCGACATTTGATTGAAATTAGTGATAGAAATTATTATGTTTTGAAATGGGAAAGCTTGTTCAACAACGCTGGGATTAAGAATTATTCTAATTTAAAGAAATATATAAATAATCTTTTTATAGAATTTAAAAGTTTTCAAGAAATAGTTAATAAAGAGAACCTATGGCAAACAATGGCTGTTTTAATTGGCATAGATTCAAAATTAAATATTATCTATTCCTTGTTAAATAAAGATGATCTATTTTGTTTAAAGGAAGATCAAATTTTAGAAATAGTAGAAAAAGATTATCTTTTTTATACCAAAGAATCTTTTGGGTTCAAATTAAATGAAGAACCTAATTTCTCGTTTTTATTCAATGTTAAGTAATTTTCTATTAGAATAAATAATGAAAGAAGAGGAGTATAAAATGTCAAGAAAGCTTAACTGGGTATGTTCTATGAGTGTGTTTTTTTTGTTATCGTCATATTTCACTTTTCCAGTTCAAATTATTGCTCAAGAAGTACTAGAAGAAAATCTTGTGATTGAGAACTTCACAAAAACATCAGAAATAACTGAGACTAAAGAAGAGGCTAGCTCCATCAAGGAAATCACCAATGAATCTATGGTAGATTTTGAAAATAGTTTAGAAGAAGAAACAGGGTTGATTGATTTTGAGGATTTTGATTATGATCATGAAAATATTGGATCGGTTATTAAATCATCGGATTTGACCAGAAGTGATAGTACATTGCTGATTACGCTCAAAAGCACGGGGACTTTAACAGAAATGGATCAAGTGTTGACAGCAGCAAATTATGATGTAACAACTATAAAATCTATTACATTAGCGGGGGTAACAAGTCTTTCTGGAAGTATTATTCTGCACAGTGTGCTTGGAAAATATACTAGCCTGGAGTATTTTGAATTGAGGGATGTGGTATCTTTAGGAAATTATTCTTTGTCTGGTGCTTCAAGTATTGAACACTTATATTTGCCAAAAGCTGAGTCAATTGGAACCGGAGCTCTCAGGGGGATGAGTAATCTTAATAGACTAGAGGCACCAGAAGTTACATCTATTGGAAGTGGGAATTTTGATCAGGGATACAATAGATTGAATTATTTAATCACACCAAAATGGGGGAATATTGACCAAAATCTTTTTGATGATTATGCTAAGGGGACCTTACTAGAATTGTCTTCAGGCAGTTTTTCTTCTCCTGGGATGTCGGGAAGTGAATTCCAAGCTCTTAGAAAGCAAACCATAAATAGAGATCCTGGAAATAGTGCTTCGAGTATTGCTTATTCTGATGGTTATACTGTATTTATAAATGTCAGAGAATTGATAGTTCGTGATTTCTCTGAGCTAAGAAGTAATCAATTAAATGGATCCAGTGTTAGCGTAGTATCATTGTCAAGTGATTCTATAACAAGCGTAAATCTACAGGTGGGATTTGATAATTTGTCAAATATAGATTTTGATGAGCAGCTGACAGCTTTGTCATCTAGATCTTTTGCTGGTACACAGATAACTACGCTTAACTTGGCGAGCTTAAAATCGGTAAGCACAAACCAAATTTTGACTGACGCAACTGCACTTAAAGAAGTCTACTTACCTTCGCTTACAACATATACTTCAATTTCTAAATTTGACATACCATCCAATCTCAAATTTGTAGGACTTAGTAGTTCAAATATAGACATATTTAGAGGGTGGCTGTCCACTGTGAGTCCTAGTACTTTGTTTGCAGTAACAGATGAAATAACTTTACCTTTGAGAGATAGAGAAATACCGGCAGGTGAGACAGTGACATTGGAAGCAGATCTAAGCTCTTTTATGCTTAATGATAGCTTCGAAAACACGGAATTTTCAGCGGAATATACATGGTATTTTGAGGGAACAGAAGTCGGTGATGATGCTAGTTATACAATTTCAAATATGAATGAAAGTAATAGTGGTTCTTATAACTATCGCGTGAATATCAAAGGATCCACTGGGCTAAGCTTTTCAACTTCTTTAGAGTCCGAGAAAGCACAGGTCGGTTTAGAAGAAGAAGAAGTTTATTTTACATCGAATTTTTCAGTGAACTCTGTCGTGGGTGATTTACAGGAATTAGAAGTGCCTTTTAAAAGCAATGTGACAAATAGTAATTCCACTTTTACAATTTCTATTCCGGAATCTTTAAAAGTGGATGATGAAAATATTGAAATATATTTGACTAACTTTTCAAGCGTGGTCCCATTAGGCGTAACAGTGGTATTAGTCGATCAGGTTATTACAATTTCTAATTTTTCACTAATAGCTGGTGTTAACTATTACATTAATATACCTATCATGCCGATATCTTTAAGCGAGCAAACAGATGAAATAAAAGTTGAATTTTTAGGAAATAGTAGTCCCGTCGAAGTATTCGGAGAGGTCTCAATTGCCTCAGGGGAATTTAATGTATCAATTCCTAATCAAATTAATTTTGGAGAAGTTTCAATTGATTCATCGCACATTAATTCGAATATTGAGAAAATAGACCCCTTAAATATTGACGTTATTAGCTTTACGGGTATTGAAGAAACTTGGGAAATTATGGTTAGTGCGACACCTTTTAAAAATCAAGATGGAAAAGAAATTGATGAGAATATCATAAGACTAGTCTATCATCAAGATGAAGATGTAAAAAATTTATCCGATGAACTATTATTTTCTAAGGGATCCTTTACGGGGAAACTGTCATATGATTTTCAAACAAACTTATGGGAAAATAACTCTTTTATTATATCTCAGATGCAACATGAAGGATTCAAAATCTTTGTGGGAAATGAATACTATAAGTTAGAGGAAAAGCAGTTATATACTGCTGAAGTAAATTTTGCTATACAATATTCACCTTGATTAACTGTGTAAAATGCTTTTAAAAATTGGTTCTACAATGTTTTGTGTTGGTGGGAAATTTATGGATTTTCTACTGACACTTTTTTTGTAAAAAAGGATAGAAAAAGAGATAGCCTAACTGGTAGAATTTAGTCGTCTAAAATAAAACTACACCAAGAAAGGATATCTCCATGGAACATTGCACTAGGAAATTGTTAGGTTTAACAGATGAAAATTTATTCTTCGTAGAATAATGATTAGAGAAAGTAGAAGAAGAGGGGGGGGCGCACCAATCTTATTTATGCCAATCTTATCTGTAAACAAGCCATTGCCGTAAATTTAGTTTAAAGAATAAAGGGCAAATCATCAAGAATAGCTCACACAAAACAAAAAGCCAACTTTTGCATTATCGAGCAACCAAAACAGAATTACGCTTGGTACGTACGCGCTTTTACTGTAAAGAATGTCAGTCGACATTCAACGCTCAGACAAATTTGGTGGATGAAAACGGCTATCTTTCAAAGGAATTAAAGGTTCAAATTGCCTTGGAACTGGCGAAGAATACAACAAGAAAAGAAATTGCCGATCGCTATGTTGTCTCTGACGTAGCCGTTTTGCGTGTCCTGCACACCTGTTTAAAAATGTATCATCCTCGTTTTGATACGTTACCTTCGGTCCTTTTTTTGATGAGTTCAAATCAATGAAGTCCTGCAGCGGAAAAATGAGTTTTGTTTTTATGAATGGGCAGACCCAGCAATTGATCGGTGTATTGGAGAATCGTCGCCTTGCTTTCTTAAAACCATATTGCCTTAAATTCACTCGAAAAGCACGAGCGAACGTGAAATACGTTGTGATGGATATGAATGCCCCATATTTTGAACTTGTAAAGGCGGTCTTCCCAAACGCCGTAATCGTGACCTATCGCTTTCACATTGTCCAACAGATCACTCGTGTGTTAAACCATTTGCGAATCAAAATATTGAATAGCTTTCAAAAAATGAAACCGACAAAGTATTGACGAGTGAAAGAATTCTGGAAACTACTCCTTATGAGGCTGATGGGCCATCGAACATGGATATCATAGTGAAAAAGATCCTCTGGTTTGATTCCTAAGAGTTCGCCACAGCGCATCCTAGTTTTTAATACTAACCAAACAAGCACATGAAACTCATCCTCTGTATGCTAGATTACGTAGGTTTTAGTTCTTTTAAATCCATCATTGATAGGTAGTTATTCCTTTTCTCAAGCTCTTTTCCACGTGTCTTTACTAAACTAGCAAAATCAGTTACGAGATATCCTCGATCGTAGGCATCACGTAATGCCGTCTTTATTTTAAATAACACTTCATGAGTTGTTTTACGAGAATGTGTTTTTGCATAGTTATCAATTTTGAGTTGGACAACATTATCATTTAAATCTTTTAATTGAATGTCGCCAAATAACTTTTTGACAATTTGAGCTGTCCGTTGGTAATTTTGAAAGGTTGTTTCTTTTACATCGTTTCTCTTGATGCCGTAAATCTAATTTTCGAAGAAATCCGGAAAGCTTGTCTTCTGCTGCGCTAATTACTTTCCGTTTCCTTTTTCTAACCAATTTTCTAATGCCCAACGCTTTGCCACCTGTTTCGAATCAAATGTTTTAGTTAATTTTTTATGTTGACCATGCTTATAAAGTGGAATCTGTGCTTTAAATTTTTCCCTCTTTTAACAATACTAGGCATAGCTATCAAATCCTTTCAATAATGATGGTTGATAGATGCTAGTTGAATACTCTTTTATTGTAAATAGAGTTCAGTAATATATCAATCATCAGATGATTACACGAGATGTTCTTTTATAAATTGTGACAGGTCGGGGATTGTGTAGCGTTCTTGCTTGCCTATTATAAATCCACATAATTTATAATTTTGGCTCGATCTCGAGAAATGCAGAAGCTTGTTCTCGAGAGAGTAGATAGGGGGAATGATGATTGAATTCATTCATTTTTTATACTCCATTTAAAAATGTTATCGATGATATTTGTCTAACACTACTTAGGTTTTTGGATACCTTTCTTTTTCTTAAGCGTTAACTTACTTACAACATCAAACAAGGTCAGTTGTGTATGATCTATTAAATCAGGATAAGGATCACTACTTGAGTGAGCGGATAAGAGCACTTTAGATAGCTTTTCTGATAGTTAATTTTATCGTTGGAAACTACTTTCAGTGTCTTGACGATAATGATTTTCCTGTTTGGTTTATTTGTCTAAAGTTAATTCTTGGCAGACATCATCAAAGAATGCAACTTGAATCATTTGTTTATCTACTTTAAGAAACAGGAACCACATTCCCGCCAGCTGGTAGTAACTATCAAGGTTACTATCAAATGCTTTATTTAGTTGAAGTTAAAAAATCTAATAATTTATCGATAGTATTTAATTGTTGTTAAATTCGTCTATCAATAGTATTATTGTGAATCATGTAGAATTATATAGCTGTTATTTAAGAGAAATCATTTTAAATAAAATTTAGTCTATTATATATACATAATCACATTATCAAATTAAATTATTTAAATTGTTGTTAGGAGCAGGTAGATGGTTTTAGAGAAAAATATAAAAAGGTATTTAGATCTGATCACACAAGTATATTACGAAAAGAATCATAGTATGCATAAAAATACACTGAGGGATTCATTAGGAATATCAATTAAAACACTGGATTCGGACATAGAAAAAATTAATTATATATTTCATAAAGGTTTTATTTCTCAAAAAAACAATCAAATTGTTTTAAAATTGAATGCAAATGAAGGGTTAAAGCAAATTTATAAGAGCCTAATTAAAACATCAACAGTCGTCTCCTATTTTTTTGAAGTTTCTATGTATCATTTGACGTTGCCTGAAATCTACAATGATTTATATTTGAGTGAGTCTATGGAGTATAGATTGAGAAAATCATGGAATAATCATTTTGTAAAGAAAAATTACAATATAGCTTTTGTTTTTAATAATGAAACAAAAAAAATAGATCTAATTGGTGATGAAAATACCATAAGGTCACTCATGCGATATATGCTTTATGAATATCTAATAGAAGACGTCTATGATAACTTGCAGTATCGAGAAATTAAAGAAATAGTTGAATTAATATCAAATAAAAAGAAACTGAATATAAATTATGTTGCTAAGGACTTAATATCAGGCGCTCTTTTTATTTCTCTGATAAGAATTTCTCAAGGGTATAAGACAGATTTCAAATCAGATTCCACTCTTAAATCACTTTTTAAATTTATTTCTAAAGAACCTCAGATTGTTAAGAATATCAATAATATTTTTAATGTAGAAATATCTCTTGAAATTTTAAGTGATATTTTTTGTGGAAGATTATCTGATTTGATAAAATTGTTAGGTCTTAATCAAAAACGAATTGGATTAGAGAATAATAGAAAACTAGTATCATTTGTATCAGCATATTCTAAAAGTATTTATAAGAAAGATATTTATCTAAAAAAAAATGAAATACAGTTGTTAAAAGGTATATGTAATTTTTCTGATTTTCAAGTATCGCATTTTATTTATAGTCCACACGAGTTATATTGGAAATGGGTTGCTTCTGAAAAAGAAAAAGATGTATTCGATAAATTAATAATGTCGTACGGGATGACTTTTGAACTTCCAAATACTGAGAAGAAGATAGAATTTTTCTTTGCTCTGAATAATATGTTGAATTTTGATAATTTAGAACAAAGTGTTAATAACACCAAAATCTTGATAGTCAGTAGATATCCAACTTTTTATCAGAAACGTATTGAAACAGCTATAAATGATAGATATCATGAATTTGTAAATTTAGTAATATATGAAGATACTTTGAGTAATTTAGATGAACAAATTATTTCTTCATATGATTTTATCATATCAGAATTTAAGCTTTCGGTCTTTTTAGATAAACATATTTACTTCCCAGAGATACTTTCTAATGAGTTTATTGATAATTTAGATAATATTATCTTCCATTTCTGAGTAAAATATATAGACAATATTTTTTTTTAGATCTATGACATTTAGTGTTGATATAGAAAGACACAATTTCCATTGTGCTTTATGTCAATAACGACTAATGAATTTTGCAAAATTAAATCTGGGTCAGAATGAAAACTATTCTTGCTCAGATATTTTTGTTTAAATTGGATTGAGTATTCAAAAAGACTCTAATTCTCAATATCCTAAATGATTTAAATCCGATAAAAAGATAATAATATCTTGATATGTGAGATATTTACTTTTATTTTTCATTGATTAAGTATAAATTATCACATTGGTGATGCCTTCTTCATAGGTCAGAAGGTTTTGAAGCTTCTCCCGAAAACCGTCATCTAACGTTTCGGGAAGTTCTGCCAATAAGGAGAAAAATAAGTCAGGGTCTTTGTCTCGAAAGGCTTCAACTAATTCACGAAAAAAGGGATACGCCTCCTATAGGGGCGCAGAAAACTGAAGCAATCGATCAATCATCATTGCTTCAGTAAGAAATGGGTATTTTGGTGCTCGGAAACTTTTCCATGTTTTGTATTCATAATGGTTGATGTTTGCACGATTTTTTTTTTAAAAGCGCCAGTTCTTTTTCAGTTTTTCTGCCTGGCTTTTCTGTCCTGCTTTACGAAGTTCATTCATTTCACGGATTCACAACTCATTGAACGCTTGATTCATGTGTTTGACAATATGAAACCGATCAATCACTATTTTCGCTTTTGGCAGAACACGCTTGGTGAGCTGGAAGTAGGCGGCGTTCATGTCTGTCACCAAGAATTCTACTTCTTCTGGATTGGTACACCCTAAGAAATAGCTTTTTAATCGAGGTAATTTACGTGTAGGCAAAACATCAATTAATTTTCCTGTTTCGCCATCCGCGCAAATAAAGCTCATCTTATCTTCTATGGAAGCATGCGAACGAAATTCGTCAACCATCAATACTCTTGGGAGAATCTTCTTAGATTGCTTTGGTAAATAGCTTTTAAACTCTTTCAACATACGAATAACGGTGGTCAAAGATACCTGACAGTTTTTCGCAATAAAAGATAAAGATACTTTTTCAGTCAGTAAAGAAGCTATTTTATATCTAACATGATTTGCGATTGAATGTCTGGGTTTGACAAAATAACTTTGAGCAGTCCAATAAGTTCGGCAGTTTTTACAGATATAGCGCTGCTTTTTTAGGCGAATAACCATTGGCATATGATTGTAATGTTCAAAACGGACAATCATTTCCTTCTTCCCGTTTTTCACTACAATTACTTTTTCGTTACCATCTACCACGGTAGAACCACAACTTCTACAGACACAAGGAGCTGGCGAGAGAACAGCATCGAAGATCATTGTTTTTTCTTTATGAAAGGCCCTGTAAGAGACCTCTGTAATCATGAAATCTTTCTCTATTATTCTCAGTTTTTTTTGATAGAATCATTCATGTAGCATATAGTCCTCTCAGTTGTTTATTTTGTGATGATTTAATCATACTAGAGAACGATATGTTTTTTAATACCTAAAATAAAAATGGGACTGAATAATCAATTATGCTTCTGTAGTGAACCCAAAAAGTTAGACTTTTTCGGAGTTGAGAAAATGGCGTTTTCAAGAAAAACTGGACACTTAGTAAAGAGAATAAGTGAAATTTTTTTCAAAGTCTTTAGGAGATTTATTGTCCAGAGCAGAGTGTATGCGTTTCGTGTTATAGTAAGTTTCAATTTATTTAAATATCTCCATTCGAACCTGATCAATATCTCTAAATTGAGCGTCATTGATCAGCTCTCTTTTTATCGTTTTGTAAAAAGATTTCATTAAGACATTATCATAAGGGTTTCCTTTTCGGCTCATATTAGAGCGTGCTTTTTTTCTTAAAATCGATTGGAATTTAGTACTTGTGTATTGTGAGCCTTGATCAGTTTGAATAATTAAGCCTTGTTCAGGCTGCTGTTTTCCAAATGCTTGAAGAAAATAATCCGCAAGTAATTGATCTTTCATTCTAGGTGACATAGACCACCCAATAATTTTTCTCTCTCAGACATCAATAAATATAGATAAATAAAGTGTTTCCTTCTTTCAGAGAGACGTAGGTAATGTCTCCTAACCAAATTTTATTTTTTTCTGTTGCCTTAAACGTTTGATTAACAAGAATGGTTTTTGAGAATGATGGTGATTTCCGATTATAATACTTGTATTTGTAGGTACTGCATTTAGAATAAAGACCAAGTTAATGGAGAAGCTTTCCTACACGTTTTCGATTAACAAGAATTTCTTTTTTGTTTAATACTTTTGTTATTCGAATTGCTCTATACTTTCTATGATGTTTCTGGAAAATAGTAGCGATTTTTTTTCAAGAGTTCATTTTCTTTTTTCTTTTGGATGGTTCTATTTTAAGCAACTCATAAAAACCAGCTTTTGAATCGTTCAATGTCTGTTAAGCACTCCGGATATTCAACTCATTTTTGTGTTTTTTTAAGAACTGAAATCTTACTTCTTGTTTGGTTTCAAGAAGGCCTGAAACTTTTTTAACAAGTCTAAATCCTCTCTTAGGTAACGATTTTCTTGTTTGAGTTTCTTTATTTCAAAATGGTCATCAAAAAGTGCGCTCCATTTTTCAGGGAACGTATTTTCTCCATATTTTTCAACTTCTTGAACCCATCGATACCAGCTATTAGCGTGAACTTCTAGCTGTAGGCTAAATTCTTTAACAGAAAATCCTTCTTCTGTAACCATTTTTACAGCGGAGATTTTAAATGCTTTATCAAATGAACGTCTTGGCATAAGCTAGATCCTAGCTTTTCCTTGATTTTTTGTCTAGTTTATTATACCAACTCCAACCCCAGAAATTAGATTTTGGTCTAACTTCTGGGGGAGGTACATTCTTCAGTCCTATAAATTATAGAGTCAATTGAATAATTTGTAGAATTTGTTTACTTGATTATTTCTTTTTTTAAAAAAATTAGAAATAATAGAATTTCAAAAAAAATTTCTATAAGTTAAAATGTATTTAGTAGACTTCTTGAAGTAAAAAAAGCTCAAGTATATTATTAAAGACAATATTTTAGTCACTAAATAAAACTGAAGAATAGAGGGATAAATATGAACAATATAATTAATCAATCTTGGACTGATGGTAGATTGTATGAAGTAACTTTTACATCTGAAGTAAATGATATACTGTTTAGTAGAATGTGTGTGATCAACATTGATAAAAGTGAAACTGAACTTATTAATTGGTTTAATGCAAATTTAACCCAAATAAAAAACATCAATATAAATTATTTAGGTGATGTTTGGATAGAAAATAGTCGAATCCAACTTATATAGTTGGCATTTGTGGTGGCTTCATATAAGAGAAAAGAATTTCTATTTTAAATTTGTGTTAATAGTTACTGATAATATTTTTATATTTATAACTATGAACTAAGAAGAGTCAGTTTCTCTTACTTTTGGCTTAACAGCTGTTAATAAGCGTACTAAAAAAATATAAATAATCAATTTGAAAGCATAGAGTTAAAACATTGATGAGAATAATTTTGACTGATATATGTATAATAGCTCTTTAATCAAAGGGTTTGAATCAAGCAATTTAGATTCATCAGTCCTATAATTAGATACCAAAAAAGGCACTCCCTTTCGTCACGGTTAGGGAGTGCCATATGCCACAAGGATCTTACTAGAAAAGAAAATCAATTTAAGAGTCAAGATTACAAAAAAAGTGGATACGATAATCTATTAGTATCCTAAATTATGAATGATAGGAGTATGAGCTATGACAGATTATGAAAAATTAGTAAAGATTCTAAACGAGAAATTTAGTTGTATTAACTTCTAAAAGACTGAACGGCTAGAAGATAGTGCCTAGTATTTGGTCGATAAAACGGGAGAAATGTTCGTCCATTTCGAAGCAAATACAGAAAAAATTTGTTCGGCCGTAAAATCTACTGAATACAATTGGTCAAGATTCTCCTGCGCTAGAATTTGAACTCCTTCAATCCATTGATGCCATTCAGTACTTTACGACTATGCGAGACGAAGCAGAGGAGGAAGTCGCTCGATTAATGAGTGAAATCGATTCTCCTGTTATTACGATTCCTGGCATTAGTTTTAAATTAGGTAGTGTCATTCTTGCCGAAATTCGGGATATTAAGAATTTTCGTTCGCCAAATCAGTTGCTTGCTTATGCAGGTGCAGAACCTTCCGTCTCCACTTCTGGAATGAATCAAATAGAGACTGGCCGAATGGTCAAACGAGGATCTTCACAATTACGCTGGGCATTGCATGAGTCCGTCAGGATCATGTTTATTTGGTCGCCGTCTATGCGTGTCTATTTCCAGAAAAAACTATCGGAAGGAAAACACTATAATGTCGCAATCAGTCATGTTTTTCGGAAACTGGTGCGGATCATTTACCAATTACTGAAAGATAATGAACCTTATGAGGAGCAGAAAATGATCTTTAACTGATCTTTTCAAAAATTCCCTCTGCTTAGGATTTCTTTTTCATGCCTTCAAATCGCATCAAACTATGTTATTCAAACTTTTCATTTTGTGATTGACTTAATATAGTTTGTCTTTCTAACTCCCCGGATTTTTTAAGAGACCATTTTCCATTTCTAACCGTTTTATTTTGCGTTCTTGTTCAACCTGTCAATCACGCATTTTTTCTTCAGGTGTCCGACTGGAATTTGTTCCAGCTTAATGTCATCGGCGATCTTTTAGGTCGGCTTCGACGATTTCCTCATATTTTAGTACCCGATTACGTACCAACAGGTACTTGATAGCCGTTTTACCATAGTTATGATCATACTCAATACATATAGTAGAGAATTTCCTCTCGTTCTTTGAAGGTTATTTTTATTGATTGACTCATTTGACTTCCACCGCTTTCTGTTTTGAAGTTTCCATGAGTATTATATACCTCTATCCAATCTCGTAGTTGGTTAAAATGTCTTAGTCCGTATTTCTTAGTAATTTCCGAAAAACTCCCTAAACCATTTAGGTAATCATTTACAGCCTGAATCTTTGTTTCAATCGTATATTGTGTATTCTTCCGTCTTGCTAATAAGCCAGTAGGACACTATTCTCATAAAGCATAATCCAGTTCCTTAAAGCAGGCGGACTAATGCCTGCAGTGCGAGCTAGGCTGGTCATACTGTCTTCACCATTCAAATAGCTCTCTACTAGTTCTACTCGTTTTTTCTGGAGTGAGTTTCATCTTTCTTTTTGGCATACAAAATACCTCCTATACAGGACTTTTATATTTCAGTGTCCTATATAGGGGGGGCATATCATAGAATCTATCGGAGGTCTTTTTTTATTCTTGAAAAATTTCCTTAAAGAAGGTAGAATTAGTTTATCCTAACATTTAGAACCTTTCGTTCTAACTCTCTGAGCCCGATCATGAATGGTCGGGCTTTTTCATGCTATAATCAATTTCAAAAGATTTGGGAAAAATTTTTAGGAGAGACGATACTATGATTAAGGGTTATTATCTTTTTAATACTAATTCGGGTTGTACGGAAATGAACGGTTGGAGAATCACAATCTGCTATGTGCCGATCGAATGATAACGAAAATAAATTCGATTGAAGTACACGATACAAAAAAATAACTTTTGCTGAAAATGGCTTTGATGACATAATCAACGTCGGAAAAAAATTCTAAGCGTTAGAAATTAATGAAAATAAGTGTTCTACAGAATATTTAATTGGAATACTTATCATGAATCTTTCATTGATTAAGCTGCCTATTATAATCGATAAAAAAAGATAGTCACTGGATTTAACGAGAGAGAAATAAGATGTTTATTATCAAAGGAATATAGACTTAATTAATTATTTAATAGTAGGGATTACTTTTTACATAGTAGTGAGAAATACTTTGAGATTAAACAGATACAAATACTATTAGAGCGTTCAGAGGGTAAAAACTTCTAGACGCTCTTTTTTATTTATTAAAGCGCAAAGAATTAGGTACAAAAATAGCTGTCATAGATCAACAGGTTACCCTGAAATTGATTAAAAAATCAGAATGATATATATAAAAACGTTAAAAAATATTAGAGAAACTTTTTACAATTTTTCCTTTTATATCCATTTTTCAAAAAAGTATACTTAGTTGTAAAAATTGAATTTGGGATTGTTTTGTTTAAAGATATAATTAATTTGTTTCTATTGGATCGACAAATTAATTTAAAGGAGAATCAGTATATGATACATAAAAAATTGATTTCAAGTACGGTTTTTTTGACGATGCTAGGTTTTATCGGAGGGAGTGCAGTGAATGTTGCTGCACAAGAAGTTTCTTCACAAGAGATTTTATCTGTTATGGATATTACAGATCCTGAAGCGCCACCAGTTGATGGTGGAGAAGATGGTGATGGAGTAGTTAACCATGAAGATCCTTCGAATCCTTGAGAAATCAGTATTTCCGAAGTTACTGATTGGAACTTTGGTACGCTAGAAAACTATGATCCCAGTTTAGGCGCTTCTATGGTAGCTGTGAGAGCAGAAAATAATACTTTCAATCATATTGGTGTGGATGACAAGAGAGAAGATGCTGGAGCGGCTGGGTTTACGACGCTCTCCTTAGGAGAGGGTGAATTGAGAATTCCAAAACATCAAAATATTGCTGAAGGAGAAAAATACACTTCAGTTATTACATGGGATTTAACTGCAGAACGGGCCTAATAACAACGAAATGGGTGTGAGGATTCCTATCTTGGTATCAATTTTTAAAAATTTTATACATAAAAAAGGTTAGAAAGTAGTGTGATTGAGATGGAAGTTTTAAGAGGAAATATTACCCGTCGATTTAAAAGCCTTGTTCTTTCCAGTTTGTTTTTTTTTCCAATCAAAGTATCTGGATCTGAACAATCGCATGCCACCTTTAAAGTGGAAAAAGTTGGCCCTGTTGAGCAGTCAGGTGATCAACTAACAAGCTCTTTACCAGCAATGAATGAGATAAATAATATGTATTTAGTTTTATTAGGAATGCTCTTGCTTTTACTGGGCATTGTTTTTATGAAATTCAAGAAAGGGGATTTATATGAAAAATAGATTACTTATGGGCATTGTTTTTTTACTTTTGTTTTTTTCTTCTGTCTGTGGTCTACACGAAGTGCACGCGGAAGAGAATATGTCGCCTAATTTTACTGTAAATGCGAACCTTCCAGAAAATCAACTAGAGAATATTACAGGTTATTTTCATGTAGCTCTTACCCCCGGTCAAGACCAGCACCTTACGGTTGATATTACAAATACGACCAACGAGGTCATTACGGTCATTCCCTCTTTAGCAACTGCTACGACCAACTCAAATGGTGTCATAAGTTATAAAGAAACTGGTGACGCTAATGATGAGAGTCTTTTGATTGATTTTAAGGTAATTTCTAGATTGTCAGATACAGAAATTGTTTTAGACTCTTTTGAAACAAAGACAGTTACTATTTTTGTGGAAATACCTGAACCAGCGATTGAAGGGCAACTTCTTGGCGGGGTATCATTTGAAGAAAAGCATTCTGAGCAAAACGAAGAGAGTTCGGCGATGGTTGTAAATCGATTTTCTTATAATGTCGCTGTGATGATCGAAATAGGTGATGAAATGCCAGAAAATGAGCTCCAGTTAAACGAAGTTTTTGCGGACCAACGTTCGGGATTTAATTACATTGAAGCAAAGCTACAAAATACTGCAGAAAGAATGATCTCTTCTTTAGCTGTAGAAGCAACTATTTCTCGTTTTGGCGAAGAAACGCCGATGTACATTAGTAATCGAACTGGTTTAAAAATGGCACCTAATTCCAATTTTAATTATGGGATTGATTTGCAGCAGACCCCTATTCAACCTGGGGAGTATACTATTCACTTGATGATTGAAGCAGATGATAAAATATATGAGTTTGAAAAAGCATTTATGGTTACATCAGAAGAAGCGAATCACTTAAATGAGTCCGCTGTGTTGGTTGAAACGCCAAATAATTCTAACTTAATCATAGTGATCAGTCTAGCAAGTGGCGTGTTGGTTCTAATCATATGCCTAACTGTTGGAAAAAAAATGAAGGCAAGGAAATAAAAAAACGGGAGGATGGAAAGTGGTTGATATTAATGATCGAAAACAATATATTCTTGAGTGGCATAGTATTTTCAATGAATTAAAGATAAACAAGTATCCTGTTTTAAGCATGTACATCAAGGATTTGTTTATTGAATTAGAATATTACGAAGAACATCTTACGAAAGAAAATCTTTGGCGAACACTTCCTAAAATGATTGGGGTCGATTCAAAATTAAATATCTTACAATCACTAATAAAAGTGGATGAGACTTTTTTATTAAAGGAAACACAAATTTTGGAGATCGTAGAAAAAGATTATGTATCTTATACCAAAGAAGCCTTTGGCTTTAAGTTAAATGAAACCCCTCATTTCTCGCTCCTATTTAATGTTAAATAAATGAAAATCCCACTGAAAGGAGGGAAAGTATTATGAGAAAAACAAGCAAATATCTCACTCATTTCAGTATCTTTTTGATACTAGGAACATATGGTGTCAGCCCTATTCAAGTTAGCGCACAAGATGCTATAGCGCAAGAAGTAATTTCTGAACAAGTTTTAGAAGAGACACAGCAAATAGCGAATGAAACTTACCCAGAATATGAAGAATTAGATAAATCAAGTGATTTAGAAGAAAAAAGCAAATCAGATTTAGCTCCTGAAATGAGTAATGATGGAGACGAAGGAGTTTTGTTTCCGGAAGAGTTGATAGATGACTCAGCAGATGCTTCTGAAATTGAGGATGATGAGGAAACTGATAGTTTAGATGTATACAATACTGAGGGATATTCTCATATAGAATCATCCCCGGGAATAGTAGTAGTGACAACACCAAGCGATGCGACAATCGAAACTTTGGTAGATTATTTGGATATTTATTTTCAAAGTACAGATATTAAAAAATTAACCATTTACGGTATGATTAATACTGGAGTGAATGAGAAATATAGCCAAACATTTGGATTGTCTAAATATACAGGACTCACTTACTTAGAGATCGTTGATTTGGAAGTTGTTGGAGATGGGGCTCTTTTATTCCTTTCAAATTTGATTGAGATTTACCTTCCGAAAGTAACTACGATAGGTCATTTAGCATTTTGGAATAATAGTTTTATGTTAAAACTTGATGCGCCGTTAGTTGAGGTAGTAGGAACAAATGCATTCTATGGTGTGACTAATTTAGAAGTCTTAATTGCGCCTAGTTGGCATAATATAGAAATAGGAAGTGGATTTTTGGAGGGCTGGGGACCGACCGCTAGTCTTAAGGAGATATCTACGGGATATTTTAGTGTAGGTTTCCCTCTAAATATCTTTCCGAATCTAAATAAGCAAACTTTACATGGTTTTTTTTCTACGGAGCTCGTTCCTCAGCAATATATAATTTTTGAAAATGTAACTGAATTGGTAGTTTCTGGACTAACTACTATTACGTCATCAACTGTTGCAGGTGACTTTTCAAATGTTAAATCTATTTCTAGTGATACCCTTACAGGAGTAAATTTGTCAGGTTTTACCAGTTTAGAAAATATTGATTTTGATGAAGAATTAGTTCTACTATGGGAAAATAGTTTTTCAGGAACAAAGATTGAAACTTTAAGATTGTCGAGTTTGCGAAATAACGTAGACGCGAACGCATTTGTAGGAGCAGAGCATCTTAAAGAAATCTATCTTCCTAATATAAATGCCGCAAATGCTGCTGGACTTGTGAACTTACCAGGTAATGTAGACATTGTAGGAACGACTAGTACTAGATTAATAGATTTTCAAAACGCATTAGATGCTAATCCTCATGTTCTATTCGCAGCTACAGAGTCTAATGAATCGCTTCCTTTTGATGATAAACAAATTAAAGTTGGGGGAGCAGAAACTCTTACATCAGATTTTAGTAGCTATATTTTAAATGAAGATGTTTCACAGACCGCGTTTGAGCTGAATCAAAACTGGTTTTTTGAAAATGAGCTAATTGGAAACTCAGAGACTTATGCAATTAGGAATATGAACCAAAGTAATGTTGGGACGTATCATTACTCCGTAAACATAATACCCACAGAAGAAGGGTCGTATTATGGAAGTAGAGAGTCAAGAAAAGCACAGATTGGTATTGTCAATGAAATCAGTTTTACATCGGATTTTTCAGTAAACTCTGTTGTTGGTGAGCTACAAAATCTGGAAATACTCTTTTCGAGCAATGTGACGAGTGTGAGTTCAAGTTTTAAAATTGTTGTTCCAGAGTCACTGAAAGTAGATGATGCAAATATAGAACTATACTTGGATAATGTCTCGTCCTCTATACCAATGGGAGCTACAGTGGCAATAGAAGACCGTGTTGTAACTATTACTAATGTTCCGTTAATATCTGGTTTTAATTATCATATCAATATACCGATTATGCCGATTGCAGTAAGTGAAGAGAATGAAGAAATAAAAATTGATTTCTTGGGTAACTTTGATCCTGTGGGATTATCAGGGGAGGTAATGATTACACCTGGAGAATTCAACGTATCTATTCCTGATCAAATAAATTTTGAAGAAACATTTTTGGACTTCTCTTCTGTACAATCAACAATTCAGAAAGTAAATCCTTTAGATATAGAGATTACTAGTTTCACTGCGCAAGAAGAATCTTGGGAAATTATGGTTAGTGCTACACCATTTATGAACACTGAAAACCAAGAGGTTGGAGAAGAAGCTATACGCCTTGTTTATAAAGAAAATGGAGATATGTATAGCCTATCAGAAGAAATATCATTGGCAACGGGATCTTTTTCTGGAAAATTAGACTATGATTTTCAGACAGATGCATGGTCAAACACTTCGCATGCTTTGACAGAGTTAGAAGAAGAAGGCTTCCATGTTCTAGTTGGAAATGATTATTATAAGTTGGAGAGTCAGCAAACTTATAAGACGGAAGTAAACTTCACAATCCAGTACTCACCATAGTAAATACCGTACAGGAATGATTGGCTCTTTGTCAATAAGTCTAATGGTAGTAAGTCAAGTTGAAGATTGAGAATATTTTTATTGTGTAACCTGTTTTGAAGCGCACTTAACTAGCCCCGACCAAAATCAATTTTTTTCGGGGTATTTCAAAGGTTTGCGTCAATAACAGAATGCTATTTATCTATCACGCTCCTTGGTGGCGTGTATAGTTGATGGTTACGTAGTAGCGTATCCACCAGACGCGTAAATTTTCTTGCGGTTAAGACGAGTGCTCATTTGTATTTATGTTTTTGTACCTCTTTACATTTGCTTTGATAAAAAGCTTTATATCAGGAAGATAGTTTTTTACAGAGTTGGCAGCCTCAACTAAGTAGTATCTAAAATACCGATTCCCTTGTTTTGTCAGAGGTGTATTTTGTGAATGATAGTTACCAGATTGTTTGATTTTCCAACATAGGCCTGCGTATTTTGTCAATTTTGTTTGGTCTTTAAATCGTTCAATTTGACCGATTTCAGCGATTAATCCAGCAGCGTACACTTTTCCAATACCTAGAACACTGGTCAAACATTAATATTCTGGAATAGCGACAACTAATTACTCGATTGCTTTATCCAAGTCTTTGATGCTCTTTTCAAGTGCACGAATTTCACGTACAAGAACACTTAGAACGACATTGATGGATTCTTGTGCAAGACTACCTAAACGATAACTCATGGTAATTGCACGTTGAATCGATTTGGCAATTTTTCCTGGATCTTTAAAGCGACCTTTTCCTTTTTCTTGTAGTAAGTCACAGAAGGCTTCCAAAGGAAGCGCAGCCAATTAATCTAGTGTGAAGTCCACTGTCATAAGAGTAATGACAGTGGCACTAAAGAGACTTGTCGATTCGTCGCGCATTTCTCGAGCAAGTGTATTGCATTTGTACGTTAGATTTTCCAGAAAGTGTTGTTTTGTACGAGTCAATTGCTTAATGAGTTGATAGCGAGTGCGTGTTAAGCGCTGTAAATCCATGTACTTCTCTTCTTTGATAGGAGAAGTTGTGAACCGTTGAATACGCAAGAAATCAGCAATTCTAAACGCGTCGTTTCGATCAGTCTTATCCTCATCAAACATGCGACTGAATTGTTTCACCCGAAAAGGATTTTCAATCGTCACAAGTGTATCGAGCTTTTTTAGCTCTGTATCTTCGTGGAAAAAAATTGAAGGATGAAAGCTGTACATGGACGTAGATTCCATCCCAATAACGATTTGATCGAAGTGATAATTTTCATTGAACTCAAGAATCAGTTCTCGTGTTAATGAAGCGCCTTTAATGTCATTAGCAACAGAGTTTTCAGTCAATATAGATAGCTGATCGTCATCTGTTAGGAAGCAAACATCTAATTTTTCAGAACTAACGTCAATACCAACAAATAATTTCATGGAATAAGGACCTCCTTTCAATATAAATTTTAGGAAATGCTTCGATACTGTGGGATTCTCCAGAAACTCACTATGTGGCTACGACCTCGCCTAATAGAATACGGTGATAAAAGTGCTAGCCTTCCAACTACTATTTGGAAGGTTAGCACTTTATCGAGACAGCTAGTGAGTTGGTAGTAAACACAGTGCTTTGTGTAACAGACTTATGAAGGTAGACAAAGCTACAGGACTGATTAGCAAATTCCCGTTGGATCCTTTCCATATATCCATTGTACTCTGAGAAATCACACAATAACGAAACAAATTCCGAAAGGAATGTATTATTCAAAAAAAATTGTGTTTCATAAACACTTTAAAAGAAACTTACTTGGCAAAATAAATTTTACAAGGACTGATGAGTTGTGAAAGATCAAATCTGGGTCAGAATGAACCTCATTCTGGCTCAGATTTTTTGTTATCTTACTTTGATCAATCAATTGATCAAAGTAAGATTCGAATTCTTATGTTCTCAAATGATTTAAATCCATAGGATACCCGATTCATTGTTTTTATGTAGGGATTCTTCGCTTCTATTTTTCCATTGGAGTAAGGATAGATCATCGCATTAGTGATGACTTTTTCTTGTTAGGTTAGAAAATTTTGAAGATTTACTCGAAAACCGTTATATAAAATTTTTTGAAGTTCAACAAATAAGTAAAAATGAATAAATTAGGATCTGAGTCTAAAAAGGCATCATTTAATTCTTATAAAGTTCGATTTAAACGTTCAAAAATTTGGCTACATTTTTGATTATTAAAAAGTATTTTTTGCGGGACTTCGCGAGAAGATAGGAAATTTTGTTAGTTAAAGTAAGAAGTTATTTTTAATTCGTTTTTATTGTTTTTTATCTGTGTTTTTTCTCAATAAGTGATATATTTCACTGGATTTTGGATTGTGTATTGAACCGCGGAATAAAGAAAAATTATATACTGGTAATTTAGCCTTAATGGATTGAAATATTTAGAAGTGAAAATAATAATTTGTAATTTGAATCAATAATTTTACGTTTTTATTCATCATTATTTGAGAGCGTTTTATTCATTTGTTTTTTATGATAAAAGTGAATTAAGAAGTTGATGAACACGTACAGAATATGTCAACTTTTACAAATATAGTGAGTAGCATAAAGTAGGAGGGTGAAAAGAATGATAGAAATCAAAAACATCTATTATACAAATGGTAACAAATATTCTCCAAATGATCATGGCGCAAATGGTTGGGCTATCCTGTTGACGAAGAAAGGACTGTATATGGAGAAATCTGAGGTAGAAATAATCCTAATAGAATCTCATATGATTTTTCAATATATTTCGCAGAGCTTACTGAATCAAATCATTATTGTCGAGTTGAATTTATTTTGCGAGCCTTCTTCAAACTATATTCAAAAGATTGAACTGAAAATCAATCAAGAATTATCTAGCTTAATTCAATTACTTTTTACAAGATTTGAAACAAAAGATCGAACTTATGTAGTGAATCCCGCTATCGAAATGATAATAAGAAAGACATTTCGATTAAATCTTTCTAATTTGAAAGAATATTTTGAAATATTTAAATTAATAGCATTCATACAAGAGAATTTATCTGAAAATTTTACTGTTAGTGACTTGGCAGAATTTATGCATATGTCTAAACCAACTTTAAATCGTTTTTGTATGAACAAAATAAATAAAGTACCTCAGAATTTAATTAATGATATCAAAATTACATTGGCAAAAAATTTGTTGGAATCGACCGATGAAAAAATTTTTGAGATTGGTGAGAAAACTGGTTTCTTTAATGCCAGTGCATTTACTATTTTTTTTAAAAGAGAAACCGGGTTATCTCCAAAAGAATATAGACAAAATTATTTTAATTCTTGGAAAGAGCAAAGTTTAATTACTTAGAGGTGAAAGTGATATGGGGAGTAAAGAAATAGACGCTCTTATAATAGAAATCATGGATGAAATTGTAACTGTATCAAAAGAATATGTTCTATTAAAAAATCAAAGATTTGAATACAACAAAAAAGTATTGCAAGAGAGAGTTTATGAAGAATATATGAGAGAGAATGATTCCCAGAAATATAAGAATAGTTATGACATTATTTCGTTATATATAGCTGCTTTTTTAAAAGAAAAAAGGTATTTCAACCAGATCTGAAATTATTTATGAATACTTGTTGAAAGAAAAGCTAGTATCTAAATCTTATAGTAATTTGCAAAGAAACTATCTTAAGAGGATGCGCGATAATAATCATGTTAATGTTGAGCGAACATATCGGGTATATTATAAATATAGAAGAAAATCAAAATGAAGGCTAAATGTATCAAGTGGTGTCTTAAAACAGTAACAATTAATTGAAGGTAGGTTATATTGCTTTTTTAGAATCACTAGTCTTTGTGATTCGAATCAACTACTTTTCAATATTTGTCATTCTAGCCTGTACGTATATATTTTCTGAAAAAAATTTGGTAAAACTATTTTAGGAAGGAACGCTTTAGTTCTTTTATTGATCATTGATAACTTGATAGCCCATTTTCTAAATTTTTTTCAGTGATTAAGTAGCAGGCAACTTTTGGCGCCAAGATCTCTTAGATTTGAAGGAGCGATAGACCAAAAGTTGTGACTAAAGCATGGAAACTTTAGGCAAAGAGATAATTGTTGAAGATAATGATACTCACGTAAGCGTCCCGCTGATGAACAGGGGGAGGAGGAGACTCCTGTGTACCTTTTCCAAGGTGGTTTAGAAAATGTTTAAAATAAAAAAAGGAACAGCATAAATGTTTTCTAAATGCTTTCGCACCAACATTTATCTGTTCCGTGGGTTTGGCACCCAATGGGCCATGAAGGACTCGAACCTTCGACACCTTGATTAAGAGTCAAGTGCTCTACCAACTAAGCTAATGGCCCAAAAATTATTACTTTGATATAATATCACTATTTTAAAATGTTGGCAACAATAATCTATGGTTTTTTCAGGAGGTAAAAATGGATACAAACATTTATGACGTCATGTTTGAGAACTATAAAGATCTGGTTGGAATAAATGAATTGAGAGAAATGTTAGGAGGGATAGGTAGAAATAAAGCTTATGGGTTACTAAAAGCGAACAAGATAAAACATGTCAAGATAGGCAGCAACTACAAGATTCCTAAAAAGCGTGTGATCGAATACTTGCAAGATGCCCAAAATGTGGCAGATGAGCATACGCAGGCTATGGTATAATAAAGGTGTTAGAATTTCGTTTTCCATAGCTTGCTTTTTTCAGTTTTAGGAGGATTTGAATTGAAATTACGAGCGAATATTGTAGAAAAAAGAGGAACTCTCCAAGTTGTTGTTACAATAAAAGATGATTTTGGAAAAACTTCTCAACGATGGAGAGATACCAAACTAAAAAAGAAAGGAAATAAGAAAAGAGCTGAAAGAATAAAAGAACAATTTATATCTGAGATTGAGCAAGAAATTGCTATGAAACAAGAGGATTATCTTGTTTTAAAACAGGAAAGAACCGAAACTCCTTTTGTCGATTACCTATATAGTTATCTTGAAACTGCTAAACCACAACTGTCTAAAACGTCTTACTTTAGTTATAAACGTTACATCGATATTAGGATAAAGGAATATTTTGAACCAAGTGGAATTATGTTATCTGACTTAAAACCGGTCCACTTGCAAAGGTTCTATCAAAAAATATTAGACGATGGGTGCACTGGAAATACGGCTCTACACTATCACGCCTTTATTAGAAAAGCTTTACAGGAAGCTTTTATGACAGAACAGATAGATAAAAATATTGCTGACCGTGTACGTAGACCAAAAAAGGACTCCTTCGTGCCAAACTTTTACACAAAGGATGATGTGCTAAAACTACTTCAAATATTCAAAGGTGAGAAGCTCTATCCAATAATTCTATTAACAGTATTTTATGGATTTAGAAGAAGTGAAGTTTTAGGGCTTAAATGGGATGCGATTGATTTTGTGAATAAGACGATTACCATTAAACATGTAGTTTTGGAAAATAAAGAAGACTTAACAACCGTTCTTAAAGAAGACAGAACTAAAAATGCTTCCAGCTATCGTTCTGTTCCTTTAATAGAAACAGTTGAAGAGGAGTTAGTGAAATTAGCGCGGTGGAAGGAAAAAAATAAAAAGCTTTTTGGAGCTGAATATAATTACGAAGACGACGATTATCTCTTTACCATGGAAAATGGCAATATCATAAGACCCGATTTCGTTTCCAAGCGATTTGCGAAGGTAATCAAGAGAAACAATATAAAAAGGATACGATTCCACGATTTGAGACACACGACCGCTTCTATAATGATTGGAAATGGTGAGCACATGAAGAAGGTACAAGAGTGGCTTGGTCATGCCTCTTATACGACAACTGCTAATATTTACGCACACCTTGATCCAAGCTTTAAATATGCTTCTGCAGAAAATTTAGCAAATACATTTGGATTCAAAAAATAAATAACAAAAAAAGACTTGATCAAAATTAACTGGCAAGTCTTTAAACGATTACTATTAAAAAAAGTCTGTCATTTTGTTGGCAAATTGTTGGCAAATAAAAGGCTTGAAGATTATCAACTAAGTAAACCTCATTAAAACCTCTATAAATCAACGTTTATAAACACACCTCTACATAAGAGGGCAGGTGATTAAGAGTCAGCTGCTCTACCAACTGAGCTAACGGCCCGTACCAAAAGTACTTCATTATCTTAGCACTCCGGTGTTTAAAAATCAATCATTCTTTTGAAAAAAATGTGCGCTTTTTCCAGTTGGAAAACAGGGGTTATCTTAAAAAAACACCATTCGTTCCCCAATTTCAAATGATAGGAAATTCTTAAAAGATTGATCAGATTGCTTTAAAAACTCAGAAAACCGTGATAAAATGTATCTAGTTATCGAAACTAGATGATTAGTTTGTGATAATCTAACCTTCTGTTAGTCAAAATGGAGGATGACATGGAAAAATTACAATCGAACATGAAAACATGGGGTGAATCGCTGCTGGAATTCCATCTGCCTAGGTGGGAAGAGTTGCCAACCCTGGAACTGTATATGGATCAGGTAATCACTTTGATTGACCAATATTTATCACCTGTGATCCAAACAGAAAAACATCCGCTATTGACCTCTTCTATGGTCAATAATTATGTCAAAAAAGGGATGATCCCCGCACCAGAAAAAAAACGTTACAACCAAAAGCATCTCGCATTTTTGATCGCGATCACGATGCTGAAGCAAGTGTTGACAATTCCAGAAATAAAGACAGGCATCCTTTTTCAAGGGAAAGCTGTCGGAATCAGAAATGCCTATAATGTATTTTGTGAAGAACAAGAAAAAGCAATTCATCTTGTTGGCAAAGAAGCAATGGGAGAGCCCGAGCAAATGGCATCGGAACCAATCCCGATTGAATTAGTGGCCATGAAAGGTGCAACGCGTTCCTTTGCTAATAAATTGTTGGCAGAAAAAACCATCGAATTAGAAGTCATTTATTTAGAAACACATAAAGGAGAAGCCCATGAATAAAGAGAAAATTGCCCTATTAGTTGATTCAGGTACCGATGTTCCCGCACAGATCATGGAGCAATACGGCATGTATATGCTGCCATTGCAAATAATCTACAAGGATCGGACCTATACCGATAAAGTTGATATTACTGCCGAAGAAATTTACGAACGTTTGCCGCAAGAGATTCCTAGTACTTCATTACCTGATGGCGCGGCGATCGGGGAAATCTTTGATCGGATCAAAGCCGATGGGTATGAAAAAGTCCTTGCCGTAACCATCTCCAGCGGATTGAGCGGAACGTTTAATGTCGTTCGACTGTTAGGTGAACAACGGACGGATCTTGAGGTTTTTGTACTTGATACGAAAAATATTGGGATCGGTGCAGGGCTGCAAGCGATTCGTGCGGCAGAACTGTTAGAAAAAGGCGTGACTTGGGAAGAATTGCGGGCACAATTAACGAATGAAGTACCGAAAAACAAAGTCTTTTTCAACGTAGCTACCTTAGAGTATTTACAAAAAGGCGGCCGGATCGGTCTGGTTGCATCCATCTTAGGTAATGCTTTGAAATTGAATCCAATTATCTCTTGTAATGAAGAAGGGATCTACTATACGGTCGCAAAATCTCGTGGACGGAAGAAAAGCTTGGATAAAACCGTTGACTTGATCAAGCAATTCATCGGTGACCATCGCCATGTGCGTTTAGCCGTGGCCCAAGGTGATGCACTACAAGAAGCCAAAGAGATGAAAGCAAGATTAGAAGCCGAATTTCCTAAGGTCAAAGAAATCTTGTTTGGGCAAATCTCTCCCGCGTTAGTTGTCCATACGGGTCCTGGGTTGTTAGGGATCGGTATTCAACTCTTAGAAGAGTAAAAAAGAAAGGCCCCGTGCCTTTCTTTTTTTGTGCTTTCCTTAAGAATGAGGCGGCGGTTTTTGGGAAAGATGAAAAGCCTGTTTAAATAATGTATAATAAGTAAGAAACCAAAAAAAATTGAGGTGACATTTTTGAAAAAGATCCTAGTAGTGGACGATGAGAAACCAATTTCTGATATCGTCAAATTTAATTTAACCAAAGAAGGATATGAAGTATATACCGCCTATGATGGAGAAGAGGCATTAGAAAAAGTAGCCGAGGTCGATCCTGATCTGATTTTGCTTGATTTGATGCTACCAAAAATGGATGGATTGGAAGTTGCACGGGAAGTGCGCAAAACCCATGACATGCCGATCATCATGGTCACAGCCAAAGATTCTGAAATCGATAAAGTACTAGGCCTTGAGCTTGGTGCGGACGATTATGTAACCAAACCATTTTCAAACCGGGAATTGGTGGCCCGCGTCAAAGCCAATCTGCGTCGCGGCTCGGCAGCTGCGAAGGAAGCAGACGACAATGCCAACAGCGAATTAACGATTGGTGATTTAACAATTCATCCGGATGCCTACATGGTCACTAAAAATGGTGCAGCCATCGAATTGACGCACCGGGAGTTTGAATTGATGCACTACTTGGCAAAACATCTTGGTCAAGTGATGACCCGAGAACATTTATTGCAAACTGTCTGGGGCTATGACTACTTTGGTGATGTTCGAACCGTTGACGTGACGGTGCGCCGTTTGCGTGAAAAAATCGAAGACAGCCCGAGCCATCCAAACTATTTGGTTACTCGTCGCGGAGTGGGCTATTACTTGCGGAACCCAGAACAGGAATAAGCTATGAAAAATAAGGTTCGCTTTTTTCAATCGGTGAACTTCAAAATCGCCCTGACTTTTATCTTGATCTTATTGATTGCGATCCAGATTATCGGGGCGTATTTTATTCGCGAATTGGAAAGAACAACGGTCGATGCCTTCAAACGCGACATGGAGGCACGGGCCAGCACGTTAGTGGTGACATTAGGCTCTGAATTGAGTCGCATGGATAATGATGACGGGTTGGATTGGGATTCCATGAATGCTTCCCTGAATCGAATCTTAACGAGTACCAACTCTTCAGAAATTTTGGAGATGCGGGTGGTGGATGAGCAAGGGATTATTCGTGCAACCACCAATATCAATGATCGTGGCTCGGTGGGAGAAAAAAATGATTACCGTGATTACGATACGAACCGCAGTGAAGTCCTTTATGATGAATCCAGCGGTCAGCGGGTGTTCAATATCGTCCAGTCGATCCAATCACCGACAGGGGATACCGTTTTAGGAACCCTTTATTTACGGAGCAATCTAGAGTCAAAGTACAATGAAGTCAGTACGACGGCGGTCATTTTTGTTACCGCCTCGCTGATAGCGGCAGTGATTTCGATCATTGTGGCACTATTGGTCTCTCGTTCGATTACCCAACCAATTGGAGAGATGCGGGAACAAGCGATTCGCATCGCTAAAGGAGATTATAGCCGCAAGGTCGCGATTCATGGGAAAGATGAATTGGGACAATTGGCGGAAACCTTCAATCAACTAGGAGAACGAATCGAAGAGACTCAAGAGGCGATGGAGTCCGAGCGAAATCGCTTGGATAGTGTCTTATCCCACATGACAGACGGCGTTGTTGCCACCGACCGACGAGGCAAAGTCATTACCATCAATGAGATGGCGATGTCCTTGTTGAATGTCACAAACGAAGAAGCGATCGGGCAGTCGATTTTGACGTTATTGGAAATCGATGAAGAATACACGTTACGAAAGCTTTTGGAAAATCCTGAAGACATGCTTTTGGAACGTCCTAGCAATGATTTGACGGGAACAAATCTGATCTTGCGCATTGATTTCTCCATGATCCGTCGAGAGTCCGGGTTCATTTCCGGTCTAGTTGCGGTAATGCACGATGTCACGGAACAAGAAAAAAATGAGCAGGAACGGCGAGAATTTGTCTCCAACGTTTCCCATGAGTTGCGAACACCTCTAACGAGTATGCGTAGTTACATCGAAGCGCTGAGTGAGGGTGCTTGGAAAGATCCAGAAATTGCGCCGAACTTTTTGAAAGTGACTTTGGATGAAACGGATCGAATGATTCGCATGATCAATGACCTGTTGAGTCTGTCGCGGATGGATAGCGGCAATTCGCAACTGCAGTTGGAATACATCAATTTCAATGAAATGGTTAATTTCGTGTTGGATCGTTTTGACATGATGGTGACGAATGAAAGCAAAAAATATTTGATTCGTCGGGAGTTCACCAAACGAGAATTGTGGGTGGAAGTCGATACGGACAAAATGATCCAAGTGATCGACAACATCATGAATAATGCCATCAAATATTCGCCAGATGGTGGGATTATTACGGTGAAATTGATGGAGACTCATAATAACATCGTCCTTAGCATCAATGACCAAGGACTAGGAATTCCGAAAAAAGATCTCACGAAGATCTTTGATCGTTTTTATCGAGTCGATAAAGCTCGAGCCCGCCAACAAGGAGGCACCGGCTTAGGGTTGGCGATCTCACGTGAAGTCATCAAAGCTCATGGCGGTGCGATTTGGGCGGAAAGTCGAGAAAATCGCGGGTCAACATTTTACATCATGTTGCCTTATGAACCGTATGAGGAGGATTGGTGGGTATGAGAATCTCAGAAAAAATCATTCGAGCAGGTTTGATCGTGATGATCGCCTTGAGTTTTTATTTCTCCTATATGATTTGGCTAAATCCGACCGGGTTCAACAATGCCAGCACCGAAACAGATACTGGCGTCAATCCTTCGGTTCAAACCTACAAACAAAAAAGTGATTTGTTTTTGCCCCTATATCTGACATGGAATGACGAAGAGGATATCAAAGAAACCAACTCTGAAGCGGTGATTCGAGAGATCCAAGAGGTGATCAACGAGGCAACGATCAGTGATTTGACCCTGCGAACCTATGGTGAAGAACAGGCTTTTTCGAAAGCCCAAGAGGTCGATCAAGGAATATCCTTAAACTACTATACGACGTTTTACTTGAAAGATTACGAGAAAACCTTTGATAAAGAACTGTCCTTAGAGGACGAAAGTGAAACAGAGGATTTTCCGTTTTCTCGCATCCAGTTTGATCTCGAAGAAAATACGATCCAATTTGTTGACTTTACCCATCAACGAGTAGTTCGAGGCAAGATCGACTGGGATAAAAGCCAAGTAAAACACTTACTAGCAGACAATCCTCGGGAATGGACGGCAATGAGGACTGATCAAGAACGATCCAGCAATCAATACTATACGCAGGATTCGATCAAGCTAAAAAAATACAGCTACTATTCTTCGACACAGTCTCAGAGTTTGTTCCGAGAAGCCTTTTTCAGCAATCCTAAAAATGTCAAGATCAATGACGAAAGTGTCGATACCTACTATTATGAAGGTGGGCAAAACATGACGGTCTTGCAAGATCAGCAGCAAGTCAAGTTTGAAACCACCACAGACGGTTCCGATGAAATGGATCTGGCAATGTTGAGTGCGGATTACATTATTCGTCTAGGCAATAACTTTGGGACGATCCGCTATTTTGATCAACAAGACAAACACTTGGATTATCGGGTTTTCGTCGAAGGCTATCCAGTCTTTAGTACTGGCGGCCAAGGGGTGATCAGTGTCGCTTTTTCAGAAAGTGGTCAGACCGGCAGTCGTGAAATGACGATTTCTGCCAGCTTGAACGCAATTCAAGTGCCGATTCCTTCTGAAACGGAGATTGAATTGCCTTCTAGTTTGTCAGTCAAAAATGATTTGATTGCGGCAGGGGCTGACCCAGAGCTGTTGCAACAGATCATCGTCGGCTATCAATGGGGGGAGATCAAAGATGCACCACTGGTTGATTTGACACCTGCTTGGTATGTCAATTATGACTCGTCTTGGATTAGCTATGATGCATTAATGACAAAATTAGCAGAAACGGAGGAGAATTAATTGGATTTTAAACGAATCGAATGGATTTTTTTCCTCGCTTTTCTTGGTCTGAATGTCTTTTTATTCAATGTTTATAGTGAGGCTCGCAGCGAGCATCAGATGGTTTCACAATCAAACCAAACGATTCCTATCGAACAACGACTCGATTCTGAGGACATTCGGTATTCTGGTGAATTATCAGACGAGGTCTTGAGTGGCTATTATTTGAGCGGTGAACAGACGGATTTTGAGGCAGAACTACGAAATCCGCAACTCAATACTCAGTTCAAAAGAGGGTCGACGGTCAAAGGGCAGCAGTTGATCCATGTCTCAACCAATGGCTTTTATATCAGTGATGATTCTCAAACGGAAGAAACCGTCAATGGTTTCTTGCAACGTAAAGACCAAGTCCTGTTTGGGGATGAATATGACTATTTGGAAAACCTCTCTGTCTTGAACGCCAATCATCCGACGGTGGTGGCGGTCCAGTCGTATGAAGGCATTCCTTTCAATGACAGCTCAAGTCGGATCGATATCACCTTAGAACAAACGGATGATCTACTGCAGATTGCCCGTTATACGCAAACACATATCTCCAATATTACGCCTCTAAGGGAAAAGATGACGGTCTATTCAGAAAAAGAAGCAGTAAATACGCTTTATCTGAACAACAAGCTGCCAAGTCACTCGAAAATTCTCTGGACGGAATTAGCCTATACGATGATTTTGAAGGTTAGGGAAAAAAACGTGTATATTCCTGCATGGTTTATTGCTTTCCAATTAGATGGCGATGACACCATTCAAATCGAAACGGTCAATGCCTTCAGCAATCGGATCATCACGAATAATGCCGTTCAAAAGGTAGAAAATCCATAAAAAAGCGGGTATAATGGAACTCGTTGAAACAACCAGAGAGGAAGTCACGTAAACCATGATGAAGGAAAATGCCTTTCAAGTAAGTATTCTAGCCAGCGGAAGCTCAGGGAATTCGCTCTATATCGAAAGCAATAAAAAGCGGATCTTAGTGGATGCCGGTTTGAGCGGCAAGAAGATCACTTCATTATTGGATGAAGTAGGGCGCAAACCAGAAGACTTGGACGCCATTCTTGTGACCCACGAACATCGGGACCACATCCACGGTGTTGGAGTACTGGCACGAAAATACAAACTTGATGTCTATGCGAATACAAAAACATGGCAAGCGATGGATCCAATGATCGGTAACGTCGCTGTCGAACAAAAACATATCTTTGAAATGGGAAAAGTGCTGACCTTGGGTGACTTGGACATTGAAAGCTTTGGCGTCTCTCACGATGCTGCAGCGCCGCAATTTTATCGTTTCCATAAAGACGGCAAATCATTCGTGATGTTGACGGATACCGGTTATTGCAGCGATCATGTGCGAGGCATTATCAAAGGCGCCGATGCGTACCTTGTGGAAAGCAACCATGACCTAGAAATGTTGCGAATGGGTCCTTATCCATGGAGTCTCAAGCAGCGGATTCTTGGAGATCGCGGTCACTTATCGAATGAAGATGGCGCACTTGTCATGACGGATATCTTGACCGACAACACCAAACGGGTCTATCTTGGTCATTTAAGTAAAGAAAACAACCTGAAAGAGTTGGCGCACTTAACGATGGTCAACACCATGAAAGAACATGATCTAGGTGTTGGAGAAACGTTTGAAGTCTTTGATACCGATCCTGACAAAGCGACGGAATTATTTGCGATCTAATCGATCATCAGAGCGATGAATTTGTTGGGTGGAGGCAGTGGGATGTTTGATGAAGAAAAAATCAAGACTTTGAACGAGCTTGAAATGGCAGTTTATAAATACATTGTCCAGCATTTTGAAGAGATCGATCAGCTGACGATTCGCGAATTGTCAGCTGCATGCCACGTCTCAACGTCGACGATTTTACGATGTATCACGAAATTGGGCTATCGTGGATATTCAGAGTTAAAGTATGCAATCTGTCAAAAAAAGGAACAAGACGCACGAGCGTTTGATCTTTTCTATGATGCAACGATTCAAGTCAATACATTCTTAAAAAAAGTCAATAATGAAGATTACCGTAAGTTTATCCAACCGGCAGTAGAATTGATTCTTTCCGCACGCCATGTGGCGTTTTCCGGTATCGGCACAAGCGGCATTCTGGGCACCTATGGCAGTCGCTATTTTGCCAACTTAGGCATTAATGCTTATAGCATCGTTGATCCCTTTTTGCCAGTACCGTCTCGTGGAATGGAAAATACGTTAGCGATCATTTTATCGGTGTCGGGTGAAACCATTCAAATGATCAAGCAAACGGAAGACTTCAAACGCTATGGAGCAAAAGTACTCAGCATCACCAATGATGAAAAATCGACGATCGCCCAAATGGCGGACTACAATATATCGTATTATATGCCCGTCGTAAGTGGCGGAAAAGAAGTCGATTTGAACCTGACAACGCAAGTCCCGGTGATTACACTGATCGAACTTTTAGCCCATCAAGTCTACAAGCAAATCTAAGCGATCGTAAAAAAACAGCTTCGGCTGTTTTTTTTTGTTGGAACATGTTTCATAACTTAGAAAAGCTATAGGCAAGGGGAATATTATCCATTAAGATTTATTTGTAAGCGAATTCACTGGCCGGTGGATGGAATTTTATTTTAGGAGTGATGTGAGATGAACGAATGGATCAATGAGAAATTATTACCCCCAATATTAAAATTTGTTAATACGAAAGCAATCACTGCATTAAGAAACGGTATGCTTTATACGATGCCCTTTTCAATCGTAGGATCGATTTTCCTGCTATTAGCAAACTTTCCCGTCCAGTCGATTGCGGATTGGGTAACGAATAGTGGCTTAGGTGAATACTTCAACCAAGCCTATGGCGCCTCTTTTGCAATTATGGCTTTTTTCGCCGTAATGGGTATCGCCTATTCGTATGTAAAAGCAGAAGGTTACGAAGGACTCCCAGCAGGAATGATTGGTTTAGTTATTTTCTTATTAACTATGGAGTCAAGTGTAACGGATGCTGAAGCAAATGTGACCATCGCAAATGTCATTGATAAAACATGGACTGGTGGACAAGGCATGATCAGTGCCATCTTAGTAGGGCTTTTTGTGGGTTGGGGCTATACTTGGTTCTTAAAACGCGACATCCGGATCAAACTGCCAGAACAAGTACCCACCAATGTTGCAAACTCATTTACAGCGTTGATTCCGGCAGCTGTTTTGACGACCATCGCATTAGGCATTTATGTTTTCTTTGATAAAGTCTTTCAGACAACCGTGGTCGAATGGATCTACACCGTGATTCAAAGTCCAATGCAAGGTGTGACGGATTCTCTTGGCGGTGCAATGATGCTAGGCTTCTTAGTACCATTCTTGTGGTTCTTCGGGGTTCATGGTTCGACGATCGTGGGCGGCATCATGGGGCCGATTTTACAAGCCAATTCATTAGCAAATACGGCTATTCTTGAATCTGGTAAAGCATTGACATTGGAAAATGGGGGACACATCGTGACCCAACAGTTTTTAGATCAATTTATGACGGTAACTGGTGCAGGAATGACAATTGGCATCGTGCTATACATGGTTGCTTTTGCCCGTTCAGCGCAGTTCAAACAATTAGGACGTCTCTCCCTGATCCCAGCATTCTTTAATATCAATGAACCAATTATTTTTGCGACACCGATCGTCATGAACCCAATCATGGTCTTACCATTTATTTTGACACCGATGGTTTCAGGCGTGATCACGTATTTTGCACTTTATACCGGTATCGTACCGTTATTTACTGCTGTGCAAGTTCCGTGGACGACCCCGCCGATCATTTCAGGATTTCTAGTAGGGGGCATCCGGACCGCTATTTTACAATTTGTTGTTTTAGCAATCGGCTTCTTTATTTACTATCCTTTCATTCGTAAGGTCGATAGTTTGAACTATAAACAAGAAACAGAGATCGTTTAATACCAAGGAAGCAGGTTGAACAGAAATGAATAAACTTAGAAACGATTTTTTATGGGGTGGCGCAGTCGCTGCTCACCAATTGGAAGGCGGCTATCGTGCGGGTGGAAAAGGCGTGAGTGTCGCTGATGTCATGACTGTAGGAGGCAACGGAATTTCTCGCCGAATCACGGAAGGTATCCAACCGGGCGAAAGCTATCCCAATCATGAAGCGATCGATTTTTATCATCGGTATCCTGAAGACATCAAGCTTTTTGCCGAATTAGGGTTGAAGTGCTTCCGAACATCGATTGCCTGGACCCGTATTTTTCCAAAAGGTGATGAACGCGAGCCAAATGAGGAAGGCTTGGCCTTTTATGATCAATTATTCGATGAGTGTTTACGCTATGGCATTGAGCCGGTTATTACCCTTTCTCACTTTGAAATGCCCTATCATTTAGTTACCGAATACGGAGGTTGGCGTAACCGTAAGTTGATCGATTTGTTTGTCCGCTTTGCAGAAGTTTGTTTTACGCGCTATCAAAAGAAAGTGAAGTATTGGATGACTTTCAATGAAATCAACAATCAAGCAAACTACAAAGAAGATTTTGCGCCGTTTACCAATTCCGGTCTGTTCTTTACCGAAGGAGAAGACCGAGAAAAAATCATGTACCAAGCAGCCCATTACGAACTCGTTGCTAGTGCGAAAGTGGTGGCGCTAGGGCATGCAATCAATCCTGCGTTTCAAATCGGATCGATGATCGCGATGTGTCCAATCTATCCGTATTCTTGCAATCCCAAAGACATGATGGCAGCCACGGTGGCCATGCAGCGCCGCTATTGGTTTTCAGATGTGCATGCCCGTGGACACTATCCGAGATATATGCGCAGCTATTTTGAGAGAAAACAATTTGATTTAGATATCACCCCTGAAGATGAAGCAATTTTGGCAAAAGGTTGTGTTGACTACATCGGCTTTAGTTACTATATGTCTTTTGCGATCAAAGGTAAGGAAAATGATCCAACCTATGACTATGATGAGAGCCAAGATCTGGTGGATAATCCCTATGTTGATGCTTCCGAATGGGGCTGGCAGATTGATCCCGAGGGCTTACGCTATGCCATGAATTGGTTCAACGAACGCTACGAATTGCCGCTCTTCATTGTAGAAAATGGCTTTGGTGCCGTAGATACAGTGGAAGAGGATGGGCAGATCCATGATGACTACCGTATTGATTACCTGAAAGCCCATATCGAAATGATGAAAGAAGCAGTAGCTTATGATGGCGTCGACTTATTGGGTTATACACCGTGGGGCATCATTGACTTGGTTTCTGCTGGTACAGGGGAAATGAAGAAACGCTACGGTGTGATCTATGTGGACAAAGACAATGAAGGAAATGGGACCCTTGATCGTCGGAAGAAAGATTCATTTGCATGGTATCAGCAAGTGATTGCGTCCAATGGCATGAAGGTATAAAGAAAAAAAACGTTACGCAAAATTTCTGCGTAGCGTTTTTTTCTTTAGGGCATTTGGATATAGCCGTAATGAAGCAACAACTGAATAATAATAACTAAAGTGTTCATTCCCACATGGGTAATCATGGAAGTCCAAATGCTGCCGGTCAAGGCATAAAGCCCAGAAAAGAACAGTCCTAAGAAAATATAGACTAAGAGATGATTGTCATTATGGGCAAAGGCAAAGGCTACAGCGCTGACCACTACACCGACCCAAACATTGCTGTATTTCCCAATGATGCCAACTAAGGCTCTGCGGAAGACAAATTCTTCCATAATTGGTCCACCAACCATTGCCGCGAGGGCGAACAGTGGGTTTTGCAGCACAATAGCAATGATATTTTCGGTATTTTGCGAAGCACTGACTTCACCGAAAAGCGATTCGATAAAAATGGCTAGATTTTGCAACAAGATCGCTGCAATAATACCTGTCAGTCCATAAATAAGAATCGATGAAATTTTTGATCTTTTGTGTTCAAACGATAACGGTTCCGTTTGTTTGAAATACAAGAAAAACATGATCGCAGCACCAACTAAATAACCAATCGTTGTTGCGGCCACTTGATGTCCGCTAGGGATGAAGGCGATCGGTAGAAAAAAGACGATGCCGTAAGTAAGAATCGTGGACAAAGAATATTTTGATAAAGACATAGTTGTTTCCTCACACTCCTTTGCTTCATTATAGACTAGGTTGCTTCTAGAAACAAAAAATCCTACTATTTTTATCAATCAAATAGAAATGCAAAAAAAATTTAGCAAAAGGCTTGCAAAAATTTGGGAAAATGAGTAATATTGAAACTGTAAGTTAGCACTCGATACAAGAGAGTGCTAATACTAAATTCTATAACATTCATTGGAGGGATTTATCGTGTTAAGACCATTAGGTGATCGTGTGATTATCGAAGTCGCAAAAGAAGAAGAAAAAACTGTAGGCGGAATCGTGCTTGCATCAGCAGCAAAAGAAAAACCACAAACGGGTACCGTTATTGCAGTCGGCGAAGGACGCACGCTCGAAAACGGTGAAAAAGCTCCTGTTGCTGTCAACGTTGGCGAACAAGTAATGTTTGAAAAATACGCTGGCACAGAAGTGAAATATGAAGGAACAGAATATTTGATCGTTGCTGCAAAAGATATCATTGCAGTAGTAGAATAAGAAAAATAAAAAATACTTGAGGTGATGAAATCATGGCAAAAGAAATCAAATTTGCAGAAGACGCACGCGCAGCAATGCTTCGTGGGGTAGATAAATTAGCAGATACAGTAAAAGTAACCTTAGGTCCTAAAGGTCGTAACGTGGTTTTAGAAAAATCTTACGGTTCACCATTGATTACAAATGACGGTGTAACGATCGCTAAAGAAATCGAATTAGAAGATCATTTTGAAAACATGGGCGCAAAACTTGTTTCTGAAGTCGCTTCAAAAACAAACGATATCGCTGGTGACGGAACAACGACTGCTACGTTATTGACACAAGCAATCGTTCGTGAAGGATTGAAAAATGTCACCGCTGGTGCGAACCCATTAGGTATTCGTCGTGGGATCGAAATGGCAACAAAAGTGGCTGTAGAAGAGCTACACAACATTTCATCAATCGTTGATTCAAAAGAAGCAATCGCACAAGTTGGTGCTGTTTCTTCTGGTAGTGAAAAAGTTGGTCAATATATCGCTGATGCAATGGAAAAAGTCGGCAATGACGGTGTTATCACTATTGAAGAATCAAAAGGGATCGAAACAGAATTAGATGTTGTGGAAGGAATGCAATTTGATCGTGGGTACTTATCACAATACATGGTAACTGACAACGATAAAATGGAAGCAGCGTTAGAAAATCCATACATCTTGATCACTGACAAAAAAATCTCTAACATCCAAGATATCTTGCCATTGTTAGAACAAATCTTACAACAATCAAAACCATTATTGATCATCGCTGATGACGTTGATGGCGAAGCATTACCAACACTTGTCTTGAACAAAATCCGTGGAACATTCAACGTTGTCGCAGTGAAAGCACCAGGATTTGGTGACCGTCGTAAAGCAATGCTAGAAGACATTGCGATCTTAACTGGTGGTACAGTGATCACTGAAGACTTAGGTCTTGAGTTGAAAGATGCAACCATCGATAACTTAGGTCAAGCAAGCAAAGTGGTTGTGGATAAAGACAACACAACGATCGTTGAAGGTGCTGGTGAAAAAGAAGCAATTGACGCACGCGTTCAATTGATCAAAAACCAAATCGCTGATACAACTTCTGACTTTGACCGTGAAAAACTACAAGAACGCTTAGCAAAACTTGCTGGTGGAGTTGCAGTGATCAAAGTTGGGGCACCAACTGAAACTGAATTGAAAGAGTTGAAATTACGTATTGAAGATGCATTGAACGCAACACGTGCCGCTGTTGAAGAAGGCATGGTCTCTGGTGGTGGAACTGCCTTAGTCAATGTCATCAACAAAGTTGCAGAAATCGAAACAGATGGCGATGCAGCAACAGGTGTCAAAATCGTTTTACGTGCATTAGAAGAACCCGTTCGTCAAATTGCTGAAAATGCAGGCTACGAAGGTTCAGTCATCATCGACAAATTGAAAAACGCTGACTTAGGTGTTGGTTTCAATGCAGCAACTGGCGAATGGGTAAACATGCTAGAAGCTGGGATCGTTGACCCAACAAAAGTAACGCGTTCTGCATTACAAAACGCAGCTTCTGTTGCCGCATTATTGTTAACAACTGAAGCAGTCGTTGCCGACAAACCAGAACCAGCAGCGCCAGCAGCTCCTGCAATGGACCCATCAATGGGTATGGGCGGCATGATGTAAGCAAGCCTTGAGAACTCCTCTTTTGAGGGGTTCTTTTTTTGTACGATCAAAAAATACTTTAACACAGTAAAAGACAAAAAACCTCTCTTCTTAGTATTCTAAGCACCAAAGAATTGGTTCATTGCTTGAATAAAAGGAGAAAGGACTGGTAGATATGAGCTATCTATTTGCTTGTAAAGGCAGCGTGTTTTCTAAGGAACCGTGAATTACAACCGTTCCCAAAATCCCTGGGCAAACCCAGTAATAAATTCATAAAGAGCCGGTAGGAGCACAGAAACACATAAGACGAGAAAGACCATTTTCTGAACAGCGGTTAATTGCTTGAGGAAATGGTTTTTTGTGAACAATAAATACGCGATACAGATAACGGCAAGTAGCTGCAATAAATCAAATAAAATGGACAAGAAAATCACCTTTTCTAATTAGATTATATGGATGTTAGAATGATGGATTGTCTTAGCATAGAGCAAAGGGTTGAATGATATTGTTCTGAGAAAACGTGAAGATCAACGTTTATAAAGAAACGGTATTTCGACCCCAAAGAATGCGAAGATACCGCTTAAAAGAAAGTAAGTCAATAAGCCTAAATAAAAAAGGACTTTCCAATTCAATTTCTTTTTCATTTGATCCACTCCTTTTGTGTATCATAGCATAAAAAAACGATAATATAAATAAATAATCTAAAGATGCAAATTTGCATTTTTCATCAAGTGTAAGCTCTCTCAAGCTACATTTTCGCTATCTTGAAAAACCTGAGCTAAAATAGAAAGAGGAACAAAATCATGGCTCACTTTGATTTTTTAAATGAACAACGAGTCGAAAGAAGGAGACATTTCTTTGAAAAAACCATGGATAAAACGCAAAAAGAAGCAAAACGAAAATGAATTATTAACGGAACAGTCCGTTCAAGTCGAGCAAAGTCAAACGAGAGAAGAGCTGCAAGAAGAAGCGGAGTTTACTTCTTTTTTTGCGGATGTCATGAAGCGAATGCCGAAAAAATCGGCTGCCCTTGTGATGAAAGGCTATGACGGATCAAAAGCCCAGGCGGAAAAAGTGTTAGCGAAAAGCAAGGATCAATTTGATCAGGTGTTTGAGGAGTTTTTGGTTGGCGTAGATGATGAAACGCGGAAAAAAGCCCACCGCACGATCCATGCGGCTTCTTTGACGGCGGCGATCATCGGCTGTTCACCGATTCCTTTTTCAGATGCAGTGTTACTTGTGCCGGTTCAAATGACGATGATGGCACGTTTGTATCGCATTTTTGGGCGAACGTGGCGTGAAGGGTTAGCGAAGAGTATCTCGAAAGAGTTAGTGGTGGTGAGTTTTGGACGCAGTGCCGTTGGCAATATCTTGAAATTTGTCCCAGCAGTAGGCACCGTTGCTGGAGCTGCGATCAATGCCAGTGTGGCTAGTGGTATCACCGAAGCATTAGGCTGGGTGACTGTCAAGATGCTGAATGATGGGGAAGATGTGTTTGAGCAAGTGATGTCCTTTAAAGGCCAATTTCACACGCTGTTCAATGCGTTGAAAGTTGGCAAGAAATCCAAGTAGGTCAAAAAGAAGAACGAAGCAGGTCCATCAAAAGACGACTTGCTTTTGTTGCTTCTTTTTCTTCACAGCAAAAAATACTTTTTAAGGAGTGAGTAAAATGAAACAACGAGTGACACGGGAAGAAGTCAAAGAACGGTTGGTCACCGATGCGTATTTTCAAAAAGGTCGTTCTGCTTTGAAGACCCGCCAAACGATTTTGACGATTCTTGCTTGGCTGATGGTCTTGGTTCCGTTTGTCTGGCTGGCCATCCCGCTGACTTTACCGAATCTAGCGGATCGGATCGCCTTTCGGACATATCTGGAAGAAGCAGTGACTTTTGATTTTTTGGCGTTGTTCCTAGGAATTTCTTTTTTGGTCTTGGTTCTGACATTTACTTTGTTGACCTTGAGGAACAACCGGCGTTTCAAAAGATTGTTGCAAAAGCAATCGATGCATGACGAAGTTGCCTTAGAAAAACGCAAAGAAGTATTAGAAGCTTTTTACGAAGAACGCTTCGGAACGAAAGAAGAGCGTCACGCTGCCAAGTACTATGCCGTTACTCCTGAGCAAAACATTGGAGAAACGGAGATCCAAGAACTTTTCCGTAGAAATGGGGTGGGCTGATGGTTGTCAATTTTGATACTGGGTTCCCGTGGTTGGATACATTTTTAACGGTTGTTTTAATGATTCTGTTCACGTATCCCATTTTAGGCGGCTTTGCTTGGTTCATCGGGGTGATCTGCAATCGTTTTTTGTTCCGCTATCGTCAGTTAGAGTGGATACCGATCCCCGAAGAAATCGAGCCGATGATCACCATTATGGTACCGGCTCACAATGAAGAAGTCGTAATTGAAGACACGATTCATTATTTAATGAACAATCTAAACTACAGCAACTATGAGGTGTTGGTGACGGATGATGGCTCAACGGATCAAACTCCTGTGATACTAGATCGATTGATGGAACAGTACCCGAATCTAAGGGTTTTGCGTATCGAAAAAAACCAAGGGAAAGCCCATGCCTTTAATATTGGTGTAGGGTTTGCTAAAGGGGAATTGATTTTGAGCAACGACGCAGATACGGTCCCTGAACCTGATGCATTGTGGAAATATGTCAATTATTTCATCCGCCAAGATTCCATCAATATCTCTGCCATTACGGCGAATATGGACGTTCAAAATCGCACAACGATCGTCGGGAAATCGCAAACCGTTGAATTTTCAAGTATCGTAGGAATTATCAAACGAACCCAGCAAGCCGTTTTCGGCGTCATCTATGCCTATAGCGGTGCCAACACAATGTATCGTAGAGCCGCATTGATGGACGTTGGTCTCTTTCGACAAAATCGTGCCACGGAAGATATCAGTATTGCCTGGGACCACCAATTCCATGGTTGGTTGTCATTGTTTGCGTCACGAGTGATGTTTTTCATGGAGGTGCCAGAAACACTCAAGATGCTCTATCGGCAACGGAAACGTTGGGCGAAAGGCGGAACGGAAGTGTGGTTGACCAATTTTAAAAAAGTTTTCTTACACCCTTTTGAAAATATCGGACGAACCGCCATGTTTGTGGATCAGTCCTTAAGTATTATCTGGTCATTCTTTTTCTGGTTGTCTTCGGCTTTGTTTGTTTTTTATCTGATTTATTATGGGGCAACTGGGAATTACGAGCGGATCTACCATATGTTTACGATGGCCTTTCTCTTTGTTTGTTTTGAGATGATTGCAGGGGTCATGCAGCTATTTACCAGCCTTTTGGCGGATGACAACCGCAGCAAGCTGAAGTATTTCCGCTTTGCCCCTTTTTACATGCTGTTTTACTGGATGATTAATGCCATAACGATCGTCACTACCTTTATTCCAGCCGTCAAAACCATCCTTGGCTACGGTAGCGGCGTTTGGGTCAGTCCCGAGCGAACGGCGAAAAAAAACGAAGAATCTTAACGAGTTCACCTTTCCTAGACAATAAAAACAAGTCTGAGTTTTCTTCAGACTTGTTTTTTTGCCATTAAGGTTCAGAAAGATAGTAAATCTCACGATTTTGGTAAGGATAACGAGTTTGTGAAAATTCGAAGGGCCGTCCGTCGGAGAGACGAGCAACTTGTTCTAATTCTAAGATCGGATCATTGGGATCAACTTCTAAATATTTGATATCATAGGAATCCGCTTTGTCGGCACGGATTTTACGTATGGCGGGGCCTATTTTGAGGTGTAAGGAATCAGTGATATATCGATAGATCGAGTGTTCAAGGATCGCCATATCAATATCGGGAATGGTTTTGATGGGCATGATCGTGTACTCCAATTCAAAGGGTTCGTTATCAACATAGCGCAGTCGTACGATATCATAAACAGGTTCGTTTTCTCGCAAGGACAAGTAATCCATTTCGTTGGCTTCTGGGAAACGAACATTGAAACTAATGATTTTACTTTGCACTTTATGCCGCCCGCCATATCGGTTGACTAGACCGATATACTCATTGATCTGTCCTTGGTAGGTCGCTGAATTGACATAGGTGCCATGACCTCTTTTGGTGGAAATCAGGCCTTCTTGCTTCAGTTGATTTAGCGCTTTTTGGATCGTCATTCGCGAGGTTTGAAATCGTTTGGCTAACGCCGTTTGTTCCGGTAGCTTTGATAAAGCTGGAAAAACACCTTCATAAATATTCGTCCGCAACTGATCAACGATCTCTTTGTATTTTGTCATAGTCATCACTCCTTATGTAAAGTAATTCATGGACTTGAGTTTTGTTTGAAGGGGATAAAAACAAGGTATATCATTAAAGAATCAACTGAAATTCATATGTACAGAAAAAGCTTTACATGTGTTCTCGAAAAATTTACATGCCGATTTCACCTAATTATAATAGGTTTTGTAAGCGAATACAAATGATGGAGGAATCAATATGACGACATTTTATTGGGGAAACAGTGTCAGCAGTATGCAGACAGAAGGTGGATGGAATGAAGGTGGTAAAAGCTTATCCGTTTATGATATACGGGAAGCTTCGGAACAGGCTAGCGATTGGCATGTAGCAAATGATAACTATCATGCGTATACAGAAGATTTTGATTATATGCAAGATTTGGGGATGAACATGTATCGTTTTCAAATTTCTTGGTCAAGGGTCGTTCACGATGGAGATGGTGCCTTTAATGAAGAAGGGATCGCCTATTACGATCGTTTTATTGATGATCTGTTAGCTAGAGGAATCGAACCTATGATTTGTTTGTACCATTTTGATATGCCCCTGCATCTAGCGAAAACCTATAACGGGTTCATCAGTAAAGAAGTGAAGGACGCATTCATTCGCTTTGGAAAAGAAATGGTGGATCGTTTTGCGGATAAAGTCCATTATTGGTTAACCTTTAACGAACAAAATCTTTTCCACCAAGACCATGGTTTTAAGATCAGCGGCTATTTAGAAGGGGAAGAAACAACAGAAGAATTGTATCAAATTTTCCACAATGTCATGGTTTGCCATGCAGAGATCTGTAACTATCTTCATGAAACAACAAATGCGAAGATTGGCGGCATGCTGGCGTATTCTGAAGCGTATCCAGCGACTTGTCGTCCACAAGACATCAAAGCAGCAAGAGAGTTTGATGAATTTGCGAATTTTACTTTATTAGATTGCTATGCGCACGGCAAGTATTCGGCAGCACAAGACCGATACGTGAAAAATCATCAACTCAATATGAATATTTTACCTGGGGAATTAGAAGCGATCGCAGCGCAGAAAAATGATTACATTGCCTTTAGCTATTATGCTTCTTCTACCTTGAACGCTGAAAAAATCCCTGAAGGAACGCCGCCAAATCGGTACATGACTTTTGGAAAACAAGACAATCCGTATATTGAAACGACGGAATGGAATTGGCAAATTGATCCGCTCGGCTTCCGTGATGTCTTAAATAAAGTCTATCAGCGGTACCGGTTGCCAGTGTTTCCGATTGAAAACGGAATTGGTGTCAGAGAGCATTGGAATGGCAACGAACCGATTCAAGATGATTACCGGATTGCCTACCATCAAGAGCATATTCGAGCGATGTTTGCAGCGATGGTGGAAGATGGAGTGGTCTGTCTTGGTTATCTTGGCTGGGGACTGATCGACATTTTGAGCTCTCAAGGTGATATGGAGAAACGATACGGACTTGTGTATGTCAATCGTGGCAATCATGAGTTGCGAGATATGAAACGTGCGCCGAAAAAATCGTATGAATGGTTCAAAGAAGTGATCAAAACGAATGGTAGTACGATCTATACAAACCCATATGCAGAATAGGAGGAACAGAAAATGGCAGCAGAAAAGCGCACGTTTTTAGATAAATTTACAGAGTTTTCGGTCCGTCTCGGCAATCAGGTTCATCTCAAAAGTCTTCGTGATGCGTTTGCGACCTTAATGCCTGCCTTTATTATCGCAGGGATCGCTGTGTTGTTTAATAATGTCTTCTTTCCGTGGTTCTTAGAAGGGGCTGCCTTGGCGCGAATGCAAGTGTTTGGCAATTCCATCACCAATGGAACATTGAATATCGCCGGTTTGCTGATTGCTCCGATGATCGCCTACTTCCTTTGTCGCAACAAAAATAATCCGAGCGCCATCAATGCAACCTTTGTGGCAACGACTTGCTTAGTGGTCATGTTGGCGATGGCTCATGCCGTGATGCCGGAAGGCGCCCAAGCAGAAGTGACCATCAGTGGTGTGATGCTGTTTGATGATGTCGGGACCAAAGGGATGTTTTCTGGAATCATTTGTGGGCTAGTTGCCACGGAATTATTTATTCGGCTATCAGAAAACAAGCACTTAGAAATCAATTTAGGGGATCAAGTTCCTCCTGCTGTCAGCAAATCCTTCAGTACGTTGATCCCTGCTATTTTAGTGATTTCCTTCTTTGCCGTAGTTGCGACCGTGCTAGCAGCATTTGATACCGACCTGATTCAAATCATTTCAACAGTGATCCAAGAACCACTGCGTTTATTGAACACATCGATTTTTGGTTTCTTGATCATCTATTCAACGGGCAACTTTCTGTTTACTTTAGGCATTCACCAAACCGTCATCAATGGCACCTTGTTAGATCCGTTGCTGTTAGTCAATATGAATGAGAACATGCAGGCTGTGCAGGACGGTGCTACGCCACCCAATATTTTAAATTCAGCATTTGTGACGGTTTTCGCACAACTAGGCGGGACTGGATTTACGATCAGTTTGATCATTGCAGTGCTCTTATTCGTCCGCAATTACCAACCTTTTCGGGATGTCGTCAATCTATCCCTAGCTCCGGGTATTTTTAATATCAACGAGCCAATCATCTTTGGTTTACCGATCGTCTTCAATTTACCAATGATCATTCCCTTCGTTGCAAGTCCAATTGTTGCGACGTTGATTGGCTACTTTGCGACCGCAGTAGGATTCATTGAGCCACTTTCAGTCATGGTTCCTTGGACGACACCGCCAATTCTTAGTGCATTATTGGCATCAAAAGGGGATTTCAAAGTTGTTTTGGTTCAGGTGATCATCATCGTCGTCTGTGTAGCAATCTATTTTCCATTTCTAAAAATCGCTCAACGGGTTGCAATCAAATCTGCTGAATTGGAGCGGGCAGAATAAAAAAAGGGAATCCTATATTATAGTGACCTACAAAAGTTAGATCAAAATTCTAACGTTTTGGGGTCACTATTTTTTGAGGTGATTTTTTTACTAAGTTTCTATTTTGAATTTTAATTAAATGGTATACTATCCCAAAAGGAGCGACTATGAAACTATCAGAAATGCAAAAAGCGATTTATCAAAACAAAATCGATCACCAATTCAATGTCACCAATATTGAAAAAGAGTTTTTGGCTTTATATGGTGAAATAGGGGAGGCCTTTGATGCCTATCGGAAGCAACAAGAGGTAGGAGAAGAATTGGCGGATGTGGCGATTTATCTTCTTGGGTTAGCAGAAATCCTTTCCATTGATCTTGAAGCAGAGATTCATAAAAAAATGGCCGTCAACCAAAAGCGCCGTTATATCAGTTATGGCAATGGCTATGCAAAACGAATCGATGATTGATACACGCACAAAAATTAGTGGATTCTTCGAGTATAGGCTCGACCGAAATAGAAAGGGAAGCAGGAGATAGGATGGAAAAGAACGTAAGCATGCGTGAATTAACAACGGCAGATTTAGCAGAAGTCGTGGACCACTATATTGCTGTATTTTCAGCAGAACCATGGAATGACCAATTGACAGTGCCGCAAATCACCGACTATGTATCATCAATGATGGCAATGAATACTTTTATTGGTTATCGACTAACAAACCGAGCATCGAATGAATTGATTGGTCTTTCATTGGGCTTTATCAAGCCCTGGTATCAAGGAAAAGAGTATGTGGTCGACACCTTTTTAATTACAGGCACGCACCAAGGAAAGGGCTTGGGTTCCACTTTCTTAGAAATGATCAAAGAGGATCTGCTCAAGAAAGAGATTCCAACGATCCTGTTAGATACCGAAGAAAGTATGCCCGCAGCGGATTTTTACAAAAAGAATGGCTTTAAACCGTTACCAGATAATGTGAGCTATTATTTATCTCTAGATTAATTCAAGCATGTCAATAACTAAAAAGTCTGCAAAAAAATCGCAGGCTTTTTAGTTATGCACAGTTTCAACAGGTTTATCCACAATATATTGTAGGAACGTGTTTTCGCCTACTAAATATTGTGTTTAAGACCCGTTGGAATAAGAAACTGTCGCTTCTTTTGAGGAAGAGTTTCCCTTTATTGCATTGATGGTAGTCATTCGGTGATTTTCAAGGTGAATTGACAATGGTTGAGATAGAAAGTATCATAGCCTGCTTTTTTTTCGATTACAATAAAGACGAGACTCGCCACCCTTCGGCGAAGCCTCGTCTTTTTACAGATCAACAAAAAAAGAAAACGCAGGATTCTACGCTTTCTTTTTCTGTTCTTCTTTTTTCTTGTCTGTGGTCGGTACGGAATCTAGGGCTTTTTTGAAAATCTCTTCTTTTTTCGTTTTGTAGTTATGTTGTCGTTCAGCATAAACTTTTTCTTTCGTCTTTGTTTTCATACTCGGTCACCTCTTCCTTTTTTTTAGTATAGCATAATTTCACAAACTTATGCAAATTCTTGGTTTTCTCCTTGGTATTATAAACTTTCGTATGAAATACATTGTGAAAATATTTCTTTCGGTAGAAGTGAGGGACTTCTCTATCAAAAAATTCGTATCCAGTTGGAAGCGATGTAACAGGATTTCATCATAGCGTCGATCACACTGGTAAAAGAAGCATTCTTTTTGAAAAAACTTTTTTCACAGAATCCCGTGTGTAAAAAAGGAATGATAAATGGGTGATTTTAGTATCGATTTTTGAAAAAGGGGATCAGGAAAGAAATGTTATTCAAATAACAGTCTTGATTTTCAAAAAGTGGGTTTGTTTGTAAAAAAAATCCTGTTTTTATTCGCGAATTAAAATAACGTTGAATGAAATAGCATTTTTTTGTTGTTTATAGAAATCTTTGTAAATATAGTGCCAACGGTCAGCGTCAAAGAGAAAGTGATTAAAAAGAATAACGCAGGAAAATAAATGACACGTTTTATTAAACGCAAATTAAAAAAATACAAAACGAAAACAATATCAAAAAATATTAATTTTTGTTAAAATGGGGTACAGGGGGTGTTTTATTGGAATCTCGGAAAATCAAACGGAAGCGTTTAGTGAAACAAAAACGGTCCCTTTTCGTACAAAAAGGATTGGGTATCACAGCAGCGTTAGCATCAACATCAGGTGTCTTTACGTCTCTTGCTCATGCGACCGAAACGACGAACGCTTCGTCATCAACCAACACAACTGCTACTCTTGCCAGATCGTCAGCTGAAACGGCGATCAATCGACAATTTAAAACAACAGCTTCACTGAATGTTCGTTCAAATGCTTCAACAAGTGCCTCTATCGTAAGTGGTGTAGGAGCAAATACAACAATCACTGCGGTGGCTCAAAAGAACGGTACCTCAGTGAATGGCAATACAATATGGTATAAGCTATCAACAGGCGGCTGGATCTCAGGGGCTTATGTGAAGAGCACCTCAGGCTCTTCTTCTGCCAATACAGGCTCGTCCAATTCGTCGTCTTCTTCATCGGAAAAAGCAATTTCGAAATCAGTGAAAACGACTACTGCATTGAACGTCCGTTCAAATGCAACGACAAGTTCTAGTGTCGTACGCGGTTTGAGCAGTAATGCGACAGTACAGGTCGTTGCACAAAAGAGTGGGACATCGGTGAATGGCACGACCACTTGGTACAAATTGTCCACAGGCGGTTGGATCACGGCAGCCTATGTCAAAGATGTTTCCAGTAGCTCCACAGGCAATAGTTCTTCTGGCGGCAATACAAGTGTTTCTGCAGAAACGGCTATCAGCAAGAACGTGAAAACAACAGCGGCATTAAATGTTCGTTCGAGTGCGTCAACAAGCGGCAGTGTCGTTGGCAGCCTAAGCAACAGCACGACGGTGAAGGTCGTTGCCCAGAAAAATGGCACATCCGTTGGCGGCACCAATGTTTGGTACAAAGTATCGACTGGTGGCTGGATCACAGCGGCATATGTGCGTGACGTCACGTCTAGTTCTGGAAATACAAGTAATAACAATAATTCAAACACAGGTTCAAACAATACTGGTTCATCAAACGGCTCAAGCAATGCGAGTGAGCAAGCCATCAATAAGACGTTCCAAACAACCACTGGGATGAATGTGCGCTCAAATGCATCGACTTCTGCAAGTGTGGTCAGCAGTTTGGGCAGTAATGCGACCTTCAAAGCAGTGGCTCAAAAACAAGGCACGTCAGTCAATGGCAATACCACTTGGTGTAAGTTATCAACTGGTGGCTGGGTATCTGCAGCATATGTCAAAGAAGTCAGTGCGACGACTCCTGGCAACAATAACAACGCAGGCAATACTAATGTTCCGATGAGCGTGAACGGAGCAGCGATCGTTGCAGAAGCTAGAAAACATATCGGCACTCCTTATCAATGGGGAGGCAAAGGACCAGATGTCTTCGACTGTTCTGGGTTTACACGCTACGTCTTCTTAAAAGTGACGGGCAAAAACATCGGTGATTGGACAGTCCCACAAGAAAGCGCAGGGACGATCATTCCTGTCTCGCAAGCACAAGCTGGCGACTTGCTGTTCTGGGGTCAAAAAGGGAATACCTACCATGTAGCGATCGCTACAAGTAATACAAGCTATATCCATGCGCCAAGCACGGGTTATACAGTCACCGAAGCACAATCAGGCTTTTCGACTGCTAGCTTCGCTCTACGCGTGAAATAAATATTTTATTGAAAAGGCAAAGGGTTTGTCCTTTGTTAGAAACGCCCCTAAGAAAGCTGCAATCAGTTTTCTTAGGGGCGCTTTTTGTGCTGGGCGCAGATCTTCTAAAAGGTGGGATTTTGCCCTTGTTTTTTTGACAAAAAGGCCGATTTGTCAAAATCACTTGTTTTTACTAGTACAAATTTTTGTCAAAAAAAATAGTTACTGATACCATAAAAACGTACCAATATTAGGAGGGATCTACATGAGATATACGAACGGAAATTACGAAGCTTTTGCAAGAAGCAGAAAACCGAAAGATGTCGAAAAGAAAGAAGCCTATATTGTTGGTGGTGGATTAGCAGGACTTGCTGCGGCAGTCTTCTTGATCCGTGACGGCCATATGGCGGGTGAGAAAATCCACGTCCTTGAAGAACTTTCTTTATCAGGCGGTTCATTAGACGGAAAATTCATTCCCCATGATGGATTTGTGACCCGCGGCGGTCGAGAAATGGAAAATCATTTTGAGTGTCTGTGGGATCTATTTCGCTCGATTCCGTCTTTGGAGGTGGAAGATGCTTCGGTGTTAGATGAGTTTTACTGGTTGGATCACGATGATCCAAATTCGTCTAACTGTCGGATCATCCACAATCGCGGCCAACGAGCAGCAGATGATGGAGAATTTACCTTGTCTGCTACAGCACAAAAAGAATTGACTCAATTATTTATGACTTCAGAAGATCAATTGATCGGGAAAAAAATCGAAGATGTTTTTGGCGAAGAATTCTTTGAATCCAATTTTTGGCTATACTGGTGTACGATGTTCGCCTTTGAAAAATGGCATTCGGCGATTGAAATGCGTCGCTATGTGTTGCGTTTTGTGCATCATATCGATGGCTTGCCTGATTTTACCGCGTTAAAATTTACCCGTTACAACCAATATGAGTCATTGGTCAAACCACTACTTGCTTATTTGGAAGAACAAGGAGTCGACTTCCAATATGAATGCACAGTCAGCAATATCGATGTTCGGATCGTGGGCGAGGAAAAAGTTGCTCAAAAACTTGTGCTAGAAAAAGCGGGGGCAATCGAAGAAATTCCTTTGTCAGAAGATGACTTGGTCTTTGTTACCAACGGATCGATCACTGAAAGTTCCACGCAAGGGGACCATTATACTCCAGCGCCTATCTCAAAAGCACCTGGTGGTAGCTGGCGTTTATGGAAAAACTTGGCGGCGCAATCGCCTGATTTTGGTCATCCAGAAGTCTTTTATGAAAACTTACCTGAAGAAAGCTGGTTTGTTTCGGCAACTGTCACTTGGCAAAATTTTGATGTTGAACCTTATTTAGAAAAATTGACCCATCGCAAGTTGCGAACAGGCAGAATCGTCACTGGGGGGATCATCACCATCAAAGATTCCAATTGGATGATGAGCTTTGCGACCCATCGCCAACCGCACTTTAAAGAACAAAAAGACCAACAAACGATCACATGGGTGTATGGCTTGTTGTCAAATACGCCAGGAAACTACATCAAAAAACCAATTGAGCAATGTTCTGGACAAGAAATCGTGCAAGAACTGCTTTACCATTTAGGCGTGCCGGAAGCAGAAATCCAACGCATTTCAAAAGAATCAAGTGTGGCAGTTCCGGTTTACATGCCGTTTATCACTTCCTACTTCATGCTGCGTGAGCCAGGGGATCGGCCATTGGTTATTCCAAATGGCTCCAAAAACTTAGCTTTTATCGGTAATTTCGCAGAGACTGAAAGAGACACTGTTTTTACAACAGAGTATTCCGTTCGGACTGCAATGGAGGCTGTTTATCAGCTATTAGATGTGGAACGCGGGGTACCAGAAGTGTTTGCTTCCGCTTATGATCTGCGTACCTTGGCCAAAGCTGTCTATTATCTGACCGATAAGAAAAAAATCACGGAAATGGAGCTACCATTTATCGAACGGAAACTATTGGAAGGCTTCGTTAAGAAAACTGAACATACCTACATTGGCGATCTGTTGAAAGAAAACCATTTGATTTAATTAAAACACAACGACGACGAGGCGAAAGAAACTGCTCGTGGTCGTTGCGTTTTTTCATTTACTTTTTAGTGTTGTTTAGACGAATCCTTATTCCTCAGATAAAATCCGGACTTGGATCTCTGTCAAATAAGCTTGCTCGTTGCTAAGGGTCGTTTCATGGATCGATCGTTCATAGAAGTAGTCATCGATTTGCCATTGGTGCGCTGCAATCAGCTGCTTGAGTTTTTGATAGAACTGCTTCAATCCTTCGTCATCCCCCTGATAAATGGTGGTTAAATAGCAACCTGCCGGTTTCACGAAGGAAGCTCGTTGTGGTTCTTCTTGCCGCACATAAACGTAGTCGATGTCCTGCGTATTGCCTTTGTTCGTCCGAATCATAAAACCGTATTCGTTATTCGAGAAAAGATAAGGCTGTGCCATCAAAAGGTCGTAGGCTTGGGTGATCATCTCTGGGATGCTGCTGCCGTTTAATCTAGGACTAAGGGAGAAATACTCCTCTGGCTGTTCCTTCAAGGTGAAGGGGGAAGTTTTTTCTGCAGCCAGACGCAAGTCCGCTGCTTTTCGTTCGATGATTTTTTGGATGTTGGACAACTGCTGAATTTTTTCATCGATGGTTTGCCGCTTGGCTTCCAATAAGTTTCTCATGGTCTCGGCATCCCCCTGCAACGCTGTTTGAATCTCTTTTAAGGGCATCGATAATTCTTTCAAAGACAGGATCAATCCGAGATCCAAAAGTTGATCAAGGGAATAATACCGGTACCCGTTCTCGTCTTTGCTGTTTGGTTGAAATAGCCCAATCTCGTCATAATAGTGGAGTGTCCGAGGATTGATTCGCGCTAAGCGTGCCATTTCCGATACTTTTAATTTGGTTTTCATGGCGCTCCTCCTTGACTTTACAGTTACTGTAAACTTTATACTAAAGATAGTCAACTACTGGGAGGAAGATAGAATGAATAAACAAGTAACATATCGACCATTTAAACGAGAAGATCTGCCTGCGCTTGTGCAAGTAATTATTGATAGCTGGAACTACGACAAGCAATTTGACCCGAAGACCGCCAAACACTTTGCTCATGTCTTTTTGTGTTATGAACTTGCCCGTGCTACCTATTCACGTGTGGCTCTTTTAAATGGTGAAGCTGTCGGTATCTTATTAGCAGACAGTAAAAGAGGGAAGAAGCTTCATCCAATGCGCTATTGGGGGAAAACGATGTGGCATGCTGGCTGCTTAATGCTTTCTAATCAAGGGAGAAACACGCTGCTGCATTATGCCAAAGAGGTGGCTGAGTTAAATCAAGCGATGTTGAAAGACTTACAAATTCCTTTTCAGACCGAAGTTGGTTTGTTTGCCGTTAGTCCCAAAACACAAGGATTGGGTGTAGGCAAGCAACTCTTTACTTCCTTCTTAGCGATGGTCCAGCATGATAAAACAGCTCCGTTTTTCCTTTATACCGATACCACTTGTAATTACGGTTTTTATGAGCATATGGGCTTGAAGCGGGCAGCTGCTGTGAAACGCTGGATCAAAAAGCCGATCAAGAAGGAAATCGAGTTTTATATCTATACTTCCTAAGAGTGCAGCGATGCACTCTTTTTTTCATTGGCTAGTATGGTAAACTGGAAGCAAAGAAGGACAAGAAAGCTGTTTTCGTTTTATGGAAACGGCGCTTGTTTTGGTCGAAAGCGATGGATCAATTCGCTTTCGTAAAAAGGATGGGGAATGGGAAAGGATGGTTTATTTGGAAAAAAAGCAGATTGGGTTTATTTTAAGTGATATCGATGGGACGATCTTGGATCATAAACATCAAATCGATCCGGTTTTGATTGAAGAAATCAAACGGTTGAAGCAGCAAGCGATTCCTTTTGTTTTGGCTTCCGCTCGCTCCCCGAAAGGAATGCTACCGATAGCTGAAGAATTAGAGATAGAAGACTGGCCCTTGGCTTGCTACAACGGTGCCCTGATTGGACGGTACGATCATACGGGTACGCTTGTACCAATATTTAGTCATGAGGTCAAAAAAGCAGAAGCAAAAACTTTGGTTGCGCGCATCAAAGCTGATTTTCCTGGTGTTTCCATCAATGTCTACTCTGGTGATCAGTGGTATTGCGAAAGAGTGGACCAATGGGCACGAGCAGAAGCGGCGATCACCAAAGAGACTCCTGTAGAAACTTCATTAGAACAACTGTTGGCACAAGAAGCTTTTGAGGTTCATAAGTTTCTTTTGATCGGCACAACGGCAGAAATCCAAGCGCTTCATGCTGCCTGCCAGAACGCTGACTTTTTAGAAAGCGCCTTTTATTTATCCAAAGAGAATTATTTGGAAGTCACTCATCAAGCTGTGGGAAAAGATAAGGCGCTAAATGAATTAGCGGCCTATTTCCAAGTGTCGCTGGCGCAAACCTTAGCGATCGGCGATAATTTTAATGACCTGCCAATGATTGCTTCAGCCGGTATCGGTGTTGCGATGGAGAATGCGCCCGATTTGGTCAAAGCAAAAGCTGATTTTGTGACGGCTAGCAATACAGACCATGGGGTTGCTGATGCATTGCGGCGATTTGTCACAGAATAAATAAAAAAACTAGGTTTTTTGAACAAATTGATTGACTTTCATTTCTACTCTCCTTAAACTTTTAGCTATACCTAAAAAGGTAAGTGTTTGTTGGAAAGAAGGAGAAAAATGAATAAGAAGATCGAGAAGACATTGACCAAATTTGCCGAGCCGTTGGGGCTCTCAGTTGATACTTCCACCGGGGTGATTTATGGAACGTATCATAGTTATAAACTTTTTTTAGTTCAAGAGAATAACAATAGTTATTCTCTTGTGGCTCATTTTTCCCTTAGCAAAGAGGGGGAACTTCCGAACCAAGAAGAAGTCAAAGAAGTTTTAAGTGAGTCAAAAGAGATCACCGACTGTGTGATCCAAGGATATCAAGTTGCCTATACATTACGCGGAGCGATGACTGCAGGGAAAACTGTGGACAAGATCCGTACTGCGTTGGACCAATTGACGAATTTCTTGAAGACGAAAGGTTACCAAAATGCTTGTACCTTCTGCGGAACGATCACTGAGCCGGTTTCGCTGTATGCTATTGGCGGCACTCCCGTCATTGCGTGTGAAGCTTGCTTTAAGAAACAACAAGAAGCGGTCCTTGCACAAGAACGGGAAAAAGGGCAGAAAAAAGAAAATTGGCTAGCTGGAACAGTGGGCGCGTTTCTTGGTTCACTGATTGGTGCCGGCGCAATTATTTTATTAGGACAACTGGGATATGTAGCTGCATTGTCTGGAATCGCAATGGCGATCTGTGCCATCAAAGGGTATGAATTATTAGGTGGAAAACTCAGTACAAAAGGTATTATTAGTAGTATCATCGTCATGATCGTTATGGTCTATGTCGGGAATCGTATCGACTGGTCGATCAGTGTAGCGAATTATTACACGGACGTTGATGTCTTCTACGCTTTCCGTATTTTACCTGATTTGATTCGTGAAGGGTATTTGGAAGCGAGTCAATATTACGGGAACTTAGGTCTGGTCTATCTCTTTACGGCGATTGGGGCTATTCCAACTATTATCGCTGCGGTACGAGAGGGTAAAGTGACGCGTCAAAGCTATAAAATGGAGTAATCCACTTTCCTATCCAAAGATAAAAAAACGCAAAGCGCGATCTCTTTCGCTTTGTGTTTTTTGTTTTTGTGTCATAAATAATAACATGCAGTGTTAACATAAAAAATAAATAATAATAAAATGAGAAAAATAGCTTGCTTTTATAATTAATATTTATTAAAATCTTATTTACATTCAGAGTTTTGTAATAATTCTGAAAATTTTGGATTTTCATAAGGGGTAGGTAAGATGAAGAAAAAATGGGGATATGGTGTCATCGCTGTTTGTGGAATCGTATTAGCAGGTTGCTCAACAGGAGGGACATCAAGTACAGGTGAAAGTTCAAGTGGTAGTGGGACAGCAGCTGCCGAACAAATTTTTAATGTTGTGGTTCAACAAGAAATGCCTAGTGCCGATCTATCCTTAGCCACCGATACGATCAGTTTCAGTGCTTTAAATAATGTGTATGAAGGGTTGTACCGCTTAGATGCTGATAGTAAGCCCGAACCAGCAGGTGCCGCCGAATTAGCGGAAGTCAGTGAAGATGGTCTGACCTATAAATTGAAATTACGTGAAGATGCCAAATGGTCAAATGGAGAACCAGTAACAGCAGCGGATTATGTCTTTGGCTGGCAACGCACCGTAAGTGCGGAAACAGGTTCTGAATATGCGTACTTATTTGCGCCCGTAACCAATGCCGAAGCGATAACAGCAGGTGAAAAAGATGCCTCAGAATTGGGGATCAAAGCAGTCAGCGACTATGAATTAGAAATCACGCTGACGACACCTACGCCATACTTCCAATACTTATTGGCATTTCCATCCTTCTTCCCACAAAGCCAAGCAGTCGTAGAAGACAACGGCGATCAATATGCTTCAACAAGCGACAATGCCGTTTACAATGGACCGTTTGTGTTAGCTGGCTTTGATGGTCCAGGAACCGATACAGAATGGTCATATGAAAAGAACGACCAATATTGGGATAAAGATACGGTGAAACTTGATACGATCAATGTCAGTGTCGTAAAAGAATCATCGACCTCCTTGAATCTATTCCAGGATGGGCAAGCGGACGACGTCATCTTAACAGGAGAATTGGCGCAGCAAATGGCCAATGATGAAGCGTTTGTGTCAGAACCATTAGCCCGTACTTCCTATATCGAGTTGAATCAGCGAGAAGAAGATTCGCCATTTCGCAATGAGGATCTGCGTAAAGCAATCTCTTATGCCATCGATCGTGATGCATTAGTGACATCGATTTTAGGTGATGGTTCATTGGCTTCCACAGGATTGATACCAAAAGGAATGACCTTTAACCCAACTGATAATACTGATTTTGTCGATGAAGCGGAAAGTGTCATTGAATACGATCAAGAAAAAGCCAAAGAACATTGGGAAAAAGCCAAAGAGGCTTTGGGAATCGATTCTTTAAGTTTTGAAATTTTGGCCTCTGACACAGACTCAACCAAAAAAGCCATTGAATATATTCAAAGTGCGATTCAAGATACGCTTGATGGGGTGAAAGTTAGCCTAAGTCCAGTACCTTTCTCCGTTCGCCTTGATCGTTCAAACTCAGGTGATTTTGATGTCGTTATGGGTGGCTGGGGTGCTGACTATGCGGATGCCAGCAGTTTTACAGATCTATTTGTAACCGATAATTCATACAACCGAGGTCGTTGGACAAGCGATGAGTACGATGCAGCAGTGAAATCATCTGCCACGACAAATGCTGGCAATCCAGATGCCCGCTGGCAAGATTTGTTGGATGCAGAGAAAATCATTATGGATCAACAAGGGGTTATCCCTGTGTACCAAAACGTTGAAGCTCATTTACGTGCACCAAAAGTAAAAGGGGTCGTTTCTCACGGTGCCGGTGCGCAATACGATTACAAGTGGGCAGTTATTGAAGAATAAGCGCCTAAAGAAGAAGCTGGTTTTGCGTAAGCAAGCCAGTTTTTTTCTTGTGCTTTGTTCTTACTTACACAATGTTAGTAATGAGAGCGGATGCAATTGTTTATAAAAAAACAAAAAAAAGTTGACAAGGATCAATGATCAACTTGTCAACCTCGTTTTTTCTTCATCTATTTCACAGAAATCCAGTGAAAGATTATTCGCTAACTGTTACGTCGCCTGTTACAGAAGCGCCATCTTCGTCAAGTGTTGCTGAATCTTGGAATTCTTTTGAAGTGAATGTTACGTTACCTTCAACTTTTGCACCGTTCAATACAAAGCCGTTTGCATTCACTTCAACGTCACCTTTGATTACACCGTGAACGATGTTGAAGTTTTCTGAGTTAACGATCAATTTAGGAACAGTTACTGTGTACTCAGCTGTTACGTTGCGGTCTTCATCTTGTGAGTACAATGCAAATTTACGGTAGATATCAGCTGAGTCATCGCCTTTATCATGGAATTCGCCATCAACGGTTACATCGTTATCAAATGTCATGTCAGCAGTTACAGCAACGATCCAGTTACCATCTGCACCCAATGCTTTTTCAATGACTGAAGTTTGGTCACTGATAGAAGCAGTTGAAACAACATCATCTGATGATTCAGTTGATGCAGCAGTTGAAGCTGCTGTTGATGATGAGCTTGCAGCTGTGTCGTTATCTGAACTACATGCAGCTAAAAGAGTGCCTCCCATAAGCAATGATGCAGCGATTAAAGTGATTTTAGTTTTTTTCATGTTTCCTTCTCCTTTGTATTCCCATAGTTTTCTTAAAAACAAAATGATTATACCATACCGAAGTGAAGTTTGTGAAACAAAAAACATAAATGAGGAGAAATTTAATAAATATCAGCCTAGGATTAAAAAAATTTCAAAGAAACTAGGAATAAATGCGTGACGCTTACGAATGAATGAGACATCTCATTCACAAAGAACCCTCCATTATGGAAGAAATGCCCTTCTTCTATAATGGAGGGTCATTACTACATTCGCTTTCGATCAGTCAACTGCTTGAACTTCGATACGATCAAATCCATGATGAACTGATACATAAAGGCATGGGTTTGGAAATGGGTTTGATGAGGGAAGATGATGGCTTCTTGGACAAAGGGAAGTTCCGAGATCTGTGGGTTGGCGGTGATCACAATGACTTTGGCTTTGGTTCGATCAAAGAAATCTTTTCGAGGCGTTCCATTTCGAATTTGTTGCTTGGTCAGGTAGTCACCGGAATTGGTAAAAATAATAAAAAGCGATTCTTCATCGGCAGATTTGATGATTTCTTCTTGTACGAGATCGTCTTGGAAGGTCCGAATGAACTTGCCGTTGTAAGCTAGTTTGATCTGGAAATCAATAGCAGCCGATTCTGAGAATAATATTCCAAAAGCAAAGACATTTTTATGCGAAACAATTGCTTGTGCGATCCGTTCGATGGCTGGCAGATCAAGATGATGCCGCAGATAATCGATGTCTTGTATCACTGCGTCAAAATAGGAGTCTACGCCTTCTTGCTCCAAAGCAGACAAAATATTCGAGCGATAATTTAGCGGATTGTTGAAGCGGTTCTCGATGAAAGCTGCGTTGTCTTTTAAATCACCATAGTCATCAAAGCCTAAGGTACGGGCGAATTTTGAAACGGTTGACTTTGACACATGGCAAAGAGCGGCGAATTCACCAATACTTAGAGTTTGGATCTGATCGTAATAGTTGATCATGGTCAAACCGATATAGTAGTTGGTGGAATCAGTGGGTGCATTATTTAAAAGATTCAATAAACGAATGATTAAGAGGCCCATTTTCTTTCCTTTCTTGTAAGCAGTTTCCAAATTGCGAACTTTCGCAGGTGAGAGAAAAAAATCTGCTATAGTAACGCCATAAAGCGCTTTATAAATCAAACACGGGAGTGAGTCATTTGGCAAAAGATTATTCAAAACTTGCTAGTGAAATTATAGCACAGGTCGGTGGGGAACAAAATATCGTTAGCCTGTATCATTGCATCACTAGATTGCGTTTTAAGTTGAAAGATGTCGAGTTGGCACGAAAAAATAAGAACAAAATTCAGCAGCTTGATGGGGTATTGTCAGTCATTGAAGGAAATGGCCAGTTTCAAGTCGTGATCGGGAATCATGTGGCAGATGTTTTTCAAACGATCATGAGCAAGTATTCGATCCAAAACGCTTTGGAAAGTGATGGAGATGCCGAAGAATCAACAGAAAAACAAGGCAATGTATTTATCCGATTCTTCAATGTATTGTCTGCGATCTTTAATCCAATCATTGTTGCGCTTGCAGGGGCAGGGATGTTGAAAGCTTTACTAGTTGTTTTTACGACCTATCATTTGATGGACGCAGAAGGAAGCACCTATAAAATATTAGCTGCTGCTGGCAATAGTGTCTTTTATTTCTTGCCTTTATTTTTAGCGATCAGTGCAGCGCGGATTTTCAAAGTCAATATGTTTATTGCTTTAGCAATCGTTGGGGCGTTGCTGGAGCCGAATTTTACAGCAATGGTGACGGAAAACGGTGTGACGGTTGATTTCTTTGGCATCCCAGCTGTGCTGATGGGGTATTCGGGTACCGTGATTCCAGCGATCGTTTCGATCTATATCTACTCGCACTTGGAACGCCTACTCAAACGGATCATTCCTAAGAGTATCGAGATTTTTGCTCTATCGCTAGTGGCTCTTTTGATCATGGTGCCTCTGACTGTTTTGATCATTGGACCGGTCGGTGTAATGCTTGGGGAAGGTTTAGGCAATGCCATGAACTTTATCAGCGATAAGAGTGGGCTGTTGGCTGGCTTGTTGATCGGTGGCGGTTGGACATTCTTAGTAATGATCGGGATCCATTGGGGAGTTGTACCGATCATGGTCAATAACCTAGCGGTATATGGCTATGATACGCTGCGCCCGATGATCGCAGCAGCAACATTTGCGAGTGCTGGGGTTGCTTTAGGTGTATTTTTACGCTCTCGCAGAAAAGAAACCAAAGGCCTGGCGCTATCTTCCTTGCTTCCAGCATTGCTTGGAGGAATTACAGAACCCATCGTCTATGGACTTTCGGTAAAATTTAAAAAGCCGTTGATTGCTCAAACCATCGTTGGTGCCATTGCTGGTGCGTTTATGGGCATGATGCAAACCAAGGCCATCGTCTATGTTTTTCCAGCATTGACGACATTGCCAGCTTTCTTTGGGGACACCTTTGTGTACTATTTGATCGGCATTGCCTTTGCGTTCTTCGGTACTGCTATTTTGACCTATGTATTAGGATTTGAAGAAACGCTAGAACCTGTTTTAGAAGAAGGTGCAGGGCTGCAAGTGATGACACCAGTTGCTGGTGAAGCGATCACGCTTGATGATGTCAAAGATGAAGTATTTTCTTCTCGAGCAATGGGAGATGGATTAGCCGTTTATCCATCAGCCGGCGATATTTATGCGCCACTTACTGGTACGGTTGTGACAGTGTTTCCAACTGGACATGCTTTTGGGATCCAATCAGCTGCTGGGACGGAAGTGTTGGTTCATATCGGCTTAGACACGGTTGATTTAGCAAAAGGCGTGTTTGAGATTTCGGTGAAACAAGGGGATCAAGTCGTGAAGGGGCAAAAAATTGGCACCTTTGACTTAGCAAAAATTATTGAAAAAGGATATGATCCGACAACCATGTTGGTCTTTACCAGTGTGATCAAAGAAGATGCATTGACAGTTGTGGATCAAGCGAAAAAAGACGTTACCGCATTGGTAGCAAATGATTTATTAAAAGGAGCGATTTCATGAGTGTATTTCCAAAAAATTTCCTATGGGGCGGCGCAATCGCCGCAAATCAAGCCGAAGGAGCTTATTTGGAAGGAGGAAAAGGATTAAGCGTAGCAGATATTTTACCAGTTGGTGAAAAACGTATTGAGCAAGTTTCACTGCAGCTTGAAGAGGAAAACTTTTATCCGAGCCATGAAGCCATCGACTTTTATCATCGGTACCCAGAAGACATTGAACTGTTTGCGGAAATGGGCTTGAAGTGTTTGCGTACCTCAATTGCTTGGAGTCGCATTTTTCCGAATGGGGATGAGACGGAACCGAATGAAGCAGGTTTACAATTTTATGATGATTTATTTGATGCCTTGAATGAAAAAGGGATCCAACCAGTTGTTACGTTAGCTCACTTTGAGACACCACTGCATTTGGTAACGAAATATGGTGGTTGGCAAAATCGTGCACTGATCGATTTTTTTGATCGGTATACAAAAGTGGTTTTTGCACGCTATAAAGGGAAAGTGAAATATTGGATGACTTTCAATGAAATCAACCATACCCATACGATCCCTTTACTCGCAGCAGGTATCGATGTGTTTTCTTTCGAGACTGAAGAAGAAAAATTACAGGCACTTTATCAAGCGAGTCATAATATGTTTGTTGCAAGTGCCAAAGCAGTTCTGAATGGGAAGGCAGTAGATGAAAACAATCAGATTGGCTGTATGCTGTCACTGAGTCCGATTTATCCTGCAACGTGCAACCCGCAAGATGTTTTTGAATCGTATCAACTGCGCCGTCGTTCTTTGTTTTATAGTGATGTGCAATTGCGAGGGGCGTATCCTGAATACTTCGACCGCATCGTGAAGGATAATCATCTGTTGCTGGACATTACAGAAGAAGATCTAGCGATCATTAAAGCGGGGACCTGCGATTATTTAGGCTTTAGTTTTTACCGCAGCTCATTGCATGAAGCGGGCATGAAAATTTTAGGTAATACTGGCGGATTATTGGGGAAAAAGAATCCTTACCTAAAAGAAACTGCTTGGGGATGGCCGATCGATCCGTTGGCATTACGCTATGTTTGCAGCGAATTGACTGATCGCTATCAAAAACCATTATTTATCGTTGAAAACGGAATTGGTTTAAAGGATGTTGTCAATGAAGATGGATCGATCGTCGATGAAGAACGGATGGCTTATTTGAAAGATCATGTAAAGGCAATGGCGGAATCGATCAAAGATGGCGCAACGATTCTAGGCTATACATGGTGGGGACCGATCGATATCGTTTCTGCGGGGACAGGAGAGATGGAAAAACGATACGGCTTTATCTATGTCGATAAGCAAAATGATGGTAGCGGAGATCTTTCCCGCAAGAAAAAAGCTAGTTTTGCGTATTATCAGCAAGTGATCGCCACGAATGGGGAAGCGTTGGCGTACGAATCATTTTTGAAAGGCGGCAAGTAAAATGAAAAGTTATTTTCCAAAAGATTTCCTCTGGGGGGGAGCAACAGCTGCCAACCAAGTTGAAGGAGGCTCTGGGATCGATGGAAAAGGCTTGTCGGTTTCTGATGTCTATCTGTTCGATTCCTCAATGCCGAAAGAACGTTGGACTGACCAATGGCATATGATGACTCATCAGCAAGTTGCAGAAGCACAGGATCCTAACAGCACGAAATACTATCCGAAAAGACAGGGCATCGATTTTTATCATCATTTTAAAGAAGATATTCGTTTATTTGGTGAGATGGGCTTCAAAGCCTATCGGATGTCAATTGCCTGGACACGGATCTTTCCAAAGGGGGATGAGGTAGAACCAAACGAAGCTGGATTGGCATTTTACGATGCAGTCTTTGATGAGTGTTTGAAGTATGGGATCGAACCAGTAGTATCACTATCCCATTATGAAATGCCATTGTATTTAGTGACTGAGTATGGAGGATGGCCGAATCGGCAAGTGATCGACTTTTATGTCCGTTTTGCCAAGACGGTGATTGAGCGATACCAAAAGAAAGTCAAATACTGGGTGACTTTTAATGAAATCAACTGTGTCAAACACCATCCATATGTTAGTGTCGGGATCATTGAAGAAGGCCATCCTAATATTGAACAAGAAAAGTACCAAGGGGCGCACCATCAATTTGTCGCCAGCGCAATCGTGACTGACTATTGCCATCGATTGATTCCCGATGCCAAGGTCGGCTGTATGATCAGCTATCAATTATTAACGCCGTACAGCTGTGATCCAGATGATGTCCAAAAAACAGTCGAAAGTCAACGAACCTCACTCTTTTTCAGTGATGTGCAGGCAAGAGGCTATTATCCAGCATATGCCAAACGCATGTTTGAAGAAAAAGGAGTGGAATTGGTGATCGAACCAGGAGACTTAGAAGTCATCCGGGAAAACCCTGTGGATTTTGTTTCCTTTAGTTACTATATGTCCAGTGCAGTCAGCGCGCATCCAGAACGATTGGAAAGTGCTGTCGGGAATTTGATTACTGGTGGGATAAAAAACCCCTATTTGCCAAGCAGTAAATGGGGCTGGCAGATCGATCCCAAAGGGTTGCGAACAGCATTGAATCAACTCTATGACCGCTACCAAAAACCTTTGTTTATTGCCGAAAACGGTTTGGGAGCAGAGGATGTCGTAAACGAAGATGGCACCATCGATGATTTTTATCGAATCGACTATCTGCGTCAGCATATTGAACAAATCAATGAAGCGTTACATGATGGCGCCGAGGTCTTTGGCTATACGGCATGGGGCTGCATCGATATCATCAGTGCTTCGACCTCACAAATGTCGAAACGCTATGGTTTTATCTACGTCGACCAAGACGATGAAGGCAATGGCACAAAGAAACGCATCAAGAAAGCATCTTTTGATTGGTACAAAAAAGTAATTGCTTCAAACGGCGCAACTCTTTGATTTTTGATTCTTCCAGATAAAGCAATTCCTAGGCTTAATCATAAGGTTTCTTAACAATTTAGCTTTTTATCAAGAAAAAAGCCCAAATTTATTTGCTATTTTATTTTAACCGTGCTATGATGAATAGGTAAAGTTCTGATATGTTAATACTTGTTTATCTTTTCTATTGATACACACTTCAATTACACATCATTTTCTATTACAAACAAATAAACACAGTCGATGTGTAATATGGAGGTATACGTTTATGAATAACGGTACAGTAAAATGGTTTAATGCAGATAAAGGTTTTGGATTTATTACAGGTGAAGACGGCAATGATGTATTTGCTCACTTCTCAGCTATCCAAGGCGACGGCTTCAAAACTTTAGAAGAAGGTCAAGCAGTGACTTTCGACGTTGAAGAAGGCCAACGTGGCTTACAAGCAACAAACATCGTTAAAGGTTAATTGACGTTAACAAGCGAGAATCCATTGGGTTCTCGCTTTTTTTTTGTTTTATTTTATGTAAATATTGAAATTGATAAGGTTTCCAGGATCTGTTACAAGAGAATAGTTGCAGGCTTTGAGGGCCTGACATGGTAAACAGTACATCTTTGCTTTCGATAGTCAACTAACCCTAAGCGTTGCGTTTTACTTATCCATGATTTCTCATTCGATGATAAGCGTATAAAAAGAGGAAAACAGAAAGAGAGGCTATATACCGTATTCAATAAATAAATGCTTTTCACAGTAAATGAAAAAGTGATTGAACAGGTTTAGTAGCATCGCTACCAATAAAATCAATGATCGCTAGTGATTCAAATGGCATGTCTCATTTGAATAGAATAAAGAAACAGGTACAGTGGAAAATGCCACGATTCAATGTATGGTCCCCCGTACTTATACAAGAGTAATCGATGTGAAAGATCGATAATTCTTATTCGTTTCATCGATATTGTCTTGAATGAATTGTAAAAGTAGAATATATTGATACAAATTAGCTGCTTTTTTATTGCGATTGGAACAAAGATGATTACATTTCGAGGGGGAATCTATATGAAGCCAAAAGAAATACTTTGCCAATGGGTTGATGCGTTTAATCAAGCAGATGTAGAATGTATTTCAGAATTATATGATGACAATGCAATAAACCATCAGGTTGCCAATGAGCCAGTTATTGGGAAAGAAGCGATAAAGCAGATGTTTGAGCAAGATTTTTCTAACGCAAAAATGGTTTGTATCGTTGAGAACATTTTCGAAGATGGACAATGGGCAATTTTAGAGTGGCGTGACCCATTAGGTTTGAGAGGCTGCGGTTTTTTTCAAATAGTAAATGATAAAATTTTATTTCAAAGAGGCTACTGGGATAAATTATCTTTTTTAAAACAGCACGACTTGCCTATTGAATAAAAGGAATTCCCGTATAGGAATGGTTAGCAGATATGCATGACAGGAAGGTTAATCGCTTCACGTAAAATTCTTAAAGGGCAACACTGTATGAAAACAAAGCTTTTTGTTTAAGTAATGTTTAAGAATAAGTACGTTTTCTTCCATTTGCACTCTGTCTCGTGGTAAAGTTATTAATAAGCGACAAATATTTTTGTACCACACGTTACTTGTTTTGAAGAAATTTATTCAAACCTGGCGTAACTTCAGAGTTACAAGGATACAATAGAGGTTAGGGATTGTATCGTTTAAATGAGAAATAAATAATAGTAGTAATAGTATGCTGCACTTTCAAAGAATAAATATTGACTCGTCAGATAGCCTTCTCGTTTACCCAAACGAGAGGGCTATCGTTCATTAGAAAAGAAAAAGTGTCTTTTTCCTAAAAGAAAGGAAGAAGACACTTTTTGGCTTTATTCTGCTGTGAGGGGGATCGTCAGCTTGCGATCATCGGTTTGATCGTCGAGCATTGAATCGACATATTGCTTCAAAAAGTAAGAATAGGTCGCTAACCACTGATACTCCTCGGAGTCTTTGATGGCAGCTATTTCCTCGACTGAGTAAGTATCATTGCCAGTAAAAAGGGCCGTGTTCAGCTTCGTGACAAACGTGCAAAGTTGTGTGATCTGGGCTTCTGACAGTTCAGACACGGCGGACAATTGGTCGCGGACCAGTTGGTCGGTGTCATTTTCAAAAATACTTTTCTGGTAGTTTTGATAGTCCAGTAACTGTTCATCAGTTTGCTTCGTTTCAGCCGCCCAAGCATGTAGATCAATTTGACGAGCTTCATAGTCGATTTCCTTGTCAGAAAGAGAAAGGACGCCGTAGCCTAATTCTGCTGTTGAATAAGACCCAGTGACTGCTTCATAAAGCGAATCATTCCCTTCGTTAATGTCTTGAATGTGGATATGACCAGAGAAAACGGCTGGCACGTTGAAGCGTTCCAACAAAGCGACAGTCTCAGAGGCGTTGTTGAGAACATAACCGTCTTGTAAGAGTTCATTATGACCAAACAAGTTATGGTGTAAAAAGACCAGTGGTACTTGCTCTGCTTCTTTTGTCAGGGTTAATTGCTCCTCCAACCAGGTTAGAGTAGCTGGTTTCAACTCACCATTCGTTGTAGGATCATCCCAATTAACCTCAGAATCGTAGATACATGAATCTAGTAAAAAGAGGCGATACTTGTCATTTAACTGAATGCTGTAGCTAAGGGAAGACTTGTCGATACTGTTGGCTTTTTCGTAACCTTCAGCAAAAATCGTTTGAAAATCCTCAGGACTGATTTGATCGGCATAGTATTCCTTTTCACCTTGAAATGCTCGCGCCCAACCATTGTAAATCTCGTGGTTGCCAGGTAATGCTAAAACCATAATGCCAGCTTCTTGCAATGGTTCAAGCAATCTTGCCAACTCTTGAGCACTTGCTTTCTCGCCATTGAGCGTCATATCACCGGTCAAAATAATTCCCGTTGGTTTCTCCTTTAAGGCTTGAGCGGTGAAGGCCTCGATTGATTGTTCTTGATACATCATCTCTTTGCCAGCAGCTCCTTGCGTGAAGGTCTGAAAGGCTTCGCCATTATCATGAAGCGTGGAGGAAAGAAAATGAATATCACTTAAGAGCCAAAACTCACTGTTGCTTGCCTGTTGCAAAGGTGTATCGGCTTCATGCACCTTACGAAATTGAAAGAATAACAGGAAACAGGTGACAAAAAGTGTAAGAAGTGCCAATGGCCAAAACCATTTTTTGTGTGTACGAATCGCGATTCCCTCCTCGCTTGTTTTATTTATTATAGGAAGGAAAAGGAATCTTGTCACATAAAGGGTCTTTTTTTGAAAGATTTCTTGTTTTCATAGTTTTTCTTGTTAAGATAATTCCGAAAAAACTATAAGTGCTCTTATTTGGGTGCTTTTATGTGATAAAAATAACTAAAATAGAAAGAACATCATTTTTTGAAAATGAAAAGAAAACGCGGTGTTTTATTCAGAAACATTGATTTAACGGTCTTTAATTGTTCTGTTATTTATCGCTGAGATAAAGGCAATGTTAGATTGAAATATTTTTGTAACATTTCCTTTATCTGTGTGTCATATCATTATGGTAGAATTCATTTGTCGTTAAATCGAACATTAAACTTTCTTAGACAAAATTAAGTTTTTATAAAGGCAGTTCATCTGTCAAATCAACCAGCTAGTCGGAGGAAAAACGAGTGAAGAATAGTTTGTTATCAGCATTAATGGTGTGTTCACTAACATTAACCGCAGTTGCAGCACCTGCATTAGCATTTGCAGATTCCATTGATGATCAAATCGAGCAGCAAGACCAAAAAATCAATTCTCTTAAAGGTCAGCAAGCTGACGCCCAATCACAGATCGATTCTCTAGAAGCAGAAATTGAAACAGTGAGTGCAAAAGTTGCTTCATTAGAAGCAAAACAAGTTGAGTTAGGTCAAGAAGCTGAGAAATTGCAAGACAAAATCGCAACATTGAAATTGCGTATTGCCAAACGTGAAGAAGCAATTCAAAAGCAAGCCCGTGATGTACAAGTTAACGGTCAAAGCACCAATTTCATTGATGCTGTTTTAGAAGCAGATTCTTTAACGGATGTTATCGGTCGCGTACAAGCGATGACAACGATCGTCAATGCAAACAATGATTTAGTTGAACAACAAAAACAAGACAAACAAGATGTTGAAGACAAAGTCAAAGAAAACGAAAGCAAGATCCAAGAAGTTGCTGCAAACCAAGCAGAACTTAGCCAACAAAAAGATGCCATTGCAGCAAAACAAGCTGATTTAAATGTCTTGAAAGCAAACTTAGCAGCAGAACAAGCAACTGCTGAAAAAGACAAAGATGCATTGAACAAGAAAAAACAAGAAGCGGAAGCTGAAAAAGCCCGTATCTTGAAAGAACAACAAGAAGCTGCTGCTGCTCAAAAAGCAGAAGAAGAAAGACAAGCTGCTGCTTTGAAAGAAGCACAAGAAGAAGCTGCTGCCCAATCAACAGAGAGCACGACAGAAAATACAGTTGCTTCTACTGAAACAGCAACAAGTAGTTCTTCAAGCAACACAAGCTCAAGTTCAAGCAATACTAGCAGTTCTAACAGCTCAAGTTCATCGAACACAAGCTCTTCGAACACTGGTTCAAGCAATTCAAGTTCAAGTAACTCAGGTTCAAACTCTTCATCAAACAATGATTCTACCGGAAGTACTTCTACAGGCGGCGGAAAAGATCATTCAAGCTCAGGGAACATGTATGCTTGGGGTCAATGTACTTGGTACGTGAAAAACCGTGCTCCTTGGGTAGGTACTTACTGGGGTAACGGGGCCCAATGGGGTGCGTCAGCTGCAGCTGATGGGTACACTGTCAATGGTACACCAGCAGCCGGTGCTGTTGTAGTCTTTGCCGCTGGTCAATCAGTTGGTGGCGTTTGGACTGCTGATCCAACTTATGGTCACGTAGCCTATGTTGAATCATACAACCCATCAAACAATACGATCACGATCTCTCAAGGCGGAATGGGCTTTGACAGTCCTGGTGGACCAAACACTGCAACATTGAGCGCATCTGGATATACTTACATCCATCGCTAATCAAATCAAAAGCAAAGCATCAACGCAATCGCGTTGATGCTTTTTTATTTGATCGATCGCTTTCTAAATCGGTCAGACAAGAGAATTACCCAGAGAGACAAGACAGGGTTCTCTCAAATCTTATCAAGATTCTATAGAAAATAGGAGGTTTCTCGTTCTACTATCAAATAGTGAGAAACGGTGAAAAGGTCGTTTTTGAAGTTACCATCAGTTCTTCCATTGCACGAGAAATCGCCGTATAGAGAATCCGCTGATCTTGATCGGTATGATAATTTTCTGCTGAAACATCATATAAAAGAACCTGCTTAAATTCCAATCCTTTGGCAAGATGAATCGGTAAAACCGTTCCATGAAATGACACGGCCTGTTTATCGAAGAATTGTTTAAGCTCTTCACTGGATCGACTATCTTTTGTGATGATCGTTACTGGCTGCTTAAGTTCCTTTACTATGTCTACCAAGGCAACGTCAGTCAGATTGGCATAAAACTGTGGCAACTTTCCTGCTGGTCGAACGGCAGAGATGTTTAAATTGGTTTCTTTTGGTAGCATTTGAGCAAATAACCGTGTGATTACACCGCTAGACCGATAACTCGTAGTCAGCTGATACGTTTCGAGGGATTTCGCCTGTTGTTGAAATATCGTTTGGATTTCTGATACGGTGATGGCACTTGTAAAAATCGCCTGTTGCTGATCCCCCACGAGGGTGAAAGCGGTCATAGGAAAAAGACATAATAGAAACTGCAGTTGTGCTGGCGTATAATCTTGGACTTCGTCGATAAAGAGATAGCGCAAAGCAGGGACAGGTTGTTTTTCGGCCACCAAATGACGTATCAGCAATAGACAAACAGTATAATCCAAACTATCTGTTGTTTGCGTCAAAGTGATCTGTCCATGAGTAAAATAGTCGGCACTGTCTGCTAACAATTGTTTCGTATCAAACCACGTAAGGTCATTGATTTGTTTCGTAACTTTTGCATATTTTTTCTTTAGGAGGCGAAGGGCTGCTTTCTGAATCGTTTTTTCTGAATCATCTTTTAAAACTGTCCCTAAAAGGGATCGTTGTTCATCTTCAGTCAAAGAACGAACTTGGTCGTGAACATTCGCTGCTAAGGCATTTTTTTGCAATCGTTCCTCCCAAGCGTAAGCCAATTTCTTTTTGACAGCTTGGATGCGATCGCGCAAGGGTGCCTGTTTCGGTGTTTCTTGGAAGAAAGTGTCGATCGTTTCTTCAGAAAAAAGGACGACGTTTTTTCTTTTGATTGGTTTAAACTGAAGCACAAGTTCTTCTGGCAGCTGTTTGCTCAAGGATTGAAGAAAGCGGCTGAAGTCAGCACTGCGTAAAAGTTCGATTGCTTCACTGGGTGCTTGCTGGATGCGGTCAAAATAAGCCTCTTCCGATTCTAAGTCAACGCTAGGAAATGCTTGGCAAAACTGCCGCATGGTCAACGTCAATGGATTTTTTTCGCCGAGGGAAGGCAGCACTTGCGAAATATAATCAATAAACCGCGAATTCGGGGAGAGGATCAAGACATTCTCTGCGGTCATCTCTTCACGAAAATGGTACAGCAAAAAGGCGATCCGCTGCATGACAGCAGAAGTTTTTCCGCTTCCAGCAACACCGTTGACCAGTAGGTTTTTATGCGCTAAGTCACGGATGATGACGTTTTGTTCGTGTTGGATCGAAGCAGTGATATCCTGCATTTTTTGGCTATTATTGGCTTCAAGGGCTGCCAGTAACACTTCATCTTGAATCGCCACTGAGGTATCAAAGGCTTGCTTCAATTGATCTTTTTCGATAATAAATTGACGGCGTTGTTCAAGAACGGCAGAAATCGTCTGATTGTTCACTTGATAAGAGACCGGACCCAGGCGTTTGGCATAGAACAATTCGGCAATTGGGGAGCGCCAATCATAGATCAGCCCTTCCTTATTTTCATTAACAAAACCATTGATCCCAATGTAAAAATCTTCTATCGTTTCCTCATCTTCAAATTGTAGGGAGATTTTACCAAAGTAGGGACTATCCAGAAGACGGTCGATGGCAGCTAATTCACGTTCAGCAGATTGAAGAGCGGCGTTCATTTGGTCTATCTCACGATTCTTACTTTCGATGGCAGCAAAAGTATCTAAACGGTCAGCAAAATTATCAAAGTTTAAGCGAATTTCTTCGCCGATGCTTTGCATCGCAAGGCGATCTTTTTTTCTGCCTTCAGTCAAGAAACTGTTCAGCACTGTCTTTCGTGTCAGCAATTGCTGGTACGTGTCTGCGAGATGCTTCTTTTCAGCCTTTAGGTTGTTCATTCAGACTCACATCCATTCTCCAAAGTAACTCAATTATACGGGCATCCACCAAAAATACTAGTCTATTTTTTTGACTCTGGATGCGGTATAATAATAGTGGGAAGAGGCAGCTGATTGTTCCAATGTCATGGGAGCAAGCAGAATGCGTCTATTTTTTTGTTTTAAAAATGAGAAAAAGGGTCATTGCTTGTGTTTTTGAAGGGGCTGTTTATACTGAATATAGAGAAAAATACAAAGCGAAAAATCGTTGAGGGAGTGTCAACATGTCCAAACTATTGTCACCAGTGAAGCTAGCGAATTTAACATTGGCCAACCGCGTCGTTATGTCGCCGATGTGTATGTATGAAGTAAAAAAAGAAGACGGTGTTGCGGAGCCCTTTCATTTTGTTCACTATGGGGCACGAGCATTAAGCAAAGCCGGATTGATCATTATCGAAGCAACTGCCGTTGAACCAGACGGACGAATCACAAACAATGATCTAGGGTTATGGAATGAAGAACAGCAAACAGAACTGACGAAATTGGTGGAACTGCTGCATGGTTTCAATGCGCAAGTAGGCATCCAACTAAGCCATGCAGGACGAAAAGCAGTTGATGCCACCAATCCTTTGGCACCAAGTGCCGTTGCCTTTAACGAACGCTACCCGTTACCGTCAGAAATGACCCTGGCGGAGATCAAACGGGTGCAAGACAGTTTTGTTCAGGCTGCCCAACGAGCAGCTAATGCGGGTGTCGCGATGATCGAACTTCATGGGGCTCATGGCTACTTGATGGATCAATTTCTTTCGCCATTCGTCAATCAACGCACCGACCAGTATGGTGGTTCCTTAGAGAATCGGTATCGCTTTGTAAAAGAAACGGTACAAGCAGTTCGGGCGGTCTTTTCTGGGGCATTGTGGATGCGCTTGTCACTGACAGACTATGAAGAACCAGGACGCCAAAATTCGTTGGAAGATTGGCAGCAAGTAGCCCAATGGCTTCAAGCAGATGGCATTGATTGTCTTGATTGCTCAACCGGTGGTGTGGTGGATAAAAAGCCTAATATTCCGATCTATGATGGCTACCAAGTGCCCTTTGCTGCAGCCATCAAGCAAGTGGTCGATATTCCCGTAGCAGCAGTCGGTTTATTGGATAATCCTGATCTTTGTGAATATCTTTTGCAAACCAATCAAGTGGATTTGGTTTTACAAGGCCGCGCATTGATCAGAAATGCCAACTGGTTGGCAGATGCAGCGGCTAAACTTCACGATAAGTCCTTTCAAGCGTACAATGATTCCTATCAACGTGGGGTGAAACGTTGATATATGTTTTATTACATGAGAGTTGATTCGAAAGAATGACTTGTAAGTGTAGAGATCGGGAATGGAAGAAAAGTAGAGATTTACTTACGGTTCTTCTTTTAAAAATTTTTTTAGTATAGGTTAGGAATTAATCGAAATAAGAGAACAATGGACGATGATTTGTCGTTCTTTGTTCTTTTTTTTGACTTTTATAGATCATTTTTATGAACGTATTCCACTTTTTTTCGTCTATTTGCATTAAATAGCTCATAGCATTGAACTGTTTAGTTCACGATGGTATAGTTTAGGCAAGTTTTCGAAAACGATTACAAAAAATGGAGGTGTTGAAATTGGATATCGGTCAACTGATTGATGAACGATTCATTTTATTTGATGAGCAAATTCGGACAAAAGAAGAATTGTTTACTCAAGCATCTGTTTTATTCGAGTCCTCAGGAGTTATCAGTAATATAAAGAAGTACAAAAAAGATTTATTTCGTCGCGAGAAACAAACCTCTACTGGGATTGAAGATCATTTTGGTATTCCTCATGCAAAAAGTAAGGCAGTACTAAGGCCCGCAATCGCCTTCGTAAAGTCGAGTCCAATTACTGATTATCAAGCAATTGACGGAACGGCTGTCACCTATTCTTTTGTCATCGCAGTACCTGAAAAGAGTACTGACGATCATTTAATCATCTTAAGCAATCTCGCACGATTGTTGATGCACGAAGGATTTCGAAATGCAGTAAAGAAGGCAAAAGACGCCTCAGATATTATTAATAATATTCAATCAAATCAATCAGAAAAGAGGGAACCTGTATGAAAATTGTCGGTATTTCTGCTTGTCCGACTGGAATTGCGCATACGTATATGGCTGCTGAAAAACTGGAAAAAACGGCAAAATCATTGGGATATACAATCAAAATCGAGACACAAGGAGTAAAAGTCGAAAACATTTTGAGTACAGAAGAAATTCAACAGGCAGAGGTTGTCATTTTAGCGGTTGACAAAGAAGTACAGACCGACCGATTTGCTGGAAAAAAAGTTAAAAGAGTGTCAACCGCAAGAGCAATCAGAGAACCAGAAAAAGTGATCCAAGAGGCAATTGATGGGTTAGAAGTGACCACGATTGCCCAAGGCGAGCATGTTTCAAACGAATCCGGAAAGAAAGCTGGCATTTATAATCATTTCATGAATGGCGTTAATTACATGTTGCCTTTGGTTATTGCTGGTGGAATTTTAATTGCGTTTAGTTTTGCTTTTGGGATCAATGCAGCTGATCCTAGCGATCCATCATACAATCAAATTGCCGAAGTTTTAAGCACGATTGGTGGGAATACGGCTTTTGCATTGATGGTTCCTGCACTTGCAGCAGGAATTGCCACTTCCGTTGCCGGTAGACCGGGCTTTGCCGCTGGTTTGGTTGCGGGAACGATGGCGGCAAGTGGAGGATCTGTTTTTTAGGTGGGATGGTTGGTGGTTTACTCGCTGGGTATGCTACGGATTATTTAGCGAATAAAGTAACAGTAGCAAAATCATTTGCGGCACTCTATCAGTTGATTATTGTTCCTTTGATCTCAGTTGCTGTGACTGGCTTTGCCATGTTTTATTTCATTGATAAACCAATCTCTTATGTATTGGATGCTTTGACGAATTGGCTTAATGGACTTGGTTCTACGAGTGGTGTGGTATTCGGCTTACTGATAGGCATTATGATGGCAGCTGATATGGGCGGTCCCATCAATAAATCGATTTCAACCTTTAGTATTGGTTTGATGTCGGCAGGAGTTAATGCACCAATTGCGGCTTGTATGGCTGCCGGGATGACACCTCCTCTAGGCATTGCCTTGGCTTCTATCTTGTTTAAGCAAAAATTTACTCAAGAAGAACGAACTTCTGCTCAGTCTTGCTGGGTTTTGGGATTATCTTATATTACTGAAGGTGCGATTCCATTTGCTGTCGCTGACCCATTACGAGTAATACCTAGTTTGATGGCAGGTTCAGCAACCGCTGCTGCAATATCAATGGGTGTCGGCGTAACTTCATTAGCTCCACATGGTGGTATCTGGATCTTACCGATTCCCAATGTATTGAACAATCCGTTGATGTATGTCGTGGCAATCGTTTCTGGAACGGTGGTTACAGCATTGATGTTAGGGTTTTTGAAAAAATCTAGAACTGAAATGGAACGCCAACCAACCGATGAAGGAAAACTGATTTAGAAACTATTTATAAGTTGAAGAGAAACGAATCAAAAGAAAAGAGGAATGTCACAATGTTAATGACAATGAAAGAATTACTTGCTGTAGCAAAAGAACATAAATTTGCTGTTCCAGCATTTAATATTTGCAGTTTTGATATGTTAAAAGCAATCATGGAAGAAGTTGAGGCACAGGATGCACCAGTCATTTTAGAAATTCATCCTGATGAGATCGAATACTTAGGAGATTGTTTCATAGCGACAGTGCGGGAGTACGCATTAAAAAGTAAGGTACCAGTCGTTATTCATTTGGATCACGGGGGATCAATCTACGATGTCATGCGGGCGATCCGTAATGGCTATACCTCGGTGATGATCGATGCATCATTAGCCGATTACGAAGAAAATAAAAAAATCACGAAAGAAGTTGTTGAACTGGCACATATGGTTGGTGTCAGCGTTGAAGCAGAAATTGGTACGATTGGGAACAACGGTTCCGCAGAAGGGGGAGCTGCAGAAATTATTTACACAGATGTCGACCAAGCCGAAGACTTTGTACGTGCTACCGGCATTGACACCCTTGCCATTGCAATTGGAACGGCTCATGGGTTGTATCCAAAAAATATCACCCCTAAGTTGAACATCGATTTGTTGAAAAAGTTGAACGATCGTATTGCTTTACCATTTGTATTGCATGGTGGGTCAGGAAACCCAGATCATGAAGTGCGAGAGTCTGTAAAATATGGCGTATGTAAAGTAAATCTTAGTTCTGATTTGAAATCCGTATTTTTTGATTCAGTCAGAAAAGTATTGACGGAAAACCCTGCTATGTATGAACCAAATCAAGTATATGTACAACCAATAAAAGATGTGAAAGCTGTTGTACGCCATAAGTTGACCCTGCTGAATACGGTTGACAAAGCACGTTTTTATCAGAGATAATAAATGAAATGATTGATTGGTACAGGATTAAATTGGTGGGAATCTCTTTTTTAAAGGAGTTTAATGTATGGGGAAAGCAAAAGATGAGCGTAAGCAGAAAATCATGATGTATTTAAATGAAACGAAATTTGCTTCTCTGGGGGAATTAGTTGAATTCTTACATTATAGTGATGCTACGGTCAAACGCGATCTGATTGAACTGGAAAACGAAGAACAAATCAGACGTACCCGAGGTGGTGCTGTGCTGATCGATTCAGAGAAGGTCGATGCGGCTTATCTGACAAAAGTGGGGAATTATGTCAATGATGAAGAAAAACGCAGAATTGCAGAACGTGCAGTGACGTATATTGAGGACGATATGACCATTTTCGTGGACAGTTCGAGCACAGCTTTGCACCTGATCCCTTACCTGAAAAAAATTCATGGGTTACGAGTGGTAACCAATAGTGTGCTAACTGCCGCACTACTATCGGAACATACTGCTGCTGAGGTGACCATCGTTGGCGGGACGGTAACGAACAAAAAGTTTACCGTTAATTCAGTTACAGCAGTCAACCAGCTCAGAACCTATCATTTTGATCTTGCACTTCTCTCATGTAGAGGATACGATGAAGAAAAAGGAGCCACTGAGAATACTGAAGGGGAAGCAGTATTTAAACAGGTATTGAAAGACTGCACCGAAAAAATTATTCTAATGGTTTTAGAATCAAAGCGGAATAAAGTATATTTTTACAAGAGCCTCTTACCCGAGGATATCGATATTGTCATCTAGAAAAAAGCATCGGGTTTGTCAAAAACGGTCTTATTTAAAAGGCCGTTTTTATTTCCACTGCTAGTATGCTTTACAAACTAGTGGCAAACACGTATACTAGGTACAACACTAGTTTGTATAACAAACTAGATAAAGGGAACCAAAGGAGGGAAATCGTGAAAGAGACGCAATTGCTAAAAGGGGTTTTGGAAGGGTGTGTTTTGCAAGTGATTGCTCAAAAAGAGATTTATGGTTATGAACTGGTACAGGAACTGAAGCAAAGAGGCTTTGAAACGATCGTTGGCGGCACGATCTATCCTTTGCTGCAGAAGTTGGAAAAACAAGAACTTATTACCTCTGAGATGAAAAAGTCACCTGAAGGACCTGATCGCAAGTATTTCTCGATCACCCCGAAAGGCATAGACAATTTGGCACAATTTAGAGAACAATGGACGAACCTAATGAAGAAAGTCGAAGGATTATTTAAGGAGTGAGGAAACATGGCAAATAAACAAGAGACGACCTATTGGCGAAAGCAAACCAATCTGATCGAGCAACAATTCAATGAGAAAAATCGCCAATTTTTTGATGATTTGCGAAGCTACCTCTTACTTTCCAGCCTTTTTTACGATGAGCATAAAGTCACAGAGCAGGTATACGCGATTGCAATGGATTTATTAGAAGCACAAACTCATGGGGAAGAGGCGCAACACTATTTTGGCAATGATCCGAAAGGGGTGGCAGATGAACTATTGGCAAACACGCCAAAGAGTAATCTCAAAGAGCGCCTCAAATTGGCGTATCTAGCGGTTGGCATCAGTTGGGGAATCAAATTTATAGCTGATTTTACAAATCAAGGACCACTGGTTCTTAACCTTCTGGATTATCTTCTGACAGGATTGGTAACTGTGTTAGCGATCATCGGGATTTTTGCGATCATCAGCAAAACCATCTATCAAAAGAAGGGCACAAGCAAAGTGATTCGTTTCGGCTCCCTGTGGCTCGTTGTGAGTGGCTGGATTGGTCTTTCACTGCTGATCAATCTGCTGACCCCAAACTGGTGGCTCCTGACGATCGCATTTCCATTTGATGTAGTATTGGTTGGCAGTTTGCTGGTAGCGGCGATCGTTTTTGTTGTATCACTCAAAGAAAAAGCTTTTTATCCGATCGTTTTTCTACTGGGGGTATTTGTGTTGCTTGGTTGCCTGCAAAAAGCCATGGCATTTTATCACATTGGGGCTCCATCGTGGATGACCGGCGGACTTTTGACACTGTTAGTTGTAGGGTTTCTTATTTTTCTCTGGTGGACCCGTCGAGTGATGAAAGAGCAATAAGCAAAGCCAGAAACAAGTGTCTTGCTTGTTTCTGGCTTTTTTTACATAGAAAAAGCATTATCCTGAGGAATCTTTCTGCTTCATGCTACACTAAAAAAGAAACGGAGGGAAATCAAGATGTTGACAACAGATCAGTTCTTTCACGGCCACGACAAGCAGACCGCTTTTTTTGAAGGCTGGTACCATAAACACCAAATCGGTGAAGAAGTCTATGCTTTTATTCCTGGTTTTTCGATTCAAAAAGACGGGACCAAAGAAGTATTCATTCAAGTGATCAATCATGAGGGTGCGCATTACTTTTCCTTTCCAGAAACTGACTTTCAAGTGTCTGAAGAGGAGCGTAAAGTAACGATTGGTGACAATATCTTTAGTGAAGCAGGCATCCAAGTCTCTTTAAAAAATAACGAACTTCAAGTACAAGGGTCAGTAAAGTATAACGACCACAAACCGATTCAGCGGACACGTTATGCGCCGAGTATCATGGGTCCTTTTTCGTATCTGTCATTTATGGAGTGTTATCACGGGGTCTTGAGCATGAGTCATACCTTAGAAGGTACGCTGCAGTGGAACGACGAAGCAATCGATTTTACGAACGGGATCGGTTATTTGGAAAAAGATTGGGGAACCTCCTTTCCAGCAGCTTATATTTGGGTTCAATGCAACAGCTTTGATGCGCCAGATGTTCGGTTCTTTTTCTCCGCAGCCGACATTCCCTTTGCTGGTTTTGCTTTTTTGGGAACGATTTGTGTTCTGCAAGCCGGGAGCCAAGAATATCGTTTTGCTACTTATCATGGTGCAAAGATTCATGATGTCAAACGCACGGAAGACCGTTTAGTGATCCATCTCAAACAAAAACAATGGTCCTTAACGATCGAAGTTTTGACGAAAGAAGGACATTCTTTGAGGGCACCTTCTATTGGGCAAATGAATCGGATCATTCGCGAAAGTGCCAGTACGGAAATTGCCTTGACCCTTTTAGAAAATGGGCAGGAGATCTTAAGGCAGACAGGGATGTCGGCTGGTTTTGAAGAAGTTGCGAATTTGCGAGGATTTCACTATTAAAAAAAGCAGAAAAATTCGTTTCTTTTGATATACTAGTAGATAGTTACTACGAAAACACGTATATTTGGAGGGAAATGGATGAAAAAAATAACGAATGAGACACTGTTTGAACTGAAAACGATTGCGCAGCCTGCAGTGGGGCAAAATCAGGTTTTTTACTTGGAAACGGTAGTCAACCCAGAGACCAACACGTATGATTCAGCGATTTATAGTATTGACGCAAAGACCAATGAACGGCGTGAGTGGGGCACCGAAGCGACGACCCACAACAGTCTAAAGGTCTCGCCAGATGAGCAATGGCTCAGTTTTGTGACGACCGATCCAAAGAAAGGTGAAAGTACGTTATGGACGATGCCGATATCCGGCGGCAAGCCCCAAGCACTTGTCACTGAAAAAGGTCTGGGCGACTATTTTTGGGAGCAAGACGCAACGGCTATCTATTACCAGCTGGCACAAGAGGAGACAGTTTCAGAGGATCAAGACGACAAAGAAAAGACGGACAAGCAGAAGGAATTTCCACAAGTAAAAGCTACTACGAAAGTCAATTATTTGGCGGATGGCGTCGGCTTTTTAAAAGAAAAAAAACATTCGATCATCAAAAAAACGATCGCGACACAAGAAACGGAACTGATTTTTGAGCATAAGTATCCCTTTGTGTTCTCTGGCTTAGCGGATGATCAAGAGACTTTGTTTCTCACTTTTGACAAAGAGGAAGAAGACGAGTGGGACTATGGATCGAAGGTTTATCTCCTAAATAGCCAGACGAAAAAGACAGAAAGTTTAGAAAACATTCTGCCAGAAGGAACGTATACTTTTGTTGCAGCGCGCAATGATCAGCTATTACTATTAGGCAATGATCTTTCCTATGGTTTTGTGACCTTGGATGATTTGTTTTTGGTCGACTTAAAAACAAAAGCGGTCAAAAATCTTTCCCAAGATCTTGACATCGCTTTTGGCAATGCGATCATCAGTGATTTTCAACAAAAAAATCGCGGCGTAGCGATCACCTGGTTGACGGATGACACATTCCTTGTACCCGTAACGGAGCATGGCAAGCTACAATTGTACCGCGCCTCGATCCAAGGAGAATGGACCAAACTGCTTGATGAAAAAATGGATATCCTTGATGCGGCGATCTATTCGGAAGCCAAACTTGCTGTTGCTTATGCGACGCCAACGATCCCTAGTCGCTTAGGCTTGGTTGACTTAACAAGTGGCGAAGTAACTGATCTATACGATCCCAACCAAGCAGTTATGTCAAGGTTAGCGATCAGTAAACCCGAAGCGTTTTGGTACGAAGGAGCAGATGGTTGGCAAATTCAAGGCTGGTATTTGCCCCCGACCGAAACACAAGAAAGTCATCCAGCAATTTTGTACATCCATGGCGGTCCGCAAGTCTGCTACGGGGAAACATTTTTCCATGAGATGCAAGTCCATGCCGCTAACGGTTATGGGGTCATCTTGTTGAACCCTCGTGGCGGGCAAGGGTACGGTCAGGCGTTTGTCAAATCGATTTTAGGTGATTATGGCAATAAAGATTATCAAGACTTACTGTTGGGGGTGGATGCCGTGGTGGCAAACCATCCAGAAATCGATACGAACACGATCCATGTAGCTGGCGGCAGCTATGGTGGCTTTATGACCAACTGGATCGTTGGTCATACCGATCGTTTTTGTGCGGCAGTTACGCAACGCTCGATCTCAAATTGGATCAGCTTTTATGGGACGAGCGACATTGGACCTGCCTTCGTCAAATTCCAATTGTTGCGGGAACTTGATGAGACCGAAGGACTTTGGAAGATGTCGCCTTTGGCCTATGCCAGCCAAGTCAAGACACCTACGCTAGTCCTCCATGGGGAAAATGATTTGCGATGTCCGCAAGAACAAGGACAGCAGTTTTACATGGCGTTGCAGCGTAAAGGCGTCGATACGAAGCTGATATTGTTTCCTCAATCCTCGCATGGTTTATCACGCAATGGCTTGCCGAACTTGCGGATAGAACGCTTGCAGGCGATCAGTGAATGGCTTGCATCACATGAGAACAAATCAGTAAATTAACCGAAAGAAATCACCTGATAAAGGATCACGACATGGGCTGCTTGAAAAGCCCGACCAGTGATTCCTTAAAGATCAGGTGGTTTTTTTGCGCGATCAAAAGCTACAGGTTCCTGTTACCTTGCCGCCAATGACAGCAACGATTGAAAACAAATTCATATGACGTTTTCTTCACGTGTTAAATAACAAAAAGAAGAAATAGTTTTGCTTGCTTCCTATGTTTGAGTGTGATATGATACAAAACGTAATCGTTACACTTTAACCTTTTTTGGTGTGACGCAAGAGAAAGGAGCTGGTTATTATGAGAAACAATATTATTTTGGCATGTGTGGAGACAGGGGAAAGACTTTATTTGACTAATAAGAACCAGCGCAATACGCCGGAACGTTTAGAATTAAAAAAATATTCACCAAAGTTGCGGCGCAGAGCGATTTTTCGTGAAATCAAGAAATAGGAAGGACAATAACTGAATGGCAAAAAAATCAAAAATGGCAAAATACAACAAGCAAGTACAACTGATCGAACAATACCGAGCAGTGCGTCAAGAATTAAAAGCGCAAGGAGATACCCAAGCATTGGCCAAACTACCGAAGGATTCGAATCCGACTCGTTTGAAGAAACGGGATATGATCGATGGTCGTCCTCGGGGCTACATGAATAAATTCGGCATGTCACGGATCAATTTCCGTAAGCATGCACACCTCGGAGAAATTCCCGGCGTTACAAAAGCAAGCTGGTAACAGAAAGGAGTCAACATGGAAAAAACGGACTTGTCTAGTGCGTATCGACGTTTAAAGAGCCCGAACATCAAAACAAGGAAACGCGCATTAAAAATCATTCATGAATTTAAACGAAACAAACGAAAAAATGCATTGCAGCTGCGTGCATAATGAAAAAGTGAAAGAAAGTTGGAAATGACATGGCAGTACCTGCAAGAAAAACATCAAAAGCAAAAAAGAATAAGCGTCGGACCCACCATGGCGTCAAATCCCCAGCGATTTCGTTTGATGGGACAACAGGAAACTTCAAGCGCAGCCACCATGTATCTTTAGCAGAATACAAAGCACAGCACCCAATCGAAAAGAATTAACGCCGTCTTATGACGCCGTCCAGAAAGCAGGGGGAAAATGGAGATCATCTATCCGTCATTGATTGAAGAAGCCTACCGTCACAGTAAAAAATTTCATCCAGAGATCACCAAAGAGGCCATCTATCGCCATTTTTACGAAGCTGGTTTAATCAAAGAAAATGGCGATCCAACGGAAAAAGCCTTGTCAGAAGGGGTCGTTAAAGATTATACTGAGGACTGGGATCTTACCTTTGAAGAATTTTTGATGATCTACCCCGTGTTTCGTTCCTTTGACCCAAAGCATTTCAAGAAGATCGATCATTTTTGGGAAATGGATTTGGCTTTGCAAGAACAAATTCTTGACCAATGGGAACGAGAAACCTTCACAGAGGAAGAGATCATTGATCTGACTGCCTTTTTTGAAGAGCGATTACCTTCCGAAAATGAACAGTGAAAGGCGTACATGTGATGAAAAAGACGATCCAGCCATTTTTAAAACTATTAAAGCCCTATGATTATCTATTGTTTGTTCTATTAGTTGTTGGCTCTTTTTTACCGCTTTTTCTATTTGAAGCGCAAGCTCAAAGTGATACCGGCGATCGGTATGCAATCGTGCGAATAAATGGAGAAGAGGTTGACCGTTTTAACTTAGAAGAAATCGATGCGATGGAAAAAACCTACTATCCAGCAGAAGGTCAGTACAATATCGTCGAGATCAAAGATGGCGCGATCCGAGTTCGTGAAGACAATAGTCCCGACCAGATTGCTGTCAAAACCAGCTGGATCTATCGCAATGGGCAGACGAGCATTTGCCTGCCTCATAAGCTGGTGATCGAGATCAAGCAAGCTGGTGCCTCTGACTATTTAATTTATTAATCAAACTTCGTGGTAGTTGGAAACTATACTATTTTGTGTTGGTGGGAAATCGTTGGATTTTCTACTGACACTTTTTTATTGAAACTAGAAAATAAGTGTGTCTGTCTAGAGACAATCTGTCGATCAAACTCAGTCTCATTTGATAAGAAACGAGGAGCACATGAAAAAGATAAGTTTCTGCAAACATCCCTGAAATCAAAGGGATGTCAATAATGCTACATTGCCAGAAATAGGGAACTGTGAAGGGGAAAAGGAAAGATCGTGCCGTTTGTTCAACAAATTTTCTTCTAAACCTAGAAAAACAGTTCAGCATTACGAAGCATTGGTTGCGTCTAAATCGCTTGTCCAATAAAGAGGAACGAAAACCCTAAAAATCCTTTTTATGAAGGGCTATAAGTTGAAGATTTTTTTTATTTGCGATAGGCTATTAGTAAAGCATTCGGGAGATGAAAACACATGAAATTTAAATTGAATCTAAAAGAAAAAGTAACGGAAGTTGCAGAGCATGTCTATGATGTGGTGAAAAAGGAAGATTATGCGATTCGTGTGGCTCCAAAAGGAATCAAAGTAACGAAACAGCGTAAGACGAAAGACACGATCAAATGGCGTTCAAAGAATCACTAATTGAGGAATAAAAAAGAAACTGCATATTCGCAGCTTCTTTTTTTATTCCTCAATCTCAATCCCCAAGACAGTCAGGTGGCCGTTTGCCACCAGTTTGATGACAAGTTTTGCTAGATGGTCGGGTGTCATCGTTGTTTCTGCCGTTAGCCACCAATGCAAGGTACCAACAAATATCGAGGTCATATAGTCAATGATGAAGTCTAAGGGCACTTCAATGTCTCCTTCGGTGATTCTCAACGTTGAAAAGATCTCTTGGTAACGTTCAGTCAAAATCAGGCCCAACTTTTTACGGATGATCTCAATGGCAGAGGCATCCATGATCGTCAAATAAAAGGAACGATTGTTTTGAATGTGTAAAAAAAGTTCGGTCATGGCCGCTTCGATTTTGCGGATTTTGATGCGATTGCCTTGAACAAAATCTTCAAAATCAAGAATCGCGGTAAATGATTCGACAGCCAAGTCAAATATCTTTTCATACAAGTCTTGTTTGTCTTTGTAATGGGCATAAAAGGTTGCACGGTTGATCATGGCTTCGTCGGCGATATTTTGGACAGTCACTTGCTCGAAGCCTTTTTCTTCCACTAAGCGGATAAAAGCTTCAATAATGTACTTATTGGTTCGTTTGACACGTAAATCCAATTTTTTCATATTGTGAATTTCCTTTCAAAATAAACAACAAAAAACGGGTAATTGTTGTTTATCCCACACCTTCCTTAGAATTGTTTGTTGAATTATCAATTAAAAGAATTACAATGAACATAAGTATTATAACAAACGGCTTGTTAGATAATCAACAAAGTGTTGTTTAGATGGAGGCAACAAATGAAAAAATATAAAGCGGGTATCGATGTCGGGTCGACAACAGTCAAGATGGTTCTGTTAGATGAAGGCAATCAAACGTGTTTTTCAAGATATGAACGGCACTATGCAGACATCCAGAAGGCAGCGGAAAAAATCATTAGAGAAGCGCAAGAAGTGATCGAAGATCAGCCGCTTGCGCTGGCGATTACCGGATCAGGTGGGATGGGTCTGGCGGAAGTTTTGCGGATCCCATTTGTCCAAGAGGTCATCGCTTGTACCAAAACAGTTGAGACAGTGATTCCCGAAACCGATGTGGCCATCGAGTTAGGCGGCGAAGATGCGAAGATCACCTTTTTTGAAGGGGCATTGGAGCAGCGAATGAACGGCAGTTGTGCCGGTGGAACGGGTGCGTTTATTGATCAGATGGCGGTTTTATTGAAAACGGATGCCAATGGGGTCAATGAACTAGCCAAAGATTATCAAACCCTTTATCCGATTGCCTCACGCTGCGGGGTCTTTGCCAAAACCGATGTGCAGCCGCTGATCAATGAAGGAGCAGCAAAAGCAGACATTGCGGCGAGTATCTTTCAAGCGGTGGTCAATCAAACGATTGCTGGCTTGGCTGCTGGTCGTAAAATCAAAGGCAAGGTAGCCTTTCTAGGTGGACCGTTGACGTTTATGTCGGAATTGCGTCAACGATTTATCGATACGTTGAGCCTGCAAGAAGCAGACATCATTTTTCCCGAGAACCCAGAACTGTTTGTAGCGATGGGGGCCGCACTGTATGCAGAAGAAGAGCAACAGCTTTCCGTGCTATTAGCCCGCTTAGCCAACGGAGAAGATGGCAAACTCGCGCCAACTGATACATTAGCCCCATTGTTTAAAGACGAGGTGGAATTGACTGCTTTTCGTGCTCGCCATGCTCAAGCGGTTGCTGCAGAAAAAGCGTTGTCTGAGCATACAGGCGCTGCTTATCTAGGCATCGATGCAGGATCAACCACAACGAAAGTGGTTTTGATCAATGATGCAGGGGAATTATTGTTTTCTTTCTATGGCAATAATGAAGGTGAACCGTTAGCGACAACGATGGCGGTTTTACAAGAGCTTTATCGTCAGATGCCTTCTGACGTTTACATCGCAAAGTCAACGATCACAGGTTACGGCGAGCATTTGATCAAACATGCACTGAAAGTCGATATCGGTGAAGTGGAAACGATGGCCCATTACAAAGCTGCCGAACATTTCCAGCCGGGGGTTGATTTTATCCTAGATATCGGTGGACAAGACATGAAGGCGATGACGGTTAAAGATGGCGCGTTATCTTCGATTCAATTGAATGAAGCCTGTTCCTCAGGATGCGGCTCCTTCATTGAGACTTTTGCCAAATCTATGAATCAGGATGTCAAAGAATTTGCGTTGGCAGCTACAAAAGCCCAAGCACCGGTTGACCTTGGTTCGCGTTGTACCGTCTTTATGAACTCAAAAGTGAAACAGGTCCAAAAAGAAGGGGCTTCTGTTGGCGACATTTCAGCCGGCTTGTCTTACTCGGTCATAAAAAATGCTATCTATAAAGTTATCAAGGTTCGGCGACCTGAAGACCTCGGCGAGAAAATCGTCTGCCAAGGAGGGACTTTCTATAACGAAGCGGTTCTGCGCGCTTTTGAATTGATCAGCGGCCGTGAAGTCGTTCGACCATCGATCGCCGGTTTGATGGGGGCATATGGTGCCGCCTTGATCGCTTTAGAAGAAGCAGCCCTTGACGATGTTAGTACGTTGTTGTCTCCAGCAGAAATGGCCGATTTCCAAGCAGAAAAAGAATTTACGAATTGCGGTCTATGCGAAAACAATTGCTTGTTGACGGTGACCCTCTTTTCTGACGGTCGAAAATTTATTACCGGGAATCGCTGCGAACGTGGTGCGCGAATCAAAATCAAGAAAGAAGACCGCAAAATCAATCTTGTGGATGAAAAATATCGCCGCTTGTTTAAGTACCGTTCCTTACGTAAAAAAGAGGCCGTCCATGGCGAAATCGGCCTGCCAAGAGTATTGAATCTTTATGAAAATTATCCGCTTTGGCATACCTTTTTCACCAAGTTAGGGTTTCGAGTAACCTTGTCGCCACGTTCCAACAAAGAACTATATGAGCAAGGGATTGAAACGATTCCTAGTGATACGGTTTGTTACCCAGCCAAACTAGCCCATGGACACATCCAAGCACTGATTGATCAAAACGTACCGTTGATTTTTTATCCAGGTGTTATTTTTGAGCGACTAGAGAACACTGCCGCTGAGAATCATTTTAACTGTCCAATTGTGCAAAGCTATCCAGAAGTGATTCGTAATAACGTCGATGCGATTCGTGAAGGGGCGGTTGACTACCGCTGTCCGTTTTTGAATTTGGCGGATGAAGCCTCAATGGTCAAAACTTTAACGAGTACTTTTCAAGATTTTGGTTTTGTAGAAGAAGAAATTGCCCAAGCCCTACGCAGCGGTTTCGAGGAGCTGGATCAGTTCAAGACAGATATTGCGCAACGGGGAGAAGAAACGCTACGTATGCTGATGACGACCAATCAAAAAGGGATCGTTTTATCTGGAAGACCATATCATTTGGATCCTGAAATCAACCATGGGATTGCAGAAGTCATTACCCAAGAAGGCTTCCATGTATTGACTGAGGACAGTATTGCTCATTTAGCAAATGTCGGCGATCTGAGGGTTGTGGATCAATGGGTCTATCATTCGCGATTGTATGCGGCAGCTCGAGTGGTCGCGAAAAACAAACAATTAGAACTGGTTCAATTAAACTCATTCGGTTGCGGGATCGACGCAGTCACTACTGATCAAGTCGAAGAGATTATGGCGCAGTATGGGAAGTTATATACGGTGTTGAAAATCGATGAGGGAGCGAACCTTGGGGCAATTCGGATTCGGTTGCGTTCCTTGAAAGCAGCAGTCAACGAACGGGACAAACAGCACTTTGCACCTAAAAAGCAATACGAGGAACCGGCAAAGATCATTTTTACCAAAGAGATGCGCAAGCAGCACACGCTCTTATTGCCGATGTTGAGTCCCATCCATCAAAGCGGGTTAGTCGATGTTGCTTTGCAAGCTTCTGGGTATCAAGTGGTCTGTCTACCTAGTGAAGATCGTGAGGCGGTTAATGTCGGTTTACGCTTTGTCAATAATGATGCGTGTTATCCGGCGATCATTTCCATTGGACAGCTAGTAGAAGCATTGCAAAGCGGAAAATATGATGTTGAAAATACCAGTGTTTTGATGACCCAGACGGGCGGCGGGTGTCGTGCAACAAACTATATTCCTTTGTTACGTAAAGCACTGAACGATGCAGGATTCCCACAAGTGCCGGTGGTATCTATTTCGATGGGCAACACCGGGGTTGAATCAAATCCGGGCTTTCGCTTTACCTTACCGATGATGAAGCGTTTGGCGGTGGCATTTTTATACGGAGATCTCTTTGAACGGGTCGTTTATCGCACCCGTCCGTATGAGCAAGAAGCAGGGGCTGTCGATCGGCTCCATCAAGAATGGCTGGAAAAAATTGCCAAAAACGTTCGTAATGGCTCCTTCAGTCTGTTTAATCGCAATATGAAAAAAATCATTCAAGCCTTTGATCAAGTGCCCCTAACAGATATCAAGAAGCCGCGTGTCGGAGTCGTGGGAGAGATTTTAGTGAAATATTCACCGACAGCTAATAACGATGTCGTTCGCCTGTTAGAAGCAGAAGGAGCGGAAGCGGTCGTACCGGATATTGTCGGCTTCATGAATTATTCCCTCTACAATCAGATTTGGCGCTACAAGCATTTGGGGATGTCGAAGAAAAGTAAAATGATCGCTGATTTTGCAATCATGGCGATTGAAAGGCTCCAAAAACCGATGGATAAAGCACTTAGGGCGTCAACGCGTTTTGATGGTATCCATTCGATCCATCAGCTTGCGGAGCAAGCGAGCGAGATTGTTTCCATTGGTAATCATACGGGAGAAGGCTGGTTCTTGACCGGTGAGATGATTGATCTATTGGAAAATAATGTCAACAATATCATTTGTCTGCAACCATTTGGCTGTCTGCCCAATCATGTGGTAGGAAAAGGTGTTATGAAAGAATTACGTCGTCAATACCCGCAGGCGAACATTGCGGCCATTGATTATGATCCAGGTGTCTCAATCGTCAATCAATTGAATCGTATCCGCTTGTTGATGGCCACTGCCAATAAAGCGTTGGCTGAATAAATTCTCAAGCCAGCGACCGAACCAATTTAAAAGAAAAGCGACTGCTCTTGTTTGGACATTTTGTGATAACTTCTTTCTTCTGCCTATAAAATAGGGAAAGAATTCGCACAAATTGAGAAAAACAGAGCAGTTTTTGCTTTTTTTATTAGCTATTTAGGTATATACCAGTTATAATAGGAGGGGAACGGAGGAATGTGTAGTGGTGGAAAAATTACCTGTTTATATCCAAATTCATGATCAAATTAAAGCCAATATTGAAAACAATACATACAAAATCGGGGATCGTCTGCCCTCAGAGCGCGAGTTGTCGAAACAATTCGGCGTGAGTCGCATGACGTTGCGACAAGCGATCCAAACCTTAGCAGATGAGGGGATTCTTGAGCGTAAAATCGGTTCCGGCACTTATGTGGCTCGCCAAAAAGTACAAGAGAAAATGACGGGCACGACGAGTTTTACCGAAATCATGAATTCTCTTGGTCGTAAGCCTTCCAGCAAAGCGGTCGCTTATTTCTTGACGGCACCTAGCTCCAGTGAGATGGAAAAGCTGCAATTAGAAGGTCACGAAACGATTTTACGGATGGAGCGGATTCGGTATGCGGATGATGTGCCGATCTGTTTTGAAGTAGCGAGTATTCCTGAAAAGTTTATTCATGACTTTAGCAAGGAGGAGATCATCTCTTCCCTCTATAAAGTGTTGGAAGAAAAAGGACAGCGGAAAATTGGCGGCGCTTCGCAAACGATCTCAGCTATGGTCGCTTCCGAGCAAATTGCTGATTACTTACAAATCAAACGCGGCGATGCCATTTTACGTATGCGGCAAATCACTTCATTTGAAGATGGTCAACCATTTGAATACGTGCGCACCCAATATGTTGGTAATCGTTTTGAATTTTATATGGAAAAATAACCTGTCTATTTCAATTGGCAACAAAAAGCCCAAAAAAGCCGAAAGGACCCTACGAGCGTTTCAGCTGTTGCGTAGCGTCGCTGGTTGCATGACCGTTTCGGCTTTTCAAATATTTGGGCTTCCTGCATTGGTTGTAGCAAACTTGGCAGCGTCCTCCTTGAGGAAAAGAGCACACACTGGAAGGTCTTTAGTAAGCTGGCTTACTCTGTTGACTGCTCGATCAAGCGTTCTACATATTCGGTAGTCCCTCTGGTCAATTGCACTTGACCTTGTAGCAAATCGATCAGAGCGGCTTCTTGGTCGGCAAGTACTGCTTCAGGAATCATTAAGGTGACAACGATTTTCTCCGTATAAGCAATATCTTTTATATAGATATTCTGCAGTTCTAAGTAGTTTTGGAGCTTGCCTAAAAGTGGATACTCGATGGTCAAGGCAAGTTCTTGATGCAAAATACCCTCGACGATTCCTACCTCTTTGATTCCAGCAGAGGCCGAACTTGAATAAGCGCGAATCAATCCACCAGCACCCAGTTTCGTTCCACCGAAGTAGCGGGTAACAACGGCGATCACATTGATCAGTTCGTTTTTCTTTAACACTTCTAAAATCGGTACCCCAGCGGTGCCGCTCGGTTCACCATCATCACTGCTGCGCTGGATCTCATGATTTTCACCTAATACATAGGCGCTGCAATGATGATTTGCCTTCCAATGCTCTTTCTTGAGGGCTTGAATAAACGCTTTGGCTTCGTCTTCTGATTGAATTCGTTTTAATGAACAGAGGAAACGCGATTTTTTGATTTCTATTTCTGTTTCTCCGTCTTGTCGAATCGTTCGATAAGTCACGCGCACGATCGCCTCCTTTATATTTCTAGTATAGGCAATCGGAAGGAAAGTTACAAATAGAAGAAAGAAACAGGTACGAACATAGACTCTAAAAAGAGGAGGCAGTTGCTTTGGGTAGACGCAAAAAGTACGATACGATCACTCACTATTTAAAAAACAACGGTGGTTCGCAAATCACCTTAACGTTTACGCAGTTTGATGAATTTCTTTTCCCCGCATCCGGTTTGCCCAAAAGTGCCCGCACCAGTAGCGATTGGTGGGCGAATGATTACCGACATCCAGAAAATGGGGCTTATGCGTGGCTGAATGCCGGCTACGAGGTAGTCCTCGTCAATTTAAAAAAAGAGTACGTCGTTTTTAATCGTTTAGTAAAATCAAACTGGTTGCTGGATAGAAAGCGTTGACAAATTTCAAACTTGTTCTATACTAGAGATAGGAAATGTTATCTTATTCTTAAAATTCAAGGAGTGTTCGATATGGCGAAAAAAACAATTATGTTAGTTTGTTCTGCAGGGATGAGTACAAGCTTATTAGTAACAAAAATGCAAAAAGCAGCTGAAGCAAAAGGATTAGAAGCAGATATTTTTGCAGTTTCCGCATCAGAAGCAGATCAACATTTAGAAAGCAAAGACGTAAACGTTTTACTATTAGGACCACAAGTTCGTTTCATGAAAGGCGATTTCGAGAAACGTCTAGCGCCAAAAGGAATTCCATTAGAAGTAATCAACATGGCAGATTACGGCATGATGAACGGCGAAAAAGTCTTAGATCAAGCTTTGACATTGATCGGCGAATAAGCAAGACCTGCTGTTGAAGCAAACAAGAAACCTGTAATCGGTTCAAGTACTTTTCAAAAAGTACTTGAACCGATTTTTTTGCGTACTTAAAACTGAGGTGTATGTTATGACCAATCAAAAAGGAAGACAATTTTTTGTTTTAGATGAAACAATGAGTGTAGGAAAAACTTTTGATTCTCGACCGGCAATGCTCGAGCAGGGGAAGAGAATCGTTTGTCAGCGTTGCGGTTCTTCCCACCACAAGACGTCGGTTCTATTGCCGATAGGCTGCTATTACTGTCCAACTTGTATTCGCTATGGTCGGATCACATCAGATGGCCAACTCGTAATTCAACAAACGGATCTTCCAGCCTTTGATCACAAGATCGTTTGGCCAGGAGTGTTGACTTCGTTTCAGCAAAAAATTTCTCAACAACTAGTGGCAAATTGTCGACAAAAGAAATCGTCTCTTGTTTGGTCAGTCACGGGTTCAGGGAAGACCGAGATGATCTTTGAGACGATCCGCCACGTACGGCAAGAAGGTGGTCGTGTGGCGATCGTCTCGCCACGGATCGATGTCTGCCGTGAACTGTTCCCCCGGATTCAACAAGCGTTCCCACAAGAGGAAAGCCTGCTCCTTTATGGGAAATCAGAAGAACCTTATCGTTATACAACGATCCTTATTGCCACCACTCATCAGCTACTGCATTTTTATCGCAGCTTTCAACTGATCGTGGTGGATGAGATAGATGCATTTCCCTACGAGGGCGATGCGCAGCTGCGTTACGGATTATACAATGCCTTGGCAGAAAACGGGTGTCTGATCTATTTAAGTGCGACGCCTTCAAAACGATTGTTGCAAGAAATTCATTCGGAATTTGCAGTGTTAAAAATGCCTCTACGGTTTCATCAGCGTCCGCTGATCGTTCCGAAACCTATTCATTATAGCCGCTGGGCGCAGGCTTATCGCAAAAAACGTTGGCTGCGACCATTGCTACAGCGCTTGCAGCGGTTGGTTAAAAAAAACTTTGTCTTGGTATTTTGTCCAAGTATTCAGCTGATGAAGGAAATGGAAGGGGCTGTCCGCAGGCAAGAAGCATCATGGCTCCTCACTAGTGTTTCTTCACAAGATGAAAAACGGAGGGAAAAAGTCCAATCGGCACGCAGCCAAGTGTACAAGGTGTTGTTTACAACGATGATTTTAGAACGAGGTGTAACGTTTGAAAATGTCTCAGTGGTGGTACTGGGAGCCAATCACCCGGTCTTTACAAAATCGGCGTTAGTACAAATCGCTGGCCGTGTCGATCGCAAAGGTGCGTTTACAGAAGGGGAAGTCATTTTTTTCTACGACCAAATGACAGAAGCAATCCGTCAAGCAATCAAAGAAATCAATGAGATGAACCAATTAGCAAGGAGCTGGTTGACCGATGGAGTGTAGTTGGTGCCAAATATTTTTTTCAAGAGAGGTAACGATCATTGAGCTGTTGGCTCCTTGGCGCATCCCCGAAAAAGAATTATGTCCACAATGCGCTCAGCGATTTACAGTGATTGATTGGCAAAGTTGCTGCCCAACATGTGGCAAAAAGGATACCATTTCCTGCAGTGACTGTCTCTTTTGGGCGAAAACCTGTCCCATGATCCATTTGCAGCATCGGGCACTGTTCGCTTACGATCAAGGGATGAAGGAGTGGATTCACGAATACAAATTAATGGGAAACTATCAGTTGCGAGAGACCTTTGCTGCTGCCATCAGACAAAAGATCAACAACTTTGATTACGATTGTTTGATACCCATCCCGCTATCGGCAGAACGTTACCAGGAGCGAGGGTTTAATCAAGTGACCGCTGTGCTAGACGCAGGCGGAGTTAAGTCGAAAGAATGGCTGGATAAAGTGGTTGATACCGCACCACAAGCTCAACGTTCTCGCAAGCAACGATTAGAGGAGGTGCAACCTTTTGCGGTGAAGCCAGAGGCAACGGTTGAAATAAAAAACAAGAAACTGTTGTTGATCGATGATGTTTACACTACCGGTAGAACGTTATATCACGCAGCTGAAGCATTGCAGACCTTTGGCCCCCAGTCGATTCGATCCTTTTCCTTTGCCCGTTGAATCGTTATTTTGAAAACGCTTAAAGAAATTTGTTCGATTTACTAGGCAAATGAGCAAGAGTTCGATATAATAGAGTTAAGAAGAAGAAAAGAGTGGTCCTTTTCCTTCTTTACTGGTAGACGAAAGGGGTAATTTTTATGTTTAGATATAATGTGCGCGGCGAAAATATCGAGGTAACAGAAGCGATCCGTGATTACGTCGAGAAAAAAGTAGGTAAATTAGAACGTTATTTTAACGATGTGCCGGAAGCAACAGCACATGTTAATTTGAAAGTTTATACTGAAAAAACAGCAAAAGTAGAAGTAACGATTCCTTTACCATTCTTAGTTCTGCGTGCGGAAGAAACCTCACCTGATCTATATGCTAGTATCGATTTGGTTGTTGACAAATTGGAACGCCAAATCCGCAAATTTAAAACAAAAATCAACCGCAAATCTCGCGAGACAGCATTGGTTCCGCCAACAGATGGTGATTTGTTCACAACTGAAGCAAACGATGAAGAAAACAATGGTTCTGAATTAGACATCGTACGTACAAAACGTTTGTCTTTAAAACCAATGGACAGTGAAGAAGCTGTTTTACAAATGAACATGCTTGGACACAACTTCTTTATCTTTGAAGATGCGGAAACGAATGGAACGAGCATTGTGTATCGTCGAAAAGATGGCAAATACGGGTTGATCGAAACCGATTAACAAGTGTTGATACCTTTTTCTCGACACCCCAAAAAAATAGTCTTTTTTGACAGAGTAGCTGAGAAGCCACTCTGTTTTTTTATACTCGTTAAATTGGCTGGAAATCTTTTTTATATAGAGAGTGCCTTGGTTCTTCTTTTGGTTTATTATGTTATACTATAGATGAAATAATACAAGGAGAGTGAATCATGACTACGCTAGCAGATGTTGCTAAAAAAGCAAATGTTTCCGCAATGACCGTTTCTCGAGTGATCAATCATCCGGACAAAGTAACTGAAGAGTTAAAGCAGCTGGTTCATCAAGCGATGCTTGAATTGGATTATCAGCCGAATATTGCTGCCAAATCATTAGTTTCCAAGCGTTCCCATATCATCAAAGTGTATATTTTAGAGGAGATGGATACGACGGAACCTTACTATATGAACTTATTGGTTGGGATCGCTCGTTCTATTGGTAAAGCACACTATTCTTTGCAGCTAGTTACGACTGACGGGGTGGATCGTGGTCCAGCAGATGGCTGCATCATTACGGGCTTTCGCCAGGCTGACATGGACTGGATAAGAAATTTAAGAAAGCCTGTGGTGTTGTTTGGCGAAAATGAAGCTGGGTTCAGTTTTGTTGACAGTGACAACTATCAAGGAATCGTTTCTGCATGCAAACATGCTATCGACACCGGCTATCAACAATTGGTCTATATTGGTTTAGAGTTGGAAGAAGCGTTTACGAAAAGCCGAGAAAAAGGGTACATAGATACAGTCACAAAAGCGGGAATATCACCAAAAATCTATCGTTTTGACAACCGATCTTCCGCCGCCCGCAAGTTTATCCAATCGCAGAATGAGCATTTAATGAAAAACACTTGTTTTATCTGTGCCACAGATCGTTTAGCGTTAGGCATCAATCAAGGCTTACAGTCGATCGGAGTGGAGGTGCCAGATGATTTTGGGATCATCGGCTACGATGGCGTATTCCTTGATCAGGTAAGTTCGCCAAAATTGACAACGATGAAGCAAGCCATTGTGGAAATGGGGGAAGTTTGCGGCGAATTATTGATCCAAAAAATCGAACATAATGATACGAGCCAGCGACAACAGCGCTTTTTACCTCAACTCGTGGTTCGTGAATCCACAAAATGAAAAATTAAGCAAATGGTTGCGCAATTTCTTTTCGATTCCTCGACATCTTAATTTAAAGGCTTTTTCTATTTTTGTTATCGCTAACATTTAGAAAAGGTTTGCCATTTTAAGAAACCGGTTGCATAATGGAGTTACAAATTGCAGGAGGTAAACAGGATGAAAGTGAATTGGAAAAAGGCAGCTCTAGGATTAGTTTCAGGAAGTGCGTTGTTAGCGCTTGCGGCGTGTGGCGGCAACGGTGGTAGTACCGATGGTAGTAATGCAGATGCAGGTTCAGGTAGCGATGAAAAAACGCTCACGGTCTCTGTAGGCGCAGACTATATTGATTATATCAATGAAGTGAAATCTGACTTTGAATCTGAAAATGATGTGACCATCAACGTTGTAGAAATGGATATGTTCGATCAAATGGATGCGCTTCAACTAGACGGTCCCGCTGGGAAAGGTCCAGATGTTACGATGTCTCCTTACGATCGTGTAGGTCAAGTAGGCTCGCAAGGGCATTTGGCAGAAATGACTTTGCCAGATGATGGACGGTACAGCGATACAGACAAGCAACAGGTAACGATCGATGATAAAATCTATGGCGCACCAGCAATGATTGAAGCAGTTGTCATGTTCTATAACAAAGATTTGATCGATGAAGCGCCAGCAACTTTTTCTGATTTAGAAGAGCTAGCAAAAGATGATCGTTTTGCAGAAGGCGATGACAATGTTGGTTTCTTAGCTCGTTGGACAGACTTTTATTATACGTATGGTCTATTAGCTGGTTATGGTGGTTATGTCTTTGGGGATGAAGGGACAGATCCATCTGATTTAGGGATTAACAATGAAGGTTCTGTTGAAGCAATCACGTACGCAACTGATTGGTTCCAAAATGTCTGGCCGCAAGGAATGCTGGATGTATCAGCCAACGAAAACTTGATGTTAGATTACTTTAACCAAGGCAAAACAGCAGCCATCATTTACGGACCATGGGGCGTGAACGGCTTTGAAGAAGCAGGGATTAACTATGGCGTAGCGAAAATCCCAACGCTGAGCAATGGCAATGATTATGAAACGTTTGGTGGTGGAAAAGCATGGGTTGTTTCCAACTACTCACAAAACAAAGACGTTTCTCAACAATTTGTCGAATATTTAACAAACGAAGCTAATCAAGAGAAATTGTATGAAATGCGTCATGATATTCCAGCAAACATTATGGCTCAAGAAACAGTTGCTGCTTCTGATGATCCAGTAGCAAAAGCAGTGATCGAGCAATACAGTGTTTCACAACCAATGCCAAATATCCCTGAAATGTCTGAGGTTTGGGTAGGGGCTGAAAACATGCTGTTTGATGCAGGTTCAGGCAATATGACTCCTCAAGAAGCAGCGGATAATGCTGCCAAAACAATCGAAGAAGCGATTGAGCAGAAATATTAATAAATAGCCGATTACGGTCTGTCATTCATGTCGACGATTCTATAGAGGATGTTTGTCAAAAGGATTCCTTGCAACGTAGCACGCAAGAAATTGCTTGATGAGATTGATTTCTATGGATCGTCGGCCGCTTGGCAGACTTTCGATTTTAAGGAGGATACATATGAGGACGAATTCAAAAGCCACGCAGACAGCGCTTCTTTCAATCATCCCTGGGGTGGGACAATTCAAAAATGGTCAGAAATTTAAAGCGGGACTCTTTTTTGCGGTCTTTCTAATTTTTCTAGGCGAAATGCTTTTGTTCGGTGGACAAGCATTATATAACTTTGTCACACTGGGATCAGTACCGATGGAACACAATTCTTTGTTCTTGTTGATCGAAGGAACGCTACAGGTCATCGTTACCGTTATTTTCATTATCTTTTGGGTTTTAAATATCAAAGATGCCTATCAAGTTCGCCAAAGTATTGAAAAAGGGTTCCCGGTGGCAGTTACGAGAAAAGAGTTTTTCAATAAATTGTATGAGGATGGTTTCGCTTATCTATTGACGATCCCAGCCTATCTGGTGATGATCGTAGCAATTATTTTTCCGGTAATGGTGACACTCTTCATGGCGTTTACCAACTATGATTTTCGACATATTCCGCCAGCAAACTTAATCGACTGGATCGGTTTTTCGAATTTTACGAATATCTTCACCTTAAGTTCTTACCGCGACACCTTTGTAAAAGTGTTTAGTTGGACGGTGATTTGGACCGTTTTAGCAACTACTTTGCAAATTACCTTAGGAATACTGACAGCTGTTGTTGCCAATCAAAAATTTGTGAAGTTCCGTCGGGTCTTCGGGGTGATTTTCTTGCTTCCTTGGGCGGTGCCAGCGTTTATCACAATCATGAGTTTTTCAAATATGTTTAATGATACCGCAGGAGCGATCAATACGCAGGTGATCCCGCTATTGAACAATCTGCCCTTTGTGGATATTGGGAACATTGCTTGGAAGACCGATCCGTTTTGGACGAAAACGGCGATTATTTTGATTCAGGGTTGGTTAGGGTTTCCATATATTTATGTTATGGTCTCAGGGATTTTACAATCCATTTCTGAAGATTTGTATGAAGCAGCCAAAATGGATGGAGCAAATGCGATTCAGCGTTTTCGCAATATTACGTTACCGGCGATCTTTTTGGTGGCAGCACCAACCTTCGTTACGCAATATACAGGGAACTTTAATAACTTCTCCATGATCTATCTCTTTAACGAAGGTGGTCCAGGAAGTTTAGGTGGAAATGCCGGTTCGACGGATATTTTGATTTCATGGATCTACAAATTGACGACGGGCGGCTCGCCACAATACTCGATTGCTTCTGCATTGACCTTGATCATTTCCTTTGTGGTGATTTCCATTTCATTACTGGTGTTTAAAAAGACGAATGCATTTAATATGGAGGATTGAGGATGAAAAAGAAAAAGTTTTCTTTCAGCAAATTATTTACCTACTTGTTTATGATCGCTTTATCGATCGTTATCATCTATCCCTTGTTGATTACCGCCACCTCAGCCTTCAAGGCAGGGAATATGATCGCCTTTCGCTTGGATTTTGATGCGGATTGGACATTGAACAACTTTCGACGATTGTTCAATGAAACCCCCTATTTGACATGGTATAAAAACACCTTGATCGTGGCTGTTTCCACGATGGTGATCCAAGTAATGATCGTAACACTGGCAGGGTATACTTACAGTCGTTATCGCTTTGCCGGTCGTAAGAGCAGTTTGATGGTGTTCTTGATCGTTCAGATGGTGCCAACAATGTCGGCGTTGACCGCTTTTTATGTCATGGGCTTATTAGCAAACGGCCTAGATAGTTTCTGGTTCTTGACACTGATCTATATCGGTGGTGGGATTCCCATGAATACTTGGCTGATGAAAGGGTACTTTGATACGGTACCGATCGACTTGGATGAATCAGCAAAACTTGACGGTGCAGGGCATTTCCGCATCTTTTGGCAAATCGTTTTGCCCCTCGTAAAACCAATGGTCGCCGTGCAAGCATTGTGGGCCTTTATGGGGCCATTCGGCGAATTCTTGCTGGCGCGGTTCTTGCTTCGCTCACAAGAGCGTTTGACCGTCGCAGTCGGTCTGCAGACTTTTATCAACGATGCCCGTAACCAACGGGTAGCACTTTTTGCGGCTGGGGCGATTTTGATCGCCGTACCGATTGCTGCACTGTTTTTCTTCTTACAAAAATACTTTGTTTCAGGTTTGACCTCGGGCGGAACAAAAGGATAGGAATGATAGGATGTCTGAACAACGATTTCCCTTAACATACTTTGGGGCCATATTTTCTCCAACAAAAGTCTATGCATGGCGTAAAAAATTAAATCGCTGGCAGCAAGTGTTTGTCTATATTTTCTTGATGTCCTTGCTGATGATCCCGCTGACCTTGATGATCAGCAAGCAAACGGATCAAGCCTTTGCAGCATTTTTCCCCCATGCAAAAACACTCATGACTGCTGAAACAGCAGCCGAATACAGTGAACTGCAGCTGGAAGATGGCAAACTTTTAACGGATGAGTCACAAGTCTTTTCGCAAACAGAAGCGGGCATTATAGGTGTTGCGCTTTCAGAAGCGGACCTTTCAAGAGCAAAATATGCCATCAATTTTCGTGAAACAGACTGGACCATCAAAGAGGAAATCGATGGACAAACCTATCATTATGAGATGCGTTACACGGCGGAAATGATGCCTGATCAAGTGCATGATGCGGCTTCGTTTCAGAAAGTGATCGAAGACGGCTTTTATCGCAACAACGAGACGGCGATTTTCTTCAGCCAGACGATCACGGTGGCATTTTTATTGGTGGCAATGAATAGTATCCTCGTCATGGGCGCAGCGTTTTTCCTCTGGCTGACGAAAAAGTCGCGACTGTCGACGATCAGCAGTTTCAAAGAAAGTACCAACGTGATTTTGAATGCACTGGGGGCAGGCTCTCTGGTGGCGATGTTGGCAGGATTTATTGGCGCGGACATCATCTTGATGATTGGGATCCAATCTTTAGGCATGCTGCTGATGCTCTTCTTAGCTTTCTTAAAAACCCGTTTTAAAACGGCCTAATTTGCAAATATTCGCAACAAGTCATTTGGACGTGCGCTGGACTTTGGGCACCGATCGATGGCTTGTTGCGTATTTTTTCCCTTCGTTTCTTTAAAATCTGTGAAAAAAGGTTAAGAATCCGTTTATCACGCAAGATTGATGCGATAGTTCTATCGAAAAATATTTCATTTATGGTGAACTAGTGCTAAAATAGTTAGGAGAGTTTCCAGCTAGGATAATGTAGAAGTAAAAGGAGAATTATTAAGGTATGGCCAATTTTTTTAGAAAATTAATCGAAAACGACAAAAAAGAATTAAAACGTCTTGACCATATTGCGAATCAAGTTGAATCACATGCGGATGAAATGGCCGCTTTATCTGATGAACAATTACGCGGGAAAACCGATGAATTTCGTCGTCGTTTCCAAGAGGGAGAGACTTTGGATAAATTATTACCTGAAGCTTTTGCAGTAGTACGTGAAGCTGCAAAACGCGTTTTGGGTCTTTATCCTTACCACGTCCAATTAATGGGTGGGATCGTCTTGCATGATGGGAATATTCCAGAGATGCGTACCGGTGAAGGGAAAACCTTGACGGCGACATTACCTGTTTATTTGAATGCCTTGAGTGGTCAAGGCGTCCATGTCGTAACCGTCAATGAATACTTGGCAACTCGTGACTCGACTGAGATGGGAGAGCTGTACAACTTTTTAGGATTGACAGTCGGTTTGAACATCAACTCAAAATCAGCAGAAGAAAAACGTGCGGCGTATGCTTGTGACATCACTTATAGTACAAACAATGAATTAGGGTTTGACTATTTGCGGGACAACATGGTGGTTTATCGTCATCAAATGGTACAACGTCCATTAAACTATGCCATTGTCGATGAAGTCGATTCGATCTTGATCGATGAAGCGAGAACGCCATTGATCATTTCAGGACAAGCAGAAAAATCGACCGCGCTATACAATCGGGTCGACAATTTCGTCAAACGCTTGACGGAAGAAGAAGACTACAAAATCGATATTCAATCAAAAACGATCGGCTTGACAGAACGCGGGATCGAAAAAGCGGAAGAGACCTTCGGCTTAGAAAACTTGTATGATATCGAAAACACCGCATTGACCCATCACTTGGACCAAGCGTTGCGGGCGAATTACATCATGATTCGTGACATTGATTACGTGGTGCAAGATGGCAAAGTAATGATCGTTGACCAATTTACAGGTCGGATCATGGATGGCCGCCGCTATTCTGACGGGCTGCATCAAGCGATCGAAGCAAAAGAAAGTGTCGAGATCGAAGATGAAACCAAAACGATGGCGACGATCACATTCCAGAACTACTTCCGGATGTACAAAAAATTGTCTGGGATGACCGGTACTGCGAAAACGGAAGAAGAAGAGTTTAGAGAAATCTATAACATGCAAGTCATTCAGATTCCTACGAATAAACCGATCTTACGGGATGATCGTGCGGACTTGCTTTATCCAACACTTACCAGCAAATTCCAAGCAGTCGTTCAAGACATCAAAGAACGTCACCGCAAAGGGCAACCAGTCCTTGTAGGGACCGTCGCTGTTGAGACTTCTGAATTACTATCATCAATGCTTGATCGGGAGAAAGTTCCTCATGAAGTATTGAATGCCAAGAATCACTTTAAAGAAGCGGAAATCATTTTGAATGCTGGGCAAAAAGGCGCTGTAACGATCGCGACCAATATGGCTGGTCGGGGAACGGATATCAAGTTGGGTCTTGGTGTTGCAGAACTAGGCGGATTGGCAGTTATTGGTACCGAGCGTCACGAATCACGACGGATCGACAACCAGTTGCGGGGACGTGCGGGACGTCAAGGAGATCCAGGGATGTCGCAATTTTACCTGTCGCTAGAAGATGATTTAATGAAACGTTTTGGTTCTGAACGAATCAAAGTGTTCTTAGATCGGATGAAAATCGATGAAGGCGATGCCGTGATCCAAAGTAAGATGCTTTCAAAACAAGTAGAATCTGCCCAAAGACGAGTGGAAGGGAATAACTACGATACCCGGAAAAACGTCTTGCAATACGATGACGTAATGCGAGAACAGCGGGAAGTTATTTACGGACAACGTCAAGAAGTAATCATGGAAGAAACGGATCTTTCACCACAATTAATGAATATGGTGAAACGTTCCATCAGCCGTGTCGTTGACAGTCATACGCAATTAGAAGAAAGCAATTGGAATTATGAAGGAATCGTTGATTTTGCTGCCAATGCACTTGTTCATGAAGATACCATCAGTATTGAAGACATCAAGGGCAAATCAGCTCAAGAGATTAAAGATTATCTAAACCAACGGGCAGAAGAAGTCTTTGAACAAAAGAAAACACAACTTAATAGTCCAGAACAATTACTGGAATTTGAAAAAGTAGTGATTTTACGAGTCGTTGATACGAAGTGGACCGACCACATCGATGCCATGGATCAATTGCGCCAATCGGTTGGGTTACGGGCTTATGGACAAAACAATCCGTTAGTTGAATACCAAACAGAAGGATTCAATATGTTTGAAAACATGGTTGGAGCCATCGAGTATGAAGTAACTCGTCTGTTTATGAAGGCAGAAATCCGCCAAAACGTTCAACGGGAACAAGTAGCCCAAGGAGAAGCACAAGGGGTAGAAGAAGCACCGGCTGCCCAAGCGCCAAGTTTCAAAAACGTGGGCCGCAATGATCCTTGTCCTTGCGGAAGCGGGAAAAAATTCAAGAATTGCCACGGGAAAAATATGTAACACGTTTTGAAAAAGGTGAGAGTAGGCTGGCAGACGTTTTTGTCCAGTCTACTTTCGTTTGTAAGAAAAAAAGAAAGAAGGAATTTTAATGGAAATCGCAGATATTCGGAATCAATTGACCCAGATGAATGAAAAAATAATCAGTTTTAGGGGGTCTCTTTGACTTAGATCAGTTAGAAGAGGACATTGCGGAAGCGGAACACCAAATGGCAGATCCTACCTTTTGGGATGATTCAGAAAAAGCTCAACAAGTCATTAACGCCAACAATGCCAACAAAGAGACTTACGATCAATTCAATCAGCTAGCAGAAGAATTGGAAGAACTCGAAGTGATGTTGGAAATGATTCAAGAAGAAGCCGATCCGGAAATGGAAGCAGAACTTGATGCGCGAATCGGTAAGTTAAATGAGAAAATGGCTTCTTATGAATTGTCGATGTTGTTAGATGAACCCTATGATCGAAACAATGCCATCATCGAGCTGCACCCGGGAGCAGGCGGTACCGAGTCGCAAGACTGGGGCAGCATGCTGTTACGGATGTATACTCGTTTTTGCGAACAACATGGGTATCAGGTGGAAACTTTGGACTATCAAGCCGGTGATGAAGCGGGGATAAAAAGTGTCACATTACTTGTGAAAGGCCACAACGCCTATGGCTATTTGAAGTCGGAAAAAGGCGTGCATCGCTTGGTCCGTATTTCACCTTTTGATTCTGCTAAGAGACGGCATACGTCATTTTGCTCGGTGGATGTGATGCCAGAATTAGATGGGGCGATCGATGTGGAGATCAACTCAGATGATTTGAAGATCGATACGTACCGCGCAAGCGGCGCTGGTGGACAGCACATCAACAAAACCGAATCTGCTGTGCGGATCACTCACATTCCAACAGGTACAGTGGTCGCTAGCCAAGCCCAGCGTTCACAGCTGAAAAACCGTGAGCAAGCGATGGGGATGTTGAAAGCTAAGCTGTATCAATTAGAAGTCGAAAAGAAAGAACAAGAAGCAGCAGCCTTGCGAGGCGAGCAATTAGAGATCGGCTGGGGCTCGCAAATTCGTTCTTATGTCTTCCATCCCTATTCAATGGTCAAAGATCACCGAACGAATTTCGAAACTGGGAATGTACAGGCAGTCATGGATGGCGATTTGGACGGCTTTATCGATGCCTATTTGAAGCTGAAACTGAATCAAAAATAACCTGGTATGACTTAAACAGATTGAAACACAATTGTAATCTGTTGCAAGCAAGGTGAAATATATTCATGCTATAATAAGCCAGAATGAAAATTTGAGATGGAGAGATAGCTGTATGATAGAAATGAAAGATATAATGAAAAAGTACTCTAATGGTACGACTGCTATCCGTAACCTTTCGATTTCAATTGATCAAGGGGAGTTTGTCTATGTCGTTGGACCATCCGGCGCCGGAAAATCAACCTTTATCAAATTGATGTATCGAGAAGAAAGAGCAACAAAAGGCGTTTTGAATGTCGCAGGATATGATTTGGTCGGCATGAAAAACCGTGAGATCCCTTTGATGCGCCGGGAAATCGGCGTGGTCTTCCAAGACTACAAACTTTTACCGCGGAAAACGGTCTTTGAAAATGTTGCTTATGCAATGCAAGTTATCGGACGCAAACCCCGTGATATCAAAAAACGGGTGATGGAAGTTTTGGATTTGGTCGGACTGAAACATAAAGTTCGGGTCTTTCCAAGTGAGCTTTCCGGTGGGGAACAACAACGGGTGTCGATCGCTCGTGCCATCGTAAATACACCAAAGGTATTGATTGCGGATGAACCAACCGGAAATCTAGATCCTGAAAACTCATGGGAAATCATGAAATTGCTTGATCGAATCAATGCACAAGGAACAACGGTCGTTATGGCGACCCATAATAGTACGATCGTAAATACGATTCGTCATCGCGTGATCGCGATTGAGAATGGCCGCATTATTCGCGACCAAGCGGAAGGAGAATATGGTTACGATGATTAGAACATTTTTCCGTCATCTCCTGGAGAGTATTAAAAGTTTAAAGCGTAACGGCTGGATGACTATCGCGTCATTGAGTGCCGTGACGATCACATTAACATTAGTCGGTATTTTTCTAGGTGTAATCTTAAATGCAACAAAACTAGCCGAAGATATTCGTGAGAATGTGGACGTGTCGGTTTTCGTTGATATTGGTACAGAACAAGAAGACATGGATGCTTTAGAACAGGCCTTAAATGATCTGCCGAACGTTTCAGAAGTGACATTTTCTAGTCGAGACGAAGAATTGCAGAAGATCCAGGATGCCATGGGGGATTCATGGAACTTGTTCGAAGGCGACAGTAATCCACTGTATAACGTATTTGTTGTAAGTGCAACAGATCCAGAGTATACGACAGAGATCGCAGAACAAGCTGGGGATTTGCCGAATGTCTTTAAAGCCGATTACGGTGGAGATTCTTCTGACCGAATCTTTGAATTGTCTGCGGCTGTGCGGACTTGGGGCTTAGCTGCTGCTGTCTTACTGATTTTTGTGGCAATGTTCCTAATCTCTAATACGATTCGGATCACGATTTTGTCCCGTCAAAGAGAAATTCAAATCATGCGTCTGGTTGGGGCGAAAAACGGCTACATTCGTTGGCCATTCTTCCTTGAAGGAGGCTGGATCGGACTCTTAGGATCAATTGTCCCAATTGCGTTGATGTACTTCGGGTATCATCAAGTTTATGCAATGGTCAATCCATCCTTGCTACGTTCAAATTACAGCTTAATTGCACCAAATATGTTTCTAATACAAGTGTGCGGTGTGATGGCACTGATTGGTATCGTGATTGGTTCGCTTGGTTCCGTCTTATCAATGCGCCGATTTTTAAAATTCTAAACGTATGTTTTATTAAAGTCGATCGTCAGATCGGCTTTTTTTGTTTCATCACAGTGTTTCTTTACTTTAGGTACTATTTTTTGATATGCTTTAGTAGCGGGAAATCGGGGAAGAGGTGGAAAAATGGTTGTAATGGATAATTTGGTAACCATTTTATTTATAGTTAATATTTTGTTATCAATCATTATCATTTTCAGAGAGAGACGTCAGACTGCTCAGACATGGGCTTGGCTTTTGGTCTTGATGTTCATCCCAATCGTTGGTTTTGTGCTTTACTTTTTCTTTGGTAGAGGAATTTCCAAGGAAAAGATTTTCGATATGCGCTCACAAGCAAAGATTGGTCTAAACGTTGAATTAGAAGAACAAAAACAAGCGCTCGCGCGTCATTTGTTTCCGCATCCGCCGACTGCTCAAGTAGAAGTCCAGCAGTTAGTCTATCTGTTGACGGTCTTTGGTCAATCCCTCTATACGACAGCCAATAGCATGACACTTTATACCGATGGGCGGCAGAAATTTGATGCCTTGATCGCGGATATCGAACAGGCAAAAAATCACATTCATATGGAATATTATATTTATCGCAGTGATGCATTGGGAAATGAGGTCAAAGAAGCATTGGTACGAGCCGCAAAGCGAGGCGTAAAAGTAAGAGTCTTGTTAGATGCTTGGGGCAGTACCCAGGTATCATTGAAGTTTTTTGATGAATTGCGTCTGCATGGCGGGCAAATTGCCTTTTTCTTTCCTTTGTTCGTTCCTTATGTCAATCCGCGAATCAATTATCGGAATCATCGTAAAATCGTGGTGATTGATGGTGAGATTGGTTATACAGGCGGTTTTAATGTGGGAGATGAATATCTAGGACAAGTGGAAAAATTTGGTTATTGGCGAGACAATCACTTGCGAATTGCCGGTTCAGCTGTCTATTCGCTGCAAAATCGGTTTTTGATGGATTGGAATTCACAACATGCCTTGGAGATCAAATATGATCCTTCTTTGTTTCCTGAAATCAAACAAGCGGGGACAGTCGCAGCCCAAGTCATCACTAGTGGTCCTGATACGGAACATGAAGAAATTAAAATGACGTATTTGAAAATGATCAATTTAGCCAAGAAAGAAATCCTAATTCAAACGCCGTATTATATTCCGGATGAAGCCATTCATAACGCCTTAAAGTTAGCACTGCTCTCTGGGGTGAAAGTTCATATACAAATTCCGAACAAACCAGATCATCCCTTGGTTTACTGGGCGACCTATTCCTTTGCGGCTGAGCTGCTTCATTTTGGCGCAATCATTGAAACCTATGAGAAAGGGTTTATGCATGCGAAAACGATGATTATAGATAGTGGACTTGTATCGATTGGTTCAGCAAATATCGATGTTCGATCCTTTCGCTTAGATTTTGAAGTCAATACGATTATCTATGATGCGCAACTTGCGACTCAAACAAAAGAAGCGTTTCTGGCGGATTCGATCGATTCCAAACCGTTAACGATCGAAGCGTATCAACAAAGAAAATTGACGATCAAGATCAAGGAAGGCCTGGCACGTCTTGTGTCACCGTTACTGTAAAAAAATGCCCTTTTCCAAAAGATGGAAGCCATCATTTTGGAAAAGGGCATTTTTTAATAGGATTAACCCATAATACTTGTGTACGCTGCTAAGAAAATCGAGCCGACAGTGAGAATAAGCATGGTCCAGATCACGACTTGCGTGATTTTTGCAAAGGTACTTTTTGGTTTTTTCTCGTTCATTCTAATCCACCTTTTAGAGTTATTCTAGTGACAGTTTACCCTCAATTTCTCAAGAACTCAAGTTGATCCAAGGAGAAATTAAGAAAATTTCAATTTCACTATAAAAAAATTCGTTAGAATGGCAAGATAGGCTTGTTGAAGCTACTCCCTTCTGTTTTAATAGGTAAAGAAATACATTCTTTAAAACTTTCAAAAGTTAGTTGTTGAAATAAGAGCCTCCTTAAAAAATTTCATGGCTGTCTTATTCCGGCTTAAATTTTTAAAAGAACTGAAACATGGATGTAAAGAAAATAAAGTATAGTGACACTAGTTGTTAGAAAGGATTTTGCTGTATGTCTGGATTTAATCCAATCGTTTTGTTTTGGTATATTTTTCCTGTGCTCGTTTATTTTGCTTGTCGTTTTATCGTTTCTGCACTTTCGTTGAATGATCGTTTCCATGTGAAGGCACCGGATTTAGCGGTACCATTTTTAATGGTGGGGATTCATCAATTATCAAAATATACTTTTGATCAAGCAATCACATTGTATTATTTGATCTCCATTTTTTTATTAGGCATTCTACTGGCCGTCTTTCAGGCGTACTACTATGAAGAGATCCAATATGGTCGCTATTTTAAGATGTATTGGCGCAGTATTTTTCTATTTACGATCATTTTTCATGTCGTTTTGATCATTCTAAATATCGTAAGTTACTTATAGTGTTTTGCCCCTTGATAAACGTCCATTTTTTCACTTAAAGTTTTTTTAAAGACTTTAAGGAGTCTGATTTCCTCTTTTTGTTCATTTGGTAAAGAAAAGTCAAACAACTTCCCTTTCAAATTTCATATAATTTGTGGTAGAAAGTGGGGGATTGTGGTAGACTGTGAATATCAGGTGGAGATCGGGGGTTATTTATCGATGTTTATGGGTGAATTTCAACATTCGATAGATGCAAAAGGCCGACTAATCGTCCCTTCAAAACTACGAGGAAAACTCGGAGAAAAATTTGTTGTGACACGTGGATTAGATGGCTGTTTATTTGGCTACCCCTTATCTGAATGGGAAAAACTTGAAGAAAAACTAAACGAAATGCCTTTAGCGAAAAAGGATGCTCGGACATTTGTCCGCTTCTTTTATTCTGCTGCAACAGAGTGCGAGATCGATAAACAAGGACGAATCAATATCCCTGTTACATTGAGAAATCATGCAGACCTTACTAAAAGCTGCGTGATCATCGGGGTTTCAAATCGAATCGAGATTTGGGATGAAACGCGTTGGCAAGCATTCTCTGAAGAAGCAGAAGAAAACTTTGATGAAATTGCTGAAACAATGATCGACTTTGGCTTATAGGCTTGATAGGAAGAGGAAAAAACACATGGCAGATTTTCAACACTACACCGTTATGCTACAGGAGACCGTTGATGGATTATCAATTCGTCCAGAAGGCGTCTATGTCGATTGTACATTAGGTGGAGCTGGTCATAGTGAATATTTATTGTCACAACTGTCTGAAGAAGGACATCTCTTTGCTTTTGATCAAGACCAAACCGCCATCGACCATGCAAAAGAACGTTTAGCACCTTATGTTGCTAAAGGGATGGTCACGTTTATTAAAAGTAATTTCCGCTATTTAAAGGAAGCATTGAATCAACACGGCGTAAGCCGAGTCGATGGTATTTTGTATGATTTAGGTGTTTCCTCACCCCAATTAGATGAAGCCGAACGTGGCTTTAGCTACCACCAAGATGCACCGCTGGATATGCGGATGGATCAAACTGCAGCATTGACTGCCTATGAAGTGGTCAATCAATTCGACTACCATCAATTAGTCAAAATCTTCTTCCGTTATGGAGAAGAAAAATTCTCAAAACAAATCGCTCGGGAAATCGAGCGGGTGAGACAAGATCATCCCATCGAAACAACGGGGGAATTGGTCGATATCATCAAAACAGCCATTCCAGCTCCAGCAAGAAGAAAGGGCGGTCACCCAGCAAAACGGGTTTTCCAAGCCATTCGAATTGCAGTCAATGATGAGCTAGGTGTAATTGAAGACTCACTTGAACAAGCCATTCATCTTTTAGCAGTCAACGGACGTGTCAGTGTGATCACGTTCCACTCATTAGAAGATCGCATTGTGAAATCGATGTTCAAGGAATACAGTACACCAAAGGATATGCCACCAGGTCTGCCGATGATACCAGAAGAATTTCAACCAACATTAAAACTTATAACAAGAAAACCACTGCTTCCTACTGAGGAAGAAGTAGCTGAAAATAATCGTTCTCGTAGTGCGAAACTACGAATCGCGGAAAAAATCAAGGAAAGCGAAGGGTAACAACTATGGCAGAACTAAAAGTTCATGACTATGAATTCAGAGAACCTCTTGAATCACAACCTTTGGATCACTCTGAACCGACAACTGAAAAACTGCCTACTGATCCCCAGCGTCCTGAGGTCATCCGTGTACCAGCATCTCCGGCTCGTCGGTTAAAAAGTATTTCTACTCTAGAAAAACTGATTGCTGCCTTTGTGATTATCGCTGTATTGACGTTGGCAATCTTGACCATCAATATTCGGACCAATATCAGCCAAGTTGAGCATGATATTTCCTTGATCCAATCGGATATCACTGAGAAAACAACACAAGCAGAACAGTTGGAACAAGAGAAAAATGAACTTTCTAAAACCGAGCGCATCCAAAAGATTGCTGAGGATAATGGATTGTCGATCGATGATGGCAATTTAAGGAAAGTGGACTAAATGAAGTTAACAGATAAATTCAAGCAATACTTAAAAAAGAACAATCAAACTACAACGAACAATCGCAAAAAAGTAGGTATTATTCTCTTTGCTACGAGTATTGGATTGTTCTTTTTGTTTGTCACGCGTTTGAGCTATATCGTCATTGTCGGGGATGTCGCGGGAACTTCATTAGCAGAAAAGACCAAAAATCTTTATGAAGGCAGCGAAGTGATCAAAGCGAAACGTGGAACAATCTATGACCGTAATGGGATTCCGATCGCCGAAGATGTGACCTCGTATTCCATTTATGCTGTTTTGAATCAGAATTACAAAGATGGCAACAAAAATCTCTTTGCAGAAAAAGCAAACTTCAATAAGTTGGCCAAAATTTTGTCAGATGTATTGTCCATTGATCAAGAAACAGCAGTCAATACGTTAGAGGATGGCCTTGAGCAACAATTGTGGCGGGTCTCTTTTGGGAGCAAGGGAAATAATATTACATTAGAACAAAAAAATGCGATCGAAGATGCAATGGAAAAAGAAGATATTGCCGGCTTCCATTTTGATAGCCATCCAGCTCGCCTTTATCCGAATGGGGTCTTTTCTTCTCACTTTATCGGGTATGCTGTTGCCAATGATGACGATACTGGTCTAGTCGGCAAAACTGGGTTGGAAGCTGCTTACAATGATGTATTATCGGGAACTGATGGTGAGATCGTTTATCAAAAAGATAACAATCAAAACCCGCTGCCCGGAACAGTAGCAGAGACCGTCGCAGCCGTTGACGGAAAAGACGTTTATACCACCATCGATAGTCGAATCCAAAGCTATTTGGAAACGCTGATGGACAGCGTCTTTAAAGAAAACAAACCAGAAAACTTAACAGCGAACTTAATGGATGCCAAAACCGGCGAAATCATAGCGATGGCGCAACGACCAACCTACAATCCAGAAAATTTGGATTCGATCAATGATTGGCAAAATCTGTTAGTTGAAGACAACTATGAGCCAGGATCAACCATGAAGATTTTGACGACAGCAGCTGCCATCGATCAAGGCATCTTCAATGAGAACGAAACCTTTACCCCAAGTCCTGATGGATTAAAACTTTACGATGCAACCATCAATGACTGGGACTTTGGTCAAAAAGGAACACTGACGATGCGCCAAGCTCTTTCATGGTCCAGTAATATCGGAATGGTGACCTTGGAGCAGCGGATGGCTGATCGTTGGCAACAATACTTAAAAGAATTTGGCTTTGGCCGTAGCACCTATTCAGGATTGCCTAACGAAAATACTGGAATCACCCCAGAAGATAATCCTGTCAGCCAAGCGATGACTTCCTTTGGTCAAGCGATTGGTGTGACGAATTTCCAAATGATGCAGGCTTTCACATCGGTCGCAAATAATGGAACGATGCTGAAACCACAATTTATTAGTAAAATCGTTGATGGCAATACTGGAGAAGAAACGGTCACGCAACCAGAAGAGGTCGGCCATCCGATCACAAAAGAGGCTGCAACAGAGGTCCGTGAATATATGCGTGATGTTGTCGAGAGTGAAAATTATGGAAGTGCCTATGGCGTTTATGAATTACCTGGCTACAACATTTCTGCAAAAACAGGGACGGCCCAAGTAGCCGATCCAACAACCGGTAAGTATTTGTCTGGTGGCACCAATTATCTATATTCCGTTGTTTTGATGTTTCCTTCAGAAGAACCAGAATACATTTTGTATTTGACGATTAAATTACCAGAGAAGCACGAAAGCACCGTGTTGGGTGAAATTGCCAATCCATTGATGAAACGGGTCATAGATCTGAAAAACTCTGCATTAGAAGAAAGCACAACATCTGGTAGCGAAACAACTGTGGGGGATTATCGCAATCTCGATACAGAATCGGCTGCAACGGATGTTCAAAAAGCTGGATTGATCCCGGTAGTCATCGGGGATGGTGAAAAAGTCATTGCCCAATCGGTTGACAGTGGGACTTCGATCATGCCTGGCGGACGGGTACTGCTCGTTACCGACAGCGATAAGTACTATATGCCGGATACGACTTCTTGGTCAAAAGCAGACTTAATCAAATTTGGTAGTCTGCTGAATGTAGACGTCAGTTTTGAAGGAAACGGCTATTGTACCAAACAAAGCGTGGAACCATACACCGAATTATCAGGACAATCGATCAAGTTTACACTAAGTGAAAACGAATAAATAGGAGAGAACAATATGGAATGGACAGAGATGATATTACCTTTGGCAAGTGGCTTTGCGATCGTAACAGCCACAATGCCTTTGTTTATCGGCTATTTTCAAATGAAGAAATACGGACAGGAAATACGTGGTGACGGCCCCAAATGGCACAATGTAAAGGCCGGTACACCAACGATGGGTGGGTTTGTATTTTTGATTTCTGCAATGATCACTGCCATCTGGGTAGGAGCATGGCAAAATCAATTGACTGCTTCATTGTTCATTCTTTTGTTCATTACCTTGGTTTATGGTGCATTAGGATTTCTTGATGACTTCATCAAGATTTTCCGCAAACGAAATATGGGGCTGAACTCGTTGCAAAAGCTGATTGGACAGATTTTAGGCGGACTCGTCTTTTACTTTGTTTTCCGATCCGAAGGCAATGCGGATGTACTGAATTTCTTTGGGATAGACGTGTCGCTATCGATTTTTTATGGCTTGTTCGTCATTTTTTGGCTTGTTGGTTTTTCAAATGCAGTCAACTTGACGGACGGTATCGATGGGCTAGTCGCAGGACTGGGCACGATTTCTTTTTCAACTTACGCACTGATTGCTTGGCGACAAGATCAAATCGATGTGTTAATCGTTTGTCTTGCGATCATCGGCGGATTGATCGGCTTCTTTCCCTACAATCGCAAACCGGCAAAAATCTTTATGGGGGATGTCGGCTCACTGGCTTTAGGCGGTCTGCTGGCAGCTATCTCGATTCTTTTACACCAAGAATGGACCCTATTGCTTGTCGGACTGGTCTATGTTTGTGAAACAGCAAGCGTGATGCTGCAAGTTGCCTCATTCAAATTAACAGGCAAACGAATCTTCAAGATGTCACCCATCCATCATCATTTTGAAATGAGCGGATGGTCTGAGTGGAAGATCGACACTGTGTTTTGGTGTATCGCGTTAGGTTGCTCTTTGCTCACAATAGCCCTTGTATGGTAGGAGATGAAGAAAATGAAAAAAATTACAACATATCAAAATAAAAAAGTTCTTGTGCTAGGATTAGCGCGTAGTGGATTCAGTGCGGCCAAATTGTTACATGATTTGGGCGCACTTGTGACCGTTAATGACGGAAAGCCATTTGCTGAAAATCCAGAAGCACAAGATCTTTTGGCTTTAGGGGTCAAAGTGATCACTGGCAGCCACCCGATTGAATTATTGGATGAAGGATTTTCGCTAGTCGTTAAAAATCCAGGGATCCCCTATTCACAACCTCTTGTTCAAAAAGCTTTAGAGAAAAAAATTCCTGTGATCACGGAAGTGGAACTAGCGTATCAAATCTCTGAAGCGCCGATTATCGGTATTACTGGTACGAATGGAAAAACCACCACAACGACTATGATCGCCAATGTCTTGAATGCTGGAATGGAAAAAGGACAGGCATTGCTTTCTGGAAATATCGGGTTTCCTGCAAGTTCCGTTGCTCAAACAGCTAAGCCTGAAGATCGCTTGGTGATGGAGCTTTCAAGTTTCCAATTGATGGGAATCGATACCTTACGGCCGAAAATCGCTGTCATCACGAATATATATGAAGCCCATATCGATTACCATGGTAGTCGCCCGGAATATGTCTTAGCAAAATGGCGCTTGCAACAACGAATGACCGCTGACGATTATTTAGTGATCAACTGGAACCAACCGGAACTAGAAGCACTGTCGGCCAAATCAAAGGCGAAAATCATTCCTTTTTCCACCAAGGAAAAAGTAGCAGGAGCATATATGCTTGATGGGATGCTCTACTATAAAGAAGAAGCAATTATGGCAGCGGAGGAACTTGGCGTACCAGGGGCACACAATATTGAAAATGCCTTAGCGGCGATCGCTGTTGGAAAACTTTGCAATATGCCAAACGAAGCAATCAAACAAGCGTTGCAAACCTTCACTGGGGTACCTCATCGGACCCAGTATGTCACCACCATCAATCAGGTGAAATTTTTCAATGATTCCAAAGCAACCAACATCTTAGCAACAGAAATGGCCTTAGGCGGTTTTGACAATGAGAAATTGGTCTTATTGGCAGGCGGCTTGGACCGTGGCAACAGTTTTGATGAGTTGGTTCCAGCACTAAAAGGACTCAAAGCTATCGTAGTGTTTGGAGAAACAAAAGAAAAATTAGCCTCAGCCGCTCAAGCAGCTGGCGTAAAAACGATTGAAATGACAGACAATGTTGAAACAGCCGTCCCAGTTGCCTTTTCTTTAAGTGCTGCTGGAGATACGATTCTATTGTCACCGGCGAATGCAAGTTGGGATCAATACCCTAATTTTGAAGTTCGCGGCGACAAATTTATGGCGGCAGTAGCAGAACTTAAATAGAAATGAGTGAAGGACATGAAAATACTTGTGACTGGCGGCGGTACTGGCGGCCACATCTATCCAGCGTTGTCTTTTGTCGATTACGTAAAAGAGATTGACCCGACAGCCGAATTTTTATACATTGGTGCAACAAGGGGCTTAGAGAATAAAATCGTCCCTCCAACAGGTATTCCTTTTAAAACGTTAGAGATCCAAGGCTTTAAGCGTAAGCTGTCTTTTGATAACGTAAAAACGATCCAGCTTTTCATGAAAAGCTATTATGCAGCAAAGAAAATCATCAAGGAGTTTCAACCGGATGTGGTGATTGGCACCGGCGGCTATGTTTCTGGCGCCGTGGTCTTTGCTGCAGCGAAGTTGAAAATACCTACCATTATTCATGAACAAAATAGTGTTCCTGGAATCACCAATAAGTTTCTAACCAAGTATGTGGATAAAATCGCCATTGCTTTTCACGATGCTTCTCAATACTTTCCAGCGAAGAAAACGGTGCTTGTGGGCAATCCCAGGGGGCAAGAAGTACGGAATAGTCAAAAGTCGACGATTTTGTCTTCTTACGATTTAAATCCGGCGAAAAAAACGGTTTTGGTTTTTGGTGGGAGTCAAGGAGCTCTGAAAATCAACCAAGCGATCATTGATGCGCTGCCGCTTTTTGCTCAAAAAGAGTATCAGTTACTTTATGCATCTGGCGAAAGGTATTACAAAGAGATCGAAGAAAAAATCGGGATGTCAAAAGATGCTTTCCCTAATATCAGTATTCGTCCCTATATCGATCAAATGGCAGAAGTGATGGCAAATAGTGATTTGTTGATTGGACGAGCAGGTGCCACATCGATTGCCGAATTTACGGCATTAGGGATTCCAGCAATTCTGATTCCTAGCCCTTATGTGACTAATGACCACCAAACAAAGAACGCCCAAAGTTTAGCTAATGCAGGAGCAGTCAAAATGATTGCCGATCATGAACTAAACAGCCAAAACCTCGTGGAAGCAGTAGATAGTATCATGCAAGATGAAGCCCTTCGTAGTAAGATGGCCAAAGCCTCAAAAGAACAAGGGATCAGCGATGCCTCAGAACGATTATTTCGACTTGTGCAAGAGGTAATCAAATAGTACAATGTGTGGGATAGAAAGGAGCGATTATCATTAGTAAAGACAAAACACCTCATGATGATCAAACCCCCTCGTCAACGGAAGAGTTGACCCCTTGGCAAAAAGAAAATCTAAAATATTTGCAAGAAAAAGGCAATCAGCCAGCTTGGTCTTCACCCGCTTCTGAAGAAACAGAAGACATGAAAGAAGCGCATGAAGATGAAGAGGAGTTGGCAGAAGAAGCACTTTTTGAAGCAGAACAAGCGATAGAAGAAACCGACGCTGGGAAAGAAGAGCTGCCTGAGCCAGAAAAAAAGGCTCGCTCCTTTGCTGATCGGCTACCTAATCTAAAGGCGTACCGCAATCAAGTATTGATTCGCCGTTTAGCGCTGATTATCGGTTTACTGATGATTCCTTTGCTGATTGTTTTGTATTTTGTTTCGCCGCTTAGTCGTTTGGCTAATGTGGTGGTCAAAGGCAATCAAGAAGTATCCGCAGAAGCGATTCTCAAAAATTCTGACCTAGCCGTCAATGAAGAGATGTGGCCGCAATTTTTTGAACGGAATCAGAGTGTAGCAGCAATCAAAAAAGAATTGCCGCGCATAAAAAATGCTTCTATTTCTTTATCTGGTATTAATCGTTTTGATATCACTGTCACTGAATTCCAGGAAGTGGCTTTATTAGCCAAAGATGGCGGCTATGCACCAGTTTTGGAAAATGGCGCTGTTTTGGATGATATCAGTGAGCAGCCAGAGGAAGGATTGCCGGTTTTAGAAAATTTTTCGGCTGAAGACAAAATCAAGGCGACACTCAGTGCCTATCAAGAATTAAGTTCAGAAATTCGAGATGGCATTTCTCAAATCAAATACACCCCCCGTGACAGCAATGATGAACTGTTAACTCTCTTTATGAATGATGGCAATCAAGTGATTGTCAATATCTCAAATATGGTGAGTCAAATGCAGTATTATCCGCAAATTGCCAAAGATTTGACCGAGGACAGTATTGTGGATATGGAAGTTGGGATCTTTACTTATCCAATTTCAAATACACAAGAAGACGATGCAGACGAAAATCAAACAGCTGATAGTGATTCTTAGGAAAAATTCAAGAGTTTTTTTCATTAACTTGTTTCTAAAAAGCGCCATTATATGGTAGAATTGGTAACAGTGAACAAATTATTCGAATGAACTCTAAAAACGGACTGTGATGGTTCGCTATATATCCAATTTAAGTAGGAGGGAACCCCATCCATGGCAAAAACGGGAATGTATGTTGGCCTTGATATCGGCACGACATCTGTAAAAGTTGTAGTAGCCGAATACGTTGACAGCCAAATGAATATCATTGGTGTAGGAAATGCAAAATCAGAAGGAATCAACCGTGGCATCATTGTAGATATCGATAAAACGGTACAAGCCATTCAAAGAGCAGTAAGACAAGCAGAAGAAAAAGCAGGAATTCAAATTCGCAGTGTAAGTGTTGGTGTACCAGCCAATCTTCTTGAAGTGGAAAATTGTCAAGGGATGATCGCTGTCAACAGTGAATCAAAAGAGATCACCGACGAAGACGTCCGCAATGTTGCTTCCGCAGCACTTGTACGTTCAACCCCTCCTGAAAGACAGATCATTGCTATCTTACCGCAAGAATTTACAGTGGATGGTTTTGAAGGGATCAAAGATCCTCGTGGCATGATCGGTGTTCGCCTAGAGATGTTTGGTGTGGTTTATACAGGTCCAAAAACCATCATTCACAACATTCGTAAATGTGTGGAAAAATCTGGTCTGATCGTTAATGAAGTAGTCATTACGCCATTAGCACTGACAGAATCGATTTTATCTGATGGTGAAAAAGACTTTGGTACGATCGTTATCGACATCGGCGGCGGCCAAACGACGACATCAGCGATGCACGACAAGCAATTGAAATTTACCCATGTGAACCAAGAGGGTGGCGAATTTGTCACAAAAGACATTTCGACAGTTTTAAATACCTCCTTCAACAATGCAGAAGCGTTAAAAATCAATTATGGGGATGCGTATCCTGAACGGACGTCCGCTAGTGAAGAATTTCCAGTGGATGTGATTGGGAAATCAGAACCTGTGAAGATCGATGAACGCTATTTGTCAGAAATCATCGAAGCACGTATGGAACAGATTTTTACCAAATCAAAAGAAGTCTTAGATGAAATTGATGGACTTGATTTGCCAGGTGGCGTGATTTTGACTGGTGGTGCTGCAAGCCTGCCGGGTGTCGTAGATTTGGCTCAAGAAGTATTCGAAACAAACGTTAAGCTTTACGTTCCTAATCATATGGGACTTAGAAATCCTGTATTCACCAATGTAATCAGTATCGTTGACTATTCAGCAAACTTAAGCGAAGTCTATCAGCTTGCCAAAAGTGCGATCACTGGTGAAAAAACAGTCGCGCAACAGCCCGTTGCCATTCAACAACAAGAAGTGCATTACGAACAATATGAAGCTCCAGAAGAAACTTATGAAGAAACAGAAGAAGAGAAAAAAGGTGAGTCGATCACAAACCGAGTAAAAGATTTCTTCTCAAATATCTTTGAATAATCTAAAACGATTCTCAGGAGGAAGATAAACTATGGAATTTTCAATTGATAATAACATCAATGACGGCGCTGTGATCAAAGTCATCGGAGTCGGCGGTGGTGGCGGCAACGCAGTAAATCGTATGATCGAAGAAAATGTCAAAGGCGTAGAATTTATTGCAGCCAACACTGACGTTCAAGCATTAAAAAATTCAAAAGCAGAAACAGTCATTCAATTAGGCCCTAAATATACCCGTGGTCTTGGTGCTGGTTCACAACCAGAAGTTGGTCAAAAAGCAGCAGAAGAAAGTGAAGATTCTATTCGTGAATCATTAGAAGGCGCGGATATGATTTTCATTACCGCTGGTATGGGTGGCGGAACCGGGACCGGTGCTGCACCGATCGTAGCTAAAATTGCCAAAGAAATCGGCGCATTGACAGTCGGCGTCGTTACTCGTCCGTTTACATTTGAAGGACCAAAACGCGGCCGTTTTGCTGCTGAAGGAATCGCTAAATTAAAAGAGAATGTCGATACCTTATTGATCATCTCAAACAACCGTTTGTTAGAAGTTGTTGACAAGAAAACGCCAATGCTTGAAGCATTCCGTGAAGCAGACAATGTCTTGCGTCAAGGGGTTCAAGGGATCTCAGACTTGATCACTGCACCTGGCTATGTCAACTTAGACTTCGCTGATGTGAAAACAGTGATGGAAAATCAAGGCACCGCTTTGATGGGAATCGGCGTTGCTAGCGGCGAAGAACGCGTGATCGAAGCAACGAAAAAAGCAATCTCTTCACCATTGCTAGAAACATCGATCGATGGTGCTGAACAAGTGCTATTGAACATCACTGGCGGATTGGACATGACTTTATTTGAAGCACAAGATGCTTCTGATATCGTCGCTCATGCGGCAACAGGTGATGTAAATATTATTTTAGGTACATCAATCAATGAAGACTTAGGCGATGAAATCCGTGTGACTGTCATTGCAACTGGCATTGACCCTTCTAAAAAAGAACGTGGGTCTCGCTCTAACAGACAAAGTCAAAGCCAAATTCATTCTATCCCACAAAAACCAACCTTAGATATGGACCAAGCGCGTCCTGCACAAGCAGAAGAAAGCAATGGTTTTGGTGATTGGGATATCCGTAAAGAACAAAATGTACGACCTAAAGTAGAAGAAAACACATTTGAAAATGTAGAAAAGAAAGAATTCGACACCTTCAGCCGTGATGAAGTACGCTCGAATGATGACGACGAATTAAGCACACCACCATTTTTCCGTCGTAAACGCTAGGGGGCAGAGCACATGATTTCTGAGAACTTGCACAAGATCCAGCAAGAGATACAGGACTCCTGTGCTCTTGTTTCTAGAAATGCCAGTGAGGTCTGTTTGACAGCTGTGACAAAATCCGTCGATACAGAAACGACAAGAGAACTTCTAGAAAATGGTGTGCGTGATTGTGCAGAAAATCGAGTAGAAAAGCTACTTGAAAAAAAGGCAGCATTAACTGATTACCCAGATGTCCGTTGGCATTTTATTGGTAATTTACAGCGCAGAAAGGTAAAATCAGTTATAAATGAGATTGATTTTTTCCATGCGTTGGATTCAATCAAACTGGCACAAGAAATTCAAAAACGAGCAGAGCATCCGATCAACTGCTTTGTGGAAGTGAATGTTTCGCAGGAAGCAACGAAACAAGGGATTTTCGTAGAAGAGGTGGTGGCTTTTATTGAAGCACTCGCTTCGTTCGACAAAATTCGTGTTGTTGGATTGATGACGATGGCCCCGCTCACTGCTTCCAAAGACGAGCAGCATCAGATTTTCAAAGAATTAAAAAGGATTCAACAACAGATCGCTGACCTGCATCTTACACATGCCCCTTGCTTAGAAACGAGTATGGGAATGAGTAATGACTTTCCCATTGCGATTCAAGAAGGCGCAACATTTATTCGTGTAGGAACAGCATTATTTCAATAAAAAAGGAGGTTGACCGATGTCGCTCAAAGAGAAACTGACCAATTTTTTTGGATTGACTGACGAAGAAGATTATTATGAAGAAACATTTGCCACTGAAGAACCGGCACGCACGGCAGCGAAACCAGCTGTGAACCAAGGAGGAGCTTTTACCGCCCCTAGAACAACAGCGAGTACGCGTGCTTCTAGCCAAGCGGCTTCTTATACAACAAGTCAACCACAAAATCAAGCCTATCAATACAGACAGCAGCCTCAAACTGCTGCCTATCAACAATCCTCAGCGGCGGCTGAACGAGTAAGATCGGTGCCTAAGACGGAAGAAAAAGTCGTTCCAATGGCGCAACAAAGAACTAATACGAGAGTCAAAGACACAAAAGCAAAAGAAACTTCTCCACAAATGGCTGGAAAAATAACGATCGTAGAACCACGCGTTTATTCAGAAGCTATGGGGATTGCGAAGCAAGTCATCAATGGAGATGCTGTACTTGTTAATTTTCATTTAATTGAAGAGTACCAAGCTCGTCGAATAGTTGATTTTTTAACAGGAACAGTGTACGCTGAAGATGGTGATATCAAGCGTGTTGGCGATGAAATTTTTCTTTGCACGCCTAAGGGTATGGAAATTGAAGGCACTGCCCAAACATTAGCAGATACCAATTTTTTTGATATCTAAAGTGAGGAGGAACGCCAATTTTATTCTTGAGATTCGTTAAATTACTGAGTGATGCTGTTTATCTGTATACCATTTTATTAGTGATCTATGCACTTTTGTCTTGGTTTCCAGGAGGGTATCAGTCCGCTTTTGGCCGTTTCTTAGCAAAAGTGTGTGAACCGTATTTGAGTTTATTTGATCGATTGAAATTAAGTTTTGCTGGTATCGATTTTACGATTGCATTTGCAATTATTGTCTTACAGCTAGCATCACAAGCATTGATATTGATCCTACAATCAATTTTATTTTAACGTAAGGGGTGGTTATCGGTGAACGCAAATGTCTATCAACATTTTCGAAACGATGAACGCCCTTTTATTGATTCCGCTCAAGGATGGATCGAACAAGTGCAAATGCAGTATGCGCCTTACTTGACTGATTTTTTAGATCCGAGACAAGCGTATATCTTAGAAAGTTTGATTCGTCAATCAACGGATTTAAGTTTCCGCTTTTTTGGTGGATATGAAGCTGCTGAGAGACGACGTTGTTTGATTTATCCCGATTACTATGAGCCCACCACCGATGAGTTTGACATGACTTTATTTACGATTCAATACCCGAAAAAATTTACGGTGTTGAGTCATGGAAAAGTTTTAGGCACATTAATGGGGACTGGAGTCAAGAGGGAATACTTTGGAGACATTCTTTCCGATGGTGAAATATGGCAAGTATTCGTTGCCACTGAAGTCAGTCATTTTATTCAACTCCAAGTGGATAAAATCGGCAACGTATCCGTTCGATTGGAAGAAACAAGATATACCGATTTGATCGTGCCTAAAGATGGCTGGACCGAGGAAAGAGAAACGGTTAGCTCATTGCGTCTTGATACAGTGATCTCTGCCGTATACAACATCTCACGCCAGCGTTCGAAACAGTTGATCGAATCAGGAAAAGTAAAAGTAAACTGGACAGAAGCATTACGACCAGATTTTGTTCTGGATTTACTGGATATCATTTCGGTAAGAGGATTTGGTCGGATTCAAATACAGGGGTTAGAAGGAACCACGAAAAAAGAAAAAGTTAGATTGTTATTAGGTGTATTACGTAAATAAATCAAAGAGGTGTATAGAATATGGCATTAACTCCATTAGACATTCAAAATAAAAACTTTTCAGTAAAAATGAGAGGCTACAACCAAGATGAAGTCGATGACTTCTTGGACATGATCGTTCGTGATTATGAAGAAGCCGTTCAACGCAATCGTGAGTTAGAAAAATCGTTGAAACACGCAGAAGAAAAACTTGAATATTTCAATGAATTGAAAGATGCCTTGAATCAATCCATTATCGTGGCTCAAGATACGGCGGATAAAGTAAAAACAAGCGCAAGCAAAGAATCAGAAGTAATCGTTACTTCTGCTCAAAACCGTGCGGATGAAATGGTTGCTACTGCAGAAAAACATGCGCATGCCTTGATGACCTCAGCGGAAGAAAAAGCCAAAGAGATTTTGACGGATGCAACCGACAATGCCCGTCAATTGGCGACAGAAACAAATGACTTGAAGAAGAAAACCAGAGTCTTCCATAACAACTTATTAGTTATGTTGCAAACGCAATTAGAACAAGTGAAGAGTCCTGAGTGGGAAGAAATTTTGGCGCCATTTTCAAGCTATGTACAAGATTCCCACCAAGTGATCAGAGAAGTTTTGTCAAAAGAACTTGACAGTGAAAATGGTTCTGGAGTAAACTCAGAAGCAGTGGAAACATTTGATGTGGACATTGTTGAATCAGATGAAAAAATCGTTGATGTAAGTGAAAGCCCTGAAGTGAAAACATTAGATGATGCGAGAAACTTATTAGACGAATTGAACAAGACAGATAACAACTAAGACACAGAACAGAAAAATTTCTTATATTTTTCAAGCGAGTTTGGGAGAGTGGAAGCCAAATAAAACCCTGTAAGAAATCAGATCATCTGTGAGTTGCGTTCTTGAAAGAGCTGACTTTTCAAAGACTCGAGTAGAGAACGACGCCTGATCCCGTTACCGATCATCAAAGAATTGTCAACCGACAATAAAATTTGGGTGGTACCACGAACACGTTCGTCCCTTACCAGGGACGGACGTGTTTTTTGCTGTGAATCACTGCGATTGGTCCGCAAAGCGGAACAGAGCAGATGATGAACAGTACTAGGCGACCGCCGGGAGCGTAGTAACCAAATTAGGAATCACGCTGATCAACTGTTAACAATCAGTGAATCCTAAATGCATTGAGTTTATGGCAACCAATCCATTTGACAGGTTCAATAGAAGCAATCGGTTGATCGAGTCGATGGATTTTGAAACTATACCAAAACGTTGAGAGACGAAAAGGAGCGAAACAAGAATGAAAATGAAAGAAACACTGCATCTTGGAAAAACCGCTTTTCCAATGCGAGGCAACTTGCCGAACCGCGAAGTGGATTGGCAAAAAGAATGGGAAGAAAATCAATTGTATCAACGTCGTCAAGAATTAAATGAAGGCAAGCCAACCTTTGTCTTACACGATGGCCCTCCCTACGCAAATGGAAACATCCATATTGGACACTCATTGAACAAAATCAGTAAAGACATCATCGTACGTTCCAAATCGATGTCAGGTTTCCGTTCACCTTATGTACCTGGTTGGGATACTCATGGTTTGCCGATCGAACAAGTACTGACCAATAAAGGAATCAAGCGCAAAGAAATGAGCTTGGCAGAATATCGGAAAAAATGTGAAGAATATGCTTTGACACAAGTGGATACACAAAGAGCTGATTTCAAACGTTTAGGCGTTTCTGGTGACTGGGATCATCCATATATCACATTGACACCAGACTATGAAGCAGCAGAAATCCGCGTGTTCGGAAAAATGGCAGAAAAAGGATACATCTACAAAGGATTGAAACCAATTTACTGGTCACCATCTAGTGAATCATCATTAGCAGAAGCTGAGATCGAATACAAAGATGTGAAATCACCATCGATCTATGTGGCTTTCCCAGTAGCAGATGGCAAAGATTTGCTTGATTCAGATACATCTTTTGTTATCTGGACGACGACGCCATGGACCTTACCAGCGAATCTAGGAATCTCTGTGAATCCAACCTTTGCCTATGTTCAAATCTTGGCCGATGGCCGCAAATTCGTCGTGGCAAAAGATTTATTAGAAACCGTGACGAATGAGATCGGTTGGGAATCTGTCGAAGTATTACAAGAATTGGCTGGCGATCAATTGGAAAAAATGACGGCACAACATCCTTTTTATGATCGTACGTCTTTATTGATGTTAGGGGACCATGTGACATTGGATGCCGGTACTGGTTTGGTCCACACTGCACCAGGACACGGGGAAGATGACTACATCGTCAGCAAAAAATATGGTCTAGATGTCTTATCACCAGTCGATAGCCGTGGGGTCTTCACAGAAGAAGCACCAGGATTTGAAGGGGTCTTTTATGACAAAGCCAATCCAATGATCACTGAGCTTTTAGAAGAAAAAGGAGCCCTACTAAAACTAAACTTCTTTACTCACAGCTATCCACATGATTGGCGGACGAAAAAACCAGTCATCTATCGGGCAACACCACAATGGTTTGCGTCTATTGATAAGTTCCGTCAAAATATTTTGGATGAAATCGAAAAAGTAGATTGGATCATTCCATGGGGCAAAACTCGTTTATACAATATGATTCGCGACCGCGGCGACTGGGTGATCTCTCGTCAACGTGCGTGGGGCGTTCCGTTGCCAATCTTTTATGCAGAAAACGGCGAAGCCATCATTACGCCTGAAACGATCGAGCATGTGGCAAACTTGTTTGCTGAACATGGTTCAACGATTTGGTTTGAAAAAGAAGCAGAAGAATTACTGCCAGCTGGCTTCACGCATCCGGGCTCACCAAATGGCAAATTCTCGAAAGAGACTGACATCATGGATGTTTGGTTTGATTCAGGTTCTTCTCACGAAGCCGTGTTACGTCAACGTCCAGAATTGACGTTCCCAGCTGACATGTACTTGGAAGGTTCTGACCAATATCGTGGGTGGTTCAACTCAAGTATCACGACTAGTGTTGCGATCAATGAAGTCGCACCATATAAAGCCGTCTTGTCTCAAGGCTTCACCTTAGATGGCGAAGGTCGCAAGATGAGTAAATCTCTTGGTAATACCATTGCACCAGAAAAAGTGATCAATCAAATGGGTGCGGATATTTTGCGTCTTTGGGTCAGCAGTGTTGACTACGAAGCGGATGTCCGAGTGTCTATGGATATCTTGAATCAAGTGTCAGAAGTCTATCGGAAGATTCGCAATACCATGCGTTTCTTATTAGCGAACACGAGTGATTTTGATCCAGCAAAAGACAGCGTACCTTTTGAAAACTTGCGTTCTGTCGATAAATACATGATGGTTCGTTTGAATCAAACGATCAAAACGATTCGGGAAGATGGCTATGAAAAATATAACTTCTTGCATATTTACCGGACAGTCATCAACTTCTTGACAGTCGATATGTCTTCCTTCTATTTGGATTTTGCAAAAGATGTCGTTTATATCGAAGCTGAAAATGATTTCCAACGCCGTGCTATGCAAACTGTCTTTTATCAAACAGCGGTTGCATTGACGAAATTATTGACACCGATCATTCCGCATACCGCAGAAGAAATCTGGTCACACTTGAAAGAAGAAGAGGAATACGTACAGTTAGCGGAGTTCCCTGGCTATGATACATTTGCTAACCAAGAAGAACTGCTCGATCTTTGGCGGGCCTTCCTTGATTTCCGTGACAATGTCTTAAAAGCATTAGAAGAAGCGCGTAATGCAAAATTGATCGGAAAGTCCTTTGAAGCGAAAGTCACTGTTTATCCAACTGAGCCAGTTGCGGCATTGCTAAAAGCTATCGATTCAGATATTGCACAACTGCTGATCATTTCACCAGACTTCTTAACGATCAAAGAAGTCGGTGAAGCAGCTCCTGAAGCGGCATATCAATTTGAGGATGTGGCGATCTTAGTTGAAAAAGCCGAAGGGGAAGTATGTGAACGTTGTCGCCAAGTCCGGGTAGATGTTGGTGTAGAAGAGCAACTGCCAACACTTTGTGGGCATTGTGCAACCATCGTCAAAGAAAACTATCCCGAAGCAGTTGCAGAAGGCTTTGAAAAATAATAGAACGAAAAAAGATGACCCATTGCGGGTCATCTTTTTTGCGCTTGCTCATTCTTATTCCTTGAGAATGGGAGAAAAACGCACGTTTCTGACATGAATATGAGAAAATAGGTGGCAATTGATAACGATTCTCATTTGTTTGCAATAATTTTTCGACAGTTTATTGTATAATAAAAAAACCTTACTAGACGAAGTTTCTTCCTTAAGGTCTGTAGGCAATTGTTTGTTCGAGATGGAGTATTTCACTGTCAACAGAAGAAACCAACGAGCTCGGATCAAGTAAAAAAAACTTGCCAGATAGAAAAACAGGTTGTAAACTGTTAAAAATCGGAATATTCAGAATATTGAAAGAAAGTGTGATTCCATGAGTGATTTAGAGATGATGAGGAAAACGAACCAAACGATGTACGATGCCGCTTTTGAAAAAGATGCTTGTGGGATGGGGTTTATTGCACAAAAAGATGGTCGCTATTCCCGAGAACTTGTGCAAAATGCCTTAACAATGTTAGAACGGATGAACCACCGAGGGGGAACTGGCGCTGAACCTGACACAGGTGACGGAGCTGGAATTTTGATGGCAATGCCTGACCCATTTTTTCAACAGCGAGCAAAAGAGGCCGAAATCCCATTGCCTGAAAAAGGTGCCTATGCTGTTGGGATGTTTTTTTTACCGAAAGAAAAGCTCCGAGCAGCACAGGTCCAAGAAGAAGTAACTAAAGACATTCAACAAATGGGTTTTACCGTTTTATGGCAACGGGATGTGCCTTATGATTATTATCAGTGTGGACCGGGGGCGCAAAAAGTCATGCCCTCATTTGTGCAAGTCTTTATTGAAAAACCTGTCGATGTAGCTGCTGGCCGTCCCTTTGAAGATCAGCTTTACCGGCTACGACGTAAACTGGAAAAAACGTATCATACTGATGAGTTGTCTATCTGCAGCTTGTCCAGTAAGACAGTTGTTTATAAAGGAATGCTGCATGCCTATCAAGTTGGCTTATTTTTCAAAGATCTTCAAAGCCCAGAAATGACCTCTTGTATCGCATTGACCCATTCTCGTTTTTCGACAAATACCTTTCCAAGCTGGAGTCGGGCGCAACCTTTTCGTTTCTTAGCCCATAATGGCGAAATCAACACGTTACGCGGGGCAGAAAATTGGATGCATGGACATCAGATCGAAGTCTATGATGATGAAAATTCTGATTCGGCGAAACTAGAAAATTGTATGGAATATTTGTACCGTCAAGGGCGAGATATTCCTCAAGCACTGTTGATGATGGTGCCAGAAGCGTGGTCAAAAGAAGCTGGATTGTCGCCGGAGCTGACGGCTTTTAATGAGTACAACGCAAGCTTTATGGCTCCTTGGGATGGACCGGCAGCTTTATGTTTTACAGATGGGGATTTGGTAGGGGCTGCACTCGATCGAAATGGGTTACGGCCATCTCGCTACTCGATCACGAAAACTGGTTTTGTGGTCGTGGCCTCTGAGTCAGGTGTTGTCGATTTGCCAGCATCGGAAGTGATTGAAAAAGGGGTGCTTGGACCAGCAAATATGTTTTTGGTGGATACCAAAAAAGGAGTGATCTTACGCAATCAAGAAATCAAAGCTCATTATGCGAATGCCCATCCTTACCAGGAGTGGCTAGCGGATCACTTATTGATACCAGAGCTGCTTCCTGAGACTGAGAAGCAGGAGGAAACAGCAGATGATGCGATCCAGACCCTTTGGAAACGAAATGGTTACACGGATGAGATCATTCGCACGTTGATTTTACCAATGGCTCAAACGGGAGAAGAACCAGTGATCTCCATGGGGTTTGATTCACCCTTAGCTATTTTGAGCGAACGTCCCCAATCCTTGTTTACGTACTTCAAGCAACAATTCGCCCAAGTGACCAATCCGCCAATCGATGCGATTCGCGAAAAATTGGTGATCGGTACCGAGCTGTTTTTAGGTCGAGATGGGGATGTTTCAAAGGACATTCGAATCAATTGTAATAAGCTGAAGATTGCTAGTCCGGTGTTAAAAACGAGTGAATATGAAAAAATCAAACAGTTAGATCAAAATGGTCAAAAAGCGGCTTTACAGTCGATTCTTTATGATTATGTACCAGAAAACGGGGCAGCTTTGCAACAAGCGTTAGAAGCGCTTTTTAAAGAGACGGAGCAAAAAATCGATTCTGGGGCAACGATCGTCATTTTAAGTGATCGGGAAGTCATCCAAGCGCAAGAAGGAAAAGTGGCGATTCCGATTCTCTTGGCGGTATCAGGTCTGCACAATTACTTGGTGCGAAAAGGCAAACGTTCCTTGGCATCAATCGTTGCGGATACTGCGGAAGTCTGTGAGGTCCATCATTATGCCATGGTAGTCGGCTACGGAGTAAGTGGGGTCCACCCTTATGGGGCTTACCAGACATTGGCGCATTTTGAGCTTTCAGAGAAGATCGAAAGTTACCGTAAAGCATGTGAAAAGGGCATTGTCAAAATCATGTCACGAATGGGGATTTCAACGATCGCCGGTTACCATGGGGCGCAATTGTTTGAAGCTGTTGGTATCTCTGAGAAAGTCATCTCCGAATACTTTACCGGCACGGTTACTCGTATCGGTGGACTTTCATTAGCGCAAATCGAGCAAGAATACTTAATGCGTTATGAAGCGGCGTATGGCGAGAAACGCGTGGATTATCTTGATTCGGGCGGTAGTTTCCAATACAAAGCCGACGGGGAACATCATCTGTTCAATCCAAAAACGATCTATGGGTTTCAAAAAGCTGTTCGTACAGGCAGCTATGCGCTTTATAAAGAATATGCGGCGGAGATGAACCAAGACGCGTTAGAGAATCCAACGACCCTCCGTTCTATGTGGACTTTTGGGAACACGAGACGCAGTATTCCTTTAGCTGAGGTGGAACCTGTTGAAACGATCGTCAAACGGTTTAAAGTCGGCGCGATGTCTTACGGCTCTCTAAGTGAAGAGGCGCATCGCTGTATTGCTGAAGGGATGAATGCGATCGGTGCAAAATCCAACAGTGGAGAAGGTGGAGAAAATCGGAATCGTTTCAAACCAGTGAAGGGCATTAACTATAACAGTCGTATCAAACAAGTTGCTTCTGGCCGTTTTGGTGTCAATGCCGAATATTTAATGAGTGCGGACGAACTCCAAATCAAAATGGCCCAAGGGGCAAAACCTGGTGAAGGTGGTCAATTGCCAGGCAACAAAGTCTTCCCATGGGTAGCGGAGATTCGTGGCTCAACACCTGGTGTCCGACTGATTTCGCCGCCACCACATCACGACATTTATTCGATTGAAGATCTAGCCCAGCTGATCTATGACTTAAAAGCAATCAACCCGTATGCCCGCATTAATGTCAAATTGGTTTCTAGTACAGGTGTGGGTACGATCGCTACCGGTGTCGTTAAAGCCGGTGCAGACGTAGTCGTGATCTCAGGCTATGACGGTGGGACCGGTGCTTCTCCGAGAAATTCGATTCGGGATGCTGGCTTGCCTTGGGAGATGGGGCTTGCAGAAGCCCATCAAACGTTAGCTATGAATCATTTGCGGCAGCGAATGACCTTAGAGACAGATGGAAAATTGATGACGGGGCGTGACATCGCCATTGCTGCTCTTTTAGGAGCAGAAGAATATAGCTTTGCCTCTTTAGCGCTAGTTGCGATTGGTTGTGTCATGATGCGGGTTTGCAGTATCAATACATGTCCTGTCGGCATTGCTACACAGAACCCAGCGTTGCGCAAATTTTTCGCAGGGAAACCTGAGCACATCATCAATACGATGTACTTTTTAGCAGAAGATTTACGGGAAACGATGGCCGAGCTAGGGTTTCGCACGATTGATGAGATGGTAGGACACGCGGAATTGTTGACACCACGCTTCGTTGCCAAAGGCAAAGCAAAATCATTAGACTTTTCCAGAATGATTGGAACGACGATCCCGATCGAACGCAAAGTGACGGACCCATTCCTTGAGAAACGACAGTGGCCAGAGTTAGACGCTTTTGCCCAAGCAGCTATCGACAATAATCAAGAAATCGTTATGAATCATACGATCAATAATGTTCAACGTTCAGTCGGCGCTCGTTTAGGGGGCTGGATCGCAGAACGCTTTGGCAATTACGAAGTAACGCCAGGTTTGTTGCAGTTTACGTACCGCGGCATTGCTGGACAAAGTTTTGGGGCGTTTGCCACCCAGGGCATCCAGTTGAAACTGATTGGCGAGGCCAACGATTATGTAGCCAAAGGACTGAGTGGTGCCCGTTTGATCATTGTGCCGCCTGATGATGCCGCTTATGACGCAGAGCATTCACCGATTGTCGGTAACGTTGCTTGTTTTGGGGCGAATCGGGGTGAAGGCTATTTCCGCGGCATTGCTGGCGAACGCTTTTGCGTCCGTAATAGTGGAGCCAAAGTCGTTGTAGAAGGTGTTGGGGACCATGGCTGTGAGTACATGACTGGCGGCGTCGTGGTGATTTTAGGAAAAACCGGCCGCAACTTCGGTGCCGGAATGTCCGGTGGCGTGGCATACGTCTATGACCCTGATCAAACTTTTGCAGAAAAATGCAATCGGGAAATGGTTGACTTGTACCGGATTGGCGAAAGTGGCGATGACCATCAGCTGAAGGAGATGATCCAGCAGCATTTTGCCTATACAGATTCATTGAAGGCGGCTGAGATTTTAGAAGATTGGGAAAATCAGCAGCAACATTTCATCAAAGTCTATCCGACAGAGTACCATCAGATGATCCAAGCAACGGAGACTTTGGCTGAGCAAGGATTTATCGGGGAGGAACTTGTGACGAAAGCTTTCGAAGCCGTCGTCGGTCCACAATTGACTATTCCAGGAAAGGAGCGCGACTAATATGGCAGATCCATTTGGTTTTTTAAAGTACCCAAGAGTAGAAAATCCTACCCGACCGGTTTCAGAACGTATCCAAGACTGGCAAGAATTACAGACGCCATTGCCTGAAAATGAGCGTCAAGAGCAAGCAGCACGCTGTATGAACTGCGGGATTCCTTTTTGTCATACCGGTTCTTTTTACGGCGGTCAACGAGCGGTTTCAGGTTGTCCCAATGACAACCTGATTCCTGAATGGAATGATCTGGTTTATCAAGGGCGTTTCCAAGCCGCCTTTGAGCGTCTTGCCAAAACCAATCCATTACCGGAAATGACTGGACGTGTTTGTCCAGCTCCATGTGAAAAAGGCTGTACCGAGGCACTGAATGGCTCAGGTGTCACGATCCACGACAATGAACGCTTTATTATCGATACTGCTTTTGAAAACGATTGGGTCAAAGCCTCCGGATTGCCTCAAGAAGCGACTGGGTTCAAAGTTGCCATCGTCGGCAGCGGACCAGCTGGTTTATCCGCTGCATGGCGCTTGAATCAACTAGGACATCAAGTGACGGTCTATGAACGCAGTGATCGCTTTGGCGGTTTACTGATGTATGGTATTCCAAATATGAAATTAGATAAAGATGTTGTGCAGCGACGTATTGACTTGATGGCAGAGCTAGGCGTGACCTTTGTCGCTAATACGGAGATCGGTCGTGACTTGTCAGCAGAAGAATTATCCGCTCAGTATGATCGGGTCATTTTGGCAACAGGAGCTAGTGTTCCTCGTGACTTGAAGATTCCAGGTCGTGAATTGACTGGGGTGCAATTTGCAGTCGATTATCTGACGGAAGCAACCAAAGATGTCTTAAAGCATGGCAAAGCGGCAACAAGTAAAAAACTTGCTGGCAAGCACGTCGTCGTGATTGGCGGCGGCGACACTGGAAATGACTGTATTGGTTCAGCGATTCGGCAAGGAGCCGCTTCTGTGCGTCAATTGGAGATCACGCCCCAACTGCCATTGACACGTACCGACAGCAATCCCTGGCCTGAATACCCAATGACAGCCCGCACAGGATATGGGCAAGAAGAAGCGGCTGAAGTCCTGCAAACACAAGTGACGTATCATGGGGTGTCCACAACAGCCTTTATCGGCGCCGAACGCGGCCAGTTGATCGCCATCGAAACGGTCTCAGTAGATCAACAGTTTCAGCCGATCCCTGGCACAGAGCAAGTGATCAAGGCGGATTTGGTTTTGTTGGCAATGGGCTTTGTTGGTGCAGAGACCCAACTCTTCGATGCCTTTGGTGTGCGAGAAGTGTACGATGATTACACGACGAACAATGAACGAGTGTTAGTCGCAGGAGATGCTAAAAGAGGACCGAGTTTAGTCATCTGGGGGATTCGCGAAGGACGCTTAGCGGCAGAAAAAGTCGATCAAGCGTTACGATCATTGGTGTATCAATAAGCAATCAATAAAAAACAACCTGAGCAGCTCTTCCTCCCTCTGAATTAGAAGGGGAACAGCGAAATGCTCAGGTTGTTTGCCTGTTAAGCAGTTGGTTCAGATGGATGGGGCTTTGACCGCTGTTCATTTTTTTCCATTGCTGCCTTCGGTAGGCGAATCGAAAAGACGATGGTTTCGTCACGGCTTTCCGCCCAGATTTTTCCACCTAATGCTTCAACGATTTCTTTGGCGATCGGCAGCCCCAGACCGGTCCCACCCGTCGCCGTTGCTCGGGAAGCGTCCATGCGGTAAAAAGGCTCAAAAATCAAGCCAATCTTTTCAGCTGAGATCGTTTTTCCTTGATTGGTCAAACGAATCAGGATATCATCAGATTCGCTGATGGCTAAACGCAAAGGGGAGTTAGGATAGCTATAATTGATGGCATTGCGGATCAAGTTATCAAAGACGCGTTCCATCTTCTCTGTATCGACAGTCGCATAGACTTTTTTCTGCAGCTGCAGTTGCCAATGAAGGTTTTTTTCTTCTAACAGCGGCAAAAATTCAAACGTCAACTGTTCCAGCATCAAGCTCAGATCCGTGGTTTCGGTCTGTAAGGCGATCGTTGTAAGATTAAAACGGGTGATTTCGAAAAACTCGCTGATCAATAATTCTAGCCGCTGGGCTTTTTGCAAGGCGATCTTGGTATAGCGTGCGCGTAGTTCGGAAGAAAGCTGAGGTTCTTCTTCTAGAAGTGTCAAATAGCCGATCACACTGGTCAAAGGTGTGCGTAAATCATGTGCGAGATAGACGATCAAATCATTTTTCCGCTGCTCTGCTTCTTTGGCAGCTCGTTGATCCTGTAGATTTTTTTCCCGCAACTGGTTCATTTCTTCTTGCACGTCGATCAGATTGCTGGAAAGAACGATTCGCTTCGTAGGTTCAGCAATCAATTGATTCGTGGCTTGAATCGTTTCATTCAAATAGCTGATGGCTTTACTCATATAATAAATCGTTGTGCTCACCCAAATCAGCAAGGCACCGATTGCTAGACAGACGAGCCAATAATCAGCAAAAAGCCGTAATATTTGATAAATGGGCTCATAGCCGTACCAAACCCTCAATCCTGCTACAAAGCGAACAGTTAAAGGGATCAGAATCAAAAGGAGCATTAAAACACCTGTGGTGATAAAGTATTGAGTCAAAAGTTTCCGGATCAATGGACTTCTATTTTTCAATGATATAGCCGACCCCCCATACAGTTTTGATTAATTTCGGTTTGCGGGGTTGTTCGTTTAGCTTTTCCCGCAGACGGGCAATATGTGCCATCACTGTGTTATTGTTGTCTAAATATTTTTCTTTCCAGACTGCTTCAAAAAGAGTTTCTGAGGCAACGACCGATCCTTGGTGTTCAAATAAGTAAAGCAGGATTTTAAATTCGATGGGGGTCAAGAAAACCTCTTTGCCATAAAGATAACATTGGTGACTGTTGATTTTCAACAGTAAGCCTTCCTTTTCGTATTCTTCAATCTTCTGCGGAACAGCTGACTGATTGTATCGTTGGTATCGCCGTAGTTGCGTTTTGACCCGAGCAACAACTTCTAATGGATTGAAGGGTTTCGTCACATAATCATCTGCACCTAGACTTAGACCGGTAATTTTATCCAGATCTTCTCCTTTGGCAGTGAGCATCAGTACTGGAAAAAAGTGGGTTTTGCGAATGGTCTGTAACAGCTGAAAGCCGTCGATATCCGGCAGCATCACATCTAAAACTGCCACATCGACTGTTTCTTTTTCGAGATAAGCCAAAGCACTCGTTCCATCATAAAAAGGTTCCACTTGAAAGCCTTCATTCCTTAGAAACGTCGTGACTAACTCGGCGATTTCTTTTTCATCATCAACAACAATTATTTTTTCTGCCATCCTTGATTCACTCCAACTATCTACGATCTTTTTTCATTTAAACTACCATTTACTCTACCCACATCATACCGTAATCGGTAAGCGAATGCATTCGTTTTCTACTTTGACATTGAAGGGACGCGGGAACCTAGTCGACTGATCAATTCATTGGGAATGGTTTGTGCTTGATCAGCTGTATTCGTCCAATCGCTGATTACTTCTAACCAACTTTCGACCGCCAGTTCTGGATAGTCCGTTAAATCGATCAAGAGCATATCCATACAAATCAACCCAACCTGCGGGAGTAACCCCCCTTGATAAGACAATTGGAATCCTTGATTTGATAGGGCACGGGGGACTCCGTCACAGTAGCCGATACTAACGATCCCAATCGTGGTAGGTCGATCAAAAACAGTGGCTAGTCCATAGCCGATCGCTTCACCAGCGGCGACTGTTTTTTTGTCCACTAGTAAGGCTTTTAGGGTCAGAATCGGCTGTACGTTTATCTTCTGTTTTGTTGGTTCATTCGGGACACTCAGGGAACCAGTTAAAAGAATACCCGGGCGCACATAATCATACTGTTTCTCTGGATAATTCAATATTCCGTAACTGCTTTGCAGATGCGTCAGACCATAGGCGATATTTCTAGCGGATAAGCCAGCCAATAGATCATCAAAACAAATGATTTGGGCTTGTGTCCGTAAGATACTTGCCGTATCTAGCTGATCTGAAGAGCCTAGATGGGAAAAAATGCCTGTGATCTTGAGGGATGGCAAGGCATAAAGCCTTCTAACTGTTTCAAGGTCAGGGGCAACGCCTAGACGATGCATGCCGGTATCTACCGCTAAATGGCATTCGATTGGAAGGCCTGTTCGGGCTAACGCTTGTCCATGCGCTTCACTGACGATAGTTTGAATTAAGGAATATCGGTTCAGCTCTTTGGCACGTTGGGCAGAAGTGTACCCTAAAATCAGTAAGCGACTTTTAATGCCAGCTCGCCGTAATTCGATGGCTTCTTCTATGGTGGCAACAGCAAAAAAATCGACGCCTACTCTTTCCAAGGTACGAGCGACCAATTGTGCATCGCAACCATAGGCATCTGCTTTAACGACCGCCATCACTTTTGTTGTGGATGGAATCACTCGTTTGATTTCCTGCAAGTTGTGCAACAGGGCGGGGGCTGAGAATTCTTTGGCTGCCCGCTGCAAGTGGAGCGGCGTTTTTTTCGGAAACGGCAACAGCTTTTGCAAAGCAAAGAGACCATAAATCAACCCGATGGTCAATCCTAAGACCACGAAGTAATTGATTAGATTGTTTTGAAGCAAGGGCAGTTTCTGACTAAGAAAATGGGTTACTGCAATGGTATAAGGATGGAGCAAATAGAGCCAAAGGGACAGACGACCCGCTTGTTTCCAGATCATGGGTGCTTGCCATTGCTGAATGATCGGAAATAAAAACAAGAGAACGAAGGGCAAAAAGACATACATGCTGTCATGTTTAGGTGTAGTAAAGTGATGCAAGAGATAACTTTCCAAAAGCAAGCAAATCAGACTAATCATCAGATAACTATAGCGATGGGGAGAAGCAGGTTTTTTGGCAAATCTTCTGGCTAGTACCCCTAAGATCAAAAATAAGGGAGCAAAAAAAATGCCGTTGCGAGTGCCATCCAATAGTTGGAAAATCAGTGAATAGAGTGGCGTGATGGGTGTTTGTGCAGCCAGGCCAGACCAACTGTCCCCACCTAAACCAACCACATACAAACCGACAGCAATGAAAAACACCTGCTTGAAAGAAAGCCGTGTCAAGAGGCCCATCACTAGTAGACCGCCGGTAATGATCGCAGGAAAATACCAAAGATGGTAAAGAATGCCGTTGACTAGCAAAGTTTGAATAAAAGTGTCTAGTGGCATGTTCAATCCTAGTATGCCGCTGTACCAAGCAAGCGGCAAAAAGAGCAGTGTGGCAATGAGATAGACTTGCAGCTGTTTTTTGATAAATAACCAGATACGTTGTCTGGCAGGATAGCTGTTTTGGGTGGCTAAATCACTGAACACATAATACCCGCTGATCATAAAAAAGAAGGGGACGGCGATTCTGAAAAGAGTCAATGTGATCAGGATATCACCATTGGGCCACAATCGATGAAGGGGCAGACAGTGGATCGCGACCACCATCATCGCCAAAATTACCCGAAATTGCTCGATTCCTTGATTCTTCTTCATGCGAACTGCCTCGCCGTTTGTTCAAGGTATTGATGGTATTCTTCCAAGGTCCACTGTTGGCTGGCGATGATTTGACTATGGGGCAGACCGACATAACGAAAATGCCATGGTTCATAGCCAATCCCTGTAATTTCCTGTTTGTCCGCGGGATAGCGTAAAATAAACCCATAGTTCATCATTTCCTGGGTAAATAAATCCGCCGCTGCGCTGTCACGAAATCGTGGGCAGATCAAATCATCCTGGCTGCCTTTTAAACCAACATCGATCGCTAAGCCTAACTGATGTTCACTGCACCCGGGCAATGCCACAAATTGTTTCGTATAGGCTAGCCCATTTTCTTTCAAGGAATATTCCCATAAATACCGTTGCTGCTTTTCGGTTCGGTAGCCATCTAATAAGCAGATCTCGTCTTCAAGCTTTAAAGCTTTGACTAGCCGTTTCCATTGTTTGGCTGCTTCTGGTTGCAAGTAAACCTCGTCTTCACTGAAGGCAGCAAGGACTAAATGAGGCGGCTCTTGGTTTTTTTCTAACGGAAATTCTTTGCTAACTAACTGTAGATAGGGATTCATTTGACTTCCTCCTTTGCTAAGACAAGCAGTTTTTGTAGTAGTTCTTGATAGGATAAGCCGATCGCTGCCATCATGGCCGGATAGCGGGAGTGACTAGTAAAGCCCGGCATAGTATTGATTTCATTCAAGTATAGTTCTCCTTGATTCGTGACAAAAAAGTCGATGCGAGCAAGTCCTTTAAGACCAAGACTGTGATAGAGCAGCTGAGCTTGTTCTTTGACCTTGGTTTCAATCGTTTCAGGCAATGGTGCAGGAACGGTGATCTTGGCGCTAATCAACTGGTACTTTTCTTCAAAATCGAAAAAGCCTTCTACTAATGAAATAGCGTCACAAGCACCGACAGTCAAAGAGTCGTTGCCTAAGATACCGCAACCAATCTCAACGCCAGCGATATTTTTTTGTAAGAGCACTGCTGAACAATAAGCGAAGGCTTCCTTCAAGGCAGGAGCAATTTCTTCGACACAAGTCACTTTTGTGATCCCTTTTGAGGAGCCAGCTTCATTAGGCTTAAAGAAAACCGGAAAGCCATGGGTCTGGATAAAGGCTTCGATTTGTCTTTGCTGGTTGTCTTGATTTGTCAAGAGAATCGTAGGAGCGCTTTGTACGCCAATCGCTTCTGCTACTTGATGCAATAACCATTTGTTCATACATAATGCGGAGGCCGCCACACCGCAGCCTACATAAGGTAGTTTCATCAATTCAAACAATCCTTGGATACTGCCATCTTCCCCGTATTTGCCATGCATAATGGGAAATAAAACATCAGGTACCAACGTTTGCTGCGCTTCACTTAGCCAAAAGCCGTTTCCTTCAAAAAGCGGCTGGATTTTCTGTTTATGTTTCGTATCCAACAACCACGTGTCTTGTCGGATGTTTTCCAGTTCTCCTGTATACAAATACCAATCTATAGCATCTGGGGCGATCCCGATCAAAGAGAGGTCATAGTCATCGGGAGATGATAGGAGTGCTTCGATTGCGCTAGTTGCTGAGGCTAAAGAAACGGCGTACTCCGGTGAATTGCCTCCAAAAATAATGGCGATTTTTTTCATATTTTTCTTCCTTCCACTTTTCGATTCTTGCTGCATTCAGTCTACCAAGGAAAGAAAAAAGAAATTTGCGGGCTTACTGGCATCTTTCTTTTCTTTTTGTGATGAAATTGTGACGAATTTATGACAAAAGGAAGGCGACAGCTGCCGCTCTTTTTACGCAAGAAAGGAAACAGAATTTGAAGTAGAAAAAGCTGCCATAAGATGGAGCGGAGAAAATAGTGAAAGGAGAGCACATTTAAGGAAGGAAAGGAGAGGCAATAGCAGGAACGTTGACACAAAAAAAGCACGCCGAAGCATGCTTTTTCCTTTTGAAGATGGTTTTTCGCTCATTATACGATTCGCTTATTATGCGTAATGAGCACGAGGACCACCGATATATTTGGGCCGTGATCCCAGAGCTGTGACATGGGCAGCGCCAAGGGTCTTGATAGAGGGACGGATCGGGATTTGAACATGTTTGACATGCATACCGATCGCTGTGTCGCCGATATCGATACCCGCTTTGGCCACAATGTGCTCCACTTCGATAGGCTCATCGAACAACTGGAAAGCCGCAACTGAGCAAGCACCGCCTGCATGCAGCTGGGGCACTACTGCGACTTCTTCTAATTGATATAGTCGAGCCGTTTCACGCTCAACGGCTAAAGCCCGATTGAGATGTTCACAGCCTTGAACGGCTAAATGAATATTTTTGGGACGCAAGATCGCTCGTAGTGTTTCAACGATAACCATGCCTACTTCTTGACTGGAATTTTTGCCAATCAAGCCACCAACCACTTCACTTGTTGAACAGCCGAGAACAAAAAGATCATTTTCATCAACGTTCGCTGTCGTAATGACTTCTTCAACGATCGTAGTTAAATCCGTTTTTAATTGATTGATATCTGTCATGAGAATCACCTTTCATTTAAAGAAAACTTTTTCATGCGGCGTAAGGCATGGGTCAGCGGTAAAGCAACGATGCTGCCAAAGACCGTTTGGATCAAATTACTTGGAACTGAGGCGATCCCTGCCCCTAAACCGAATAGTAAAACTGTTGCTGCTGCATAGCCGACAATCATGATCAAGCTGCCAACAATAACGGCTGCTAGTGGTCGATGGTTCATTCTACCCACGATCCAGCCTTGTACACCATGGATCACAATGGAAAAGAAGGCCCATTCAGGATAGCCTGATAGAAAATCAATGATGCCACCGCTCATTCCGCCTACGAAGGCCCCGGCGCTAGGTCCGAACAAAAGGGCCGAGATATAGATCCCTGCTTCACATAAGGTCACAAAGCCCTTCGTTTGTGGAACAGGAATGATAAAGGTCAAAGAAAGTGCACAGGTAAGTGCCGTCAGCATAGCGATCATGGTTAGGTTTCTTACTTTCATAGGTGTTCCTCCTTTTTAAAATAGGCGAGCTGATTGACGTTGCCAGAGGTTCCTAAAGGCAGACCGTCTTCGATCCCTGCCCAAACAAATGCTTTTGCAGTTTGAACAGCTGTTTCCAATGAAGTGCCTTTGGCAAGTAAAGCGGCAATCGCCGATGAAAGGGTACACCCAGCACCGTTGGTAGTCGTTCGGGTACTTTTTTCTGCTTCGAAAACAGTATATTGCCCAGAGTGGTATAAAAGGTCGTAGGCTTTTTCTCCAGTTAGTCGACTGCCACCTTTGATCAGGACATTTGGGGCACCAAGCGCATGGATTTTTTTTGCCGCCGTTTTCATCTCTGCTAAAGAGGTAATGCTTTGTCCAGATAAGTGTTGTGCTTCGAGCAGATTAGGTGTTACTAATGCTGTGTAAGGAAACAATGAGATCAATCCTGCTTGATAGGAGTGGTTAAAGGCAGTATCTCCTTCTTTAAAGGCAAGAACTGGATCGAGCACGATCGGTCCGGTAAATGTTTGTAAAAAATCCCGCAGCAATTCAATGATGGCCGTTTGATGAAGCAGCCCGATTTTGATTGCATCTAGGGATACGACCGAGCGCAGTGAATCCAGCTGTGCTTGGATCACAGGCTCAGGGAGATCATGGAACATAAGATCATCCTTGATGGCGACCACACATGTTAATAGGGCATGGCCAAACACCCCGAATTCCTCAAATGTTTTCAAATCAGCCGTCATGCCGCCACCTGCCAAACTGTCGAGACCGGCGATCGATAAGACTTGTTTCATGTCTGCTGCTCCTTTCGTTTCTCATTTCTTTCTATTATAAACAGTTGGTAAAAAAGAAAAACGGCCAATTGGATGTTTTTTCCTCATCCAATTGACCATTTGCTTATTTTTCATTTAGTAAATCTCGCTCACGATACCATTCATCGGGGCGCCAGATCCATTCAAAACCATCGGCAGCTAAGAGATCATAGGCAGCTTGGGGTCCCATCGTTCCTGCGGCATAGTTTGGAAAATCAGGTGTTTCTTGGTCCCAAGCGTGACGGATCACATCAACGATGCGCCAAGATTGGGCAACTTCATCCCAATGGGTAAAGTTAGTGCCATCCCCGTTCAAAGCATCTAAAATCAATTTTTCGTAGGCTTCAGGGGTGTTTTCGACGATTTCAGTACTATTCCGATAATCTAGCTTCACTGGCAATGTCTCAAACCCTTGGCCAATTTCTTTTCCATTCAAGGAAAGAGAGAAGCCTTCTGTCGGTTGAATGTAGATTGTCAGCACATTCGGTGCCAAACTCTCGTTTTGCTTTTGTTCATTCAGGTCTTGCTTAAAGACATTGACAGGGACTTGTTTAAAGACAATGTTGATTCGAGTGCCTTTTTCCGTCAAGCGTTTCCCGGTTCGTACATAGAAAGGTACGCCGGACCAGCGGAAGTTGTCGATCAAGAATTTTCCAGCAACGAAGGTTTCCGTTGCCGATTCTTCATCGACATTGGCTTCTTCTCGGTAGCCAGCAAATTCCTTATCTTCTAATTGTCCTTTGGCGTATTGACCACGAACGAAGTGTTGTTTCACTTCTTCTTCGGAGTAAATACGGATCGCATTTAAGGCTTTGATTTTTTCCGTCCGTAATTCTTTTTCAGAAAAAGCCACTGGCGGTTCCATGGCTAATAAGGAAAGGATCTGCAGAATATGGTTTTGGACCATATCTTTCAAGGCGCCGCTCTTATCATAATACCCACCGCGTTCTTCAACACCTAAGTTTTCTGCGATATTGATCTGAACATTGTCAATGTACCGATTGTTCCACATCGACTCAAAAATGTTATTGGCAAAACGAATCGCAGAAATGTTTTGGATCATTTCTTTTCCTAAATAATGATCGATCCGGTAGATTTCTTGCTCTGTAAAGACTTGATTGATCTCTTCATTCAATTCTTTTGCTGAGTCGTAGTCGCTTCCAAATGGTTTTTCGATGATCACCCGATGGTAGCCGTCAGTATCCAGCATTCCTTGGGATTTCAAGTGAGAAACGATCGTCCCAAAGAAATTAGGGGACATTGCTAAGTAAAAAATCTGATTGCCTTCTAAATGGTATTTCTGATCTAAGGTTTCCGCCAAATCCTTTAATGAATCATAATGACTCGTATCTGTTACATCATGTGATTGGTAGTAGAAATGAGAAGCGAATGTCTCTGCTTGCTCTTGTGAGTCGCTCAATTCTTTGATCGTACCTATCACTACTTCACGATAGTGTTCATCCGACCAAGGACGGCGAGCAGTACCGATGACTGCAAAATCTTCTTTCAAATCGCCTTTTTTGTACAACCGAAACAAAGAAGGGTATAGTTTGCGTTGGGCAAGGTCGCCCGTACCGCCAAAAATCGTAAAAAGGACCTTTTTTTCCATCATCTTCACTCCTTACAGTTTATCAACAAAAATCGTGCTGGCGGCTTTGTAGCTGACAGCAATTTCTTTTGTGTCATTTTTGATCGTAATCGGACCCTCGTATGCTGCCGCATCGATGATCTCGTATTCTTCATGAATATTCAATTGGATCGAAACAAGGTAATCCAGCAGTTCTCGTTCATCAAGGACACGGGCGATACGAATCTTGGTTCCTACCGGGTAGGAACTCATGGTGTTTTTTTCGCCTTCGTGAATGAGTTCTCCTTGTTCGGGGATCATTCCGCCATGTGGGCAATACCGAGGATGATCAAGGTAGGCTTCTAAGCGGCTCGCCAGTGTTTCCGAGGTGACGTGTTCTAAAACTTCTGCGTCATCATGAACTTCATTCCATGAGTAATGCAGGTGCTCCACAAGAAAGACTTCCCATAAACGATGCTTGCGGATCAGAGCACTTGCAGAAGCTAAACCAGTTTCAGTCAACTGTACCCCTTGATAAGGTGAATGTTCCACTAAGCCTTCTTTTAATAATTTTGAAATCATTTCACTTACTGAAGCTGCTGAGACGTCCAGACCTGACACGATTTGTTTGTTATTGATTTTCTTTTGGTCACCACCAAGCTCCAAGATGAGCTTTAAATAATCTTCACGATTTGGTGTCATCGGATCCATCCTCTCTTATCAAAGACTATCAAAGTAGATTTTATCAAAAAAGCCGGCTGATTACTACGAAAAAACCCGCCGGTTTCCAATATTCTATGTAAAAGAAGGCCGAGGGGAGCAACTCCACCTCAGCCTTTTTTTATTAAGCCCAGTCACCATTGCGAAAGACAGGAATCGTGGTGCCATCTTCTCTGATGCCATCGATGGACATTTGGTCAGAGCCAACCATGAAATCTACGTGGGTTTGGCTGCGGTTCAAACCAGCAGCTGCCAGTTCTTCTTCACTCATCTCAGTGCCGCCTTGCAAGCTGAAGGCATAAGCGGATCCTAAAGCCAAGTGGTTTGAGGCATTTTCATCGAACAACGTATTGAAGAAGATGATGCCGGATTGTGAGATAGGGGAAGGATCAGGAACTAATGCGACTTCACCTAAAGATTTTGCTCCTTCATCGATTGCTAGCAGTTTGCCTAACACTTCTTCGCCCTGTTCCGCAGAAAAGTCCACGACTTTGCCGTCTTTGAAGGTGAACTTCATCCCAGAGATGATGGTGCCTGCGTAGCTCAATGGTTTCGTACTTGAAATATAGCCATCAATGCGACGATTATCTGGGGCAGTAAAGACTTCTTCTGTTGGCATGTTCGCCATGAATTTTTCATTGCGGGTATTGTAACTGCCAGCACCTTCCCACAAGTGATTTTTAGGCAAACCGATGATCAAATCGGTACCCGGTGCTGTATAGTGTAATGCGCTGAATTGTTCTTTGTTCAATTCTTCAGCTTTAACTTGCAAGGTTTCATCGTGTTTTTTCCAAGCTGCGACAGGATCTTCTTCATAGATACGTGTCGTTTTGAAAATTTGATCCCAAAGCTTGTCTTGTGCTTCTTCAGGGGAAGCGTCAGGGAATACTTTTTGGGCCCAATCTTGACCAGCCGCCGCAACCACAGTCCAGCTGACTTTGTTGGCTTGTGTTGCTTGACGTAATTTCATCATCGCTTTACCAGAAGCAGCTTGGAAGGTTGCCACTCGGTCTGAGTCGACGCCCGCTAACGCATCGGGATTGGCAGAAACGACACTGATGCGGCTCGCACCTTTTTCAACCCAATCTTCTGTTTGGTCAATTTTGTGCTGAGGAATCGTAGACAAACGATCTTCGGCCGCATGAGTAAGAAATTCTTTTTGGATCTCATCGTCGGTCCATTGGACGATTACTTCGTCTGCACCTAATTCATACGCTTTTTTCGTTAATAGACGAGCTAAAGGTGCTTGGTCCACGGCGATTTGGATGACGATCGTGTGCCCTTTTTGGACATTTACGCCAACTTCAGTGATCAGTTGGGCATATTTTTCAAGGTTCTGATTAAAGTTTGGTAAAACCATTAAAATTCCTCCATTTATTCTAAATTTATAACTGTCTTCATGATAGCACTAAGTATTTTTGAAAACAAACGAAAAAGTGAGCAAAAAAACAGTGGTCTTCAAATTGAAAAACTGGAAACACTAAGGGCAATAATTTTAAAAGTTTTTTTGCAAACTTAAAAAAACATGATACAATAAGTAAAAGGTATTTCTGAAAGCGATGTATAGCAGAATTAAGGAGATTAAAAAATTATGGCAAGAAAGAAAACTATTACTAGAGACCAGATTTTAAAAGCTGCCTATGAAGTTGTCGCAACCGAAGGATTTACACGTTTTACCGCACGCAATATCGCAGCGAAGATGAAATGTTCAACGCAACCGATCTACTTAGAATTTAAAAATATGGATGACTTAAAAAATGCATTGATCAATCAGATTTACGACTACTTAGCGACAGAAGTTTTTCCAGTTGAAAGACGGGGAGATGTCATCGTTGACTTAACGCTAAATTATATTGGCTTTGCAAATAAAGAAAAACGATTATACCGAGCGCTATACTTAGAAGAGCATGGTGGTGGGGATTCCATGCAACAGTTTTCATTTGACCTTTTTGTGAAATCAGTGAAAAAAGAACCAAAATATCAAGATCTATCTGATGTAAAATTACAATCTTTGCACACCGGTGTCTGGATCGTCGCTACCGGCTTAGCGGCATTGATGTCTTCGGGAATCATTCATCCGACAGAAGATCAGATTGCTAAGCTGATGACGGAAACCACCGATAATATTTTAGCAAGAGAAACACCCATCGATATCAGTTATCATTAAGCAAACAATAAACCTCTGACAGAATCAATTGATTTTGTCAGAGGTTTTCTTGTTTTATTCAGCGAATGCTTCTGCTAGTTTTTTGGCAAAGGCTTCTAAGTTTTGAATATCGTCTTCTTCTGCAGCCAAGTCAACTTTGACGCTGTCAGCTCCTTTTGTCGCACCAGTTTTGCTAAAGGCGGCTTCAAAGTCGTCAACCGATTTACAAAAGTCATCATAAAAAGTATCACCGGAGCCGCAGACTCCAAAGATTTTGCCGCTTAAATCAAGTTCTTGCAAATCTTCATAAAAATCGACGATCTCATCCGGTAGCTCCCCGTCTCCATATGTATACGTTGCGACGATACAGATATCGGCATCTTCAAAGTCATCTGCATCCACTTGGGTACACTCATTCATTTCTACTTCCATGTCAAGATTTTCAAGGGCTTCAGAAACGATATCCGCAATTTCTTCCGTATTCCCCGTCATGCTTGCATAGACGATTTTTGCTAAAGCCATGGGCTTTTTCCTCCAATCTCATTCCTATTCTCAAGGAAAACTCTCTTACAGATTATAGCAAATGCACGAAAGTTTGAAAACAAAACTTGAAAAACTCTTTACAATGTCTGTGAATTTTGTAAAATAAGGGATTTCTATGGTAAAATAAGAGGAATTTAATTAAGGGAGACGAGAACATGATTACATTAAAATCTGCCAGAGAAATTGACCGCATGGCCGAATCCGGCGCGCTGTTAGCAGATGTCCACAAACAATTACGCAGTTTCATCAAACCAGGTATCACGAGTTGGGATATCGAAGTGTTTGTCAGAGATTATATTGAAAGCCACGGCGGCATCGCTGCCCAAATTGGCTTTGAAGATTACAAATATGCCACTTGCTGCAGTATCAATGATGAGATTTGTCACGGATTTCCTCGAAAAAAACCATTGAAAGACGGCGATCTAATCAAAGTCGACATGTGTATTGATTTAAAAGGCGCCATTTCTGATTCTTGTTGGAGTTATGTCGTAGGGAACTCGACGCCTGAGATTGATCGATTAATGGAAGTAACCAAAAAAGCATTGTATCTAGGAATCGAACAAGCGCAAGTGGGTAACCGAATCGGTGACATCGGTCATGCCATTCAAACCTATGCGGAAAAAGAAGGGTACGGGGTTGTGCGTGATTTCGTAGGACACGGCATTGGCCCAACGATCCATGAAAGTCCGATGATCCCTCACTACGGAGAAGCCGGCAAAGGGTTACGTTTAAAAGAAGGAATGGTTATTACCATCGAACCTATGATCAATACAGGGACGTGGAAAATGAAAATGGATCCTAATGGCTGGACCGCCTATACATTAGATGGCGGCTTAAGCTGCCAATATGAACATAGTTTGGCGATCACCAAAGAAGGTCCGAGAATTTTAACTTCTCAAGGAGAAGAAGGAACCTACTAAATTTTATAAGTAGGAGACTTCTGGTTGTTACGTATGACAAAGAAAAAAAGGCAGATGATTCGCTGGCGGAGGAAGAAACATGAAAATCGTTGATAAAGTAAAAAGCAATCAAAAGCTGATGCGTTTCATCGAAACGACGCAAAATAGAATAACTGATTCAGAAATGGGGACCACTTCGGTCGTCGTGGCCTACTATTTATTGCTTTCACTTTTCCCGTTAATGATTGCGCTGGGGAATCTTTTGCCTTATTTATCAATTGATCCGAACACGGTTTTATCTTATGTACAGGAATTGATCCCGAATCAAATCTATGATTTTATCGGCCCAGCGATCGAAAATCTCCTCACCACAAGCTCTGGTGGATTGTTGTCGATCTCCGCTTTAGCGGCGTTGTGGTCCGCGAGTCAAAGTATCAATGCCTTGCAAATTGCGATGAACAAAGCCTTCGGTGTGGACCAGCGTTCCAATTTTATCGTGGTGCGCGCAGTATCATTTGTGATCATCCTGCTCTTTATGATTGCGATCGTTGGGGTTACGATGGTATTTGGGCTTGGAAAAATCATTCTTGATTTTTTGCAGCCGATTTTTAAGTTTCAAGACAATCTGATCGATACGTTCCAAACAGTCAAATGGCCAGTCACGATCGTTGCTTTGCTGTTTATCATGATGCTGATCTATTGGTTAGTGCCTAATGCAAAGGTCAAGTTGCGTTCGACTTTGCCGGGGGCGATCTTTGCAACGATTGGCTGGATGTTGCTGTCACAAGTGTTTGGCTTATACGCCCGTTACTTTGCTGCGAAAATCATTGGCTATCAAATTATTGGAAGTTTTATTGTTTTAATGATCTGGTTGAATCTTGCTGCGACGATTATTATCTTGGGTGGAATCATCAACGCAGTGGTAGAAGAGTATGTATCAGGACAAGAGATCAAAGAACGAACAGATCCTGTTCAGCGGATTTCTTCGAAAATCGAAGATACATTTACCAATAAAGAGAAATAACGGAAAGCGAGAATAAACGATGGATTTTGCATTCAAATTTGTAATGCGCTTATTTATAACAATGATCGTGTCTTTAATCCTAACACCGATCATTAAATTGATCTCTTTTAAGATCGGCGCAGTCGATCGACCAGGAGATCGCCGAATCAATACCAAAACAATGCCGACCGCAGGGGGATTAAGCATCTTCCTCTCCTTCTCTTTTGCATTGCTTTGGGAATTTCGCGCAATGATTCCCTTTGACTACGTCTGGCCGATGCTTTTAGGGGCAGCTATCGTCGTAGTTACTGGATTATTGGATGATATCTTCGAGTTGACCCCTATGCAAAAAACGCTAGGCTTGACGTTAGCGGCTTTGGAGATCTATTTTGTTGCCGGCATCAAAATCAGTACGGTTTCGATCCCTTATCTCGGGGTTTTTGATTTGGGCTGGCTTGGATTGCCTATGACGATCTTGTGGATTTTGGCGATCACAAATGCGGTCAACTTGATTGATGGTTTGGACGGTCTAGCGAGTGGGGTCTCCATTATCAGTCTGACGACCATTGGGATCATCAGTTATTTCTTTTTACCAAATTCAGTTGAAGTACCGATGGTGATCTTTACGCTGATCGCTGCGATCGTTGGCTTTTTTCCTTATAATTTTTATCCAGCCACGATTTTTTTAGGGGACACTGGGGCACTTTTTCTAGGTTTCATGATCTCCGTCCTATCGTTGCAAGGCTTAAAAAATGCGACCTTCATTACAGTGGTTACCCCGATGCTGATATTAGGGGTACCGATCACGGATACCGTCTATGCCATGATTCGCAGAAAATTTAATAAACAAAAAATCTCATCGGCGGATAAAATGCACTTGCATCATCGCTTACTTTCATTAGGGTTTACCCACCGTGGCACGGTCTTGACGATCTATGCCTTGGCGATGGTTTTTTCATTTATTGCGTTATTGATGAATTATGCCAGCAACACCGCAATCATTTTACTGATCATCAGTACAGGATTCGGTATTGAATTGTTTATCGAATTGATTGGTTTGGTAGGAGAAAATCGTCAACCATTGATGTGTGCACTGAAATTCCTGGGAAACCGTCGATTTAGGCAAAAAGTCCTCATGGCGCGGGCAGAAAAAAGACAAGACAAGCAAGAAGAGGGAAGCGAGGATTTGGATTTGGCTTCCAGTGCTTCTCAAATCAAAGAAAAGCGACGAAAGAGAAAACATTACCAAGCAAAACACAAAAAATAAACGATACAATTGCGGCATAGGAGCCCAACAGGCGAAGCGAATGTGATTGATTATTGAAGAAAAGACAGGAGCAGCCAGCGCTTCTCCTAGTACTTTCTCTCACGATCAGCTGACCATGATTCAATCAACCAGTTGGGCATTCTTGCCGCTTTTTATTTGTGTGAAGACGGCCCGGCATAAAATGAATGCCTACTGAATCCGTCCGTCTTGAATTGACGGATCTAGCCCTTAACGGCTATACTTAAAAAGAGTAGCAGACTAAACAAAGAAAGAAGGATATGAACGAATGCCAAATGTGAAACAAACGACCTCAGAAAAAATGGGAACGATTTATGAGCTTTCCAATGATAGCGGTACCATCGTAAGGCTGAGTCCCGAAGGCGCACGCTTATTGGATTGGGTCGTTCCAGTAGAAGAAGGCCGCGACATTGTGGTCGGTTATGATACGATCGAAGGACATCGCCAAGCACGCTATTATGGTGCAACGATCGGTCCAGTAGCGGGAAGGATCGCAGGTACCCGCTTTGAGGTTGAGGGGCAAGAATACCAAACGGAGGACAATGATGGCGGCAATACGCTTCATGGTGGTTCAAAGGGGCTTGACACGGATATCTGGATCGCTGAAACTTTTGAGGAAGCAGACAGAGCCGGCGTGATTTTTACTACCTCACGACAAGATGGCGACGGCGGCTTTCCAGGAAATGTTCGTTATCAAGTCACCTATACGTTGACTAATGACAATGAACTATTGCTTGCATATGACGCTAACACAGACAAAGCGACTTTATTTAACCCAACGAACCACGGTTATTTCAATTTGACAGGTGATACCCAACAGCCGATCGATGACCACTTGGTTCAAATCAATGCCGAACATGTGGCTGAAACGAACGATGACGTGACGACGACCGGTGAAAAAACGCCTGTCGCAGGCACAAAGTTTGATTTTAGACAAGAACGCCCAATGGGAACGACCATGTTGGATGATCCATTCTTATTGGATCATGAGCAAGAGTGGGATCTGAAAGTAACCAGTCCCGATCAAAAAGTGCAGCTGACTGTAACTACTGACCGTCCTGCTGTTGTTATTTACACAACAGGTGAGGGAGAAGCTGGGGCCCCAATGAAGACCGGTCCTTTTGCCAAACATGGCGGGATGGCGATCGAAACACAAGGTGTTCCTGGCTCTGAGAAATTCACCCACTTTGGTGAGATCGTGCTGCGCCCAGAAGAACCCTTCCACTCTGTGACGACGTATCAGGTCCACTTTTAAACGTTGGAAACAAACCATTTTTAACGAAATAGAAAAAAGCATTGCCAAAATGCAGAAAGTTTGGCGATGCTTTTTTTTGACAAAATGCGATTACAGATGTAAACTTAAAAATGTGAATCAGTTATGAAAGGAAGTGGACAAATGCAATCAGTGGTCGAACCAATCAAAATCAGCGATTCTGAATGGGAAGTCATGCGTGTGATTTGGACATTGGGACAATCCGATGCGAAAGAGATCACCGCTTTGTTAAGCGAAAATAAAAATTGGAAAGCAGCGACAGTCAAAACGCTTTTAGGACGACTTGTTAAAAAAGGCGTATTGAAAACAGAAAGCCAAGGGAAAAAGTTTGTTTACTCGCCACTTGTTTCAGAAGAAGCCACTGTTCGCAGTGCAGCTGAGAATCTTTTTTCTCATATTTGTGCCAAAAAAGTCGGACAAACATTAGCAGAAATGATCCAAGAAGCAGCATTGACGGCAGAAGATTTGGCGATGCTCCAAGCAGTAGTCGACCAAAAAGTGCCAGTAGCAGCGATTTCGTGTAATTGTATTCCTGGTCAGTGCCAATGCAAAACCCATGCAACAAAATAAGTAGCCAACAAACTGTTAAAAGAAATGAGGAATAGTAATGAAAAAAAATATGCAAATCAGCGGAATGAATTGCGCCCATTGTGCCGCAAAAGTTGAAAAAGCCTTAAATGAAGTACCGGGTGTGAAAAAAGCTAAAGTGGACTTGAAAAAAGCTCGTGGGACGGTCAAATTTGACGAGTCGCAAGTGACAGAAACAGCCTTAATCAGTGCAATAACTGAAGCTGGTTATCAAGGTGTTTTTGAATAAGCGATGCAAACGCTAAAGTGATAAGGAGAAAAATCTAGAAAGTCCAGCCGCTTGAAGCTTTTGTATGAAGGCGCAAGACTGTACGGATATTCAGTGAAATAGGAAGGGGAATACTAGGATGAATCAGAAAAAAACGTCACCTGCAGACAATCGTCAGACGTCAAGCCATCATAGGCATGAACCTAGGAATGAGCAGGATAATAAAGGGCAAGAAGGACTCACACACCCACAGGCGGAGGAAGTCCCTGAGCCCCGAAGCCATGAGATGAATGGGGTGGATCATCAAGGGGCGACATCAAAACTGCAGGAGCATGAAAGCGCCGATAGTAACCATGCTCACATGGATCATGAGGTTTCCAGTATGGAACATAGCCACATGGATCATGAGATGTCTGGCATGGATCACAGCCACATGGATCATGAGATGTCTGGCATGGATCACAGTCATATGGATCATGAGATGTCTGGTATGGATCATAGTATGCATATGGGAAATTTTAAGCAAAAGTTTTGGCTATCCTTGGTTTTGGCGATTCCAATCGTCATTTTATCACCAATGATGGGTATCGAATTGCCCTTTCAGTTCACGTTTCCCGGCTCAGATTGGGTTGTATTGATTTTAGGAACGATCCTGTTTTTCTATGGGGGGCAGCCGTTTTTAAGTGGTGCAAAAATGGAATTGAAACAAAAAAGCCCAGCCATGATGACTTTGATTGCTATGGGGATCACGGTTTCTTATTTTTATAGTCTTTACGCGTTTATCGCTAATCATTTTCTTGCTGTTCCTCATGTAATGGATTTCTTCTGGGAACTAGCGACTCTGATCGTGATCATGTTGTTGGGGCATTGGATCGAGATGAATGCCGTTTCTAATGCCGGCAATGCATTACAGAAATTAGCAGAACTGTTGCCAAAAGAAGTGATTCGGAAAAATGCAGATGGATCAGAAGAACAGATTCCATTAGAAGAAGTGACCAACAAAACACAGCTGATCGTTCGCTCAGGAGATAAGATTCCTACAGACGGAACGATTCTTGAAGGGGAAACAACGATCGATGAGTCGGCAGTTACCGGTGAATCCAGACGGGTACCTAAAACCATCGGCAGTACTGTCATTGGAGGATCTGTCAACGGCAATGGTACCATTACGATGGAAGTCACAGGGACTGGCGAAGACAGCTATTTGGCAAAAGTCATGGAAATGGTACGAAAAGCCCAAGCTGATAAATCCCGCTTAGAAGCACTTTCGGACAAAGTGGCGAAATGGTTGTTCTATATCGCCTTAGTTGCTGGTGTTTTGGCCTTTGCTGTATGGCTGTTTGTTGCTGACCTACCGACTGCTCTTGATCGAATGGTCACGGTATTCGTCATTGCCTGTCCCCATGCGTTAGGCCTAGCGATTCCCCTCGTCGTGGCTCGTTCAACATCGATCGCTGCCAAAAACGGCTTGCTCTTAAAAAATCGCAACGCACTGGAGAATGCGCATCATGTTGATTATCTGATCCTCGATAAGACCGGTACGTTAACAGAAGGAACGTTTACCGTAACTGGCATCGAGGCGACAGGCAGCCTTTCTGCATCAGAAGTACTAGCTTACCTAGCAGGTCTTGAGAAAACCGCCAATCATCCGATCGCAGAAGGCATTTTAGCCCAAGCAGAAAAGGAAAACATCACAGCCAAAAAGGCGACTGATGTTCAAACAAGGACGGGGATTGGCCTGGAAGGCGTAATCGATGGACAAAAGTGGTTGATCGTCAATCAAAAAGGATTGGAGCAATTAACCATCCAGTATCAAGGGAAATCCTTGAAAAATTATCAAGAGCAGGGCAATACCATTAGCTATTTGGTTCATGACGGCAAAGTGGAAGGAATCGTCGCATTAGGGGATAAGGTGAAACCAGAAGCGAGTCAATTTATTCAAAAAGTGAAAGACTTAGGCATCACGCCAGTTATGGCTACTGGGGACAACCAAGAAGCGGCGCAAGCCGTAGCCGATTACCTAGGAATCGAAGCCTTTCATGCGGCAATGTTACCAGACGATAAAGAACGTCTAGTCAGTGACTATGTCAAAGAGGGCAAGCGCGTCGTAATGGTAGGCGATGGGATCAATGACGCCCCAAGTCTTGCAAGAGCGACGATCGGGATTGCGATCGGAGCTGGTACCGATGTAGCGATCGATTCAGCCGATGTCGTTTTGACGAATAGCGAACCTCAAGACATCTTGCACTTCTTGACTTTGGCGAAAAAAACAAGGCGCAAGATGATTCAAAATCTCTGGTGGGGCGCAGGATACAATATTTTTGCTATTCCTTTGGCAGCTGGCGTGCTCGCACCAATCGGGATCATTTTGAACCCAGCAGTCGGAGCTGTCTTGATGTCTATGAGTACGATCATCGTTGCCATCAATGCAATGACCTTATCAATCGAAAAAAGCGGCGATTAGCCGCTTTTTTGTTTCTTTTCCTAGGAGCAGTGAAATACCTCTATAATCTGCTTCTGGATTTATGCTATAATGTGTTCGTTGAGACAAGGAGGACGTTGATTATGGAACTGAAGAAGTTGGATGTTCCCACTACTTCAATTACTGAAGTAAAAAAATCTCCGATGGATGTATTTAATCAAGCGCGAGAAGCAGGAACAGCAGTATATGTATTCAATCGTGAAAAAGTGGCGGGGGTCATGTTGACACAAGAGCAGTACGAAACGTTATTGCAGGAATTAGATTATTTGCGTCAGCGACCGCTGATGGAAGAAGAGCCTGAACAGCCGCCAGTGGCAGGGCTAGAAGAATTCTTACAAATCATGCGGCAAGCACTGATCACCGGTGCCAGCATCTCGGCAAAAAATTTAGATGAGCGGATGGTGGCGTTAGGCTTCATCACTCGTAAAACAGGTTTTGGCGGTGTCGTCGACATGGTGAACGAATTGAAAGAAACAGGTAAGATTGTTTATCAGTTGCGCAAAAAACAAGACGGCAAATCAGTGACTGCTGAAGTCATTGGGGAACAAGACAATCAAACGCAATTATTTGATAAATTGATCATCAAAAAAATCTTTCTAAAAGAAAAATAAACGCTGGAACTTGTCCCAGCGTTTCAGACAGTAGACAAAGTACGGGTGTTTTCGTACTTTGTCTTTTTTTGTAAAAAACTGGAGCTTGTTAACTTTTCACAACTGTGAAAGATACTGTCCATCCAACCAACAAAAATTCCATCCAACTACAGACTGGGTTTTAAGTCAGCCAGTAAGTTTTTCCGTCTTTCGTCCGTTGCATAAATCCATACTCGATCAAATATCGTCGGACAGTGACATAATCGGTGATCGCTTGTTTTAATACATCGTTTACGGCAGCTTCTGAATAATTTTTCTTCGGATCAAATTTTTGTGCCAGCACACTTAAGACAACGATCTTGCGCTTTTCTTTGCTCGGAAACTGTTTGATAAACCCCGCTTCATCAAAATAAGTAGCAATGATCTTTTCTCTTTCACTAGCCGTAATGGCATAGCGATCATCAAGCATCGTCGCCCCTTTGTGAGGCGGCAGCAACGGGGGTTCTTGCAACAAGGACATGATACTTATAAAAACAGTCGCTTGTCGCTGCTTTTCTTTTAGCTTAAAGCGATGATTCCTGACAGTCGAAGAAGAGATACCTAAGCGCTGGGCAATCACAGTATCGCTAACATCTTGGGCAAACAGTTGTAAAATCTCCTGCTGGCTTTCTGATAAGCCTGTTTGTTCTTTGGGTAAAGCCAATAATGCGGATAAAACGGTTCCGTGATGCTCAGTGATATGCTGTATCATTCGTTTTTTTGCCGTAAAAAAGGCGCCATCAACGGGATAGATTTCTTCTTTGTCGAAGGTCTCCTGACAAAATACGCAACAATAATCCGTTGTTGTTTCGACATATCCTTGCTGATAATCAGAAATGGTAAACTCTTGATAAGGTTTCATTTTGGGTTCTCCTTTTATGTTTGATTATATACTAACATAAAATGTTTTTGTTTGTAAATAAGCAAACGGAATTGTGGTTATTAGATTAATTTCATCCGTTGCTTAAAATTGTCGCCTTTTTGTGTTAGGATTAACAACAATAGCGAATGAATTTGCTTAATTCAAAGGAGTGATACTATGGCAGACGTAAGCCAACGCTTCAATCACGAAGTGTACAATATAGCTGTTTCATTGATTCGTAAATTTGATGAACGGGTTTCTTCAATTCCTGATATTTTAAAGTTAACGTTAGGCGAGCCGGATTTTAACACACCAGAGCACGTGAAAAAATCGGGTGTCCAAGCAATCGAACAAAATTTTAGCCACTATTCTGGAATGGCCGGCTTAGCAGATGTTCGGCAAGCAGCCAGCCTCTTTTTGAAAAATAAATATCAGCTTGATTACGACTTTCAATCAGAAGTATTAGTGACGATCGGTGCAACGGAAGCAATCTCAGCTTCTTTATTAGCCACGTTGGAACCTGGCGATAAAGTTCTCCTACCGGCACCAATTTATCCAGGCTATGAACCAGTCATCCATTTAGCCCATGCCCAACCGATCTATCTTGATACGACGGACAATGACTTTGTTTTAGCGCCAGAAGTTTTGGAAGCAGCCTTAAAAGAGCATGGGGAGCAAGTCAAGGCAGTCATTTTGAATTATCCTAGCAATCCAACAGGGGTCGTTTATACCCGAGAACAAGTCAAAGCATTGGCGGAGGTTTTAGAAAAATACCCCGTTTTTGTTATTAGCGATGAAATTTATAGTGAGTTGACTTATGATGAAACCCATGTGTCCATTGCCGAATACTTGCGGGATCAAACGATCGTGATCAATGGCTTGTCGAAATCTCACGCGATGACTGGGTGGCGCGTCGGCTTCATTTTTGCACCAAAAGCGTTGACTGCTCAGATCATTAAGGTCCACCAATACTTAGTGACTGCGGCATCAACGATTTCTCAAAAAGCAGCTGTGCGGGCATTGATCGAAGGCATCAATGATGCAGAAGTCATGAAAGCCGATTACCGTGAACGTCGAGATTACTTGTTTGAAAAGATGACTGCCCTTGGTTTTGACATGGCGAAGCCCTCTGGTGCATTCTACATTTTTGCCAAAATACCAGCAGGTTTCAACCAAGATTCAATGGCTTTTTGTGTCGACTTAGCGGAAAAGAATCAATTAGCAATCATCCCGGGTATCGCCTTTGGTCCCGAAGCAGAAGGCTATGTTCGTTTAAGCTATGCGGCAAGTATGGAAAACTTGGTGGAAGCGATGGATCGCTTGACACGCTATATGCAAAGCAATTGATTCTACAGACATTTCTTTCGTTTTTAGATAAAGCAAGCCCCCTCTGATGGATTCAGCGGGGGCTTTTTGGGCAATCGACAAACTTTACAAAAGATTTACATCGCTTTATCGATTCTTTACATGAAATCCATCAAGGGTTTACACCGCCTTGCTAAACTAAGCATATAACGAAAGGAGATTTACTAAATGAAAAAATTGGGACTTTTATTTTTTGCAACTGGATTATTATTAGCTGGCTGTGGGAGCGGTGGTACAAGCACTGATAGCAGTCAAGCATCAGGCGGATCTTCATCAGGTGCCGCATCAAATGAAAATGTAGAAATTTTAGCGGTAGGCTCAACTGCTTTGCAACCCTTGGTTGAAGCAGCAGGTGAAAGCTTCTCAGCGGACAATCCCAATTATACAATTACTGTTCAAGGTGGCGGTAGCGGAACTGGCTTAAGTCAAGTAGAAACAGGCGCTGTGACGATCGGCAATTCCGATGTTTTTGCGGATGAAAAAGATGGTGTGGACGCCAGCAAATTAGTTGACCATAAAGTAGCCGTAGTTGGTATGGCACCAGTAGTGAATAAAGACGCAGGCGTTACGGATCTTAGCCAACAAGATTTAATCGATATCTTTACAGGCAAAGTGAAGAATTGGTCTGAACTCGGTGGAGCAGATCAAGAAATCTCTGTAATCAACCGTGCGTCAGGCAGCGGTACGAGAGCGACCTTTGAAAAATGGGGCTTAGATGGTGCAGAGACGATCCAAACACAAGAGCAAGATTCTTCTGGAACAGTCCGTAAAATCGTTGCTGAAACACCAGGAGCAATCAGCTACCTTGCTTTATCTTATTTAGATGATTCAATCCAAGCGCTATCTCTTGATGGGGTAGAAGCGACCCCTGAAAATATTGCAGATAACAAATGGCCAATCTGGTCTTACGAGCATATGTACACGAATGGTGAACCAGATGCTAACGTCAAAGCCTTTCTTGATTACATCATGACAGACGATGTCCAACAAGGAATCGTTATCGAATTAGGATACTTGCCAATCACTGATATGAAAGTAGAACGCAGTGTAGACGGCGAAGTAACGAATGTTGAATAAACAGTTTTCATAAGGTACAAAAAAAGAAGGGAAGAACTCCTTCTTTTTTTGTACCTTTTTTTTTATTTTTTATGTAAAATAGATAGTGAATATAGATGAATATTCAGTGAAAGGGGAAAAAAATGAGAAGATTTCCAAAAAAAATGTTAATAGCAGCATTGTATGCGGGAACGGCCTTTGTCATTTTTGGCATGCGTGTTGGTTTTGCAGACACGGAATCAACAAGTGAGTCAAAAGAGGCTGCTATTGTTTACTCTGAGACGAATGATGTGACAAGCAGTGACAGCCAAACAATTCGCTCGAATACAGGTGAAACCAGCGAAGACTCAATTGATTCAACGAGTGAGACAACATCATCAAGTAACCGCAGTGAAACGGGCAGTACGACTGTTGATAGCAGTACAGCCGAAAGTGAAGAAAAAAGCCCAGACAATGCTTCGGATTCTGTCTATGATATCAGCTCAGGATTAGACCCAACGTATCGAAGCCGTTCAGATTTGAAAGTCAGCTTAAGCCGTTCGGCACGGTCTGTTTCTAGTGTTCCTTATATTTCAGCAGGAGATCCCTCAACCCCAAAGCAAGACTTTATTGATATTTCCTCCCACAACGGAGAGATCACTGTGGAGCAGTTCAAGTTGATTAAAAGTTATGGCGTTTCTGCAGTGGTGGTGAAATTGACAGAGGCAACTTCTTATCGAAACCCACTAGCTGCAAGTCAAATTGCAAATGCTAAAGCCGCTGGGCTGATTGTACATGCTTATCACTACAGTTGGTTCACCACTGAGGCACAGGCAAAAGCTGAAGCAGATTATTTTGTAAGCTATGCGAGACAATTAAATTTACCGACTTCTGCTCTAATGGTCAATGACATTGAAGAGCCAAATATTAAGAAAAAAGCAGATCATACACAATTGTCAAAAGTTTTTGAAAATAGATTAAAAGAACTGGGGTATACGAATACGCATCATTATATAGGTGTGTCGTGGGTCACGGATAACGCGATCGACCCTGTTGCTTTAGGAAAAAACAAAGTTTGGATCGCACAATATCCATACGAACCGCAAAATCAGAAGTATACGGATTATAGTGCATGGCAGTGGACATATAACGTTACATTCCCAGGGATCAATGGCACCTTTGATATGAATTCAGATTATAACAAGTATTTTATCAGTCAAGGACAAGGCGGTGCGATCAATGATGGCCGTTATGCCACCGTTGTAAAAGACAATTATACGATTTGGCAAAATTTCTCTTGGACCAAAAAAGCAGACTCTAAAGCTTATCTGGGTCAGACTCTGCAAATAAAAGTGCGTTATGAGCATATTAACGGTAGCACCTATTATTCATTATACGACAACCAAGGGAATTGGGTTGGGTACATTAACTCTGGTGGCGTCAAAGTTGCTGATGGTCCTCAAGGGAATTGGCAATCAAAGCAAATCTATGTCAAATTCAAAGAGCCAGGAACGATATATCGAGATTTTACATTTACTAAGACTGCACCGGTAACTTCAGATATGGTGAAAAATACCTATAAAGTAACCGGTACTTACCATCACTTTGATGGCACGTATTATGATTCAGTTTATGATTTTTCTGGAAAATGGATTGGGTACATCGCTTCAACGAAATTAGCAGTTCAAACGAATCAAGGCCCCGCATTGGCCGATGGACGCTATGTAACGATCACCAGTGGAAATTACTCGATATGGCAAAATTTTTCATGGAAAGTAAAGGCATCCAGCAAGGATTACTTCAATAAAACAGTTTTAGCGAAATATCGCTATGAACACTTAAATGGCAGTATTTATTATTCACTATATGATCAATCTGGTACATGGTTAGGCTATATGAACGCTAATGGTACCAAAACAGCGAATAATGCAGGTGGAACAGCTATTTCAAGTGGTAAATATGTCACTGTTACAAGTAAAAATTATTCGATGTGGCAAAACTTTTCTTGGAAAGAAAAAAATAAAAGCAGTAATTTTTATGGTCAAACACTTCAAGTAAAAGTTTACTACAACCATTTCAATGGTAGCACCTATTCGTCACTATATGATAATAAAGGAACTTGGCTTGGCTATATCAATGCCAATGGAACAAAGGAAGCAAGTAATGCTGCCGGAATAAACCAAAGTTACCATAAAAAAATAACGTTTACTCAGAATTTCCCACTATGGCAAAATTTCTCTTGGAAACAAAAAAGTACTGTGACTAACGCCATGAAAGGACAGACGTTCGAAGCGCGTTACGTGTATCGCCACTTTAATGGAAGTAATTACCTGTCAATTTATGATAATAAAGGAACTTGGCTAGGTTACGTCAATGAATCAGCAACAAAAGTTGTTAAGTAAGTATGGTTCCAAAAAACTAGCCGAGAAAATGCCATTAGACGTTTTCTCGGCTAGTTTTCTTTCTAATGTTCTCAATGAAGCGGCAAAGTCACCGTAAAGGTAGAACCAATTTTAGGGAAACTGTCAACCTTGATGCTGCCGCCTAATAATTTGGTATAGTCTTTGACGATAGCCAGCCCAAGTCCAGTGCCGCCAGAATTGCGAGCACGGGCTTTGTCCACCCGATAAAACCGCTCAAAAATCCGTTCTTGATCTTCTTCATCGATGCCGATGCCTTGATCCTGCACTTGAAAAAGCAGCTGGTCATCTTGCTCGGAATAGGATAATGTGATGACACCTCCAGGTTTTGAATAGGTGACCGCATTTTCAACTAGATTTTTTACGATGGGCTGCAGCAGCTCTTTTTTGGTAGATAAAATGAATTGTTCGGGTCCTTCAAATTGAAAGGTCAATTGCTTCTTAACAGCTGCGGGACCATAGGTTTGAACGACTTGTTGCAGCAGCTCAGAAAAGTTGATCGGTTGGTCGACATACTGGAAAGAATCACTGTCTTGAGACAATTGGATGATATCTTGTATTAGATTTTTCAAGCGATAAGCATCTTTTTGAATGATCTCTAAGAAGGTCTGCAACGTTTCAGGGTCTTCTTTGGCGCCATCCAGCAGTGTTTCAGTAAACCCAATCAAGGAAGTTACCGGCGTTTTTAATTCATGGGAAACATTGCCGACAAAATCTTTTTGCATCTTTTCTAATTGTCGGATGCGTGTCAAGTCATAAGAAATACCAATCAACTGGTTTTCTTGGAAGCTTCGCAAGGTAACATCTAAGACTTTTGAACGTTCCCCGCTAAGGGTGGTTTCCGCATGGAAAATAGGGGTCTCGTCATTAAATTGATAGATCAACTGGATCAATTGTGTGTCATGGATCACTTCAGTAAAAGGTTGCGGTAAGATCGGTGCGGTTTCCATCCCTAGCTGTTCTTGCATCGTCGGATTCAACAGCAGCAGTTGATTTTCTTCATTGATGATAAAGACACCGATCATCAGTTCACTGAGCAAGCCGTACAGTTGCTGTTCAGAAGCCGCATAGGCACGATAGGTCTGGCTCATTTGCTCGCTCAGCTGATTGATCAGTTGATACAACTCATCATGTTCAGGGGTTTCTTGCATAATGATTGCTTGTTGATCGGGCGAGGTGATCATTTTTTTTACGACGGGCAGAATCGTTTGGATCGGCCGATTTCGCTGGCGCAAGGTATGGAAAATCAATAGGCTGATCAAAAAGCAAAAAACAAGATAGACAATCAAGATCGACTGCTTGATTCCTTCATTTTTTGCAAAAAAAGCCGCGGTCGGTTCGGCGATTCGCAAGATTTGAGTCAAGTTTCCATCCTCTTTGACAGGAATCGCCACGTAAAGCAATTCTTCATGCAAGGTGTCGCTTTCCCGCAGCGATTGACCGACGGAGCTTCCGCGCAAAACGGCTTGGACTTCTGGACGATTGGAGCGGTTTTCATGCAGTGTATGATCATAGGTATCGAAAATGATCTGACCTTGGTCATCTAACAAAGTGATGCGACTATTGCTATCTTCAACATAGGTATCCGCAAACTGTTCTAAGGCGGCGGTTTGATTATCTGATAGATTCAAAAATACGGTGGCTTTCTCTTGGAGAAAAGCCACTTGCTGGGCAATGACTTGCTGACGGTAAAAACTGCTTAGAACTTGCCAGCACAGGAAAAAAATCAGCAATAGACCGATCGACCATAAACCATAGCCATAGCGTTTTTTCATTAGACTGGCTCCTGAAATTTATACCCGAATCCCCGAACCGTTACTAAGTATTCCGGCCGTTTTGGATCAGCTTCCAATTTTTCTCTTAAATGACTGATGTGAACATCCACGATTCGACTTTGTCCATCAAAGTCGAAGTTCCAAATGCGATTGAGCAAGGTATCGCGATCGATTACGCGACCTTTTCGTTTCATAAAGTAAACTAGCAGCTCGAATTCTTTTGGCGTTAGGAAGATTTTCTCACCATCCACACTGACTTGGAAATTCGTCAGGTCTGCTTGGATCCCACCGACTTGCAGAATCTCTGCAGGTTGATCTTCTTCTCGTGTTTGTTGACGGGGTTCTAAACGACGGAAGATGGCTTTCATTCTAGCTAATACCTCTCTAGGACTGAAAGGCTTCGTCAAATAGTCATCGGCGCCGATCTCTAAGCCTAAGATCCGATCGATTGGATCATCTTTTGCGGTCAAGACGAGGATCGGGGTCTCGATTTTTTCTTGACGCAATTTCTTCGTGATCTCGATGCCGTCCATATTCGGCAGCATGACATCTAAGATGATAAAGTCAAAAGGCTTAGACAAGGCTAATTCGTAGGCTTTTTGACCATCTGAGGCGGAAACGACTTGATAGCCCTCTTTTTCTAGATTAAAGGTTAAAAGTGTGACGATGGAAGGTTCATCATCGACAACGAGTATTTTTTTCATGGCAAACTCCTTTAGCTTCTTTTTTTCAAGAAACGATTAAATTTCAACGAACAAGTCCTATTTTAGCATGAATAGACAATTGGTACTATTGCAACCACTAAATAAATGCTATAATAAAGGACGATTTCATAGGAAAGCTGAGGGTGCTATATGATCGGAATCAGTGCGTGTCTAGGCGGTGTACTTTGCCGTTATGATGGAAAACACCAAGCAGTGCCACCATTGATCGAACTGGTAAGAGCAGGTCAAGCAATGATGGTTTGTCCAGAAGTTCTTGGCGGCTTGCCGATCCCACGGGAACCGGCCGAAATCGTTGGTGGCGATGGGGTGGACGTTTGGGCGCAACGAGCGAAGGTCGTCACCATCTCAGGGGAAGACGTGACCGAACAGTTTACTACCGGCGCGAAAATTGCTTATCAAAAATTACAAGAGCAAGGCATCACTCAACTGATCCTAAAAGAGAACAGTCCCTCTTGTGGCAGTCAGATGATTTATGATGGCAATTTTACTGGAATCAAAAGAACAGGGATCGGTGTCGCTTGTGCGTATTTTCGGCAACAAGGCATGACTGTTTTGTCCGATGTCGAATGGCTTGCAAAACAGGAGGAAGCAAATGGAAATTGAAAAGACCAATCGCATGAATGCGTTGTTTGAGTTTTATTCCACGTTATTGACAGAAAAACAGATGAATTACATGGAATTGTATTACGCAGATGATTTTTCTCTAGGAGAAATCGCTGAAGAGTATCAAGTAAGCCGTCAAGCAGTCTATGACAACATCAAACGCACCGAACGTATTTTAGAAGACTATGAAAAAAAACTACATATGTTTTCGGACTATATCATGCGGGAAGACTTGCTGGATCAGCTAAGCGAGTATACGAAAACTCACTATCCAAAAGACGAAACCTTACAGGGGTTTATTCAACAGCTCCAAGAAATTGAAGAATAAAGGAATGAAAAAAAATGGCATTTGAAAGTTTAACTGAACGCCTCCAGCAGGCAATGAGCAAACTGCGCAGAAAAGGAAAAGTATCTGAAGCAGATGTAAAAGAAATGATGCGTGAGATTCGTCTAGCTTTATTAGAAGCCGACGTCAATCTGCAAGTTGTGAAAGAGTTTACCAAAAATGTACGTGAACGGGCAGTTGGGGTAGAAGTATTAGAAAGCTTATCTCCAGCGCAACAGATCGTTAAAATCGTTGACGAAGAATTAACCAAAACGTTAGGATCAGAAACAGTTGGGATTGAAAAATCACCAAAGATCCCAACGATTATCATGATGGCTGGTCTGCAAGGGGCAGGGAAAACCACCTTTGCTGGGAAATTAGCCAATCACTTGATCAAAACCGAAAACGCACGTCCATTAATGATTGCCGGTGACGTGTACCGTCCAGCCGCGATCGACCAATTGAAAGTATTAGGTCAGCAATTGGATGTACCTGTTTTCGATATGGGAACTGATGTCAGTCCAGTTGAAATCGTACGCCAAGGATTGGCTTTGGCTCGGGAAAAGAAAAATGACTATGTCTTGATCGATACAGCAGGTCGTTTGCATATCGATGAAAACTTGATGGAAGAGCTAAAACAAATCAAGGACTTGGCACAGCCAAATGAAATTTTACTGGTAGTGGATGCGATGACAGGACAAGATGCTGTCAACGTGGCGGAAAGCTTCAATCAACAACTGGGGATCACAGGGGTAGTCATCACCAAACTAGATGGCGATACTCGTGGCGGTGCGGCATTGTCAATTCGTCAAGTTACTGGCGCTCCAATCAAGTTCACTGGTACCGGTGAAAAATTGACCGACCTTGAAGTATTCCATCCAGATCGGATGTCTAGTCGGATTCTCGGTATGGGTGATATGCTGACTTTGATCGAAAAAGCACAGCAAGATTACGACGAGAAAAAAGCAGAAGAACTTGCTCAAAAAATGAAGGAAAACTCCTTCGACTTCAATGACTTTGTTGAACAGATCGATCAAGTCATGGGCATGGGCCCAATTGAAGATCTTTTGAAAATGATTCCGGGAATGAGCCAAATGCCTGGCATCGAGAACGTCAAAGTTGATCCAAAACAAATTGCCCGTCAAAAAGCCATGGTTTATTCCATGACACCAGCAGAACGTGAAAATCCTGATCTGTTAAATCCAAGCCGTCGTCGCCGGATTGCCGCCGGTTCTGGCAACAGTGTCGTCGAAGTCAATCGCATGATCAAACAATTTAAAGAATCCCGCAAAATGATGCAGCAAATGAGCAAAGGGAATATGAACATTCCTGGCATGGATCAAATGTTTGGCGGCGGTGTCAAAGGGAAACTTGGAAAAATGGCCATGAATCGTATGGTCAAAAAACAAAAGAAGAAAAAGAAAAAACGCAAATAATCGTTTAGCACTGATAGGAACTAAGAACCGAACCTTCTCTTAGGGTACAATTAAAAAAAACATGACCTGAAAAGACACCAAATCGAGAAGCTGTACCTCCTGATTCTAGCAGCTGCAGCTCCTCAGATTGCCTTCTTTCAGGTCATGGTTTTTTTATGTTCACAGTGTCCTCTTTAAATGAACTCCTTCAAAGAACATCAAATAGAACATCTAAAGAACATCCCTTTTTATAGAGAAAGCCAGCTTTCTACTGAATATCCTAAATCGTCCAAGAGTCAAAAATAGCGAAGAACTATCGTTGCGGACAACTCAAAGGATAAGATAGAAGCAGAACATTCGTGCTTTCTGGCAAATGATGCTACTATTAATTTATAGCAAGTATGAAAGGAGTTTTTACGATGACAAACAAGGATCGCATTGAAGGAAAAGTAACCGAAACAAAAGGGAAACTTACAGGAGATGACTCCGAGGAGTTAAAAGGGAAAACCCAAAATAAATATGGGAAAGCCAAAGATAAGGTTGAAGATTTTGCGGATGATGTTTCTCGCAAAGTAAATGACTTCTTTGACAAAAAAGACGACGACAAACCTAAACATTAAACATAAAAGCGTCCCGGCAACAATTTCTTGTTGTAGGGACGCTTTTTTAAATATTGCTGACCTGTTTGTTTTTTCGTTTGTACCACCAATTCATCAGTGCTTTAGGATAGACAAGCAATAAACTGATGAATAAGCAAGCAACCAGCAACAAGCCAAGCCGAAGGATGATGTTCCAAAGACTGACATCATACCCCTCATAGAGATCACGGTAAAAAATTTCTAGCGGGTAATAAGAAATCATGGATAGATAGAACCAGGTTCCTAAAGAAAGCAGCCAATAAACCGGGGCGCGCAATTTAGGGATCGTTAAATAATCACCGTCATTTTCTAAAGAAATTTTCGAGAACACTTTTTCGGCAGCAAGAATCAGCAAGCCGCTCAAACCGAGGTAAAGGAGCAGTAGCCACCAAGGATAGACATATCCTTGCGGCCAATCGATCCACGTTTGAAAAGGAAGCAGAAAATCCCCATGACCAAGAAATACAAAACTAAAAAACTCGCGGGTACATTGGAAAAAGCTATACCCCATTGTTCCTAGAGAAAGAGTGAAGAACACCGACAGCACGCCAGTAAACAGATTCCCCAGTAAAACGCCCAACAAGATGCCGACAGCAAATACTAGTAGATTCGTTGCCAAAGTACTAAGGGCGGAAAGCAGCACGTCTTGAAGCGGCACAGCGAGATAGCGAGCCGGGATCATTGTGTATTCGATCAGGATATGACCTAACAGGCCCAACACTAAACAAGCGGTCAAGGGTAAGCCGATAAAAAGCAGTTTCTTGCGAAAGACGTGCTTTCTGCTAAAGGGTAAAGCAAATAAAAAGCGATTGAAATTGGTGCGGCCATCGACAAAAAAGGACAAAAAGCCCCAAATAAACAGGAAGACAATCACAAATTGATTCATGGTGGTCATATACGGGCGATTGTAATAAAAATCATCTGAGTACTCTTTGTTGATTGTCAATACCGCATCGCGGTACTCTGCTGCCGAATCAAAGTAAACCGGGGTTTCACCGTTGTAGCTTTTGACATAGTATTCTCGATTTTCGTTAAAATCTTTGATAAATTCCTCAGATGCCAAATAACGTTCTTGCTGGTGCCAAGAATTTTGTGATTGCCAGCCAGCACTAAGATACATGAAGAGCACGACAAAACAAAAACCGATCAACAGCTTACCGTAGCGTTCTTTAAATATATTGCTTAACATCGTTTTCCACCTCTATCCTTCCACCAATGCTTCTTGTCGTAAATTTGCTTCAAACAGATCTTCCAAAGTCAAAGGTAATTCTTCGAAAACCAAAGGATCAAGTTGCTGGATCTCAGCCGCCAGCTCCTCTGTGTAATTGTCAAACAAAGCAGTCAAGACTCGACCTTGTTTTTGAATCAGCTTGGAGTGCTGCTTGATAAGGGGAGGAATCTGTTTGCTGCGAAAGACGAGTTGGAGTTTGCGAGATTGTTCGCGAATCGTTTCCAAACGGTAGTCTCCTTCAATCGTTTTCCCTTTGATCAACAAGGCACGATCAATAATATGTTCTAATTCATTTAGATTATGAGAAGCGATTAAGGCGGTACGATTCGACTCGCTGAGGCTTTCCAGCAATAATCCAATCACTTTTTTACGGACGATCACATCAAGCCCATCAAAAGGTTCGTCTAACAGTAAGAACGTCGCATTTGAGGCGATCGCAAGAATCATTTTATAAAGACCTTGCATACCTTTTGACATCCGTCGGTAGGAAAGCGTCAGAGGAAGACCGTGACTTTGCATCAATTCTAAGTAAAGATTCTGATCGAAATTTGGATAAGCAAGCCGATAAAATTGATTGAGCTTTTTCAAAGAGTAGGCCGAAAGAAAGTTTTCTTTTTCATCAATATAAAAAAGTTGTTCTTTTAATTGCGGATGCTGATCCAGGCGTTGGTTATCGATGGAAATCTCCCCATCATCTAGTAAATAATGCCCAGCAATCGTCCGAAACAACGTGGTTTTCCCAGAACCATTGCGGCCGATTAATCCTACGAGCTCTCCTTTTTCCAAAGAGAAGTTCACGTTTTCTAAGACAATTGTTTGTTCCATTTTCTTGGTCACATGCTCGATCTTCACTGTGGATCGCCTCCTAACTCTTGTTCAAAGCCATTCATCCAATCGCTCAGCTCACGCATGCTGATCTGTAAATGGCGTGCTTCGATCACCAATTCTTTCAAACGTTCTTTCACTTGTAAGATCCGAATCTCATCGCGTGGCAGATCCTCAGTAACTTTCACAAAGGTGCCTTTTCCTTTGATGGTGACAAGTACTTGCTCATTTTCCAATACTTTGTAGGCTTTGCTGACGGTATTTGGATTCATCAACAGGCGCTTGGCCATTTCACGAACCGAAGGTACTTGGTCTCCGGCGGTTAGAACACCGTTCAGAATATCTTCTTTGATACTTAAAACCAATTGCTCATAGTAAGGTTTGCTGCTGGCTTTGTTAATGCGAACCACAAAATCAGCTCCTTTCATTTATGTGTACTAGTATACGTAGTACACTGGTGGAAGTAAAGTCATTTATGATAAAATAAACAAAAAGGAGCTGATGAGGACAATGGAGCGATGTGAATGGGCCAACAGTACACCAGCAATGCAGGAGTATCATGATACGGTATGGGGAAAACCTGAGTATGAGGATCAGCAGTTGTTTCGAAAACTGGTGTTAGATATGAATCAAGCAGGATTGAGCTGGCAAACGATTTTAAACAAGATGGCGAATTTCGATGCAGCATACGATCAGTTTAATATCATAAAAGTAGCGAACTATACGGAAGAAAAAGTGGAAGAACTGATGATGAATCCAGGAATCATTCGCAATCGACGAAAGATTGAAGCAGCGATCATCAATGCCCAAGAAGTTTTAAAAATCCAGCAAGAATACGGCAGTTTCTCCGCATTCTTGTGGCGATATGTCAATCATGAGCCAGTCATCAATGAATTTCAGCAGCAATCCGATGTACCGACCCATTCGGAAATCTCCGATCAGCTAGCAAAAGACTTGAAAAAGCGAGGCTTTAAATTTGTCGGAACGACAACTATTTACGCGTTTATGGAAGCGGTCGGCATGGTTAATGATCACTTAGTCACTTGTGTTTGTCGAAGGTCAGAAGCAAACGTAAAAATAAAGGAGTGAGCCTAATTGGGAAAAGTGGTATTTTATGGTGCAATCAGCCTCGATGGCTATTTAGCAGGTATGGAGGATCAACTGGACTGGCTGTTTCAAACTGATACCGGTGTTGCAACGACCTATGAAGCATTTTTTGCAACCATCGACGCGACCGTGATGGGAAGAAAGACCTATCAAGAAGCAAAAAAACTGATGGATGATGGACTGCTATATCCTGAAAAGACCAACTATGTTTTTTCTCGTACCCGAAAAGAGCCGCTGCCGGATGCAACCCTAGTGTCAACGGATCCAGTTGCATTTGTTTCAGCATTAAAACAAGAGGAAAACGTATGGGTAGTAGGTGGGGGTTCCTTATTAAAACCATTGCTGGAAGCTGATTTGATCGATGAATGGTTTATTCAAATCGCGCCGGTGTTTTTAGGAGAGGGCAAGCGACTGTTTGAACCGGAGGATTATGCGAGACGCTTGACGTTTGTTGAAACAAAACAGATGGGGGAACTGACAGAACTTCATTTTGTCCGAAAGTCTGTGTCAGGCAGCGAGTAAAAAGCGCAAACGATTATTCTTCACAGTAAAAAGACCAAGAAACTCAGTGCCGAGTTTCTTGGTCTTTTTGTTTGGATTCTTAATTAGTTGAATCGTTGAAAGAGTTCAATATATTTTGCAATGATCGTTTCAAAGAAGCTTACTGTATCTGGGTTGATTTCGTTGTTTTCATCAATCAAGTTGGTGATTCCACCGATATAGGCTTCTGGTTGTTGTAGAGTAGGCATATCCAAAAAGACTAATGATTGACGTAGGTGATGGTTTGCACCAAACCCAGCGATCGCTCCTGGAGAAACGCTGACAACCAAAGCTGGTTTGCCACCCCAACTGCTAGCACCGTAAGGACGAGAACCAACATCTAATGCATTTTTCAATGCTGCAGGAACAGAACGATTGTATTCTGGTGTAAAGAAGAAGACCCCGTCAACGGCGCTTAATGCTTCCCGAAATGCTGTCCATTCAGCAGGAACTTTTCCTTCAACTTCCAAATCTTCATTGTAAAAAGGCAAGTTGCCGATTTCGATGAAAGATGCTTCAAAACCTTCTGGTAATAATGATGCGAATTTTTTCGCTACGAGTTTATTAAATGATCCTTCCCGTAAACTGCCGACGATAAAACCAATTTTTTTTGTCATGTAAATTTCCTCCTTGTTGTTTTCTACTCATTAAGCTTACCAAAAGTAAGTGGATGGTGCAAATAAAACGATTTGACTTTAAAAAGTTTCTCTATTACTAATGATACGCGTCCTGATTCATTCTGGCAAAAGATAACCATGCTTAGAAAATAAGAAAGAAGAAACTTTTTTTAGCTGTAAAGAAAAAACTCTTTACACCATCGGAAAAACCTGTTAAACTAGCTCTTGTGATTAAATCAATGGAGGTGTAAATAATGGCAGTAAAAATTCGTTTAAAACGCATGGGTTCTAAAAAGAAACCTTTTTACCGTATCGTCGTAGCAGATTCACGTTCTCCTCGTGACGGACGTTTCATCGAAACAGTTGGTACTTACAATCCTTTACTAGACCCAGCTGAAGTGACAATCAAAGAAGATTTAGTTCTTGATTGGTTATCTAAAGGTGCGCAACCTTCAGATACAGTTCGTAACATCCTTTCTAAAGAAGGCGTTATGAAAAAACACCACGAAGCAAAATTCACTAAGAAATAAGGTGACTTTGGATGAAAGATTTGCAAGAATTAGTCTTAACGATCGTTTCACCACTTGTTACCAAACCTGAGGATATCAAGCTTGAGCTGGTAGAGTCAGATGATTTCTTGGAATATAATCTTACTGTGGCACCAGAGGATATTGGTCGTATCATCGGTAAACAAGGTCGGGTTGCCAAAGCAATTCGAACAATCGTTTACAGTGTACGGACAAATGGACCAAAAAAAGTTCGTTTGAATATCATTGATGGTAAATAAGCAAGAATGAAAAGCATTTCTCTTTGAGGAATGCTTTTTTTGTAAAATTCATGCTTAAGATGGAGGACAAAAAAAGGTGGTTTTGAGATAATCAAAAGGAGGAGGTGCTTGTATGTCTCAACTAATCGCATGGATCGTCGTTCTTTTGATCCTCGTCTTTATTTATAAAATTGGTTCTTTTCTTTGGCGAACGCTAGGGATCTTGTTGTTGCTCTTTTTAATTTGGGTCTATCGTGAGGAGATCATGACGCAATTGAACCAATGGACACAAAACTTTCGTTGGGGCGACCTATCGACGATCGCCAATCAAGTTTGGCAATGGATCAAGGATGGCTTTCAATCACTGCAAAATTGGGTGACAAATCTTTAAAAAATCAACAAAAAAATGACAGACAATCTGACTTGTTTGTCATTTTTTTTATTGAGGGGTATTCTTTGTATAAGGAGGGGAACATCATGAAAAAAGAACTAGGATTATTCGTTACGCTGCTGACGATGGGCGCCTTAGCTGGCTGCAATAATCAACAGGAACCAGAAACCAGTCAAGCCAGTAGTGCCGAAACAACAGCGACGAGTATGGTGGAAAGTACCCAAACGCAAGCAAGTAGTCAATCAGAAACAAGTCAATCAAGTACGTCTTCTAGTCAGGCGGCTTCTAGGGATTCTTCAAACACGAATAGTACTGCAGATATCTACGCTCAAATACAAGCGGCATTCCCTGATCTTGTCTTGCCCAAGGACATTCCACTTGCTTCAGGTAAAGTGTTGAATGCGGCCACAGCTGGCAGTCAGTCCGATGCTTCGATTCTTTATTATGGACTTGATAAGCAGCTGCCTCTCAATGACAAGGCTTTGAACGAGGAAACACCGATTGCTGCTTTTCAATCAAAAGACTATCAATCAGCGGATGAAGCTGCTGCAGCGGTCAATGTAACAGCTGATGATGGCGGACAAGCCGTTGATCTCGGATATGGCATTACTGGGCATATGCAAGGAGCTGCTGGTTCCAGTTATTTGAGCTGGCAAGAAGGAAATTGGTCATTGACTGTTCGAGCAGTCAATCAAGAGGAACAAGATCCAGTTCCGGTTGCCAAAGAAGTGGTAGCGTATCTGGAAGAAGCTATGCTCCCAGCGCCTGAGGTCGGTCAAATCACTATCGATATGGGAAAAAATGACCATACAGCAACTACAGTGGTTTGGCAACAAGAAAAGACCCTTCGAACGGTGCAACATCAAGATGCACGTTCAGCATTGAAAATGGCCGTTTCTATGAATCAATAAGGTTCATATTAGGACAATGCCCCTTTGATCAAGCGTCGAAGGGGCATTTTTCGCGCGATGATTTTGAGGAAAACATGGGGCGCTAGGAAACGGCTAGAATTCGCTACTTTGCTATGCTAAAATAGAACAGAAGTTAGAAGAAATGGGGAACGAACGTGACAGAATATTTAAACGTAGGAAAAATCGTCAATACACATGGAATCCGTGGAGAAGTACGTGTGATATCACAAACGGATTTTCCAGAAGAACGCTACCGTAAAGGGGCCGAATTGACACTTTTTCGTGAAAATAAAGAGCCAATAACATTGATTGTTTCAGGTCATCGCAAACACAAAAACTTTGATTTAGTGACGTTTGAGGGCTATCCCAATATTAACGATGTTGAACCGTTTCGTAACGGCATTTTAAAAGTTACCAAGGATGATTTGGTGGATTTAGCAGAAAATGAGTTTTACTACCATGAAATTATTGGTCTGGAAGTCGTCGAAGAAGATGGCACAATCATTGGTAAAGTCAAAGAGATCCTTTCACCAGGTGCCAATGACGTTTGGGTCGTTCAACGAAAAGGGAAGAAGGATGCCTTGATTCCTTATATCGAGTCGGTTGTCCACACGATCGATCTTGAAAATGGTCAGGTCATTGTGGAAATCCCAGAGGGGTTGTTAGACGATGAGAATTGATGTATTGACACTATTTCCGCGAATGTTCGAAGGTCCTCTAGGAGAATCGATCATTGGCAAAGCAAGGGAAAAGGGACTGTTAGAAATCAACGTCTCAAATTTCCGTGACTATTCCGACAACAAACATCAAACAGTGGACGACTATCCTTATGGCGGCGGAGCAGGAATGTTATTAAAAGTCCAACCTGTCTATGACAATATCAAAGCGATCGAAGAAGCAGCACCAGAAACGAAGAAACGCGTGATCCTTTTAGACCCAGCGGGGAAACCTTTTGATCAAAAGATGGCAGAAGAATTTTCTACCGAAGAGCACCTCGTCTTCATTTGTGGTCATTATGAAGGATACGATGAACGAATCCGTTCATTGGTCACTGATGAAGTGTCACTGGGAGATTACGTCTTGACTGGCGGCGAATTGGGTGCAATGGTCATGATCGATGCGACGGTCAGACTATTACCAGAAGTTTTAGGCAATCAAACCTCCGCACAAACCGATTCTCATTCCACTGGTTTATTAGAACATCCGCAATATACACGCCCAGCAGAGTTTAAAGGCATGAAAGTACCAGAAGTTTTGATGAATGGCAATCATAAATTGATCGAGCAGTGGCAATTAAAAGAATCATTGCGCCGCACCTTTCAGCGCCGACCTGATATGCTAGAAAATTATCCGTTGACGGAAGAAATGCAGAAGCTTTTAAAAGAAATTGAAGAAGAAGCGAAAGCTGGCAACTAAAATAGTGCCAGTTTTTTTGATATTCTGCGCGATGACAAGAAAATTCTCTTTACAGCCTGTGGTCGACTGTGGTAAGATGTTTCAGTGAGTGTAAACTCAACTATTACGATGTTCCGCTGGAGCTTTCATGCTTTAAGAATGTTTGGGAATAAGGAGAATGATAAACATGAATCCATTGATTCAAGAACTAACTCAAGAACAATTACGTACTGACATCCCAGCTTTCCGTCCTGGGGACACTGTTCGCGTTCACGCGAAAGTTGTCGAAGGAACTCGCGAACGTATCCAGTTATTTGAAGGTGTTGTCATCAAACGCCGCGGTGCTGGTATCAGCGAAACTTATACAGTTCGTAAAGTATCAAACGGTGTAGGTGTTGAACGTACCTTCCCATTGCACACACCACGTGTTGCACAAATCGAAGTTGTTCGTTACGGTAAAGTACGTCGTGCAAAATTGTACTACTTACGTGCATTACACGGAAAAGCAGCTCGTATCAAAGAAATTCGTCGTTAATCATTTATTATCAGATGAAGCAAAAGCCCTTGATTTCAAGGGCTTTTTTCTTTTGTCTGAGGTGACAAAAACTTTCTATTCGTTGTGATAAAATCATGAAACGACTATAAGAACAGGAGGGGATCATTGCTGCATACCACTGGGTACCCTTGTATTTTGATGGGAACAGTCGTCTGAGTGAAACACAATGCCATCGACTGAAACTTTTTGTGGACATTTATCGGCTATCCGATAGTGACAGATTGCAGGTTGAAGATTGTTTGATCGATCACCTTTCAGCATTATTTGCTTTTATGTGCAGAGAAGGAAAAAAGGGAGTGAAAATTGTTAGAAAAACACTGATGAGGGACATCACGTTAAATACCAATATGATATTCAGTGCCTGAAAGAAAATAAATCGTAAATCACCGAATTGATAAAAAAGGATTAGAGAATAATGGGGAAGACCAAGATTACATGTTTATGTAATTTCCTCTTGATAGGTTTTATTAAAACTTTTGTTATTTATATGATGGTTTTTTTTGCTTTTTTAGTCCTTGTAGTTTATTGAATTTGAAATATAAGAAAAAAAATTGAATTATTTCATTATTTTTTTCTCATAAATGATTACAGAAAAAAAGCAATATATTCCCCTTTTTTTGATGGTTTCTATGGTAACCTTCTCGATAGGGAACTTTCTTTTATCTAGCTATTGCTGACCTCTTCGTGTTAGTTAATTACTTCACAAATAAAAGGAAGTTCTTTATTTAAATGAATTGAAAGAGGTGTCTTTATGAAAGCAGCTGTAGTATCAAACGATAAGGTTGTAAAAATTGAGGAAAAAGAATTGAGAGCGCTTCGTCCGAATGAAGCATTATTGAAAATGGAGTGTTGTGGTGTCTGCCATACGGACTTGCATGTAAAAGATGGTGACTTCGGAGATGCATCTGGAATCGTACTCGGTCACGAGGGAATCGGTAAAGTGGTCGCGATCGGTGATGATGTTACTTCTCTAGCAATCGGTGACCGTGCAAGTGTCGCTTGGTTATATGAAAGCTGTGGATCATGCGAATACTGTGTGAACGGGAATGAATCATTATGCCGTTCCGTTAGAAACGCCGGATATTCTGTAGATGGCGGTATGGCTGAAGAGTGTATCGTTGTAGCTGACTATGCAGTGAAGGTACCAGAGGGCTTAGGTTCTGCTGAAGCCAGCAGCATTACTTGTGCAGGTGTAACCACATATAAAGCGGTAAAAGTTTCTGACATTAAACCAGGTCAATGGATCGCGATCTATGGTTTAGGAGGATTAGGAAACCTAGCCTTGCAATATGCAAAAAATGTCTTTAATGCAAAAGTGATTGGGATTGATATCAACGAGAAACAATTGGACTTTGCAAAAGATCATGGCGCTGACCTTGTGATCAATCCTGCGAAAGAAGATGCGGCAAAAATCATTCAAGAAGCAACCGGCGGCGCACATGCAGCTGTAGTAACAGCTGTTTCAAAAGCAGCCTTCAATTCTGCTGTCGATGCCGTTCGTGCGGGTGGTACGATTGTAGCGGTTGGTCTTCCACCAGAAAGCATGGACTTGAACATTCCTCGACTTGTATTGGACGGTATTAAAATCGTCGGTTCCCTTGTTGGAACACGGACTGATTTAGCAGAAGCTTTCCAATTCGCAGCCGAAGGAAAAGTCGTTCCAAAAGTTGTCATGCGTCAGTTAGAAGAGATCAATGATATTTTTGATGAAATGCTTTCAGGAAAAATCAAAGGGCGAATGGTCATTGATTTTCAAGAGAAATAAATAGAAATAGAAAAACCAACGGGTGAATTTTAAACGAAGGAGAAGATTTCGTGTGTAACTTATTGATCATTGATAGCAAAGAGCATGGAGCAGTTAACGATATGATTCGTTTGATCGATCGTCATTTTCCAAATGTCATCTTGCTTCCGACGGTTTGTTCAAAAAAAGCGCTTCAGCGTACCTGTCTTGAGCAGCCGGTTGAAATTGCAGTGATTAATGCGGATGGCGAAGAGGACTCTTTTGAATTATATAAAGTATTGCTTTCATTTTGCCCTAATGCAAAAGCAATTTTGTATTCTGCTGTAGAAAGTTTTGCTACCGCTCAAAAAGCGTTGCGTTACGGCTTGATTGATTACTTGGTCGAACCGATCACAAATGATTTTGTTTATGCATTGGATCGGGGAATTCAATCCATCAATCAGATTTCCTTGCTACACATCGAGAAAAATAATGAGGCTTCTCCTTCGCTTTCTTTAAGACATAAGATATTGCGCTATATTCATGAAAATTATAGAGAACATATTACGTTAGATACTTTAGCAGATCACCTGCATTTAAGCCGGTATCACACCAGTCGTTTGATCAAGAATACATTAGGAATGACCTTTTCATTGTACTTGATGATTTATCGTATTGAAGTTGCCAAAAAAGAACTATCAACGAGTGATCGATCAATCAGTGAAATCTCTGTCAGAGCAGGATTCAATGATCCAAATTATTTTAGTAAGAAATTTAAAAAAGCAACTACTTATACGCCAAAAGAGTATCGAAAAATTTATCGTGGGAAAGCTACCGTGATCGATTCAAGACTTGAGCTTTAAGTATTGAAAAAAACAGATCAGCTTGCAGTTGTATTGATTAGCGAAAAAATGGCTTCTATGCGATGCGTATCTGGTTACTTTTCCATAGGTGATAAAAGCAAAAGGCCTTTCATGCAAAGGTTTTTTTGCTTGGAAAAACGAGTTTTGAATGAGCTGATAGAAACCAACGGCGTAGGATAAGGTCTGATGTTTTTGTGAATCCAACGATAGATGCTATAATGAGAGCGGATTCATCAATACAACTTATCAAAGAAAAGAGGCAAGAAAATGGCGAATAAAATGGTGTTTATAAATTTGCCTGTCACTGATATCAAACGTGCAACCTCCTTTTATGAAGCGTTGGGATTTGTCAAAAATGAAGAGTTCTCAAACGAGACTAGCAGCGGAATGGTTTGGAGTGAATCGATTTGGATAATGTTGTTAGAACATGAGTTTTATCAACAGTTTCTGAATGGCAGACGTATTGGGGATACGAAGAACACGAGTAGTGCATTGATCGCGTTTAGCTTTGATACGCCAGAAGAAGCGAAGAATTTTGCAAAGATTGCAGAAGCAAATGGTGGCCAATCGTTCCAAGTTGATATGGGGATTCCAGAGGATATGATGGTCGGCTATGAAATCGTTGATCCCGACGGCAATCAGCTTGAATCAGCATGGATGAATGGCTATTAGCAAAGTGATCGTTTAAATAAAAAGTAAAAAAGTGGTTCAGTATGCAGTTCCTTCAAGAAGTTAGGCTTTTGTGCTAACTTTTTGAGGGCTGTTTTTTTTGACGGGATTCTTGAGTTTTGTAAGATTGATCAGTCCCCTTTGTCTAAATGCTAAAAAAGAGGTATGATACAAGAAAAAGGAGTGGAGACGAAGTGAAATATTCAACCAAATACAGCGACGCCATTCACATCCTCGCTTACATCCACCTCTTTAAAGGAACTGATTTATCAAGTGATCGGATCGCCCAGAGCGTTGAAACGAATCCTGCTTATGTTCGCCGGATTATGAGTGATTTACGGGTTGCTGGATTGATCGAAAGCCAAAGAGGAAAACCAAACCCTAAACTAACGAAGGAACCAAATGAGATTTCTTTGTTAGACATTTATGCGAGTGTTGAAAAAGATCACCATCTTTTACATGCAGACAAAAAAACCAACCCCAACTGCTTAATTGGGGGGAATATCCAAGGGGTATTAGAAGAAACCTATGATGTGCTGCAAAAGAAAATCGAGCAAGAGATGAGCGCCATCTCGCTGCAATCAATCATTGAAGGCATTCAAGGAGAGGCCGATCAAGTAGATTGAACGGACACAACACAGTAAAAAGAACTTTCACCTGCTAAGCAATTTCTTGACAGGAAAGAAAGTTTCTTTTATACTCTAGTTGTAACTTGATTAGTAACAACTATTTTAGTCAAACAAAAGATGAGGAAGGATGATTATCATGAAAATCGGTGTTATTGGCGCAACAGGAAATGCAGGTTCAGCTATTTATCAAGAAGCAGTACAGCGAGGACATGAAGTGACTGCTATTGTTAGAAATGAAGTTAAAGCCAAAGAACAATTTGGTGATACAGTCAAAACACTTACAAAAGATGCTTTTTCGTTAACAGAAGAAGACCTCGACGGATTTGATGTGTTGGTCGATGCGTTTGCGACAAGTCCTGACCAAGCGTACTTGCATGTGGATCTGGCAGCAAAATTGGTACATTTGTTTCGAGAAAAGACCACGCGCTTGTTCTTCATTTTAGGAGCTGGCAGCTTGTTCAATGAAGCGGGTGAACGCAATCTTACCGAATTGAAAAAAGCCCCAGGAAGTGAAAGCTGGATCGCGATCCCAGAAAATCAGTTAGATGAATATCTCTTTTTAGAAACCGTCAAAAATGTTCATTGGGTCGGGATTTCTCCAGGAAATCTATTTCAAGAGGGACCAGCTAAACCAGCGATTTTAGGCAAAGATCACTTGCTTTTCAACGACCAAAAGAAATCAGTAACTTCCAGCGGTACGTTAGCCAAAGCAATTCTTGATGAAATTGAAACAGTGCAACATGAAAATACTCGTTTTACTGTGATTGATGCAGAGTAGGTTCAACAAATGATTGACCCAATCGATCAGAATCGATAGCTGCATAGGTTGGCAAGTAGACTGTTTCAGGCAACTTCTTTTTTCACAATTTTTGTTTCCAATACCCAATAATTTAGACAAGACAAATCCTCTGTCTTTGCTTATAATCAAGGACAGAGGTGATAAAATGAATAAAAAAATCGAAGCGTATGAATTGATGCTTCTGCAATTAAAAGGGTTGCTAGAAGCGGAGAGTAATTGGATCGCCAACCTAGCCAACTCTTCTGCTTTACTGAATGAAACATTGGAAGATACAGTGTTTGCCGGCTATTATTTGTTTGAAGAAGGCGAACTGATTTTAGGTCCATTCCAAGGAAGAGTCTCTTGCACCAGAATCACATTAGGCAAAGGGGTTTGTGGGGAATCAGCAGAGAAAAAAACCACATTGATCGTACCCAATGTCAAAGAACATGAAAATTATATTTCTTGTGACTCAGCAGCGATGTCTGAAATCGTAGTTCCCATGGTGGTTGATGATCAGTTGCTTGGAGTGCTGGATATCGATAGTGGAAAAACGAACAGCTATGATGCGATCGATCAGAAATATCTGGAAGAATTTGCTGCTTTATTGGTAGCAAGCCGTCAATAAAGTACTTGTTTTTTAATTTTAACTATAAAACAACATAATGTTTTTAAGTGGGGCGTTCATTGAATAATGAACGCTTTTTTTAGTTATTATTTAAAAATGTCGGGCATATTACTTTATTTAATTAAAATTAGATGATAATATGATAATACAATTAGAAAAATGAGTTTTTAAGGAGAGAATTATGGAAGCAGAAACTATTGTATTAGGTAAAGCATATGAATGTAAACCAGTCGGCTTACAAAGCCGCGTGATCGGTGAAGTGGTCAGAAAAATGGAACGGTGTGTCGTATTAAATGTGATCCGCTACGATGGGATCGATCATGAAGATATCGAAGAACGTTGCGGACGAGTAGTTGCAAAATACAATGAGATCTATCAACCAGCGCTAGTTGAATGCTTTTTTAGCTGATCCATTGGTAATCACCCAATCAAAATAAAATGAAACCATGCATGTAAACCAATTCCCTTAAAAAAAGACTGTTTCTCAGAAGCAGTCTCTTTTTTGATTCTTAGACTCAGGCACCTAGCAAAAGAAGTGCTATAATAGGCGAGAAAACAACAGAAAGCAGGGAATAGGATGGAACTAAAAAAGACGATCGTTGAGGAACAGCAGTTGCTTTTTGAATGGCCGAATGAAGCAGGCCAACTGCAAATTGTTAAGGGAAGTTTAGCGCAAGTCAAAGAAAATACTGTGCTATTTTTTATCAAAGACGGCCAAATTTTCTCAGTAGCAGACGATAAAACCTTTGACGACCAGTTAGAATACGACCGCTTGATGATCCTCACACCACCTTGGGAGATCATGGCTCCTTACTTAGTAGCCTATTATCAAGAACAATATCAGTTAACCAATGGGTCCAAAGCATCCATCGGCATACCCCAAGAGTTGCAGCAAACCATTGCTGCTAGCGAAAAACCATTTGATCGTTTTATCGATTTTCTTGGCTATGGATCTACGAGCAAAAAGACGACAAAAGAGGCAAAAAAAGGGGGCAAACCGAGACACAAATGGTCAAAAGAGTTACAAGATGAACCCTTCATGGTTGACTATCAAGGAAGTAAAGCAAGGGTCTATTGGCAAAAACGCAACGAGGTTCGAATTGAAAAAGGCGCAATTTTGAGTCAAGAGATTCCTTTGAATAAAAACGGCTCGGTTGGTTTTTCTGCTCGCTTAGCGGAAAAAATTCGGCAAGAAAACCAAGCAGCGATCAAAGAGGGACACACGATTGAAGACGTTGTATTAAAAAGTGTCAACGAGGTAGGCATGTTTCTTTACTATGGGGGCACCAATGGTTGGCTGCAATTAAAAGATCAGCAAGGAAGAACCTTGAACGAGCGAACGGTGGAGTAGAAAAGAGAGGCACTGAACAAGAAAGCGATCCACCATAGCTAAATCAATCTGCTTTGGTGGATCGCTCTTATAGTTTAACTAGGAGTAGCCTCTTCATCGATCAAGACAAATTCTTGACCGGTCTTGGACAAAACAAGTTTCGGTTTTGCAGTTCCTTCTTTTTCTGCTCGATACGCCTCTCGGTGCTTTTGCAAATGTTCGGGACGTTTTAACCAAGCTTGAAAGGCTTTTTTCTCAGTCCATTTTGACACCAACTGGAAAACGAGGCTGTCTTTTGATTCTGAAAACCAAGCTTCAGCAGAGTGACAGCCAGCAAATGTTTTCATTGAGGCGGAATCTTTTTTCATTTTAGCAAGAAAGATGTCTTTGCCTTCTGGAATGACTTCAAACGCAACGGTACGGATATACATGAAATTCCTCCTTTAACTGTGAGTGATTTCATTTAGTATAGCGCTAATTGAGAATGATTGTCAATTAGCTATGGAATCTTTTAAGCTTTTTATCGATAGTCATTTTTTGATTAAATCCCTCAAAAGCCTTGAACAAATGAAAAAAGTACGTATAATTAATATACGTACTGAAGAGTCCGAAGAGTATTGGAGAAAATGGATACTTGGGGAAGTCTTTCTTTTCTCACGTGCAGTACTCTTCGTTTGTTTAGTGTACCACTCCCATTTTAAAATAGATACGTTTTTTTTGCTTTCTGAGGAGATTTCTTTTGTTCCTTGAGTTGAAAGGCAAAAAAGTGGGAAGGTTCTGAGAAAGCGCTATGAAGACGAAATTTGCGTCTTTTTTTTGAAATGTTAGGAAAGAAATGTTAGGAAAATAGTGGAAGTTTTTTTATCCGTTTTTATGCTTCATTCTGTATAAGATTGCATTCGAAGTTCTGATCAGTAGGAGATCAGAACTTTTTTGTATGCTTTCTTAGAGCGGCAGATTTTTCAAAGATAGTTGCTAGACAATAGGCTTTGTTTCATTAAGGAATAAAGAATAAGGAAAACTGACATCTCGGTGTAACCTCTTACATTTTTTCGTCGCGTTAAATTGACAGGCTGTATAAACTTGCGGTAAACTCGGTACAACAAACAGAATTTTTTGAATTATCTGAATGTTAGAAGGGGATGAGTGAGAATGGGGAAACGTACCAACTATGCATTAATGCTTGTAGTACTTAGCAGCTTCTTTTTGGCAGCTTGTCAAAATGGCACGCAAGAAAATGAGACGGATTCAACGGGAGCTTCTTCTGTAGAGCAAGTGATCAATGTGCAACTTTCGGCGGAGATGGGCAGTGCCGATATTTCTTTAGCAACCGACTCTTATAGCTTTATTACTCTGAACAATGCTTATGAAGGCCTTTATCGCTTGAATGAGAACAATGTTCCAGTGATTGCCGGGGCAAGTGAAGAAGCTGAAGTCAGTGAAGATGGGCTGACCTACACCATTTCACTGCGGGAAGAGGCAAAATGGTCCAATGGCGATTCAGTTACTGCGGCTGATTATGTTTTTAGTTGGCAGCGAACAGTTGATCCAGCCACTGCTTCCAATTATGCCTATATGCTGGCACCCGTTAAAAACGCTGCCGCTATTTCAGATGGGACGCTAGATAAAAGCGAGTTAGGGATCGAAGCAGTCAATGATCATGAGTTGAAAATCACGTTAGAAAAACCAACACCTTACTTTTTATCTTTACTGGCTTTTCCAACCTTCTTCCCACAAAACGAACGTGTCGTGGAGGAATTTGGTGATCAATACGCCTTAACAAGTGAAAACGCGGCGTACAATGGACCATTCCTATTGACCAATTATGCTGGCCCAGGCACCGATATCCAGTGGTCATTGGAAAAAAATCCGGATTATTGGGATGCCGATTCAGTCAAACTTGAAACAGTTAATTTCGATGTCGTGAAAGACTCATCGACTGCTTATAACTTGTACGAAAGCGGACAAGCCGATGACATTATTTTAAGCGGTGAATTGGCGATGCAGAATGTGAATCATCCTGATTACATTGTTCAGCCTAGTGCAACCACTCAGTATTTAGAAATGAATCAAGCACCAGAAGATTCGCCTTTTCGAAATGCAAATTTGCGGCAAGCCATTTCTTATAGCATGAATCGGCAACAAATCGTTGAGAATATTTTAGGCAACGGCTCATTACCGGCTGTCGGTTTTGTTCCTTCTGACCTAGCTTTCAATCCAGAGACAAAAGCTGACTTTGTAGAGGATGCGGCAACCACGTTAGCCTTTGACGAAGAAAAAGCCCAAGAGTATTGGGAAAAGGCCAAGGCAGAACTGGGTATCGATACATTGTCTTTTGAACTGCTGACCTCAGATACCGACCAATCGAAAAAAATGGCGGAATACATTCAAGGAACCTTGCAGCAAACACTGGATGGATTGACTGTCGAAGTCACAAACGTTCCTTTTTCTGTTCGTTTGGATCGTTCCAATAGCGGCGATTTTGAGATGGTCATGAACAATTGGATCGGGGACTATGCAGATCCAATCAACTTTTTGGAATTGTTCAAAAAAGACAGTTCCTACAATCGTGGGAAATGGCTAAATGATGAATACGACCAATTGATCGAACAAGCCTCCAATGAAAATGCCAACGACCCAGAAGCCCGTTGGGAAAATATGGTGGAAGCAGAAAAAATCTTAAATGAAGATTTGGGCGTTATACCGCTTTTCCAAAGTGCAGAAGCACATCTGCGGTCGCCTAAGATCAAAGGCCTCATCGTTCATAGTGTCGGTGCTGCCTATGATTATAAAAATGTGTTTGTCGAAGAATAAGTAAAAAAAACAATTCTTTCATACATCTACCGACTGACGTAGTCAAACAGTACTGCAGAAAAGAGGAACGCCAAGCGTTCAGCAACTAGAGCAAGGAATAAAGCCGTTCTTTATCTAGCAGTGAAGAGGAATCATTCATTCCAGCTAGATAAGAACGGCTTTTCCTTTTGGGAGGAACACGAATGAAAATCACAGCAGTTGAAACGAAGCTAATTCCGATCCAGCTGAATGCACCGTTTAAAACGGCGCTCAGAGAAGTGCACGCCGTCGAAGTGATTCGAGTGCTGCTTTCTTTTGACAATGGGATCGTTGGCATCGGAGAAGCAGCACCTACCGAAGTGATCACCGGTGATACAAAAGAAAGTATTTTAAAAGATATCGAAACTGTTTTTGCCCCTTTCCTGTTAGGTAGAAAGGTAGATGCCCAATTGCTGGTAATGGATGAGCTTCATGCGTTGATCCAGCATCATACGAGCCCTAAAGCGGCGATTGATATCGCGTTGCACGATGCACTGGCTAAAGTAGCTAACTTACCGCTTTACCGCTATTTAGGTGGTTCTGCCAATACACTGACAACCGACTATACGATCAGTGTTGGTTCACAGGAGCAGATGCTGCAGGATGCGCAAGCGAAAGTCCAGGCGGGATTTCGCTCCTTGAAAATCAAACTAGGAGTAGGCGCGATCGAAGAGGAGGTTGCGAAAATTCGCTGCATCAATGAACGCTTGGCAGGAAAGATCCCCTTTCGAATTGATGCCAATCAAGGCTGGACCAAAGAAGAAGCGGTGCAGATTTTAGACCAATGGCAAGACATTCCGATCGAGTTTGTTGAACAGCCAGTAAAAGCCCATGATTTTGCTGGACTCAGCTATGTGACTGCTCGTACGACGATTCCAATCATGGCCGATGAAAGTCTTTTTTCCTATGAGGATGCCAAACGTTTGATTGCTGAAAACTGCTGCGATTATATGAACATTAAATTGATGAAAAGCGGCGGGATCAAAGAGGGACAAAAAATTTATCAATTGGCAAAAGAGCATCAAATGCCGGTGATGGTCGGTTCGATGATTGAAGGGTATGGGGGAATGGCTGCAGCCGCCCATTTTGCCTTGGGGATGGCGGATGTCCAATTTTATGATCTGGATGTTCCTTTTATGTGGGAGACCCAAACGACTTCCCCTGAAATGCAAGGGATTCTTCAGCGTCCAGGAAGCTTGAGCGTCACCGAACGCATCGGACTAGGAATCAACGAATAAACAGTTATGAGAGGAGCAAAGATGAAACAAATTGTTCAGGCTAGCTCTTCCTTCTTATGGAAGGAACCCAAAGAAAACAAAGTACTAGCAAAAATCAAAGCATTTCCTTTAGAAGCACTGCACACTTTTTTGACTGATGAAGATACGATGCGGCTTTATCAGGAAAGCTTAGTGGACTCCGAAGTATTATATGGGACGATTGTAGAAGTCATCGCCCAAACGGATGGTTGGTCCCATGTGATCGTCTTGGATCAAATAAGCAATAAACACCCACTCGGGTATCTTGGTTATCTGCCGAACGAGGTATTGAAGCCATTGCCACCAGACTATGCAATAGCTAAAAGAAGGATTGGTGTGATTGTAAAAGAAGCCGTGCTTGTTTTTGACTCGACCACACGACTCGTTTCTTTTGGAACAGTTTTACCACTTGTTGGGGAAACCGCAGATTCCTATCAAGTGGCTACGCCTAATGGACCAGCAACGATCGCTAAAGCTTTTGCTCACGTCCTATCGGACACATGGGCAAAGCTCCCAGAAAAAATAATAGCCTTGGCAGAACAATTTATAAACCAGCCCTATGTCTGGGCAGGCATTAGCGGCAGTGGCTTTGACTGTTCTGGATTCATGTATTCGCTGCATCGACTTCATGGTATTTTAATCCCCCGAGATACGATCGAGCAAGCACAACAAGCAAACATCGTACCTTACAGTCAGGCACAACCAGGGGATCTGCTGTTGTTTGCTTATGAAGAAGGAAAAGGCGAAGTCCATCATGTCGGTCTATATTTGGGGGATGACGAAATGATTCATTCAAGAACACCTGGGTCACGGGTCATGAAAACCAAAATCACTGGCTCTAATTATGAACCAGAACTCGCAGTTGTGGCGCGTTATTGGCAAAACCAGCCGAATGAATCACAGGAATACTCATGAACATTCTTTTCATGATCGTAAGGAAAGGGGCATTTGATGGGAAAAGATGACTTGCGTGTAGCAATTGATCCTATTCTAAAAAACTACCAGGCAACGTTGGAAATGGGGGTATGGATCGGTACGCCAACGGAATGTCTTGTTGACTATCAGGGTCAAAAGTCGTTTTCGGCAGCGAGTATTAGTAAGCTTGTTTTGTACGCGTATTATCTTGAACAAATCATCGAAAAAAAGATCGATCCCCAACAGGTAATTTGTGTGAACCCTGTTGATCTGACAGGGGGTGCTGGGGTGATCCGTCTTTTTCCTCAGAAGAAAGGTTGGACCATCAGTGAACTTCTCACGGCAATGATCGCCGTATCTGATAATACTGCGACCAATGTACTATTGGACTTAGTAGGGTTGCCCACGCTTCAGGCATGGATTCAGGAGCCGGAGATCCAATTTGAACGGTATATGATGCGACCGATCAAAGACAAAGAGAACCGCTTGACACCCTCGGTGGCTGCCAAACTGCTACTAAGGTGTGTGGAACGAGAAGAAGCTGCACTAGGATTTTCACCTTTAAATCAGCAGCAATTTCAAGATGGATTAGCGGGGAATTTTGCTGAAACTGCGCAGCCTTCTTGCCGCATTTTTAATAAGACAGGTCGTCTTGACCGCATCGAACACGATGTAGCATATTTACAAGCCAATGAAACGACGATCATCATTGCGGCATTTTCCTATGATAAAGCCGGTAGTGGCCGAGGGATCAGTTGGCTAAGAGAAATTGGTCAAACAGTCTATCAGCAGTATTTTAAGTAAAATACGCTGCGTATCGACCCTCAATCAGAGGCACTCGATCCGCAGCGTATTAATTATTTACAACAATAAAATCCCCCATATCATAGCGGTGCCGTGATTGGGAAAATTCAAAAGGCGTCCCATCGCCGAGGTAAACCGTTTGTTCCACTTCTAAAATGGGATCGGTGGCAGCACAAGCTAAGTATTGCTGGTCGTAGGTGTCTGCACGATCCGCTTTGATACGACGGACAGATGTTCCAATCGAGGAGTGGAGTTGGTTCGTGATGTAGCTATAGACGGAAGAGGTTAAGACTTCTTCGGTAATGCCAGGAATGACATGAAGCGGCATGATGGTATATTCTAAAACAACGGGTATATCGTCAAATAGACGCAAACGAACGATATCATAAATTTGCTGGTCACTGCGAATGTTTAGTTTTTCTTGTTCTTTCTCATCGGGAAAAAGAATGGCAAAAGAAATGATCTTGCTGGTGATCTTTCCTGTTTCTCCAAGGCGCTTGGTCAGCCCGCGATTGATCTTGGCGTTGTAATCGAAGGTTGAATAGGAATCGCTGATAAACGTACCCGTGCCTTTTTTACCGTAAATAATGCCTTCCATTTGTAAAATATTCAATGCTTTTTGAATCGTCACGCGGCTCGTTTGATAATCCGCAGCCAGTTCGGATTGCTTCGGCAATTTTTTCTCTTCTTCGTAAAACCCGTGATTGATTTTGCTCCGTAAATCGGCAGCGATGTCATGGTAGTTCGCCATTTGCTTCACCTCAAAATAATAATAAGTGATAAAACGAAGTATGTAAACGTGGAGCTTTACATACCCTGTTTTAAAGGCTTTTCCTGCGTTTACATTCTTCAAGAAATGAATTACATTTGTAATGTAATCGTTTTCTATCAATTGAAGAATAGGGTATAGGAGGGAGTTTTATGCAAGGATTTATGGATCGACTCGCTGACGTTTTGGGAAAATTTGCCAACAGGATCAACAATTTACGCTACATCATGGTCATTAAAAATGCCTTTGCTGCTTTGATTCCAGTAATCATTACAGGGGCATTTGGTACATTATTTTCAGCAATGGTTTTTGATGCTGAAAATGGATTGGCACAAATCGAGGTACTGCGCTTTTTAGAAAGTTTAAAACCAATCTCATCTGCGGTCAGTTATGTGACATTGAGTTTCTTAACGATCTATGCAGTGTTTCTGATTGGGATTGAGCTAGCAAAACTAAATAAGATTTCTGGGGTCTTTCCAGGAATCATCGCCGTGATGTCTTATCTTTCTGTTAATCCAATGATCTTTGAATTTTTGCACGAAGATGCGACGGTGGTTGCCGAAAACGTGCTGGCTAAGCAATACACGGACACGAAAGGTCTATTTTTAGGCATGTTCGTTGCAATCGTTTCCATCGAGCTTTATGCATGGCTAGGAAGACAAAAACGGCTGCAGATCACGATGCCTGATAGTGTTCCAGGGAATGTTTCGGCAAGTTTTTCGGCATTGTTTCCAACGATTTTCACCGTGACCATCATCGCCACCGCTGGTTTTGCTATCAAGGCGCTCACAGGAATGTATGCTTACGATATCATCTACAACGTGGTTCAACGCCCACTGGAAGGAATCGTTCAAGGCTTACCAGGCATCTTGTTGTTGATGTTTATCGCACAAGTCTTTTGGGTGATCGGGATTCATGGGAACCAGATGGTCAAACCCATTCGAGAACCATTGTTATTGGCAGCGATTGCCGTCAACACGGAAGCCTTTGAAGCTGGAAAAGAAGTACCCAATATCATTACGATGCCGTTTTGGGATATGTATATGAGTATGGGCGGCTCTGGCGTGACGATTGGTTTGCTGATTGCGATTTTGATCGTCGGTAAACGAGAGGATATGCGCCAAATCACTAAATTGTCATTAGCACCTGGGATTTTCAATATCAATGAGCCAGTGATCTTCGGAATGCCGATCATGCTGAATCCCATTTTGGCGATTCCCTTTATCCTCACACCGTTAGTAACAGGAACGATTGGGTACGTGGCGACAAGCCTAGGCTTTGCCGCTAAAGCGGTGGTAATGGTCCCATGGCCGATGCCACCGATCGTCAATGCTTATCTAGCTACTGCTGGGGATATCGGGGCTGTCATCACGCAAGTGATCTGTATTATCGTAGCGATTTTGATCTATCTGCCTTTTGTTTTGGTAATGAATCGTACGACCAATGAAGTTGCATAAAGGAGTTTTGCAAAAATGGTAAAAATACCTGAGACATTTATTTTAGGCGCTGCTTCGTCTGCTTGGCAGACAGAAGGCTGGCAGGGAAAGAGAGAAGGGCAAGATTCGTATCTCGACCGCTGGTACAAAGAAGAACGCTTTGTTTGGCATAATGGCTATGGGCCGGCTATTGCGACGAATTTTATGGAAAAGTTTTCGGAAGATGTTGAACTGATGCAGGAGGTTCATTTGACCCATTACCGAACATCGATCAACTGGGCGCGCTTCTTTACCGACCATGAACAGCTGATCGTTGACGAAGACTATGCTGCTCATATCGATCAGCTTATCGACCAATTGCTTGCGGCTGGCGTCGAACCGATGCTTTGTTTGGAACATTATGAACTGCCAGCTAGTTTGATGGATGCCTATGATGGCTGGAGCTCGCGGAAAGTGGTCGATCTATATACCCGTTATGCCGAAATCGCCTTCGAGCGTTACGGTGATCGAGTCAAACAGTGGTTTACCTTCAATGAGCCGATCGTTATTCAGACTCGTTGCTATCTCGATGCGATCCGCTGGCCCCATGAGCAAAACACAAAAAAATGGATGCTTTGGAACTATCACAAAGTATTGGCGTCCGCCCAAGCGGTGGCTGTCTATCATGAAAAGGGCTACGAGGGGCGCATCGGTTGTGTACTAAATCCAGAAATGGTTTACGCGCGCTCTTCCTCACCGGAGGATCAAAAAGCGCAAAAAATGTATGATCTCTTTTTCAACCGGATCTTTTTTGATCCAATGGTCAAAGGTCATTATCCAGAGGAACTTATCACACTTTGCCAAACCTATGACATCTACTTTGAGCCGACAGAAGAAGATTTGGAAACGATCCGCACCCATACGGTGGATTTCTTAGGTGTCAATCAGTACTACCCGAAACGCGTGCGGGCACCACGATATCAATGGCATTCGGATACACCATTTCATCCAGAAATGTTTTATGAGACATTTGATTTGCCAGGAAAACAAATGAATAACTCCCGTGGCTGGGAAATCTATCCGAAGGTCATGTACGATATGGCTAATTATCTTAAAGAAAATTATGGCAATATTCCATGGCTGATCACTGAAAATGGTATGGGGCGGGAAAATGAAGAACAGTATATGGATGCCACAGGTCAAGTCCAAGATGATTATCGGATTCAGTTTATTACCGAACATCTTTACTGGCTGCTAAAAGCCGTCGAGGAAGGTGCCAACTGCGAAGGCTATATGCTTTGGGCATTTACCGATTGTGTTTCACCTATGAATGCATTTAAGAACCGCTATGGTCTCGTCCGAATTGAGTTAAATGAAGAACGGACCCGGTCATTAAAAAAATCAGCCGCTTGGTATCGTTCCCTTATTGATGAACGGTGGCTTCCATTTGAAGAAAAGCCATTGATTCTGTAATAAAAACCCACGATTATTTCCTAATCCTAAAGGAAATAATCGTGGGTTTTCAGTTAAAAGGGTTGTTTATGAGGAGCAAGTTTCTCCCAGTCAAATATGACACCAATCCCTGGTTCTTCTGGTGCAATCGCACGGCCATCGGATGGATCGATCACTAATGGTCTCGTGGTGTATTGATCGATTGGAAAACTGTGCATTTCAAGATACCCAGCATTAGGCATCGCCGCCAGTAGACTGACGTGTAATTCCTGCATGCCATGTGTAGAAACAGATAAGTTACTTGTTTGTGTTAAGGCAGCAATTTTCAACCAGCCGGTGATCCCACCGCAATTGGAAGCGTCGGGTTGTGGAAAATCGACATTGCCATATTTGATCATATGAGCAAACTCAATAGGGGTGCGCAAGTTTTCCCCGCCTGCGACTGCAATTTGCCCTTCTTTAGCGATACGAGCGTAGCCTTCGTAATCTTCGGGGATTGTTGGTTCTTCAAGGAACAAAATGTCATAAGGCGCCATCAGTTTGGCGGCTTTGATCGCTTTTTCAACAGACCAGCTCATGTTGGCATCCACCATAAAGACAACATCGGGACCAATCAATTCTCTGACCGCTTTTATTCGAGCAATATCTTCGGCAAGTGTTTTTTGGCCCAATTTGATTTTGACCGCTTTTAATCCCATGTCTAAATATTTTTGATTATTGGCTAAGAGTTTTTCAAGAGAAAAGTTTAGATCGATCGCACCACCATAGCATTTGACTTTGTTACTTGCGCCGCCTAAAAGTTTGTAGAGGGGTTCTTGTGCTTTTTTCGCGCGTAAGTCCCATAAGGCAATATCACAAGCCGCAATGGCGAAACTCGCTAAACCGCCTCTGGCAACATAGTGAATGCCCCAGTTCATCTGATCCCACAAGGCCTCCACACATGCTGGATCTTTCCCTAAGAGGATTGCTTTTAGTTCTTTGTCGATCAGTTTGGCAATCGATTCGCCACCGAAGCCACCAGTATACGTATAGCCCACACCTTCACGTCCCTCATCAGTAACGATCTTGACGATAGGCACTTCAAAGTGGGTGTGTAAGCCGTGCTTCGCATCTTCCATGATTTCCGGAAGAGGTATCCGATAATACGCTGTTTGTACATCTGTAATTTTTGCCATTAAAAATCCTCCTCAAACTAATGTTCACGTGTGCATAATCATGTTAGCATGGGAACGCGAGATTGACAAGGCTGAATTTCCTCAAATTCAAAACTTTAAAAGAAGGAGGATCGCTATCGAAGGGATCGCATCTCATCAACTGATGCTTCACGTAACGATTTAGAATATAAACAGATATAGGGAATATTAGCTAGAAATGAAGTGAAACCCCTATAAATTGTCACAAAATAGCATTTTGTTTATTTTTAAAGCATAGTTATTGAATAAAAATCATTTTTGTATTATGATTATCTTAACAACGAGCAATGAAGAGTACTGGGGAAAATGAAAGCTTGGGGAAGTCTTTTATTTGGGATACCCAGTACTCTTATCTTTCTTCAACGACAAGTGAAATACAAAAGAACGACTGAACTTCTTTGGTTCAGTCGTTCTTTTGTATTTCATAAAGCGATCGAGAGTAACTTGTAGTAAGGAAGAAAAAGTTTTTTCTCAATTGACAAAAGAATAATCATTGGCGGTTAAAACAGTACGAGCTTGTTCTACCTGATGCTCCTTGATTAAAATATAATCAGTATTGAAGGTAGAAACAGCAAAAATACTGATTGACTCCTCGGCTAGAAGGGAAGAGATTTTTGCAATAATGCCAATCAAGCTAAAATCCAGCACACCAATTATTTTCATCGCTTTCCATCCATCTTCTCTGTTTAGCGTTTCAGCTGGAACGTTTGCAGTTGGTAACACCAAAGAAAGTTCTTCTGACGTATGGGCAAAAAAAAGAGGAACAATCTTCAGTATCGAAGGATCAATACTCTTTACTTGGATGACAGAAAAAGAGGGAGCCAGTAAGGTTAGTTTCATCTAATCACGTCCTTCGTTTGATGCTTTCATCATATCAAATGGGAAGAACTAAGGGAATAAGCTGTTAAACATTTTCAATTATCAAACCAATTAGCAAAGAGAACGATAGTCTATACCTTGATAGGAGCTCAACCTATCGTTCTGGTATTAAACTTTTCTTCGAGTCTTTAAATCACCAATCTGGAGTTCCAGTTTTTCGAGGGAGCTACCTAAGTCTGTGAGAAAAACATGGAATAATAAGGAGCAGGCATGATAATCTCGGATGATTTTCTGCTTATTCACGGGTCTTTTTTTGTCACTGAAAAATTTTTCTAATACACCGAGTGGTTCTTGCCAAGATTTCAATTGCTCCAAAGTATCTCCTAAACCATATATGTCCTGGTAGCTAATTTCTTTTACCGGCTGCTTATTACTCGTCTTAATACCCATCTTTTCTATTTCTTTCAACGTAACGCCTCCATTCTGATTTTATTGATGTTTGTATAGACACCACTTTTAATCCTATTTTACTATATGATGTCTCTAGGAACAACATCTGTTTGCAGAAAAGGTGGGGAACACATGAACAGAAGAATAGAAATAGGCTTAAAAGAGCTTGTAAAAAGCCGAGGAATTTCTCTAAGAGAGTTAGCACGCTTATCGGATATTGAACCTTCGATTATTAATAAGCTGGCAAATGGAAAACGAGAGAAAGTTTACCTTCAACATATTGAAAGAATCGCTAATGCATTAGAAATTGACGATATTTCAGAAATTATCAGACTCACGAAAAAATAACTTTTTGAAAAGTAGGCTAAGGCAAAAAAGAGAACACTTAGAATATCGTAATCACACTGTAGCGACGTGACTATTCTAAGGTTCTCTTTGTTTTTATATCCTATAGAAATCAGAGAAGGCGACACAGAAGGATTTAGGAAGCACGCCAGCGGACGGCATCACTTCTAGCCCACCACTTTTCGGAGTGGCGGGATTTTTTTTGCGTGCTTTTGAAAAAACTATTTAGATTGGTAGTCAAATAGTGTCACATACTGACACAAGTAAAAAGCCAAAACCCTGTAAAATCAAGGTTTTGGCTCTTAGTGTCACTTACTGACAGTTTAAAATGGAGATGGCGGGAGTCGAACCCGCGTCCAAACATATTGCTACCTAAAAATCTACGCTCATAGTCAACTCATTTGTAGATTCGCTTTACAGCTTGCCGAGTGACAGGCAGTCTGTATCGCTAGTCTGATGATCTCTTTTTTATCTTACAGACGGAAAGATAAAACGTATCCCACTTAGAATAGGACCCTTACTCGAGCACATGGGCGATGCCGAGAGGATCTACGCTAACTGTTTTTAGGCAGCTAAAGCGTAAGAGTTTTCGTTTTTAGCAGTTATATTTAACTGTAACGTTTTAACGTAGACGTAACCTACGAAGCGCAATTCAGGCTCAACTATGCCTGTCGAATCCGTAACATCCCCTTGATAAAAGGGGTATCGCTACCATTCACTAGTATACCATATTTTCGTGCGTGTGCAAAGAATCAGATTAAGTCAAAATGTTTCAGGGCGTGTACGATCCCGCCTTCGGTATTTTTCAAGGTCACGAAGTCTGCCAGCTCTTTTAACTCTTGAATCCCATTTCCCATTGCAATCTTGTGGTCACAAGCTTCTAAAAGGGCGAAATCGTTGCTGCCGTCACCAAAGCCAAAGGTAGGTACATCTTCTAGACCCAATAATTCTACCAAGGTTTTTACGCCAGTCCCTTTAGAAGTCCCGGATTTTACGACATCGATTGAAAAGGGCGTATTACGATAAAAAGTTAGTTCGGGAAAACGCTCATGATAATAAGCATCGTTGCCGACACCTAAAACCAACAACATATTGGTCCGATCAGTTTCATAATGCAGAGGATCGATTTCTGGTAGAGGGCTACGGACGTAGTTATATGCACCAACCATTTCCTCGGTGTGACCAGTCGCCCAATAGCCTTTCTCATTGTAATAACACAGCTCATCGCCATTGTCTTTGACGGCTTGGTACATCCGTGCGCAAAGCTCAGGCTCAAGGGTATCGGAAAAAACTTCTTTGCCATCAATGCGGATAAAAGCACCGTTCATGACGATGTTCGAGGTAATACCAGCTGCTTCACGAATAGCGGTAACTTCAGGTTCGGTTCTGCCTGTTGCAATGATCGGCAGTACTTGGTTTTTACGCAACCTCGCCATCGCCTCAGCAATTTCCGAAGTGATTTGCGAGTGTTCATCTAAAAGTGTACCGTCAAGATCAAAAAAAGTTAATGCTTTATAGGTCATGTATCTTACTCCTAAGGTTTATAGTCATAGTCCACTCACAATCTTATCAAAGATTGAAAAAAAGGCAAACCTTTATGAATAATCGGTGAAGTTGTTGGTAGAAGAAAGAAATTCGAGTATACTATAGGAAGAATGGAGTGAAACGATGATTTTTTTAGTAATTGGTAGCATTTTTTTCTTGATTGGTCTCACTTTTTTTCTTTTTCCATCAAAAAAAATGAACCTTATTTATGGATACCGTTCCTATCTAGCAAAACAAAATGAACGCAATTGGCGACAGGCCCAAAAACTATCTGCCCGATTTTTTCTGCTTTTTGGCGGAATCATGGCGCTCATTGGGTTTGTCTTGAAATGGCAAGAATGGACCAATTTTTTTCTAGTTGAAATGATCGTGATCCCTTGGTTCATCGTGCCGATCTTTGGCCTGATCGAAGAAAATCTGCAACGATTTGATAAAGAACATAGAGGTGAAGAAAATGAATATATTAATGATTGAAGACAATGAATCTGTTTCTGAAATGATGCAAATGTTTTTCTTGAATGAAGGATGGGAAGCAGTATTTAAATACGATGGCAAAGAAGGACTAGAGGCCTTTGCTGCTGAACCAGACAAGTGGGATATGATCACCCTTGACTTGAATCTTCCTTCCATGGACGGCATGATGGTGGCGCGCGAAATTCGTAAAATCTCTAGTACAGTTCCTATTATTATGTTGACGGCCCGTGATTCAGAAAGCGACCAAGTCATCGGGTTAGAGATGGGGGCGGACGACTATGTGACGAAACCCTTTAGTCCATTGACCTTGATTGCACGGATCAAGGCATTACACCGCCGCAGTGAATTGGTTGAAAAAACAACACCTGAAGCTTCCGATGCCACCTTTGATATCGTCACCGATCATTTCAAAATGAACACAAAAACAAGGGAAGCCTATTTAAATGGTAAACCCATCGATGGGTTGACGCCGAAAGAATTTGATTTGCTTTATACGTTAGCAAAAAAACCGCGACAAGTGTTTTCGAGAGAACAGCTGTTAGAACTGGTTTGGGATTACCAATACTTTGGCGATGAACGGACCGTTGATGCACACATCAAAAAACTAAGACAAAAAATTGAAAAAGTGGGGCCACAGATCATTCAAACTGTCTGGGGCGTTGGGTACAAATTTGATGATGCGGGTGCTGCTTAATGCGCTACCTGTATCAACAGCTGATTGCATTTTTTGTGGTGATCTTCGTGATCTTGATGACGATTGGTATTGCGTTTACTCAAATGACACGCCAAACGTTACAAGAACGAAATTATGAGCAGTTAATGGGGTATGCTTCGTCGGTCGCGACGATTTCGCAAATCAGTGATTCAGAATATTTGCAGCAAAATATGACGCGAGATGGCTATCTGCAATATTCTCTGCATTTGGCTGAAAATATTTTGAGCAACCAAGACATTTCTTTTGCTTTCTTTAAAAGCCCCGATGACATTATTTATCCATTAGATAATACTCGTGCGGTGGATTTTCCAATTTCTGAAAAAGACTGGCAATCCTTAGAAAACGGGGCGCGTCTGCAACTGACATCACCCACGAATCTATATGGTGAAAAAGAACTGACTTCCTATGTGTTGATACCTTTTTCTGTCAATCGCACGGATTTTTACGGTGTAATGGTGGTTTCGCAATCGGCAAGCAGTATTTTGAATCTTGTCAGTGCCTTTAATCAAAACTTGTTTAAAGTTTGTTTGATTTCGATCGTCGTTTCCTTATTGATCAGTTACCTATTTGCTACGTTCCAAGTAAGGCGGATCAATCGAATGAAACGGGCAACCAAAGAAATTACTAATGGCAATTTTGATATTTTCTTGCCGGTGCATAATCGGGATGAATTTGATGAATTAGCCGAAGATTTTAATTTAATGACGAAATCCTTAAAAGAATCCCAAGAAGAAATTGAACGGCAAGAAGAACGTCGTCGGCAATTTATGGCGGATGCTTCTCATGAGATGCGTACCCCGTTGACGACCATCAATGGCTTATTGGAGGGCTTAGAGTACAACGCAATTCCTGAGAATCAAAAAGACAATGCGATCCGCTTGATGAAAAATGAAACCAATCGCTTGATTCGATTAGTCAACGAAAACCTTGACTACGAAAAAATCAGGACCAATCAAATCTCGATGGTCATCAAAAAATTTGATGCGACGCAAACCATCAAAAATCTGTTGACGCAACTGGAGAGCAAGGCAGAAATTGCCAAAGATGTGCTGATTTTAGAAACAACCGAGCCAATCGATGTCTACGCGGATTATGATCGTTTCGTCCAGATCATGGTCAATATTTTACAAAATGCGATCCAGTTTACGGAAGATGGAGAAATTCGGGTCCGAATAGAAAAAGGCTATTTAGAAACGATTATCGAAATCAGTGATACGGGGATCGGTATGTCTGAAGAACAAGTCAAAAATATTTGGGATCGTTACTACAAAGTCGATCCGTCCCGTAAAAACCGTCAATTTGGCGAATCAGGTCTAGGCTTATCAATCGTTGAACAGCTCGTACGCCTGCACAAAGGAAAGATCAGTGTAGAAAGTGAACTTGGCAAAGGCACGACCTTTAAAATCTCTTTTCCAGATATCGACTTAAATGAAGAATAAGGAATCGACCGGCAGCAATTCGCTTAGCCGGTCGATTTTTTTGCGGTTCATTGGCAGCAGCCCAAACAAAAAGACTTGCTTTTGCAAGCAAGCCTTTTTGTATGAGGGCTATGTAAACTATAGATAAGTGGTATAGGGCGTATGGGCAAAGCATTCGTCTTCATGGATCAAATAGATGGCAACAGCAAATTGTTCGGCGATTTCTTGGCACAAAGGTAGCAGGATTTGGACCTCTTCTGTTGTTAACGTGCTCAAGACATTTTCGATTAAAAGGGTTTCTCTTTCTGAAAGTAACGCTAAGAGCAGCTGAATTTTGATCTCCTCAAAGGGGCCTAATTCTGTCCGCTCTTTTTTCAAAGCCGATAAGGGAAGCTGAACATAAGGCAGAACACCCTCTAAATCGCCCCCTTTTTTATTTGCAAGAGATACATTGTCCATGACGGATAAAAAGGGAACGGAAGGCCATTGAGCACGAATCAAGATGGCTTTTTTTTGTGAAAGCAGCAAACTTAATTCAGAAGTTTTTGTTTCATTGTCTTTCGAAACATAATAGAAACCAATTGGTTTCGTTAGCTGAGTTGGTTTTTCCATTGTTTTTTCCTCCAATACAGACTATGTCCGCTGGCAATCAAACCAGTAAAACTGGTAACAGCGGCAAGTAAGACGACAAGTGTGTGGCGTGTGCTTTCAAATAAAATAGCAAGCCAAGTGGTGCTGTTCAAATCGACATTTTGGACCAGAATTTGACTATTCTGCGGAATCGTAATGGCGAATTCTTGTCCAGGAAGACTTTGTACAGCCTCCCAAAAGTTATCAGAAGCACGCTCTCGATCAAGGGCAATGATATGCCCACTGAGTAATTCCCGCTGGAAATAAGGCTGGAAGAGTAGCAATAAGACAAAGGCGATCACAGCGGCTGCTAAGAGCGGCAAGAGCATTTCAATGATCTGCATCGCTACCCATTGTCTGGTGGTGGCGCCACTTGCTAACCAAGCTGTGTATTCCGAGCGTTTATATAATTGATAGTAAACTTGAAAGCCAATAAAGACCAGTGTAAAGGCACTAAAAATCAAATAGAACAGTTGATGATAGATTGTCGTGACTGGTTGGATCTCTTCGGCTACTTTCGTTTGCAGATCTTCTGTCGCCAAGAGATCTCTTGTTTGAGCGATCACTTGATCCATCGAATAGATCAAGGCAAACGTCACGATCAAGCCAATCACGGCAAAGAAGGATACAAGCGTATAAAGCACCATGGCTTTTTTATGATAAAAAATGCTGGCAATCGCAAAATGTATAGTTTTCATCTAAGTCACCTCATCCTAGTACATAGTATAAAAGGGGAGTTTGAATAAAGTATGAAGTTCTTGTAGTAAAATATCGAAGCTAAAAAAGTGGCAAGAAAGTTCGACTTTTTCCTATCAAATAGTGCAAAAAAATCCAGCAAGGCAGGTGCCTTACTGGATTGATTATTGGTTGTTCTTACTTTACTCGCCGCTATCTTGTTCCGTCATCTGCTGGTATTCTTGGAAGGTTTTTGTTTGATACAGATCGACGGTCGATTGATTGCCATTTTGAGAAAAGGCACTAGTTGAATCACTGCCTAGATTCTTTTCAATGTCCATCATTTGCTGAAGGGCGTCTTTGTAGTTATAGGTCGAAGGATCAACTTCTTCTAGACCGCTTTTCGCGTAGAATCGTAAAAGGTCACCATTATTGATCTGATCAGAAACCGAAAGTTGCTTGTCGACTTTGGCTTTCCATTCATCGACTTTGGCTTGCAATTCATCGGATGGATCGTTGATCGGCATGCCGGTACGATTGTCATACAATGTACTGCTGTAGTAGGTGTAGTCTGGTGTCACAAAGTCGCCATCGCGGAAAGCAACCAGTTGTTCGTTTTGATCAGAGAATAAATCTTGTCCTAATTGGATATAATTTGATGTATCCACACCCAGTAAGTGCAATAGGGTTGGCAAGGCATCGACTTGGCCACCATACGTATGATTGATGCCGCCGTTTGATTGTCCTGGAATATGAATCATATAAGGCACACGTTGTAACGAGGCATTGTCAAAGTTTGTCCATGTAGAACTTGTTTTTCCAAGCAATTCTGCTAAGTTACGGTTACGAGAATTGGAAATTCCGTAATGGTCACCATATAAAACGATGACTGAGTTTTCGTATAAGCCACTTTCTTTCAAGTAATTGAAGAACTCTTCCACGGCTTTATCCAAATAATTCGCGGTTGCGAAATAGCCATTGATCGTTTGATCAGAAGTGTTCGCTAGCGGGAAGCCGCCTTCTTCATTGGTAAATTCAGAATATGGGTAGTGGTTAGAAACCGCAATGAATTTTGAATAGAACGGTTGTTGCAGACGTTCTAAGTATTGTACGGATTGTTCAAAGAACGGTTTGTCATGTAGACCGTATTGGAATGAATTTTCATCATTGACATCATAATAAGATGCGTCGAAGAAATAATCATAGCCAAACCGTTTGTAGGTTTCATTTCGGTTCCAGAAGGTACCGGTATTTCCGTGGAAAACAGCACTGGTATAGCCTTGCGTTTGACCTAAAATATCTGGAGCTGCCTCAAAGGTATTTTTCCCACCCAGTTGAGTGAATAACGCTCCTTGATTCAATCCAAACAGGGAATTTTCGAATAATGTTTCGGCATCACTGGTCTTCCCAGCTTTTACTTGGTGGAAGAAATTATCAAAACTAAAGGTACTATCGCTATGGTATAAACTATTGATAAACGGCATGACTTCATGTTCCACGCCATCTTCATCTTTCAATTTATAATCGATCAAGAATTGCTGAACACTTTCTAAGTGAATATAAATGACATTCTTGCCTTTTGCGATACCGAACAGATCATCATTTGGTTCTGCGTAATGTTCTTTAACATAGCTCTCTACTTCGTTCATGTCGTTGGGACTCGCTTCGGCACGTACTTGCGAAGCTTGATAAGTTTGTACCCCATCATAAACCGTAAAGGCGTTGATCCCAAGGTATTTCACTAAATAGTCACGAGAAAACGTTCGAGTAAGCAGTTCAGGGCGATCCGCTTCTGCTAAGAAAAGATTGGCAGAAAAGACCATGACAGCTAAGGTTGAGATCGCAAAAGCCATCCGTGCCCGCACAGGACGAGTGTCCATTTTGATTTTTTTCATTGAAAAGGCTGCAATCAGCACGATAAAGTCAATGAAGTACAACACATCGTAGGGACGGAACAAGCGAATTGCGCTTTCTCCTAGACCACTTGCTACTTTTCCTACACCGAGCATCGTGTTGATGGTGATAAAGTCAGTGAATTCTCGATAGTACGAAACATTAGAGAACAACAGCAGAGTCATCAAGAAATAGATCACAAGCATCGTGATATAAGCTGCTTTGGTTCTTCTTACGTACAATGCGATCGACAGCAACAACAAAGTCGTTGCGATCGGATTGATGAATAAGATGAAGTACTGAATGCTGCTTTCAATACCTAGGTGGAAGTCCACCATATAGGCAAAGATATTTTTTAGCCAAAATAATAGGGCTAATAGGAAAAAAAAGCCCATTCTTGTATTCACAAAGGTGGATACTTTATTTTTTTTCAAAGGAATCGTCCTCTCTTTTTCCAGTATAACCGGTAAATTACGATTTTACATCACAGTACATTTTACTAGGCTGTGAAAGACGTGTCAAATGAATTCCTTGTCATGACGCGGAATTAAGTATTTCTTTACTTTCAAGGATACAGACAATACTGTCGCTTTTTGCTATACTAAAAAGGAGAATGAATGGAGCAGATGAACATGAAAATAAAACTAACGAAGCAAGGATCAGCGAAGCTTCGCAAAAAGAATCCGTTGATCCAACGAGAAGATCTTCAACAAGCAATCGAGACGAAGGAGTGGGTCACCTTTATTGATCAGGCCAATCATTTCTTAGGTGTCGGCTATCTTGGGGAACAAAATAAAGGGATCGGATGGGTCGTATCCTTTGAAGAAACAGTGATCGACCAAGCATTCTTTGCGCAACGCTTTGCGAAAGCAAAAGGCAAACGCATTGCTTACTATCAAGATGACCTGACAGATGCCTTTCGTCTGTTTAATGGCGAGGGGGATCAATTGGGGGGACTTACCGTAGATTTGTATGGCGAGTATGTCGTTTTTTCTTGGTACAATGCCACCCTTTATCAACATAAAAAAGCGATCGTGGCGGCTTTTCGTCAAATCTTTCCCGAAATCAAAGGGGCTTATGAAAAAATCCGCTTTACGTCTGAGCTGCCTGAATCAGCATGGGTCTATGGAAAAACGGCACCTGAACCCTTATTGGTGAAGGAAAATGGCGTCACGTATGCGACGTATTTGAACGAAGGACTAATGACGGGCATCTTTTTGGATCAAAAAGAAGTTCGTGGGCAACTTGTTGATGGCTTGGCAGCTGGCAAGACGGTTTTAAATATGTTCAGTTATACGGGGGCGTTTTCTGTCGCTGCTGCTGTCGGTGGCGCTGCTCAAACAACGAGCGTCGATTTGGCAAAACGCAGTCTAGAAAAGACCCGCGAACAATTTGCAGTCAACGGCATTGATCCAGATACCCAGCGTATCCATGTCATGGATGTTTTCAATTACTTCAATTATGCCAGCAAAAAAGACTTGCGCTTTGATGTGATCGTTTTAGATCCGCCGAGTTTTGCCCGCAACAAGAAAAAGGTCTTCTCGGTTGCGAAAAATTATGGCGACTTAGTCACTGATAGTTTGGCGATTTTAGCGCCTGATGGCTTGTTGATCGCCTCAACGAATGCGGCCAATCTTTCACCGAGGAAGTTTCAAGAAATGATCGAAGCATCCTTAGAGAAAGCACACGTTGCTTATGAATGTATTCAAAGTTATCGTCTACCAGCTGATTTTGCGGTAGATAAGCATTTTTCCGAAGGGAACTATCTGAAAGTATTCTTTTATCAAATGAAAAAGGAGTGAAGGAGATGAGCCGATCAAAACCAGTAACGTTTGACAGGAAAACACCGTTGATTTGTGTGCCATTGATTGGGAAAACCAATGAAGAGATCTTGAAACAAGCCATTGCTGCTGAGGAATCAGAGGCACAGATCGTCGAATGGCGTGTTGATCATTACAAACATGTCGAAGACCAGCAAGCGGTCTTAGATGCGTTATCACATATTCGCACGACATTAAAGCACAAAGAGCTGCTCTTCACTTTTCGAACCTTGGAAGAAGGGGGCGAGCGGGCGTTCACATTGACCCAGTACAAAGAATTGTGTTTAGCTGCTGCTGATTCAGGCTTGATCGATTGGATCGATGTCGAATTAGAGAAAGCTGAATTTTTAGGTCGAGCCTTTATTCAAGAAATCAAAAAGGCACAGGTAAAGCTGATATTGAGCAATCATGATTTTGAGAAAACGCCAGAAGATGCTGTGTTGATTTTAAAGATCGGCGTAATGAATCAATTTGGTGCCGATGTTGGCAAGTTAGCGATGATGCCCAAGCAAGTCCAAGATGTTTTACGTTTGATGGGGATCATTACTAAAGCGCGTGGCTTCAACCAACTGCCGTTGGCGATCATGTCGATGGGGGAGCTGGGGAAAATCAGCCGGGTTAGTGGGGCATTGACTGGTTCGGTCTTTACTTTTGCTTCGTTGCAAGGTGCTTCAGCACCTGGACAAATACCGATCGAACGAATGACCAACTACTTACAAGAATTTTCACTCAATGAGTAAGACCAGCCAAGGCCTTCTCTTAAAAGAAACCAAAACAAAAGAGGGATAAAATGGCGAAGAAGAAACAAAAAACCAATGCGATCCGTCAAGTAGAACAACAGAAAATCGCTTATAACGAATACACCTATGAGTGGTCGGAAGACCATCTCGATGCGCAATCCGTCGCTGTGCAACTAGCACGCCCGCAAGCCATCTACAAAACGCTGGTGGCAGTGGGCAACAAAACAGGTCCGCTAGTGGCTGTGATTCCTGGAAACAGAGAAGTGGATCTGAAAAAGTTAGCCAAAGTCAGTGGAAACAAAAAAGTAGAGATGCTGCATCTGAGAGATTTAGAAGAAACGACTGGCTATATTCGCGGCGGCTGTTCGCCGATCGGGATGAAAAAGCTCTTTCCTACTTATATTGATCTTGGGGCGCAGACACTGGAAGAAATCGTGGTTTCTGCAGGAAAGCGCGGGTTGCAGATGGGGCTTGCTCCACAAGCGTTGCAACAATTGACTAGGGCGATCTTTGCCGATTTGTTGGCACCTGAACACGAATAAAAAATCCCCGTGAACCATCTAGAGATGACATTCACGGGGATTTTTGTGCTGTTTTACTCCATGACCTCAATATCGAAAACCTCAATATTTTCTAAACCGCCATAAAAGTCAAACCACGGTGTGGCATATTGTTTTAGAATGGCGTTTAATTCTTCAACATTTTCTTTTCCTTGGGTGTCCAGCCATTCCAACAACGCTTTGGCACCTTGTTTCCCATAAATTTCCACACTATCGCGCCAAGTTGCTCGACCTCCTAAGATTCCTGAGAATTTGGCACCATGTTGACCAGCAAAGGTCAATTCATCGCGAAAGACATTCGCTGGAACTCCCGCACTCAAATAGATAAATGGCCGAGTCGCGGCGTCACTGGCTTCTTTGAAGTAATTGGCTGCTTCTTCTTGCGTATAGACGGCCTCTAAGCCTTCTTTTTGGAAGCCTTCCACTAAGTCGAACTGAACCGGTACTTCGACTTTCAAAATATCGATATGGTAGTGATCTTTCGTCAATTCCTGAATGGTTCGGATGACCTTGCTCGGTTTGATCTTGGCAAAAGCAGGTGATTTGTCATCTGTGATCTCATCATCATAGACGATCGGTTCCACAAATAAGGGAATATCGGCCGCCTGTGCCTCCGTACCTAAACGCTCCAAAAACGCATGTTTGGTATCTAAAATCTCTTGGGGTTCATCTGGATTATAATAAACCAAGACTTTTGCAGCATCCGCACCTTTTTTCACCAAGCGCTGCAACGATTCATTGGGTAAAATCTCTGGCAAACGACCCGGCGTGTTGACATCATAGCCTGTTTTTTCATAGGAAAGGATCAAGCCAGCATTGGGATTCTTTGCTTCGATCCCTAAGAAGCCATATTCCTCATCTAACAAAATACTGCTGACATATTTGGTCAGTTCTTGGGAAACCAACTGTTTGAATTCATAAATGTGTTCCATCGTAAAGTCATCCGGTCCAGTTGCCGCCTTCATCATTTTTTTCATGGAACCACGTTGGTCGATCGCTAGTGCGGCAATCACACCGTCCTCATTTGAAAGTTTTTGCATTCGTTCAAATTTACCTCTTGAAATTCGTTTCATAAAAAAAACCTCCCTCGATCTTGCTATCTTTAGTCTACGCCTACTTTGAGAAAAACCCAACTAATAAGCAAAAAGAGGGGGAGAACCAGGTGTTCGCAGCTACAGGCCAGGATATTGCTGCGAACACCCGGGTCGTCGATCAATAATTGAAATAACTAGCTGTTTCTGCTGCGTTTTTTCCAGAAACATGACCCGTGCAAAACGCAGCGGTGATGTTGAAACCACCTGTATAACCATTGATATCCAGCAATTCACCGGCAAAATACAAGCCATTGATTTTCTTACTTTCCATGGTCTTAGGGTTGATTTCTTTCAGATGGACCCCGCCGCCCGTCACGAAGGACTTTTCTAATGGGAACGTGCGGACAATGGTGATTGAAAAGCCTTTGATCAAGGAAGCGAGCGCCGTCAACTGTTCCGGTGAGGCTTTTTCAGCAACCAGCTCATGCAAGTCTAGCTGCTGCAAAAAGAAGGTCATCAAGCGCTCAGGCAAAAAGCCAGCTAAAGCATTCGGCAATTGTTTCTTCGAAGCCGCAGACTGAATTAATTCTTGGGTCAAGGCTTCCTGGGCTTTCGTCGGCAGACAATCCAGAACAACCGTCACTGGTTGCTGCTTTTTCAATTCTTGGTTCACAAAAGAGGAACAGCGCAAAGCAGCTGGACCAGATAACCCAAAGTGGGTAAACAAAAGATCCATGGTATGGGCGACGATGGGCTTTCCTTTTTGATCCAAGACGCTCAAGGTGATGTCTTGTAAGGAAATGCCCTGCAAGGTCCGTTCTTGAATAAAAGATTCTTCTGAAACAAGCGGCGATTCGGTTGGATAAAGCGGCGTAATGGTATGCCCGACTTTTTTCGCCATCTTATAGCCGTCCCCCGTCGCGCCCGTGGAAGGATAGGTGCGGCCACCCGTCGTCAAAATCACGCTTGGGGCAGAGAACTCATCGGTTTCGGTTCGTACGCCGCGTATTTGGCTGCCATCATGGATCAGCTTGGTTACGACCGTATTCGTCAACAGGGTGACGTGATGATCGTTGATTGCTTGAAGCAGCGCTTCGACGATGGTTTTTGATTTGTTCGTCACAGGGAACATCCGTCCGTGGTCTTCTTCTTTTAAGACGACACCTAAGTCTGCGAAAAACGCCATTACATCATAGTTATTGAATTGGGAAAACGTACTATACAAAAACTTGCCGTTTCCTGGAATATGAGCAACTAAATCATCTACCGGCCGATTATTGGTTACATTGCAGCGTCCGCCGCCAGTCATCAATAGTTTCTTGCCGATTTTTTTGTTTTTTTCGATTAATAAGACCCTAGCACCTTGTTTGGCAGCGGTGATCGCAGCCATCATACCGCTCGTACCTGCACCAACAACGATGACATCATAGGTTTTTTCCATTCTTCTCACCTCTTTGGGATTGTAACACATCGCCTATGACTGCTGAAAGGAGAGGGCGATTTTTTTCGAATGATAAAAAATTCTGACAATTCTAAAAAAAAGCGTGCAATTTCAGAAAACTTCTTTAAAATAGAAAATATCTTAAAGGAGGTAATGCACTATGACCAAAGCTTCAGCTTACGTGAAAGAAATTCAAGCGAAGATTCACGAGAAAGACCAACACCAACCGGAATTTCTTCAAGCAATTGACGAATTTTTGCCTACGATCGTTCCCTTTTTAGAGGAGCATCCAGAATATATTGAATCAAATATCCTTGCACTCTTAACTGAACCAGAACGTTTTATCCAATTCAGAGTCCCGTGGCAAGACGATCAAGGCAACTGGCAAGTAAACCGTGGCTATCGGATTCAATTCAACTCTGCAATGGGGCCTTACAAAGGCGGCTTGCGTTTTCACCCAAGTGTAAACTTGAGTATTTTGAAGTTTTTGGCGTTTGAGCAAATCTTCAAAAACAGCTTGACGGGTCTGCCGATCGGCGGCGGCAAAGGCGGAAGTGACTTTGATCCAAAAGGCAAATCAGATGCCGAAGTGATGCGTTTTTGCCAAAGCTTTATGACGGAGCTGTCAAAACATATCGGACCTGACCTAGATGTTCCTGCTGGCGACATTGGTGTCGGAGGTCGGGAAATCGGCTATTTGTTTGGTGCCTACAAACGATTGAAACAATACGATGCCGGGATTTTAACCGGTAAGCCACTAGACTTCTGGGGCAGTAAAAACCGCACAGAAGCAACGGGTTATGGCGCTGTTTATTTCGTTAAGCATTTATTGACAGACTTAGGTGAAACATTTGAAGGCAAAAAAGCGATCGTTTCTGGAAGCGGCAATGTTGCGATCTATGCAATTGAGAAATTGCAAGAATTAGGTGCGATCCCTGTCACATGTTCTGATTCCTCTGGTTTTATTTATGACAAAGACGGCATTGATCTGGCCTTATTAAAAGAGATCAAAGAAGTGAAACGCGAACGGTTGACGGCTTACGCCAAGGAACGGCCATCAGCGGAATATCATGAAGGGGCAACTGTCTGGGATTTTGATACTCCAGCGGAATTAGCCTTTCCTTGTGCGACCCAAAACGAGATTGATCTCTCGCAAGCCAAACGTGCAAAAGCCAATGGCGTCCGGGTCGTTTCTGAAGGCGCGAATATGCCTAGCTCATTAGAAGCAGCAGAATATTTTATTGAAGAAGGAATTTTCTACTGCCCAGGAAAAGCAGCCAATGCCGGCGGCGTAGCCGTTTCTGCTTTAGAAATGAGTCAAAACTCCCAACGATTGCAATGGGAAAAAGCCGAAGTCGATGCCAAATTGGATGATATCATGAAGTCGATCTATGAAGCATGCCGTGATACAGCTGAAACCTTCGATCAAAAAAATAATTTTATGTTAGGTGCGAACGTCGCAGGCTTTGAAAAAGTTGCTAAAGCAATGTTTGCTCAAGGACTTGTCTAAAATCACCTGACAGGCTATCTATCAGGAATTACTTGAAAAAAGTTTGAAAAAAACGTAAAGTAGGTAGTGTATGAAAAACTATTTTTTCAAGGAGGACAAATCATGTCACACATCAAGTTTGACTATTCGAAAGTAGCACCATTCGTGAACGAATACGAATTGAGCTACATGCAAAGTCAAGTTACAGCAGCAGACAAACAATTACGCGAAGGAACAGGTGCTGGTAGCGACTTTTTAGGTTGGATCGACCTTCCTAAAAATTATGACAAAGATGAATTTGCGCGTATCAAAAAAGCGGCTGAAAAAATTCAATCTGATTCTGAAGTACTAGTCGTGATCGGGATCGGCGGATCTTATTTAGGAGCGAAAGCAGCGATTGATTTCTTAAATCATTCTTTCTTTAACTTGTTACCAAATGAAGAACGCAAAGCACCACAAATCTTTTTTGCCGGTAATTCGATTTCTTCAACTTACTTAGCAGATTTGATCGAAATCATTGGTGACCGTGACTTCTCTGTGAATGTGATCTCAAAATCAGGAACAACTACTGAGCCAGCGATCGCTTTCCGTGTTTTCAAAGAACGTTTGATTGAAAAATACGGCAAAGAAGAAGCCAACAAACGGATCTACGCAACAACGGATAAAGCGAAAGGTGCAGTAAAAGTTGAAGCAGATGCCGAAAACTGGGAAACCTTCGTTATTCCAGATGACGTCGGCGGCCGTTTTTCTGTATTGACTGCTGTTGGTTTATTGCCAATCGCTGCCAGCGGAGCGGATATCGATGCCTTGATGCAAGGGGCAGCGGATGCTAGCGATGCTTACGCAAGTGACGACCTTGAAAAAAATGAAGCGTATCAATATGCAGCAATGCGTAACATCCTTTATCGCAAAGGCAAAGTAACGGAATTGCTGATCAACTACGAACCAGGCATGCAATACTTTTCAGAATGGTGGAAACAATTATTCGGCGAGTCAGAAGGAAAAGACCAAAAAGGGATCTATCCTTCAAGCGCAAACTTCTCAACAGATTTGCATTCTCTTGGTCAATACATCCAAGAAGGCCGTCGCAATATCTTTGAAACTGTCGTAAAAGTTGAAAAACCACGCAAATCAATTGCGATCCCTACACAAGAAGCAGATCTTGATGGTCTTGGCTACTTAGAAGGAAAAGAAGTTGATTTTGTTAATACGAAAGCCTTTGAAGGAACGTTACTTGCCCATACAGATGGGGATGTACCTAATCTGTTAGTAAAAATTCCTACAATGGATGCGTACACGTTAGGTTACACGATGTACTTCTTTGAGATCGCTGTAGGTATCTCTGGTTACTTAAACGGGGTGAACCCATTTGACCAACCAGGGGTTGAAGCGTACAAGAAAAACATGTTCGCCTTACTTGGCAAACCAGGTTTTGAAGATCTTGCAAAAGAATTGAACGAACGTCTATAATTCGACAAAGAAACGCCTTGTGCCAGTTCTGATTGGCACAAGGCGTTGTTTTATTTTCGCGTTTGTTGTGTTACTCGATAGTTGATCCAAAAAATCAGCGGTCTTCTTTTAATCCCCAAAGCAACGCAGCAGACAATAGTCCAAAGATACAGGTTTGAATAATTGGCATTTGACTCATCTCCTTTTGATTTCCTTTAGTATAAAATGCTTTTTAAGAAGTGGCACGAACAAACCAGTGCGTTTGAACGAACGAAACTGTCATTTCTTGGTGACAAATGCGTGATAAATTGAAATAAAACGTTTTCAATTTGATGCTTTTTTGTTATTATATCTTTATGAAAGAAAACGGTTGAGGTGAGGATATGGAGAATATTACGATCGGTGAAAAATATGTCTGCCGACCTGTCGGGGCGAGCAAGCCTGTGATTGGTGTGGTGGAAAAACTATACGTACATACGGCGTTGATCGTCGTTTCAAGTTATGAAGAAGAAGATCAAGCACAAGTAGAAGCTTGTAATCGTCGGATGATCGTCAGTTTCAATAAAATTTGTACGCAAACGAACGTTGCCTAAACAACTAGCAAAAAATGCTGCTCAACGGATCACCGTGAGCAGCATTTTTTTTCGTGTGAAATCAGCCAACGCCAATCACGAAATTCAATAGTTTGTCTGAATAAGTCATGTCTTCTTCCGACAAACTCAACTCTTCATTTAAAATCCCCATTTGGTCAGTAATAATCCCGTCTACACCGTAAAAACGCATTCGGCTGATAGTATCCGCATCATTGGGGGTCCAAACGAACACTTCCTTGCCATCGGTCCGGGCAGAAGCGATGAAGTTGCGGTTGATCGTACTGTATTCCATTGTCAGAAAGTCGGCACTGGTCAGTGGCGGCCCTACGACATTGAAAGGCATGATGTATCCCGACGTCAATTCAGGCGCCTTCTCTTTTAATTCTTCAACAACTGTATAGGAGAGACTTTGCATAATATGCCCATTTGCAACTAAATCCTCTTGGTATCGGTCTAAGAAGGCATCTACGAGTGCCGCAGTATCTTTTTGTTGGGTTTTGATCTCCACCAGTAATTTTTGGTCCAACTGATTGGCAAGCGCCAAGTACTCGTCAAAAGTTGGAATACGGGCTGTCTGGTTGTTTTCTGAAACCGTCAGTGATTCGGCGTAACTCAAGGGCAATTGCTCGGGTTTTCCTTTGCCGCCTGTCAAAGGCCGGTAAGAAAAATCATGGTAGACAATAAAATGACCATCACTTGTTTGCTGGACGTCCATTTCCACGTAGTCCGGCTGATATTTCTCACTAGTAAATCGTAACGCTTCAAGGGAATTTTGGACCCCTTGTCCGTCGCTTACCCCTCGATGGGAGATCGTTACCGGATGGATCGAAGCAGCTGAGGTCAGATAGTTCATATTATACAGACTAACCCCAACACCAAAAAGTACCGTGACCAAGGTAAACAAGGAACTTTTCAGTCCTAGAAAATGTCGCTGGTTCAATGGTTCTTGGTGGAACCACGAAGGGATCTCTGGTAAAAAGCCTTCATCATCCATGAAATCAACGATGATGTAAAAAATAGCCACGGTCGATAAAATGACATTCAGTAACAAAATAAACTGCAAGAAAGTCATAATAAAAACAGCACTATACAACGCATAGTCCGGTGTAACAACTTCAATCACTGCTTGAAGGGTAATAAGCAGCGTGAAGCCCAGAGTCGTGATCAATAAGATACTACCACCGATAAAGACAAATTGACCAACGATGGCAAAAAAACGGCGTTTTGTTACTTGGAGGCTTTCTTTGATCGCTTTTCGAAAGGGCAGATCACGTAAAATCATTTCCGGTAAGGCAAAGATCACGCGAATCCCCAAGTAAATCAACAAAACATAAACCAAAAGCACTGCCCCAATGATCAAGACACGATTGGCAAAAATAAAGTCCATGATAAAGGCAGGGATTTTGATTTTTGCGAGTAAATCCGAATTAAAACTCAATCCACCGATGGGTAAAATCAGTAAGAAGTAAAAAAGGAAAAATAAAAAGGTCATCGGCCGTAATTTGCGCAATTGCAAAATAGTCATTCGTAACAATTGCCGCAAGCTGATGGGCTGCTTCTTTTTGATAAAATAGACACTCAGCAGCAAGAAAGTAAATTCAAAAAAGACGGCTAATAAGATCAAAAGCAAAATCAGGGTTAATGAGAGCAACACAATAGGGTGATCTGTAAAGATACTACCGATATTATCGAAAGAAAGGTAGGGCAAGCCGCCGCGCTTTAAGACGAACTTGGTGGAAGCCGATAATATCGGGATCACTAAGAACAACAAGGCACCGTGCATCAATAAAACATCACGGAAGTAGGCATTGCTGTCTTTCAAAAAATCCCACGTGTTGACTAAGCTGTTTTTTAAATAATTCATGGTCGTCATCCTAACAAAGTAAGTATTGTGGTTCAATTTATTCTAGAAAGGCGGTAAAAAAGAGCCGAACAGTTTTAGAAGCACATTTGCCACAGGCATAGTTCCCTGTTTGAAAAGCAGCTTCTTTACGTTCGGCTCGCTGAATTGATCGTTTTTCTTACATATGATTCTTATCCGCCTAACAAACCAGTTAAGAATGTTCCACCGTAAATCAATGCCATACTGTACAAGAAAATTGAAGCAGGTTTTGCCAACAAAATAATCAACGTAAATTTCTTCACTGTCATGTTGGTCAAGCCAGCCATTAGACAAAGGGCATCATCTGGGGCAACCGGTAGAAAGATTGCAAGGGCGAAAAGTTTTTCAAATCGGCTTTGGTTGTCTAACCAGCCGATATATTTATCGTAAGTTTTGTCACTGATCATACTTAAAATGAATGGTTTACCATATCGTCGGCCAAGCAGGAAAATAATGACAGAACCAATACTGATTCCTACATAGTTATAAACGAATCCTAGATAAGGACCGAAAATCAAGACACCTGCAGCGCTGGAGACACCACCGGGAATAATCGGGATTACTACTTGCAAGATCTGCAATAGGATAAAGACGATTGGTCCTAAGATAACGGAATTTCCAACTAGTCCTCGCAGTGCATTAATGTCTTTGAAAACACCTAGATTGATAAAATAGATGGTTAACGCGATCGATAAACCTAAGCCAATAATAGAAATCGTATTAATGATACGACGAGAAGTTGCTATGCTCACAGGACTTCATCTCCTTTATGTTTCATAATCTCACTATACGGGGTGAGACCAGAAAAATCCAGTAAAACAAATGACAAACGTCAAACAGTTTTGTAAGGTATGCCCTTATTATAAAAGAAGTCCGAAAAGAAAACATTGTACTAAAGTCTGAAATAAGAAAAATTTATAGTTTCTGCGCGCCAATAGTTTCAGGAGATTTTTTTATCTGGATGACGTTTTTTTGTGCGTTTCACTTGCCAGCGATTGACGATCTTTTCAACCACACTCGTCATCATGAACCCGCCGGCAATCGCCCCAGCGGTGATGACAACGATCATCAGATTTTCAAAACCGACAAAGTTGTCGCCCAAAGCGAATTCTCGAACGGCTTTGTAGGCAGGCCCACCCGGTACGAGGGGAACGAGGCTGGGAATGTTAAAAATGATCATGGGCATTTTTTTTCTGCGGGAAAAAAAGATGCTGACGCAACCGACGGCAAATGCGGCTAAGAAGTTGGCACTGCCTAGACCGTAGCCAATCGTTTGCAATGACCAATAGATCATCCAGCCAACCGTTCCAGCAATGCCTGTGGCAACTAAGGCTCTTTTAGGAATATTGGTCAAGATGCCGAAGGTTACAGTGCTTAAGAAGCTGAAGGAAAGGTGAATAAAAATCGTCATGAGATTCCTCCAAATAAGGTGAAGACCGTGGCAATGCCGACACCGATCGCGGCAGCAGTAAAGATGGCCTCTGTTCCCCGAGCTGTGCCACTAATGAGATGGCCTGCCAAGATATCTCGAAAGGAATTGGTGATTGCTACACCAGGAACTAAGGGCATGACGGCACCGATAATCAAATTATCGACGTTTTGTGCGATATGAAGAGAGACCGCTAAGACAGACAAAGTACCGATCAGTAAGGAGGCACAAAACATATCCAAAAAGCGAATGTCGATCAGTTTCTTGACCCAATACGCACACAAAAAGCCAAGGCAGCCAATGCCGAAGGTCGCTAGAAAGTCAAACCAAGCACCGCCAAAAATAATCATTAAGGTACTGCTGACCACGCCAGCACTAAGAACCTGTAGCCAGTAAGGAAAACTTGGTGTTGTCTGATTGACCTTTTTTAATGCCTCATGCAGTTCCGCTAAGGAAAGTTTCTTTTCCGCATAGGCGCGAGAGAGCCCATTGACGGCAACAATTTTTTCGAGATTGATGACTCGATCATGAACATTTTCTACTTGTGCATAGTGGCTACTGCGTAAGCCCATAAAAAGTCCAGTTGCTGTTACATAACTAATACTCCCTTGCTCTCCAGCGTTTGCCGCAATTCGATTCATCGTATCTTCCACGCGATACACTTCCGAGCCGTTTTCCATCATGATTTTCCCTGCTAATAAGCAGGTCTCCAATAATAGCTCTTTTGATTCAGCCATTTCCAAACCCCTTTTTCAATCGAATTTGCGTGCTACACTCCTAGTGTACAATTTCAGCGAGTTTTCAACAAGAAAGAAAAGTAGATTTGAAAAATAACTAGAACGCCATCCGTTGGATTTTTTGTGATAAATGAAAAAAGCAGAACATTTCCTATTACTAAACATTCGTTTTTAGTGAACAAAGTGAATAGAAATAAGATAACGGAAGGAGTGTTTTATTTTTAAAAAATGAATATCTCGGTTACAATTAAATAAATATAAAAAGGGGGATTTATTGATGCGAAGGAAGGTCTATACAAGAGAACACATTTTGAAGGCCGCTTATGAACTGATCAATAGAGAAGGTTTTGGCAACTTTACGGCCCGGAATATCGCTAAGCACATGGGAATTTCTACTCAACCAATTTATCTTGAGTTCGAAAATATGCAGGACTTAAAAAATACCTTGGTGGAGGCTGTTTTCAAAGATTTATCGGAAAATGTTTTTCCAGTCGTTCGAACAGGAGACAAACTTGTTGATTTAGGCCTGAATTATATACGCTTCGCGCAAGAGCAGCACAATCTCTACATCGCCCTTTTTATCGACGACTACGGCGGTGGGAAATTGATGCATGATTTTTCATCCACCTATTTCAAATCCTTGATCAAATCAGAAGAAAAATATGCAGATCTATCCGAAGATGCGATAAATGCACTACATAATGGCGCATGGATCGTTGTGACTGGTTTGGCTTCCTTAATGTCGGCGGGTATCATCACACCCACCGATGATCAGATCATCAAAATCATCAATGAGACGATCGAAGGCGTAATCGAAAAGAAAGAAAACTATATTTTCGATTAAAGAACAAAAAATCTGTATCCATTTCCATTTTGGATGCAGATTTTTCTTGACATTTTTTGTAAAACTAGCGAAAATAACTGTTATGGAGAGTTGGCAGAGTGGTAATGCAGCGGACTCGAAATCCGCCGACCCGGTTCATCCCGGCGCGCAGGTTCAAATCCTGTACTCTCCTTATGAAGAAACCAGAAGAACCCTTGACTATATAAGGAATGCTTATATATCAAGAGTTCTTGCATTTTTTTAAATATAAGAAAGTGGAAGAAAACTCAAGAAAATAGAATGATTTTGCACCAATTTTGCACGAGATTATGGATTCATGCAAATAGCTCACCCATTGTCGTGCTAACGATTTGAGACTCTTTTTGTTCCATCTCATCAAGAATATGCTGATAAATACCTAACGTAGTTTCAATTTTTTTATGTCCTAAACGTCTGGATACGTATTTTAGATTAACACCTTGATAGATAAGAATTGATGCATGTGTATGTCGAAGTCCATGAAAGTTTATCGGTTGATCTATTCCAATTTTCTTTTGATGTTTCTTCAAAGTTTTGTTTACTGCAGAGTTTGATATCAACTCCATATCGTCATTTAGGAAAACTAGGTTTTTCTTATTCTTTAGTATCCTACCAAAATAATATTCACGTTGATGTTTCTTTAATTGTTTTAAAAGGTCAAGCGTGAAGTCGTCAATAGTAATAAGGCGCATTGATTGGTAATTCTTTGTATTTGAAAAGTCTTGTTTGTATACATAGTCCCACGTTTTCTCAACCCTAACAGTTTTATCTTCAAAATCTATACAGTTCCAAGTCAATCCAAGTATCTCCGCATAACGCATTCCTGTAGCAATACCTACAAGAATCATATATCTAGATACGTAGGTTGGCTTGATACCATCAATCAAAGAATTTGTGAGTTTTTTGGTTTCATTGTAGCTTAGGAATTTATCTCTATCTGATTTATCTGAAACACCACCACGAGATGAAACCTTATAAGTAGGGTCCTTGAAAAGAATTCCTTCTTGCAGTGCATCTTGTATCGCTGCTTTCATATAGATGTGAATTTTTGAAACAGTAGAGGATCGTCGCGTTTTAGCGAATTCATTTAACTTCTGTTGATATATTTTCCTATTCAAATCTTTAAGTTTTATTCCTTTGAAATTTGCTTCCGCAAATTTTATAGACTTTTCTATATCGGCATCATTTGCTTTAGAAAACTTTCCTTTTCTATAAACTTCATACCATTCTCGAAAATAAACAGGAAACTCCTGGTCAGCATCAGAAATTCTAAATCCTTCAGTTAGTTTCTTTTCAATAGCAGCAGCAGCTAGATGCGCTTCTTTTTTTGTTGCAAATTTTCCTTTTGTTTTTGTTTTATATTTACCATCAGTATCTTTATAAGAGACACGATACTGCCATCCGTTATCTTTCTTTTGAATACTAGCCATATTGATTCAACTCCTTAGTTTTGCTACAATAGGCATGACTAAATAAGCCTTACGTTTATTTGTGTCCAGCACGTCCTCGACCGCCAAGAAGAGGGACGTGTTTTTTTACTAATCTAAATTATTAACAGCGTAATCAGCTTCTTCTTGTGTAAACTGACCTCCGTGTTCTGAAACTAATTGATCTCTAATACCTTCAGGAGACATTGACATGCTTTCTTGATAACTCTTCGCTTGTTCCAATGCATTAGCATTCCAGTCAGCTTTAATGTTATCAATAGCGTATTGTGCCTCTTCAGCAGTAAACTGACCGCCATTTTCAGAAATTAGTTGATCATAAATTCCTTGTTTAGACATATGCATTGAATCAGAATAAGATTCAGCTTGTTTCAATGCGTTAGCATTCCAGTCAGCTTGGATATTATCAATTGCATATTGGGCAGCATCAGGTTGAAATTGACCACCATACTCGGACACTAGCTGATCATAAATTCCTTGTTTGGACATGTGCATTGTATCTGAATATGATTTAGCTTGATTCAGTGCAGATTTAAATTCGCTAGAAACATTATCTTCTGGCTTAGACTCTTTTTCAACAACAGTAGATGAACTTTCTTCTTTAATTGATGAATCCGTCGACTTATCTGCGACAGAAGAGCTGTTTGAAGATTTTTCGGCAGCAGAATCATTATTACCACCAGATAAACCGTTACCCACTATTGCTATAAAGATAATAGCTAATACCCAAAACCAAACCCTTTTGTAAAATGGTTTCTTAACCTTGTACATTTTACCATCTTCGCCTCTAACTCTTTTTGCCATTTTTCTTTCCTCATTTCTTTGATATAATATATTTGTACAGTCTCAGAAATGAGCAGATCTTTTGGGAGCGGGAACTTCCAAAAGATTTTTTGTTTATCCAAAAATTTTAATAGGTTCCACGAATATAAACTCATTGTCGAATGTAAATTTATAGTTGCGATGATAATGGTATTTACCGTATTTATTGAAGTAGTGAATGAGGGTATCTTCAAAAAATTCGAGAGTTACGTTCAAGTGTTCGCTGCATTCATAAATGTTGTTACATCCATTCAAAGCACAGTCTAAGAGATCATCAAGTGTGATCAGAATTTCAATACCATATCTTCTAGCTTTCCATTCTTCTTTCCAAGCCTCGGGATCTTTATAATTAAGAATATTTCCAATAGTTCTTTTATGGTGACCGAATTCTTCAGCCAAAACAACCTTCTTTTTTCTACTTGATTTATTTTTGTCTAAGTAGATCCGATTGTTTCTATAAAGACCTGTATATCCAGTGTCCTGTTCTAAAGGTAATTCTATAACTGGAATTTCGGTCGTAACCTTCTTTAAAAGGTTTTCATAATCATCCATTTGCAACCCTACTTACCATCAAATTTTTTATCAGCTTCATCAAGGTATCGATTAAGTTCAATAAATTCTTTTTGACTAATCCTTTTGTTAGGATCGTCGGAGTGGGCAGCAATAGTGAAGTTTTCTTTATTCTGTTCGTGCATTTTGTATTTAGCAAAGTCGAGTACATCATCTTTTTTACTAGTATCTAGATTTTGGAAAATATCTATTAATTCAATTTGTTTAGGATCTAAATCATTCAAAAAAGTAGATTCATGGCTTTCTCTGGTCATTGGTGAGTCCATTCCCATGAGCCATGCTTCATTTACTTCTAAAACATTTGCCATAAGGAAGATGTTATCTTGTTTCGCTTCGTATTTTCCATTTATATAGTCGCTGATAGAGTTGCGACCAATTCCAGTACGTCTAGCTAATTCAGCTTGAGATATATTTTTATTTTTTAAAGCTATTTTTAGCCGATCAGAAAAGTTGTTCATTATTCTGTACACCCCTTTACAATGATTATACTGTTAAGAATTCTGAATAGCAAGCAAAAGATACAGAAAACTGAACAAAATGTGTTGACATTCTTTTTTTTATAAACTATGATGGTTTTGTACAGAAAACCGAACAGCTTGGAGGGGAAAAGATTGAAAAAAATAGACATTGTCTACGATTATGAATTGCTGAAGGATAAAATATCGGAAAAAGGACTTACTCAAGAAACGTTAGCAACTAAACTTAATATGAGCAGAACATCGTTGAATCTAAAATTGAATAGTAAGTCAAATTTCACGCAAACTGAGATTAAAGTTATGGCTGAATTGCTAAATATTCCTTCAAAAGAACTGGGGAATTATTTTTTTAAAGGTTTTGTACGGAAAAATGTACAAAATGTTGAGGAGGTGATTTAATGTCTCAAACTATTGAAATCAATACCCCGATTCAAATCTTAATACCTTCACATTTAAAAGTTGTTGAAATTGAAGAGTATGAATCATTAAAGAAAAAAGATTTGATGGGTCAAACTTGGACGATGGATGATCTTAAGGAACGACTGCAAACTACTGATGAAGATTGGATAAAGGAAAAAATCCTTTATCCAAACAGAGAAATACTAGATGTCAGGAACGGCGGTTTTGTTCGTTACTCAAAAGGCAAAGGAAATCCTTGGAAATTCAATGCTTTAGAAATGGCGAAGTATTTGCAAGAAAACTGGGCAAACATCATGTCAGATTGAAAGGATAATTCAAATGAAATACACACTATCCCAAGAACTATTGATCCATGATCTTATCAAAGAAAAAATCAGAAGCTTACACGATCAACTTAATGATCGGAAAGTACAACTAACTGAAACACAACGAGATTTATCGATTCGGGAACTCCGAAGTTATCAAGAGTTGATTTATCAGAATCGATTGAATCGGCAAATAGATTTGAGGTGAGAGGACAATGAATGAGGAAAATAATTTAAATGTACCAACTCTGGAAGAATACACGAAAATTGTTGTTGAAACAGATGAAAATAACCCGAAAACAATCGCGGTTATCACGGCAAATGATATTAAACCAAGCGAGGGTTTTCGAGTTCGCATTACTCCTAAATATGATTAATGTTCTGTATCACGTGGAGGTATAGGATCATTTCCAAAACTATCTTTTGACTGAATTTGGCCATTCTTTTTTTGGACAATGAATTCAGATTGCTGATTCTTAGAAATATTTTTACCATACTCAACAGCATCAGATTTTTTATCAAAAATTTTAGTATCTTTGGAATTGCCTTCACCATGTACAGCCCATTTTCCGTCTCTAGGAGATACCCATTGATTTTTACCCACAAATCTCACCCCCTCATCAATTATTTCAGCCGACCACTGACTGATAAGGAAATTATACAACAGAAAGGAAAGATTATATGAATAAAAAATGGTTAGCTACGCTCCATGACAATCCATTGTATAAAGCACGTCAATTACAAGGGATTGCTTATGCCAGCTTATTGTTAAACGGTATTTTGTTAGCTATTTGTTTCCTATTAATGATTAGAGGGTAACTAGATGTTTAAAGAAAGAGAAATTATTTTCACTACAAATCGAATGTATGTTAAGCCATACACTCAAAAAATTAAGTCGATTATCTGGAATAAGTTTGAATCGACATGTGAAGTAGAGGATCGTTCATTTGATAGCGATGAGACACCTACGATTGCTTTATATTTTGTTGTTTCAGATGATCAGTTTCAAAAGTTACAAATGGCCATCCCTAAGTTGCTACCGGATTTAGTAAGTAAAGGAGGAATTCAATATGAATAATGACAAGTTAGCACTGACATTAGCCGATAAGTTAATGGCAAAAGTTAACAGTTTGCTAGATGCAGAAGTTCGAACAATTACTGCCGATTTACAGGATACTCAAAAGGACATTGAAGCAAAACGCACGATTTCAATAAAGGTTGGAATCAAAGTCACTAGTGATCATCGAGGAATTACCATCGATGCAGAATCAAATCATGGATTACCGAAACGAGAATTGGAACCAGTTGTTTATCCAATTGATGTCAATAATTCTGGACAGATAAATTTGTTCGAAGATGAGTGAAAGCTGTAGGTGATGTAGATGTTATCAAAGGCGATCGATTACTTGGAAAAAATGCCTGCAATTGTAATGCAGGTTCGTATGAGGAAACGTGGAGAGAATTATGTATACAGTATTGAAGCGAAAACTGAGCGAGGTAGAGTAGAAACATTTCAGTTGCGTGGAAGGACGTTGTATCACCATGTTTTTCATCTTGGAAAACAAACCGAAGAAAAGGTTCTTTTCCAGTTTTCAGAACAATAAAAAAAGCCGCCAAAACTGGCGACTTCTGAGAATGGTATTTCTTATCTCCGACAAGATAAGTATACCATCCTCAGACTATTTTTGCAAAAAACGCTGCTATTTCGGCGTTTTATCGTCCTTGTATTAGATACTAACTTAACGGACGTAGAAAATTCTGGGGTGTTTGTCATGAAGAAATCATTTGTTAGAGAACGCAGAGTGGAAGCAGGACCTTATAAAGAAATCCGACTTTACAGTAGGACGATCGAGCAGGAACGAAAATGCAGAGAACCCAGAGGTAGGAGGAAAAAAGTAACTGGCTTATCTCAAGCAAGATGGAATCAAGCCCAAAGTAAACGAAAGGCCGCATTGTTCCTATATGCAAACTTTGGAGAGAAAGATTACTATGCAACATTCACTTATTCCGATCAGTTTCTACCTGAAAAGCCTGCTGATGCAAAGCGTGATCAAGAAAACACTTTGAAAAAACTTAAAAGACTCTATGAGAAAGAAGGGTTCGAACTCAAGTACATGTGGTTTACCTCTTATCAATACGATGAGGAAGTAGGCTATATCACTCGAATCCATCACCATATCGTTTTAAACAATGGACCATCAAGGGATGCAATTGAGAATGTTTGGTCTAAAGGTCGAGGAAAGAAGCAGCAGCCTCTTGGTAGAAGGCAAGTGCAAAACATTCAATACGATTCAGATGGGATGCAAGGCTTGGTCAATTATTTAACTGGTCAAGAGAAATGGGAAAATCGCCAGTGGAAGAAAGGTCAAAAGCGATGGTCCAAGAGTCGAAACCTTAAAGAGCCACACGAAACAACGAACGATGATTATTGGTCATTTAGAAAACTAAATAAATTAGGTATGTCCAATGATGATGGAGCAGAGGAAATTCTTAAGAGGTTTCCTCAATACCGAATTTTAGGAGATATATTGAAAATTTACGATGAGGATCGTGGATGGTATTTCAAAATCGAACTGTTCAGAAATGATGATGGATAGAGAAAGAGGTAGAAATGGAAAGTAAACAAACGTATCTGGTCGCCTGCTTTGATAAATCAGATTGTATCGACATGATGCAGGAAGTCTTTTTGATGTTAAACATTGATGATCAAAACAAAGAGAAATTTTCTCCATGTATTAAAACATTGGAAATCAAATCAGAAGAAAAGCAAATCCGATTTCTTCAAAATCAGCAAATTTGCGATGCTGCATCAAACATGTTAAATGATCAGTCAGCATATACAGGAATAGTTAAGAGTGATCGGTATTCACAATTCGTTTGCTTTGAAGATAAAGCACACTATGAGCGCATTTACCGCAGAACATTAGATACATTTGGACAAAACGACAAAGAAGGATTTATTACTGAACTAATGCAGAAAGTAGGTAGAAATGATGTCTTCAAGAAATTACCAAAATAGAGTCAACAATGATTTAGGTGATATCTTTGAAAAAATGATTGATCAAGGATGTTGGTACTACAGAACAAAAGAAATTGCTTTAATTGAAAAAACGCCTGAACCGTTTCGTGTGAAGCAGATACTCGGCGATGGCAGAATGATCGTTTATCCAATCGGGAAAGCTCAACCAGATTACAAAGGAACTCTATGGGATGGACGTGCCATTGTTTTTGAAGCAAAGGTGACCACAACGGATCGATTAAAAAAATCAGTGATCACACAAAATCAAGAGGCGTTGTTGGATCTCCATCAAAAATTAGGAGCGATGGCAGGTGTTTGCTGCATGATCAAAAAGACCGTTGGGTTTATCCCATGGAGTGATTGGCAGAACATGAAAGCAAAATATGGCCGTCAGTACATTCTTGAAGAAGAGTTGGAAGAATATCAGGTTGCTACACCAGGCTACATCGATTTTCTGAATAAAACGAATTGGTGATCCTATGGTTGAAAGAATAACGAGTTTCAAAGTAGCACGTGTCGAATTCACCATGTTTTGCGAGGTACGAGGATGGACGGTTGAGTATTTTTCTAACAATCCCAAGAATTACCGTCAATACTATGCAAGATGTTACGTTCCGGAAAAGGCAGATACCTATCATTTTATTATTACACTTGCAGGGAAGTACTATCGCCTTCTCGGAAATAAGCAGTGGGAGCCTTATGAATATGTGTATAAGCCAGCAGATGCAGGAGGTGATCAATATGAAACAGAATCAACAGGCGATGAAGCAGAAAGAACATGAGAAAAAGAAACGCCACAGAGAACGTGCTTTAAAACTACAACGATTGCTTTATCTTTCTAACCTTGATGATCGAGAGATTGATCCAATAAGCGAGGAAGAGCGAGAAGCATTGCGTGTTGAACTCTGGAGAGGGGAGCAGTCCCATTTGCGAATTGTAGAGGTTCTTTACAAAGGCGAAGTGATTTTCACATGTACTCGGAAAGACGTATGTCGGAAGTGCAAAAAAGCAAATCGAACGATGAGCGATTTATTACGTTATGGTCATGAAGATAAACAAGGAAGGACTTACCGCTATAAGGATTGGAGTGGAACCATTGACGATGGGGTTGATTACGATTAATCAAAATAATTGGAGGGAAATTCATGAATGAGTTAGTTGAATTAGTAGAACAATGGTCAAAAGAAAAAGGATTGGATAAAGCAGATTCTAGCAAACAAATGTTGAAAGTTGTCGAAGAAACTGGTGAAGTTGCAGCTGCATTAGCAAGAAACGATCAAGATGCACTAAGAGATGGTATTGGCGATGTAGTAGTAACCTTGATCATCTTGGCAATGCAAAATGATATGGACTTGTACGAATGTTTGAATTTTGCTTATGACGAAATCAAAGGACGGACTGGAAAGATGGTCGATGGTGTTTTCGTTAAATCCAGTGACCTGAAATAATTCCAGAATCGGAAGAAATAGCAAACTAGAAGGGAAGATGAAAAATGAAATTTTATGAACAAAAAAAGCCATATTGTCTGATCAAAGCTAAAAATGATGAAGATATGAAAAATATATTCGCAAAAGAAGTAAACGGGGATATTTTAGAATTTCCTGATTTGTATCAATTGCGAGAAATTAGCGCTGAGGAAGCCTATGATATTTATTCTAAAGCAACTGATGAAGATGGTAATCCAATCGATAAGGTAGAGATTGATAGTACTTTCAATTCAGATGTATCCGAAGTCCTTGCAGTAAGTCGAGAACTGATTTAGTCAATTAAAGACAGATTTTACAAACTAGAGAGGGAGGGTATAAATGAGCAGAGTACACAATTTAACACATATAAAGAGTGGAAAAAAGTTTGAATTTATCGGGTTTGTTCAAAAGGAAATTCAGCTTTGCTCTTATACTACTGTTTCTACACATGTTCAAGTTAAGGATTACAAGGGAATAGTTCACTACTTTCGGTTGAATGAAGTTGAGTTTATTCCTTAATTCAGTAATCCACCAAAATTGTGGAAATAAAAAAACTACCCTAAAAGAGTAGCAACAGAATCATAAATTATTTTTTTTGGAATCGGAAATTCCGTGTTTAACTGCCAATCTGATGATTCCATAAAGCATAAATCCTATAAAAATATACCAAATAAAAGCTAAAAAAGTTCCCAAAGCAATACCTCCTTTTAGGTATTGTAACATATTTTACCAAGTCAGTTATCCGACGAAATGCTTTAATCAGAACAGATAATTAAAAGGATTCAAAATTTCTAAAAACAAGTTAAGAAATAATTCTTTAAAGTTTACAAAGAAAGGTTCTCTTTTAAAAACTAATCTAAAAAAACTGATTATGAGAGATGCGACGAGACACAACAAAAAATATATCAAAGCAAATATTAGTATTACTGAAACTACTTCTTTTACTTTGTCCATAAAAAGACTCCTTTTTAATTAATAATCAAATTATATCATTAAGGGGAGTCAGCAACCCTTACAGTATTGCAAGACAGTAAATAATAAAAGATAGTAGTAAATTTCCGCAATCGTCAGCGATAGCAAACAGGAGGGATAAAATGATACCAAAATTTAGAGCGTGGGAACCAGATATGAAATTTATGAACGATCAAGTCCGAGTGACGAGTAACCGATTCGGCGTTGGCGAGATTTTGATAGAGGCTACCGATGGTTTTGGTTGGATAGAAGTGAAACCAGAGTATCTCATGCAATCAACAGGCTTGAAAGACAAGAACGGCATGGAGATTTTCGAGGGGGATATAGTAGTAATTAAGTATTCTGAACATGGATATCACTACTATGAAAAAATAGTTTTCGAGAATGGAACTTTCACAGCAGGGGATGAGGATTGGCTATATAACATCAAAGATTATTGCGTTGTATGTGGCAATATCTACGAGAACCCAGAACTATTGGAGCCCGCCAATGAAATTTAATCATTATACAGTACTAGCTATGATATCAATACTGCTGACGATCGCAGGGTTAAGTTGGCTATCCTATACAATTGTGGATCAACAGAAGCAGATTGAACAACTTCAAGAGCAACTGCAGTATGAGCAGCTGAAGTACAAGATTATTATCAATGATCCGCTAGTGCGAGATGCGATGGAAAGTGGAGGATGATTATGACAGTTGCAGTTTTAGGTTTCACAGGATTCGTAATGATAATGGTCGTTGCAGTAATTGTTGGAAAAAAGATGGACAAGAGGGAAGGTAAATAAAAAAAGCCACTTCCTTTTTGGAAAGTGACCAACGCAAGATTATTTTACCATAAAAGGAGTGGCGTTTGTGAGGTTTCAATGGCTTAAAAATTATCAAGATTTAGAAGAGCAGATCCTCTTCATGAAATGGAATCTTAACAAAAGTAAGTTGGAATTGGAACGGTGGGTCAGTGGTGATTTAGCAAACGTCCGTCTTGAAAAAAACTCAAGGTCAGCTTCTTTAGAAGAGAATATTCAAGTAATTGAAGAAGAGATTGAGTTACTAGAAGAACAACTAAATGAAATGGTTCTATTGATAAAATCGTTTAAGGGATTAGACAATCAAATAATGTATTTGAAATATGTTGAAGGGATGACTTTAGAAAAAATTGCAGAAGATCTTAACTACAGTACATCGTATATTCAAAAGAAACATACTGAATTAAGAAAAGCAATTGATTTTGTCGATGAGTATATTTTAAACAAAAATAAGTTGAAGATGAAGATATCATTGCAAGATCATCGAGAAAAGTTGCACAAAAGTTGCACTACTAATTCTAGTTTTAAACTTGATTAATATGGAATATATTAATAGCGTAGAAGAAACGAGAGATGGTCTATGGCTACTCACATAATCATAAACCGAATGGAGGAAAGCTCCTTATCGCAAAACTTCTTTGAATAAATAGAAAGACAGCACATTATTTTGAAACGAGGTAAATCACTTCAAATCAAAATTCGCTAGTGCTGTCTTTTTATATTTAATTAAATTAAAGGAGGAAATCACATGAAAGAGTTTAGCAAAGTGAATGTACTAGGAACACAGTACACAATTTACAAAGATACAACAGAACTCGATAGACCTTTCATAAGTGGAGCTGATGGGATCACTGACTTCACTACTAAAGAAATATTCATTGCTCCCCTTGATGATGGTGATCCTAATAACATGCAGGCTATGGAGCATTATGAAAAGAGAACCATAAGACATGAGCTTATTCATGCAATCTTATTTGAATCGGGTTTGGATCACAACAGTAAATGGGGAAGAGATGAAGAGTTAGTAGATTGGATTGCAATTCAATTCCCTAAGTTGTTAGCTGCATTTAAAGCTTTAAACATTGAATCGTTTTAGTACCCCACCACCTAAAGAAAGGACCCTATACAATGGCGTTAAGAGCAGACAGACAAGGACCCCACCGGGTAGCCTTTGAGAAGAACAAGAAGATACTACTTAAGACACAGAACACTTGTGGGATTTGCGGTAAGCCTATTGATAAAACTATGAAGGCACCACACCCTTTAAGTCCAGTAGTTGATCACATAGTACCAATCAATAAAGGCGGTCATCCATCAAGCATTGACAACCTGCAGTTGGCTCATTGGACATGCAACCGACAGAAGTCTGACAAGCTTTACACAACCAAGGATGAAGCGCCTAAAATTGTAGGTAATAGAAACCTTCCACAAAGCGCTGATTGGGCTTCTTATGGCGGTTAAATAATTTGTATATAATCATTCGAAAATGTTTTTAAAACCTGAGACGCGCAAAGAGAGAGGGGGGATGGGTACCCCTCCGGTCGTGTGGCCGAGCTTCACGCCGTCACTGTACATTTTTTCTCACGCGACATTTTGAAAGGAGTGAAATAATGGAATTTTATGGCATTGATTACCTAAGAAATAAGCTAGCTACTCATAAAATTCGTGTTGATTTAAGGTATAGACAATATGATATGAAGAAGAATGAACCAAGCTTCGGAATCACAATTCCACCTGAAATAAGAAAAAGATATCGATCAGTTTTAGGGTGGTGTGCTAAAGGGGTGGATGCTTTGGCTGATCGTTTAGTTTTTCGTGAATTTGAACATGATGACTTTGAGGTAAACGAAATTTTTGAAGCAAATAATCCGGATGTATTTTTTGATAGCTTGGTTTTGTCATCTTTGATTGCTTCTTGTTCTTTCGTTTATATTTCAAGGGGTGAAGGAGAAATACCTAGATTACAAATAATTGAAGCTAGCAATGCAACTGGGATTATTGATCCAATTACAGGACTTCTAACCGAAGGGTATGCAGTTCTCGAAAGAGATAAAGATGGAAATCCATCTATCGAAGCATATTTTCTGCCCGGTATAACTTATTACTATTATGCTGATGAAAATATACCGGATGAACCTATCGAACATAGTTTTGATTATCCATTATTAGTGCCGGTAATTCATCGGCCAGATGCAGTTCGGCCATTTGGTCGTTCTCGTATTACACGTTCAGGCATGTATTATCAATCGTATGCCAAACGGACGCTGGAACGTGCTGATATAACAGCGGAATTTTATTCTTTTCCACAAAAATATGTTTTAGGCACAGACCAAGATTCAGAACCGATAGACACGTGGAAAGCAACAATATCAGCGATGCTTGAATTCACAGTTGGAGAAGGTGGTACCACTCCCACTGTAGGGCAGTTCACAACCTCAAGTATGACACCTTTCACAGAACAATTAAAAACTGCAGCTGCTGGATTTGCAGGTGAAACAGGACTTACATTGGATGACTTAGGATTTGTTTCTGATAATCCATCATCGGTGGAAGCTATTAGAGCTAGTCATGAAAATTTGAGACTGGCAGGGCGTAAAGCGCAACGATCGTTAGGATCTGGAATATTGAATGTAGCATTTATTGCTGCTTGTTTACGTGATGACTACCCGTATTTTAGATATCAGTTTGCAAAAACAATTCCTAAATGGGAACCATTATTTGAAGCTGATGCCAATTCATTAACATTAATTGGAGATGGTGCGATTAAATTGAATCAAGCAATTCCGGGTTATATCAATAGTGAAACAATTAGAGATTTAACTGGAATAAAAGGTGGAGATAGGAATGCATAACGACATTGTTCCCACATTACTTGAAAAAATAAAAAATGAATTTAGTGAACAGACAATCAATAGTCAAAAGTTGAAGTCTGCTTTTTCTTTGCTCAGAAATCGTAAGGCCACATACAAAAATGTAAATGAGTTTGCTATTGAAATTGGAGAAATATTAGCAAATGTGTTAGGCAGCAATATCAGCATTGACATTCTTCCTGACGGTAAAATGTATTTTAATATTGCCGATCGGTTACTTAATGAAACGCTGAAAAATAATTACGATTTGATTTCGAATTTTGCTATTGATGTTCAAGAGCAATTAAACAAAGAAGCTGCAATTAAAATTAAAGGTCAGAAACCTGATTTCAATCAAGACAGGGTGAATGGCCTTGTAAACAAGATATCAGCAGCAGAAGATTTCGATACTGTTAAGTGGGTATTAGGAGAACCCATCGTAAATTTTAGTCAAAGCGTTGTTGACGATGTTATTAAAGCAAATGTAGATTTTCATGCGAAATCTGGTCTAAGACCAAGAATCAACAGAACCTTGGTTGGCCATGCTTGTGATTGGTGCAAAAGCTTAGCCGGATCATTTGATTATTATGATTTACCAGATGATATTTATCGAAGGCACGAAAGATGTAAATGTATAGTTGAATATAAACCGGGCGATGGTCGAAAACAAAATGTATGGTCAAAAGTTTGGGCTGATCCGCAAAAGCAACAAAAAATTCAAGCTAGAAAGAATATTAACTTGAGAAAGGATGAGTGATCGAATATCTCCCAGCGACAGGGTAATCATGCATGATCGAGATTGAAAGGGGATAGTTTATGACTACTAAAGTGAAATTTGGTAATCAACATCCTACTCAATCGGTAATTATTCCATATGATAGATCTGTATCTCAAAGAGCGATTGAAAGATATCAAAGAACTGGTCGAAATTGTTATGATTGGCAAATTAGTATGCTTGAACCTATCTTGGCCATTGATGAAGATAATTTATGGATTCATCAAAAATTTGGTTTCTCAATTCCACGAAGAAATGGTAAAACCGAAGTTATTTACATTGTTGAATTGGATGCTTTAGAAGAAGGGTTAAGCATCTTGCATACGGCTCACAGGATCAGTACGTCTCACGCTTCGTATGAACAAGTAAAAAAACTGCTTGAAGACTCGGGATATATCGAGGGAGAGGACTTCAATTCAATAAAAGCTAAAGGTCAAGAACGATTGGAGTTATACTCAACTGGCGGTGTGATCCAATTCAGAACAAGAACATCTAGTGGTGGGCTTGGAGAAGGATTTGATTTACTTGTAATAGATGAAGCTCAAGAATACACCACTGAGCAAGAATCAGCTTTGAAGTATACCGTTACAGACAGTAAAAATCCTATGACGATTATGTGTGGTACGCCACCAACGCCGGTTTCGAGTGGTACTGTTTTTACAGGTTATCGTGATACTACGCTATTTGGTAAATCGAAGTATTCCGGTTGGGCAGAATGGTCAGTTGAGGATATGAAAAATATCCATGATGTCGAGGCTTGGTACCATTCCAATCCTTCATTAGGTTATCATTTGACTGAAAGAAAGATTGAAGCAGAACTTGGCGATGACAAACTCGATCACAACGTACAGCGTTTGGGGTACTGGCCTAAGTACAATCAAAAATCGGCTATTTCTGCTAGTGATTGGTCAAGGTTGAAAGTAGTAGCTCTGCCTGTATTGAAAGGTCCGCTGTATGTTGGTATCAAGTATGGGAATGATGGCCAGAATGTTGCAATGAGTATTGCGGTTAAAACTTTATCGGGAAAAATATTCGTTGAAACAATTGATTGCGTATCTGTAAGGAATGGCAATCAATGGATCATTAATTTCTTGAAAAAAGCTAACGTAAATACAGTGGTTATTGACGGTGCCGGCGGTCAAAATATCCTAACTAAAGAAATGGAAGAGTTCAAACTCAAAGCGCCGATCCTTCCAAAAGTATCAGAAATCATTACTGCCAATTCATTATGGGAACAAGGAATATTCCAACAAACAATTTGCCACAAAGATCAACCTTCTCTAAGTTCAGTAGTAACGAACAGTGAGAAGCGCAATATCGGTAGCAATGGTGGATTTGGTTATAAATCGCAATTTGAAGATAGAGATATCTGTTTAATGGATAGTGCGCTATTAGCGCATTGGGCTTGTAATATTAAGAAGCCCAAGAAAAAACAACAAAAAAGGTATTAGACGACTATTTATCGGTAGTCGTTTTTTAATACGAAAAATTACCGAACTGCCGGGCAAGCAGGAGAAAGGAAGCTTGTATTATGACATTCAAAGCAATTGAAACACAAGAGGAACTGGACCGACTTATTCAGGAGAGATTGAGTCGTGAAAAAGGAAAGATCGCTGATTACGATGAGATCAAAACACGTAATGCTGCATTGGAGACAGAAGTAGATGCTTTGAAATCCACAATTGAAGAAACAAACAATGCCGCTAAGACTCATGAGCAAACAATAGCTGATCTTAATAAACAAATCGCTGAGAAAGAAACAGTGAATTTGCGTACAAGAATTGCATTACAAAATGGATTACCTATTGATTTAGCGGATCGTTTAATCGGTTCAGATGAAGAAAGTATCAAGGCTGATGCAGAACGATTATCTGGTTTAGTAAGTAAGAAACAAACACCGCCACCTTTGAAAAATACTGAAAATAATTTAGGAGAAGGTAAAGATGGTGCATATAAAAAATTAATCCAAGGATTAACACAAGAAGGAGAATAATATTATGCCAACATTATCAAGAGGAAATTTATTTGATCCAGAACTAGTTACTGATTTAATCAACAAAGTAAAAGGGAAAAGCTCATTGGCTATTTTGTCTCAACAAGAAGCGATCCCGTTTGATGGTACAACGCAATTTGTTTTCTCAATGGATTCAGAAATTGACATTGTAGCAGAAAATGGCAAGAAATCACATGGTGGTATTTCTTTAGCGCCAATCAAGATGGTACCTATTAAAGTCGAATATGGCGCTCGTGTTTCAGATGAGTTCATGTATTCTTCTGATGAAAAGAAGATTGAAGATATTAAGGGATTCAATGAAGGTTATGCTAAAAAACTAGCTCGTGGTGTTGACCTGATGGCTTTCCATGGTATCAACCCAAGAACAGGAGCAGCTTCAACAGTTATTGGTACAAATCATTTTGACAGCAAGGTAACTCAAACGGTGGAATTTAATGCTTCTGATCCAGATACCAATATTGAAGCAGCTGTTTCTTTAATTCAAGGTTCAGAAGGAATTGTTACAGGGCTTGCTGCAGACCCTCAATTTTCAGCAGCTTTAGCAAATATGAGAACAGGTGGAGATACCAACATCCGCTTATTCCCTGAACTTGCTTGGGGTGCTAATCCAGGATCAATTAATGGATTGAAAGCGGATATCAATAATACTGTTTCAGCCAGCTCAAATGATGTGGCAATTATTGGAGATTTTGCGAATTATTTCCAATGGGGATTTGCAAAAGAGATTCCTTTAGAAGTTATTGAGTATGGTGATCCGGATAATTCGGGAAATGATTTGAAAGGGTACAATCAAGTATATTTACGATCTGAAACATATTTGGGTTGGGGAATTATGGATCCTAGTAGTTTTGCTCGTGTGATTAAACCATCAGGAGGCGGAGAATAATGAAATATAAAAACACAAAAACAGGGGTTACTTTTAGTAGCCCTTGCGTTGTTTCTGGCGGTGATTGGATCTTACTGAAAGATGATCCCAAATTTGATGAAGAACCAAAAACATTGAATGAAGAAGAAATTGAAAATACTGCAGATGATGCTGAAACATCATCTGCTGCTCCAGAACAACAAGCCGATGAAAAAGATGAACTAGTGGCTGGATTAGAAGGCATTACTAAAAAGCAAATCATGCAGGAATTAGATGCATTTAGCATCAAGTATAACCCTAGCTCTAAAAAGCAAGAATTGTACGATTTGATGATGCAAGGGAAGTGAGTTCATGGCAGCCTTTGCAACTATTGATGATTTGTCAAACCTATGGCGTGCCCTTAAGCCAGAAGAAACTACACGTGCTACTGAATTACTTGATGTCGTTTCTGATTCTTTACGAATGGAAGCTGATAAGGTAGGTAAAGATTTGGACAATATGATTAGTATGAAACCAGATTACTTTTTGAATGTTGTTAAATCGGTAACTGTTGATGTTGTAGCTAGAACATTAATGACATCAACTGATCAGGAGCCTATGACCCAGTATGCAGAAGGGGCATTGGGTTATTCCGTTTCTGGATCTTACCTTGTCCCCGGAGGCGGTTTATTTATTAAGAATAGCGAATTAAGCCGCCTTGGCTTAAGACGGCAGCGGATGGGAGTGATCGAACCTTATGGCACTTTTGAAAGGCATAACAATTCAATTGGTGGGTTTGACCAAGACGGGAACTGATCCATTCGGGAATCCAATCTACGAAGAAACAGATATTGATGTTGAAAATGTCTTGGTCAGCCCTACTTCAAATGATGATATTGTCAATCAACTTACTTTAACGGGCAAGAAAGCTGTATATACGTTGGCAATCCCTAAAGGAGATACTAATGATTGGGAAGACAAGGAAGTAAAATTCTTTGGCAAACGCTGGCGTACCTTTGGCTTTCCTATCGAGGGTATCGAAGATTTAATCCCACTTGATTGGAATAAGAAAGTGATGGTGGAGCGCTATGGCTAATTTAAAATTTAAATTGAATCGTAGTGGTGTTGCTAGTTTGATGAAATCAGCTGCAATGCAATCTGTTCTTGAAAAAAAGGCAACTTCTGTGCGTAATCGTGCAGGGGAAGGATATAAACAAGATACGTTTGTTGGAAAGACCAGAGCGAATGCAATGGTTTATGCTGATACATATCAAGCGAAAAAGGACAACATGAAAAATAATACGTTGCTGAAGGCGGTGAGATAAATGATCGAGATTGTGATCAAGAATTTTCTGGATAGCCATTTGTCTGTGCCGTCTTTCTTAGAAAAGCAAGGAGAGATGCCAGAAAGCTACGTTCTTTTTGAAAAGACTGGTAGTGGAGAAAATAATCAAATTTCTTCTTCAACGTATGCATTTCAAAGCTATGCACCAACATTATATAAATCAGCTGTGTTGAATGCTGAATTGAAGGCAGTTTTAAAGGAATTGATCACACTTGATGAAATTAGCAGAATCAAGTTGAACAGTGATTATAACTATACGGATACAACTACAAAAGAATACAGATATCAAGCTGTTTTTGATATCACTCATTATTAGGAGGTAATAAAATGTCAGATGCAAAAAATGTATCAACAGCTAAACCTAAGGTAGGTGGAGCTATTTATTCGGCACCATTGGGAACAACAGTACCCACGAATGCTAAAGAAGAATTGAATGCTGCTTTCAAACCTTTGGGTTACATTTCAGAAGACGGTATGACTAACTCAAATACTCCATCAAATGAAAATATTAAAGCTTGGGGAGGGGATACTGTTGCTTCGGTACAAACCGAAAAAGAAGACACTTTTACGTATACGTTGATTGAAGCAACAAACGTTGAGGTGCTTAAAGAAGTCTATGGATCAACAAACGTATCCGGTACTTTGGCCACTGGAATTACGATCAAAGCTAATTCGAAAGAATTAGAAGAACATGCGATTGTTGTTGATATGATTCTAAAAGGCGGCAACCTGAAAAGAATCGTTATTCCTAATGCGAAAGTATCTGAAATTGGAGAAATTAATTATACAGATGCGGATGCAGTAGGGTATGAAACGACTATTACGGCTGTTCCGTCAGATGAAGAAGGTAATACTCACTTCGAGTATATCCAAAGTCCTACTACATCAGGAGGCGAAACAGAATGATTGAGGGCATAACAGATTCTGGATTTGTATACTCCATTGAAAAAAAGCGATTGGATAACTACGAACTTTTAGAAGTAATTACTGAAGTTGACGAAAATCCAACACTTATTCCCAAGACCTTAAAGCTTTTGCTTGGACAAGAGCAAGCTAGTGCATTAAAAGAGCATGTACGTGATGAAGATGGTATTGTTCCAGCTGAAAAGATGGTAGAAGAATTGGGGAATATTTTTCAAAACCAAGCACAAACAAAAAACTCTTAATCCTCGCTGGAATGATTAGTGTAGATGAAGATGCACTAGTTTGTGATTTGGCTGAAACTTATCAAATTTATGATTATAAACAGCTGCCTGCTTCTATGGTGGCTGTTTTTTCTTGCGGATTGAGAGAAACGTCCAGAATAAAAATGAAGCTAAGCGGACAAAAAATCCCTTTAGACACCATCCTTTTGGCAGGGATTAGTGATAATTTAAGACTTTTGCTATGGACGAAAACTAAAGATGGACAAAAAAATGTAAATCGACCTGAGTCAATATTGCATAAATTATCCGAAAATAATCCACGTGAGAAAGAAGAAATCATATTTGATTCTGGTGAGGATTTTGAAAAAATGAGACAGCAACTTTTAGGAAACACGATCCATGGAGGTGAGTAAATGGCTATTGAGTTGGGAAGTGCGTACGTGCAAATTATGCCTTCTGCCAAAGGGATTAGTGGGTCAATTCAAAAACAACTTGATCCAGAAGCAGCTGCTGCAGGAGAAAGTGCTGGATTGAAGATTGGCACAGGAATTAAAGTAGCAGCAGCTGCGGTAGTTGCTGCAGCTGGTGTGGCATTAGGAAAAATAATATCATCTTCACTTTCAGAAGGTGCAAATTTACAACAATCATTAGGTGGTATAGAAACACTTTTTAAAGGTAGTGCAGATAAAGTTAAGAAGTATGCTGATGAGGCATATAAAACTGCTGGATTATCAGCAAATGATTATATGGAAAATGTCACAAGTTTCAGTGCGAGTTTATTGCAATCCATGGGTGGTGATACTGAAAAGGCAGCTGACAAAGCAAATATGGCAATGGTTGATATGTCTGATAATGCCAATAAGATGGGGACTAATATGGGCGATATTCAGAACGCCTACCAAGGTTTTGCCAAACAAAACTATACTATGTTGGATAACTTGAAACTCGGATATGGCGGAACAAAAACGGAAATGGAACGACTTCTTGCCGATGCTACTAAGTTGACAGGTGTTAAATACGACATCAACAATTTGAGTGATGTCTATAGTGCGATTCATGCAGTTCAAGAAGAACTAGGTATTACTGGAACAACAGCTAAAGAAGCTGCTGAAACATTTAGTGGATCGTTCACATCTATGAAATCCGCCTTTTCAAATGTGCTTGGTAATTTATCACTAGGAAGAGATATTGAACCCTCGCTGAAAGCTTTAGCACAGACTACATCAACATTTTTATTTGATAATTTTATTCCGATGGTTGGAAACATTCTAAAGGGATTGCCAGTAGTGTTTTCTACATTGTTTCAAGAAGCAGGTCCGAAATTCTTGGCAGGTGGTAAAGAATTGTTGAGCCAATTAGGAATCGGAATCGGGAGCGGCATGTCATCCTTATTGCCCAACATCCAAAAAACAATAGACCCTATAATCCAAGCATTTAGAACAGCTTTTGGTCAGCTACCCCAGTTGTTTCAAACTGTTGTGTCAGCAATAACTCCGATTATCAGTACAATTGCTACTGCATTTACTAAACTTGATTTTACTGGATTACAGGCTTTAATTTCTGCAATTATCCCAGCAATTACAAATGCTTTCAGTACAATGATGAGCATTGTCAGTCCTGCAATCGATATGGTAGTAAATTCTTTTGTGAAAATGTGGAATGCAGCTCAACCGTTGATAGCAGTTCTTGCGGATGCACTAATGCCAGTTTTACAAGTGGTTGGGGCATTTCTCGGAGGTGTATTTAAAGGAATTCTGATTGGAGTATCTGCCACATTCGATACTATAACTACTGCTATAGGATTTTTGACACCAGTAATCTCGTTTTTGGTAGATGCTTTTAAGGCATGTGTGCCGGCGTTGACCCAAGTTGCAGAATGGGTTGGGACAGTTATTGGCTACTTTGCAAATCTTGGGGGTGCAGGAACCTCTCTCAAGTCAATCTTGACTAGTTCTTGGAATAATATAAAAGCGATAATCTCGACTGTTGGAAAAAGCATAGGTTCTGTAATTACTTCAATAAGATCGTTCTTCACGAGTGCAGGGTCATCAGGGAATGTTTTGAAAAGTATGCTTAGTGCTGCATGGAATGGGATTAAAGCAGTAGTTTCATCTGTGGGAAATGTCATTGGAAGTGTGGTCAGCAGGATTCGTTCATTTTTCAGTGGGATGAGTAGTGCTGGTAATGCGATGAAATCTGGAGTATCAGGAGCTTGGAATGGTATGAGGAGCGCCATATCTGGTGTAGCTTCAAGCATTAGTGGGATAGTAAATAATGTAAAAAATATATTTAATAGCCTTAAAAATATCAGTTTGAGTGGAGCAGGTAGGGCTATCATGAATGGGTTTCTTGGGGGATTACAGTCAGCATGGGGAGCAGTTAAAAACTTTGTAGGAGGTATTGCGGATTGGATCAAAAAGAATAAAGGTCCAATCAGTTACGATAAAAAATTATTGATACCTGCTGGGAAAGCAATTATGAGTGGTTTTAATAATAGCTTAAAAGAAAACTTTAAGAACGTGCAAAAAAACGTTTCAGGTATGGCCGAAAAAATCAGTAATGAGTTTAGTCCATCAGGTCAGATGGTTCTTGAAGCAAGCAGAGTAAGTAATTCAATAGCGGCAAGTCAATTAGCCAGTACAGCATATACACCTGAATTAGCAGGAAGTTCTTCTACAGATGGAAGCGTGTTTGAAATACCTGTGACAGTTGAAATAGAAGGCAGAAAAATGGGGAAAGCTACAGCTAAATTCACTTGGGAAGAGATTCAGAAGATGCAACGTAGGCAAAAGAGAAATCAGGAGGGGATTGTGTGATCAAAGTAATGTATGCAGGCTATGATATTACAGAAAATTTGATAGTGACTTCTCTTGATCGAGGTTTGTTACCAGAGATAGAATATAATACCAAAAAAGTTGGTCGATCTGATGGTGAAAAGTATGTTGATAGAACCATAGGAAGACGAACAATTCCAATGGGATTTGCATTGGTAGGTAATGTAAACAAAAAAAGACATATACTTGCAGAAATCATTGCTCAAAAAGAACCTCAACCATTAATTTTTAGTGACGAACCGGATAAACTATGGTATGCAATCCCAACTGGCGATGTTGGAATTGATGATATCGTTAGAGCTGGTAAGGGTACGATTAATTGGATTGTACCAGATGGCGTTTCTTATGATGTTAATCCTCGGATATTTTCTAATATCACGATTGATAGTGCAGAGAATCAAGTTTTAGATCCGGAATTTCGAAAGAAAGATAAGTATTACAAGCAATGGACCGCTCGATTAAATGAAACGAACGGTGCTCATAATATCTTGGGTGCTGATCTAAGTGATACAAACACTATTGCTGATAAAGGTGAAGTAAAATACAACGGCTTTTACATCATGCAAAATAGCAACAGTACAGCACGGAATTTACCTGAGCTGAAACAAGGAGATAAGGTTTGGGGACGTGTAACACTAAGAATAGATAAGGCATTGCAAGGAGATACAAACGGATCAAAAAGTGCGGTTGCGGTGATTCAAGAATTAGATTATGCAGGCGGTAAGGTTATTGCTTCTCATGAAGCGAAACCCGCCGCCTTGAATTTGGGCAATTTCCAAAATCTAGATATTCAATTTTCTATTTCAAATCCAAATACCAAAGCATTAAATCTGATCACATGTCTAGCTTTAGGAAGTGCAGTTTCTTATTCAAAAATGCAGTTTAACTTAGGGGAAAAGCTCGCAGATTATGCCGAACCAACCGCTCAATTGGCAGATTATGTTGCTGTGACGAATCACGGAACATATAAATCTTGGCCCATTATTCGTGCAACGATGAACGGTGAAAATGGTCTTGTGGGAGTTGTCAATCAGAATGATGGAATATTGCAATTTGGGACCAGTGAGGATGTTGACATCGTAAAAGGAACTAGAACTGATAAAGTTTTGAGCGCCAATATGGAGCATAACTCTGATAAATTTGAGGTCAACAAAGGCGTACCAATCTATCCGTATTTTCTATATGATCCAGCAACCCCGAACATCATTGAGGGTGATATCGATTGGGATACTGATCCAAACGGAGCCCGCCCAATTTTTGGACCAAACAAAAAAGAAGTTTGGGCTGGACCAACGTTATTTACACCATTGGCTAAAAACAGTGCAAACATAGCAAATGGTGATTTCTTGCTACGTGCTCGTTTAAACTTTGAAGCAACGGCTAAACAAAGAGGACGGATATCACTAACTTTGCAAAGCGGAGATGAAGCAAAACTAGGTGTAGTTGTTCGAGATAGTTCAGGTGTCAAATCAGAGCTGATTGTTGAGTTTTGGCACAATCAAACGATGATTCATTCGAAAACTTTGGACAAAAAGGTGTGGACGTGGTCCTTTTGGGAGGCATCCATTCAAAAGGTTAATGGTACGGATATTACATTTAAATTTTCTAAATGGAAATCGTTTAGTGGGGAAGGGATTATATCTTCACAGGACTATATTTTTCCAATTACAATTCCGGAATTAGCCACAACTGATATAACTGCGTTGAATGTGTGGTATCAAGCATGGGGCGGACAAGAACCAGCATTTATGGGATGTACGGATATCAAGTTTTACTGGAACAACGAAACAACAATCACGAATATTCCGAATCTTTTTGATGATGGGGACTTGCTAGAAATTGATGTGAAGGAACGTAAAATAATGCTTAATGGTGTTGAGAACCGCAAGCTGCATGCACTAGGAAACACTTGGGAACGGTTCGCAATTGAACCAGGAACCACAACTGTCATGCCAGCTGTGTCATCATGGGCAAACATGTGTGATTTTGAAGTAGAACTAAGGGGGGCATATATCTAATGGATTTTTACTTCACTGATCGAAAATTCAATCTCCTAGGGATCGCTTCTACAAGTACTGAAGCTCCAATAGCTATTTATAATGATCAAGATATTCTTAGTATAAGCGCTGCCTCTCGAACATTCGAAGGGACGCTTATTTTTTCGGCTAAAGAACGAGATCAAGTCAAATCTATGGGGAACTATGGAAACTATATTTTGTATAAAGATGAAAATGGCCAATCAAATTTTATGACGATCATGGAAATTGAACACGATCCGAAAGAGGGCGAACATTTCATTCGAGCCGAAGATGCAGGGATGGATCTGATCAATGGATTGGTGGACGCATATAGTGCAACCAAAGCGATGACCTTTGCAGAGTATTTCAAACTTTTTGCCGGAGATACTGGCTTTGAAATAGGTATCAATGAAATCAGTAATCTCAGTCGCACGTTGAAATGGGAGAGTGAAAGCCAGACAATTCTAGCTCGTTTGCTTTCTTTGGCCACTCAATTTGATAATGCAGAACTGAGTTTTTCGTTTGAAATCATTGGGACACAAGTTGTGAAACGATTTGTAGATGTTCGAAAGAAGCGTGGAGCGGATAATCGAGTTACCTTGTACATGGATAAAGACATCAATAATATTGTGACTAAAGCCAATATCTATGATTTATGTACAGCTATCGTGGCAACTGGTGGTACGCCAGATGGCAAGAATGAACCAATTAATCTAAAAGGGTATAACTACAAAGATCAAAATGGGCGTTTTGTTCTAAACAAGACAACTGGTGTCATGCAGGACATGGAGTCAGTGAAGATTTGGAGTCGATTACTATCAAACAATAATCCAAATCCAAATGCCGGACATATCCAACGTGTGAAAACCTACGAAACGACTGATCAAAAAACACTTTGCGACAATGTTATCCGGGAACTTGAAAAAGCGAGTCAACCAGCGATCAATTATGAAACTGATATTGCAAATTTACCTGACAACGTAAAGATAGGCGATACGATTTATTTAGTTGATGAGGAAGAAGAACTTTTGTTGAGTGCCAGAGTATTAGAGTTAACACGTATCTACTCAACAAAGGAATATAAAGCTACTTTAGGGGACTATCTTATACAAGAAGGTGGTATCAGTCAATCGCTCAAAGAGTTAGCTGATCAATTAAAGCAAGCAACTACCTATGTTTGGATCCGTTATGCCGATGATGAGGAAGGGAATGGAATCAGTGCTTTGCCAGCCGGAAAAACCTATATTGCGATTAAGCAAGTGCTAGGTGTCCCAACAGCAAGTGATGATCCCTCAGATTATCGGGGACTTTGGGTAAAATTTGTGGGGGAAGGTGTACCTGGTCCGCCCGGAGAAAATGGTCAACCGACTTACACATGGTTAAAATATGCGGATGATTACCAAGGAACCAATATGACTGATGATCCAACCGGAAAATATTATATTGGACTGGCAACCAACAAATTGACCTCAATCGAATCAAATGATCCGGCAGATTACAAATGGCAACTTGTTAAAGGTGAAGATGGACAAGATGCTCATATATATCAAGTTTATGCTTGGAGTAAAGATGGAACAGACAGACTTACATTTGATTATCCTAATGAAAATGAGTTAGCAGAATCTCGAAGTCCCAAAATAAAATCTTACCAAAACTCTAATGTGACAATAGTTGAAAATACGCTTGTTCCAGAGTGGGGAGCATCTGATGCAGTTAAGCACACAATTTCAGGTGGCACAGGAAATAGTGTGGCCGGCACATTATCAACCGGAACACTTGTGAGTGCTGGTGTTAAATACGTTCACAGTATTTATGTGAAAAATACAGGAACAACTAGAATAAGAATCAACAATAACTTGAGTCAAGCTATAGATGTTTTGCCCGGTGAAAGTACTCGGGTAGTTTTCAATCCTGCTGGAAGTGCAACAGGTAACGCCTCCAAACAATTCGTTATATATAGGCTTAATCCATCTGATATTCAGGAATTTATAACATGGCATGCCAAAATTGAAAGAAGTGAAAAAACAGCAACGATTTGGACACCAAAACCTTCTGAAAGTTTTATTGATGCCTATCCATCATATGTCGGTACTTACACAGCCTTTGATGATGTTCAATCAACAAATCCATCCGACTATATTTGGCAAAGAATTTTAGGTATGAATGGAGAAAATGGAAAAGATGGTATCGCAGGGAAAGATGGTGTTGGAGTTTCTGATACAAATATTACTTATGCTCAATCTACAAGTGGAACGTCAGCCCCAACTTCTGGATGGACTATACAAGTTCCGACATTAATTAAGGGTCAGTATTTGTGGACTAAAACTACTTGGACTTACACAGATTCTTCAACAGAAACTGGCTATACTGTTTCATACAATGCAAAAGATGGTAACAATGGAACTGACGGAATTGCGGGGAAAGATGGCGTAGGAATTTCAAGCACGAAAATTGAATATGTATCTTCAACTTCTGGAACTGTAAAACCAACTACCGGGTGGACTACTTCAATACCTACTGTACCAGCTGGATCTTTTTTATGGACCAAAACCACTTGGACATATACAGATGGAACAAATGAATCAGGTTATTCTGCAGCAAAAATGGGTGAAAAAGGGGCTCAAGGTATCCAAGGACCTAAAGGATCTGATGGTCAAACATATTATACTTGGTTAAAGTATGCAGACACTCCTAATAGTGGAATGTCGGATAGTCCAACAGGAAAGACCTATATCGGACTGGCTTATAACAAAACGACAGCTACCGAATCAACAAACTATGCTGATTACACTTGGTCATTGATCAAAGGATCAGATGGTGCTCAAGGGCCGAAAGGAGATAATGGTCAAACGCTCTATACTTGGATTAAATATGCTACATCTTCTTCTGGTGCAGGAATGTCGGATAGCCCAACAGGAAAGACTTATATAGGTTTAGCGTACAATAAAACAACTGCAACTGAAAGTACAAATCCAGCTGATTATTCTTGGTCATTAATCAAGGGCGATAAAGGCGAAACGGGTGCAACTGGACCCCAAGGACCAACGGGAGCAAAAGGTGATCGGGGTATTATGGGGGTTGCCTATATGCAACCTACTCAACCAGCCGATACCACAGAAGGAGCAACATGGTTTCAAACTGAATCAACCACGAGTGATAAAATTATTGCGGTATACACATACAAGAGTGGTTGGCAAAAAAAGAAATATGCTAGTGCAACTTTAGCAGTTGAATCTCTTGATGCACTAAGCGCTAACTTAGGTGAAATCACTGCCGGAATAATAAATGGAGTAGAAATTCAGGGAGACGGTCTATATTCTGAATATGATTATCAAATTGTATCTGGTGGAACGACTTGGCGAAAAGGTAAGTTATCAATGGCGGGTGGGTATTTTAGAAACGATTTTCAAACATATCTGAAAAGTAATGGATCTGTTCAAAATAATGGTTTCTCGCAATTTAGTCATGAAGACATTCAGTTTGTTGTTTTTCAAGGATCTCAAAGTACGAATGCAGATAGAACGTTATCAATTACCCCATATGCATTTACTATGACTGATAGCCGTGGTCTAGGTGGGAATCTAACTTTTCAAGATTTATATAGTATAGGAAAGACAGGAATTCCAGCAGCAAGCGGTTGGGAACAATATAATCCTTCGGCATCAGCTTCTAACTATCCTTCAGCGCAAAGGAATGGTCGAGTTGTTCAGCTAGCTGGAGCATTTAAAAATAAAAATACTTTAGCAGCTGGTGTGGAAAACCAAGTAATGGGAGTTCTACCAGTTGGGTTTAGACCAGCTGTCTCGGTAAACTTTATTTGTCAAGCGTCCGGTACAAATATTTATTTGATGACAGTTCAACCAAATGGACAAATTACGTTAGCTCGTCATCGTGGTTGGCAAGAGGGAGAATTTAAAGATAAACCTGTTGGGCAAGGAGCATGGTTAAACATTGCATGTTGTTATGCAGCAGCGGACGTATAATATTAGGAGGAAAAAATAATGGATATTCAAGTAAAAATTGACCGTTATAAAGAGTTGTATAAAGAAAGTTTGGCTAGTGGAGAACCACTAGGCCAAGAAGCTAATGATTTATTTCAAGAAATTTTAACATATTACAATGATGATCCTTCAAAAATGGACGCACTAATTGAAGAAATTCTCAATGAATATTATGGGCAACAGCCAACACTTGAAGAACGTATTTTTAATTTAGAAGGAAAAGTTGCTAGAATTGAAGAACAATTATTTGGGTGATTTTAATGGATATTAAAGAAAGATATGAAGAACTATATGTAGAGCATATAATAAATGGTGATGGCAGAAGTACTCCTGAAATGAGCGAATTATTCAACAGAATCTTGAATGATGAATTCAACGATGATCATAATAAAATGGATGATTTGATCCAATCAATTGTTGATCGAAACACAGTAAGAGAACCTACAGAAATCGATAAACTACGGCAAGAAAACGAAGAGCTGAAACAACGACAAGAAATGGCAGAAGAAGCGATACTGTCTTTGTCAGACATGTTGTTAAGTAGTTAAGGAGTGGTTAACATGCAGATTTTTATAGAAAAAATCCTAGCTCTTCCTAATCTACGCTTGTTTTTTGATTATTGTTACATCTGGATTCCATTAATAGCTGTATTGGTGTATATCGAATCAAAATTAAGAAGGAGGCGATAAAATGAAATATTCAGCATTAGAAATGTTGTATGCGACTCATATCATTGAAGGCAAGCGTACAATTGAAAGTGTACCTTCATCAATTCGTGAAGATGTTGCAGAAATTGTTACAAACGCAAAAAAGCAAGAAGGAACCAAAGAATAGGATATGTAGCAGCAGGAGCAATCGGCTTAATAGTCGGTTGCTTTTATATTAGGAAAGTAGGTGGCATATGTGGAAATAGAAAAGCAGGTCCAAGCACATGAGGAGCGGTTAAAACAGCATGACAAAGAATTGGGGCGACTTAATGACGTTACATTGGAAATGCAAAAATCGATGAATGAAGGGTTAGCACGAGTTGATGAATCAAACCGTTTCTTACGTGAGCAAAACACACGGCAAAGCGAACAAAATGCTGAAATACTTCGTGCAGTTTTGCAAAGAAATGAAAAGTCTGATGAACGCAAGTATGAATTAAAAATGCTCGACAAAACGAATATGTGGAAAATGATTCTTGGCATTGGTGCGTCAGCAGGGGCAGTATTCGCATTCGTCTTAGAATTAATAAAATTTTTTGGAGGTAGATAAACATGAACAATATTAATTGGAAATTACGTTTGAAAAGCAAAGCATTTTGGTTGGCGGTGATTCCAGCATTGGCATTAGCGGTGCAAGCAATTGCTGCAGTGTTTGGATTTGAGTACGATTTTGGTGACTTGGTCAATAAACTGATTGTTGTAGTAAACACAGTATTTGCAGTGCTTGTGATTATTGGTATCGTCAATGATCCAACAACTACAGGTATTGCCGATAGTCAACAGGCGCTTACTTATGAGCAACCCAAAAGCGATACAGTTGATTATGGTGATGGCCAAGAGTTTACGACAAAAACAGTTTATCCGAAAAATGACGAAGAAGACAAAGCGTAGCCAATAGGCTGCTTTTTTTTTGCGCAGAAAGGAAGATATGAAATGACTGTATCAGCAAATACGATTTTAACCGAAGCAAGAAAGTACCTCGGTATTGTAATGGGAACTACTTCCCATAAAAGCATCGTTGATAAGTACAATGCAACAAAACCACTTCCAGTTGGCTATCAAGTGAAATACACCGATGACTGGTGTGATACGTTTGTCAGCTTTATCGGAATTAGTACAGGCGCAACCGATTTAATCGGTCGTGAATGTGGCGTACAGCGCCATATTGACATCTTTAAATCAAAAGGGATTTGGATTGAAGATGGAAGAATTACACCTAAAGCAGGAGACATTGTCTGCTTTAACTGGGATGATGCGACACAATCCAACGATGGATGGGCGGATCATATTGGATTCGTTGAATCTGTTGCGAATGGCGTGGTCACCACTATTGAAGGCAATTATGGTCGCCAAGTAAAACGACGTACGATGCCTGTAGGATGGGGCTATATCCGAGGGTATGCTCGTCCAGCTTATGGTACTTCGGCATCAGCAGGTGGAACAGCAGGGCAAAAAACGATTGAAACAATCGCAAAAGAAGTGATCAATGGCGCTTGGGGGAATGGTGACGACCGCAAGAAGAAACTAGCGGCTGCCGGTTACTCCTATGATGCAGTACAAGCGAAAGTCACTGAGTTGTTAAAAGGCTCTTCAAGCAGTCAAGTATCAACCAATCCATTTGCCAATATCACTGTAAATGATAAATGGGATACTGATCTAAACAAATACCTGCAAAGGTACTACAGTCTGAAAACAGTAGATGGTATTATCTCTGGTCAAATTAAAGGCGCTTGGAATGCAGGAATCATCGGTATCACCTTTGGTACTGGTGGTAGTGATCTAGTGGCAGCTATTCAAAATGATCTGGGTCTTACAGTCGATAGAAACATGGGGCCAGAAACTATTGGTAGTATGCAAAGCAAAGCAGGTACTACCAAGGATAAGGAAATCACGAATCCGTCTGCATTGGCCAAGAAGATCAAGCAGAACCTAAAAACAAAAGGAAAACCATGGTAAATAAAAAGCCCGCTAAGGCGGGTTTTTATAGACCGATTATTAAATAATGAATCATTTATCACTAATATTAAAATCCTTGACATAATAGTTGTTGAAAACATCTTTAATCCCGTTCATTAGATAATTACATTGGTCTTTAGATGTGAAACCTTGGTTGAAGTGGGAAACACTGTTTCTTATGTTAAAAATATTTTTTATCATAGTTTTTTCTCTTTTCCTGATTGAAATAGGTTTTCTACTCATATAACCAATGTAATCATTATATGTTGCATTATCTGGAAACTGTTTATCGAGTATACTGTTTTTTTCAAGAATCAAGTAGAGCAAGTGTTCGAGCACGCCTCCTAGACCAGCTGCACAGACAAACCACTTTTCATGTTCATATGAGTAAATGCATTCTTGTAATTCGGCCTTGAATTGTTGATTATTGATTGCTTCGAACATGTTTTCTAAATTGTATTTCCTAGCTCTAATTAAAGCTTTGTCAAAGTTGATACTTTCAATTGTGGGCTTAATAAAATGATCTACTTTTTCATATTCACTTTTTACCCATCTAGAAATAATAGATTTCAAATTTCGACTGCTACTGTTTATGGTGGAAGAAATTAAATTTTGTGATGATATGTCTTTTATAATATTATTAGAAATCAAATATCGTTTCATTTCTGTACCACTTAACTTAGAAACAGAGTAATCTTTTGTAGCGTCAATGCAATCATGAAAAACAACATCATCCTTATCACTTTTCTCAGCAAAGATTTCGACCATTGCAGGATTATCTAAATCTGAAACTAGAACGACATGAAGTTTGATAGAGCCCACTAACCAGTAAAAAAGTTCTTTGTCATTTTCATCTAAGTTCATTTGATCAGTCAATTGATAATATTTTTCTTTCGAAAATGTAAGGAGTAGATTTTTTATTTGATCGGAATCCTCCGGTATTTTACCTGTATTCCAGATATTTACAATCGCTGAGATTGACTCCTCTTCCATAAAATTCAATTTATCCTTGGTAACTGTCATTAGTTCTCTCCTCTCTTTCATTTGCTGTAACACTGACAATAAGAGTATAATATTTTACACATGCGAACAGAAAGAGAACGTAAAAAGCTTCCTTACTCATTTAAGAGCAGGGAAGCTTTTTTATTGTATTCAAAAGTTAATTTACTTGCAGTATCCAAGTTTATCCTTTAGATTATTAGGTGCGTGCAATACTCTACGAGGAGTATTAGGCGGTAAAGCTTGGGGAAGTGTGCCTAGTACTCTTCGATTTTTTTATTTTAGCATTATTTCAATGTAATAGATATTATTGATTAGAAAATCGTCATAAATTGGTTGAGTTTGATTAATAAAAGATGTATCGTAGTCTCATACCCAAAATGTTTATTTTTCGTTTACTCTTTCGAGATCCACTCTATCATAACTAGGGTGGATTTTTTGTTGAAATAAAAACTAAGTTCTTGTAGAATGGAATCATAGCCTTAACCGGGGCTATTTCATTTTATATCTTTTTTCAGGCCCACTCTCCTTGAGGGTGGGTTATTTTTGAGCAAATGGTTTGAAAGATTCGGAAATAGTTAATACAATCAAATCACCTTATAAAAAACTTTTTCATCTAATTGTGCCACTCCTCCCCGGGAGTGGTTATTTTTTTACAAAAAAAGCACAGCATATTCTCATATGCCGTGCAAGTGGAACTATGTTCCGTCATCATAATAATTATCATATAGTAATTCACTCAAAAAACAAAGTATAACGCTTATCGAATATTGATATTTTCAAATTCAATCATAATCTTCGTTTTACCAATCACCGAATACTTCTTCACAACAAACTGCTTACGATCATTATACTCACCAGCAACGACAATCTGCATTCCCTCATCCACATCGGCTAAGAAGTTCAAACTGTGTGCAGCAATCAAGCAGTTAACTTCATTAAGCGAAAACCGCACCAAAGGGGTCTTGCTCATCTTCAGTACTCGTATCTTCGAAACTACACCTTTCATCGATTTCATAACAATCGCCTCCATAAGCTTGTACATAATAGCGACAATCCGTTTTACCTAGTGTGACCGCAACATAAAAATCGACACATTTTGCGCCGTATAAGTCTTCCTGTGACTCAGAAATACTGTCCGGAAAATCATTTATAAACTCAGAGAGAGATAGGTAGCCTTGCTCATACATGGTTATTAAATTCATCTTAGTTACCGCCGGGCTTATACTTAATACTAGAATCATATCTTCGAAGTATCTTGTCTTGTGTCCTAACATGATCGAATAAATAATCTTCGCCATTGATCTTGAATACAAACGCCAGTTCTTCCGAATATCCGCTATAACTGACGGGGACGGTAAAGTACGGCTTACCAAAATTTTGCATAGTCATAGCAAACTGTTCATATAGCAGGTGCGCTGGACCCATTCTTTCTATAAACTCATAGTAGTAGCGTTCAAAAGCATATGTCCGTTGGTGCGCAAGTGGTATTTGCATATCAATCACTCCTCGCAAGAATTATACGAACGTTTGTTCTTTTTGTAAAGGAAGAAAACCAATAAAGCGAAAAAAAATATTTTGCACCAATTTTGCATTAATCTTGAAAATAAGCTTCTAAATCAATGATATTAATGGGGGTTTTAGGCTTGTACTCTCCTTATACCAACGCTTTGGAGCGTTTAGCCTATCTTTCGAGATAGGCTTTTTTGTTTGTTGTGGGCAGAAGAATATAAATGACTGCCGAGGTTGATCGACAACCATCTGAAAAGCGATTAACCTACACTCGGTCTAGAAAACAGCATAATTGTTCCGTCAACTTGCCGATATCTTTTTTGCTTGTGGTCCTGCAACAAACGAAAAGAATCAATCGGGCAAACGTGCTAAGGCGTATTCAATTTGTTCAGAAGTAAAGCCTTCAAAGGAAAGTTGGCTCGCCACACGCTCATCCGATAAGGATAAATTTTGCGAGTAGCGAATCGCTTTTTTCAATGCTTGCTCGTTCCAATCGGCATCCACGGTGGCTACGGCAAAGTCTGCTGCGCTCTCAGAAAAATCTTCATAGAGTAGTTGGCGTTTTAAGCTCGACTGAGAAAACGCATTGCTGGATAAGTATCTTTCTGCACGATTCAGTGCATTTCTTTCTTCACGAGAAAGTTCAGGTGTATGTTGCTCGTTGTTCGCGGGTTCTTCTTGTTGTGCGCTACTTGCTTCGTTGTTGCCAGCTTTTTGTTCTCCTTGTGGTTGTTCCATGGAAGCAGCGGCATCGCCAAAGGATTCGCTTTGCCTTGATTCGTTACGTAAAGAAAGGCTTAATTGCGCAGTGATGCTATCGAAAGATGTCACATCTTGGTAGAAGGACAAGCCACCATAAGAAAACAAGGCAATAAAAGCGGAAGCGACAATGATCAAAACGTTTCGATCTCGTTTTGCATTTTGTTTTACAAGCCCAATATAAAATAAGACAATGCCAAAAACGAAACAGAACAATCCAATGAAAAACAAAATGGCGAAAAACGTAGCCATAAAAATTCCTCCTAAATAAAAGTCTCCTGAAAAGACAATAGTACTATGTTCTGTACCAGAAAACAGATTTGTCTTTTCATGAATAGAGGAAAAGGATGATTTGACAAATGTAACGTGTATGCTATTAATGGATCATTCATAAGTATTAAAGGAATGACGCTCAAGAATGACTAGTGAAATAGATGGTAAACTTAATAAAAGCACAGTTGTATCAGTAGGAGGCAAGAAGATGGATTTTGAAGAAAAAGATTATTTTATGCGTTATACAAAAGTTGCGGCACAGGGATTGAGTAAGTTTATTACGCAAGGATCTGTTGATGAAATCTTACAGCTAGATGAACAGCAAAGTGGACAGAAGCAAGAAGTGGATGCTGCAACAGACAAAAGCGAGCCAAAAAACAAGAAAGCACCTAGCTAATTATTTCCTTAGCGAGGTGCTTTCAGTACGAATCGGTATCCTTCATTTGGATAAACTCCTTATGCAGTTTTTTTCAATTCTTGTACAGCTTGCTCGATCGTAATTCCAGTCGCAAAATGATTCGCATCTTTTTTATCGAAAACGATAAATAAATTCAATTTGGTATCCAGAGTTACACGATATTGTAGATCTGTGTTATAGAATGTCATAGTCATTCTCCTTTCTTAAAACTTGTCATTGAAAGGCAACGGTTAGTTGATAACGAAATTCCATAGTTAGAATAACACTTTTTTTCACAATAGTCCAATAAAACTATCAAACGAACAAATCTGACTGATTATTTTCAGGAAATCAATGCTGAGAATGGAAGCAAAAGAAGTTTGCTGGAGTCAGTAAATTCGGGAAAAGTATCTTTGTATATTTTCAGAAAAATAGAATTCATAAAAAATTTCTTAAGAATTTTGAGGATAGCTATTTTCTTAGATAACAAATTTGTAAGATTGAGAGTATGAGATGATTGGAAACCTTGATATCATAAGGTTTATCTTCAAATTGTGTTTTGTGCAAAAATATATTGATTGTATTTTTTTGAAAAAGAGATCGTATCTCTTGAATTCTATGGTATGATTTACTTTAGAAAAATGAAAATGGATTATGAAAACGGATGTGAAAATATGTGCGGAATTGTCGGCTTTGTCAATTCAAAAGACCAAAAAGAAATCATTATTGAACGCATGATGGACCGGATCGTTCATCGCGGACCAAACAGTTCAGGGAAATTTACCGACGACCGAGTGGCATTAGGGTTTCGTCGTTTATCGATCATCGACTTAGAAGGTGGCTCACAACCAATTTTTAATGAGGATCGAACAAAAGTAATCATTTTTAATGGTGAAATTTACAACTTTCAAGTATTGCGTGAGGAATTGATCCAAGCAGGTCATGTCTTCTCTACCCATGCGGATACCGAAGTAGTCTTACATGGCTATGAAGAGTGGGGCATTGATGTGTTGCAGCGCCTGCGGGGAATGTTTGCTTTTGCCATCTGGGATACTCAAAAACAAGAGCTTTTCGGCGCGCGGGATCACTTTGGGATCAAACCGTATTACTATGCGCAAATGAACGGCAGTTTCATGTTTGGCTCTGAAATCAAAAGCTTTTTGCCTCATCCAGATTTCAAGAAAGAACTAAACCAGGAGGCGTTGAAACCTTATTTGACGTTCCAATACTCGCCTTTGAACGGAGAAACCTTCTTTAAAGGCGTTCATCGTTTGCAAGAAGGGCATTATTATCTGTTTAATGAACAGGGATTGACGATCAAGCAGTACTGGGATGCAGATTTTTCAGTGAAAGAAAATCATTCAAGAGAAGAATGGGTCGATAAAATCGATCAAGCAGTCCAAGAATCAATTGCCGCTCATCAAATCAGTGATGTTGAAGTCGGCTCATTTTTATCCAGTGGTGTCGATTCAAGTTACGTGGCCTCGGTCTTGCGCCCAGATCACTCATTTTCAATTGGGTTTGATGACAAAACCTACAACGAAGCGATCGAAGCCCGCAAATTGACGGAAAAGCTCGGCTTGAACAACACAGCAGCGGTCATCGATGGTGAAATGTCCTTTGAGGCATTTCCGCTGATTCAGTATCACTTGGACGAACCGGATTCTAACCCAAGCTGTGTCCCTTTGTACTTTTTAGCCAACCTAGCAGCACAGCAAGTGCGGGTCGTTCAATCTGGGGAAGGGGCAGATGAATTATTTGCCGGTTATGCTGCCTATGGCTTCCACACAAACTCTAAAGCGGTTCGCGTTTTTGCCCAAGGCTTGAAAAAACTGCCGCAAAACATCCGCTTTCGTTTAGGGCGTCAAATCGGCAAAATGAAAAACTTCCATGGTCGAATTCATCTTTATGAAGCAACGGCACCTGCCCAAGACTTCTTTATCGGGCAAGCCCTGGTCTTTGAAGAAGAGGAAGCACTACAGCTTTTAAAACCAACGTATCAAAAAGGACCATCTGTTGCTGAAATCGTTGCGCCTCATTATGAGAAAGTCAATGGTCTCAAAGACGAGGTCAACAAGATGCAATATTTGGATCTTCATCAATGGATGCCGAAGGATATTTTGTTAAAAGCAGACAAAATGTCCATGGCGAGTTCTTTAGAATTACGGGTTCCGTTACTGGATATCGAGATGCAAAAACTGGCGCAAACGATCCCGACGAAATATTTGATCAATCAAAACAATACGAAAGATGTGTTTCGACAAGCGTCAAACCGTCATTTGCCAAAAGAATGGGCAAACCGTGAAAAGCTAGGCTTTCCTGTACCAATCAAGGCATGGCTGAAAGAAGGAACAGGGTATGAAGCAGTTAAAGCCCTTTTTGAGTCAGACTTTGCAGCAACCTTCTTTGATCAAACAGCGATTTTGCAAATGCTAGAAGACCATCGCCAAGGAAAACCGAATCTTCAGCGAAAAATCTGGACGATCTTTACATTCTTGACCTGGTACAAAGTATTCTTTATTGATGAATCGATTCCCGAAGCCAAAGAAATCGTTTATGAAACACTTTGATTTGAATATGGAAGCAAAAAAAAGCTGATGCGGACAATCCCGCATCGGCTTTTTTTATAGACCTAAATATTTTTCCAAGTAATCGACCATGCCATCTTCCGCATTGGTTTTGTCAGTAACATCATTTGCGATCGATTTTAATTGTTGCGTGCCATTTGCCATAGCAACGCCCCAACCCGCATAATCCAGCATCTCCAAATCATTGTGTTCATCACCAAAAGCGATGATATCTTGCCGATCCAAAGACAAAGAATCCGCGATCACCGAAAGACCAAGTGCTTTATGGACCCCTTTTGGTACGATCTCTAAGATGGCTTGAGGTCCGCCCCACGTGCGAACATCGACTGCATCGTCAAATTGATCCTTGATACGTAAAGAAACAGATTCTGCTAATTCATTTTCGGTTTTCACCAGTAATGAAGTGGGATCCGTTTTTAAATTTGCTAATAGATTTTTTTCGGAAGCATTACCCGAAAAGAAAAAGTGTTGATCAAATCCGCTTAGGTCATCGATGAAAAAGGTTTCACGATTTTCTGCTGCCACAAACGTCAGCCCCAGCTGCTCTTTTTGTGCCATGAGCTCAAACGCAATTTCTCGAGAGATCGAGTGCTCCATTTCGTTTGCCCATACTTGTCGAGGTTTATGGACCAACCCACCGTTAAAATTGACCATTGGTGTTGTGAGCGCCAATTCTTTATAGAATTGATCACTCATACGAAAAGGTCTTCCTGTAGCGATGGTAACAAAGTGTCCCGCTTTGGTGGCGCGAACCAGTACCTCACGTGTGCGAGGGGAAAGTTGGGATTCAGTATTTAAGGTTGTGCCATCTAAATCAATGGCGATGATTTTTGGTTTCAAAAGACTCGCTCCATTCTCTTATGGTAGTGGCTTAAGTGTAACATATTTCTGTCATTTCACAATACAAGTAAGTTTTCGATAAGTTTTCATAATAGTTACAAAGTAAAACACGAACATTAAACGTTTTTGGTTCGTTTTATTCGGAAAAAGGTTTGAAAAGCGAAAATTATTCCCTTATAATTTGTAATTGTTCGATGAAAAGCGCAATTATTCATTTTTTCTTTTCATAGAAACGATTAAAGTTCAGGAGTGAAACATAACATGGAAAAGTTTTTCAAATTAAAGGAGAATAAAACGACGGTTTCCACAGAAGTGATGGCTGGGGTCACCACCTTCTTCGCGATGAGTTATATTTTGTTTGTGAATCCGACGATTTTATCTGCTGCAGGCATGCCGTTTCAAGCTGTTTTCTTAGCAACGATCATCGCTTCAGTGATTGGTACCCTGATCATGGGCTTATTTGCAAATGTGCCTTACGCGCAAGCACCTGGAATGGGACTTAATGCATTCTTCACCTTTACCGTTGTTTTTGGTTTGGGGTATACGTGGCAGCAAGCATTAGCGATGGTTTTCATCTGCGGCCTGATCAACATTTTTATCACGGTGACTCGAATCAGAAAAATGATCATTCATGCGATTCCAGAAAGCATGCAGCATGCAATCGGCGGCGGGATCGGGATCTTTGTGGCTTATGTAGGGATCAAAAATGCCAACTTGCTAAACTTCAGTGCAGACACTGCCGCAGTGACGGGTTCAGTTGTCGACGGTGAGACGATTGTGAGTGCCAATTTTAATGGGGGGATCGTCCCAGCTTTGGCGAATTTCAATAATGCACCTGTTTTGTTAGCAGTGATTGGTTTAGTAGTGACTACTTTATTAGTGGTGAAAAATGTACGTGGGGCAATTATTTTTGGTATTTTAGGAACGACGATCATTGGTATTTTGATGGGTGTGGTGGATTTAAGTGCCATTGATTGGCACGGGAATTCATTAGGAAGTTCCATCAGCGAACTAGGAATCACATTTGGCGCTGCGTTTGGCTCTGAAGGAATGGGCTCACTATTCAGTGATTCTGCCAAAATCCCTCAAGTAATCATGACGATTTTAGCATTTAGCTTATCAGATGTCTTCGATACGATCGGTACCTTTATCGGGACTGGACGTCGTACAGGGATCTTTTCGAAAAAAGATGAAGAAGCGGTTGAAAATAGTAACGGGTTGAATACGAAGATGGATAAGGCTCTTTTTGCAGATGCCGTAGCCACTTCTGTAGGGGCCATCGTAGGGACCTCAAATACAACGACTTATGTGGAATCAGCAGCTGGCATCGGTGCTGGTGGACGCACGGGCTTGACTTCCGTTGTGGTGGCAGCACTCTTTGCGATCAGCAGTATCTTTTCTCCACTGATCTCAATCGTTCCCGCACAAGCGACAGCACCGGCGTTGATCTTGGTTGGGGTAATGATGATGGCTTCTTTTGCGGACATCAAGTGGACTGATCTAGAAGAAGCAGTTCCAGCCTTCTTCGCGTCCATTTTTATGGGCTTGTCTTACAGTATTTCAAATGGGATCGCTGTTGGTTTCATTTTCTATGCATTAGTGAAAGTAGTGAAAGGAAAAGCCAACGAAGTGTCTCCGATCATCTGGGTCGTCAATGCGTTGTTTATCCTGAACTTTGTCATTTTGGCTTTGATCAGTTAAGTTTAATGATGAAAATCTTTCTGTATTTTAAATGCAGAAAGATTTTTTATTTGATTATTACTCACGATACGGTATAGTATTTGTGAAAGAAGGTTTGTAAATGAAGATTGATTGGAAACGAAATCTACTGATTTCATGGGTAGGTTGTTTTTTTACGGGTGCCAGTTTTAGTCTTGTCATGCCATTCATTCCCTTATATATAGAAGAGTTAGGCGCTCCAGAGAGTCAAATTGAGTTGTTTTCTGGATTAGCAATCTCAGTAACGGCGTTTGCGGCGGCTATCATTGCTCCAGTTTGGGGAAATCTAGCAGACCAAAAAGGTCGTCGTTTAATGATGATTCGCGCGGCTGCGGGGATGACAGTGACGATGGGTTCTTTGGCTTTTGTACCGAATGTCTATTGGTTATTGATCATGCGTTTCTTTACCGGAATTTTATCGGGGTATATTCCAAATGCGACTGCGTTGATCGCTTCGCAGGCGCCTCGAGAAAAAAGCGGTTGGGCGCTTGGGACATTGGCTACAGGAGCCATCGCAGGGAATTTGATTGGTCCTTCGATGGGTGGGGCGTTAGCGCAATGGTTTGGCATGAAAAATGTCTTTATTATCACAGGCGTTGTTCTACTAATCACGCTGTTGCTTACGATTTTTCTCGTTCAAGAAGATTTTGAGCCAGTTGAAAAGGGCGATCTGCTTTCCATTAAAGAAATTTTTGGTCAAATCAAAAATATGCAGTTGCTTGTTGGCTTGTTTATTACTTCCCTGATTTTACAGCTAGGTGTAACGAGCATCAGTCCGATCCTCACATTGTATATTCGTGATTTAAGCGGGGATACGGGCAATATTTTGTTCGTCAGCGGATTGATCGTCTCTGTTGCCGGTGTTTCAGCGATTCTCTCCTCGCCGTTTTTAGGCAAAATCGGTGATCGTTATGGCAATCACAAAGTGCTGTTGGGGGGCTTAGTACTGTCATTTTTCTGTTTTATTCCGATGGGCTTTGTCTCTACTCCGTTTCAACTAGGCGTGTTGCGCTTCTTGCTTGGTTTTTCTACCGGTGCCTTGATGCCGTCCATCAATACACTGATCAGCAAGATCACTCCAATGGAAGGGGTCAGCCGTATCTATAGCTACAACCAAATGTTCTCCAACTTTGGGCAAGTGTTAGGTCCGATGGTCGGCTCAACGGTGGCAGCTGGCTTTGGTTATCCCGCCGTCTTTTGGGTAACTAGCGGGTTTGTACTGATCAATATTTTTATCTCAGGATTTAATTTCCGTAAAAGCTTGCGTAAAACGGACATCAGTGAATAGTTGAAAAGAAAAAAAAACCAGTTACAATAAAGGTAACTGGTTTTTTTTTAATGGCTTGTCTTTTCAGGCGCTGGTGCGATAATACCAACAAGAATGATCACCACACCTGTGACCAAAGAGATGATTGAAGTTAATTGAAAATCATAAGTTGCTCCAGCAAGTGAGCTGCCTAGATAGCCAACGACTTGACCTAATACAAAAGTCCAAAATAAAGTGACTAGGTAACGCATGACGACACCTCTTTTCTGCGTATCTTCCATTTCGACTTTAGTTTATCACAAAAATATTTATTGTAAAGATTTTCACTTTTTCATTTTGTTTTTCAAATCTATTTACTAGCAGAAAGAAAGAGAATTTTCATTTTTGGAGGGATTTCAATGTATTCACAGCTCACCACCTTAAGCGCCTATTCGTTGCTGCAAAGTACGATCAAAATTCCTCACTATATAGAGCAAGCCAAAAAGATGGGCTATCAGACCCTAGGCCTAACTGATCATAATGTTCTCTATGGCGCGGTCGAGTTTTATCAGCAATGCCTAGCGCAGGGCATCAAGCCGATTTTTGGTGCTTTGTTCGACTGTACCTTCGGGGAGGGATCAATGTCCTTTCCATTGTACGTATTTGCCAAAAACCTCAAGGGCTATCAAACCTTGATGCGTTTATCAAGTGAAAAAATGATCACCGAGCAGTTGAATTTAGCTGCTTGTGATTCTTTGCAGGACCTCTTTGGTTTGCTGCCTGAAGGCGAGGGGTTTCTGCCTTCTCAGCACGATGATCTAGAAGCCAATCAAGAAGCACTGCGAGCAATCAGCCATAAATTTGATTCTGAGAGCTTGTTTTTAGGGATTACTAGCAAAGGGCTAGATCCAGAAACGATCGCTTGGTTTAACGAGCAAAACATTGCACCATGTGCGTATCAACCCATCGCGGCTTTAGCACAAGAAGAAGCCTTTGCAGTCAAAGTGATGACCCATATCAAAGATGGTTCGCAAATTGAAGACTTTCGTCAGGCAAAAGAGCAAGCGACTACGCAGCTTTTTTTACAACCGGCAGACCAATTGACTGCGTCATTTGGCGAAGCGTCGCAGGCATTGATGAATAATCAGCGGATTGCAGCTGAATGCGCCGTCGAGCTGCCGCTGCATCAGCGGCTGTTGCCTCATTACCCGCTACCAGCCGAAGAAAGTGCTGCGGACTATTTGCGGAAAATTTGTTTTGAGCGTCTGCCTCAGCGTGTTGCCCACGTTACATCGGCGTACGAACAGCGTTTGGATTATGAGTTGTCCGTTATCCATAAGATGGGCTTTGATGACTATTTCTTGATTATTTGGGACGTCATGGACTTTGCCCACCAACAAGAGATCGTTACCGGCGCTGGACGGGGATCGGCTGCTGGAGCACTGGTGGCATATGTTTTATCGATCACCGACGTAGATCCAATCAAATACGATCTTTTGTTTGAACGATTCTTGAATCCAGAACGTTACACGATGCCTGATATTGATTTAGATATTCCTGACAATCGCAGAGACGAGATTTTACAGTATGTGCGCCAAAAATATGGGCAAGAATATATGGCACAGATTGCCACGTTTGGTACCATGGCGGCCAAAATGGTTTTGCGAGATGTTTCTCGGGTCTTTGGTCTCTCGCAAAGTGAAGCTAATCGCTGGTCAAAAGCCATCCCCAATGCCTTGAAAATGACCTTAGATCTTGCTTATGAACAATCCAATCAGCTGCGAGAGCTGGTTTCGTTCAATGAGCGGAATCAAGTAATGTTTCAAGTCGCCAAAATCTTAGAAGGACTGCCCCGTCACGTATCGACCCATGCCGCCGGTGTGGTGATCAGTGACAAGAATCTGCTTGATTTGGTGCCTTTGCAAGAAGGCAGCGATGGGATTTGGCTGACCCAGTTTACCATGAATGACGTGGAAGCCATTGGCCTATTGAAGATGGATTTTTTAGGTTTGAGAAACTTGTCGATCATTGATAATACCTTGAAAGGTATCAAACGAATCAGCCAACAAATCGTAACCCAAAAAGAGATTCCTCTTGATGATCCAGCAACATTGCGTTTGTTTCAAAAAGGGGAGACGGCAGGGATCTTCCAATTTGAATCAGCGGGAATACGCAATGTCTTGCGCAAGCTAGGGCCAGAAAGTATCGAAGACATTGCTGCAGTCAATGCCTTGTATCGCCCGGGACCGATGCAAAATATTGATACTTTTATCAAGCGGAAAAAAGGACAAGAGCGGGTCTCTTATCCGGATGACAGCTTGATTCCAATCTTGCAAAACACTTACGGAATCATTGTTTATCAAGAACAGATCATGCAAGTAGCTTCCAAAATGGCTGGTTTTAGCCTAGGACAGGCAGATATTTTGCGGCGAGCAATCAGTAAAAAGAAAAAAGACGTGTTGGATGAAGAACGTCGCCATTTTGTGCAAGGTGCGTTGGCCAATCATTATGACGAGAAGACCGCCAATTTGGTCTATGACTATATTGAGCGCTTCGCCAACTATGGGTTTAACCGTTCCCATGCGTTTGCCTATTCCTTTATCGGCTTTCAAATGGCGTACTTGAAAGTGCACTATCCGGCACCTTTTTTTGCTTCGATCTTGCACTCGGTACGCAATACTGCAAGCAAAATGAAAGAATACTTAAATGAAGCCGCACGTTATGGCGTAGAAGTATTGCCACCATCGATCAATACCAGTGGGTTTAGTTTTCAACTGCAAAATGAGAAACAAATCCGCTTTGGGTTCAGCAGTATCAAAGGGATTCGGCGCGACATGATCCAAGACATTTTGACAGAACGAAAAGAGCATGGCAATTTCACGTCCATGGATCAATTTTTACTTCGCTTGAATCAGCGGAACAGCAAGTGGTTAAAGTTGGACTATTTATTGCCGCTTTTGAGCATCGGTGTATTCGATGTGATTGCGCCTAATCGAAAACAAGCATTGATCCAACTAGAAGGGAAAATCCAAAATATTACTTATAGTGGCGGCAGTTTGGATCTCTTAGAAACCATGGCTTTAAAAGAAGAAGCCGTTGCCGATTACAAACTGGAAGAGAAACTGGCTTTGGAAGAAGAATACTTAGGTGTTTATTTGTCTGGCCATCCCGTAGAACAGTTTCAAAAATTGCATCAATTAAAACAAATCACCGATATTGCCGATCTGGTTCCGAATGAACGGGTCCGCATCCTTTTGTATGTCCGCAAGATTCGGGAGATACGTACAAAAAAAGGCGAACAGATGGCATTTGTTGAAGGAACGGATGCTAGCAAAGAAGTTTCAGTAACGATTTTTCCCATCGTTTATCGACAAGTGCGTTCCTTGATCGAAGAAAATGCTGTTCTCTATATTGAAGGAAAGGTCGAGGTAAGTCGTTACAATGGTGAAATCCAACTCATTGCTGATAAAATAGACTTAGCAGAAAACGTTCAAAATAAAATTGCGCCACAAACTTGCTACTTAAAGATTTCTGCTGAAGCCGAAACGTCGCACCTGCAAGCATTGTCGAAGGAAATGAAGCAGCATCAAGGAAATATTCCAGTGGTGATGTTTTATGAAAGTAGTGGCAAAAAAGTGTTATTAGCAGAAGAAAACTGGGTAACGGATGAGCCGAACTTTGTCACACAACTGAAGGCATTATTAGGAAATGGAAATGTAATTTTCAAGTAATTTTCCGAAAACGATAATTCAACTTACACTTTTTTCAACTTTTTCCCACTATTTCAAGACATTTTCATGGAATAATGGTAGAATATGTCTCGTGGTTATTACTTGAAAACTAGCAAACAGGGGCTTCCCTAAACAAAATCTTTTGATGAGGTGAAAGAATAATGAAACGCATTGGAATTCTAACCAGTGGCGGCGATGCACCAGGAATGAACGCAGCGATTCGCGCAGTTGTCAGAAAGGGTATTTTTGACGGACTTGAAGTATACGGAATCAACTATGGCTATGCCGGACTAGTCGCAGGCGACATTCGTCGCTTAGATGTTGCTGATGTTGGTGACAAAATTCAACGTGGTGGAACATTCTTATATTCAGCACGTTATCCAGAATTTGCGACACAAGAAGGGCAATTAAAAGGAATCGAGCAATTAAAGAAATTTGGCATCGAAGGGCTAGTCGTGATTGGTGGAGATGGATCTTACCATGGTGCGATGGCACTTACTCGCCACGGTTTCCCAGCAATCGGGATTCCAGGAACGATCGATAACGACATTCCAGGAACAGATTTCACGATTGGTTTTGATACAGCGATCAATACTGTCTTAGAATCGATTGACCGTATCCGTGATACAGCGACATCACATGTCCGCACATTTGTGATCGAAGTAATGGGACGTGGTGCTGGCGATATCGCTTTATGGTCAGGTGTGGCCGGTGGTGCGGATGAAATCATCATCCCAGAACATGATTTTGACATGCAAGTTGTTGCTGATCGTATCCGTGAAGGACGCGACCGCGGGAAAAAACATTGCTTGATCGTTTTAGCCGAAGGTGTGATGGGCGGAAATGATTTTGCTGACAAACTTTCTGAATACGGCGATTTCCATACCCGTGTATCAATTCTAGGACACGTTGTCCGTGGTGGTTCACCAAGCGCTCGTGACCGTGTGTTAGCAAGTAAATTTGGTTCATATGCCGTTGAATTATTGCAACAAGGCAAAGGCGGTCTATGTATCGGTATCGAAAACAATGAAATGATTGCTTCTGATATTATCGAAACCCTTGAAAACAATCGTCACAAACCAGATCTTAGCTTGTATAACTTGAACAAAGAAATCTCATTCTAAAGAGATTTTTTAGAGCAACGCAACAGTAATTTTGTAAAAAAAGCTTATTAGCTATTTTAAATAAATGAATAGGAGCGTTTAGTAATGAAAAAAACAAAGATCGTAAGTACATTAGGACCAGCAAGTAACAGTGTGGAAATTATTTCTCAACTGATTGAAGCCGGTGCGAATGTCTTCCGCTTTAACTTCTCTCATGGAGATCATGAAGAACAATTAGCGCGTATGACAATGGTTCGTGAAGCCGTGAAGAAAACTGGTAAAGATGTCGGTATCCTTTTAGATACAAAAGGTGCTGAAATCCGTACAACTGTACAAAATACGACAGAAGCTGACTTTGGTCGTGCTGGATACATCCAATTTAACGTTGGCGATGAAACACGCATTTCAATGGATCCAGAACACAAAGGAACAAAAGAAAAAATTGCTGTAACTTATCCTGGTTTATTTGAAGATGTTCATGTGGGCGGACACATCTTGTTTGATGATGGTTTGATCGACATGGAAATCAAAGAAAAAGACGAAGCAACCCGCGAATTAGTGGTTGTTGTTAAAAATGCTGGAATGTTAGGATCACGTAAAGGGGTCAACGCTCCTGGTGTATCAATCAGCTTACCTGGTATTACTGAAAAAGATGCAGAAGATATCCGTTTTGGTCTTGATAACGATATCGACTTCATTGCCGCTTCATTTGTACGTAAAGCGCAAGACGTTTTAGAGATTCGTGAAATTTTAGAAGAAAAAGACATGACTCATGTGCAAATCTTCTCTAAAATCGAATCACAAGAAGGTATCGATAATATCGATGAAATCATCAAAGTTTCTGATGGTATCATGGTTGCCCGTGGTGACATGGGTGTTGAGATCCCTGCTGAAGAAGTACCAATGGTTCAAAAGAGCATTATTAAAAAATGTAACGCTGCTGGTAAATCAGTTATCACAGCAACACAAATGTTAGAGTCAATGCAACAAAACCCACGTCCAACCCGTGCAGAAGCTTCTGACGTTGCCAATGCTGTCTTTGATGGTACCGATGCAACAATGCTTTCTGGTGAATCAGCAAACGGTGACTACCCTGTTGAGGCAGTAGCAACAATGGCACGGATCGACATTGAAGCTGAAAAAGCTTTATCAGAAAACAGCACATTCCAAATCAACCAATTCGATAAAACAGATGTAACAGAAACAATCGGTTTATCTGTTGCTCGTGCGGCGAAAAACCTAGGGGTTAAAACAATCGTTGCAGCGACTGAATCTGGCTACACTGCAAAAATGATCTCTAAATATCGTCCAGATGCTGACATTTTAGCTGTTACATTTGATGAACGTACAAAACGTGGCTTGATGCTTAACTGGGGTGTCTACCCAACCGTTGCTGAAAAACCATCAACAACTGATGAAATGTTTGAATTAGCAGCAAAACAAGCAGTTGATTTAGGTTTTGCTAAAGAAGGCGATCTAATCTTGATCACAGCCGGTGTTCCTGTTGGTGAACGCGGAACAACCAACGTCATGAAGATCCAATTGATCGGTTCAAAATTGCTTGAAGCGCAAGGGATTGGTGAAAAATCAGTTGTTGCCAATGCCGTGATCGCTCACAGTGCCGAAGAAGCAATTGCGAAAGCAAAAGATGGCATGATTTTAGTTGTACCAACAACAGATAAAGAATATATGCCAGCAATCGAAAAAGCAGCAGCTTTAGTTGTTGAAGATGGCGGCTTGACTTCTCATGCAGCAGTTGTCGGAATCGCGAAAGATCTACCAGTCATCGTTGGTGCCAAAGACGCAACCACAACCATCAAAGATGGCGAATTGGTTACTCTTGATTCTCGTCGCGGTATCGTTTATCGTGGAGAAACAACAGCAATCTAATGATTTTTAACGATTGATCAAGCAACAGGCAAGTGCACGTTGTGCGCTTCCTGTTGTTTTTTTGAGAGGGTCGAAATCCCTTGAGAAAGGGCATTAAAATGACACGATCAAAAATGAAAAAGGTGTCAAGAAAATTTCATTGACAAAGCCTCAGAAGCCCTGTATAATTGCTTTTGTTGCTTAGGGGTGATAAAAATGAAATGGTCTTTATTGGAATTAAAAAAATACCAAGAGACACCGCTGATGTTTGAAGAAACACTTGACTTAAAGAGTCAACTGATAAAACGCGATGGACAGATCATTGATTTGTCTCCTGTAAAAGTAAAAGGGCTGATGAGTGTTGATAAGCAAGGATACTTGCTGCACTATCAAGTAGAAACGACGATGACATTGCCATCTACTCGTTCTTTGACACCTGTAGCGATTCCTTTTGATTTTTCAGTGGATGAACACTTCATGACACCAGAGCAATTTCAGCGTCGCGATGAAACGATCGTCGAAGAAGAAGTTTTGATCGTTGAAGGTCAAACCATCAGCTTAGATGAATCAGTCGCTGATAACCTATTACTTGCGATTCCTTTGCAAGTCCTGACAGAAGAAGAAAAGCAAGGTTCAGCAATGCCATCTGGCAACGATTGGGCTGTTTTGTCAGAAGAAGACTTTGCAAATCAAAAAGAAGCGCAAGCTCAACAAGTTGATCCTCGTCTTGCAAAATTATCCGAATTATTCACTGAATCAGATGACGATAACGCGTAGGATTGGAATAAATTGCAGCCTCAAGGTTGCGTTCATTAACAAGGAGGTGTAGCAAAATGGCAGTACCAGCTAGAAAAACTTCGAAAGCGAAGAAAGCAAAACGTCGTACACATTACAAATTGACAATCAACGGTTTGAACGAATGTGCAAACTGTGGTGAAATGAAAAAAAGCCACCATGTCTGCTCAAACTGTGGTCATTACGATGGCAAAGACGTAGCAACAAAAGAAGCATAATTCCTTTTTTTCAGAAAGAGGATTCTAAAACCTTAGGCTAACCATGGAGCCTGAGGTTTTTTTGTTTTTTTGACGAATATGGAACTTTTCAGAAATATTTTTGTCCAGCGAAAGAGAATAGTTCAAAAGCAGGTACATTTGCGCTATAATGAAAAAGATAATTGAATCTTAGGAGGATGAAAGATGACAAAACAACAAATCGGCGTTGTCGGTATGGCTGTTATGGGCAAAAACTTAGCGTTGAACATCGAAAGCCGCGGTTATTCAGTTGCCTTATTTAACCGTACTGGTTCAAAGACAGAAGAAGTAGTAAAAGAACATCCAGATAAAAATTTTAAAGCAACCTATACGATAGAAGAATTTGTTCAATCTATTGAAAAACCACGTCGTATTTTATTAATGGTAAAAGCAGGATTTGCGACAGATGCAACGATCCAAGAATTATTGCCTCATCTAGACAAAGGCGATATTTTGATCGATGGCGGAAATACCTTCTTTAAAGATACGGTTCGTCGTAACGAAGAGTTGGCAAACTCAGGAATCAACTTTATCGGTACAGGTGTATCTGGTGGGGAAGAGGGCGCCTTGAAAGGTCCTTCGATCATGCCAGGAGGACAAAAAGAAGCGTATGAATTGGTTGCGCCAATCTTGGAACAAATTTCTGCAAAAGCCGAAGATGGAACACCTTGTGTGACTTATATTGGACCAAACGGTGCAGGCCATTACGTAAAAATGGTTCATAACGGGATCGAATATGGGGACATGCAGCTGATTGCTGAGTCTTATGACTTGATGCAAAACATATTAGGTCTATCTGTTGATGAAATGGCTGATATTTTTGCTGAATGGAACAAAGGCGAATTAGACAGCTATCTAATTGAGATCACAGCGGATATTTTGACTCGCAAAGACGATCAAGGTACAGGCAAACCAATCGTTGATGTGATTTTAGATGCTGCTGGTAATAAAGGAACTGGGAAATGGACAAGCCAAAGTGCCTTAGACCTAGGCGTACCACTACCATTGATCACTGAATCTGTTTTTGCCCGTTATATCTCGGCTTACAAAGAAGAACGGGTCAATGCCAGCAAAGTCTTACCAAAACCAGAAGCAGTTGCTTTTGAAGGAAACAAAGAAGAGTTTATCAATAAGATCCGCGAAGCATTATACTTCAGTAAGATCATGAGCTATGCACAAGGATTCGCGCAATTACGTACTGCATCAAAAGAATATGATTGGGATCTTCCTTTTGGTGAAATTGCCAAAATTTGGCGTGCAGGCTGTATCATCCGGGCTCAATTTTTACAAAAAATCACGGATGCTTATGACAAGAATGCCGACATTGAAAACTTACTATTAGATGACTACTTCAAAGATATTACGAAACGTTATCAATCTTCTGTACGTGAAGTAGTTGCACTAGCTGTCCAAGCAGGAGTACCTGTGCCGACGTTCTCATCTGCGATCGCGTACTTCGATTCTTATCGTTCTGATCGTTTGCCAGCGAACTTGATCCAAGCACAACGGGATTACTTCGGAGCGCATACGTATGAACGGACAGATAAAGAGGGAATTTTCCATTATTCATGGTATGATGAAGCGTAAGCTTTAAGAGAATCCAAAAGAGAAAGGCCGAAAGTGAGAACTTTCGGTCAATCTCTTTTTTATTTTTTAGATACATGATAAAATAAGACAGATAATGTCTAATTTAAAGGCAGAATAATCAATAAAGGGGCTATCAATAATGAGTAATATTCTAATCATTGAAGATGAAAAGAACTTAGCTCGATTTGTAGAATTAGAATTGAAGCATGAAGGGTATAATACTGAAGTTCATTATAACGGACGGACGGGACTGGATGCGGCGCTGAATAATGAATGGGATGCGATCTTATTGGATCTAATGCTTCCTGAGTTAAATGGGTTAGAAGTTTGCCGCCGCGTGCGTCAATCGAAGAACACCCCGATCATCATGATGACCGCACGAGATTCCGTGATTGATCGAGTATCAGGTTTAGATCATGGTGCCGATGATTATATTGTGAAGCCTTTTGCAATTGAAGAATTGCTGGCACGCTTACGTGCGTTGCTTCGCCGTATCGATATCGAAGGGGACAAAAACGTTGCAAAACAAACCACGATCACTTACCGAGACCTAACGATTGAAAAAGAAAATCGTGTCGTTCGTCGCGGAACAGATGTCATTGAACTAACAAAACGCGAATATGAGCTATTGTTGACTTTAATGGAAAACGTTAATGTCGTTTTGGCCAGAGATGTTTTATTAAACAAAGTCTGGGGCTATGAGACAGAAGTTGAAACCAACGTTGTCGATGTTTACATCCGCTACTTACGGAATAAAATTGATGTACCAGGGGAGGAAAGCTATATCCAAACCGTTCGTGGTACAGGTTATGTGATGCGGTCGTGAACCTTAAAAAAAGAATGAAAAAATTAAAAGAACTGAAGGGGCCTTCTTTAACTGTAAAGTGGGCCTTCGCAAGTTCTTTCTTTATATTCGTCGTATTTACGATCTTTGCCGTGATCACCTATAAAACATCGGTGAATTTGATCGTCGCTAAAGAAGAAAACAATGTGGAGCGGACGATGTCAGAGGTTGCTTCTCGTTTAGCCAATTCGGATCAAGAACTAACATTGGTCCGAACGTATCGTAATTTAACCAAAAATGATGCGGGGACGACGAGCATTTATGATCGCACTTCAACGATCGATGGCAACTTAATGAAAATCGACTCCTTTATTTCGGAATTAGGCCAAGCACCATTGAGCCTGTTTGTTTATAATTTGAATGAGGACCTTGTTTTTAAAACCCATGAAAATGATTTAGCACTGATCGACACGCAGCGCAAAGCGCCAACCATCGTAACGCTGGATGGTATCACAGGCTTTCTCTCGATCCAACCCATTTATTCAAAAGGCACCAGAGAGCGGATTGGCTATGCTCAAACATTTTATGAGTTGACTTCTTTTTATGAAATACGCAGCAAACTGCTGCTGACTTTGATTATCTTAGAAGTCGTCTCTCTGATTCTCAGCAGTGTCCTCGGGTTCTTTTTATCAGCGTATTTCCTTCAGCCATTAAAGGTATTACGGGATACGATGGAAACTGTTCGGAAAAACCCGCAGTCAACCGTGCATATGCCAGAATTAAATACGAACGATGAACTGTCTGATTTAGCAGATATATTTAATGAGATGTTGGATCGCATGCGCCTGTACATTGAGCAGCAAGAGCGATTCGTTGAAGATGTTTCTCATGAGTTACGGACACCCGTAGCAATCATTGAAGGACACATGAATCTTTTGCAACGTTGGGGGAAAGATGATCCAGAGATCTTGGATGAGTCCCTCGCAGCCAGTATGCAAGAGATCAGTCGAATGAAGACGCTAGTACAGGAAATGTTGGATCTCTCAAGAGCGGAACAAGTGGATGTTCATTATGCAAATGAAACAACTAATGCAAAAGAAGTTGTCTATCAAGTGTTCAATAACTTTAAAATACTGTATCCGGATTTTGTCTTTACGTTGGATGATGATTTGTATCATGAGTTGAAGCTGAAAATCTATCGCAATCATTTTGAACAGATCATTATTATTGTCTTGGATAACGCAGTAAAGTATTCCACTGATCGAAAAGAAGTTCATCTATCTATTTCATTGGATCGTCAATCTTTTGAAATTGCCATTCAAGATTTCGGGGAAGGCATCTCCAAAGAAGACCTCGATAAGATCTTTAATCGTTTCTATCGAGTAGATAAAGCCCGTGCTAGAACCAAAGGTGGCAATGGTTTGGGGTTATCTATAGCAAAACAACTATTAGAAAGCTATAAAGGAAAAATCACGGCGGAGAGTGTCATTGGCCAAGGAACAATCTTTCGGATTTATATACCGATTCTTCAAACGGAAGATCGGACGAAAAGAGAACGTTGAGCAAAAAAGCTTAAGTTCTCTTTTTTCATTCTTAAATGATAGATTTAGTGCCGAAACACTGCTTATAAACGAACGTTCGAAACGTTTGGTAATGAATAATTCGCCTATGAAAATAGTTGTCAAAAAGCCTATTTTTTTAGTTGATTTTTCCTTTAAGAATTGCTATATTATTACTTGTCCTTGTTAAGACATTTGTAACAAACACTGATTGATCTTTTTTGAAATTAGTTGTTGACGAAACATTTTACAAGTGTTATTATAACAAAGTCGAAAAAATATCGTCTCTGAAAAAACCTGATAAATCAAAAAAACTTTTCAAAAAAGTGTTTGACATATAACGGTTGAGATGGTAAGATGAAAAAGTCGCTGAGGTTAAGAGAGAAGTTAAATAACAACTTCTTGAAAAAAACTTTTAAAAAAGAGTTGACAATCAAACGTCGCTCTGATATGATATAAAAGTTGCTAACGCAGCACGGTAGACCTTTGAAAACTGAACAAAGCAAGCAAACGAACCAATGTGTAGGACGTTTCAATTTATTGAAACAAATACATGCAAGCAATAGCTAGCAAAGTTAATTTTTATGAGCTTAATGACCGTATGGTCATTCAAACAAATCATTATGAGAGTTTGATCCTGGCTCAGGACGAACGCTGGCGGCGTGCCTAATACATGCAAGTCGAACGCTTTTTCTTTCACCGGAGCTTGCTCCACCGAAAGAAAAAGAGTGGCGAACGGGTGAGTAACACGTGGGTAACCTGCCCATCAGATGGGGATAACACTTGGAAACAGGTGCTAATACCGTATAACACTATTTTCCGCATGGAAGAAAGTTGAAAGGCGCTTTTGCGTCACTGATGGATGGACCCGCGGTGCATTAGCTAGTTGGTGAGGTAACGGCTCACCAAGGCAACGATGCATAGCCGACCTGAGAGGGTGATCGGCCACACTGGGACTGAGACACGGCCCAGACTCCTACGGGAGGCAGCAGTAGGGAATCTTCGGCAATGGACGAAAGTCTGACCGAGCAACGCCGCGTGAGTGAAGAAGGTTTTCGGATCGTAAAACTCTGTTGTTAGAGAAGAACAAGGATGAGAGTAAAACGTTCATCCCTTGACGGTATCTAACCAGAAAGCCACGGCTAACTACGTGCCAGCAGCCGCGGTAATACGTAGGTGGCAAGCGTTGTCCGGATTTATTGGGCGTAAAGCGAGCGCAGGCGGTTTCTTAAGTCTGATGTGAAAGCCCCCGGCTCAACCGGGGAGGGTCATTGGAAACTGGGAGACTTGAGTGCAGAAGAGGAGAGTGGAATTCCATGTGTAGCGGTGAAATGCGTAGATATATGGAGGAACACCAGTGGCGAAGGCGGCTCTCTGGTCTGTAACTGACGCTGAGGCTCGAAAGCGTGGGGAGCGAACAGGATTAGATACCCTGGTAGTCCACGCCGTAAACGATGAGTGCTAAGTGTTGGAGGGTTTCCGCCCTTCAGTGCTGCAGCAAACGCATTAAGCACTCCGCCTGGGGAGTACGACCGCAAGGTTGAAACTCAAAGGAATTGACGGGGGCCCGCACAAGCGGTGGAGCATGTGGTTTAATTCGAAGCAACGCGAAGAACCTTACCAGGTCTTGACATCCTTTGACCACTCTAGAGATAGAGCTTCCCCTTCGGGGGCAAAGTGACAGGTGGTGCATGGTTGTCGTCAGCTCGTGTCGTGAGATGTTGGGTTAAGTCCCGCAACGAGCGCAACCCTTATTGTTAGTTGCCATCATTTAGTTGGGCACTCTAGCGAGACTGCCGGTGACAAACCGGAGGAAGGTGGGGATGACGTCAAATCATCATGCCCCTTATGACCTGGGCTACACACGTGCTACAATGGGAAGTACAACGAGTTGCGAAGTCGCG
>NZ_JBMHEO010000001.1:0-322500 GCF_050498885.1 Enterococcus sp. AZ179 | reverse complement strand
CTTAATCTTGTATAGTTTTTACTTGAATAGCTGCAAGGAACAGGAAAGAGGGGGGATCAAATTGAAATGGTATGAGAATAGAATCAAATCGGCGATAGATGGGACAAATCCAATGGTGATCAAAGAATTGCCTGGCAGTTTTGCTGTTTATGGCGATGTCCAATTTCTTCCCGGATATTGTGTATTATTACCTAAAAGAGAGGTGGCTTCTTTAAATGATCTAGATTTAAGCGAGCGACAGATTTTCTTAACTGATATGACTCTTTTAGGAGATGCTATAATACAGGCGTGTTCTCCATTGAGAATCAATTATGAACTATTGGGAAATACCGATAACTTTCTTCATGCACATCTTTTTCCTCGTTATGAATGGGAAACTAACGAAGCAAAAAAAATGCCTGTTTGGTTGTATGACAAATCCCATTGGACTAATCCAGAGTATCACTATTCAGAAAAAAGAGATGGAGAGCGAAGACAAAAGATAAGCTCTTATTTAGAAAACGCCTATCGTTAGTCTAATGAACCTTTCTAATCTAGTAACCTCAATAAAAGAACCTCCATGAAGCGATCGCTTCATGGAGGTTCTTTCCTTAGATCAATCAATATACTTAAGAATTGCGACTTCTTTTGGTTTCAGAACTGTCAACTGTTTGGTCTCTTTGGTTAGAAGGTCTACTCCAGCGGCTTTCAGCTTCACTTCTGTTGTCTGCTCGGTATGGTTTAAGAGAAAGACGAGTGTATAGCCAGCACCTTTGCGGCAGGTAACGGAGACTTCAGTAGGAGCAGCCAAGAAGAGCTGGGCATGAGTCGTTAAATTGTGATTTTCCAGAATGCTCGTTAAAAATGTTGTTAGACCTTCAAGGGACAATTCTGTTCCTACGTAATACGCATATCCATCGTCGATCCGGTTCATGGTAATGGCTGGCTTATCGGTCGAATAACCGGAATGGAAGGTTGCCAAAGCTTTCGCACCTTTTAGATGGATGACTTCCTCCCATAGAGAATTGTCGTACCGACGACCTTGGAAGTCAATTTGGTGATGGGTAGCCGCTTTCATTGGGTAAAACTCTTCTACAATGATCCCTAAGGTGTCCCTAAACAGTCCTGGATAGCCCCCAAGATAGACTTGGTCATATTCATTGACGATCCCACTAAAGAAATTGGTCAAGAAGATGCCGCCTTGTCGCACGTAATCATGGATCTTCTTACCGAATGCTTCGGGTGCTGAATAGAGATTTGGGGCGATCACTAAAGGATAGCCGCCTAGGGATTCGGAAGGATGGACAAAGTCTACGCTCAGATTTAACGCCCTAAGTGCGGCATACAGGCTGCGTAACTGATGAATGTATTTTAAGGTTCTTGGTTTGGCATCCAATTCCAGCGCCCACCAATTTTCCCAGTCGAAGACAACTGCGACATCAGCCAAGAAGCGCGTCCCAACGATTTCGGATAGTTGCGAAAATTCGTTGCCTAATTGTGCACATTCACGAAAGATACGGCTTGACTGAGGATCTCCGTGAGGCACCATCGCACTATGAAATTTTTCCGCACCGCCACGAGACTGTCGCCATTGAAAGAACATGATACCATCAGCACCATGAGCGAGCGCTTCATAACTCCAAAGACGCAACTGGTTGGGGGTCTTGGCCCCGTTGATTTGTCGCCAATTAACGGCGCTGGTGGCTTGCTCCATGATCAAGAATGGCTTTTTCTTCAAACTGCGGGTTAAATCGTTAGCAAGAAATTGCGGGTAAGGGATTTTTTCAAAGGGATTCGGGTACGAATTCCAGCTGACCACATCTATTTCAGGTGCCCATTTAAATCCATCTACGTATTTGTGTAAGCCCATAAGATTGGTCATATAAGGAATGTCATGGGAATATTTTGCAATCGCCGCCTTTTCAATTTGATAAAGTTCCAGATTCATGTCGGAAAGAAACCGACGGTAGTCTAATTGCTGTGCAGGATTTTTGAAGGTTGGCATTGCCTCTGGTAAGAAAATTTCCTCCCAGCTGCCATAGGATTGACTCCAAAACTTCGTTGACCAAGCATCATTCAATCCAGCGATGGTCAGATATTTCTCTGCTAACCATGTCTGAAATCTTTTCCGACAATGATCGCAATAACACTCGTGGATGTGACACGTATATTCATTATTGATATGCCACATGACCAGCCCTGGATGATTAGCATAACGGTTTGCGACTGCTTCAGACAAATCGGCGGCATATTGACGATAGATAGGGGAAGTCGGACAGTAGTGCTGGCGCGCACCATGAACCAGTCGATTGCCATGAATGGTCACAGGCAGCATCTCAGGGTGTTTTTGAACAAGCCAAGCGGGAGGAGAAGCTGTTCCATTGGCTAGGTCGATCATGATATTGTTTTCATATAAAAGATCCATCAACCAGTCCAGAAAGTCAAAATCATAGGTGGATTCATCTGGCTGCAGATTGACCCAGCCAAAAATATTGATACTTACATAGTTCACACCTGCTTCTTTCATTAAGCGCATATCTTCAAGAATGACTTCTTTAGACCATTGTTCAGGATTGTAGTCGGCACCATAGTAAAGCTGACGTTGCGTTTTCATCAAATCGCTCCTTTATAGACGTTTCTTTAGTATCAAGATACTTGAATCATATCAAATATTCATCTGTTTGATAGCGGTATCATTTGAAAATCATGAAATGATCCAAAAAAACAAAGATAGTTCAATCTGGTTTCGCAATTAGGGCTATAGTCCGCCAGTTCTTTTGCCTTGCTGTTTTTTTAACAAAAATATACAATTGAAAAAGGCGGTAAATTAAAACATCTAAAATTTATCTCTCTAAGTAGTTGTTTTTTTATTAATAGTTTCTTTATAAAAAAATGCATGTTTATAACCAACAGATCAAAAAAACTATTAAACATTAGCAGAAGATTACTATGAGTCAAAGAAATGAATAATTATGTGTCGAGGAGTCATAAACGAGGAATGACATAAGTTATTCCACAAAAAATGCGAAAAAGGAGAGACACGTCCATGAACCAGCCAATACAGATCTTTTCTGAGATTGCGCCCTTAAAGCGGGTGCTGTTGCATCGTCCAGGAGCAGAATTGGAAAACTTGATGCCGGATTATCTTGATCGCTTGTTGTTCGATGATATTCCTTTTCTAGACCAAGCACAAAAAGAGCATGATTTTTTTGCCGAGACGTTAAGAAACAGAGGGGTGGAAGTCCTTTATTTGGAAGATCTTGCTGCAGAGACATTGTCGACGACCGGTGCCAAAGAAGCTTTTTTAGAAGATTATTTAAATGAGACAACGATCCTTGATGAAGAGATTCGCAACGAAGTGCGCAATTTTTTCCTGTCGATCAAAGATAATCGCTCCTTTATCGATCATACGATGGCGGGCTTGAAAAAAAGTGAGGTAGAAATTCCAAGAGCTAGCAAGTTAACGGCGATCGTTGAAACGGAATATCCTTTTTTGATCGATCCAATGCCAAACTTGTATTTCACGAGAGATCCGTTTGCTACGATTGGTCATAGCGTTTCCTTGAATCGAATGTATTCTGCAACGAGAAGACGAGAAACCCTCTACGGAAAACAAATTTTTACGCACCACCCGATGTTTTCCCGCAATGAGACGAACTTTTTGTATCATCGGGACGAAACGACGCGGATGGAAGGCGGCGATCAGCTGATTTTATCTGATAAAATCGTGGCGATCGGTATCTCTCAACGAACCGAGGTTGCTTCTATCGAAAAAATTGCCGAAACGATTTTTGCTACAGAACCGAGTTTTGAACATATCTTGGCATTTAATATTGGTGAAGAACGAAAATTTATGCACTTAGATACGGTCTTTACGATGGTGGATCATGATAAGTTCACGATCCATCCAGAAATCGAGGGAGAACTTTCGCTGTATTCAATCACTAAACACAAGGACGGTGTGCGAGTATATGAGGAAAAAGATACGTTGGAAAACATTCTTTGCCGTTATTTAGATTTGCCTGAAGTACACTTGATTCGCTGTGGTGGTGACGACTTAGCGGCAGCAGCCAGAGAACAATGGAATGATGGTTCCAATACATTGGCGATCGCCCCAGGGGAAGTCGTGGTCTATGACCGCAATACCATCACCAACGGGTTGTTAAAAGAGGCAGGCGTCAAGTTGAATGAGATCTCAGGAAGTGAATTGGTTCGCGGACGTGGAGGTCCACGCTGTATGAGTATGCCATTTATTCGTGAGTAGGACGAATCTTTGTTATTTTAATTGCGGATTTTTGCTTTGAAATTATGAAAGTTAAGAAATAGAAGAGAGAAAAATAAAAGAAAGATTTGAAACGGCATTCTGTTTCTAATCTTTCTTTTTTGTCATCATTTAACCCCCTATAAATTGAAAAGGATTTCTTTTTGTGAAAATGTGTAATTTTTGTGACTTTTATATGTAAAGACTATAAAAAAACGCTAGGAACCTTGTTCTATCGCTAAATTTATGGTACGGTTATATTAGAAAACGGAAATAGGTGAAGGTATTTGCCACTTATTGATTTTTGACACCCTACGATCAGCGAATGCCATATGCTTGATTTGTAGTGGTTTTTTTTGCGGAAAAAAAGGGAAAGCAGGTGAGAAAATGGCAGTAGATGCAATTCGATTATTACAAGAAGCAGAGCAATTTGCTGAAAATAAAAACCAAGAAGCGGAAGCAGAAAAAAAACAATTGGCACAAGAACGCGAAGAACGGTTGAAGGCGTTTAAAAAAGAGTTGGCAGAAAAAGAAGCCCAACAAAAAGAAGCAATCAATCAAAAAATCGCAGCTGAGTTAACACAGTCAAAAGAACCGCTCATGGCTAAAACGAAAGCAGAAGTGGAAACACTACGAACGATCCCTAATGAGTTAAAGGAAGAAGCATTGGCAATAATAATAAATAAGGTTGTGACATAAATGGCAATTGCAAAAATGCAAAAGTTCAGTCTGTTGACCTTTTACGATCAGAAAGAAGCTGTTTTAGAGCAGCTGCAAGACTTTCAGGGCGTAGAACTGCTTTCTTCGGAGAAATACTACGATTCTGAAGAAACGACGGGTGTTTTGACACCGGTTCGCGAGGAACAGTCTGAAGAAGAAATGGAGAACCAGTTTGGTCAAGTCAACTGGAGCTTAAATTTTTTAGAAGAATATGTACCCAAAAAAGGAATGCTGGCACAACTGCGGCAACCAATCAAAAAATATACCCTTCAAGAATTGGCTGAAACAGCCCACACCTATCCCTGGCAAGAATTATGCCAGACCCTTCGTAAACAAGACAAACGTCTTCGCTTGATCGATCAAGAAAAACGCGATGTATTAGCACAAGAAGCAGAGCTGTCGATTTGGAAGTATTTTAAAGAGCGTCCAGCGGTTTTAAAGGAATTAAAAAAATCAGGTGGCTTGCTAGGTTCGATTCCCACTTCTGAAATGGCTGACTTTACGACGAACAGTGAGAAGCTGCCGCTCGTCTATGTGGAAACTGTTTATCAATCACAAACAACCACTTATTTACTGGTCCTTTTCCACAAAGATGTAAAAGAAAAAGTAACTTCACTTCTTAAAAAAGTAGCCTTTGAGCAATACATCTACCCTTATGAGGGCATCCCAGAAGAAGATCTGCAAACGATGAAAGAAAAATCCCAACGTTTAATTGATGAAGAAAAAGAGATCAAAGCCTCTCTTCGTGCAATGACAAACGAGCAAGAAACTTTGCGGATCGTTGCCGAGTATTTAGATGGAGCAATCACCCGCTTAAAAAGCAATAAGATGCTTTTACGTTCTACTCATGCGGTCTCGCTTTCTGGCTGGGTTCCTGTTGATGGAACGGCCGAATTAGAAAAACGCATCAAAAAAGGAACTACGGATAACTATTACCTCGAATACCAAGAAGTGACGGAAAAAGAGATTAGTAATGTGCCGATTTTATTAGAAAACGCACGTTGGATCAAACCTTTTGAAGGACTTGTTCGGATGTACAGCTTGCCGCAATATGACGAGTTAGATCCGACACCATTTATGGCGCCTTTTTATATGGTGGCATTCGGGATGATGGTTGCCGATTTTGGCTATGGTTTGCTTTTGTTTCTGGCGACGTTTCTTGGGAAAAAGCTGTTCCACCTCAGCAAAGGGCTGGAACAAAACTTGACCCTCTTTCAGTTATGCTCGATCCCCACGATTATTTGGGGCTTGATCTATGGCAACTTCTTCGGATTTGAATTCTCATTCCAACTGTTGTCTGCCCAGGATGATGTCAACCAGATCTTAGTCTTATCCGTGATCTTTGGGTACATCCAGATCATGTTTGGTTTGGCGCTGAAATTCTATATTCTATGGAAGAAAAAAGACCAGAAACTGGCTGCGATGTTCCAAGCCGGTTCATGGATCGTCTTTTTGATCAGTGTGGCTTTTGTTGCCGCAGGAATGCTGCTTTTCCCTGACACACCGTTACAAATGATTGGGATCGTAATGATCGCTGCCAGTCTATTAGCAGTGGCCATCGGAGGCAGTTTAGAAGGTAAAACCTTAGCCGGAAAAATCGGTTCTGGATTGTACGGATTGATGGATGTGACCAATTATGTTGGTGACTTGATCAGTTACACCCGTCTGATGGCGTTAGGGGTTGCCGGCGGAAGTATCGCCTCAGCCTTCAACTTGATCATCAGCTACCTGCCGCCAGCAGCCCGGTTTACGGTTGGTATCTTATTATTTGTGGCATTGCATGGCCTAAATATTTTCTTAAGTTACCTTAGTGCGTATGTTCATGGTATCCGTTTGCAGTATTTAGAGTATTTTGGAAAATTCTTTACGGGGGGCGGACGTGCCTTTGACCCCTTCAAATCAAATGAAAACTATGTAGAGATCATCTCAGAAGAGAAGTTACAGGAGGACAATAATGGAAAATTGGATTAGTTTCTTTTACGAAAATGGTGGAATTGTTTTTGCAGCTTTAGGTGTAGCGACCGCAACGATTTGCGGCGGTATCGGATCAACGATTGGTGTTGGGATGACCAGTGAAGCAGCGTCAGGCTTGATTTCAGAGCAGCCAGAGAAATTCGGACAAGCGTTGATCTTAGAGTTGCTGTCTAGTACTCAGGGGTTATACGGGTTCGTAATTTCCTTTATGATCTTTGGTCAAATCAGCGGTTCGCTCTCATTCGATCGCGGATTGTACTTGTTTATTGCTTCATTGCCAATCGCATTAACAGCGATCGTAGCCGGAAAATGGCAAGGACGTGCCGCAAGTGCTGCGATGCAGATTTTAGCCAAAAAACCAGAACATGTGACCAAAGGAATTATCTTGGTAGCGATGATGGAAACGTATTGTATTTTAGGGTTCGTTATTTCCTTCTTGCTTGTCTTGAATTAAGAGGAGGGAAAAGTGAATGTCTGATATTACACGTTTAACTGACAAAATAACCGCTGATGCGGAAAAGAAATACCAGCTGCAAATCAAAGAAGCGAAAAAAGAAAGTGAAAATCAAGAAAACTTGAAGCGAACGCAATTAGAAAAAGAGCTTAGTGAGCGGTTAGCTTTTTATGAAAAAGAAAAACGTGCGGCGATGTATTTGGAAATCTCAGATGTGCATATTCAATCAAGAAACAAGGTCTTGGCAGCAAAGCAGTCGGTCTTAGATGAGCTGTTTACTGAGGCTTTGACCCGTTTAAATACGATGGATCAAGCAGCATTTTATGCGTTTATCGCTAATGGCTTGGCGAATGCAAGGTTAACTGGTGAGGTTGAGTTGCTTTTAGGTGAGAAGACCCGCCATTTAGTGGATGAGGAGCTCCTCGCTAAATTGCAGGCATCTGCCCCAGATGTTCAGCTGGAACTGGTAAATAAAACGATCCCTCGTAAGGGTGGCTTTTTGTTGCGACAAGAAGCGATCGAGTTGAATTTTACTTTTGATGCGCTACTAGAAGCCAACAAAGAAGAGTTAAGTAATACGTTACTGCAATTGATTTTTGAACAGTAAGCAGGTGCAAACAGATGAATGACATCAAATACAATACCTTAAATACGAGAATTCGGACGTATGAATCGCAATTATTCGATCGCAGCCGCTATGAGCGGATGCTCTCGGCTGCTAGCGCAGAAGAAATCTACGGTATGTTGCAAGAAACGGTTTATGGTGACTTCATCAACGAGGATGATCGTGTACACGACTTTGAACATGTGTTGATGGCGGAGTTGAAACGGGTATACGACACGATGTATCAGCTGACACCGGAAAAAGCGATCGTTGATTTCTTTGCTTTGAAATATGACTATCAAAATCTGAAAGTCTTGGTAAAAGCGGCGTACATGCAAGAAGATTTTTCTGAATATCTTGTCACAATTGGTACCCAGCCGCTTTCCGTCCTTAAGGATCTGGTCAAGACCAGAAAAAGCAATCTTGTTGCCAAAGAGATGGTTGATTGTGTGGAAGAAGTCTTCTCTTATATTGAGAACTACCATGAGGTCCAATCGATCGACATCATCTTTGATAACCACTATTGGGAACAATTGTGGACGATTGGCAAAGAATACGACGACGATCTGCTTCAAAGCTTGATTCGTCGACAAATCGATATTTTCAACATTTCAACAACGTTGCGCAGTTACGCGATGAAACGCAAGCGCGGCTTTATCAGCGCAGTTTTAGCCGATCATGGAAACCTACCTGCAAAAGAATTGTTAGCTGAGATCACGACTTCCCTTGAGGCATTTGTGGCATATTTGCAAGGGACTCCTTATAAAGAACTGATCAATCACAGCTATGAAGAGTTGGTAGAGAAGAAGACCTTGAATACCTTTGATATACGCAAAGACAATTTTCTAATGGCGAAGCTCAAAGAACATAAAATTGTTCCTTTTGGCCCTTCAGCATTGGCAGGGTACTTGTACGCCAAGGAAATTGAAAGCAAGAACTTGCGTATTCTCCTGATTGGGAAAATCAATAAGGTGCCGGAAGAGATTTTAAGAAGTCGGGTGCGTGATAGTTATGCATAAAAAAATAGCAATGATGGGTGGTAAGAACTCGATCTTGCCTTTCAAAGGGCTAGGGATCGACATCTTTCCAGTCAGCGATTTGGATGAAGCCGCCCAACAACTAGAAGAAATTGCTGAAGCCTATGGGGTAATCTTTTTGACTGAGCGACTGATCGAACAATTAGAACCGATCGTTCGCCGCTATGAAGAAGTACCGACACCAGCGATCATTCCGATTCCAAGTAGTACGGGTAGTTTAGGGATCGGCATGGCACGAATTCAGCAAAATGTGGAAAAAGCGGTAGGAATGAATATATTAGATTCATAACAGACAAGTCAGCCAGCTAGGAGGAATAAATGTGGCATTTGGCACAATTGAAAAAGTATCGGGACCACTGGTCACCGCCTCAGGATTAAGTGGCGCAAAAATCCACGAAATCTGCAAAGTCAGTGACAAGGGCCTTATCGGTGAGATCATTGAGATCAAAAAAGGGCTGGTTTCGATCCAAGTATACGAAGAAACAGCGGGAATCGGACCAGGCGAGCCCGTGGAAACGACAGGCGCACCATTGTCTGTCGAACTAGCACCAGGTTTGTTGACTCAGATGTTTGATGGGATCCAACGACCATTAGATACGTTTATGTCGCAAACAGAAAGTGATTTTTTGGAACGAGGGGTTACCATCGATCCACTGAATCGCCAAAAGAAATGGACCTTTGTCCCTCAAGTACAAGTCGGTGATACCGTACAAGGTGGCGACATTTTAGGTTCAGTACAAGAAACATCGGTGATCGAGCATAAGATCATGGTGCCACCAAACTATGAAGGAACCGTCAAAGAAATCATGGTAGGGAATTTTGCTATTACTGAAGTGATCTGTGTCTTAGAAACCATTGAGGGTGAAAAAAACTTGACGATGGTTCAGAAATGGCCGGTTCGTCAACCACGTCCCGTTACTGCTAAATTAAATCCAGGCGAACCACTGGTCACTGGACAGCGCGTCATCGACACCTATTTTCCAGTGGCAAAAGGCGGCTCAGCTGCCGTTCCCGGACCATTTGGTGCCGGAAAAACGGTTGTTCAGCACCAAATTGCTAAATGGTCGGATGTGGATATCGTGGTCTATGTCGGCTGTGGCGAGCGAGGCAATGAAATGCGGGATGTTATGAATGAATTTCCTGAACTGATCGATCCAAATACCGGCAAGTCCATCATGGAACGAACGGTCTTGATCGCCAATACGTCGAATATGCCAGTTGCTGCTCGGGAAGCCTCAATCTATACAGGAATCACGATTGCAGAATATTACCGTGACATGGGCTATAGTGTTGCTATCATGGCAGACTCAACATCACGTTGGGCAGAAGCGCTGCGGGAAATGAGTGGACGATTGCAAGAGATCCCGGGAGATGAAGGCTATCCGGCGTACCTTGGAAGTCGAATTGCGGAATACTATGAGCGAGCAGGGCGTTTCCATTCATTAGGCACACAGCCTCGGGAAGGAAGCATTACCGCAATTGGTGCGGTTTCACCTGCTGGTGGAGACATCTCAGAACCGGTCACCCAAAATACCTTACGAATCGTGAAAGTCTTCTGGGCATTGGATAGTATGCTGGCGCAAAAACGGCATTTTCCTTCCATCAACTGGATGAATTCCTATTCCCTTTACGAAGATCAAATCAATTCTTATTTAGATCAATTATTAGGCGATCGCTGGTCGGAGCTAGTCAATGAATCAATGGCGATTCTCCAAGAAGAAAGCCGTTTAGAAGAAATCGTTCAATTGGTAGGGATGGATTCTCTTTCTCAAAGAGACCGTTTGACAATGATGACAGCCCGTTCTTTGAGACAAGATTACTTGCAGCAAAACGCCTTTGATGACGTTGACACGTATACATCTCGCAATAAGCAGTTCAAAATGTTGGAGAATATTCTTTACTTTAATGAACAAGCCCAACGTGCACTGCAGCTAGGTGCTTACTTAGATGAGATCACAAAAGGAACGGTTGATCTGCGTGAGCGCATCGCCCGCAGCAAATACATTCCTGAAGAAGAATTGACCCGCTTGGATACGATCAAGCATGACATCAAAGAAAAGTTACAACGAATCATTGAAACTGGAGGTGTTCATTGATGTTAAAAGAATATCGTACAGTTTCCGAAATTGCCGGCCCTTTAATGGTGGTCGAAAATGTTCGAGGCGTTAAATTCGACGAACTCGTTGAGGTCCGCATGGACACAGGCGAGATCCGTCAAGGACAAGTACTGGAAGTCAGTGATGACAATGCTGTTGTCCAAGTATTTGAGGGTACAAGTAATTTGAGTGCTGAAGAAAGCAAAGCAAGGTTTCTAGGAACTGGTTTAACTTTAGGGGTTTCTCTAGATATGATGGGTCGGGTTTTTGACGGTTTAGGAAAACCAAAAGATAATGGCCCGAGAATCTTGCCCGAAAAACGCATCGATGTAAATGGTGAAGCCATCAATCCGATGGCACGGGACTTCCCGGATGAATTTATCCAAACTGGGATTTCAACGATCGATCATTTAAATACATTAGTTCGTGGACAAAAATTACCAATCTTTTCTGCTTCTGGTTTGCCTCATAAAGAGATCGCTGCTCAAATCGCACGACAAGCAACAGTACCCAGCCAAGAAGGCAATTTTGCGATCGTCTTCGCAGCAATTGGGATTCCGTTTGAAGAAGCTGAATTTTTCGTGGATGAATTCCGCAAAACCGGTGCATTAGATCGATCTGTTTTGTTTATGAACCTTGCCAACGATCCAGCAATCGAACGGATCGCTACTCCTAAGATGGCATTGACTGCAGCAGAGTATTTGGCTTTTGAAAAAGGCATGCACGTCTTAGTGATCATGACCGATATGACGAACTACTGCGAAGCATTGCGAGAAATCTCCGCTGCCCGCCGAGAAGTTCCGGGACGTCGCGGCTACCCAGGGTATCTATACACCAACTTAGCTACACTGTATGAACGGGCAGGACGTTTGATGGGCAAAGAAGGATCGGTCACACAGATTCCGATCTTAACGATGCCAGATGGCGATAAAACCCACCCGATTCCTGATTTGACTGGCTATATCACAGAAGGACAAATCATTTTGTCGCGGGACCTTTACAAACGCAATATCAATCCGCCAGTGGATATTTTGCCAAGTCTTTCTCGGTTGAAGGACAAAGGAACGGGAGAAGGTAAGACCCGTGCAGATCATGCGGCAACGATGAATCAAATTTATGCCGCCTATTCCGATGGGAAAGCTGCCAAAGAGTTATCGATCGTTTTAGGAGAGTCTGCCTTGTCTGATCTTGATAAAAAGTACGCGCGTTTTGCAGATCTTTTCGAAAAAGAGTATGTCAACCAGGGATTTGAAACCAACCGGACGATTGAAGAAACGTTAGATTTAGGCTGGAAGCTATTAGCTACCTTGCCAAAACAAGAGTTGAGCCGTATCAAAGAAGAATTTATCGACGCCTATTACCCAACGGACGAGGATGTGAGTTCTTAATGGCGATCTTAAATGTCAATCCAACTCGGATGGAACTAAGTCGTTTGAAAAAACGGCTGACGACGGCAACCCGTGGTCACAAATTATTGAAAGACAAGCAAGATGAGCTGGTGCGCCAATTCATTCAGCTAGTAAAGAAAAACCAGAAGCTTCGTAAAAAAATGGAAACTGCGCTGCAAGCAGGGATGGAAGAGTATGTGCTGGCTTCTAGTAGTATTCCCGATGTCGTTTTGCAAGAAGCATTTATGATCCCTTTAAATAAAGTGACCCTAGATGTACAAAGTCGGACCATCATGAATATGGATGTGCCAGTGTTAAATCCTGTTTACGAAGAAGAGAGCTCCGATGATGACTTTTCCTACGGTTTTGTAAGTACCACCAGTGAGCTGGATCTCTCGTTGTCTCATCTTGATCAGATGCTGCCAGTGATGCTTCAGTTGGCCGAAATCGAGAAAACCTGTCAACTGATGGCCAATGAGATCGAGCGGACGAGGCGAAGAGTCAATGCGTTAGAGTATATGACGATTCCCAAGCTGACGGAAACCATTCAATACATCGAAAGCAATCTGGCAGAAGACGAACGAGCAACATTGACCCGCTTGATGAAGGTCACAGATATCATTGCGGAAAATGAAGCAAAGTAAGGATTTTGCCAATCATTTGGAAGAATCAAAAAAGGCACGTAGAAGGGGGTTCCTTTCTACGTGTCTTTTTGCTTGTTAAGAGCGTAAGAGCAGTTGGTCATCTTTTAATTCAGCACCGCTATTTTGATGGAACATTTCCATCAATTCAGGGACGGTTAAATGTTGCTTTTGCTCACCGGCAATATCCACGACGATCTTGCCTTGATGAAGCATGATCAGGCGATTGCCATAGCGAATGGCATCTTCCATATCATGAGTAACCATGAAGGCCGTCAACTGCTGTGAACGAATCAATTGATCGGTCAATGCCATGACAGTCAACGAGGTTTTTGGATCTAGGGCAGCGGTATGTTCATCTAATAAAATCAATTTAGGTTGTTGCAACGTTGCCATCAAGAGGGTAATCGCTTGACGCTGTCCGCCTGATAACAAACCGATCTCGGCAGAAAGACGATTTTCTAAGCCTAAGTTTAGACTGGCTAATTTTTCTTGGAAAAACGCGCGATTTTTTGCTTTGACGCCTGTCGCAAACCCTCGGACTTGGCCCCGTTTGTAAGCAAGTGCTAAGTTTTCTTCAACAGTCAAACGAACCGCTGTCCCCATACGTGGATCTTGAAAGACTCGGCTAATATCCTTTGAGCGTTTCGTAACGGATAAACGGGTGATGTCTTTCCCATCTAAGGTGATTTTTCCTTGTTCTGTTGGGATCGTTCCTGCAATACTGTTTAAAAGGGTCGATTTTCCGGCACCATTGCCACCGATGATCGTGATAAAATCTCCGGCATTCATCGTCAGGTCAATGCCTCGCAAGACATGGTTCTCATTGATCGTCCCTTTTTCAAAGGTTTGGTGTAGATTTTCGATTGTTAAGACTGAAGTCATTAGGATTGGCCTCCTTTGGTTTTTGGCAGCATCTTTTTAAGTCCTAGTTTTGAACGAAGCTGCGGTAACGAGAGGCAGATGACTAAGACGATTGCGGATGCCAGTTTGATATCATTGGCTTCGACATTGAACTCGAAAACGACGGCCAGGATAAAGCGATAAACGATCGCTCCAATCACGATGGTGATCAACCGCAAAAGCAAAGATTTATTGGCAAATAAAACTTCTGCAATAATGATCGATGCTAAGCCAATCACGATCGTACCGATTCCGGAGTTTAGGTCAGCAAAACCGTTGTTTTGGGCTAAAAGAGCACCTGAAAGGGCGATACAGCCGTTAGAGATCATGTAACCGATGATCTTCATATTATCGGTGTTGATGCCGTTGGCTTCACTCATAGCTAAATTATCGCCTGTTGCGCGCAATGCTAAGCCGATCTCTGTACGGAAAAAGAGGAACAAGCACAAAATGACGATAGCTGCGAAGAGAAAGCCCGCAAGAATCACGGCATTGTTTTTGGTCAGACCCATTGCTTGAAATTGGGTGAAGACCGTGTCTTGTCCTAATAGGGCAATATTGGGAGCACCCATCACACGATTTGTGATGGAATAAAGCCCAGTCATCGTGATGATCCCGGCCAACAAGGCTGGGATCTTTAGTTTTGTATGCAGTAGTCCGGATACCAAGCCGGCTAACATGCCACCGCCAAAGCCCATCAAGCTGGCTAGTATGGGGGAGACGCCATTCGTAATAGTGATTGCAGCGATCCCTGCACCTAATGGAAAACTTCCTTCTGCAGTTAAATCAGCGATATCCAGAATACGGAAGGTCAAAAATACTCCGATTGCCAGCAATGCCCAAAGGATCCCTTGAGAGGTGGCAGATTGTAGTAATAGTAAGAACGTGTCGACTAAATTCATATGATTTCCTCAAATCTAAAATAGTATGGTTATTCTGGGGCAGTGATGCTGGCAGGATCAATCCCTAAAGCTGCAGCCATTTCTTCATTGACGACTAACTCTAAATTCTCCGCTGTTTCAACGGGTGTGGTAGCTGGTTCTGCATCGCCATCTAAAATTTTTGCTGCTAGTTTTCCTGTTTGAATGCCTAGTGATTTATAGTCAATACCATAAGTTGCTAGAGCTCCATCATCGACTTGTTCCACGGAACCTGCGACGATCGGTGTTTTGGTTTCTTTCGCCACTTCACCGACGATTGCAGCAGCAGAGGCAAAGGTATTATCTGTTGGAACATAAATGCCATCGACATCTTTTGCCAGGCTAGTGGTCACTTGCTGCACATCATTGGTGGTATTGGCGGTCAATACTTTAACGTCGACTCCAGCAGCTTTTAAGGCTTCTTCTGCCAAGTCTGCTTGAATTTTCGAGTTAGCTTCACCTGCATTATACATAATGCCGATCGTCTTGGCGTCAGGGACGATGCTTAACAGCAAATTGATCTGCTGCTCAATGGGTACCATGTCTGACGTACCGGTGATGTTGCGACCGGGTTCTTCATTTGAGTCGGCTAATTTTGCCCCAACTAAGTCAGTAACTGCGGTAACCACGATTGGGGTATCAGTGGTTTCATTTGCTAACGAAACAGCAGCAGGAGTAGCGATGCCCAATAAAAGATCAGGGTTGGCATTCACTAGGCGTTCGCTCATGCTTTTTAAGTTGTCTTGACTGTTTTGCGCATTTTGGTATTCGATCGTCAGGTTTTCACCTTCTGTATAGCCCGCTTCTGCTAAGCCTTCTTTAAATCCTTCGTAGGCGGCATTCAAGGAGCCATGTTCCACGAGTTGCAAGACACCGACTGTTTTTGATCCGTCGTTTCCCTCAGAAGCATTGTTTGATTCCCCACAAGCTGCCAGTGCCAGTAGTGAAGCCGTTAATAATCCAGTTGTGATCCATTTTTTCATTTTCATTGTAACTCCTCCTATAAACGTTTCTTTTTTAATTGGGGTTTACCTGAACAAAAAAATCCATTCAGACAATCGTCTAAATGGATTCGATCCTATACCAAGCGTAAACGTATATTGGCAACCATTTAGAAGATTTTCTACATGGCTGCAAGTTCAAGTTAAAATGCTTTAGCCATCATAGATACAAACAAAACTCGTTTTGCGGTTTGCATCCATAATGTGTTATGAATACAAACTATCTAAAGTAGCTAAAGTAAAAGATATTCAGTTGTGGGGACACGGTCGTTTTTAACATAAAAAAGTTCCTCCATACTTGAATTGTTTTTAGTATAGACAAAAAAAAGCGGACTGTCAAATGTTTTTCCTGAATTATCTGAAAATTTTTGAATAACAATCAGAAAAAGTCTGAAAAAGATGCTTTGTTTCAACAAATTAAAAAGAAAGAAAAAAACTTTGTTTCATCAAGCTTTCTTGCTTGAAAATAAACAAAGTTTTTCTTAACATCACTCGTTTTCTTCTTTATAATAACGAATGGTATTTTTGATTTCACGAATACTGTAAAGCAGATCATCCTCAAAGGATTGATCTTGATCAATATCGATGGTCTCATTGAACATTGCTTCGTATTCAGCAATCGTTAGTTTTTGACGGGCATCAAGTAACGTTTGGTGAGCAGCTTGTGCTAACTGTTTTTCATAACCGGGTACCAATACGCCGCTGAAAAATTCAGCAACCGCTCCTGAGCCGTAACTAAACAGTCCTATCCGATCATTGGCTTGCAAGCTGGAGGAATTTTCCAATAAAGAGATCAAGCCTAGGTACAATGAACCCGTATACAAGTTGCCGGTACGACGACTGTAAACGATCGATTCTTCATAGCGAGCCATCAGGCGTTCTTGTTGCGTTTCTTCTTCTTCGGCAAAAACAGCCAATAAGGCTTTTTTTCCCATTTTTGTATAAGGAATATGGAAACTCAATGCAGCGTAATCTTTTGCTGTGCGTTGCGTTTTTTCGCAATGGGCTTGCCAAACTTGTTTAAAGGAATCGATATAGACGGCATTTGACAAGTGGCCATCTACCATTGGATATTGATGACCAACGGGACGCCAAAAATCATAAATGTCTTGCGTCAACATCAAATTATCGTTATCCAACTGCAAAATCGCTGGATCTGCAGAGATCAGCATAGCAACTGCACCTACGCCTTGAGTGGGCTCTCCACCGGAAGCTAAGCCATACCGGGCGATGTCTGAAGCCACCACCAAAACTTTGCTTTTTGGATTGGCTTGTACGTGGGCTTTAGCAAACTGTAAGCCTGCTGTTGCGCCATAACACGCTTCTTTGATTTCAAAGGAGCGGGCAAATGGTTGAATACCCAATAGGCGATGCAAAACCACTGCCGAAGCCTTTGATTCATCGATGCCGGATTCTGTGCCGACGATCACCATATCAATTGCTTGTAAATCTTCTTTTGTGAGGATATCTTTTGCCGCATGCATGGCAAAGGTGACGATATCTTGCGTTTTTTTATTGACCGCCATTTGATCTTGACCGATCCCGATCGTAAATTTATTTGGGTCGACCTCTCGGGCGTGAGCTAGATCAACCATATCTATAAAATAGGGGGGGACATAAAAATTTATTTTATCAATACCAACGTTCATTCCGTCGCTCCTTTATGTTCTACGTACTTAGTAGGCTACACGTTCTAAGGTATCATATTTTTTGAAAAAAATGAAAAAGAATTGATTAGAATTTAAACTTTATTAAAGAAAGTAGAAAAGGGCACAGCAAGCTGATGTGGGGTATTCTTTTTTGGAGGATTTAATGATATATTTCAAGAGGAGGTGACGTACGTGGAAGAAGTTGTCATTATCGACGCACTAAGAACGCCAATTGGCAAATACCATGGGTCATTAAAAGAATATTCAGCAGTAGAATTAGGAACAATTGCTGCGAAAGCCTTGTTGGCAAGAAACCAACAAGCAAAAGAACATATCGCACAAGTGATTATCGGAAATGTCCTGCAAGCAGGCAGTGGGCAAAATCCAAGTCGCCAAGTTTCCCTGCAAAGTGGGCTTTCTTCAGATATTCCAGCCTCAACGATCAACGAAGTTTGCGGTTCGGGAATGAAAGCGATTCTAATGGGCATGGAGCAAATTCAGTTAAACAAGGCATCAGTCGTCTTGACTGGTGGGATCGAAAGTATGACGAATGCGCCGCTATTCAGTTATTATAACAAGGCGGATGATCAGTATTCAAATCCAGTATCAACAATGATGCATGATGGCTTAACAGACGCTTTTAGTAGCAAACCGATGGGCTTAACGGCTGAGACTGTTGCAGAAAGATATGGCATCACTCGACAAGAACAAGATGAATTTGCCTACCACTCCCAAATGAAGGCTGCCAAAGCACAAGCGGAAAAGAAATTTGAGCAAGAGATCGTACCCGTGACCGAAAAGTCTGCTACCGTTTCTCAGGATGAAGGCATTCGCGCCGCTACGACAGTCGAAAAATTAGCTGAACTAAAAACGGTTTTCAAAAAGGACGGTACGGTGACTGCTGGGAATGCCTCAACCATCAATGATGGGGCTGCCATGGTCTTGATCGCCTCAAAAAGCTATTGTGAGGAGCATCAGATTCCTTATCTGGCAGTGATCAAAGAGATCGTTGAAGTTGGCTTTGCCCCAGAGATCATGGGAATCTCACCAATCAAAGCAATCGATACTTTGCTGAAAAAGCAAGCACTGTCGATTGAAGACATCGGTATTTTTGAAATCAATGAAGCCTTTGCAGCTTCCTCGATCGTAGTAGAACGTGAACTTGGTTTGGATCCCAAGAAAGTCAACCGTTACGGTGGGGGCATTTCCCTTGGCCATGCGATTGGAGCAACCGGTGCTCGGATCGCAACGACCGTCGCTTATCAGCTAAAAGACACACAAGAACGTTATGGGATCGCCTCTTTATGTGTCGGTGGCGGGTTAGGGCTAGCGATGCTGTTAGAAAACTCTTCGGCGGCAGCAAGTCAAGCCGATTTTCATGAAGAGTCGGCATCAGAAAAAACAGAAAAAAAAAAGTTTTACGCCCTTACGCCTAACGAACGACTAACCTTTCTTGAAGCACAAGGGGCGATCACAGCAGCCGAATCCTTGGTTTTTCAAGAAATGGCATTAGACAAGGAAACTTCCAATCACTTGATCGAAAACCAGATCAGTGAAGTGGAGATTCCCTTAGGTGTGGGGTTGAATCTGCAAGTGAATGGCAAGAGATACAATGTCCCGTTAGCCACAGAAGAACCTTCTGTGATTGCAGCGATGAGCAATGGAGCAAAAATGGCTGGGCCCATTACAACGACCAGTCAAGAACGTTTGCTTCGAGGCCAGATCGTCTTTATGACTGTTCAGGACCCGGATGCCATTTTGGCAAAAGTCAACACAGAGCAAGCGGCGATTTTTGCAGTGGCGAACGCGGCGTATCCCTCGATCGTAAAACGCGGTGGGGGCTTACGACGAGTGATTAGTCGGAACTTCTCGCCAACAGAATCTGAATTAGCAACAGCCTATGTCTCAATCGATTTGTTGGTTGATGTCAAAGATGCCATGGGCGCCAACATCATCAATTCGATTTTAGAAGGAGTGGCCGACCTCTTTCGGAAGTGGTTCCCAGAAGAAGAAATTCTCTTTAGTATTTTAAGTAATCTTGCCACGGAATCGTTAGTAACAGCCACTTGCTCCGTGCCTTTTGACAAACTGAGCAAGATCGGAAAGGGTAGACAAGTTGCCGAAAAAATCGTTCATGCAGCTGATTTTGCCAAGATTGATCCATATCGTGCCGCCACCCATAACAAAGGGATCATGAATGGCGTTGAAGCGCTGATTTTGGCTACCGGAAATGACACTCGCGCCGTTTCGGCAGCTTGTCATGGCTATGCTGCCCGTAATGGTCGCATGCAAGGGCTGACTTCTTGGAAAATAGTAGAAGACCGTTTGATTGGTAGTATCACACTTCCGTTGGCGATCGCCACAGTCGGGGGTGCCACAAAAGTATTGCCAAAAGCCCAAGCGGCGTTGGCTTTGACCGGTGTTGAAACGGCGAGTGAGTTAGCTTCGCTGGCGGCAAGTGTCGGGTTGGCTCAGAATCTGGCAGCTTTGCGGGCATTGGTTTCAGAAGGAATTCAGCAAGGCCATATGAGCATGCAAGCCCGTTCATTAGCTATTTCAGTTGGGGCAAAAGGAACTGAGATCGATCAGCTGGCAGCTAAGCTGCGAGCGGCGAGTCAAATGAACCAAGAGCAAGCCCGTAAATTTTTAACAGAAATACGCAACTAAAAAAGGTTCTCTAGGGAAATTCCTAGAGAACCTTTTGTTTATCGTTTAGAAATCGCCGTGTGGGCATACGCCTCGATCAATGGAATGACTTCTAGTTTAACTTTGTATTTGCGTTCTAGAGCGGTTTCGATGGTAAAAGTATCACTTTCTGTTTCAGAAATTGTTGCTAGAACACGATCTTCTTTCGGGGAAGCTTCGATCACGGTCGTTTCTCCTGAAGATTGTTTTGCAGAAAATTTAGGGAATGCTGCGATTTTTTCGGCAAATGCTGAAAAAGTCATGGATTCGTCAGAATCATCAGCCGTTGATTTTTCCACTTCTTTAGTTTTAGTTGATGCAGGTATAGTTGGTGCCGTTTCTTCCTTCACTTCTGCTGGTTCTTTCGCAGGAGCGGAGGTAGGTGCCGCACTTTCTTGCGGATTGGTCGGTAACCAGTAAGCAGCGATCTCATCGACTAAGTTATCGCTGAAACGATCAAGTAAGCCAGCTTCTAAGCGTTGAATTCGTTTCACGACGATTTTGAAGTTCTCATCTAAAGGAACAGCGATTTTTTTTTCTTTGGGTGTTTCCTTCAACAATTCAATCAATAATTCCTCTTGATTTTTAGGATTGATATAAACAGTTGTCGGAAGGTCGAACTTATCTGCTGTTTTGCGCTCGATCGCTGTAAACAACTGTTGTCGAGCTGTTTCATAAGACGGGCGGAATTGTTGTTTCAATTTTGCTAATTGTTTCTTTTTCATAATCTTCTCCTCTCGATCACTATCGATTATAAGGAAAATTTGCAGAAAAGAACAGTCATTCTCATGAAAAAATACAAAAAAAATTATATATTTCCTGAAAAAACGCCAGCGCTGCTAAAGAAGCGGCGTTGGCGTTTCTACTAGATCATTGATTTGATGGTACTTAGGCATTAGGATCAAAAGCTCCTTGTCTCCAGTGGCGACTAAGTAGTTTTCCCAAAGAAAAAAGCGTACTTCCCCAGTGAGTTTCTCAGCCAGCATCTGCTGATAGTCGCTAGACGACCATTGACGCGCCGGAAAATGTTGGACTTTGTCTGGCCATACAAGAAAAACAAAATCAGCATGTAAGGCTTTTTGAACAGCAGGGGAGAGGTGAATCAAATCAGTTGTCTTCATAGGCTTCTCCTTATAGAGAGTAAAATTAAAACCCTGTCGTATCTGGATTGGTCGCTTTCCCAACGACACCATCTAATTGATTGATCGTTTTCATGTCTTCTTCAGATAGCTCAAAATCAAAGACATGGATGTTTTCTTCGATCCGACTCGATGTGACTGATTTTGGTAATGGCAAGAAACCATGTTGTAAAGACCAGCGTAATGCAACTTGAGCGATTGATTTTTGATGCTTTTCAGCTAATGCTTTCATTTCTGGTACATCAAATATCTTCCCGGTACCTAATGGGCTGTATGCTTCAAGCAATACATCGTGTTCTTGGCAATAAGTTACCACTTCTTCTTGTAACTCGCCAGGTGCAAGGAAAATCTGATTGACCATTGGGAAGATGGTCGCTGTTTTTTTCAATTCTTCAAAATGATGAGGCAAGAAGTTGCTGACCCCGATCGCTTTGATTTTGCCTGCCTGATACAGTTCTTCAAAAGCGCGCCATGTTTCTGCATTCGCTGTTTGCCAGTTGTCACGAAAGGCTACTGGGTTTGGCCAATGGATTAAGAAAAGATCGATATAGTCTGTTTGTAGTTTCTCTAAGGACTCTTCAAAAGAAGACATCACAAGATCATAGGAATGGTTCGCATTCCACAATTTTGTAGTCAAAAAGAGTTCTTCGCGGGGAATGCCGCTTTCTTTGATCGCTTGACCAACACTGGCTTCATTTTTATAGCCTTGGGCTGTATCAATATGGCGGTAACCTACTTCCAGTGCTTTTTTGACTGATGCTACGGCAACGTCGCCGTCTGGTGTTTGCCATGTGCCAAAACCTAACTCAGGGATGGTTACATTGTTTGATAACGTATAGCTGTTCATGTTCATTCCTCCGTTTTCTGTGATACCTTTAGTTTAGCAGACGAGGACGGATTTTCCAATGAATGCATCTTTCAAAAAGGAAGTGGCCAATAAGAAAAATGACGTTTGGCTCTTGTCAGTTCGCCTATTTTTTTTGTACACTAGACAAATGGATAAGGAGCGTAACTAATGGATATTTATTTGAAACATGCGATATTACACATTATTGACCGTCAAACTGGTGATCCGGTTTTTTCTCAAGTTGAACTCGATTTGACCACGGAATACATCCGCGATTATTTGACGAAAAAAATACAGAAACTTGCAACACCGCAAACCAAAACAGGGCGTTTACTCGAAACATCAATGATCGCTCAACTGGTCAAACAAGCACCCGAAGACTTTGTCGCAGCCAGTGAAGCGATCGTCCAACGGTGGTATGAAGCGTACAAGGAAAGTGAAGATGCACCAAGTGCGGATGCCTTTGTGGTCTTGTATGAATTTGATACAAGAATGCAGTTGGCGTTTTTGAAGGTCAACTATCAAGACGGCTATACGCACTTTATTGATAATGGGGAAGCTGGGATCGAAAACAATCTGATTTTGCATCGTGCCTTACTAGCAGGTAAAACTCAAAAGGCCGATGAAGGGATCACAATTGATGTGGAGAGCTTAGACTTTGAACTGATTGAAAAGAAATATAGCTTTTCAGGTGAAAAATATGCCTACTTTTCAACGAAAGTCATTGATGCCGAACCGATTCCCTCGTTAGAAGAAAACGTCAAAGTCATCAAAAAAGTAGCGGAAAAAATTGGTCAGAAATTTGAAACACCTACCTATAACGTTGTTGCCGATCTAAAAGAAGCGGTTTACGACACGATCGAAGAGTCAGGACACATTGATGTCAGTGAAGTGGCGCAAAAAGTCTTTAAAGACAATATTACCGCTCAGCTTTCTTTTCAAGAAGAAGTGGCTGAAAAAGGATTTGTCAATCAGGCACCAATGATGCGGGATGTCCGTGAGATCTCAGAGAAAAAATTCGGGAAACAAAAACTAAAATTATCTAACGGGATCGAATTGATCGTTCCTTTGGATGTTTACCGAGATCCAAATTTGATCGAATTTATCAATAATCCAGACGGAACGATTTCCGTAACGATCAAAAATGTAGAAGAAGTAATTAATCGGATGTAGGACAAAGGTCTTATGTGTGGATGATGCGGAGCTAACAACATAGAACGAGCACAAAAAAGCAGAGATTCCTCTTTAAGTAATGAGGAGTCTCTGCTTTTTTTCTGGATATCTTTGATCAATATCAGCAATTATTGATCGGTCAGTTTCTCAAGGGCGGCTTTGGGAATGTCTTCTTCAGAAACTTCTTCCCAGCTCAGAACACCTTTATTAGGATTGACCAATAATTTCAAATAGGCACCTTCTCTTAAAGGCGCGGAACGGTGCTCATTCATTTTGACCGTTTTGACTTCTCCAGAGGAACTGTAAGCGTCTTGTGTGTAACGGTAGACATCTTCGGCAACTCCGTTATCACTAATTTCCGTGTCGTGCTCGCCGGCATCCCTGATGACTGTATAGTAGTCACTTCCACCATAGTAATAATGATAAGTAGCAAAACAGCCACCAAGGAAAATTGCTGCAAAAACCAGCGTTGCAATGATTTTTTTCACATTTCTCACCTCATCTTCTATTATTCATAAAAATTGTCCTACGTCCAATAGATCGAAAAAAGCAAAGAAATTCTTAGGGATTAGCAGACGAGACATCTCACTTGACTTTGACTAATTTTGACCTATAATAAGAGTAGATTTAAACTTACAAAAAATAAGTTGATACTTATGAATTTGGAAGCGTAAATCGCAAAATATGATTCGAGTCAAAGAACGACTCAACTTTCTCTAGGAGGGAAACAATATGGCAAAACAACATTATGATCGTAGCAAACCCCATGTTAATATCGGAACGATAGGACACGTCGACCATGGGAAAACAACCTTGACTGCTGCTATTACCACAGTTCTTGGGAAAAAAGGACTTGCCAATCCGCAAGATTACGCAAGTATCGACGCGGCTCCTGAGGAACGCGAACGTGGTATCACCATCAATACTGCCCATGTAGAATACGAAACAGAAAAACGGCACTATGCCCATATCGATGCACCAGGACACGCGGATTACGTGAAAAATATGATTACAGGGGCTGCCCAAATGGACGGCGCAATCTTGGTCGTATCAGCGACAGATGGCCCAATGCCGCAAACCCGTGAACATATTTTGCTTTCTCGTCAAGTGGGTGTGAAACATTTGATCGTCTTTTTAAATAAAACAGACCTTGTCGATGATGATGAGTTGATCGATTTAGTTGAAATGGAAGTCAGAGAATTGCTGACTGAATATGATTTTCCAGGTGATGACATTCCTGTGATCAAAGGCTCTGCCTTAAAAGCCTTGGAAGGTGACCCAGAGGCTGAAGCAGCGATCTTAACGCTGATGGATACGGTAGATGAATATATCCCAACACCTGAACGAGACACTGATAAACCATTATTATTGCCGATCGAAGATGTCTTTTCAATTACTGGACGGGGAACCGTTGCTTCCGGTCGGATCGATCGCGGAACAGTAAAAGTCGGTGATGAAGTAGAAATCGTCGGAATCAAACCTGAAACACAAAAAGCAGTCGTGACAGGAGTAGAAATGTTCCGTAAGACGATGGACTTTGGGGAAGCTGGTGATAACGTAGGGGTATTATTACGGGGAATCACCCGGGATGAAATTGAACGGGGCCAAGTGTTAGCAAAACCAGGTTCCATCACACCACATACGAAATTCCAAGCAGAAGTCTATGTGTTGACAAAGGAAGAAGGCGGTCGCCATACCCCATTCTTTAATAACTATCGCCCACAATTTTACTTCCGTACAACGGACGTAACTGGGAATATCGTTTTACCAGAAGGAACGGAAATGGTTATGCCTGGTGACAACGTAACGATCGATGTGGAATTGATCCATCCAATCGCTGTGGAAAATGGAACGACCTTCTCCATTCGTGAAGGTGGACGAACAGTTGGTTCTGGTATCGTGACCACGATCGAAAAATAAAAAACAGTGAAACAGTGCTTCCATTATCTGAAGGAGCACTGTTTCCTTTTTCATGTCAAACCAGCAACAATTCCTTCATCAGCTTAGGATTGCTTGTTTTTTTCTAAATAATCTTGTGATTTTATTAAGGATTTTTTAGGAGAGAAAAAATTCTAGTCAGCCTGTTCATTTCATAGTACGATAGATTCTGACTTAGAAAAGATGGGATGTATTTGATGAGAAAAATTCGACGTTTCCTAGGATTTGTACTGAAGCTTGCACTCTTGGTGCTGCTGATTGGAGCAGGGGTTTGGGGCTATCGAAACTACACGGCATTGAAAGCTGTCTATGCGTATGAAGCGGAAATCGCACAGCAGACACAAGCCCACGACATCTCTGAATATCAGTCTTTAGCAATGAGTATCATGCTGACGGAGTCAAAAGGACAAGGCAATGATCCGATGCAAAGTTCTGAAAGTGTATATGGAAAACAAAACCAATTTGATACGCCAGAACAAAGCATCGAACAAGGGGTTTCTTATTTAGCCGAGTTGATCGAAAAAGCAGAGCAAATGAACTGTGATCTTTGGACCGCAGTCCAGGCTTATAATTTTGGTACAGATTATATTGATTATGTCGCTGAACGGGGTGGCGTGAACACCTTAGAATTAGCAGAAACATATTCCAGAGAGGTTTTATCCCCGTTATTAGGCAATGATACAGAACAAACCTATCGTTATTGGGGCATCCAATCGGTCTTTTATAATGGCGGTCATTTGTATCACAATGGCGGCAACATGTTCTATGCGGATCTAATAAAATTGAACCGATGGAAAATCGATGTTACGGCAGGGTTCTTTTCCTGATCGTCACAAAATAACTGAAGTAAAAAAGCTTGAAATACAAATAGAATATGGTAAAATCATTATGAGTGATTCCGTCTAATTATTCTTCGCACTGATACCTATTAGTGCGTTTTTTTACCTAGTAAACGATGAATACTTACCAAATGGAGGTGAGTGGATGGCACGAATTCCTCAAACGATCATTGACGACATTCGCGAACGTAGCAATATTGTTGATATCGTGGGACAGTATGTCCAGTTAAAGAAATCTGGAAAGAATTATTTTGGTTTGTGTCCCTTCCATAATGAGAAATCACCTTCTTTTTCCGTTGCAGAAGACAAACAAATTTTTCATTGTTTTGGTTGCGGTCGTGGGGGCAATGTTTACGGTTTTTTGCAAGAGCTTGAAGGCATCAGTTTTCCTGAAGCAGTCGTCAAAGTAGCAGAAATGAACGATATTCCTCTTGATCCGCAATACCAGCAATCAGAAGGCATCAATGAAGCGACCTCACAAACGAGTCAATTGATTGCGCTGCATGAAAAAGCCGCCGAGGTCTATCATCACATGTTGGTGAATACGGCTGCTGGCCAAGAAGCGCTTGATTATTTATTGGATCGCGGATTGACGATGGCATTGATCGAAGAATTCAATATTGGTTTTGCGCCGAATGAACGCTCGTTTTTGGAGAAAGTCTTTTTGAATGAACAAGCCAAAGCTGAATTTTTTCCTGATACAGGGCTCTTTGTTCAACGAAACGATGGCTCATTGGCAGACCGCTTTTACCAACGAATCATGTTTCCGATCCGTAATCCTCAAGGAAAAACAATTGGTTTTTCTGGTCGTTGGCTAGCAAGCGAAAAAGTTGGTGATCAAGACCAGCCGAAATATTTAAATAGTCCAGAAACGATCCTTTTCAACAAGCGCGAGGTTCTGTTCAACTTTGACAAAGCACGCCGTGCGATGCGCAAAGATGGCCAAGTGTATTTATTTGAAGGATTTATGGACGTGATCGCCGCTTGGCAGGCAGGAATCGAAAATGGGATCGCCTCAATGGGGACCAGCTTGACCAATCAGCAGATCGCCCATATCGAGCGAGTGGCACAAGAAGTGATTCTTTGTTACGATGGAGATAGTGCAGGGGTTGAAGCGACAAACCGCGGGATCGAGCTTCTGCAAAACAATAGTCGTTTGAAATTATCTGTGGTGCGAGTGCCGGAACGGATGGACCCAGATGAGTATTTGCGCAAATATGGGACAGAAGCTTTTTATAAACTAGCTGTCCACGGCAAAGAAACCGTTTTTGCCTTCAAGATGGATTATCATCGGATGAATCGCAATTTAGCCAATGAGAAGGAGCAACTGGACTATGTCCAAGTTGTTTTAAATGAATTGCAGCGTGTGGATTCTTTGTTGGAGCAAGACCGCTATTTGACTCAGTTGTCTACAGAGTTCAATTTGAGTCGTGAGACCTTGCAGCAGCAGCTCAAGCAAAACCGGCAAGAGCAACGGACGATGCAAGATGTAGCGCCACCGCCGCCAACAGACACCCCTGTGGTCTTTACGCCGCCTACACGGCAGCAGCCCAAAACACAGGTGGAAAAAGCGCAAGAATTATTATTGTACCGTTTGTTTCATGACAGTACGTTAAACCATCGCTTTCGAGCGAGTGGTATATCCTTTATTCATGATCGTTATCAACAACTGTATCTGCTGTTTGATGCGTATATGGAAACAGAAGAACACTTTGTTTTAGCAAAGTTCTTAGATTTTTTAAAAGAAGATTCAATGAAAAAAATGGTGATCGATATTGCAGATCTTAAAGCTTCTGAGGAAGGGACTGAACAAGAATTTCAGGACATTCTGCAGGTCTTTCAAAAGTCGGGCATTGCTGAAGAAATCAATCAAAAACGAATCCAGCAGCAAGAAGCAAGACAAATAGGAAACCAGCAATTAGAACTTGAACTTGCAATCGAAATCATTGATTTGACCAAACGGTTGAAACAAGCTAAATAGCGAACTGAAAGGGGCTTTCTTTCATGGCAGAAGAAACAAAAAAAACGTATGACAAAGCAGTTGCCGAATACATCCGAGAAAACAAAACAAAGGGGCAAGTTGTTTACGATGACATTACCAATCGTTTAGCAACGCCTTATACTTTGGATGCTGATGCAATGGACAAACTAATTCAAAAACTGGAGGATTCCGGCATCAGTGTCGTGGATGAAAATGGAGAGCCTTCAGTCCATAGTTTAAAGAGTAATGAAAAACGACAAGAAACCCAACCTCAAGAAGATTTGTCTGCACCGACTGGTGTGAAAATCAATGACCCTGTGCGGATGTACTTGAAAGAGATCGGTCGGGTACCGCTTTTGACCGCAGAAGAAGAAGTGGCTCTCGCTCTGAAAATCGAAGAAGGCGACCAAGAAGCGAAACAGCGTTTGGCAGAAGCCAACTTACGTTTGGTAGTCAGCATCGCCAAACGTTATGTGGGTCGGGGAATGCAATTTCTTGATTTGATCCAAGAAGGAAACATGGGCTTGATGAAAGCCGTTGAGAAATTTGATTATCGCAAAGGGTTTAAATTCTCGACCTATGCGACCTGGTGGATCCGTCAAGCGATCACTCGTGCCATCGCTGACCAAGCTCGAACCATTCGGATCCCAGTGCATATGGTGGAAACCATCAACAAATTGATTCGTATCCAACGGCAATTATTGCAAGACTTAGGACGCGAACCGACACCAGAAGAAATCGGCGCAGAAATGGATTTGCCAACGGAAAAAGTTCGTGAAATCTTGAAGATCGCTCAAGAGCCCGTTTCATTAGAAACACCAATCGGTGAAGAAGATGATTCTCATCTAGGTGATTTTATTGAGGACCAAGATGCTACAAGTCCGGCAGAGCATGCGGCTTATGAGCTTTTGAAAGAGCAATTAGAAGATGTATTGGATACGTTAACTGACCGTGAAGAAAATGTGCTACGCTTGCGTTTCGGAATCGATGATGGCCGTACTCGGACCTTAGAAGAAGTCGGCAAAGTCTTTGGGGTAACCAGAGAACGGATTCGTCAGATTGAAGCAAAAGCGTTACGGAAACTACGCCACCCATCTCGTTCAAAACAATTGAAAGATTTCTTAGAATAATTAAGGTTTATTGACTTTCCAAAGACCCCCTTTGGAAAGTCTTTTTTGTTCAGGTTTTGTCATCTCTCCATAGGATAAGTAAAGAACTTAATAAAAACGTAACCAAGCAAGTGTTGGCTAATTGCCTAGAATGTGATAAATTTAATTTTGTGCATCTGCACAATTGAGTAATAAAAAAGAAATGCGAAAAAAGACCCATTATTTGTCGGTCTTTGAAATAGGAAGCAGTGGGCGCATCAAGCGTTTGATCTGGTAGGGTACTGCTTCATAGAAGGAAATGCAAAAAACAAAAGGAGTCAGTTTGAATCAATGAAGAAGACATGTCCTGAATGTGGATTTCAAGCAATAGAAGAAACACCCGTTTGTCCCAATTGCGGGTTTCAATGGAACCAAGCAAAGGAGAATGAACAGGAACCATCATCTGACTCTTCCGTTACGCCAGAAGAGCTACAAAACAAAAACGATGATATTCGCTGGTCTGACTTTAAAAATGTTCCGATTGGAAAAATGGAGGAGCACTTAGGCGATCGGCCATCCTCGAATGAAGAAACGATCGACCTTGCACAGCAAGAGGCTTTTTCTGATGAGCAAAAAACAACACTTGAATCAGAGTCTAAACAAGAACCAAAAACAGTGGAAAACTCTGAGTCTACAGAAGAACACACAATTTCAGCCAGTGAAGAAGTTAATGAGACCGATGCACTGAGTACGGATGAACAGCATGACTCTGAGATTTTGGCCGCTTATATCCGACAGCACAAACTTGATGAAGAAGCAAAGGCAGCAGCTGCTCTAGAAGCAGAAGAAACCGCCATTGATCTTTCCTCTGCTGAAGAGGAAAGTCAGATGCAAGCCAGCGAGGAACCTCTGCCGTCAAGCGAGGAGGAAGTGGTGACGGAGCCAGTTATTGAAGAAGCTGAGAAGCAGCCAGAACCAGTCATCGATCCAATTCCTGAACCAATCACCGCAGCGGATGAAACGCCACAAAAGGCGACTGCTGAAGAAGAAACATCTTCTTCCAGTGAAAGCAAGAAGAGCCCTCGCAAAGCACTCTATATTACAGCGGCTTGTTTGTTAGTGGCAGCGGGTGGTGGTTGGGCTTATTACTATCAACAGCAGCAACAAGAAACTGCCCGACAAACGCAACAGGCGCAAGAGAACCGTACGTTAGATCAGATCGAAAATGAGTTGAATGATTTTTATACAAATGATGAGCGAGTGTTCATTAAAAGCGACAAAACAGCAGAACAGCTGACGGCTGTGACGAATCAGTTGGCAGATTTTCAAGACCACGAACGATACGATATCTTGTCACAAGAAGCAGAGACAATTGCTGACAAATTAGCAGCTTTGACAGAGATCAATAGCTATTTCAGCAGTCCTGCAGTTGTGGAGGATCAGTTGGAAGAAGTCTCGTTGAAAGAAGCGACTGCTGTCACAATGGCGAAGCGTGAGAATGGGGATGCCTTTGATGAGTTGATCAATCAAGCCATCGACATGGGACAAAAAGAGTTCAGCGCGATCGAGGAAGTTCAAAATGCAGTGAAGAGCATGGTGGCTTTAAGTGGTGACGGTGAAGCACCGGCGAGTGTCACTCGTGAGAACTACAATGCCTTGATGAAAAAAATCCAAGCTTTGCCAATCGATTCACTGGTTGAAAGTCTTACGACGGAACTACGTAAAGTCGATACTGCCTTGACGAAGCGTGAAACAGCTACCCAACAAGCAGCGGCGCAACAACAAGCTGCCCAAGAAGCAGCACAAGCGGCGGCTTCCGAGAACAACGCTTCCGCTTCGAGCAGCGGATCTACAAGCGCTGCGACGCCCGCGCAAAGTACTTCTGAAGAAGAGTATGTGCTTTCGCCGGATACACCAACAAATACCAACAATCAGCCAATTATTCCAGCCCGCCAAAGTGATTTGAATGATGTAAACAATAGCGCCTGGGTGTGGGCAGATGGTGTCCAAGAAAAAATCATCGCCACAGCGATTGCTCGCGGTTATGTGGTAGAAGGCGGCTATACTTTTGAACGTGTACGAATCGTCAATGGTGAAGGCTATTACAATTTTTATGCGACAAATGCCCAAGGCAGCTTGCTTAAAGGAACGGATGATTCAGCGTTCCCGCTATACTTATTTACGGTAAACGCCAAAACTGGCTATTTCAGAGGCAATGGGAACGATCACACCGTTCGCTAAGTCTCCTGAGACACTAGAAAATTTTCAGAGTTATTACATGCACATGTGAAAAATACTTGTTTCCCCTCCTTGTTTTCGATATGATGAGAGATAATCGTTCAAACAAGGAGGGGTTTTTGTGCAGAAAATTGAGAGGTATGATCGGTTTGAAGACGGGGTCATTGCTTGTGTACCAACGATTCTTGGGTACCTGGGCATTGGTTTTGCAATGGGGGTTGTGGGAAAAGGCGTTGGGTTGTCTATTCTAGAAATTATTTTAATGTCTATTATTGTTTATGCTGGCAGTGCTCAATTTATCATTTGCGCCTTACTAGCGATTCAAGCACCTTTCATGACAATCGTCGCAACAGTTTTTTTAGTGAATTTACGACACTTTTTAATGAGTTTGTCAGTAGCTTCCTATTTTAAAAAGACACCGTTGCTTTCTGCCATTGGTATCGGGACACTTTTGACTGATGAGTCCTATGGCGTTTTGACGACGGCATTGCAACAAGACAAACCAGTCACAGCAAAATGGACCCACGGGTTGAACGTAATGGCTTATTTGAGTTGGATTTTTGCGACGTTTTTGGGTGGTTTATTGGGTTCCTTTATTCCAGATCCAGAAGCGTTAGGCTTAGATTTTGCCTTAGTAGCTATGTTTGTTGGTCTTTTTTTATTTCAAGTAGAGCGACCGCTTAAGAAGAAAACCCAGCAAACGCTCTTGATACTAGGGACAGTTGTGGGGACCTTGATTTTATTTATGCGTTTTTCGACCGCAGAGATTGCGGTAATTGCGGCGACACTGGCAGGATGTTTGGTTGGGACGGTGACACACCATGACTAATTTTGTTATACTGATGCTAGTATGTGGATTGGTTACTTGGCTTCCGCGGATCGTTCCTTTTTTATTTTCTAAGAAGCTCGTCTTCCCGGAAACTTTCACCGTTTTTTTGAGTTATTTACCGTTGTGTATTTTGGCGGCATTGTTGGTGCAAAATTTACTGACCTTTCGTGAAGGCCAATTCCCCATTTTGAAAGTTAAAGAAACCATTGCCTGTATCCCGGCATTATTGGTGGGGTATTATACCAAAGATTTGATGAAAATCGTTATCACAGGCGTTATTGCTATGGCGCTGTTGCGTTTCTTTTTATAGGAACGAGCAGTTTTAAAGAAAAAGGAGAGAATAGATGAAAGACTTATTAGCATCCGTATTCAGCGGATTGATCATTGATGAAAACGAACAGAATTATTTTGTTCAAAAAGGCGGGGTTACCTTCCGACTAGCCAAGGAAGAAGGCGAACATCATTTAGGTGAAGCCGTCGAAGGGTTTGGCTATCAAAATCAAAAGCAAGAAAATGTGCTCACTACGAATATTCCGAAAAGCCGCAAAGGGCATTATGCCTTTGGTACAGTCACAGGAAGCCGTCGCGACTTAGGCGTTTTCGTCGATATCGGTTTGAAAGACAAAGATATGGTGGTTTCATTAGATGAATTGCCAACAATGCGGGAACTTTGGCCAAAAAAAGGCGACCGTTTGATGGTCAGCTTGCGGGTCGATGACAAAGAGCGTATTTGGGCTTCATTAGCAGATGAGAAAATTTTTAAGGCATTGAGCAAAAATGGTACGGAGCAAATGAAGAATCAAGATGTTACAGGTAGCGTGTACCGTTTGAAGTTAGCGGGTACTTACTTGCTGACGGATGATTTTTATATTGGCTTCGTCCATCCATCAGAACGGTATCAAGAGCCGCGCCTTGGGGAAGTGGTCAAAGGGCGAGTGATTGGGATTCGTCCAGATGGTGTCTTGAACCTTTCATTGAAACCAAGAGCCCACGAGGCGATCTCAAATGATGCCGCCATGGTTCTAACCTTTTTAGAACGAGCACCTGAGAACAAAATTCCTTTCACCGACAAATCAGCCCCAGAAGAGATTTTGCAAACATTTGGTATTAGTAAAGGCCAATTTAAACGGGCATTAGGAACCTTGATGAAACAGCGTTTGATTGAGCAAAAAGACGGCTTTACGATTCTTATCAAAAAACCTAATTGAGAATACTTGTTTCTTTTATCGTTCTAATTTATAATGATTACAATGTTTGTCTTGAGTGATTTTCACTCAGATTAGAATCGTTATAAATTAACGGCATACGGAGGCAACTATGAACACAACAGCAGCGTTAAAAAAGACCAAGAAACAATTGCACGAGTCGGGGTTTAAATTAACTCCTCAGCGAGAAGCGACGTTGTTGGTCTTATTAGAAAATGAGAAAGACCATTTATCCGCAGAAGAGATTTTCTTTTTTGTGCGAAAAAAAAATTCTGAGATTGGCTTGGCAACCGTCTATCGAACATTGGAGATCTTAACGGATCTGAAAATTGTCGATAAAGTCAGCTTTAATGACGGTGTCGCTCGCTATGATCTACGTAAAGAAGGTGCCAAACACTTTCATCATCACTTGTTGTGTTTGGAATGCGGCAATATTGAAGAAGTCGAAGAGGATCTGCTGGGCAGTGTCGAAGAGATCGTTGAACAAAAGTACCATTTTTTAGTAAAGGATCATCGGTTGACCTTTCATGGTGTCTGTCAAAAGTGCCAAAGCAAAGCCGAGTGATTGTACTTTGGCGATCTTAAATAAACGTTTGTTATCACCCGAATGATAGTCAGATGGTTTCCAATAGGAAGAGTGCTCTTTTTTCCGATTTGAAAGAAACCGAAAAATCTGCTATGATTCGGGTGTTTCCTTGGGCAAAAGATACGGGTAGATGCCTCTTTTTTATTGGCAAGCTACTATCTTAACGAGCCAGAATTTGATATGATAAAAAAGCTGAAAGTAGAGGAAGCCCATGAACGAACAAATCATTGATTATCTTCATTATTTGACCATTGAGCGCGGGCTATCCCAAAATACCCGTGCCAGCTACCAGCGAGATCTGCAACAGTATCTTGCGTTTTTACAAAAAAAACAAGTCACTCAGTGGCAGCAGATCGACCGAGTGATCGTTTTGTCTTTTTTGCAAAGTCTGCAAGAAGCGGGAAAATCCTCGGCAACCGTGATTCGGATGGTTTCCAGTTTGCGAAGGTTCCATCAATTTTTGCGTCAAGAACGGTTTACCGATCATGATCCAATGCAGCATATTGATTCACCAAAAAAACAGCAGAAGCTGCCTGATACCTTGAGTTTACAAGAAGTGGAGCGGTTGATCGAAACACCGGATACGCGAGCAGTTTTGGGCATCCGTGACCGAGCGATTTTGGAAGTGATGTATGCGACGGGCTTGCGCGTCAGTGAGTTGATCGGGTTAAAATTAAACGATCTGCATTTAAGTATGGGATTGTTGCAAACAACCGGAAAAGGCGACAAAGAACGGATCGTTCCATTAGGGGACTTAGCGATTCAATGGATCGAAACCTATCTCAGCGATGCGCGTCCGTATTTGACGAGAAAAACGCCGGATGAAAGCCATCTGTTTGTAAACAACCATGGTACGCAACTGTCTCGTCAAGGGATCTGGAAAAATTTAAAAGCCTTGGTTCGACAAGCTGGGATCACCAAGAATGTGACTCCCCATACGCTGCGCCATAGTTTTGCGACCCATCTATTAGAAAACGGGGCAGATCTACGAACGGTTCAAGAGTTGCTAGGGCACGCAGATATCTCGACCACTCAGATTTACACGCATATAACGAAGAAACGGATGACGGAAGTGTACAAGCAGCACTTTCCGCGCGCCTAGAAATCGAGGATGGAATGGAAGAAATCAAAATAAAATTAGCTGTCTTTGAAGGACCGTTGGATTTGCTGCTTCATTTGATCAAAAAACTGGAGATCGATGTTTATGATATTCCAGTTGCTACCATCACCGAACAATACATGCAGTACATCCATGCCATGAAAATTTTAGAATTAGAAGTCGCTGGAGAGTATTTAGTCATGGCGGCGACTTTGATGGCGATCAAAAGCCAGATGCTGTTGCCTAAACAAGAGTTGATTGCTGAAGTCGAAGAGTACGAAGAAGATCCGCGGGATATGCTGGTGGCACAACTGCTAGAATACCGAAAATTTAAGTACGCAGCCGAACAGCTTTCAGAAAAAGCGGAAGAGCGCAGTTTGTATTACACGAAAGATCCGATGGATGTCGATGAATACAAAGAGGAAGAAGATCAATTAAGAGCCAATCAATTCAACACGATCGATCTCTTTTTGGCTTTTCAAAAAATGATCGAGAAAAAGAAAAATCGCCAAGTACTAGAAACCAAGATTTCTCCTGATGAAAGCACCATCGATGAAAAGATGGCGGCGATTCAGTTGGAGATGCAACATGTGAGTGCTAAAAAAGGCCGCAGCTTTGATTCGTTTTTTACTTCTTACAATAAAACAGAAGTTGTGGTAACCTTTATGGCATTGTTAGAATTAATGAAAAAAGGAACGATTCGAGTAGAGCAATCAGACAATTATGCGTCGATTCTGCTCTATCCAACAGGTAAAGAAGATGAGTAAATATAGTGAATTAGAAGCGATCTTATTCGTCGTCGGTGATGAGGGGATCGGACTTGAAGAACTGAGTTATTTAGTCAAAAGTAATACTGCCAGTGTCTATCAGCATTTGCAGGAACTAAATCAGCAATATGAAGAAAATGAACATACCGCGTTGCATATTCTAGAAGTTGGCAATCATTTTATTTTAACCACTAAAAAGCAATTTGCCCCTTTATTGAAGAAATACGCCGAATCACCGATGGGGAGTTCATTGTCGCAAGCCGCTTTGGAAACTTTGTCGATCATTGCTTATAAGCAACCGATCACTCGGATGGAAGTAGAAGAGATTCGCGGCGTTCAATCCAGCGGTTCTGTCCAAAAACTGGTGGCAAAGCGGCTGATTGAAGAAAAGGGACGCGTGGACGGACCAGGACGAGCGATCCTATACGGTACGACGGAATACTTTATGGATTATTTTGGCTTAAAAAGTTTGGCTGAATTGCCTGACATCCAATCAATGGAAGATGAACTTGAAGAAGATGCACCGTTTGATCTTTTTTACGACCGCTACAAACAAGCAGAAACAGAAGGAGAATGAAGATGGAACGTTTGCAAAAAGTGATTGCCCATGCCGGCATCACCTCAAGAAGAAAAGCTGAAGGATTGATAACCGAAGGCCGTGTGCGAGTCAATGGACAAGTAATCAAAGAATTAGGGGTCCAAGTCGGTTCAAAAGACGTCGTTGAAGTGGACGGCGTTCCGATCGAACAAGAACAACATGTCTATTATTTGTTCTATAAACCTCGTGGCGTGATCTCAGCTGTAACAGATGATAAAAAACGCAAAGTCGTTTTGGATTATTTTGCTGAAGTCCCTGAACGGGTGTATCCAGTCGGCCGCTTGGACTATGATACCTCCGGTTTGCTGCTACTGACAAATGATGGGGAATTATCACAGACACTGATGCATCCAAAACACGAAGTCGAAAAAGTGTATGTTGCCAAGGTCAAAGGCATTGCGGATAAAAAGCAACTGCTCCCATTGACAAAAGGAATTCGGATCGAAGGGCGTAAGACCGCGCCTGCTCGCTTTGAAATCTTATCGACAGACCAAACGGCACAATCTAGTATTGTGCAATTGACGATCCACGAAGGTCGCAATCATCAAGTCAAAAACATGCTAAAAGCAGTTGGTTTGCCTGTGCAAAAACTAAAACGGGAAAACTATGGTCCGTTAGATTTAAAAGGTCTTCGTCCAGGGGAATACCGAGAGTTGTCGAAGAAAGAAGTCAGCCAGCTGAAAAACAGTGCAAAATAGTTGAAAAGTATCTGAAAACGTAACTATTGTTAATTTTTAGATTTTGTGTATAATAGAACATGTAATAAATAGAATAAAGGTTCGTCTTCAGGGGCAGGGTGCAATTCCCGACCGGTGGTTATAGTCCACGACCTATTTCTTCGGAAATAGCTGAATCGGTGAAATTCCGATACCGACAGTACAGTCTGGATAAAGAAGATAGAGCGTATTTGATTTGCTTATGGCTATTTCGAATGCCCTCTTTTTTCCCTGTGGAAAAAAGAGGGCATTTTTTGTCTGGCGCCGACAAGAAAGCCGAGGAAATTTAATAGGTTCGTTTGAAGAGGAATCCTGAACTTAGGAGGATTTATACTGATGAACAACAAAACAAGAAAAATGGTGACGATCGCCATGTGTGCTGCTATGGGAACAATTTTGCAATTTATCGCTTTTCCAATTTTTCCGGCATTCAGCTTTTTAAAGATCGATTTTAGTGATATTCCCGTGATGATCATGATGTTTTTATTTGGTCCTTGGAGTGGGGTAGTGACTGCCTTCATTCGTTCGGTCCTGCATTTGTTCTTATCTGGTTTTTCACCTGCTGATATGGTGGGAGATACGGCAAGCTTTTTAGCATCATGTGCCTTTACTTTGCCAATGTACTACTTTTTCCGCAAAGGTATCCACACCAAAAACAAAATGGTTGGTGTCATCAGCGGTATCTTGTCGGTAACGATTTTTATGAGTGTGGCGAACCTATTTGTGATCACACCGCTTTATCTACGCTTTTTCGGGGTCACAGCCGATCAATTTTTAGGGATGTCTTTGCCGCAATATGTGGCGATTGGGATTTTACCCTTCAATTTGGTTAAAGGAGCGATCGTCAGTGCCGTCTTTTTAGCACTACATGCCAAACTGCTCCCATGGTTGGCTCGTAAGCAGCCCCATCATTCTGCTATAGGAAAATAAAAAATGAGCCGACTTGCTGTGGCAGACGAAAGGTCTGTTAATGGCAGGTCGACTTTTTTATTTTTCTATAAGGATCGCTCTGGTGGGGCATTTGCGATAAGCAGTTTTGACTTTTTCTTGTTGCTCTTCTATGATAAACTGTTGCCGTGCACTCGGTTCTTGGGCAAATAAAACGATCCCATCTTCATCATAATCGAAGATCTCGGGAGCATAGATCGCACATAGTCCACAAGCAATGCAGCGCTCAGGAACAATTTTACAGCGTTGTGACATTTTTTAGTCCTTTCTGGGAGGAAGATATGGATTCTTTTATTTTAGCGCTGTTTTCTGATACTGACAAGTTGCGTCCATCGACACTTTATCAAATTCTCATTGGTAAGCGCACTAGCTCTGTCTTGAGTTATGCCTTTTTTTATGATCGATTAGGTCTTTTTCAAGCGTTGCCACAGTTGAATGAGAGGGAGTATCAACAGACGATCGCTGACTTGATCCAACAAGGGATGCTAAGTCGAGATTCAGATGGTCTGCTGCTCAAAAGGACCGCTGCAAATTATGAACAGTCAAGAGAAATGTTGTTGCATCATACGGATTATTTTCGGTATGGACGAACGACGGAGGAGGCATGGCGTTTTGTCCGACTGCTGGTTCAAGCAGCTGCATATCAAGGGGTGACGAATCAGTATATTCCTGTTGAGAACACGCCTTTATATACAGAACCTGTGCGTCGAGTGATCCATCAATACCCTGAAATCAAAAAGATCACTCATCGAGAACTTTCGGCAGTTTTTGCCCAACTTCCCGCAGAAGTCGCAGATTTTTTAGCGGGTACCTTATCTGGTCCTGATCTTCTGGGGCAGGCGTTTTTCCAACTTTTGCCAGAATCTGTACAAGGTAAGCCTTGGGACAATCTTTATATAGGAGCTGCGATCCATCAATTTTTAGCCCTGGTCGAAAAAGAGCCGCAGATGGTACTGTTTCAAGGATTATCGCCTTTTCTAAATAGGAATCTGAATCAAAGTATGCTGGAAAGTCGTGCATTGTTCTTGCAAGGAGCTTCTGTTGAGCAGATCATGGAAAAAAGAAGGATCAAACGAGGAACCGTTAATGATCATTTGATTGAGTGGGCACTGCTTGATCCGACATTTCCGTATCAGCGCTTTGATACATCATTGCTGAATAAGCTGCCAGAAACTTCTTGGAGAAACAGCTATCAAGAATTACAGGAGCTTCTTACGACTGATTTTTTGACGATCCGTTTGTTACAGATTGCTCAGAAACGGGGGATTCGATGTTAGAAAACGCACTGAATCAGTACTTTGGCTTCAAAACATTTCGTCAAGGACAAAAAGAAGTCATCGAAAGTGTTTTAGCGCAGCAAGATACGTTAGCGATTTTGCCTACCGGGAATGGCAAAAGTCTCTGTTATCAGCTGCCAGGGTACCTCATAGATGGCATCGTAATCATTATCTCACCGCTTGTTTCTTTAATGGAAGATCAAGTCTATGGCCTACAAAAGCAAGGGGAAAAACGCGCGATTGCGTTTAATAGTCAACTGGACCCTACCGATCGTCACTATGTGATGCAGCATTTATCGCAGTACAAATTTTTGTTCTTAAGTCCAGAAATGATCGTGCAAGAAGCCATTTTGCAGCAACTCGAACGAGCTAAGATCGCTATGCTCGTGGTGGATGAAGCTCATTGTGTTTCCCAATGGGGCATTGATTTTCGACCAGAGTACTTGCAGCTTGGTGAAGTAAAAAAACGTTTGAAGACACCCGTCACATTAGCATTGACGGCTACTGCTACGGCACAAGTCGAAGCAGATATTCGGCAAGTGTTGTTAGCAAAGAATGCCAATGTCTACCGTTATTCGATGAACCGCAGCAATATCGGCTTGTTCGTAGAGAAAACGTCAGACAAAGATGCGGCATTGGCAGACTATCTCAGCCGCTTAGGCGGGGCTGGGATCATCTATTGTTCCACAAGAAGCAAAGTCGAAGAAGTCTATAACAAACTGCGTCAGCGCTATTCGGTAGGCTATTATCATGGTGGTCTAGCGAGCGATCAAAGAAAAACGTTGCAGCAGCAGTTTTCTCAGAATAAACTAAAATTGCTCGTCGCAACCAATGCGTTTGGGATGGGGATCAATAAAGAAGATATTCGTTTTGTGGTCCATTATGACTTGCCTGATTCGCTGGAAAACTACAGTCAGGAAATCGGTCGAGCAGGCCGCGATGGCAAACAAAGCAGTGCGATCTTGCTTTATCAGGAACACGATGAGCAGATTCACTACTTCTTTCAGCGAGAAAACAAAGAAGAACGCCGTGCTTTAGAACGAATGGATCAGGAAAAGATGAAAGGACCTTTGACACCGCTGCAAGAAAAATGGCAGAAGAAGATGAAGGAGTTGGGGGCTGCGTTTTGGCTGGAAACGCTAAAACAAAACGAACAGCAAAAGCAAGAACAATTACAAAAAATGTTGGCTTATATTCATTTTACCGGCTGTCGTCGCCAGTTTTTATTGGCGCACTTTGGGGAAGAAGCATCAGCAAATCCTTATTGTTGCGACAATGACGGGATCGAATTGGCAGTGGAAGAAGAGCTTTTAGAAAAAAAAGTCATCCTTCATTGGCAAGAACGTTTAATAAAAATTTTTAAAGATATAAATTGAATCGTATTTTGCAGGACAGTTTTTATTTACCTATGGTATAATACATCGGAAGGAAACTAGGAGGGAATACGAGTGAGCAAGAAAGACAATGACTACAATTCAGAAAATCAAGAACCGTGGGAACAACCAATCTATGATACAGAATACGATGATTCTGCATCAAGATCCCAACAAAGAAAACAAAAGCGTGGGAATTCACTCTTTTTGACGATCGTTTTAGTTTTGCTTTTCTTGATCGTGGCAATTCCGGTTGGTGCCGGTATTTGGGTATTGAATCATAACAGTGATGCCCCGACCGCAGCAAGTTCAAGCAGTACAGTAGAAAGTACGACAGAATCTTCGACAACCGAGTCATCAACAACGGAATCATCAACTGCTGAATCGACAAGTGAAACGAGTTCGTCATCAAGTGAATCAAGTTCTTCATCAAGCAGTAGCAGTTCTGCACCAGCTTCAACGACGCCATCAAGTAGTAGTGAGCCGGCTCAACAGGAAAACAATGCAGGGCAAGACACTACGCAAAATAATCAAGGGCAAGGAGCGACTGGTACCGAGGAATACACGACGGTGCAAGCAGGTGAAGGTCCTGAACAAGTGGCAGCCCGTACAGGCATCTCAGTTGAAACTCTATATCAATTAAATGGGATTGATCCAAACAACTACATGCTATACCCTGGCGACACATTACGAATTAAATAAAAAACCGCTTTGGCGGTTTTTTTTCTTGGTAGGAAGAAGCCAAGGTGAACGATAAGCAGAAACGATGAAGGAATACACATCGTTGGGAAACGAGGAGTAAGAAAAATGAAAAAAATCAACATCGCTATTGATGGTCCGGCGTCATCTGGGAAAAGTACCGTGGCAAAAATCATCGCCAATGATTTAGGGTTTATTTATACAGATACCGGGGCCATGTACCGCAGCATCACGTATTTGGCCTTAAAAAGCGGCTGTTCATTAGAGGATGAAGCGGCGATCGCTGCTTTGATCGATCAATACCCCATCACTTTTGAACCGACTGAACACGGTCAAGAGGTCTTTGCAGGAGGAGAGCAAGTCACAGAAGCGATCCGTCAGCCAGAAGTAACCAACGCAGTTTCGAAGGTATCGGCATACCCTGCGATCCGCGAAAAACTCGTCCAACAACAGCAGATGATCGCTAAAGATGGCGGTGTCGTGATGGATGGCCGCGATATTGGTACGGCGGTTTTACCACAAGCAGAAGTCAAGATTTTTCTGGTAGCAAGTGTGGAAGAACGGGCGCAGCGCCGTTTCAAAGAAAATCAGCAAAAAGGGATCGGTACCGATTATGAAACTTTAAAAGAAGAGATTCAGCAAAGAGATTACTTGGATTCTCATCGGGAAGTCTCCCCTTTGAAACAAGCAACAGATGCCGTTCGAATTGACACCTCCGGTTTAACAATCGAGCAAGTCGTAGAAGCGATCCAAAAAACGATCCAAGAAAAGATCGACTAGCGAAAACAATGGGTGTTCCCCATTGTTTTTTTATTTTTCCTACGAAAAAGATGAAAGCAAGCAAGAAAACAGACGTGAAAAGACTTTTTCAACGAAAAAACCGTAGTTTTTTAGGAAAATAAGAGAAATCGCTTTATTTTTTTTTCATTCTATTTTAAACTAAAAGATGTAGTGCAATTATTGCAGAATTGTTGGTTAGGAGGACATGAGAGATGACAGAATTTGAAAATAATCAGGTTGAGAGTGGAAATGAATCAATGGAAGCCGCTTTAGACAATTTCCAAGAAGTAAAAGTTGGAGATATCGTTAAAGGCGAGGTATTGGCCATTGAGGATAAACAAGCGATCGTAGGGATCGAAGGCGCCGGTGTCGAAGGCGTTGTTCCTGCAAAAGAATTATCGACTTTACCTGTTGAAGACATCAACGAAGCAGTCAAAGTAGGGGATGTCTTAGAATTAGTTGTGATTTCAGCAATTGGGAAAGACAAAGAAAATGGCAGCTATCTCCTTTCTAAACGTCGCTTAGATGCGAAAAAAGTTTGGGAAGATATCGAAAAAGATTTCCAAGAAGGAAAAATCATCGAAGCACCAGTCACCAACGTCGTTAAAGGCGGATTAGTGGTTGACGTAGGGGTTCGTGGGTTTGTTCCAGCATCAATGGTCGAAGATCATTTTGTTGCGGATTTTGAAGATTACAAAGGGAAAACATTGACCTTTAAAATCGTTGAGATCGAGCCTTCTGAAAACCGCTTGATCCTTTCTCATAAAGCTGTTGTTGAAGCAGAAAAAGCAAAACAAAAAGAAGCTTTACTAGCTGATTTATATGAAGGACAAGAAGTAGAAGGAAAAGTAGCTCGTTTGACTGACTTTGGTGCCTTCGTGGACCTAGGCGGCATCGATGGACTTGTCCATGTCTCTGAAATTTCACATGGGCATGTTGGCAAACCGAGTGACGTTTTGTCTGTGGGAGATACCGTCAACGTCCGTATCTTATCTGTTGATGCAGACAAAGAACGTGTGTCTCTTTCAATCAAAGACACATTGCCTGGCCCTTGGACCAATATTGAAGAGCAAGCGGCTGTTGGCAGTGTCTTAACTGGGACTGTTAAACGTTTGACAAGCTTCGGTGCGTTTGTGGAAGTCTTCCCAGGTGTTGAAGGGCTGATCCATATTTCACAAATCTCCCATAAACACATTGCGACACCACATGAAGTCTTACAAGAAGGCGATGAAGTGCAAGTGAAAGTGCTCGAAGTGAACCCTTCAGAACACCGAATCGCATTAAGTATCAAAGCATTAGAAAAAGCAGAAAATACCAATGAAACACAAGAAGTTTCAGAGGATGATTATCAATTGCCAGAAGAATCAACTGGGTTTACCATGGGTGATATCTTAGGCGATGCCTTAAAAGACAGCGACGAAGAGTAATTGTATGCCATCAGCTTATAACGATTCGATGTTTGAATTTGTTATAAGCTGATTTTTTGTTTGCCGAGAAAGCTTGCAACTTTCCATGGCTTTAGGTAAACTAAGTAAGATTGAATACAAGAAGCAGCGTACAAGGACTGCTTTTTTAAATGGAGGGTAAAAAATGTCAAATCCAACAATAGCGATCGTTGGACGTCCGAATGTGGGGAAATCGACCATTTTCAACCGGATAGCTGGAGAACGAATTTCGATCGTTGAGGATACTCCAGGAGTGACCAGAGATCGTATTTATGCCACTGGTGAATGGCTAGGCCGTGAGTTTAGCGTAATCGATACTGGTGGGATCGATTTAAGTGATGAGCCGTTTATGGATCAAATCAAGCATCAAGCAGAAATCGCCATCGATGAAGCAGATGTCATTGTTTTTATTACGAGTGCTCGTGAAGGAGTAACAGATGCTGACGAGCTTGTGGCTCGTTTGTTATACAAAAGCAACAAACCCGTGATTTTAGCGGTCAACAAAGTTGATAATCCCGAGATGCGCAACGATATCTATGAATTTTATGGTTTAGGTCTGGGCGATCCATACCCAATCTCAGGAAGTCATGGATTAGGGATCGGTGATGTCCTAGATGAAGCAGTCAAACACTTTACCAATGAAGCGGAAGAAGAAGACGATTCCATTATCAAGTTTAGTTTGATCGGTCGACCAAACGTCGGGAAATCCTCCTTGATCAATGCGATTCTTGGAGAAGAGCGAGTAATTGTTTCAGATATCGAAGGAACGACTCGTGATGCGATCGATACCCATTTTACTAGCGAAAGCGGTCAAGAATTTACCATGATCGATACCGCCGGCATGCGTAAAAAAGGGAAGGTCTACGAATCTACTGAAAAATACAGTGTCATGCGAGCAATGCGGGCCATTGAACGTTCAGACGTCGTCTTGATGGTCTTGAACGCCGAAGAAGGAATTCGCGAGCAAGACAAACGGATCGCTGGCTATGCCCATGAAGCAGGCCGTGGAATCATTATCGTTGTCAATAAATGGGATACATTGAAAAAAGAAACGAATACGATGCGTGATTTTGAAGAAGAAATCAGAGATGAATTCCAATATTTGGATTATGCACCAATCATTTTCGTTTCCGCAGTGACGAAACAGCGCTTGAATAAGTTGCCGCAGTTGATCGAAGAAGTCAGCATGAATCAAAACATGCGTATTCCATCTGCGTTGTTGAATGACGTCATTATGGATGCGGTGGCGATCAACCCAACACCAACAGACAAAGGCAAACGTTTGAAGATTTTTTATGCGACGCAAGTGGCTGTCAAACCGCCAACTTTTGTTATTTTTGTCAACGAAGAAGAACTGATGCATTTCTCTTATGCGCGTTTCTTAGAAAATCAAATCCGCAAGGCATTCACTTTTGAAGGAACGCCGATTCGGATCATTCCACGCAGAAGAAAATAGAGATTTTATCATACTTTGTTTCTTTTTACAAAGAAATCTGTCCTTTTCTAGAAAAATGGGAAAAAACCAAAAAAAAACCCCCTAAAAACGTTAAAATCCTTGATATTACAAGGTTCTTATGATAACGTTATATCAGAATATTGATGGTAATCAATATTTGACAAAAACCTTGGACCACTCAAGATTTTTGTTGATGCATGACATCAAAAAAAATATCAGGAGGTGAAACCATCCATGGCAAATAAAGCAGAATTAATCGAAAAAGTTGCAGCAGCTACTGACTTAACTAAGAAAGACGCAACTGCAGCAGTAGACGCTGTATTCTCAACAATTCAAGACGCTTTAGCTAACGGTGAAAAAGTTCAATTGATCGGCTTTGGTAACTTTGAAGTTCGTTCTCGTGCAGAACGCAAAGGACGCAACCCACAAACTGGTGAAGAAATCAAGATCCCTGCTAGCAAAGTACCTGCATTCAAACCAGGTAAAGCTCTTAAAGACGCAGTGAAATAATTGAGTCTTGTAGAAACCCTTGAGTAATCAAGGGTTTTTTCTTTTGTCTAACTAGGAACTGCCACTATGCAGGCGGATCGAATGGGAAAAGAAACGGTTATTATTGTCAGAAAATTCAAAAATATTTTTTGTTTTTCTTTTGGTCTAAAAAAAACAAGGGTTGCTGGCACACTTTAATTCTCAAGCAAGAATAAAGGTGATTTAAAAGTCATTCTTATCAAAAGAAGCAAGCGATTAAATGACATCTGATGTGAGAAAGGGTTCCTTGGAATTGTCATTATTGAAAAAAAATTCAGAAAATTCGTTGACAAGTGATTTTGCAAAGGGTATATTGGTAAACAATTACAAGAACGTTACTATTTCTAATGAAGGAGCCATTTTCTATGCGTAATTTTAATCAATATTTATTAGTCATTATTATTGATACCAGGACTTAGAACACGGAAGCAAAAATTATCCGTTTGTTTGAGTCCTATTTGCGTAAGTAAAATGGGATTCTGGCAAAGCATCCCAGTTTTTTATAACCGGGATGCTTTTTTTTATTCCAAAATGCAGGAGATGATGAGTGTGAGAAGTGATCAAATTAAAAAAGGGATCGATGCAGCGCCAGCTAGGAGTCTGCTCTATGCCACAGGACAAGTTAAAAATATCCATGATATGAACAAGCCATTTATTGCGATATGTAATTCCTATATCGATATCGTGCCTGGGCATGTGCATTTACGGGAGTTAGCAGATATCGCAAAAGAAGCGATTCGTGAAGCTGGCGGCATCCCTTTCGAGTTCAATACAATCGGCGTAGATGATGGCATTGCGATGGGACATATCGGTATGCGATATTCGCTACCTAGCCGAGAATTGATCGCTGATTCTGCAGAAACCGTCATCAATGCCCACTGGTTTGACGGCGTATTTTATATCCCAAATTGTGACAAGATCACTCCTGGCATGATCTTAGCAGCCATGCGGACCAACGTACCAGGAATTTTTTGTTCCGGCGGTCCTATGAAAGCCGGCATTGATCCTCGGGGACATCAAATAACCTTATCTTCCATGTTTGAAGCCGTTGGGACGTACAAGACGGGTAATATGACAAAAGAAGATTTTGAGTTTATGGAACAAAATGCCTGTCCGACTTGCGGCTCCTGCGCAGGGATGTTTACTGCCAATTCGATGAATTGCCTCTTAGAAATCTTAGGATTGGCAATGCCAGGCAATGGTACGATCCTCGCCGTGTCTGAAGAACGACGAGAACTAGTTAGACAAGCCGCCTTTAAGTTGATGGATCTTGTTGAAAAACAAGTGAAACCTCGAGACATCGTGACCAAAGAAGCTATCGATGATGCCTTCGCTTTAGACATGGCGATGGGGGGTTCCACCAACACAGTGCTGCATACCTTAGCGATCGCCAATGAAGCAGAGATCGATTATGACTTAAGACGGGTCAATGAAATCGCTAAAAGAGTGCCTTATCTCTCAAAAATCGCGCCATCATCAGCCTATTCGATGCATGATGTCCATGAAGCCGGTGGGGTTTCAGCAATCATTCGGGAGCTATGTGATATCGAAGGAGCGATTCATCCCGATCGACCGACTGTTACCGGTAAGACGTTACGAGAAAATGTCGCTGAAGCGAAGATCCACAACGAAGAAGTCATCCATCCGAAAGAAAACCCGTATAGTCCAGTTGGCGGTCTATCGATCTTGTACGGAAACATCGCCCCAGAAGGCAGTGTCATCAAAGTTGGCGGGGTCGATCCAAGTGTCCAAGTGTTCAAAGGGAAAGCGATCTGTTTTGATTCTCATGATGAAGCAGTCGCAGCAATCGACAATCATACCGTACAAAAAGGACATGTTGTAGTGATCCGCTATGAAGGCCCGAAAGGGGGGCCGGGAATGCCGGAAATGCTGGCGCCTACCTCAAGTATCGTTGGTCGTGGGTTAGGCAAAGATGTCGCCTTGATTACAGACGGCCGCTTTTCAGGAGCGACGCGGGGGATCGCAGTTGGACATATTTCTCCGGAAGCTGCAGCCGGTGGTCCATTAGGACTAGTCAACGATGGCGATGAGATCATTATTGATTTGCCAAATCGAACGCTAAATCTGCAAGTTTCAGAAGAAGAGCTTGCCAAGCGTGCGCAAGAACGACCGAAGTTTCGTTCAAAAGTAAAAAAAGGATGGCTTGCACGTTATACCGCTTTAGTGACCTCTGCGAATACGGGCGGGATTATGCGAGTACCTGATGAGGAGGAGTAGCAATGGAAAACATCGACTATCAAGCATCGCATCTAAGGACTGGCGCGCAAGTGTTAGTGGACAGCTTGCAAGAGCAAGGCGTCGAAATGATCTTTGGCTACCCGGGTGGCGCCGTCTTACCGTTATATGACCAATTATATGATGCCGCGATTCCGAATATTTTGACGCGTCACGAGCAAGGCGCAATCCACGCCGCTGAAGGCTATGCCAAAGCTACTGGCCATGTTGGGGTCGTTTTAGTGACAAGTGGTCCAGGTGCTACGAATGTCGTCACGGGCATTGCCGATGCTATGAGCGATTCCGTACCGTTGGTGGTTATCACGGGGCAAGTGGCCGTACCAGGAATTGGCAAAGACGCTTTTCAAGAAGCGGATATTCTAGGTATCACGTTGCCGATCACGAAACACAATTACCAAGTCCGTTGTGTGGATGACTTACCTAAAGTGATCGCTGAAGCCTTTCACATCGCTTCAACTGGGCGTAAGGGACCTGTTGTGATCGACCTTCCGAAAGATATTACATTGCAAGAAACCGCTGAAACCTGCTCATTGCCGATCACAAGGAAAAGTTATCAACCGAATGCAGAGCCTTCCCGTCTGCAAATTGAAAAATTGATGCACGTTTTAGAAAAAGCACAGCGACCAGTGGTACTGGCTGGTGCAGGCGTGATCGCGGCTGAAGCTGCGGCTGAATTAAATGCATTTATTGCCAAGTACAAGTTGCCGACAGTCACAACGTTGCTCGGCTTAGGCTTACTGCCAAATGATCATCAATTTTTCTTGGGCATGGGCGGTATGCATGGAACGTATGCGGCGAACATGGCTTTATCAGAAGCCGATTTGATTATCAATATCGGCTCTCGCTTCGATGATCGCTTAGCGACTGCCGGCAGTCAGTTCGGCAAGCAGGCCATCGTTGCTCATATCGACATCGACCCGGTGGAGATTGGCAAGATTGTAGAGACAAAGATCCCAATCGTCGGCGATGCCAAGGCTGCTTTGCAACAGATGCTACGGTATCCGCCAACTAGAGGAACGTGGTCTGCCTGGTCGGATCTATGCCAAACACGAAAGACGGAAAAACCTTATCGCTATGATCGCACTCAAGCACAAGAAATCAAACCGCAAAAAGTCATCGAAGAAGTAGGGCGTTTGACCAAAGGAGAGGCTTACGTCATCACCGATGTTGGGCAGCATCAAATGTGGGTCGCGCAGTATTATCCGTTTCGCTTTCCTAAGCAGTTGATCACCAGTGGCGGACTAGGCACGATGGGCTATGGTATCCCTGCGGGAATTGGCGTCCAATTTGCTCATCCAGAAAAAATGGTCGTGGTGTTTGTTGGCGATGGCGGGTTCCAAATGACAAACCAGGAATTTGCTATTTTGAATGAGTATGGCTTGAATGTCAAATTTGTTTTGTTGAATAATCGTTCGTTAGGAATGGTCCGCCAATGGCAAGAAACATTTCATGGCAAACGACGCTCTGCCTCTGTTTTTGCACAGCAACCTGATTTTGTTAAACTAGCACAAGCTTATGGCATCGAAGGCTGTCGGATCGATGAACCCACTCAGCTTTCTGCTATGCTAGCGGAAGCTTTTGCACATACGGGGCCGCAACTGATCGAAGTAATGGTCTCGCCCTCAGAGCATGTGTTGCCGATGATCCCACCGGGGAAAGCCAATCATGAAATGATGGGGGTCTAAGGGGATGAAACGGGTATTAGCAGCAATCGTCCATAATGAAGCAGGTGTTTTGAGCCGCATCACGAGTGTCTTAAACCGCCGGCAGGTCAATATCGAGAGTATTTCTGTCGGCACAACGGAACGGCCAGAGTTTTCACGAATGACGATCATTGTCAACGTGAACGATTTGGCAGAAACAGAACAAGTGACCAAGCATTTAAATAAACAAATAGATGTCTTGAAGGTTTCTGATATTACAGAAGTTCCTCATATCGAACGAGAGCTGGTGCTGATCAAAGTCAATGCACCAACCACTAGCCGCTCGGAGATCCAAGCAGTGATTGATCCGTTTCGAGCGCACATTGTCGATGTCGCACTGAAAACGATCGTTGTGCAAGTTGCCGGTGATACGAAAAAGGTAGAAGCATGCATCGAAGTTTTGCGTCCCTACGGGATCAAACAGTTGGCACGAACGGGTGTCACTGGCTTTACAAGAGGGTAAGTGCAATTTTGAATTGCTTAAAATAAAGAAAGAATTCGGAGGAAACAAGTATGGTAAAAGTATATTACAACGAGGAAGTTACAGATAATCTAGGAGACAAGAAGATTGCGATCGTCGGCTACGGCTCTCAAGGGCACGCTCATGCGCAAAATTTACGGGACACAGGCCATGAAGTCTTTATCGGCATTCGTGAAGGAAAGTCAGCAGAAGCTGCAAGAAACGACGGATTTGAAGTCTTTCCAGTAGCCGAAGCCACTCAAAAAGCGGACGTAGTCATGATCTTGGCACCCGATGAGATCCAAGGATCGTTGTATAAAAATGAGATCGAACCGAATCTTTCTGCCGGCAATGCATTAGCATTTGCGCATGGTTTTAATATTCATTTTGATGTGATCGCGCCGCCAGAAGAGGTGGATGTGTTCCTAGTTGCGCCTAAAGGACCGGGCCACTTGGTGCGTCGAACCTTTACCGAAGGGTTTGCGGTGCCAGCCTTGTTTGCAGTCTATCAAGATGCGACTGGCAACGCACAAGCGACAGCTTTATCTTATGCAAAAGGCATTGGTGCCACACGGGTCGGCGTTTTGGAAACGACCTTTAAAGAAGAGACCGAGACCGATCTTTTCGGGGAACAAGCCGTACTTTGTGGCGGTTTGACCAGCATGATCGAAGCGGGCTTTGAAACATTGGTAGAAGCCGGGTACCAACCGGAATTGGCGTATTTTGAAGTTTGTCATGAATTGAAACTGATCGTTGACTTGATTTATGAAGGAGGATTCAAAAAAATGCGCCATTCGATCTCGAATACGGCAGAGTATGGCGACTACGTTTCCGGTGCTCGGGTGATCACCGCACAAGCCAAAGAAAACATGAAAGCCGTATTGACAGATATCCAAAATGGTCAATTCGCGAAAGGATTCATTGAAGACAATCAAAATGGCTTCCCTGAATTCTATAAAATGCGTGAAGAAAACAGCAACCATCAAATTGAAAAAGTCGGCAGCGAGTTACGGAAAATGATGCCGTTTGTTGCGAAAGATTAGAGGTGGCGCGTTTGTTGGTGACAGTTTCTGCAATCGAACAAGCATATGAACGACTGCGGGGAGCAGTTAGTCATACACCGCTGCAGTATGATCGCTTTTTATCTGAAAAATACCAAGCGACGGTTTTGTTGAAGCGAGAGGACTTGCAAAAAGTCCGCTCCTTCAAATTACGAGGTGCCTACTATGCGATCACCCAAGCAGATCCTGTGCAGACCAGTCGTGGCGTCGTCTGTGCCAGTGCCGGAAATCATGCCCAAGGCGTTGCTTATACCTGCCAAGAACAGCAGATCCATGCGGTCATTTTCATGCCAACAACGACGCCGCAACAAAAAGTCGCGCAAGTTCTCTTTTTCGGCGGCGACTACGTCAAAATCGAATTGGTGGGAGATACCTTTGATGCGGCGGCGCAGGCTGCCAAACAATTTGCAAAAGAAAAGCAAATGGCTTTCATTGCTCCTTTTGATGATCCCAATATTATCGCAGGACAAGGAACAGTAGCCGTGGAAATGTTGGCGGATGCTGAAAAAAAACAAGTATCGATCGATTTGGTGGTGGCAGCCATTGGTGGCGGTGGTTTGATCAGCGGGACCGCAGCCTATTTGAAAGAAAAGCAGCCAAATATAAAAGTTGTTGGAGCAGAACCTGTAGGGGCCGCCTCGATGCAAGCAGCCTTTGATCACCAAGGACCGGTGGCTTTAGAGCATATTGAAACCTTTGTCGATGGTGCGGCAGTCAAACAAGTCGGAGCTCAGACCTATGCCCATGCCAAACGCTATGTGGATCAATTGGTAACGGTGGAAGAAGGTGGAATCTGCCAAACGATTCTAGAATTATACAGCAAACAAGCGATCGTCGCTGAACCAGCTGGTGCCTTGAGCGTGGCAGCTCTGGATGAGATCAAAGAGCAAATCAAAGGCAAGACGGTCGTCTGTATTGTGAGTGGTGGTAACAATGATAGTTCCCGCATGGCAGAGATCGAAGAGAAATCACTGATTTATCAAGGATTGAAACATTATTTTATCGTCAATTTCCCACAACGTCCCGGTGCGTTGAAGGAATTTGTTAGCCATGTATTAGGGCCTGATGATGATATCACGAGGTTTGAATATACGAAAAAAATCAATCGTGGAACAGGACCAGTAATGCTGGGAATCTTGTTGAAACAAAAAAACGATCTACCCGCATTACTGTCACGAATTGAACAGTTTGATCAAGGCTACATCAACCTTCAGCAAAATCAATCACTTTACTCGCTTTTGGTTTAGAAAAAAACATGGTTTCCTTTGTAATACAGGAAACCATGTTTTTTGCTTTTTGGCATAGAATCATGGGACAAATCGGCGAAAATACTTCCTAATGGTTAGCGATTTAGTAGGTGTTTCAACGGCTTCTTGCTATAATAGTAAGTAGTAGCAACAAAGGAGTGAGCCGATGGAAGCTGTTTTTTACAGAAATGAGCAAGAAACCCAGATTTCTTACGGGGAAACATTGGCATCGGTCATGAAAGGACAGTCGATCGAGCCGCAGCAGGTGATCATTTTGACGAATCAGCGTTATTATGACCGCTTTTCAGAAAAAGTAACCCGCCTGTTTTTGCCGCGCGAGGTCAATTGGTATATTTGTACCAACCAAATGTATTGCAACAACTTTAGTGAATTTAAGGCCGCGATGGATTTCTTCGGTCGCTTTTCAAAGCAAGAGTCCTTGTTGATCGTCGGGTTTGGGAATGAAGGTGTATTGGCACTGAGCAGTTTTATCCATGCGACTTCGGTCCTATCGACACAGCTTTGGTTGATTCCTGTTTCCTTGCGGGCCTTAGCCAAAAGTGTCAAAGAAACAGCGATCGTTGTGAAAAAGCCAGATATCCCGATGCTGGAAAATCCTAATGCACCACAATTTGTTATTTTCGATCAGACGATTGCCGAAAAGCAAATCGATGGGAAACTTGTCGACTTTTTGACCCTGATCCGTGGTGGCGTGCTTGCCGATAGCGATTTTTTAAAGGAACTTTATCGAACGTACCCCAGTCATCAGGCATTGATGAGACACTCGTTGGCAGCTTATACCAATCAGCTGATCCAATTGTATCAGCAGTCGGGACGCGAATTAGAGGAGTTTGGGCAACTCTTTGCCGATGCTGCTTATCAAACAGAAAATGGTCACTTGCTGTCTGATGCGATGAAATTGTTCTTTGGCTTTTTGTTTCATTTTATTTGGACAGTCCAGCAGCAGCAGTTGACTGTCGATCTGCCAGTATTTTGCCAATGGCTTGCACGATTAGGCTTTCCTATCGAATTGCCCGAGTCTTTTTCCTTAAGCGAATATTTCAGCCGTGTACTAGAATTGCAGCAAAAAGAAAAAAAACTGTTATTTTTGGCAAAAGTTGGTACAATAGGGGGCAGAACGGAAATCGAGGAGAAAGATCTTGTCCAAACGATGGAGACTTATCAGCGATTAATCAATGAGATTCGAGGGGTCTAAATGGAAACTTATAGTGAAAAAATGTTAAAAGCACTAGCCGCAGAAGAGTTGGCTGAAGCACAATTGAATTTTACCGAAGCACTGCAAAAAGATGATGATGAAACACTTGGCGCTTTAGGCGATGAATTACTGCAGATCGGTTTTTTAGAAGAGGCGAAAACGTTATTTGAAACCTTGCAGCAGCGGCATCCTGAAAATGAAGCTTTGCTGCTTCCTTTAGCGGAAATTGCGATGGAAGAAGACCAGATTGAAACAGCCTTCACCTATATCGATCAAATACCACCAACGAGTGAAGCTTATCTGCAAGCCTTGTTATTGAGTGCGGATCTCTATCAACTGATCGGTATTCCGGAAGTCAGCGAAGCCAAATTAAAAGAAGCGCAAAGCCTTGTGCCAGAGGAACCCTTGATTCGTTTTGCCTTAGCTGAGTTAGCTTTTTCAACGGATCGCTATCAAGAAGCTGTTGACCTTTATCAAGGATTGCTGGAAGAAGATATTACGGATATTTCGGGGATTTCGATCGTTGAACGGACCGGAACGTCATTGAGTATGGCAGGTAAGTTTGAAGAGGCGTTGGAATATTTTGAAGCAAGCTTAGAAGACGAACAGACGGACGAGCGTCTCTTTCAAACGGCTTTAGTCTATTTGCAGCTGAAGGAAAATGAACAAGCGATTCGCTACTTGCAGCAGTTGCGGGTCATGAATCCCCAATACCGGGCCTTGTATCTTTATTTGGCTGAAGCATTGCAAGAAGAAGAACAGCTGGAAGAAGCGCAACGTGTGATCGAAGAAGGGATTCATGAAGATCCATATCAAGTGGATTTCTATCATTTTGCTGCCGAGAATGCTTACCGACTTCATGACAGTGAAGCAGCCGAGTCATTTTTACTTAAAGCACTGGAAACTGGTGAAAAAGAAGAGGATACATTACTGACTTTAAGTAATTTATATTTGAATGAAGCGCGTTGGCAAGAAGCGATTTTGGCGATCGAGCGAATGGAAGACAATGAACAGCCTCACGCTTTATGGAATCTAGCGCAAGCCTTCAATGCGTTAGAAGATTTTGACAAAGCAGCAAAATATTACGAAGAAGCCAATGCTGATTTGCACCATGAACCGGCGTTTATGAAGGAATACGGCATTTTCTTACGTGAAGAAGGGCGTTTACCTGAAGCTCTTCATTTGCTACAACATTATTTGGCACACGAACCAGGTGATTTAGAAGTACAGTCGATCGTGGAGGACTTATTAGAAAGATAGGTGAGAGAAATGAACATCAATGTACAAGAAAAGAAAAAGTTTCTTAATTGGTTAGTTTCGACCGTTTCCTTCAGCCGCCGAGAAGTCTCTTGGGTGTTAAACTATCTGGCGAACCATGAAGCGATCTTGGCCAATGTTCATTTTGTAGAAGGGGCAGCCGCAGCCAAACGGGGCTTAAGTGTCCGCAGTACGGAAGTTGGAGGCGAACCCTTTGTCTTGAGTATCGAAGGACAGACCTTTTATGACATTGATCAGATTTTTCACGAGATTCGCATGAATTGGAAACAACCCTTGTATCTTGAATGTCTCTTTCCAGATTCTTGGTCGCAATCCTTTTATTTAGCAGTTTTAGAAGACAATCCTTATGAACGTTGGAACGACCACTTGGATCAAGAAATGACCCAACATGTTACCCAGTACCTTGAAAAAGAAGAAGCAAAAACCAAAATTGATACCTTGTATCGGCAGATCGATCTAGCATTGGAAAATGGGGATCGTGATGCCTTCTTGGAACTTTCCGATGAAGTAAATCGGCACTTGCTCCAACAAAAAGAAGAAAGCCGCTGACAAATAAAAAAGCAGTCCTTTAACCGGGACTGCTTTTTTAGTCTTTATTTTGTTTTAGAGACCGCTGCTTTGCGCTGTAAGAACCGTGACTTAGGTCTTAAGTAGGTAAAGCCTTCGCCTTCGACTTCATGGACATTGATGACAGAAACAAACGCTTGCGGATCAAAGTCATGAACAATGCGCTTGACTTCAGAAATCTCCCGTCCGCTGACCACCATATAAATGATTTGTTTCGATACTCTTGAGTAAGCCCCTTCGCCCTGTAAAAACGTGACACCGCGTTCCAATTCATCCATTAAAACAGGAGCTATCTCTTCGCTATGATTGCTGATCACTAAAATCCCTTTGGCTGAATAGCCGCCGTCTAAGATCGAATCGATCACACGAGTGAAGACATAAGAAAAAATCAAGGTATACATCATGCGGTTCAAATCTATATAGGTCAAAGAAAGCAACAGGACGAACACATCAAAGATCAAAAGCGACCGCCCGATCGTCACCCCAAAGTTTTTCTCTAAAATGCGCGCCAGTACATCGACGCCACCTGTTGTTCCACCGACTTTGTAGACGATCCCACTACCGATCCCTGCAATCAAACCAGCCAAGAGTGCGACGATCAGTAGATCATGCTGTAGATCGATCAACAGGGGAACACTCTGCCAAAATGCCAACCAAAAAGACAAACCAAAGGTTCCTAAAATCGTATACACTAATGAGCGTCGACCAAGAATTTTGCCACCGATCAAAATGATCGGAATATTTAAGATCAATGTACTAATGGCAGGATTGATTCCCCATAAGGCTCGCAGGATCAAGGTGATCCCTGTCACACCGCCTTCTGCTAAGTCATTTGGGATATTTAAATAGACTAGACCGAAGCCATAAATACTCGTACCGAAAATAATCAAAACAATGTCGCGAATCGTTCGCCATGAAAAAAATGCCCGCATCCTGTTTCCTCCGTTATTCAACTTCCACAAGTATCAATGTAGCACGAAATCATTGAATGTACAACAAATCCTGAGGGGGCTCTATCTAGGCAGGCAGCCATTCTTTTGGTAAGATAAACGAGAAAGGGTGAAGAAGATGACAGATAAACGTTCCTTGGCATCGATGCAAGAAGAAGTCGACGCCTATATTCAACAATTTAAAACTGGCTATTTCAGCCCCCTCGCCCAAATGGCTCGTTTGACTGAAGAAGTTGGCGAATTGGCGCGAGAAGTAAATCACTATTACGGGGAAAAAAATAAAAAAAGCGATGAAGTTGAAAAGACCGTGGCAGAAGAACTGGGCGATGTACTCTTTGTGACGATGATCATGGCCAATTCACTAGACATCGACCTGACTGAAGTGTTTGAGGAAAATATGGCAAAATTCAATCAGCGGGATGCGTATCGTTTTGAAAGAAAAGATGGGAAAGTACATGAAGCTGACTAAACTACCAAAAGAATTTGCAGAAGCTGCGCCACTCCTAAAAAAAATCGAAGCCGCGGGCTATGAAGCATACTTTGTTGGCGGCAGCGTGCGGGATACGATTTTAGGCCAGCCGATCCATGATGTCGATATTGCTACCAGTGCGTTTCCAGCCGAAATCAAGGCGCTTTTTCCTCGAACCATTGACATTGGTATCGAGCATGGGACGGTGCTGGTCTTGTGGGAACAGGCGCAATATGAGATTACCACCTTTCGAACCGAAGCCGCCTATCAGGATTATCGCAGACCTGACAAAGTTGATTTTGTCCGTTCCTTGAAAGAAGATCTAAAGCGGCGGGATTTTACCATCAATGCATTGGCACTTCAAGAAGATGGGGTCATCATTGATCTTTTCGATGGTCTGGCAGATATCGACAATCAGATTTTACGAGCAGTGGGTCACCCGCAGGAACGTTTCCATGAGGATGCCCTACGAATGATGCGGGGGCTGCGTTTTGTCAGTCAATTGGGCTTTGTTTTAGAAACAGAAACATTGGCTGCTATCCATGCGAATCATGCCTTGTTGGGGAAAATCTCTGTTGAACGGATCATGATTGAATTCGTGAAATTGCTGTTAGGCAATCATCGGAACCAAGCACTACGAGCACTAGTAGAAACCGAATGCTATATCTATTGCCCAGGCTTACGGGAATACGGTGAGGCGTTACTGCGGATGGCAGACCTGCCAGCGATCCCATTAGAAAACGAAACGACGGCTTGGGTATTGCTCATTGACCAAATCGGTTTAGCTCCTGAGGCAGTCCGCAGCTTTTTAAAAGCTTGGAAATGTTCGAATGACTGCATCCGCCAAGTACAAACGGTCTATCAAGCACTGCTAATGCGTCGAAACGGCGAATGGAACGATCTGCTGTTGTATCAGTTCGGTTTAGAAGCAACCTGTTTAGCTGAAGGATTATTGCGTTATGACAAGCTGCCCAATGATCCTGCAAAAATCAGTCAGCGCTATCAGCAGCTACCGATCCATTCACTGAAGGAGCTGGCGATCAATGGACGTGATTTACTGCAGACAGTTGATCGTTCTTCTGGTCCGTGGCTCAAAGAAGTCTTGGCCGCTGCCGAAGGTGCAGTCATCACACGAAAAATCCCTAATGAAAAAGAAGCACTATTGGCGTTTGCCCAAGCATATTTAGCGAAGGAGGGATAACTGAAGAATGGAAAGCAAAAAAGACTTTCTCGTTGACCTTCAAGACACTGCGGCTGTTTTGGGTTCTGGCGGTTTAGCGGTTTTAGCAACCCCTCGACTAGTCGCAATGGTGGAAAACACCTGTTGGGAAGCACTTGAGCCTACTTTAGATAAAGGGTTTACCACCGTCGGTACAAAGTTTTCGATCGATCATTTGAAACCTTCACCAGTCGGAGCGACAATCACAGTTCTTATACAATGGGAAAAAGAACAAGGATTCCAGTTTGATTATCAGGTGACCGATGGGGCGCAACAACTCATTGCTAAAGGGACTCATCAACGAGCGGCGGTGGAAATCTCTCGGTTTATGAAAAAAGTCAACGAAAACCAAAGTTAATTTGTGTCCCAGTAGCGACTATGTGTTAGAATTAAAATGTATTATTAATAAAAAGGAGCGTTTTGTCATGGCTAGAGAAATGAAAGCTTTAAAATTTTATTTCCGTAATGGAGAAACATGGACGATCGAGCGCCGTTACATCGGTGACTTATGGATCAAACAAATCACGACCAGTTTTGGCCGTATCCACGGAAGCGAATTCGTTGAGATTCATCCATGTGCTGGGTTCAAAATTGAAATCTTTCAAGAAGGCGATCATGTGGCAACACATGACATCAACTTAGGCGGACTTGAATTAGGGATGTTTGCTCGTGCGTTGAAATATGAAGATATTGAACGGATGGAAATTCTTTACCGTAACGGTACACCGGATCTTGTTTATTTCCCATACAAGGACAAAGATACGGAAGGATTGGATAATGTATACCAATCAACAAAAATCAGTGAAAAAACGAAGAGTCTGTATATCGTGATCGACCCAAATCAAACGGTTGATGATGTTTATCAAGAACATTTCGAAGAATAAGAAAAACGCAGAACCAGTTGGTTCTGCGTTTTTTTTTAGAATGTTTCTTGGAACATATCCGTATACTTTTTTAATAAAAGATAATCTTCGGCATATTCATCCTTTAAAACGATTGTATCGCCAAAGAAACTCTTACGAGCATGTTGAATGATCCGATGCTGAATATCTTTTTCCAGAAGGTAATCGATCTCAGACTGTTTCAGGTTTTGTGCAGCAGTCGCCCGATTCTTTTCTAAATATTGCAGCAAATCGTACTCAAGGTGTCCCGCACCATTGATGACTCGTTTGTATTCGATTTTGTCAATTTTCATCTGCTCACACTCCTTGCTATTAAAGTACCTTAGAAAGAAGTAAAGGGGGAGATGGGGGCCTCGAAATTACATAAATCTTTAAAAAATGGATCGTTTGTTAATGTTATCTTAAGATTTGTCATCGAAAAGGAAAGAAAAACGAGTCAAGTGCCAGTATTTTTTGAACCATCAGCAAACGGTTCTTTTTCTTTTTGCTGATGGACAGGTCCTATGTTGGCGATCCCATCTAGACCACCAGCGTGACCACCGACTAATTTGCTGCGTGCAATGGCACGAGCGCCTTCCATTCGGCTTGTGGCATGAACGATCGAAGTGAAGCCGTATTTCTCACGAATCTTATCGATGATCAAATCTAATTTACGCTGGCGTAATTGCGTTTCTGCTTGCTCAAAAAGATCCAGCTGGACATTTTCTGTATAAACCAATTTTGAATAGGTGATACCGATGTGGCGAACGACTTGCCCGGTATAAAATTTTCGAAAGAGAAATAGGCAATGAGCAACAAGCTTACGTGTATTGTCAGTTGGCGGGATTTTCATTTGTCGGGAAAAGCCAGAGGCAGTTTCACCAAAGGCTACGCCGATGTAAACATTGATACAAGCGGTCTGACAATGATGGCGGCGAATTCGAGCGGCAACTTGCTCTGCCATTTCCTTGATGACGATCTCGATTTCTTCTTGTAAATAATAATTGCGATGTAGGACCTGACTATTGCCGTAGCTTTTTTCCATGACCTGCGGTGTCGGTTCGGCTAAAATGGTGCGGTCAATGCCGTGAGCGTGATGGTAGAGCTGCTCACCAATGATTCCCATGCGACTGCGCAAAAGATCAGGACTGGCATGAGCCAATTGTTCAATAGATTCAATCCCCATCAAGTGAAGTCGTTTTTCTGTGCGTCGACCGATTCCCCAAAACTCAGTCATGGGGCTGATTTGCCAAACTTTTGTCGGGACATCTTCGTAGGTCCATTCGGCAATCAAGGAACGGTTGTGTTTGGATTCGTTATCTAAAGCTAGTTTTGCTAACAAAGGATTGTCACCAATACCGATGGTGACATACAATTTCGTTGTTTCGTAAATGTCTTTTTGAATTTGCTGGGCAATCAGCCAACGTTTTTCTTCGCGAGAAATCGTGTTATCAGGAATGAAAAGATCCAGTGTACGGGTCAGATCCATCATCGTTTCGTCGATTGAATAGAGCAGCAAATCATCTTGTCCAACATATTTGCGAAAGACATCATTGACTTTGGTGTTTTCTTTGATATAAAAACTCATACGTGGCGATGCTTTGTACAAATCGGGATGCGTCGGCAGATTGTCATTGCGGGTCACATTTGAAATTCCTAAAGCCGATTTTGCCTTTGGGGAAGCCGCTAAGATTAAGCCGTTTCCAGTATTGTCAGAATGAGACATGACGACCAGCATCGCTTGGATAGGGTCTAAGCCGCGCGAGATGCATTCGACAGAAGCATAAAAACTTTTGACATCGATAAATAAGATATCGCGTTTTGGCTCGAGCGCATAATTAAAACCACCCATTTTTATCACTCCTTACCGAGATTATACGAACGTTTGTTCTTTTTTGTCAAGCGAACAGGAGCGGATGGGTGGATTTGTTTTTTTATAGAGAGATTATTTTTGGCTTATAATGATGGGAAACGTTGTTTTATAAGGGATACATTCATTTCAGGTTATCAGAATCCGATTGGACATAAAAACGTGATTTTGTCTTTTTACCCGAAGGTGTGATTAAAAAAACAGCCGATCCATTGGACCGACTGTCGTAGCTTAAATCAATTTTCGGCAGGTAGCATTGCAAACAAACTTAAGAGATTGCCGTCTATATCTTTGACGATGGCATAGCGTTGCCCCCAAAAGGCACACCAAGGTTCTTTGAAAGACTGATACCCGGCAGCTACGACTTTTGCATGAAGGGCATCAACCTCTTCAGGGGAATCACATAAAAAGGCTAATTCAATTGTGTCACCAACAGTCATTGGTGCATGTCCGTAGATCCCGGCAACCATCTGGCGGCTATTCAAAGAGATGCGAACCCCGTCGTTTGCTAATTCCATATAATCTTCTGAGTGCTGACCTAATGGCGTGAAGCCAAGTACTTGATAAAAAGCCAGTGCCTGTTCCATGTTTTTTGTGATAATACCAACCATATCTAGTTTCATTGTTTTCTTCCTTTCTTGTGGGAATTCTTTCCATAACAGTCAATGCAGTTGCTAGCAATGAAGATTACCTCGTTTCTGTCAGACGGTAATGGTGCAACCGTTCAGCCAACGTACCAGTATGTAGTTCAAACAAATGGTTGTCATCGTCGTAAAAGTAAATGGAAGCACCTTCGCCTTTGATACGAGAACGATCTTTTTCGATCTTCAATCCTAGTCCTTGGATGCGCGTAATCAAGGAATCGATTTGAGTTTGATCGATTTTAAAGGCAATATGGTTATACGTTTTCGGCAGCTTCTGGGAGGCATCCTCCATAACAGCAAGCCATAAGCCATCGATCAAAAAGAATTTTTCTGGGAAGTAAGAATGGGGCTGGTCTCGGCTATCATAAATTTCCTCTGCTTCAAACAATGTTTCCAGCATCGTTGTCGTCTTTGCTAAATTCTGTACGATCAACGTGATATGGGAAATCTCCATCGCATCAACACTCCTTCGTTATGACGAAATAGGGGAAAGAGAAACAATTAGTATCAAAATAAGCATTATGTTAGTGATTGTAAAATACCAATAGGAAGAGCAGAACATAAAACAGTGCATCAGTTGTGCAAGGAATAACTTTCTTCTTGTATTTTGTCCAAAAGAAGACATTTATTAAGAAGAGGATAATCACTGTCGGTAAGCTAAAGGTCCAAGCAGGGTGTTTAATGAAAATGAAAAGCATATTTCCAATAAGAGCAAAAAGAAAAGCGCCATAAAACAGACGATAGTTACTAGGTAGATACGTAAAATTGCCAAGCATGGGTTCACCTCCTATAGGCAGTATAGCTTGAAAGGATCGACTGGCACTCAAAGTATATTGAAAGGACAGCTAGAAGAAAAAGCTGGTTCATGTTCTATGTGCCGCCTTTGTTGAACATTAGTTTCTTTTTTACATTATACATTAAAATTTATTTATACGTCGCTTCAAAGAAAAAGTTGGCTCAAAAGTTCAAAGCAAATAAGTGAAAATAGGGGAGTGGTTGTGTAAAGAGGGAAATAAAAATGCAGCAGCTATCATTGCAAAATGTCTGAAAAAAAAGAAGTTCGCAAACGCCTTGGTTATCAGCGTTTGCGAACTTCTTAAATAGTATTATTTTGTTTCGCGGTGTAAAGTAACTTTTCTTTCACGTGGGCAATATTTTTTCTTTTCCAAACGATCAGGATTGTTACGTTTGTTTTTGTTTGATAAGTAGTTGCGTTCTTTACAAGAAGTGCACTCTAATGTGATGTTTACGCGCATGATTTTCCCCCCTAACGATACAAGAATCCTCTAAGAAATCTCTCAGACTAAAATATAATAGCATGTTTTGTGCGGGAATGCTAGCTTTTTCCTGAAATTTGTTAAGTAGTTTTACTTGACGAATTACTTGAAACGCATTAGTCCAATTTGCTCTGGATGTCTTCGATCATTTTGGTATAGGCGATAGGACCGTTGTAGAGCCAGCTTGATTCAGGACCGAATTCCCATAAATGATTGTTTTTGACTGCATCAAGATTTTGCCAGACTTGTTCGCTGAAAAAATCAGCGCCTTTATCACTATTCACTAAAATCAAGTAATCGGCATCCAATTCTGCCAATTTTTCCAGAGAAACGGCAGACCAGTCAGCAGTGGCACTTTCACTGATTTCTGAAACAAGCGAGGGAACTTCAAAACCGAGTTCGTGATACAGCAGTTGACCACTTGATTTTGTTTCTGAAACCATGAAGGCAGAATTATTGACCACCCATAAAACAGCGATCGACTTGCCTTGGATTTGATCAGCGTACGTTTCCTTGGTAGCAGCGACTAAGTCATCATAATCAGCTTCTACTTGGGCAGCTTGCTCTTCTTTGTGTAAGACCTTTGCGATATCTGTCAGACGTTCACGCCAGGTTACTTCCTCGCCATTTGTGACCACATAGGTCGGCGCGATCTTACTGTACTGATCATATTTGTCGCCTTCCACCATGGAATTGCTATCCATCAGCAGCAGGTCTGGCTCAAAGCTCAAGACATCTTCATAGGGCAGATCATAGTTGATTCTTGGCACATCTGCTAGTTTGTCTTGCAAGTATGCTTGATCACTGTCATTGCCGACTGTCCATTGAGCAACCGGGGTTACCCCTAAAGCGACCAAATAATCTTCCAAGTAACTACCGATCACCCGTTGTGGGTTTTCGGGAACAGTGACTTCATTTCCCATCGCATCGGTAAAGGTTGTTGCTATTTCTGAAGAAGTAGTGGCTGATCCACTGCTATCCGTTGAGTCATTATTCGTACCGCAAGCACCCAGTAGAGTAAGGGAGCAGGCTGCTAGCAGGGTAAGCCAAGTACTTCTTTTTGACCATTGTTTCATAGAAAAACTTCCTCCTTTGTTAAAAGATGAGCACTTATCATTTTAATTGAGAATAATTCTCATTTGCTGATTGCTATTATTACGGAGAAACGCTGATTTGTCAATCTTATTTTTTTATTTCCTTTTTTTAGAACTATTGACGAATAGTAGGATTACATTCATAATTGATAAGCATTATCAATCAATTATTTTGGGGACGAATATGGCGAAATTACGAACAGTTGACTTGAGTGTCGGCTATCAAAAACAAAAAATTGTGCAAAATCTAACAATTGAGATTCCAGAAGGGAAAATCATCGGCTTGATTGGTCCGAACGGCAGTGGAAAATCGACATTTTTAAAGGCACTCGCCCGAATTTTACAGCCTTTGTCTGGTGAGGTCCTATTAGATACACAAAACCTCCAGAACATCAAAACCAAAGAAGTGGCTAAAAAGATTGCGCTGCTTTCACAAGTTAGCGACTCATCGATTGGCTTGACGATTCGCGAAATTGTTTCTTACGGTCGTTTTCCCTATCAAAAAGGACTGAATAGTCTATCGGAACAAGATCTTGCAGCGATCGACTGGTCTTTGCAGGCAACTGGTTTGACGGCACTGGCAGAAGAAGTGATCAGTACGCTGTCAGGGGGACAAAAGCAGCGCGTTTGGATCGCCATGGCACTGGCGCAAGATACGGATATCGTGATTTTAGATGAACCAACAACCTTTTTAGATCCTGCGCATCAATTAGAAATTTTGCTCTTATTACAGCAAATCAATAAAACCTATGGGAAAACGATCATTATGTCGATTCATGACCTGAATCATGCGTCACGTTTTTCTGATTATATTTACGCATTAAAAGGTGGAGAGCTTTTGGTTTCCGGTACACCGGAAACGGTGCTGACCAAAGAATGGCTGCAGCGTTTGTTTGAGATCGATGCCGTGTTAGGTACCTTTCCTAATAGTACAAAGCCGCTGGTCTTGACCTATGAGTTAGGAGCGCAGATATGAAAAAGTTTCCTTGGCTGCTGCTGCTTTTTAGTGGCTGCTTTATTATCTGTTTCTTTTTAGCGATCACTCAAGGAGCAGCGGACCTTTCTTTTGAAACGATCTGGGATGCCGTCTTTGCTTTTGATTATGAGAATCAGCTGCATCAAGTCTTGCGCAATATTCGGTTGCCACGTGTTTTGGCTGCTTTTCTAGTAGGAAGTTGTTTTGCTGTTACAGGAGCCATCATGCAGGGGATTACGAGAAATCCCTTGGCAGATGGTGGTCTTTTAGGTGTCAATAGTGGGGCTGCCTTGGGACTAGCGATCGCATTTATCCTCTTTCCTAGTGTGCAACCGAGTCAAGCGGCGCTGTTTTCCTTTTTTGGTGCGTTTGCGGCAACTGGGCTGCTTTTTTTACTGACCAGATACGCCAAACTAGGCATGTCGCCCACGGGACTGATTTTGGCTGGTGTGGCATTAAGTTCTTTTTTCTCAGCCATTAGTCAAACTCTGTCATTGCAATTTGATTTAAACCAAGAGATAGCCTTTTGGTTTATCGGTGGTGCGGCGAATGTGACTTGGCAGCAACTGCGTTTTGTGGGCCCCATCTATCTGATCGCCATCGTTTTTGTGCTACGGCTAGGAAAAGCCCTCAATCTGTTAGCACTAGGAGATGACACCGTCATTTCATTAGGCAAGCACCCGCATCTGATTCGGGCATCTGCCTTACTGTTAGTCGTAGTTTTGGCGGGAATGGCGGTTTCGCTTGTAGGACCGGTCAGCTTTGTCGGCTTAATGGTTCCTCATGTCGTGCGGGGGATGGTGGGCAAAAACTATCAACTGATTTTGCCTTTGACGATCCTTGGAGGGGGAACACTGGTGATGGCCGCTGATCTGGCAGGTCGCTTGATCAATCCCCCTTTTGAGACACCCTTTGGGATACTGATGGCATTGATCGGTGTGCCTTTTCTATTGGTCAAGATACGGAGGGAAGACTGATGAAAAAAACACTCTTTGTTTTTTTTCTACTGGTGATGGCCGCTTTTTTAGGAAGTGTCATGGTGGGAAAAACAATCTTAACCTTTCAGACATTAGGGGCAATCTTTCAAGGTACGGCTTCTTCGAGTCAGGTACTGACGTTTACTGAGTTTCGACTACCACGGGCTTGTCTGGCGCTGATCGCCGGCGGTGCCTTTGGTTTTTCTGGTTTTGTCTTGCAGGGGGTGACGAGAAACGAGCTGGCTGATGCAAGTATCGTAGGAATCAACAATGGCGCGGGTCTCTTTGTAATGATCTACTTAGGGGTTTATACCCAAGGATCGCAGCTTTTACCTGTCGTTGGGATCTTCGGTGGCTTGTTGGCTGCTGTACTGGTCTATTTGATTGCCTATAAACACCGCCAATTGTTGTCGATGGAGCGAGTGCTGCTTGCGGGAATCGCCGTCAATGCAGGGTTGGCCGCGGCTACTTTACTTTTTACGGTGGAATTATCAAAAGACCGCTATCGCTTTGTAACAGCATGGCTTTCTGGATCTATCTGGGGAACCTCGTGGCAGCAAATTACCAGTCTGCTTCCTTGGGTCATCGTATTGTCTGTCGCAGCTTTCTGGACCGTACCTAAACTTAATCTGCTTGGTTTTGGTGAGGAACAGGCAATTAGCTTAGGGGTTTCTTTGACACGGTTGCGGACGTGGTTTTTAGTGATTGCGGTTGGTTTGGCTGCCAGTACGGTTGGCTATACCGGTAATTTAGCCTTTGTGGGCTTATTGGCGCCTCATATCGCCAAGGGACTCATCGGCAGAGAATCTCGCAGTGCCTTTTTCTTAGCGGGAATGATCGGCAGTCTGCTGGTCTTAGTAAGTGATACGATCGGTCGTTTACTATTGACAAGCGGTGAGATCCCAGCTGGTATCATCATTTCTATCGTGGGGGCACCGTACTTTGTCTTTTTACTGATCCGGCGTAAAGAAGGATGAGCAGATAGTCATGATCTTGCCAAGAAATCTGCGATTCTAGTTTGCTATTTGGACACAGTTTTTGGTACTATTTCTGAGAGGAGTGATCCAATGGAAAAACCAGTCATTAGAGAGCACATGATCCAAACATTAAAAAAAATGCCGAGCAAACAAAAGCAGCAGAAAGAAACGGTGATTTTGCAGTTGCTGTTTTCTTCTCAGATTTGGCAAACGGCTAAGTCAGTAGGAGTGATCCGTTCGTTGCCATTTGAATTTGATACAGCGGCTATTTTTGCTAAAGGATTTGAACAAAACAAACGAATCGCAGTGCCGAAAGCACAACAAAAAAAATTGCAGTTTTATCATGTGGAGCCGGCAACGCGTTATGAAACGTCGGCATTTGGGGTTGAAGAGCCGATCAGTGAGCAAGAAGCCCATCACTTGGATTTACTCATTGTTCCCGGCTTGGCTTTTTCGAAAAAAGGCTATCGCATCGGCTTTGGCGGCGGCTATTATGATCGTTTCTTGTCAGCTTTTGATGGCAAGACCGTTTCTTTGGTCTTCGGAGAACAATTCAACGATCAATGGACACCAGATGTATTCGACATTCCAATCGATAAAATCTATACGGATTCGCTTATTCGCACGTAAAGGAGCACGTCAATGAATTCTCAAATGAAAAGATGGCTGAATCAGCCGATCTTCACGTATCTATTTTTAGCTATCCAAACTATTGTGTTTATCTTGGGTTATTTTAGTCCCTCTATTCAATCAGGCGGGGTGATGTTTGGTCCGTTTGTCGTCTATTTAAATGAATATTGGCGTTTCGTTACCCCAATCTTTCTGCATTTCGGGTTGGCACATTTTGCAATCAACTCTGTGATTCTCTATTATATGGGGCAACAAGTAGAAGCCATCTATGGTCATAGCCGTTTTTTTGCCTTGTATTTACTAAGCGGCATCATGGGCAATACCATGAGTTTTGCTTTCAACCAAATAGGGGTTCAATCAGCAGGCGCTAGTACTTCATTATTCGGGCTTTTCGGGGCATTTTTGATTTTAGGTTGGCATTTTAGAAATGATTACCGCATCCAAGCAATGGTACGGCAATTTGCCCTATTCGTTGGATTGAACCTGGTTTTTGGGGTGTTTGATCAAACGATTGATATGTGGGGACACATTGGCGGGATCCTCGGTGGGTTATTGTTAGGGAATCTTTTGGCATTGCCAAAGAACTATGGAAAATATTCGATCCACACCAGAATCCTCTCTGGCGGACTCTTTGTTTTCTTATTGGCTATTTTTGTGATATATGGTTTTAAAAAATATTAATTACTTGTATAATAAGCAGGAAGTGGTTAAATGGAAACGTTATATGACGTACAACAATTACTGAAACAATTTGGTGTTTACGTATATGTCGGCAAGCGGATCTACGATATAGAACTGATGCAAATCGAGTTGAAAAACTTTTATGACAGTCGCTTGATAGATCGGGATGTATATCTGACTGCCCGGCGAATTCTTACGCGGGAGCATCGAATTGAAGAAAGCCGGGAGGAAAACAAGTGATGGACAAAAAAATCATCGGAATTGATTTAGGCGGAACAACTGTGAAATTCGCTATTTTAACGAGCGAAGGCGAGATTCAGCAAAAATGGAGTATTGACACCAATATTCTTGATGAAGGCTCACATATCGTGCCAGAAATCGTGGCATCGATCAATCATCGCCTAGAATTATATGGCTTACAGCCGGAAGCATTTATCGGTATTGGTATGGGGACACCAGGAAGTGTCGACCGTGACAAAGGAACCGTCATAGGTGCCTACAATCTGAACTGGAAAACACTTCAGCCAGTCAAAGAACTGATTGAAAAAGGCACAAAAATCCCATTTGCCATCGATAACGATGCCAATGTAGCAGCTTTAGGTGAGCGTTGGAAAGGGGCAGGGGATAACAATCCTGATGTCATCTTTATCACACTAGGTACAGGTGTTGGCGGCGGTATCATCATGGAAGGGCAATTGCTTCATGGGGTTGCTGGTTGTGCCGGAGAAATCGGTCATATCACTGTTGATCCTGAAGGGTTCGAATGTACTTGCGGCAAACGTGGTTGTTTAGAAACTGTTTCTAGTGCGACGGGTGTTGTGCGAGTTGCTCGACAGTTGGCAGAAGAATATGCTGGCGACTCGGCATTGAAACAACAGCTGGACAATGGGGAAGATGTTTCAAGTAAAGATATTTTTGAAGCGGCTCAAGCAAACGATCCATTTGGCTTGATGGTCGTTGATAAAGTGTGCTTCTACCTTGGGTTGGCATGCGGAAACCTAGGAAACACATTAAATCCATCAAGTATCGTTTTAGGTGGAGGCGTATCGGCAGCCGGTGAATTTTTACGTGAACGGGTTGCTGCCTACTTTGCTCAATTTACCTTCCCACAGGTAACGGAAAGTACTGAAATCAAATTGGCCGAACTTGGGAATGATGCCGGTGTGATTGGGGCAGCATCATTAGCTTTGCAGTTTGCAGCAAAAGCATAGATGACAAGCTGCTAGGCAATGATACATTAAAGCAGCATAAATCAAAAAAGAATGTTTGTTACAATAGAGAGGAATAGAAGAAATGACACCAATTATGTGGCTAAACTTGGTTTTGGCATTAATAATCTTAGCAATCGCTTTGAACTGGGCGTATTTTCAAATTATGGGACGCCGTTCAGCAACGATCATCTCAGAAGATGAATTTAAAGCAGGAATGAAGAAAGCCCAAGTGATCGACGTTCGGGAAAAAAATGAATTTGACAGTGGGCATATTTTAGGGGCGCGTAATATTCCCTTTACGGTTTTAACCAATTCCTTCAGCGCATTTCGTAGAGATCAACCAATCTACTTATATGACACGCGTAAATCGTTGAGTATTCGCGCAGCAAATAAATTACGTAAAGAAGGCTTTACCAATGTCTATATCCTAAAAGAAGGTTATGAAGGCTGGAGTGGCAAGACGAAAAAGAAAAATAGTTTATAAAAGAGAGAACTTAAGGCAAAAGAACACAAGCAAATTTGAATGAGCGACGAAACACCAAACGGAGTGTTTCAAGTAAGTCATTATTCAATTTACATTGTGGGCTTTTGCCTTTATTTATAGAACTTAGGTCTATCGATAAGGAGAGTGTGCGTTGATCAAGCGAAAAAGAATTTATGAAGTGGCGGAAACGACAGATGGCTATCGGGTATTGGTGGATCGCATCTGGCCTAGAGGAATGAAAAAGGAGGCAGCCCAGATCGATCTATGGCTCAAAGCAGTCGCACCAAGTACTGAATTGCGCAAATGGTTTGGGCATGATCCTGAACGTTTTGATGCGTTTAAAGGCTGCTATCTACAAGAATTAGAGAAAGCGCCAGCTAAAGATGCCTTGGCACGGTTAAAAGCGTTGGTTGCTGAACAACAGACCGTGACCTTACTTTACGGAGCGAAAAATGAAGAACAAAATCAAGCCGTGATTTTGCAGGACTTACTGGAGAAGGCAGAATGATTACCTAAAAGAGCCGCCAGCCTATTGAAGGCTGACGGCTCTTTTGTAGCAAATGATTAGCGGGCAACGCTTTTACGCATCGCGCGTTTCCGTTTTTCATCATGATCTGCTTGTTGTTCGTCAATTGGATCAATCACTTGTTTCTTGACCGTCATAACAACACTTGCAGCTGCAGCAACCGTTGCGACTGTTCCTACTAAAAATCCTGAAAGAAATCGTTTCATCATTAAACACCTCGCCTTTAGTTATAGGTTCATTATGAATGAAAACGGAAAAAATATCAAAAAAAATCACTTTTAGGATTGAAAACGCTTGAAATAATTTAGTAAATAATTTACAATAAGTTTACTAAAAAGAAAGTGGGAGTGAGAAAAATGGAGCAATTGCAACAGATATTTATTGATAAATTTGGAACAGCAGGCACAGGCATGTATTTTGCGCCAGGGAGAATCAACTTGATCGGTGAACACACAGATTACAATGGCGGTTATGTTTTCCCGGCGGCAATCACATTAGGGACGTATGCAGTAGCACGAAAACGTGAAGACCAGTTGATCCAACTCTATTCAGAGAATTTTCCAGAAAAAGGCGTGATCTCCTTTCAGTTAGATGAGCTAGATTACCGAAAAGAAGATGATTGGACAAACTATCCGAAAGGGGTCGTTCGTTTCCTAAAAGAAGCGGGGCAAGGGATCGATCGTGGCTTTGACATCGCTTTTTATGGCAACATTCCGAATGGCGCAGGTCTTTCTTCTTCTGCATCGATTGAATTGCTGACGGGGGTTTGTCTAAAAGATCTCTTTGATTTAACTTTGAAGACCTTGGACTTAGTTAAAATCGGCAAAAAAGTCGAAAATGAGTTTATTGGCGTTAACTCAGGGATCATGGATCAATTTGCGATCGGAATGGGTCAAAAAGACCATGCATTGCTTTTAGATACGAACACTTTAAATTATGAAGTCGTACCAGCGGCATTTGGTGATTATGTCGTAGCGATCATGAATACCAATAAGCGCCGCGAATTGGCTGATTCTAAATACAATGAACGACGTGCAGAATGTGAAGAAGCATTAGCTCGTTTGCAAAAATCATTAGCCGTTGATTCATTGGGTGCATTAGACGAAGCAACCTTTTTTGCAAATACAGCATTGATCGACGATCCACGCTTGATCAAACGGGCGAAACATGCAGTGACGGAAAACCAACGGACATTAAAAGCAAAAGCCGCTTTGACTGCTGGTGATCTTGAAGAATTCGGCCAGTTGTTAAATGCTTCGCATGCTTCATTGCGGGATGATTATGAAGTGACAGGGCGTGAACTAGATACATTAGTCGCAGCTGCTCAAGCGCATCCTGCTGTTTTAGGTGCGCGGATGACTGGTGCGGGCTTTGGCGGCTGCGGGATCGCATTGGTTAAAGCAAGTGAATGGGCTGATTTTGAAGCGTCCGTCAAAGCAACCTATTTAGCAGAAATCGGCTACGCAACCGACATTTATCAAGCAAGTATTGATGATGGTGCACGAAAACTGTAGAATAAGAAATGATTAAGGAATTTAGAAAGAAGGCTGAAAATATGGCGATTTTAGTATTAGGAGGAGCCGGCTATATCGGTTCTCATGCAGTCGATCAATTGATCGAACAAGGAAAACAAGTCGTTGTCATTGACAATTTGCTGACAGGACATCGCCAAGCGATCCATCCAGCAGCAACCTTTTATGAAGGGGATATTCGCGACAAAGCATTTTTACAATCGGTTTTTGAAAAAGAAACGATCGACGGCGTGATTCACTTTGCTGCCAGCTCTTTGGTGGGGGAATCCGTAGAAAAACCATTGAAATATTTCAACAATAATGTGTATGGGATGCAGGTCCTCTTAGAAGTGATGAAGGAACATCAAGTGAAACATATTGTCTTTTCTTCTACAGCAGCAACCTATGGGGAACCTGATCATAGTCCAATCACGGAAGAAACCCCAACAAATCCTAAAAATCCTTATGGCGAAAGCAAGTTGATCATGGAAAAAATGATGCGTTGGTGCGATGAAGCCTATGGTATGAAGTATGTCGCATTGCGTTATTTCAATGTGGCTGGCGCGAAGTCGGATGCTTCGATCGGTGAAGACCATGATCCAGAAACACACTTAGTACCGATCATCTTACAAGCTGCTTTAGGACAACGAAAAGAAGTCGCGATTTTTGGGGAGGATTACGATACTCCAGATGGGACTTGTGTTCGTGATTATGTCCATGTCGAAGATCTGATCGCTGCTCACCTGTTGGCATTAGAATATTTACAAAAAGGCAATGAGAGCAATGTCTTCAATTTAGGCAGCAATCATGGGTACTCTGTGAAAGAAATGGTGGAAGCGGCCCGCAATGTAACGAAAAAAGAGATCCCAGCCAGAGTGGCGCCTCGCCGTGCCGGTGATCCAAGTACCTTAGTGGCATCGAGTGAAAAAGCACGAAAGGTTTTAGGCTGGAAACCAGTCTATACCGACGTCGAAGCAATCATCGAGACTGCTTGGAATTGGCATGTCAGCCATCCAAATGGGTATCAAGGGCAGGAGGAATAACCAATGACGATCAGCCAAACAATCAGCGATTTCGTCACTTTAGCAATCAAGGCTGGCGGCTGGATGGAAATGGATCGTATTTATTTGCAAAACCGAGTACTAGCTATGATCGGGGAAGCTGTTTTTGAGCCCAGCGAAATTCGTTCTGTTGCTCGTTCCTCGATTGAAATGATGGACGAACTGGTGGCATGTGCATTGAGCAATCAGCAAATTGGCGATTCTCACGCAGAAAGAGAAATCTTTGAAGCCCAGTTGATGGACTTTTTGACGCCACCACCTTCAGTAGTCAATGCTTTTTTTGCGCAACATTATGCCAATGATCCTAAAGAAGCGACGGATTATTTCTTTGAGCTGTGCCGTCAAAATGATTACATCAAGACTCGGGCCATCGCTAAAAATATCGTCTTTCCTGTTGATACGGAGTATGGGGAGATCGAGATCACGATCAATTTATCAAAACCTGAAAAAGATCCGAAGCAAATTGCCCAAGAAGGTACCGCTGCTTCTGTAGATTATCCGAAATGTATGTTGTGTTTGGAAAATGAAGGCTACCAAGGAAGGGTCAATTACCCAGCGCGGACCAATCATCGGATCATTCGTATGAATTTGGATAATGAAGCGTGGGGCTTCCAATATTCTCCTTACGCCTATTACAATGAGCATTCGATTTTTCTTTCTTTAGACCATCGGCCTATGAAAATCAATTTGCAAACCTTCGCTCGCTTGTTGCAGATCATTGAAGTGATGCCGCATTATTTTGTCGGGTCCAATGCCGATCTGCCGATCGTTGGGGGTTCGATCTTGTCCCATGACCATTACCAAGGAGGGCGGCATACGTTTGCCATGGCAAAAGCGCCAATCGAACAACACTTTTCTTTGACTGGGTTTCCTGATGTAGCTGCGGGGATCGTGAAGTGGCCAATGTCGGTGATACGATTACAAGCGAAAAACAAACAAAAATTAGCCGCCGCTTGCCAATATGTGTTAGCCCAATGGCAACAGTACTCAGATCCAAGTGTTTCGATCCATGCTTTTTCAGAAGATGGGACGGCTCATCATACAGTGACACCGATCGCCCGCAAGCAAGGAGAGCTGTTTGAAATGGACTTAGTCTTGCGGGATAATAATGTTTCCAAAGAACATCCTGACGGCATTTTTCATCCACATCAAGAAGTGCAGCATATCAAAAAAGAAAATATCGGATTGATTGAAGTCATGGGTTTGGCAGTTCTCCCACCGCGTTTAGCTCCGGAACTAGAAGAAGTGACTGCTTATCTATTGGATCAGCCCAATCAGATCGCGGCTTACCATATACCGTGGGCAGATGCGATCAAAGCCCAGCACCCAGAATGCAATGCCGAAAACGTGTCGCAGATTTTGCGCAATGCATTAGGAGAAGTCTTTACACAAGTATTGACGCATGCAGGCGTCTTTAAACGAGACCAGACAGGGCAAGCGGCCTTTGCTCACTTTATAGCTACTTTATAAAAAAGTTCCCCGCAAAAAAAGGAGGCTGGAAGATGGCAACGATTAAAGATATTGCACAACAGGCTGGCGTCTCGCCAGCCACTGTATCACGGGTGCTGAATTACGATTCAGAATTATCGGTCAGCTCTGAAACCAAAGAGAAAATTTTTAAAGCCGCAGAAGCACTCAATTACACAAAACACAAAAAAAAGAGTCAGCCGGAAACCAGTAGTATACGCTTGATCCAATGGTTTGATACCGAGGAAGAATTAGCGGATCTTTACTACTTAGCCATCCGTATTGGGATTGAAAACAAAACCGAAGAATTAGGGATCCGTTTGCTGAAAGAACCCTATGAAGGATTGTCTGATACCGCCGTCGATGGAACGATCGCGCTAGGGAAATTCGATGATCACCAGATTCGTCAATTGAAAAAAAGCCAATCCAATTTGTTGATGGTCGATTTTGATGCATTGGCCCAGGGCGTCAATTCTCTGGTGGTGGACTTTCAACAAGCGGTCGATTTAGTGATCGATGACTTTATTGCAAAAGGCCACCAAAGGATCGGCTTGTTATCAGGCGTTGAGTTTACCAAGGACCATCACCAAGAAATCGAAGACCCTCGGCGCCGGATTTTTGAGGAACGGCTCCGTCGGTTGAAGTTGCACCACCCGCAATATCATCTCAACGCACCGTTTACAGTAGAGGGCGGTTATGAGGCGATGAAAGAGTATTTGCAGCAAAACAAAGAGTTGCCAAGTGCCTTATTTGCTTCCAGTGATGCCTTAGCGATTGGCGCTATGCGTGCTTTGCAAGAAAAAAACATCAAGATTCCTGAGGAGATCGCAATTATCGGCTTCAATGATGTCAGTGTCGCAAAGTACGTCTTTCCGACTCTGTCAACCATCAAAGTTCATACGGAATGGCTGGGGGAACTGGCAGTGACGACCTTGCTGGATATCATTACGAATGCGGCACCCGTTCCTCGCAAAGTTACGATCGCAACGGAGCTGATTACGCGCCAATCTTCTTAGCAACCAGTTGAATCACCGAAGGATGTCGTTACACACGTCAACTGAGTTTTAATGGATTAAAAAAAAAATGAATATCGCCTTACCCGAACCTTTAAACAGCCTCGCTGGTTTGCAACTGCAGCCGTGCTTGCTTTTTTCAAAGGTTCGGGTATTGTTGTCCTATTGCTTTTTTTCTAAACGCAGGCATCTTTTTGGAGACTTGGTTGGGCATTTGATTAGAATATGGTAGAATATGAGAGAGTTTTTTGAATGGGGAGAAGATAGATGAAAACATTAGCGATTGATACCTCAAACCAGACACTGGCGGTTGCGGTGGTCGATGGTCAAGAAGTGTTGGGACAAAGCCAGACGATGGCGATCAAAAACCACAGCACAGCATTGATGCCTGCCATTGATGGATTGATGCAGGCGGTGGGGATGGCCCCTAAAGAGCTGGAGCAAATCGTTGTTGCGAAAGGTCCTGGTTCGTATACAGGTTTGCGAATCGGCGTCACAACAGCAAAAACGCTGGCGCAAACATTGAACATCCCGCTGATTGGTGTTTCTAGTTTGAAAGCAGTCGCTGCCAATTGTGTGGGCGTATCGCAAGTGATCGTGCCGTTGTTTGACGCTCGCCGTCAAAATGTCTACGCAGGTGCCTACCAATGGCATAATGGGACCTTAGAAAAAAGGATCAAAGACCAGCATATCTCACTGTCTGAATTATTGACCCAGCTAAAAGCAGTCGATGGTCAAGAAGTGCTATTTGTCGGCGCCGATACCATCAAATTTAAAGACATGATTGAGGCGGAACTGCCGACAGCCCATATCAATCAAGTGTCGTTATGGAATTACCCGAATGGCGTTGTTTTAGCTGCTCTTGCGAAAGAAGAAGCGCCGGTCGCTTCGATCCATGGTTTTGTACCAGACTATTTAAAATTAGTTGAAGCCGAAGAAAAATGGTTAGCCTCGCATGAACCGGGAGTGGATGCCTATGTTGAAAAAATTTAAAACGATGACGGGAAAGCTGGCTCTTTTCCGTCAGATTCAATACCCAGAGCGTAAAAAAGAGATACGAGGGGAAACGTACGTTGTTCGTGAATTAGTCGGAGATGACATTAAAGAGCTGCTGCAGGTGGAGCGTCTCGTGTATGCTGGGGAACTGCCTTGGACCAAGAGCGCCTTTTTGTCAGAACTTTATTCACGGGTCAAACATCTTTATTTGGGCATCTTGCATAATGAGCGGATGATTGGGTTTATCGGGGTGCGGATTTTAGGCGCTGATGCCCATATCACCAATATTGCGATCATTCCTGATTATCAAGGAAAAGGGATCGGTTCTTTCTTGCTAGGAGAAATCGAACGTTATGCAAGGAAAAACAAATGCGACCGTTTGACATTAGAAGTGCGCCTGGGCAATCGTGATGCGCAACGTTTGTATCGGACCCTCGGGTTTGTTTCACAGGCGATCAAAACGGCGTACTACACCGAAGGCAATGAAGACGCATTGGATATGGTGAAATTTTTAAATGACTAACGAACAAGCAGATCAAACGATCCCGACACCGCAAATGCTCTGGTCATTGGCGGATCAGAGCTATCCCTTTGGCTCGCCTTGGAATCTGCAGCAATTTCAGCAAGATTTGCAAAACAGCAACAGTCGCTATTTGTTTCGTTATGGAAAAACCAACCAAGAGCTGATTGGGTTTCTCTGTTTTCAGCAAGTGCTGGATGAAGCAGAGCTGTTTAATGTAGCGGTTTTACCAGCATATCAAGGGCATGGTTTGGCGAAAGAATTGTTGAAACAAATGGAATCGCTCGTGGAACAAACCGATGGTCGGCGGATCTATCTTGAAGTACGTGTGTCGAATTTACAAGCACAGGCCCTTTATTTGCGCATGGGCTATACGGTCATCGGTCGTAGAAAAAAATATTACAGTCATCCTGAAGAGGATGCGTTGATTATGGAAAAGAAAGTAGGCGGAAAAAAATCAAATGAATGAATTGATTTTAGCCATTGAAAGCAGTTGTGATGAAACCAGTGTGGCAGTGATTAAAAACGGCGACACCATTTTAAGTAACATTGTTGCTTCGCAGATCAAGAGCCACCAGCGCTTCGGCGGTGTCGTACCAGAAGTCGCTAGTCGTCACCATGTCGAACAGATTACTTTGTGCATCGACGAAGCATTGACCCAAGCCAACACACAACCAGAAGAATTATCAGCCGTGGCTGTCACCTATGGTCCAGGGTTGGTTGGGGCACTGTTGATTGGGCTTTCTGCAGCGAAAGCCTTTGCGTGGGCCCACAGCTTACCGCTGATTCCGGTCAATCACATGGCAGGACATATTTATGCAGCTCGCCTAGTGAAGCCATTGGTTTTTCCTTTAATGGCATTATTGGTCAGCGGCGGCCACACCGAATTGGTGTATATGGCAGAAGATGGCTCTTTTGAGATCATCGGAGAAACGAGAGATGATGCCGCTGGTGAAGCCTATGACAAAGTTGGTCGAGTTCTCGGTTTGCCTTATCCTAGTGGGAAAGAAATTGATCGCCTTGCACATCTAGGTAGTGATACGTATCACTTTCCTCGAGCAATGATGCAAGAAGATAATTTTGATTTTAGTTTCAGTGGCTTGAAGAGTTCCTTTATCAACTTTGTGCATAATGCACAGCAAAGAGAGGAAGCATTGTCAGTAGAAAATCTAGCAGCCAGTTTTCAAGCCAGCGTAGTCGAAGTATTGGTTCACAAAACAGTGCGGGCATGCCAAGCCTATCCGGTAAAACAACTGATCGTCGCTGGCGGGGTCGCCGCGAATCAAGGCTTGCGTGACGCTTTACAAAAAGCAATGCAGGAATTGCCGGAGGTAGAACTGTTGATTCCACCGTTGCGCCTTTGCGGAGATAATGCGGCCATGATTGGTGCCTATGCCCATGTTGCGTTGAAAAAGCAGCACCTAGCAGACCTTTCATTGAATGCTGATCCAAGTGTCAGCTTTGCCCATAGGATTTCTTAAGATGATTGCACCTAAGATCCGTTCTTAGGTGTTTTTTTTGTTTCATTTATGAGCAAACAGAAGATATAGTTGTATTATATTTCATTATTTGATATTCTGATGTATATTTATTAATTATTTGAGAGGCGGGTATGCAATGACATCAGTTTTTAAAGGACGCAGTTTTTTAGCAGAGAAAGATTTCACAAAAGAAGAACTGCAATATTTAATTGATTTTTCCCAGCACTTAAAAGGGATGAAAGCCAACAATCAACCACATCGCTACTTAGAAGGAAAAAATATTGCGCTTTTGTTTGAAAAGAATTCAACACGGACGCGAGCAGCCTTTACGGTTGCAGCGGTGGATTTGGGGGCGCATCCGGAATTTTTAGGGGCCAATGATATTCAGTTGGGGTCTAAAGAATCCGTTGAAGATACCGCCAAAGTATTCGGACGCATGTTTGACGGGATCGAGTTTCGCGGCTTTAGCCAACAGGTCGTCGAAGATCTGGCCAACTATTCAGGCGTGCCTGTTTGGAATGGCTTAACGGATGACTGGCATCCAACACAAATGATCGCTGACTTTTTAACCATTCAAGAAAACTTCGGTGAACTGACTGGCTTGACCATCGCATACTGTGGGGATGGGCGCAACAATGTCGCCAATTCTTTGTTAGTGACGAGTGCGATTTTAGGGGTCAATATTCATGTCGTCACCCCAAAGGCCTTGCAGCCAGAAGCAAACATTATCGAACAAGCACAAGCCTATGCTCAGCACTCTGGCGCAAAGATCCTGGTGACGGATGACGTGGATCAAGGTGTTTTAGGCGCTGATGTCGTGTATACCGATGTTTGGGTTTCAATGGGCGAAGAAGAAAAATTTCAAGAGCGGATCGAACAGTTGCTGCCTTATCAAGTAAACCAATCGCTGATGGAAAAAACGCAAAATGACCAAGTGATTTTTATGCACTGTTTACCGGCTTTTCATGATGACCAAACTATTTATGGCAAAAAAGCAGCGCAGGCGTATGGGATTTCTGAGATGGAAGTCACTGACGAGGTCTTTCGTAGCAAGTATGCTCGTCAATTTGATCAAGCCGAAAATCGTTTGCACTCAATCAAAGCGATCATGGCAGTGACTGCCGGGGATCTATTTATTCCTAAAGTATAAAAATAAAATTTTTGAAAAATGCCAGAATCTCGCTAGCCAAACAAACATTTCTTTGCTATACTTTCTGGGAAGTAAATAGCCTTGATTTGATGAAACAAGAGAAGTAGCGATTCGAGTATCAGTTAGCGAGTTCGGGGTGGTGGAAGCCGAATTGATCAGATTGTGAAACGCACTTGTGAGAATTTGCTAAGCAAACGGAATTCTGCCGTTATCAGAAAAAAGTGGGTCCGAAAAGGACAATCAGAGTGGTACCGCGGGAAATCTCGTCTCTAGTGCAAGTTATGCGCTAGAGGCTTTTTTGTTTTTATCAATCATTTCTTGCATGAAAAACATACAACTGTTTGCTTGCTTCAAACAACGTTTCATCAAAAAATGGGTTCAGTCATTATAGGAGGGATACTATGAATAACAAAGAAATCGTCGCACAAGCGATCCATCAAGTAGTAAAAGAAGATCTATCGATCGAACAAGTTCAGCAATTACTGGAAAATCCAAAGTCAGCCGACCATGGGGATGTGGCATTCCCAGCCTTCTCGCTAGCAAAAGTCTATCGGAAAGCGCCGCAGCAAATTGCCGCAGACTTAGCAGAAAAAATCGATCAAGCGTCTTTTGAAAAAATTGAAGTGGTCGGTCCGTATTTAAACTTCTTTATGGATAAAAAAGCAATCTCTGCCCATGTCTTAGAGCTGGTTCTCAAAGAAAAAAATCATTTTGGCGATCAAACCATCGGCAATCAGCAAGCAGTACCGATCGATATGTCTTCACCAAATATTGCCAAACCCATCTCAATGGGGCATTTGCGTTCCACTGTGATTGGTAACTCGATCGGCTTTATTTTAGAAAAAATCGGTTATCAGCCAATTCGCATCAACCATTTAGGCGACTGGGGCACACAATTTGGGAAATTGATCGTTGCCTATAAGAAGTGGGGGTCAGAAGAAGCGGTCAAAGCGGAACCAATCAACGAACTATTACGTTTGTATGTTGATTTTCATGAAGCAGCCGAGACAGATAAGCAATTAGAAGATGATGCGAGAGCTTGGTTCAAGAAACTAGAAGATGGTGACCAAGAAGCAATGGATTTGTGGCAATGGTTCCGTGATGAATCATTAAAAGAATTCAATAAAATCTATGATATGTTGGAAGTTTCCTTTGATTCGTTGAATGGCGAAGCTTTCTATAATGATAAAATGACAGAAGTCGTGGAATTATTAGAAGAAAAACACTTGCTAAAAGAAGACCAAGGGGCAGAAATCGTTGATTTGGCTGCCTATGACTTAAATCCGGCGTTGATCCGTAAGTCCGATGGTGCGACCCTTTACATCACACGGGATATGGCTGCAGCGCTTTACCGCAAACGGACCTACAATTTTGCAAAATCATTGTACGTGGTAGGGAATGAACAAAGTTATCACTTCAAACAATTAAAAGCTGTTTTGAAGGAAATGGGCTTTGAGTGGGCAGATGATATGACCCACGTGCCATTTGGGTTGATCACCAAAGATGGGAAAAAACTGTCTACAAGAAAAGGCAAGATTGTTCTTTTGGAAGAAGTATTGAATGAAGCGATCGATTCAGCGAAAGAACAAATCACTGAAAAGAACCCAACACTTGAAAACAAAGAAGAAGTAGCAAAACAAGTCGGTGTCGGGGCAGTCGTTTTCCACGATTTGAAAAATGACCGTTTGAATAATTTCGACTTTACGCTAGAAGAAGTCGTCCGTTTTGAAGGAGAGACCGGACCATACGTGCAATACTCTCATGCCCGTGCCATGAGCATTCTTGAAAAAGCCAACTTTGATCCCGCTGCTGTCAGCAGTCTGGCGTTGGCAGACGCTGAGAGCTGGGAAGTTATCAAATTGATTCAGCGCTACCCAGAAACGGTCATGCAAGCGGCGGAAAAATATGAACCATCCGTCATTGCCAAACATGCCATCAAGTTGGCACAAGCCTTTAACAAGTATTATGCCAATGTCAAAATCTTAGCCGAAGATACGGAAAAAGACGCACGTCTAGCTCTTGTTTATGCAGTAACTACTCTATTGAAAGAAGATTTACGGTTGCTTGGTTTACACGCACCCGACAAAATGTAACAAAAAAAGCTGTGCTTCTTGTTTCGACAAGGGCACAGCTTTTTTGTAGTGAAGAATGCAGCTAGATCCTATAGCTGTTTTTGCGCTATAAGACCGCGTGGTTTCTGATAAATTGATAAAAAGTTTCAGCGTCTTCGTCGCTGCGGGAAATCACCGCTACTGTATCAAAGCCCGCCAACGAGCAAACTTTTTCTGGCATGGTCACTTCATCGATCGCTGCCGAAAGCAAAGGCGCATTGTCCGCAACGGTATGGATCAAGGTCATGAATTGCACACGATCTACTTTAGTGACAACGTCTTCGATCATCTGTATCAAACGCTGCTCTTCTTCTTTTTCATCCTCAGAAGCTTGCATTCCTTGAAAAATGACAAACTTTGTCTGACCTGACTCATCGGGCACTTTCACGATTTTCAAATCACGAATATCGCGAGAAATAGTCGCTTGCGTGGCGGAGACGCCTTGGACTTCCAATTGCTGCAATAATTCTTCTTGCGTGCGTACAGTATGTTCAGTAATGATTTGTCTAATAAGTAAATGGCGATCAGCTTTTCGCATAGGTAAACTCCTTTAAGCATGATTGATTAAGTCAGCCTTATCATAGCAGATAACGCCGAAAAAACCTAGATATTATAAGAAAAGATTTAGAGTGTTAAAAAAAGCTGGACCGCGGATCGTAGTTTTTCATTTGAATCAGTTGCATTTCTTTTTTAGCTACTGTATACTGTTTAAGGCGTGAGTTTTTCACGTCAATCCCACATCTTGTTCCATCTGCGAAGCGGTGCTGATCGATTCAGTTCTTCAAGGAGTAAAAGAGCAAGAGAGGAAAACAAAAAACCAAATTGGAGGAAACACAACATGGCAGTAATCTCAATGAAACAATTACTTGAAGCCGGCGTACACTTTGGTCACCAAACTCGTCGCTGGAACCCAAAAATGAAGAAATATATCTTCACAGAAAGAAACGGCATCTACATCATTGATTTGCAAAAAACAGTGAAATTAGTAGACGCAGCTTACGACTACATGAAAAATGTTGCTGAAGAAGGCGGCGTTGCATTGTTCGTAGGTACTAAAAAACAAGCACAAGAAGCAATCAAAGAAGAAGCAATCCGTTCAGGTCAATACTATGTTAACCATCGTTGGTTAGGTGGAACATTGACAAACTGGGAAACAATCCAAAAACGTGTTGCTCGTTTGAAACAAATCAACAAAATGGAAGAAGATGGTACATTTGCTGTTCTTCCTAAAAAAGAAGTCGTTGGCTTGAACAAAGAGCGCGAACGTCTTGAAAAATTCTTAGGCGGTATTGCTGATATGCCAAGAATTCCAGATGTAATGTACGTTGTTGACCCACGTAAAGAACGTATCGCGATCCAAGAAGCACGCAAATTAAATATCCCGATCGTAGCGATGGTCGATACAAACTGTGATCCAGACGAAATCGATGTTGTTATCCCATCAAATGATGACGCTATTCGTGCCGTTAAATTGATCACTGCGAAAATGGCAGATGCTTTCATCGAAGGTAACCAAGGCGAAGACCAAGTAGCAGAAGAAGATTTTGCTGCTGAATCAACAGAAAACGCAACTTCAATCGAAGAAATCGTTGATGTTGTCGAAGGCGACAACGCATCAGCTGAATAATAAATGATGGAGCTGTTTCAAAGGCTAGGCGCCAAGCCTCACTCTCCTTTGAAACAGCTTTTTTTAAAGACAAGCAATCTTGTTTAAAAACATTTAGGAGGAAACAAAAAATGGCAGAAGTAACAGCTAAATTAGTAAAAGAATTACGCGATATGACTGGTGTAGGAATGATGGACGCAAAACGTGCATTAGTTGAAGTAGAAGGCGACATCGAAAAAGCCGTTGACTTATTACGTGAAAAAGGTATGGCAAAAGCTGCGAAGAAAAACGACCGTATTGCTGCTGAAGGTTTAGCATCTGTAGCAATCAACGGCAACACAGCAGCAATCGTTGAAGTGAACTCAGAAACTGACTTCGTTTCTAAAAACGAAATGTTCCAAGACTTAGTAAAAGAAATCGCTGAAGTAATCGCAGCGAACAAACCAGCTGATATGGATGCTGCTTTAAAATTAGAAACCTCTAAAGGCACAATGGATGCTGCGTTGATCGAAGCAACACAAGTAATCGGAGAAAAAATCAGCTTCCGTCGTTTTGAAGTTGTTGAAAAAGATGACAATGCTGCTTTCGGCGGTTACCTACACATGGGCGGACGTATTGCGGTATTGACTGTTCTTGAAGGAACAACTGACGAATCAGTTGCGAAAGATGTTGCAATGCACGTTGCAGCGATCAACCCTCGCTACGTGAACGAAGCACAAATCTCTCAAGAAGAATTGGATCATGAAAAACAAGTCTTGACAGAACAAGCATTGAACGAAGGCAAACCAGCGAACATCGTTGAAAAAATGGTTGAAGGACGCTTGAAGAAATTTAAAGCAGAAATCGCTTTGGTTGACCAACCATTCGTTAAAGACCCAGATATGACAGTTGAAAAATATGTTGCATCAAAAGGCGCAACTGTGAAATCTTTTGTCCGCTTTGAAGTCGGCGAAGGTATCGAAAAACGCGAAGACAACTTCGTTGAAGAAGTAATGAGCCAAGTGAAAAAATAATTCTGTTCCTCGAACAGATGGGAACGCATGGAAGTGCGCTCCCTTTTTTTAAGCAAAAACGGTTTTTGAAGAAATAGTGTAGATAATTTTCAACGAAAGAGCACCAATATGCTACAATAGAATTGGAGAATGTACGGAGGAATCATGATGGGCAAACCAAAATATCAACGTGTTGTATTAAAATTAAGTGGTGAAGCATTAGCGGGTGACGAAGGCTTTGGGATCAAACCACCGACCATCCAGGAGATCGTTAAAGAGATCAAGGAAGTCCACGAATTAGGTGTACAGATGGCGATCGTGGTCGGCGGCGGAAACATTTGGCGTGGACAAATCGGTGCGCAAATGGGGATGGAAAGAGCCCAAGCTGATTACATGGGCATGCTAGCGACTGTGATGAATGCTTTAGCATTACAAGATACACTAGAAAACGCTGGTGTACCAACGCGTGTCCAAACTTCAATCGAGATGCGTCAAATCGCTGAGCCTTATATTCGTCGTAGAGCAGAACGCCACTTAGAAAAAGGACGGGTCGTCATTTTTGCTGGCGGAACCGGGAATCCTTATTTCTCAACTGATACGACCGCAGCCTTACGGGCAGCTGAAATCAACGCCGATGTCATTTTGATGGCAAAAAACAATGTTGATGGCGTCTACTCAGCAGATCCTAAAACGGATCAAAGTGCTGTGAAATTTGAAGAATTGACTCATTTAGAAGTCATTTCCAAAGGATTGCAAGTAATGGATTCAACCGCAAGTTCATTAAGTATGGACAACGATATTCCATTAGTCGTATTCAACTTGAATGAGCATGGAAACATTCGCCGCGCCATTTTAGGTGAACATATTGGAACGACAGTAAGGGGGAAATAACATGGCTGACAAAATTTTAACAGAAGCAAAAGACAAAATGAAAAAAGCAGCAGAAAACTTGCAGCGGGAACTAGGACAAATCCGTGCTGGCCGCGCGAACGCGAGCATCTTAGACCGCGTAATGGTTACTTACTATGGTGTACCAACACCCTTGAACCAAATGGCTTCAATTACGATTCCAGAAGCAAGAATTTTGATGATCACACCTTTTGACAAAACAATGATCCAAGAAGTTGAAAAAGCCATCATGCAAAGTGATATTGGTATCACGCCTGCCAATGACGGAACAGTGATTCGTTTGGTGATTCCTCAATTAACGGAAGAACGCCGTAAAGAATTAGCAAAAGACGTGAAAAAAGAAGCTGAAAATGCGAAAATCGCCGTCCGTAACATTCGTCGGGATGCCATGGAAGCTTACAAGAAACAAGAAAAAGCTGGCGACATCACAGAAGATGATTTGCGGGAATCTGAAAAAGAAGTGCAGACTGCTACAGATAACAGCATCAAAGAAATCGATGCCATCGCAGCTGAAAAAGAACAAGAATTACTTGAAGTTTAAAAGGAATGACGAAGAGTCGCTTCAGCGGCTCTTTTTTTATGGGCGAAACTATCTCATGTACTTGAATATGACAGCTGTTTTTTTGTTTTTTCTTAATATGGAAATCTTTTCTTGGTTTTCATAGGCAAGAAATCTGATTATTGTTATAATGTAAAAGATGAATTTCAAGAATTGGAAGAGGAGCGAATACGATGCTGCGTTTTTTTCCACAAAAAGACAAATATATCAAAGAAGCGGCTGAACATGAATTTGATCCATCACTGCCGATTCCCCAACACATCGCGATCATTATGGATGGTAACGGCAGATGGGCGCAAAATCGGCGCTTGCCAAGAGTAGCTGGCCACAAAGAAGGCATGGAGACGGTAAAGAAAATCACGAAACACGCTTCACACTTAGGTGTGAAGGTATTGACGCTTTATGCATTTTCGACAGAGAATTGGAAACGGCCGAACGAGGAAGTAGACTTTTTGATGCAACTACCAGTCGACTTTTTCGACACCTTTGTTCCTGAGCTAATCAAAGAAAATGTTCAAGTCAAAGTGATGGGGTTCACGGATTCTTTACCCCTACACACGCAAGAAGCGGTCAAGCGAGCGATCGACCAAACCAAAGACAATACGGGAATGATCTTGAATTTTGCTTTGAATTATGGCAGCCGCGCAGAAATTTTGACAGCTGTCCAAGCGCTTTATGAAGAACTCTCGGCTTCCGGCGAAGCCCTACCAGAGCTCACGGAAGACATGCTGGGGACGCATTTGATGACTGGTTTTTTACCAAGCCCTTTGTGGGATCCTGAATTGGTGATTCGAACGAGTGGTGAGGAACGTGTCAGTAATTTCTTGTTATGGCAGATTGCATACAGCGAGTTATTCTTTACGAAGGCGCTCTGGCCTGATTTCGATGCTGCGTTATTAGAGGACGCGATTGGGAGCTTTCAACAACGAAACCGGCGTTTTGGCGGTTTGAAAACAGAGGAGGAAGAAGAGTGAGACAACGTGTAATCACTGCGGTCGTCGCATTAGCCTTTTTCCTGCCAATTATTTATGTTGGCGGCATTGCCGTCGAATTGCTGGCAGCAGCAATGGCAGGAATTGGTGTTTATGAATTATTTCGGATGAAAGGACTAGCTATTTTCAGTTTTGAAGGAATTCTTTCAATCCTCGGAGCGGTGATCTTAGTTTTGCCTCAAGAACGCTGGTTTTTCTTTTTGCCAGAGGGGACAGATAAAAGTGCCTTGTACTATCTGATCGTTCTTTTGTTACTAGGGATCGCGGTTATTTCGAAAAATACGTATACCATCGATGAAGCTGGGTTTCCGGTGATCGTTAGCTTATATACCGGTGTCGGGTTTGAACGTTTCTTGACGGCACGGTCAGCAACGGATGGATTAGTTGTTTTAGTTTTCGGGCTGTTTATCGTGTGGGCAACGGATATTGGGGCTTACATGGTGGGACGGCGTTACGGCCAACGAAAATTATGGCCGGAGATTTCTCCTAATAAAACCATCGAAGGGGCCCTAGGCGGGATTGCTGCTGCGGTGGTCGTAGCTGGTTTGTATCTATTAGCATTTCCTGGGAAAGATTATTTTGGACACGGTAGTGCCATCATGATTTTATTGACGGTCCTCTTTTCGATCGCTGGGCAATTTGGTGATTTAGTGGAATCCGCGATCAAACGTCACTATGGCGTGAAGGATTCAGGGAATATCCTGCCAGGTCACGGAGGAATCTTAGATCGCTTCGACAGCATGTTGTTTGTGTTTCCAATCATGTATTTATTCGGTGTCTTTTAGAAAATTTTTAAGAAGTGCAGGCTTGGCTTGCGCTTCTTTTTTTAAATTCTTGTTACAACGGGAATGTGAGTTCCTCAACGGGAACCGGTGTGATAAAATAAGGAAAGGCTGCCCTGAATGAGAGGGATGCTGTGAAAGAGAGGAACGAGCATGAAAACGATACTTGTATTTATCATTATCTTTTCCGTGGTGGTAGTGATTCACGAATTTGGACACTACTTCTTTGCAAAACGGGCAGGTATTTTAGTAAGAGAGTTTGCCATCGGTATGGGGCCTAAATTGTTCGCGCATCAAGCGAAAGATGGGACGACCTACACGATTCGGATGCTGCCATTAGGCGGGTATGTCCAAATGGCAGGCTGGGGCGAAGATGAGACCGAATTAACGCCTGGCATGCCAGTCTCCTTGGTTCAAGATGCAACTGGCAAAGTCACCAAAATCAATACAAGCAAAAAGATCCAATTGCCGCAAGCGATCCCCATGGAAGTGACCGACTTTGACTTGGAGGAGAAGTTGACGATCACTGGCTTCATCAACGGCAATGAACAAGAAGCGGTTACGTACGCTGTGGATCATGACGCAACGATCATTCATGAAGATGGCGTTGAAGTTCGGATCGCACCAAAAGACGTTCAATTCCAGTCTGCAAAGCTGTGGCAACGAATGCTGACGAATTTTGCAGGACCGATGAATAACTTTATTTTATCCTTGGTTTTATTCACTGGGTTGGTGTTTGCGCAAGGTGGTGTCGCGAATCAAGATGCAACCGTCGTGACAGGAATCGAAGCAGGAACCCCGGCTGCTGAAGCCGGGCTGCAAAATGGCGACGAAATCCTAGCAGTTGAAGGCGTCGATGTTTCCAACTGGTCAGAATTGACGACAGAGATCCAAAAGTACCCAGCTACTCAGATTACTCTAGAAGTCAAACGAGGAGCGGAAACACTTGATTTGACAGCAACTCCTGCGAGTCAAGAATCAGGGGAGACCACGATCGGTTTCTTAGGGATCACGGCTTCGTTAAAAACTGGGATCGGAGACATCTTACTGGGTGGCTTACAAACGACCATTGACAATTCGCTGGTTATTTTTAGAGCAGTCGGCAACTTGATCGCCCAACCAGATATCAATAAATTGGGCGGACCGGTAGCGATTTTCCAACTGTCTTCTCAAGCCGCATCGCAAGGTGTCACAACGGTGATCGCCATGATGGCGATGATTTCCATCAATTTGGGGATCTTTAATTTATTGCCGATTCCTGGATTAGATGGTGGGAAACTGGTTTTAAATATTTTAGAAGGTGTGCGAGGCAAGCCAATCAGTCAAGAAAAAGAAGGCATCATTACCCTGATTGGGTTTGGGTTTTTGATGCTGCTGATGGTTCTCGTTACCTGGAATGATATCCAACGTTTCTTCTTTTAAAAATAAGACGCACAAGCAAATCAATTGTTGATCGGGTGAACATGATTTTTTGTAGCAAAGGAGAAAAAAATGAAACAGTCAAAATGTTTGATTCCGACATTGAGGGAAACCCCCAGCGATGCGGAGACGTTAAGTCATCAACTGTTAGTTAGGGCAGGGTATATTCGACAAGTGGCGGCAGGCATCTATGTCTACTTGCCATTAGCACAAAGGGTGTTAGAAAAGATCAAACGGGTCATTCGTGAGGAGCTGGCAGAAATCGATGCTGTGGAGATGGCGATGCCTTCTTTGCTTCCGTATGAACCATGGAAGGAGTCTGGACGGGCCTCACTGTATGGTGAGTCTTTGTATCGGTTGACAGATCGAAACGAACGAGAGATCGTTTTAGGGCCCACTCACGAAGAGCCGTTCACGACATTGATCAAAAACGAGATCACGTCTTATAAGCGACTGCCTTTGAGCTTATATCAGATCCAAACGAAATATCGGGACGAACAGCGGCCGCGTTTTGGATTGATTCGCAGCCGTGAATTTATCATGCAAGATGGCTATTCTTTTCACGCCGATGAAGCCAGCTTAGATCAAACCTATAATCGCTACGAAATGGCTTACCATGCCATATTGAAACGCTGTGGGATCGAGTATCGGGCAGTGGTCGGGGATAATGGCTTGATGGGTGGCCGAGATTCAAAAGAGTTTTTGGCATTGTCTGGAATCGGCGAAGAGCTGATCTGTTATTCGACTGAAAGCGACTATGTCGCCAATTGGAAACTAGCAACTAGTCAGTATATCGCTAAAAAATCTCATGAGACCTACTTAGAGTTACAAAAAGTCGTTCATAAAGAATCATTATCGTTAGAGGAACTGGCGAAAACACACGATACGGATTTGCAAAAAATCGTTCAAGTATTTTTGCTGCTCGTTGACGAGCAAGTCATTATGGTATTGCTTCGAGGTGATCACAGTCTCAATGAAACAAAAATCAAGCATTTTTTAGCGGCTGATCAAGTGAAGGTCCTGACTGCTGAAGAAGCCGAGTCCTATCTGACCAGTGACACACAACTTCGCAGCCCCATTGAGCTTGCTGATTTGATCCAATTGTATGCGGATCAGCATGTCCAAGATATGGCGAATCTGATCGTACCAGCTGCAGAAAAACAGAGCTATTTTCTCAATGCAAATGTAGGCCGTGATTTTCAACCACTAGCCTTTGCCGATTTTCGCTTGGTTCAAGAAGGCGATCCTTCCCCAGATGGAAAAGGAACCTTAACCTTTACGCGAGGAATCGAAGTTGGGCATATCTTCAAGTTAGGAACCAAGTACAGCGAGGCCCAAGAAGCGACGGTTGTCGATGAAAATGGCGATGAACAACCAATCATCATGGGCTGTTATGGTCTGGGCGTTTCTCGGCTGCTTTCAACAATCGTCGAACAATACGGCAATGAGTTTGGGATCGATTGGCCCCAAGAAATTGCCCCATTTGATGTGCATATCATCCAAACGTCGATTGAAGATAGCTATCAAAATGCCTTAAGTGAAGAAGTAGAAGAAATGATGAACCAAGTCGGCTATCAAGTATTGGTGGATGACCGCAATGAACGTGCAGGGGTCAAATTTGCAGATGCCGATTTGATTGGTTGTCCGATTCGCTTGACCATCGGTAAAAAAGCCGTAGAAGGCATCGTGGAGATCAAAATCAAGCATACTGGCGCAACCGTTGAAGTGAGGAAAGAAGAAGTCGCTTCGACCTTGACGATTTTATTAGCCAACCAAGAATAAATCGGAACAAATGGTAGATCGAGAGAGGAATTCCTTTCTCGATTTTTTAATGAAAGTGAAGACAAAAAGAGGTATACTAGTGAGTACTGAGAAAAGGAGGATCTTCAATTGTCAAAAGAAAGAGAGACCTTTGAGATATTATTAGACCAAATTGCAGCTGCCCCAAATCTTCGGCAGCATCCATTGATGCAAACTGCCCAAATCAGACAAGTAACCGTGCATCGACAATCAAAAGCGTGGACGTTTTATTTCCAATTTGAACGTTTATTACCGGTGATGGTGTATCAATCCTTTAAACAACACATTGAACTAGCGTTTAAAGAAATCGCGGAAGTTCGCATTGTCATTGAAGCTCAAGATGGTTCCTTTGATGAGCAGTTCATTCAAGAATACTGGCCATTAGCGTTAGCCAATCAAAATTGTGATCGGCCGTTAGTTCATCAAGTGATCAAAAATCAAATACCTATGATTCAAGAGAACAAAGTGATTTTACCCGTCAACAATGATGCGGTCATCACGATTTTGCAGCAACAGTACTTACCGATCATTGAGGAAAATTATGGGACTTTCGGGTTTCAAAAATTTCGGATCTTGCCGCAGTTAGACAAAGAACAGGCTGAGGCAGCCTTGAAAGAACTTGAAGCACGAAAAGAAGAACAAACGGCAGCCTTCCAATTGCAAGCCGCTGAGAACTTAATGGCCCACGAGCAACGCAAAAAAGAAGTAAAAACCGTCGAATTTGACGGACCAATTGCCTTGGGACGTAATATTCCTGCCGATGAACCTGTGACACCGATGATCAATATCATTGAGGAAGAACGCAGAGTTACGATCCAAGGGTATGTCTTTGATAAAGAAGTTCGAGAATTGCGTTCAAAACGGAAGATTTTGATTTTGAAAATCACCGACTATACGTCGTCGTTTAGTGTGAAAAAATTCTCCAATAATGAAAAAGATGAACAAGTCTTTGATGCCATTGCTAAAGGTAGTTGGGTCAAAGTGCGTGGTAGTGTTCAAGAAGATACTTTTATGCGAGATCTCGTTATGAATGCGCAAGATTTGCTGGAAGTCAAACACGAGGCCCGCAAAGATTATGCACCTGAAGGCGAAAAACGGGTCGAACTTCACCTGCATTCCAATATGAGTACGATGGATGCAACCAACAATGTGGCAGACTTTGTCGCTCAAGCTGGCAAGTGGGGCCATAAGGCGATTGCGATCACCGATCATGGTGGCGCACAAGGGTTTCCTGATGCCCATCACGCCGGAGAAAAAGCTGGGGTAAAAATTCTTTACGGTGTGGAAGCCAATATCGTGGATGACGGGGTAGCGGTTGCCTATAATCCGAAGCCTGTCCCACTGACTGATGCCACTTATATCGTGTTTGACGTGGAGACCACCGGATTGTCTGCAGTGTACGACACCATCATTGAATTGGCCGCTGTGCGGATGCATAAAGGCAACGTGGAAGGCTCCTTTGATGAATTCATCGATCCTGGCCATCCTTTATCACGAACGACCGTAGAATTGACGGGGATCACCGATGAAATGGTTCGGGGGTCAAAATCGGAAGAAGAAGTCTTACGTTTGTTCCGTGAGTTTTCTGAAGGAGCCATTCTAGTTGCCCACAATGCGTCATTTGATATGGGCTTCTTAAATACAAGTTATCGAAAATACGGTATTCCAGAAGCAGAAAATCCCGTCATTGATACATTGGAACTCGCTCGTTATTTGTATCCAGAGTTTAAGCGATTCGGTTTAGGTGTCCTTTCCAAAAAATTCGGCGTTAGTTTGGAGCAACATCACCGAGCGATCTACGATGCCGAGGCAACCGGTCATTTAGCGTGGATCTTTGTCAAAGAAGCGATGGAAAAACATGACATGCTGCTGCACGAAGATTTGAACCGACACGTTGGGGGCGAGAACTCCTATAAAGCAGCTCGGCCTTTCCATGCCACGATCTTAGCCCGAACACAGGCGGGATTGAAGAATTTATTCAAGCTGATCTCGATGTCGAATGTGAAGTACTTCCATGATAAAGTCCCGCGGATCCCGCGCTCAGAATTGGTGAAATTGCGGGAAGGATTGTTAGTCGGAACCGCTTGTGATAAAGGGGAAGTCTTTGTCGCAATGATGCAAAAAGGGGTTGATGCAGCGCGGGAACTTGCTAAGTTTTATGACTATATCGAAGTCATGCCCAAAGCAGTTTATGCCCATCTCCTAGAAACGGAGCTCGTGAAAAGCGAAAAAGACCTAGAAGACATTATTCGGAATTTGATCCAAATGGGTGAGGAGTTAGGGAAAATCGTTGTTGCTACTGGGAATGCCCACTACCTGAACGAAGAAGATGCCATTTATCGTAAGGTCTTGATCAATTCGATGGGGGGCGCCAATCCCTTGAATCGACATAGTTTACCGGATGTACACTTCCGAACAACCGATGAGATGCTGACCGCTTTTCAGTTTTTAGGACCGGAAGTAGCGAAAGAAATTGTGGTGACGAACCCAAATAAAATCGCTGATCTCTGTGAAAAAGTCATTCCGGTAAAAGATGATCTGTATACACCAAAGATTCCCGGATCTGAACAAGAGATCACCGACTTGAGTTACAACCGTGCCAAAGAGCTATACGGTGATCCATTACCAGAAATTGTGGAAAAACGTTTGAAAAAAGAGCTTGATTCGATCATTGGGAATGGGTTTTCCGTGATCTATTTGATCTCACAAAAACTGGTTCATAAAAGCAATCAAGACGGCTACTTAGTAGGGTCACGGGGATCAGTCGGTTCTAGTTTCGTAGCAACGATGACTGGGATCACTGAGGTCAATCCATTAGCCCCTCATTATTATTGTCCCGATTGCCAGTATTCTGAGTTTTACGAAGACGGCTCGTATGGTTCTGGTTATGATATGCCAGAGAAAAAATGTCCAAAATGCGGCACACGTCTGAACAAAGATGGCCATGATATTCCTTTTGAAACCTTCCTTGGTTTCCATGGCGATAAAGTCCCCGATATCGATTTGAACTTCTCTGGGGAATATCAGCCAGAGGCCCATAACTATACGAAAGTGCTCTTCGGCGAAGAATATGTCTATCGTGCCGGAACGATCGGTACAGTAGCCGATAAAACAGCCTTCGGTTTCGTAAAAGGCTTTGAGCGCGATCATAATCTCCATTATCGAGCAGCTGAAGTCGATCGATTGGCTAAGGGTGCAACTGGCGTCAAACGGACAACTGGTCAGCATCCGGGGGGAATCATCGTTATTCCAGACTATATGGATGTCTATGATTTCACGCCGATTCAATACCCAGCAGATGATCAAAATTCAGAATGGAAAACGACCCACTTTGATTTCCATTCCATTCATGACAATATTTTAAAACTGGATATCCTGGGACACGATGACCCAACGGTGATTCGGATGCTGCAGGATTTATCAGGAATCGATCCTAAAACGATCCCCACGGATGATCCGGAAGTGATGCGTATTTTTGGTGGTACGGACGTGCTAGGTGTGACTGAAGAGCAGATCTACTCCAAAACAGGTACATTAGGCATCCCAGAATTTGGGACCCGATTTGTGCGGGGGATGTTGGATCAAACCCATCCATCGACGTTTGCAGAGCTCTTGCAGATCTCTGGTCTTTCCCATGGTACCGATGTATGGTTGGGTAATGCCGAAGAACTGATTCGTCGCGGAGATGCCAGTCTAGCAGAAGTAATCGGCTGTCGGGATGATATCATGGTGTACTTGATCCATGCTGGCTTAGATGACGGGATGGCCTTTAAAATCATGGAGACGGTTCGTAAAGGGCAATGGAACAAGATCCCTGACGACTTGCGGGACACTTACTTGCAAGCGATGCGGGAGAACAATGTCCCTGAATGGTATATCGATTCTTGTTCGAAGATCAAGTACATGTTCCCGAAAGCCCATGCGGCGGCGTATGTTTTGATGGCGTTGCGGGTGGCTTACTTTAAAGTGTACTTCCCAATTCTCTATTACTGTGCTTATTTCTCTGTCCGGGCGGATGATTTTGATTTGATTGCCATGTCAAAAGGAAAAGACGCCGTAAAAGAACGGATGCAAGAAATCACTGACAAAGGATTGGATGCGTCAACGAAAGAAAAGAATCTGTTAACCGTTCTGGAGTTAGCCAATGAAATGTTAGAGCGCGGTTATGAATTTGGGATGATCGATCTGTATAAATCGGATGCGGAAAACTTCGTGATCGACGGAAAAAAATTGATCGCACCATTTCGAGCAGTGCCGAGTTTGGGACTAAACGTAGCGAAACAAATCGTGGAAGCACGGAAAAATGGTCCTTTCTTATCGAAAGAAGATCTCGCCAATCGCGGGAAAGTTTCTAAGACTTTGATTGAATACATGACGGATAACGGTGTTCTAAAAGATTTACCTGATGAAAATCAGTTGTCGTTGTTTGATATGTTGTAAACCACCGGCTGTTCACTTAAGATAAAAAAAAGCACATCATCATAATGGCTAGTATAGCTAGTTTCTGCATGATGTGCTTTTTTGTCTTGTTTGTGAAATCGATCTAAGCAGCCACAATCTGACGAAAATCAGAAAGATCGTGGTCTATTGTGGGAAATCATAGGGGCCAGCCTTGGTAGCGAATCAATCGAACCTTTACCATACAAAGAGGAGAAAAATACTCGTTACCGAAAGAAGTGAATGCCTTTGGTAACGAGTATTTTTCGACAAAGTTCGTTAAATAGCTAAAAAAAGAAAAAAAGCAAAACAGGCAAATACACCATGTACAGTAAGACGGAATAGCCTAAACATGAAGTTGCAAACTCTTCATCCCCTTGGTAGTTTCGTACAAGGATCGGGACAGAGTTTTGGACGGGCATAGAGGCTTGAATAATAAACACAGAAAGCATCAATTCAGGAACAGGGATGATTCTGCTTAACAGCCACACAACGAGGGGCGAAAGAACGAAACGACCAAACAAGACACCGACAATGTCTTTCGTCATTCGCAAATTTTTGAGTCCCCCAAAGTAGACGATGATTCCGATAATAAACATTGATAAGGGTGTCGTCAAATCTGCTAGATAGCTTCCAAGGCCATCAACAAATGAGGGCAGCGGTAAGGTGAATAGCATCCAGATCAAACCGATGATGAAACCAATCAAGGCTGGTGAAAAAATCTTTTTTAGCATGACCAATGGATGAAAGGAAATCCGGGCTTCACCAAAATCAGGATTGTCTTTTGCTAACTCAAAAATACCGATGGTCCAAAATAATGTCGTATTTACAATATAGTACAACAACACATAAGGAACAGCTTTTTCACCAAAAATAGCTAAATTGATCGGTAAGCCGATGAAGATCGTATTGGAAAAGGTAAACATGGCGGAAAATGCGCCTTGGTGTTTGGCTTCAACTTGCGCGAAACGTCGCCATAAATAACCAGCGAAGTAAGTGATCATCATGGAAAGTAATGGGATGATCATCCCCGAAACCAATGAAAGAAATTCATCTTTCGTAAAGTTTTTAATAATCGTTAAAAACATATTGGCTGGTAATGAGACATTTAATACCAATTTTGAAAACGTATCGGCGGTTCGATTAGAAAACCATTGTTTGTAAGACAACCAATAACCGATAAACATGAGACTGAAAATGACAAAAATATTGATATATGCTTGAAACATGTGCTCACCTCTCATTTACTATAGCGAAAGGCAGAAGAAGAAGCAACTGATTCCCATTTGAAAACAACAAAAAACCAAACCACTCATTGAGCGATTTGGTCAAGAATTACTAACGTTGCTGCTTGCCTGCGTTACGACCTTTTCCACTAGGCTTTGTCGTGTTCAACGCTTTTTTGACAGCTTCTGTTTTTTCAGGAGTTACATCTTTGCGAGGCGTAACCACCGTTTTTGGCGGATTGGCTTTCATTTCTGCTTCGACTTGGGCACGAATTTTTGGTTTCATGATGACATTCGTGATAAATGTTTGGATACAACTGAAGACCCCACCGACTACCCAATAAAGTGTCACACCAGCTGGTGCACTCATTGACATGAAAACGATCATCAATGGAGAAACGATCAACATGGTTTTCATCGTTTTTTTCTGTTCTTCCGGAATCCCAATGGTTGAGATGTATCCTTGTGCCAGGTAGGAAATACCAGCAATCGCCACAAAGAGGATGCTTGGGTCACCTAATGATACGCCAAAGAACTCAGAGTTTTGGATTCCTTGTGTGTAACGGGCGGTGAAGTAGAGGGCAGAGAAGATCGGCATCTGAATCAGTAAAGGCAAACAACCGATACCGCCAAACATACTGACGTTGTTTTCAGAATAGATTTTTTGCATCTCCGCTTGCGCTTGCATTTGTTCTTCCCGAGTGGTTGCTTTCTTCAAATTGGCTTGCGCAATATCCACTTGAGGTTTCAGAAACTGCATTTTTTCACTTTGAATCATCGTTTTTCGAGACTGATGGATCCCTAATGGTAAGATAATGACGCGGACAACGATCGTTACGGCGATGATCGCCCAGCCGTAAGACCAGTTGAAGTTTTCAACGAGCATCGTGATCATATCACCTAAAGGTTTCACCAAAAAGCGATAAATCATTCCTGTTTCTTTCGGCGTACCATCAGCATTGGTACTGACACAGCCTGATAATGCTAATAACAGGCCAAATAATCCTGATGAAAGCAGCCATTTATTCATTTTAGACATTCTATTCTTCCTCTTCACAATAAATTTAGACAAAAATAACTATACTAAAAAAGACCGACTATTTCAATGTACAAAGAGAAATTCATTGAAAAATCAATCTTTCGACTTAGAAAACATTCAATTATCAATAATAGACTACGTCAAAGCTAGTACGTTCTTTAATGGTATCATCTGGTTGGATGTCGATTTGGTTCACTTTTCCAGCGGGAGAAGGAGAATCTTTCACTCCGGCAACAAAGGCATCGATGATTTTTTCATCTCCCATCGCTTCAATCGAAACAGAACCATCTGCCTCATTTTTTACAGATCCTGTGACCCCTAACTGATCGGCAAGCATTTTCGTGGTATAACGAAAGCCGACACCTTGGACACGCCCTTGAACATGGATTCGTAGTTTCTTCATGGACAATCCCTCCTCTGCTTATAATGATAGCGTTTTTTCAGTAAAAGAACAAGTTAGATCGATTGACTCATGCTATAATAAATTGAGGTGACCACATGAAAGAAATTCAATCGAAAAAAAATACCTTTATCAAGGAAATCAAAAAACTAACACAAAAAAAACACCGTACACAGACCAATACGTATTTGATCGATGGCTGGCATTTAGTGCAAGAAGCGCTGCAGGCCAAAGTACCTATCAAAGCGTTGTTGGTGACACCGCGAGGGTTAAGCGAAGCCAACGGGCAGCTCGATGATTATCAGGAAGAAAGCTATTTGATCACAGAGGAGATCGCAGCGATGCTTTCTGATTTACCAACACCACAAGGAATTTTTGCCGTGGTGGAAAAGCAAGAGCAAAACTTACAGACACTGACGGGTAATTGGTTGATTTTAGATAATGTGCAAGATCCCGGGAACGTTGGTACCATGATTCGAACAGCGGATGCTGCTGGATTTAGCGGGGTGTTTCTCGGCGAAGGAACAGCAGATCTTTACAGCACAAAAGTCTTGCGCAGCATGCAAGGAAGCAACTATCATTTACCGATTTTAGAAGGAGCGATCCCGCCATTTCTAAAGCAGCTACGCTCAGCTGGCGTGACGATTTATGGCACCGAATTAAATAAAAAAGCCGTTCCTTATACCGAGCTTCCTAAAGAACAAACAGCTGCCTTCATTTTAGGTAACGAGGGACAAGGGGTCCACCCAGAACTGTTGGCTTTGACTGACAAAAATGTGTATATTCCCATCTATGGTCAGGCGGAATCATTGAACGTCGCCATTGCAGCCGGAATTTTGATGTATTTTTCTGTCAGTTAGATTTTTAAGGAACTGTTAAACTATTTGAATCTATTGCACCTCACCTAGAATCTTCGATGAATAGGTGCTATACTTTGTCTTGTAACAATCAAGCAGATCAAAAAAAGGTGGCAGACAAAAATTTATGACAGAAAAATGGCAAGAAGATAGCGAATATATGTCTTACGTGGCTGACCTGTTAGAAACAGAAGCTGTAAAAAAATTAGCCAACTTTGTGCAGCATATGAACTCCACACGTTTGGAACATTCGATCAGCGTCTCTTATTATAGTTACAAATTGGCCAAGAAATGGGGCGGCGATGCTCGTGCAACAGCTCGTGCAGGACTCCTTCATGATTTATTCTACTATGACTGGCGTACCACAAAGTTTGATGAAGGTACCCATGCGTATATGCATCCACGAATTGCAGTAAAAAATGCTGAAAAAATCACTGAACTAAGTGATCTAGAAAAAGATATCATCTTGAAACATATGTGGGGAGCAACGATTGCGCCGCCACGTTATAAAGAAAGCTATATTGTCACAATGGTTGACAAATATTGTGCGATCAAAGAAGCATCAGAACCACTTACAGAAAGTATGAAAGAAAAATGGCAACAACGTTTCTGGAAGAAACATCGTACGATTCAATAAGAAAAAAGTTCTTCGAACCAGCCGGTTCAAAGAACTTTTTTTGTTTGCTTAGCCAAAAATAAGTTGGAGGATCGCTGCGCCTACATAAAGGATCAGTAAGGTGATCAATACCGTTAAGTGTCGTCTTTTGTGCATAAAAAGGATCGCTACGAATTCTCGTAAGAAGGCATTTGGTAAATAGTAAAAGGCGGTGGGTGCTCCGATACCATCCGCTTTAAGTTGTGCTTGATCTGCATAGAGACCGGCACGAAAAATATGGTAATTGTTGGAGGAAAAAATAACTTTGTAGCCATTTGGCTTTAAGGAATCCATGATTTCTTTCGAAAACTTCATGTTTTCATAAGTAGTCGTGGAATTTGTTTCTACTAAAATCTCTCCTTCGGGCACTCCTTGCGCAACTGCATATTCTTTCATCGCGACAGCTTCTGGCAGCTTTTCATCGCTTCCTTGGCCGCCTGACATCAGTAACCGAGGAGCGGTTTTTTTCGCTTTAAATTGCGCTTCGTAGAACGAGATTGCTTTATTGATACGCTTGGCCAATAAAGGGGAGACCGTGGTGCCATTCAAAAGACCTGCTCCTAAGACGATGATAAAATCTTGATTGTAACGAGGATGATTGAACTGATAAATGACTGAAATCGATAAAAAGTTCAAAAAGACCACAAATAGATACATCAGACTTAGGGGAACAACGCCGAATAAGGTTCGGATCCAATCCGGGAAAAAGTGCAAAAGGGTATCTGAAAATAATAAAACGGTCAAAACCACTGCTAAGATCAGGGTCAATAGATTGGCGATTGATCGCGACTCTCTTCGTAAAACAATAATGGAATTCCAGTAAAGAAAGACCACGAGAATGGCTAAGCCGAATAATAATACAGCGAAGAAGATCGCTAGCAAAACAGCCAATAGACCACCTACAAGAATATCTTGTGTTCGGTATAGATTAATGACTAGGTAGCCACCAAATGCTAAGACAAACAAATTAAAGAGCAAGCCATTTACGAGTCGGTGCTTGTTGCGCCGATAAGAAAATAAAAAAAGGCCGGCGAAGGCGACTGGTATTAGAATAAAGAAACTGCCTGTCCGTAATTCTGAGACGGCTAAATAAATCAGCAGGGCTAAAATCGTCCAACAGCACTCAAAAAAGAAAATATCTGGCTCATCTTTATTCTTGCGCCACTTTTGAACGACGATCACACCCGTCAAATAGCTGATGGCAAAAATCAGCAATTGCGTAAAATCCATGTTTTTCACTCCTTTAACGATACACCTAGTATACCGAAAAATGACAAAAATTGCTTGTTGCTAAGGTCAAAGTTGCTGAATTTCTTGCAATTCGCTAAAATGAAGAAAAGAAGGAGGAAGGAACATGCAATTAGGTGAAGTGATTCGCGTTGAACGGCCCGCTTTTTATGTGATCGGAAAAGAAGGCAAGGGATTAGCGGAAGAAGGAGCTTCTTGGGTACCAGCGCTATGGGAACTTGCAACAAAGGATTTTGAAGAGATCGAATTTCTAGTGAGCGATCAAAAGGCAGAAGAACTGGAATTTTGGGGCTTAATGAGTGATGGCACTAATTGGTTAGAGCCTTGGCAAGAAACCGGCCGTTATTTGGCAGGCGTTCAAGTCCATACAGAAAATTTTCCTCCCGTCGGTTGGGTTCGTTGGGAAATGCCCGCAATGACCTATCTCGTTGTAAAAACGGATGAAAAAAACTTGACCATGATGACTGAAAAAATGTTGATCGAAGTTTTACCAGAAAATAACGTCCACTTGTCAGCAGCGATCCAAGAAAGATATCTTCCTCATTTTAAAGAAGGGGAAGTTGAATTGTTTTTCCCTGTTGAGCCTTTGGCAGCAGCAACGGTGGAAACGGTAGAATAAAAAAAATCTGTCCGAGAAGCAATCTTTGCTCAGGACAGATTTTTTCTTTGGTTTGGATTAAAAAAGATTCTCGAAAAAGGTAGACACACCGCGCCAAGCACGAACAAAGATGTTGGCTTTTTCTACCGTTTGTGTTGTGACCAATCCTGCAGTTTCGTCATGATCAGAAGCATCAATATAACCAAGCGTATCAGCTGGAATCGAAGCACTTACAGTACCGACTTCTGTGCCCTCAGTCAATGGCGCTTGCAGGGCAGAATCACGATAATGCTCATTAAAGTCAATGGTTGTTTCAAAGGCTGTTGCATCCATATCTCCACGTACCCATAAGGTCAAACCTTGATTTAAGGCAACGGGAACACTCAATTCTTTCCCATCTTTGACTGCCACCGTCTGTGTATCTTCTAACTGTGCATTTTCTGGTAGAATTTCTACTTGTTCCCAAGCATCGAAGGAGTAGTCCATCAACCGACCTGTTTCGATAAAACGTACGCTTGGATTTTCCGCATGACCATTGACGTTTAGCACGACGGTGATAATTCGTTGACCATCCTTGACGGCGGTTCCGACAAAGCAGGCGCCTGCCATATCTGTCGTACCAGTCTTAAGACCGTCAACCCCATCTTTAGTATTCGTAAAGCCTGGAAGCATCCAGTTCCAATTGACCATCTCGACAGGCGAATAGGAACCTTCGCCAAATTGTTTGGTGGAAAGACTTGTTACTTCTAAAACGTCTGGAAAGTCTTGCAGCAAATGGCGAGCAATCAGGGCGACATCTTTTGCGGATAGTTCGTTTTCGTCAGTGGAAGTTGACCCGGGATAGATATTGTCCCCTAAATAAGTATTGTTCAAGCCAGAAGCATTAACGATCTTTGCATCGGTAATGCCCCATGATTGCACTTTTTCTTGCATTTGATCAACAAAGGCACTTTCAGACCCAGCAATCAGCTCCGCGAGCGCTACGATTGCAGCATTTGCAGATTGGATATAACTGGCATCATACAAATCTTTTACTGTATAGGTAACGTCTTGATGCAAAGGGACATTCGATAAGTTTGGCGACACGCTGAGATTCGCGGCATAATCTGAAATAGGGACAGGATCATCCCAAGCGATGGTTCCTTGCTCTACTTGCTCAGCTACAAGGTAGAGACTGATGATCTTGGTGATGGAGGCGATGCCCATGGCGGTCTCACCATCTTGATCATACAACACTTTGCCTGTGTCAAAATCAATGGAGTAAGCGGCTTTTGCATCGACTGAAAAATCTTGGATCTCTTCGGCGCTCATAGCTGTATCATCAGCATACGAAACGACGGGTAAGCCGGCAGCAGCAAAGAGGATTGCCAAAGCAGCAACGATGGAATACCCGAACTTGGTTATTTTCTGCATATATGTAGTAGCTCCTTTAAAGTTGTATCTAAGCAAAAATTTTAACAAAGAGTATCCACCGTTGCAATACTCTAAGAGAAAACTTAGCATTTAATTGCGTAAGACCGATCCCTCAGTAGACAAACTGAGACGTTACGTGACTAAGGTTGTTTACTGTAAATAATAGCTAACAAAAAAACTTACCTTCCTATAAAATAGAAGGCAAGTTTTTGTGAATTGACCTAGGGTCAAACTGATTCACTTAGCGACGATTGGAATGGATTCTCGGGTTTTGGTTTTGGACTCTGACGGGAACTTTCACCGCCTTCGTTTCTTGTTGCATAGCCAATTTTGCTAAAAAGAATGTCCCAGCTAACAATGCAGCTAAAGCAAAGATGGAAAAGAGTGAAATAAAGGTCGTTAACATAAAAATCCCTTCTTTCTATTTAAAATAAATGTGGAAGGTAGGAATCGAACCTACACCTTAATCTATGAACGATCAAACATCACTCAACGGAACACCTTGTTCAACCACTTGTTAAGTTAATGATAGCATGGATTGCCAAGAAATGCTGATAAAAAGTCTGAGAATTGACCGAAGAAAATGTGAAGAAAACATGAACTTGTCTTTCTCAGCGATTTTAGATGATTTTTGTCAAAGAATAGTGGCAATCTTCAGCTTCATCATATAAAGTAATGACGGAGCCTTTTTGTTCAAGAACTAAATGATAGCCAAATGTGTCCAGTAAAACTAACCGCATCGGAGTCAATTCAACGATGGAAGCAGTCAAAGGCTTGCCTTCGATGGTCAACGAATAATCATTGGCTATTTCTATCGTGACATCTTCTTTTGTCTTGGAAGTAAAACGCCAATTACCAATGAAATTCTGGCGATTCTCATTTTTTTGTTTTTCTTTTCGCAACAGCAAGGAGCTGACCACGCCCGTTGCAAGAGATAAACCAATCAAAATAGACCTTTTCTTCATTTATACACGTCCTATCATTTACGATTCATCAAGTTGTGCCTTGTGGACAGGTGTCCACTTTTTCGCACTAGAAAATAATTGCCATAAGTATACCATGAGAAGGTAAAAAAGCATGGTACTTTAGTTTGAAGTTTAGAAGTTTTTATCAAAATATGCTATGATTCAAAAGAGCAGGTGAGAAAATGAATTATCCGAATACCCTTTTAGCCACGTTTCTCGTGCGAGACAACCGGTTCATTGCCCGATGTCTCGTTGACGGTCAAGAAGTAATCGTCCATGTAAAAAATACCGGACGAGGAAAAGAGCTCTTGCACAAAGGTGCGCTTGTTACCCTGCAATATTGGGACAATCCGAAACGCAAAACCAATTACGACTTGATCTCAGTCAAGAAACAAGACCAATGGATCAACATCGATAGTCAAGTACCGAATCGTTTAGGCTATGAAGGCCTCTTGGATGGCACGATCCAGTTGCCAAATATCAAAGGGAGAATCGCGCTTTTGCGAAGGGAAGTTGTCTATAGGACATCAAAATTCGACCTTTATTTTGAAACAGATGAACAAGAAAAAGGCTTTTTAGAAATCAAGGGAATGACCCTTGAAAACAAGCAAGTCGGTGCTTTTCCAGATGCACCAACCATTCGTGGCTTGAAACACGTCAATGAATTGATCCATGCCAAAGAAGCTGGCTATTATGCGGCGGTTTTGTTTATGATCCAATTTGAAGCGGTGCAAATCGCCACGATCCATCGACAGATGCAACCGGATCTGGCCACTAAAATCGCTGAAGCGCAAAGCAAGGGTGTCGAAGTGTTTGCCTATAATTGCCAAGTAAACCAAGGGATGATCACGGTCAAAGAACCAATCCCTTTTGATTTGAATGTCGTCTTTGACGACCCTAATCTATAGAAGAAAGAAGGAAAAAACATGATTCATTTAGGAATTATCGGCACAAATTGGATCACCGATCAATTTGTACAAGCAGCCCACGAAACCAAACGCTATCAATTGGTTGCCGTATACTCAAGAAAGTTAGCAACGGCACAACGTTTTGGAGAAAAATATGGGGACATCGAGTATGCGACCGATCTGGACACTTTTTTTGGCTTAGCTCATATGGACACGGTCTACATCGCGTCTCCGAATAGTTTGCACTTTGAACAAGCCAAGCAAGGTATTTTAGCAGGAAAAAATGTCATTGTGGAGAAGCCAGCCTTTTCAACGCCTGAGGAAATGGCGGAGATCATCGAATTGGCAAATCAGCAACAGGTATTATTCTTTGAAGCAGCTCGCAACATCCATGAAGCAAGTTTTTCTACTGTAGCCGAATTCTTACCGACACGCGGTGCCATTCTTGGGGCGACCTTTTCTTATATGAAATATTCGTCTCGTTATGACGCTGTACTAGCTGGGGAGGAACCAAATATTTTTTCTCCACATTTTTCTGGCGGTGCCTTAGCGGATTTGGGCGTCTATCCGATTTATGCGGCGGTCGCTTGGTTTGGCAAACCGCAAGATGTTCATTATTTTGCTCGTAAATTACCGACTGGTGTAGATGGTATCGGGACCGCAGTGTTGCGCTATGCTGACTTTGATGTCACAATCCAAACAGGAAAAATTGCTGATTCAGAGTTGCGTTCAGAAATCTATTTTGAAGACGGTACATTAGACCTAAATGCCGTCAATGCCATCGAAGAAGCCGCGTTTTATGAGCGAAAAACAAAACAAACCCAGGCATTAGCAGTAAGTGCTTTAGAAAACCCGATGATCGAAGAAGCACAAGACTTTGCAGACATCATCGAAAACAAAAATGATCCCCAACAAGGACAGCGGTATGAGGAATGGGTGGAACTTGCTCGCAGTGTCAATGAAACCATCGCTCTTATGCGTAAACAAGCAGGCATCATTTTTGATGCAGATAAAAAATAAGGAATGGAACATTTATGACAGTATTTGAATTGACACAATTGCCAGACATCTGGCAGGAAAAATGGCAGGCGGCAGGGTATCACGCACCGTCCTTGATCCAAGAGAAAACCTTTGGCCCTTTAAAAGATGGTGAGTCTGTCATTGGAGTCTCACCGACCGGTTCTGGTAAAACTTTGGCGTACCTCTTGCCACTGTTAACAAAAGTCGAGGCAAAGCAAGGTAATCAGTTGCTGATTTTGACTTCTTCACAAGAATTAGCGATGCAAGTCACAGAAGTGGCCCGGGAATGGGCCCAAGCCATTGGTTTGACCGTTCTGCCGCTAATTGGTGGCGCAAGTACAAAACGCCAAGTGGAAAAACTGAAAGACAAGCCCGAGGTCTTGATTGGCACCCCAGGCCGAGTGTTAGAATTGATCAAAGCAAAAAAAATCAAGACCCAGCAGTTGCAATCGTTGGTATTAGATGAGGTTGACCAATTATTGAAAGAAGGGGCCTTCACACTGGCTGCCAAGATCAATCAAACATTGCCAAAACAAATCCAGCGTAGTTTCTTTTCAGCAACCGCTAACGAAGTGATTGATGAGATTCGACCATTGGTGACAAAAGAGCCGCTGATCATTGATGTTACCCAAGAAGATCAGAGCAAAGGCGTGATCCATCACTACTATTTGAATTATCCGCAACGACGAATCGTGGATGCTTTAAGGCGCTTTGCTCATTTACCAAGCTTTCAAGCCTTGGTTTTCTTCAATGAATTAAGCGCAATGGGAAATGCAGAAGAAAAACTGCTGTTTCACGGCTTGCCGGTGGCATCATTAGCATCTGACCAAAACAAACTTGCCCGAAAAGGCGCACTGGAGAGCTTCCGTCAAGGAAAACTAGTAGAATTATTGACGACCGATGTCGCCTCTCGCGGCTTAGATGTGGTGGATTTGCCTTATGTCATCAATACGGAAGTCCCGTTAGAAAAAGAATCCTATCTGCACCGGGCAGGACGTGTTGGACGAATGGGCAAAGAAGGAACCGTCGTCACGATCGTTCAAGACCATTCGTTGAAGGATTTGAAAAAAATCGCGAATCAATTGTCCATAGAACTCAAGGAAGTCTATCTGCATGGGGGACAATTACACACAGAAGCACCTGTTATCGAAAAGGAAAGCAAGAAAGAAACGAAAATAGTAAGTGTGCAGAAAATTTCCAAGAAAACATCTGAAAAATTACACACTCCTGTTAAAAAGACCAAGAAAAAGACGAAAAAGCAAAAAGACAAAGGAAAAAGACGCCATTGAGCGTCTTTTTGTGTTACCATTAACGTTGTTTATTATTAGTGTGTAAAAAAATGAGGAGGCTATCGAATGAATTCGCGAAAAGAAGAGATTTTTCAAACGATCGAACTGCATAAGCAAGGGTTGACCGCAGTTGACGTCGCTAAAATCTTACAAATCGATCGCAGCAATGCAAGCCGTTATCTCAGTGAGCTTTATAAAGAAAAGAAAATCGGCAAACGTTCCGGCCGTCCGGTCGTTTATGAGCCATTAGAAGAAACGGTGCATGTGGATGTTTCCTCTGAAGTGAGTTTTGAAAGTCTTGTTGGGGTTCAAGCTTCTTTAAAAGTAAGTATCCAGCAAGCCAAAGCAGCAATTTTATATCCGCCTAGAGGACTCCATACCATTATTTTTGGAGAGACAGGTACCGGTAAATCCTTATTTGCCGAATGTATGTATCACTTTGCGGTTGAATCAAATATGTTAGAAAAAGATGCTCCTTTCGTATCGTTTAATTGTGCGGATTATGCACAAAATCCGCAGTTGTTGTTTGGTCACATCTTTGGCATCAAAAAAGGGGCCTACACAGGTGCTGCAGAAGATAGTCCAGGACTTATGGCAAAAGCCGATGGCGGCATATTGTTCTTGGATGAGATCCATCGACTGCCGCCAGAAGGCCAAGAAATGCTCTTTACCTTCATTGACAAAGGGATCTACCGCCCATTAGGGGAAAGCAACCAAGTTCATGAAGCCGCCGTGCAGATCATTGGTGCCACCACTGAATCATCAGAAACCTTTTTGACGACCTTCAATCGGCGAATTCCCATGGCTATTACTTTGCCAAATGTGGAAAGTCGTTCGCTAGATGAACGGTATGAAATCATTTCCTTGTTTATCAAGCAAGAGGCGACCCGTCTAAATCAGCGGATCGATGTCGAGCGAGATGCGATATTGGCCTTTATGCTCTATGATGCAGAAGGCAACATCGGTCAAATCAAGCGAGACCTGAAACTCGTCTGTGCGAAGGCATTCTTACATTATCGGACCTATGGGAAAAAACACCTCCTGATTCGAAAAGGCGATTGCTCACTGCAAGTTCAAAAAGGGCTGTTGAAGATCAAAGAAATGTCAGAACGCTTGGATCGGTTTTTAGATGGCAAAGGCGACTTTCTGAGTTTCGAACCCGGCGACCCAGATGTTGTCTGGTCTCGTGATCCGCAACGGAATATGCAGGTGTACAATGAGATCGAAGAAAAAGTCAGCACACTGATTGAAACCGGTGTAGCCAATGTTGATTTAGAAAACTTGATCTCTAAGGATGTGGATGCCTACTTTGAAAAATATGTCGAAGAATTGATCCAAAACCCTGTTCATAAAGAGTTGATTCCAGAAGACATTTGGAAACTGACCAATGTTCTTTATGACTTGGCAGGTCAGAGGTTAGATCGAACTTATAGTGAAAAAGCCCGTTTTGCCTTTGCGTTGCATTTGCAAAGTACGCTGGAACGTGTTAAAGAGGGACATATGATCGTTCATCCGGATTTGAACACGATTAGAAAAAACTTAAAATCCGAATTTCAAGTGGCAATGGATTTATCGACGATCATTGAAGAGGAACGTCATGTCGAGATCCCATTTGATGAAATCGGCTTTATCAGTATGTTTTTAGCGATTCAAGTCAAACAGCCTTCGCCATTGCCCCTTGAAAAAATCGAGATCATTGTCTTGATGCATGGCAAGGCAACTGCCAGCAGTATGTTGGAGACAGCCCAAGAGCTGCTGGAGACCGACCATGGCAAGGCAATGAATATGTCTTTGGATATGGAAGTCGGGCAAATGTATGACCAGCTGTTGAATTATATCGATGAAAACAAAGAGAAGATGAGCAATGGCTTATTGCTTTTAACCGATATGGGCTCCCTCAATTCATTTGCGAATTTGATTTCCGAAGAGACGGGGATTCGTACGAAAGCTATTTCGATGGTCAGCACGATGATTGTTTTAGAAGCTTTGCGGATGGCAGAGAGTGGGCGCAGTTTAGAAGATATCTACCAAAACATTCAGCGTTCTTTTGAAACCATCGTACAAGAACAGTTCCGTACGGTTCGTGAAGCAAAAGGAAATAAAAAGGCAGTCATCGTTACTTGCTTTACTGGGGAAGGTGTCGCTGCCAAACTTTATCAACGAATTTATCCCGTCGTCGATCAATCAAAAGTCGAGATCATCCAAATGCAATTTATTGAAAAAGAAACCTTCAAAAAACATATTGACGGCTTGCTAGAAGAATATGAGATCAAAGCTATTGCTGGCACCGTCGAGATCGATTATCAAAACATTCCGTTTTTCTCCGCCTATGATGTTTTTGATGACAATCGCTTGAATGTGCTAAAACGAATCGCTTCAGATGAAGTGCCGATCGAAAAGATCGTGCGTTCATTGGAAAATACGATAACTCATGTTGGGTCCGTCTATCATCTGATCGAAAGCCTGCAACGAATCGTTCATCAGATTCAAAATCAATTGCATGTGATTGTAGAACCAACCGTCGATGCAGGATTAGTCATTCATTTAGCCTTTTTGGTAGAAAGTTTATTGAAGAAGGAGCCTTCCCGTACTTTCGTCAACTTAGCTACTTTTCAAAAACGGTACCGAATTGAAATGGATGTTTTACGAACCCATTTATTACAAATTGAAAAAAATTATCAAATCAAATTTTCTGAAGATGAGATCGCCTATTTAACCCAAATGTTTTTAGAAAACAAAATCAAAAATTATGATGAATCCGCACACAATTTTAGTGTGTAATGAAAAAACTGCGAGTGTGTAAACGAGAAATTGGTTCAGACCATTGATAAATAAAGGTCTGAACTTATTTTTTTTTGGCACGCTTTTTGCTTTATAGTAAAGTGTAACTTACAACAGAAAGGAGCAGATGCGCGATGGCGAAAAAAACGATTATGCTGGTTTGTTCAGCAGGAATGAGTACCAGTCTATTGGTGACAAAAATGCAAAAAGCAGCCGAAGCTAAAGGAATGGAAGCAGATATCTTTGCTGTTTCAGCTTCAGAAGCCGACCAACATTTGGAGTCAAAACCAGTCGATGTTCTATTGTTAGGACCCCAAGTACGTTTCATGAAATCACAATTTGAACAAAAATTAGCACCAAAAGGCATTCCTTTGGACGTGATCAACATGGCAGACTATGGCATGATGAACGGCGAAAAAGTATTGCAACAAGCAGAAACATTAATGAACTAAGATTTTTTAGGATCGAAGTGTAAGGAGGATTTTTAAAGATGGATGAGCAAAATTTGGAAGCCATTATGGGATTGATCATGTATGGTGGTAATGCAAAAAGTGACGCAATGGAAGCAATCGCGGCAGCAAAAGAAGGGAACTTCGAATTAGCTGACCAAAAAATCAAAGATGCTGAAGCATCTCTTGTGGAAGCGCATCATTCGCAAACAGGATTGTTGACACAAGAAGCGCAAGGCAATCATATGACCGTGACATTGTTGACCGTGCATTCACAAGATCACCTAATGACATCAATCGCATTTACCGATTTAGCGAAAGAAATCATTGATGTCTATCGACGTCTAAATAACGAATAATCTTTGAACGGATAGAAGTAGTTATTGTCGATGAATCAAAAAATCTTCTTTGACGAATAGAACTTATAGGAGGAATTAAGAATGGATGGATTAACAAGTTGGATGGAGAGACACATTCTCCCGGTTGCAGCTAAGATTGGTGCGCAAAAGCATTTGGTTGCCTTGCGGGATGCTTTTATCGGAATGATGCCAGCAACGATGGCTGGGGCAATTGCAGTATTATTGAACGCCTTCATGCGTGATTTTCCAAACACTTATCTTGGTGCGGACAATGCAATCACGAAATTTTTCACGCCAGTGATCGCAGTCAATGGTTTAGTTTGGACAGGTACCTTAGCAATTATGGCGGTTATTTTCTCAGCTTCATTCGGTTATAATTTAGCGAAGGCTTACAATGTTGATGCACTATCAGGTGCGTTGGTCTCTTTAGCAGCATTTATTATGGGTATTCCACAATCTGCTTCTCTTTCTTTAGCGTTAGAAGAAGCACTACCAGCAAACGTGGTAGACATGATCAACAGTACAAGTGCTACATCAGGATTTGCAGCAGATGGTTCAACGATCAGCGCTGCAGGCTGGGGCTACTTCCCATTTAGCGCCTATATGGGTGGCTCTGGATTGTTCACGGCAATCATCTTTGGTTTCGTTTCAGTTATTATCTTTGCAAAATTGATGCAAAAAAATATTATTATCAAAATGCCAGATTCAGTGCCACCAGCAGTTTCCCGTGCCTTTGCAGCGATTATCCCTGGGATTGCCGGACTATATGCTTCAGGTTTGATTTACTATCTATTTGAACGCTTTGTCGGTATGCCGATAATTGACTGGATCTCCGAATCGATCCAAAAACCATTATTGGGTCTCTCTCAAGGGTACTTTGCCGTATTTATCATTGTTTTACTTGTCCATGTCTTGTGGTTCTTTGGATTACATGGAACAAATATCATGGGACCTGTTCTACAATCGATCTACGGTGTGGCAATGGTTGAAAATACTAATGCTTATCAATTAGGGGAAGCTGTTCCTTATAAATGGGTAGCAGGTTCATTCGAAGCATTTGTTTGGCCTGGTGGAGCAGGTGTGACTTTAATGCTCTTGATCGCAATCTTGCTATTCTCTAAACGTGCCGACTATAAGACAGTTGGTAAACTAGGGATTGGACCTGGGTTGTTCAATATCAATGAACCAGTAATGTTTGGTCTACCAATCGTGTTAAACCCATTGTTTATCATTCCATTTATTGTTGAACCGTTAGTTACAGCAACGATTGCTTACTTTGCAACAACTTTAGGGTTAGTTGCACCAGTTGTGGTAAATGTGATTTGGGTAATGCCAACGATCCTAAGTGGCTTCTTAGCTACCGGTGGAGACTGGCGTGCGATCATCTTGACAATTATTAATTTGGCTGTAGCTTTATTGATCTGGGCACCATTTATTATTGCTGCCAACAAAATCAATCCAGCAGACCAAGAGAACTAATCAAATAAACTAGATGGGTGGCTTCACCCATCTAGCTATCTTTTTTAGGAGGAGAAAAAATGATTATTGTAAATTCCGCGATGCAACAAGACAACATCAAAGCATTACTTGAGTCTTTGACAGAAGGTGAGATCAAGTATACCTTTAAAGAAAAAAAAGGGATTCAGTTGATTTTTGAAACAACGGCAGAAGACAAAGAAAAAGCAGCGAAACTTGCCAAAGACGCAATCAAAAATACTGATTGGGGTCGAGTACTATACTTTAACGTCGTTAGTCAATAGTGAGGTGATATCATGTTTAAAAATGGATTGTTTTTTATAAGCATCGGTAGTATGTTATTTATATACAGCGCTAACGCGCAGTCAGGTGAATACCACTGGGTGAATCTCATCACGTCAGTCATTCTAATGGCTATTGGAGGAATCATGGCTTCAATTGGACACAAACGCAACAAGAAAGACAAGGAGGCGCAAGATGGAAATCACTAAAAAAATGAATGTACCCGCTGACTTTTTATATAAGACGATCATCGATTCCGTGTTACATGATATTAAACAAGCGACAGATCAAACACTTACTGAAGAGCAATTAGAAGGATACAGCTATCTTAAACAGTTTTATAAAGATAGTAATGCCACCATAACAATCGAAACGGTCAAGAAGAATCAAGCCTATGCGTTCCAAACGGCGACGAAAAAAAATACCTTCCGTGTACACTATCAGATCGAAACGATAGACGAGTCGCACTGCAACTTGCATTATGAAGAAAAAATGACTTCTGAAGGCATGATTCAGCAATTAAATGACATGCTCTTAGGTACGATTCTAGGATATTTCAAACGCAAGCAATTTAAAAAAATGTTGAGTATGATGGAAGAAGCATATTAAGGGGTCGACTGACGCCTTTTTTGCGTTTCTTGCGTGTTTTCAAGTAGAGGAGATGAAGGAATGACAGATGTCAAAAAAATGACCGAATTTGGTTCGCAAGAAGTACTGGACTTGGTTTCTTATGCCTTTCAGTGGGAATTGAATGAAACAAATATCAAGCGCTATCGCAAGCTTGCGGAAAATTCTTGGAATTATGGTTCCTACGATGGGAATGGAAAATTGGCGAGCCAAATCATGGCAACGATTTTTGATGTGAACTTTCATGGAACGAGTTATCCGATGGCAGGGATCGGTTTTGTGGCTTCGTATCCAGAGTATCGCAGCCAAGGTCGGATCGATCGGATCATGAAACAAATCATTAAGGACTGCTATGAACAAAAAATCGTTCTTTCCTATCTGGCACCTTTCTCCTTTGCTTTTTATCGCAGATATGGGTATGAGTATACTTTTGAACGGACGGTTTATGAAGTCGATGCGCATCAATGGCCCGATGGCAAGAAAGTGAATGGAACGATTCAACGCATGAATTGGGAGGAAGCACAGCCGATCATTCACGAGATTTATCATCAATTGCCGCGCCATCAAAAGGGCGGACTGATTCGCCAACCCTGGTGGGAAGAAATCAAGTTTGCTTTGCGCCGACCGTATACGTTTGCGATTTATCGCAATGAAGCAGGGGTCCCTGAAGGCTACTTGATTTACTTTATCGAGGGAGGACGTTTCGATATTCAAGAGTGGGGCTATTTGACTGCGAATGCTTACCAAGGATTTAATCGGTTTATCGTCTCCCATGCAGATTCAGTAGCACAGATTAACTATCGACCAGGGTTTGATGGGGAAGTCCTACAAGCAAACGCGGCCAAACCATTGGCTCACTACCAAGTGCGCCCGGACATGATGGCGCGCGTCATCGATGTGGAAGGGTTTCTAAAAAGTTATCCATTCACATTGAAAAAAGCCGGCGGTTTTGCCATAGAAATTCAAGGGGATGAATATGCCCCATGGAATAATGGCTGTTATGAAGTGACAATCGAAACCGCTCAGCATCAGGTCACGAAAACGACGGCTACCAAGCTGCCAAAAGCAACCTTGTCGATTCAGCGTTTTGTGCAGCTGTTCATGCAGGCACAATCCCTCGATTCTCTGGTCTTTTTCCAGCAAATGGAAACGGAGAAGGAAGCTGCAGTGATGATTCAGGAAAACTTACCAGACGGAAAGCCGATTCTGGAAGATTATTTCTAAGCAAATCGAGGCAGAGGTATTTACTTTCCAACAAAAAAAAGATTCCTTAAAAATAAGGAATCTTTTTCTTCAAAAAACGTTCCCTGCCGGAATCGAACCAGCAACTAATCCTTAGGAGGGACTTGTTATATCCATTTAACTAAGGGAACACAATAGCTATATTTTACCTGTTATTCGTGTTTCTCGCAAGATGAGAAGGAAAAGAAAGGAAGAAAAACATGGTCAAACGATTGATAAGTGCAAACTATAGTGAAATCAAAGAAATGTCGGCGCAAGAATTAAAGCAATCCATTAAAGCGAGCGAAGGACGAGTGATCGTCTGTGAAACGGTGGTTCAAACCATGCCGCAAGCTGGCGATATCACCAACGCAGAAGTCGCGGCAGCTTTTGGGGCTGACTTGATTTTGTTGAATGGGTTTGATTGTTATCGCCCAGCTATTTTTGGGATGCCTAGTATCACATTGGAGCAGCTGCTTGATCCTAAACAACCGATTGAAAACCCGATTCCTCAACTAAAACAACTGATTGGACGACCTGTCGGCATCAATCTTGAGCCGATCCCAGCTACGACGGAGATGATGAGTGAAAAGATCAGCATCAGTCAAGGCCGAACAAGTTCGGTTGACACCATCAAAAAAGCCCAAGAACTCGGGGTGGACTTTCTATGCTTTACAGGCAATCCTGGAACAGGTGTGACCAACCGAGAAATCGCTAAAGCAGTAAAATTGGCAAAAGAACATTTCTCTGGGTTGATCATCGCTGGAAAAATGCACAGTGCCGGCTCAGATGAGCCTGTGGTTGATCGAGAAGCCATCATTTCTTACGCTGAAGCTGGGGCAGATATTTTGTTACTGCCTTCCGTTGGCTCGATTCAAGGCTTTCTAGAAAAGGATCTGATTGAAGCTGTTAAAATTGCCAAACAATATGACTTATTGACGATGTCAGCGATCGGAACGAGTCAAGAAAGCGCACGTCCAGAAACGTTGCGGCAATTAGCCATTATCAACAAAACCTGTGGGGTCGATCTGCAGCATATCGGTGATGCCGGCTATGGCGGCATGGCACCGACCGAAAATATTTTCGAAACATCGGTTGCAATTAGAGGCATGCGCCATACGATCAATCGTGTCGGGCGTTCAATTAATCGTTAAATCAGAAAAAATTACTAGCGAAGGAAAACGAAGAATCGTTCTGCTTCGCTTTTTGCGTTTTTTTCGCTAAGTTAGAAAGAAAGGAGGAAACACAAAATGAAACAAGCATTGATCATTTACGGAGGATGGGAAGGACACGCCCCAAAAGAAACCAGTCAGTTTTACCAAACGTTGCTGGAGTCAGAAGGATATCAGGTGACACTCGCCTCAGATTTTGAACCTCTCTATCATAAAGAAGAATTAAAAAGGCTGGATCTGTTGATCATTAATTGGACGCGTGGAGAATTACCTGATGAGCCGCTGAAAAATGTCACTCAGGCTGTAGCAGAAGGAGTAGGATTAGCAGGAGTTCATGGCGGCTTTGCTTCGGCTTTTCAAGCCAGTAAAGGCTGGTTGTTTCTGACTGGCGGCTGTTTTTTGGCACATCCTGGCGGCTTGGAAACGACCTATAGCATCGATCTTACGACAAATCACTATATTACGGCAAATACGCAATCGATCCCTCAGTTGACGACGGAGCAATACTATTGTCTGGTTGATCCAGCCGTCACTGTGTTAGCTACCTCAACATTTGCCGCTAAAGATCATCCGAATGCAGCTAACCAAGAAGTCATACTGCCAATGATGTGGATCAAAAAATGGGGCAAGGGCCGAGTCTTTTTCCAATCTGTTGGACACAGTCTAAAAGAGCTGAAAGAGCCGACCATTCAGACTTGGACCAAGCGAGGCTTTCTATGGGCCACCAGAAACACATTGACAGATCCGTTGAAGAATAGTCGGTATAGTGAGTCATCAGAAAAACGAATGAGGAAATAAAGTCGTGCAATCGTTTTACTTTATGGAAGAAAATAAGCATGGTACACTTTATTTGTATTTGATTAAGCAGGAGGTAATGTGGAATGGGAAAATTTGGAAAAAGTTTTTTATCGCAGGTAATATCTGACGGAATCAAAGGACCATTTGTCACGATCATGCTCAATACGCATGTCGGCCACCAGAATGTCGAAAAGGATCAAATCAAATTTAAGAACTTTGCCAAAGATGCGAAGCGCCGCTTTGAAAAGAAATACCCAGAACATTCTTGGGATCTTTTTCAAACGAAAATTGATGAACTGCTTGCAGATCAATCATTTTGGCGCAACAGTACAACAAGTGTGGCGGTGATTATTACCCCAGAAGAGGTACTGGTCCATCGGTTAAGTATTCGTGTGGATGATCAATATTACGTAGGGGAAACCCCTTATGTATTAGCTGTCATCAAAAATGCACAATTTAATTACCCATTTTATCTCTTAGCGTTGAATCGCGATTCAATGCAAGTCTATCAAGTTGAAAACAATCAAGTGCGTGAAGTCGAGTTGCCAGAAGAGGCACCGACGACGATTGAAAAAGCGCTGGGGGAAGAAGTCACTGGTGGTGGTAACTTTAATTACAGTGCTCAAGGTGGCCCTAACTCAGGGGGAGAAGGCGTTGCTTATCACGGCTTTAGTGCCAAAGATGAAGAAGTCGAGATCGATCACGTCAACTACTACCAAGCAGTTGATGCATTTTTCAAGAATGATTTTTCAAATGAAGAGCATTTACCAATGTATCTGTTTGCATTACCAGAAAATCAAACGCTGTTTAAAAAAGTGGCAAAAACGAACTTTTTCAAAGCAGAACCAAGTATTTCCTCTTCCCCAGCATCGTTATCCTTGAAAGAGATCCAAACGTGTACGCATAAGTTGATTGCAGAGTTGACACAAAAAGAAGTTGGGGAATACGGCAAGCTGTTGGATCGAAAATTTATTGACCAATTGGTTGATATCGTGCCTGCAGCCAAAGAAGGCCGGATCGCCTATCTGTTTGTGGCTACCTCAAATCTCGCCGATGGTTTTGGAGAAGATCCTGATACAGAGTACGATCGGCGGCAAGTGTTAAATACACTGGCAATCGATGTTTTAGAGAACGGCGGTGAGGTATCTATCTTGGAACAAAAAGATGCCCCTGGAGAAAAAAGTTTGACGGCGATTTTGCGCTACTAAACGCAGTTGCGTCGTTAGCCAATAAATCGTTTCCAAAAAAGAGAAGGCTGTTGCAGATCTTTAATGCAGCAGTCTTTTTACGAATTATAAAAAAATAAAGGCGTTTTCATTTTTTTTGATTTTCTATTAGTCATAATGAAGATAATGTGCTATAATACAAAGTGTAGTTTTTGTTACGGTAAATTATGGTAGCTTGTTTCATCTTAAACATCTTCCACATTTTCACCTTATACAAGTAATTGCAAAATATGTGTATAAACACAAGGAGGATTTTTATTATGGAAACAGGTACAGTTAAATGGTTTAACTCAGACAAAGGTTTTGGATTCATCACTGCAGAAAACGGTAACGATGTATTCGTTCATTTCTCAGCTATCCAAGGCGAAGGCTTCAAAACTTTAGAAGAAGGTCAAGCAGTGACTTTCGATATCGAAGACGGACAACGTGGCCCTCAAGCGACTAACGTTAACAAAGCATAATTAGTGAATGCCTTTTAAGAGCAGCTTAGCTGCTCTTTTTTTGTGCGCGAGATAGTTGCTTGCAGACAAAGGAGTTGTTATACTCTTAAAAAAAGGAGGCACATTTATGGGATTGAATGAATTTATTCTCGGATTGGCTAATTTAGAGAAGATCCAACGAGCACCGGGTTTTTTTAAGTTTACTGAGCACAGTGTCGCTGCTCATTCATTTCGAGTAACGATGATTGCCCAGACCTTAGCTGATATCGAAGAAAAGGCGGGGAATCAAGTCAATTGGCAAATTCTCTACGAAAAAGCCTTGAATCATGATTACACCGAACGTTTCATCGGTGATATCAAAACGCCGGTCAAATATGCGAACAAAGATTTGCGGGCAATGTTATCAACCGTTGAAGAAAAAATGACCGATGCCTTCATCGAAGAAGAAATTCCAGGAAGCTTTCAAGCAACGTATCGCAGACGCTTAGCGGATGGCAAAGACAACAGCCTTGAAGGGCAGCTATTAGCAATTGCGGATAAGATCGATCTTTTGTATGAATCTTTTGAAGAGATCTCAAAAAGCAACCCAGATAAAGTATACAAAGAAATGTTTCGAGAGGCCGTTTTAACCGTCAAAGAGTTTCAGCATCGTCCGTGTGTCACTTATTTCTTTGAAGCCATTTTTCCAGAGTTACTAAATGCAGATTTTTATGGCAAGACTGCTTTTCTAGAAGAAATCGCGGCTTTGGTGGGAAAATAACCCAAATGAAAAAACGAAAAATCAAGAGATGATCCATCTCAAGGGCTTCAATGAAACAAGTGAGGGGATCAGGTTTGATTTTTCGTTTTTTTGTTGGATTAAAGTAAAGATTCCGCTCCATCAATATAGACTTCCGTTCCAGAAATATTGCCGGCAGCCTTTGAAGATAGAAAAAGCACAAGGTTGGCGACTTGTTCTGGCACGCCTGTTTCTTGCTTTAATGGTCGAGAACGTTCTGGATATTTGACGGGGATCTCAACGCGAGCAACCTCTTCTTCAATTTCTGTGCTGGCATCGATATTCGTCGCGATCGCCCCAGGGCAGATGGCATTGACCCGAATATTATAACCAGAAAGTTCCAGCGCAGCCATTTTTGTAAAGGCGACTTGACCTGCCTTAGACGTACTGTAAGCAGTCGCACCAAAATTGCTGAAGATGCGGTTTCCATTGACTGAACTCGTAATGACAATGCTGCCACCGTTCGTTTTCATAAAGGGAATGGCTGCTTTGACGGTAATAAAGGTACTACGTAAGTTTGTGTTGATCGTCTGATCCCATTCTGCCACTGTCAGCTCTTCGATCGGTGTCCAGGTACCGTTGATGCCGGCATTGACATGGAGTACATCGAGACCGCCTAGTTCTTCTACAAGACCACTCATTGCTTCTTGCAGCTTATCCGCTTCAGTGACGTCAACAGCTCGATAATGGGCTTGTGCTTGATAGTCAGCAAGAAACTCCTGCAGCTCTTCTTCGTTGCGATCAATTAACCCAACAAGTGCGCCCTGTGCTAGAAATTGTTCTGCCACCGCTTTTCCAATCCCTGAAGCAGCCCCCGTTACAATCACTCGTTTGTTTTTGAAATCATTCATTTTTTTCGCCTCCTTACAGTAAATTATAAAAAAGATCCCTTTTTTTGTCGAAAAAAGCGATCAGCGAACAGCAACAAACTTCTTCAGCTAGGAAACGCCAATGGTTGGTTTTCTAATTTTACCTCCCGAGAACCCTCTTATCTAGTGGGAAAACAGATGTAATCGCCATTGATTTTGTAGTATAATGCAGACAGTGTGCAAGGAGGAATACAATGAAACCCATATACGCTGTGGTGGATCTTGAAACAACAGGAACCGATTCGACGATTGATCGAATTATTCAATTTGGCTGTGTCTTAGTCCAAGATGGCAAGATCATCAATCGTTTTGCCGCAGATATCAACCCTGACCGCAGAATTTCTAAGCAAATTCAACGATTGACACACATCACAAACCAACAAGTAAGCAAAGCGCCATATTTCGAAGACGTAGCTGATACGATCTATAACTTACTCAGCAACACGATTTTTGTGGCGCATAATATTTATTTTGATTATCATTTTTTAAGCAATGAATTTGTGCGTTGCGGGCTACCGCCTTTATCACTTCCCGGAATCGATACGGTGGAATTGGCGCAAGTGTTTCTACCAACAGAAAGCAGCTTTCGTTTAGGCGATCTGGCAGATAGCATCGGCTTTCGTCATGATAACCCGCATCAAGCTGATAGTGATGCAGAAGTGACCGCAGCTTTATTTTTGTATATCGAAGCGATCATGCGAGAACTGCCCCGAACGACCCTGAAACAAATTGCGCTTTTAAGCGGTCAAATGGGCATGCAAACGAGTGACTATATCCATGGAATCTTAAAAGAAAAAGGCCCAGAGTTGGCAGAAGATTTCGAAGTGATCGACGGTATCGTCTTGCGGAAAAAGACCGTCCCGCTTTTTGAATCTACGCATTTTCAAGAAACGTATCCGAAAGTTAAAGCGGAAAAAGAACAGCGCTTTGGCCAGCACTTAGTCTATCGGAAACAACAAGCACGCTTGATGAATGCAGTGTATACGCATTACACCCAGCCAGAGAAAAATCTGATCATTGAAGCAGAAACAGGCATGGGGAAAACCATTGGTTACTTGTTTCCAGCCGCCTATTTAGTGACACCAGAAAATCCGTTGATCGTTAGTACCTCTTCAATTCTATTGCAAAATCAAATCATCAACAAAGACATTCCTTTGGTAAACCAAGTACTGCAGCAACCTTTGCAAGCAGTTTTGGTCAAAAGTCATCGTCATTACATTGATTTGCAGCGTTTTAAAGCGACCCTTGATCAACCGATAGAGCAAAAGCAATATGCGCAATACCAAATGGGGATCTTAGTTTGGCTAACTAAAACAGAAACGGGGGATTTTGATGAATTGAACTTGGTTCGACTTGATCATCCTTTATTTACCGACATCCGCCATCGCGGCGTTGCTTTTTTAGCCAAAGATCAACCCTTCTATGAACAAGATTTTGTCCGCCATTTATATCGGCGGATGGCGCAAAGCAATGTTTTGATCGTCAACCATGCCTTTTTGATGCAGGAAAACCGGCGAGCGCAGCCACTGTTGCCAACGAGTGATTACTTATTGATTGATGAAGCCCAACAGTTGCCGCAACAAGCAGAAGGCTTTAGTCAACATGTCTTTGACTCTGCTCACTTCAAGCGGCAGTTTTTACAGCTAAATGAAGAAGGGCTATTTGAAGAAATTGCCCAAATCATTACCGAGGATGACTTTCTGCAACGGATGTTCTCGTTGTATCGAAACGCGTTGTCGATCTTGGTCGAAACACAAGAACAGTATTTTCGCAGTTTGTCGATCGATGCGCCAGAGCTACAAGTCGTGCACCATGACGACCTCTATGATGGCACGTTAGAACAAGACAAGCTTCATCAGAAATTGAGCCTTTACTATCAAGAAATCAATGAGATCCAACAACAGTTGCGTCAGCGATTCGAGTTGACCAATGATCGGTGGTATGCAAGACAACGAATCGTGATTGCTCGTTTGTTTGATTTCTTTGGTCAAATGGAAACCCAGGAACAAACGGTGACCGCATGGTTGACTTGGTGGCATCCTCGTTACGTTCATTGGTTGAAAAAGCATCCCCAGTCAGGAAATGCTGTGATTGAATTAGCTGATTTAGAAGGGCATTCGATCGTGGATAGCACGTGGTATCAACGCTATCAGCACATCATTTATCTTGGGGGGACATTGAAGATCCCAGGAAATAAAGAATATTTTGCCCATCTGATTGGCTTGACCGATGTGCCAGTCAAAACGATTCCCGCTTTTTATGACTACAGCAAACAAACTCGACTCTATGTAGTTAAAAAAGGACTCTCGATCCAACAAGCATCAGCTGCCGAATACGCGGATTATTTAGTCGAAGCGTTAGTCCCAATTTTGTTTGACAATCCGCAACCAGCGCTTGTGTTGTTTACGGCGCACGAAACTTTGAAAAATGTCTATGATCGATTGAATAAAAAAGCCCTGCATTATGGCAGAGAAATCGTTGCTCAAGGAACTGGCGGAACCCGTGAGAAAATCTTAAAGAAATTTTTATTAGCGGAAAATGGCATCTTATTAGGGACTAGCAGTTTTTGGGAAGGGGTCGACCTACCAGGTCAGGCCTTGAAGATCGCTGTGGTGACTCGCTTACCTTTTGAGAATCCTAAGCAACCAATGGTCCAAGCACGGCATGCCTTCTTGGAAGCAGAAGGCATCGATTCTTTCAAAGAAGATGCCTTACCTAAAGCGATTCTACGGCTACGCCAAGCGTTGGGGCGCTTGATCCGTTCTGAAGAGGATACAGGCGTGATGGTCGTCCTTGATCGACGCTTGTTATCAACGAAGTATGGCAAACGGATGGTCAAAGGTCTACCTAAAAACTTACCTCTGATTGAAGCTAGTCCAACCGAAATTGCCGAAGATATTCAACATTTTTTTGCGCAAGAGGAAAAAGCGGCGGTTGATTTTGAAAAATGAGTCGAACATCTGATATAATGAGTTTTATTTAAGATTGGAGTACGAAGTGTGAAAACAAAAGACAAAGAACATCGGCGAGTGATTATTTTGCTGAGTGCGATCACGGTTTTACTGGTCGTTATTCTCTTCGCTTCTATTTTCTATCTCCGTTCTTCTCGTCCAATGCGGCAAGCAAGAAACGAAGCGATCGAAATAGCAGAAAGATACACCGATTTAGCAGAGGTCGAACAATTTTATTGGTTCACCCGTGAGGAAACATCTTTTAGCATTGTTGGAAAAGATACGAATAACAATGAGCTCGTCGTGATCATTCCTAAAAGCGGCGAAAAGGTTTCCGTTTTTAATCAAGGGGATGGATTGACGGAAGCACAGGCCAAGGCCTTCGTTCGCGACAACCATCAAGGGCAGGAAATCCAAAAAGCAGCATTGGGTATTTTTAAAGGCGAGCCCGTTTGGGAAGTCATGACCAAAGACGACCAAGGCCGCTTGAACTATTATTTGATTGGTTTCAAAGATGGAGAAGAAATCAAAGCGGTCACTGACCTATAAAAAGGCGCTTTTGATAGACAGAAATTTGGATCGTAGGAAGGATGATAAATATGGTACTTTCAAAAAGAGCAGAAAAATTAGAACCCTCCGCTACGTTAGCGGCATCTGCTAAGGCAAAAGCATTAGCAGACCAAGGTGTAGACGTATTAAGTCTAACCGTCGGTGAGCCCGACTTTATTACCCCGAAGAACATTCGCCAAGCAGCGATTGCAGCGATTGAGAGCGGCAAAGCTAGTTTTTATACAGCAACTGCTGGGATTCCTGAGTTAAAACAGGCGATTCTTGCTTATATGAAAGAGTTTTATGGTGCTGACTATGATTCAAACCAAGTGATTGTGACGGATGGCGCGAAATTTGCCCTTTATACGTTGTTTCAAGCGCTTCTTGATGAAGAGGATGAAGTACTCATTCCAGTTCCTTACTGGGTCAGTTATGCGGAACAAGTCCGTTTAGCAGAAGGGACACCTGTGTTTGTTGAAGCTAAGCAAGCAGCAGATTTTAAAGTTTCTGTTGCTCAATTAGAAGCCGCTCGTACAGAGCAAACGAAAGCCATCATTTTAAACTCGCCTGCCAACCCAACAGGGGCGATATACTCAAAAGAAGAATTAACGGCAATCGGCAACTGGGCAGTGGAAAATAATATTTGGATCATAGCGGATGATATCTATGGTCGTTTGGTTTATAACGGCAATACCTTTACATCAATCGCTAGTCTATCAGAAGAGATCCGCAAACAAACCATCGTGATCAACGGCGTTTCTAAAACCTATTCTATGACTGGGTGGCGGATCGGATTTGCTGTCGGCGATGCAAAAATCATCAAAGCGATGGTCGATATCGCTTCCCAAGCTACCAGCAACCCGCCGGCTGCTAGCCAATACGCTGCAGTTGAGGCACTGACTGGTAATCAAGAATCGATCGAAGTGATGCGTCAGGCCTTCGAAGAACGCTTGAACAAACTATATCCGCTAATTGCCGCTATTCCTGGTTTTCAGGTGACGAAACCCCAAGGCGCTTTTTACTTGTTCCCAAATGTCAAAGAAGCCATGACAATGTGCGGCTATCAAACCATTGATGCCTTCGTAGAAGCTTTACTAATGGAAGCCCACGTGGCAGTAGTGACTGGTGCTGGTTTTGGCACACCGGATTATTTACGGATCAGCTATGCAACTGATTGGGACACGTTAGCGGAAGCTACCAAACGAATCCATGATTTTGTTGAAAAGAAGCGCCAAAAAGCTTAAAATGCTCTATGGTGCCTTTATTAATTAGATAGGAGAGAATCAAGTGGAATCTATTCAAATTTTAGATGCAAAAAAACACGTTGGCGAAACCGTTCAAATCGGAGCATGGGTTGCTAACAAACGTTCCAGCGGCAAGATCGCCTTCTTACAACTTCGCGACGGAACAGCGTATTTCCAAGGAATCGTTGTGAAAAGTGAAGTAGGTGAGGAAGTTTTCCAATTAGCGAAAAATTTAAATCAGGAAACTGCCGTACTGGTCACGGGGGAAATCAGGGAAGACAGCCGCTCAAAATTTGGCTATGAAATTGGCATTTCTGGTTTAGAAGTTGTTGGGGAAAGCCATGATTACCCAATCACACCAAAAGAACACGGAACAGATTTCTTGATGGACCATCGTCATTTATGGTTGCGTTCCTCAAAACAACACGCCATCATGCAAATCAGAAACGAAATCATCCGGGCAACGTATGAATTCTTCAACAAGAATGGCTTCATCAAAATCGATCCACCGATCCTAACCGGATCAGCACCAGAAGGAACGACCGATTTATTTGAAACCAACTATTTCGATCAAAAAGCATATCTATCTCAGTCCGGTCAATTGTACATGGAAGCTGCCGCTATGGCGTTTGGCAAAGTCTTTTCTTTTGGACCAACCTTCCGTGCCGAAAAATCAAAGACACGTCGTCACTTGATTGAATTTTGGATGATTGAACCAGAAATGGCCTTTATGCACCAAGAAGAAAGTTTAGAAGTCCAAGAGCAATACGTGGCATTCTTAGTGCAAAATGTGCTCGATAACTGTGACTATGCGTTAGACGTCTTAGGTCGTGACCGTGAAGTCTTGAAAAAATACACCAAATTACCATTCCCACGAATCTCTTACGATGATGCAGTGGAATTATTACAAAAGAACGGCTTTGATGATATTCAATGGGGCGATGACTTTGGCTCACCACATGAGACTTTTATTGCCAATTCATTCGATCAGCCCGTCTTTATCTTAAACTATCCAAAAGCCATCAAACCTTTCTATATGAAGCCACATCCAACGAGAGAAGATGTCGTGATCTGTGCCGATATGATCGCACCAGAAGGCTATGGCGAGATCATAGGTGGTTCTGAACGTGCCATCGATCATGAATACCTCCTAGAGCAAATCCGCGCCCATGGCTTGGACGAAAACGAATACTCATGGTATTTAGACCTACGCAAGTACGGCTCAGTTCCTCATACCGGCTTTGGACTTGGACTAGAACGGACCGTTACCTGGTTATCAGGAATCGAGCACGTAAGAGAATCCATTCCGTTTCCACGGTTGTTGAATCGGATTTATCCGTAGGTAAAGAGAGACTTACGGTCAACATGGACTAACGAGTTACGCAAATCAAATCTGGGACAGAAGAAACCTTCTTTTGTCCCAGATTTTTTACTGATTATTCTTAACTATATGAATAATCAACTATCACTACTTAGGTGAAAAATGATTATTCAGATTCTTCAGCAATATACTAAGGCTTGCATGAAATTTCCGTGCAGTGAAACTTTCTATACTAATTTCAGTTTTTTTTTTGGAATCATTCACATAGCGTATCAATCTCTTAATTGTTTGCTTTTTGTGGATTAATCAATCTAGAGAATGATATTTTTATCAAAAATAGAAATATTGTTAATGAATCCATACTGAATTTAAAAGAACCATAAATTGTAAAGTATAAAAAACATTATTTTTCATAATGACTCCTGTGTTGTATTTTTAAAGCCTTATAGTTAAAAATTAATGGAAAGTGACCTATACAGTTGAATTTTTAATGAATTAAATATATATTAAAAATGTTCGTTTTAAATATATGGTTAGTGGAAGGTTCGTTTCGGATTTTTTTAGACTTTCATTGATTGAATACATTAGGAGACTAGTTATGAAGAATTTTTTTAAGAAACATCAGTATTTTTTTCAGATAGTACTAATCTTAGCGGCAAGTGTGCTAATGATATACCCGCAAGTTTATCTAAGGGGAGTCGTCATCGGCTCTGATGCAATGTTTCACTTTAATCGTTTTTATGATGCAAGTGAGCAAATCAAAAATGGAAATTTTCAATACTTTATCACGATGTATGGGTTCCAACAATCTGGCAGGATCGTTAATGCATTGTATGGACCAATGTTTGCTTATTTTCAAGGGATACTTGTGTTATTATCAAATTCTTGGTTTCAATATCAAATTATTTCCAATTATATAATTTTTATGATATCAGGTATCTCAATGTTTGTTTTATTAAGAAAGTTTTCTCTCAATGGCTGGTTATCAGCTGGTATAGGAATCTTTTTTATGACCACATATCCCATTCAATATTGGGTTGATCAGCAGGGACTATCAGCTTGGACCTCAGCTATACTACCATTATGTTTAATTCCATTGATCAAACTTGTTGAAAATAAAGAGTTGAGTATTTTGGGAACTGGAATTGCTATAAGTATCATGTTCCAAATTCATGTTTTATCAACACTTTTTTTGGTTCTAATCTATTTCATATTTTTTATTATTATATTTTTTAAATCGGATAATAAGAAAGAACTAATAAAAAATTTATTTTTAGCAGTTTTGCTGTTTTTATTATTGACTATGAATGTATGGGCTAATATGCTTGATATTTATCGATACAATGAACTTGTTCCTCCGTTCTTAAATAATCATATGGAAAACAACACAATAACAGCAAATAGCTCATATTGGATAAAATATCCAATATTTCTGCCGATTTTATTTGCATTGTTTTTCTGTTTGTTATTAAATAAAAGAAACGTGCTTCCTTATTTTGTGAAAATATCCGGTTTTATCATTATCAGCTTTACCATAATAGCATCAAATTTTATTCCGTGGAAGCTTCTATCAAACCTTCAAAATCCAATTTTGGGATTATTGCAATTTCCATTTCGATTTATTGTTTTTCCAATAGTTCTTTTGTTGATTTCTTTGGCAATTATTGTTTCATCTATAAAGAATATCAGAGTGTCTAAGCCGTTTTACTTGATTCTTTTGCTTATCATTGCGCTCTCGCAAACGGTTTATGAAAATACTTCGAAAATGCTAGATTGGCATCGCAGCGAAACAGCTGTAAATAGAAGAGTTCATTCTTACGTTTTTATTGATGATGAGAAAAAAATGCAAGATCAACTTTTTTCTCGAAATAAAAAAGAAATTTTGAATAGTTTTCAAAAATCTGCTCCTGACTATTTGCCATTATACAAAAATGATACTTCTAGTAAGTACGACGCCTACGGAAATGATATAATCATAAGAAATCAGGATTTTACAAAAAAAATTGTTAATAATCAACTTCATGTTTATTGGAATGGAGATTCAGAAAGGTTAGTAAATGTTCCTATAATAAAATACGAGCGAACAGAATTGAATTTGAATGGAGATCGAGTGACAAAAGAAAATTCTAAAGTCAGCACGATTGGTGTTTTAAGTGTAAAGCAAAAGAATGGTGAAAATGAGCTGATAGTTTCATATAATACTCCATGGTTTTTTATTTATACATTGTTGATTCCTTTGCTCCTTTGGTCTCTTATTATCGTTAGGTACTTCCGAAAATTCTTTTTAAGAATGACAAAAGTTCTGCTTCAAAATACTAATTAACCCTACCCAATGGATTTGCAAAAAATCTCAGTCTTTGTTGACTGAGATTTTTTTTATGAGAACTTATATGACGGTTTTGTTACAAATATTTTCTTTTTATCTTTTATCGGGTAAAATATAAGTTAGTGTGAAAAAGAGGCGAATTATGATAAAAAAATATATTAAGGCATTCCTAAAATCAGGTTATTTAGTGCCTATCCGTGTATTGGCATCATTAAAAAGAAAAAGAAATGAAAATATCGTATTTTTGCTCAGCTTTCCCAGTACAAGCGAGTATATAATTGATGAGTTATCAATTAAATACAAAGATCGCTTGATTGTATGTTATACAAAGGAAGCAAAATCATTGGCTGAGACTTACAAGAAAAGAAAGATAAAGGTATTTTCAATCAATTCGTTCATTGATTTGTATACAAATATTATCCCAGCTTTAGCTAGTACGAAGGTAATCCTGTGTGATAATTATTTTGCAATCTTGGCTGGCTTTAAGTTTGATAAAGATGTAAATGTCGTACAGCTATGGCATGCCAACGGGGCAGTAAAGAAATTCGGTGCGGAGGCACTATACGCCAAACAAGCGATGAAGACAGATCAACGGCGCTATCAAAAAGTGTATGATCAATATACACATATAGTAGTTAGTTCAAAAAAAATGGCTGAAATTTTTTGTAAAAGCTATTTAAACGAATATAAAGTTTTACCGTTTGGTTATCCGCTTACGGATGTATATTTTCAAAATAATAGCAACCGTATTTCTTTTTATAAAATGTTTGATATAGATACTAGAAAAAAAATTGCTTTATATGCACCTACCTATCGAGAAAACAAGAATGGTAAACAAATGAATTTGAAAGAACTGTCCCATAGATTCCCTAAGGATTGGCAACTTGTCGTTCGTCCGCATCCTCATGATAATAGTTTGAAACAACAATTAGTTGAGTTACAAGAAATTGTACATATGCCAGAAGAAGTAGCTATTACAAATCTTTTTAATCAAGTTGACTGTATAATCACTGACTATTCATCAATCCCTTTTGAATATACGTTATCAAGAAAACAAGGTAAGATCATTTATTATTGTTATGATCTCCAAGAATATGATAGTACAGTTGGGATACAAGAAGATTTTATAAAGTGGTCTGCTCCTGATCGTGTTACAACGATAACTGACCTCATTTCACTGCTTACGGAAAAGGAACAGATAGACTTTAAAGCATTTAATGACTGTTGGAATACTTTTGCTAAAGGAAATTCTGTGAACCAATTAATAGAATGGATTGATAAACATTATGAAAACTGAGTTGATTATGGGGATTCCAGTAGATAAACTTACTTACGCAACTGTTATAAGTGATATTCCTGAATATATTGAGAACGGTAAGAAAATGTCGATTCTCAGTATCAATCCTCAAATTGTTATAGAGTCAAAAAAATTTCCGGAAATTGTCTCATTAATCCATTCAAGTACTCATCGTATACCTGATGGAATTGGTATTGTACTCGTTTCTAAATTAACAAACGGAGTAATTGAACAACGTGTCGCTGGATATGATCTCATGTTAAAAATTCTCTCGTATGCTGATAAAAACAAATGTAGTATATTCTTATATGGTGCAAAACCAGCTGTTCTGAAGGATACCCTTAGAAATATCGAATTGCATTATCCAAATGTAGAGATTAAAGGGGCCGTTGACGGGTATACTTCATTAAAAGAAAAAGAAGTTGTTACTGCGATTAATCATAAAAAACCTGATTTTTTGTTTGTTGCATTAGGTTTTCCCAAGCAAGAACAATGGTTGGCAAGAAATATAGATAAGTTGCATGTCAAAGTTTTTCAGGATGTTGGAGGAAGTTTTGATGTGTTAAGCGGACATGTAAAACGAGCGCCCCAAGTCTTTATTAATTTCCATTTAGAATGGCTTTATCGTTCGCTGAGCAATCCTTTGAGAGCCGGAAGAATTCTTCAATTACCAGTTTTTTTAGTAAAAAGTCTAAAGTGGAAGGTGCGCCATAGACGTGATAAACAAAATAATTAGTTACATCTTTCGAATCCTTTTTAATATTTTAGCTTCTTTTTTTTCTGTCAGGAAGAAAACAATTATTTTCGAATCTTTTAACGGGAAGCTCCCATCTGACAATCCGCTAGCGATCTATCAGGAACTTGTCAAAGAAGATGAAGCTAATTCTTGGAAACTCTACTGGGGAATAAAAAAGCAATATGTGGTTAAGGCGAAGGAAATATATCCAGACTATAATTTTATTGTACGGTTTTCTTTGAAATGGCTTCTGCTAACAGCTCGAGCAAACTATTGGGTTTTTAATTCAAGGATGCCGATTTGGTTGAAAAAAAACAAAGGCACGATTTATATTCAAACCTGGCATGGGACACCTTTAAAAAAATTAGGCTCTGATATAAAGAAAGTGGCAATTCCTGGAACAGATACAAAAAAATATCATGACGCATTTATTTATGAAAGCAGAAGATGGGATTATTTAATTGCGCCTAATAATTATTCTAAAGAAATTTTCAAGCGTGCGTTCTCATTTAAAAATAGTTTTTTAGAAATAGGTTATCCAAGGAATGATTGTTTGAATGCAAGGAAAAACGATGAAGATTTCAAGAAACGATTGAAGCATAAAATAATTGGAAAAGAATCAGGGAAAGTTTTCTTGTATGCTCCTACATGGAGAGATGATTACTATATATCTAAAGGTAAGTATAAATTTTTTATGCCATTTAAATTAAATAAAATAGTTTCTATCCTAGGTGAGGAAGATATATTGATTATTCGTCCTCACTACCTTGTTGGTGATTCTATTGATGTTTCCAACTATGGTGATAAAATTCGTGTATGTATCAATGAAGATATAGATGAATTGTATTTGATCAGTGATGCAATGATTACCGACTATTCATCAGTGATGTTTGACTATGCTCATTTAAAACGACCAATGCTATTTTATGCGTATGATTTCGATTATTACAAAGAGGAGCTAAGAGGCTTTTACTTCAACTATAATACTGATCTTCCAGGTCCAATCGTAATAACTGAAGTTGATTTTTATGAAGCTTTTTCTAGTTTAGTTCAATCGGTTAAAATAAATGAACAATATAAGGAAAAATACAATTTTTTCTTTCATAAATTTTGTAAAGAAAGCTCTACAGGTAGCAAATCAGTTGTAGAACTAATTCTTAATGAAAAAAATCATCAAAACGAAAGATAAGGTGTGTAAATGGAGAAGTTTAAAATAAGTACGGTTATGCCGACTTTTAATGTACAGGGATATATTGATGAAGCTGTGAACTCAGTAGCAGCTCAAGAAAATTCTTTGTTCGATTTAGAGTTAATTGTGATCGATGACGGCTCAACAGATGGGACCATTGATGTGGTCGAACAATTGAAAGAAAAGTTTCCTGGTGAAATTATCATAATAAAGCAGGACAACGAAGGACCTGGGGCAGCTAGAAACAAAGGAATGAAAGTTGCAACAGGAGATTTCATTGCATTTTTAGATGGGGATGATATCCTTTATCCTGATGCTTATTTGAAACTATATCAGTCAGCAATGAGTAATAGTGCGGATATAGTGGTCGGCAATGTTGACCGTTTTAATAGTTCATCCAATCACTTTGTAAGTGGATTGCATCGTAAAATCTTTGATAATGATTTAAACAATACTCATATAATTAACAATCATTCGTTGCTATACGATACAACTTCATGGAATAAATTGTTTAGGACAGAATTTTTGAAGAAATATCAAATTCTTTTTCCTGAGAATATATTATATGAAGATATCCCATTTAATATGGAGGCACATTTACGTTCCACTTGTACTAATATAATCACGGACAAGGTCTATCGATGGCGCTTAAGAGATGGGAATGACAAGTCGATTACTCAATCCCGATTTGAATTTAAAAATTTAGAAGATCGCATTACTGCTATTAAGCTATTTAGTGAGATCGTGGCAAAACTGAACATAGACGATGCTGATTTTATTGCCAGTAAAGAGTTTAAAGAATTAACACTCGATTTTCCGTTATATATGGATCACTTGAAAGATGCTCCAGAAGGATATAGCGAGTTTTTTCAAAAGGAGTTTTTAGAATACAAAGCGCAACTAAAGTCGAATGCAATTGAAGATAAACTGACATCTAGAGATCGTATAAAATACTTTCTGTTAGAAGAGGGGAAATTCTCTCTATTGAAGAATTTTGTGGAGTATCAAGGAAGCTATTTACGATTGCCTACAAAAAAAGTTCAAAACATGCAAATATTTGATACTTCAAGCTTTGAAGTTGATTTAAGCCGTTTGCCCATCACTTTATTTGATGTAAAGAATGATCATCAACCGATTACTAAAATTCAAAGGGTATCGTTTGAAGAGGATAAAATTTTTATAGAGGGTTATGCTTTTCATAAATATATAAATTTAAAGAACAAGAACGCTATTAAGATAGAAGCATTTTTATTTGATCCAGATGGAAAAGAAATGGATATACCTTTGAATGTCAAGATCAAAAAAAATAAGCAAGCAACACATATGCATGGGGGAGGGAATCAAGAGTTTTTATTTAAACGTTATCATAATTATGACTGGTCTGGATTTCTAATCGAAATAAATTTGAAAAGTAGAAATATGCTTAAATCAAGATGTGAGAAATTAGCAGTAAAAATCGTCTTAGAAACTGAATATATCATAAGTGAGCTACCATTGGCTAATCCTATAAAAGGTGGAAAACCCCGACCAAAACCTAAAAAAATAGGGGATCAGTTATTTACTGTTCGCTACAATTCAAAATGGCAGCTTCAGATAGAGAAAAAAGATGTTTATGGCTATATTTCAGAGATAACGAAAGAGGGACAATCAATTTATTTGAAATTTTCTCAATTATCACCTCGAATTTCAAAAGTTGTATTAACTAATCCAAAAACTCAAGAGGAGATAATCAAGCCTATCAATTCTGGACAAGTCGTTTTTTCAGTAAGGAATTTAATTGAAGTAACAGAAGATGGCGTGTTATTTTTAGATGGTTTAAATGACAATAAAGAAAGGGAAGATCTTCATTTTGAAGAAGGAAAATTCGAATCTTCCATTATTTACCATGAAAAAGATAGTTTGATTTTAGAAAAAACGAGAAGTGGTAAGTTGAAAATATCTTCATTCGATTATCATAAAGCGCAAGTAGAAGATTTATTTATAGAGGTGAATAAAAAACTATTTATGCGAGTCATTATTCGTACGAGCATTTATTGTCAGAATCCTATTTTGGTGTTTGGAAATGACAGTAAGGGAGAAAAACGAAATTTTAAAGCAATAAAGCAAGAAGATCAGAACAAAACACGTCTCTATACCTACGAAATTAGCATATCAGAACAGGAGCTACATCTATTCGGAAATTCAAGTTGGTTCTTTAGGCTAAAAGACGATCTTGCTCATGACGCTTATGCGATATTAGCTTTAAAGCTTCCGAACGGAAATAAGTTTCATTTGTTAAAAAACACAGAGTTTGCTTTTAAACACAGCCGGTTTCGAAACTTGATGCTAACAACAAGGTTGAAGAAAAGTTATTTTGATAAAGGACCTAGGCGAAAACTTTTATTACAGGACAAGCTGTATTCTTATTTTAGAATGTTACCCCAAAAGAGCAATTATGTAATGTTTGAAGCTTATTGGGGGAAAAGCTATTCTTGTAATCCTAAAGCTATTTATGAGTATATTCAAGAAAAACATCCGGAACTCATTTGTATTTGGAGTTTAAACAATGAAAATGAACAAATTCCAGGTAATGCAATTAAGGTAAGACGTTTCAGCTGGAAATATTTCTATTATTTGGCACGGTCAACCTATTTTTATAATAACGTTAACTGGCCAGATCACTATAAAAAACGTGAAAATAGTGTTGAAATTCAAACGTTACATGGAACTTTTTTAAAGACGATGGGGTTAGATGTTTCCGATGAAGTTGATACAGTAAAAAAATTAGAAGGTTTCCGTAGAAGGCATGGAAGATGGGATTATCTTATATCTCCAAGTCCATTTATGACTGATATTGCCAAGAGAGTATTTGAATTTAATGGAACTATGCTGGAAAATGGATTTCCACGCAATGATATACTTGTCAATCAGAAAGAAGCGTTATCGTCTAACAAAATTGAGGAATTGAAAGTAAAGCTTTCAATTCCTCAAAACAAAAAAATAATCATGTATGCTCCAACTTATCGAACAAAAACCAATTTTGATTTAAAACTAGATTTAGAATTACTTCATGAGAAATTAGGTGATGACTATATTGTCTTGCTTCGATTGCATTACTTCGTTGCACAATCACTTGATTTGTCAGATTTCGAAGGATTTGCTTGGAATGTGGCTTGGTATCCGGATATTCAAGATCTTTATCTAATTACGGATATTCTAATTACAGATTATTCATCTGTTATGTTTGATTTTAATTTATTAGAACGGCCAATGATATTTTTCACTTATGATTTAGAATTTTATCGCGATACTTTGCGCGGAATGTATATCGATTTTGAAAGTGAAGCGCCTGGTCCGCTCGTAAAAACGACTGAATCGATCGTTGACTATATCATTAACATTGATTCTCTTTATGAAACATATCTACCACGGCAAAAAGCTTTTAGAGAAAAATTCAATACTTTTGAGCATGGACGTGCAAGCGAGTTGGCAGTGGAGAGTGTAATAAAAAAATAACTACGGAGGGTGTGAGGTCATCTCTCGCACCCTTTATTTTGATTATTCTATTTGCAGTGTATATATGTTAAGGAAAGATGAGGAATATTTATGGAGATTAAAAGATTTTTAATTCGATGTATACGTAAAACCATTGCTCAATTGCTTTCAGATCAAGAAAAAAAGAATCAATACTATATGAAAAAATATGAAAAAAATAGTATAAAAGTAAAAACGATTTTATATGAAGTTAGAGATGGACAAACAATTGTCGATTCTCCGTTTGCTCTTTATGAAAAGATATCTAAAGATGAAAGATTTGATCATTTTTATCATATTTGGGTTATCGATAATTTAGATAATCCTGCTTTTAATACTATTGATCAGCAGAGGGCTAATGTAGAGATCGTGGTTAGAAATTCTAAAAAATATTTCTATTGGTTAGCGACTGCAAAATATTTAATTAATAGTTCGACTTTTCCTAGCTTCTTTGTAAAAAAAGAAGGTCAAATCTATGTCAATACGTGGCATGGTACGCCACTAAAATCTATGGGTTATCGTATTTCTGATGATTTGTCAGTTTCTCAAAATGTCGTTCGGAATTTCTTAATGACAGATTTTCTGTTGGCATCCAATTCAATAATGACTAACATGTATTTAGAGGATTACAAACTAAAGAATCTGTACAGTGGAGAAATCTTGGAAGCTGGTTCTCCACGAATAGATTGGACGATAAACTATCCTAAAGAAGCTGTTTATCAAGATCTTAGAAGTTTAGGTTTAAAATTCGATGAAAAATTAGCATCGATCTTGTATTGCCCCACTTGGAAAGGAAAACAAATCACTAAGACATCAGATGATATGGAACAAATTATTCAGGAGAGCCTTTTACTAAAAGAAAAATTTTCAGGAGATTATAATTTTTTCCTTAAAGTCCATCCGTTTATTTATAATAAAATCAGTATAGATAAACGAGTAAGTTCTTTTCTAATTCCCGATTCTTATGATGCGAATAAATGTTTGGCCGACATCGATATTTTGATTACTGATTATTCTAGTATATTTTTTGATTATCTAGTGACGAATAAACCTATTATTTTTTATGTCTGGGATAGTGACATTTATGAACAAGAGCGGGGGCTATCTTTAAAGGTAGATGAACTTCCTGGTCCAGTTGTGTATACTACAGATGAGTTGATTGTTTCAGTTGAGACTATCAATTTGGTGAAGCAAAAATTTAAAGCAAAATATGAAAAACTTAGACAAAAAACTGTGTGCTATGAAGACGGCTTTTCATCAGAGCGGTATATCGACTATATTTTCTTTAATCAAGAATCGAAAAACTTAAATGTCATTTCTCCGAAAACTGAGAAGAAAAAATTGCTGTTCTTTCCGGGAAGAATGAAAAATAATGGGATAACAAGCAGCTTCTTGAATTTGGTGAATAATATTGATCATACTAACTTTGATGTATCTGTAATTATTGCGAATCCATTAACAAAAGAAGAACAAAAAAATATGAAACTGATCCCAGATGAATGTCGCTTGATTTTTCGTCCAGGAAAACATGCGTTTACATTTAGAGAAACTATAACTGACTATTATTTTGAGTCATTTGGAGTAAAACCTCTCTTTCGAAAATTTTATCCTATGAATGCCTACAAGAGAGAGATGAGAAGATTATTAGGAATTTCGTTTTTTGATGCTGCTATAGATTTTAGTGGGTATAGTTATTTTTGGGGTAAATTCATTGCCGCAGTTCCAAGTAAAAAGAAACTAGTTTTTCAGCATAATGATCTTTTAAGTGACTCTTTAAGAAATGTAGGAGGAAAGCAGCCTCATAGAACCAATCTAAAAAGTTTATTTACGATTTATTTTCTTTTTGATCGAATACTAAGTGTTTCAGAAGAAACAAAAATCATAAATCAGAGAAAATTAGCTAAATACATTGATCCTAATCAAGTAGGTGTCGTTAGAAATAGTTTAAATATAAATCAAATCATTAACTATGATCAAAAAAAGCAAAAACAAAATCAGCTTAATATCATTTTGCGCGAAAAAAATACAGTATCAGTTAAACTGGAAGGTTTTTTTAAAGTATACTCGCAGGTTAGCAATATCTCCCATGAAAAATATAGAGAGATTTATCTCAGTAAAGCGGATCGAATTAAAAGTGTAGCTATATATAAATATCAGAACGAGACTTATTTTAAAATATTGGTAAACAATATCTATCAAGGCTGGATAGATAGCAAGTTCGTTAAAAAGAGCATGATAAAAAACATAAAGTACAACAAAGTAAAGTTAATAGGAACTATAAATGCTGCAAGTGAACCTGTGTTTTATTCAGAGATAGAAACAAAAAAAATCGAGAAGGCTTTCTCAATCAACAAAACATATATTTACTTATCTCAAAAAGCTGTCCTACAAGAGGATGCGTATTATCTGGCAGAGAATGGTAAGGGCGAGTTGGGTTGGATAAAGTCATCAGATGTGACCAATATTCATGACATTAAGTATTTTTCTTTTCTTAAATGGCTATTTCTATTAAAAAACAAGCACGATGAAAATAGCGGATCCTCTAAAGCTTTATCGTCAGAATTAGATGGGAAAGTAGTTACAATAGATCCAAAATTTAATAATTTTGTTACAATGGGTAGACTTTCACCCGAGAAAAACCAAGCCACTTTGATTCGAGCTTTCTCAAAAGTGTTAAAATCTTTTCCGAATAGTAGACTTTACTTATTAGGAGAGGGACCTTTAAAGAGCGAACTGGATTTCTTAATAAAAAAAATAGGACTTTCAGATAATATTCTTTTGCTTGGTCATAGAGAGAATCCATTTAAAATAATAAAACAATGCGATCTTTTCGTTTTGCCATCGTATTATGAAGGACAGCCAATGGTGTTACTTGAATGTTTGACATTAGGTACAACTGTTTTAGCTTCCGATATCCCAGCAAATCAATCTGTTCTGAAAGATAAATTTGGTTTTTACATCAAAGGTACGAGTGAAAGTGAAATCGCATCCTCATTAATAAATCAAATTAGTAAAGGTTTTCCTTTAGCGCCTCAAAAATTTGATGCTGTTGCTTATAATTATGAAGTTTTAAAGGATTTTTATAATAACATAAAATAATTAACGGGTTTTTGGTCACACCCAAACAATAAATGGTGTTATTTTAACTTATTTTACGTATTTATCGGATCTGATTTGTATTCGATTTTAATTTTCTGTGTTAATATAATCCTAAAGAACTTCTATTGATAGGAGAAAAAAATTTCAAAATGCTAAGAAAATTAAGTTCATTGCTTCGTAAGCAATCGCTACATGAGATACGAAAAACAGAACCTACTAGAGTGGCATTATTGGGGAGTTGTACCACCCGAGATGTTTTTAATTCTAAATTTAATTCTGACTATAAAAAATATTTTCAAATTGTTGCTGATCAGCAGCATATGAGTTTACTATCTGTTATGGCCACGCCTATTGAAATAAAAGATAAAAAGATAGAGGGAAACGTAACAGAATTTTATAAAAAAGTGTACAGACAGGATTTACAAAAAGATTTCTTAAAACGTTTGAAAGCTAGCCAGCCAGAAGTATTGATTTTAGATTTTTACACAGACGTTTTCTATGGCGCTATAAAAGTGAATGATAAAAGTTTTATTACAAATAAAAAGTGGCAGTATCAAAAACTTTCTCATTTTAAAAATTTTTCAATTAATGATGAATATTCAATATACAATAATAGTGATGATTTTATTAGTATGTGGATGGCAAATTTTGATGAATTTTACAACTATGTAAAAAAAAATATCCCTCATTGTCAAATAGTTATTAATAAAACAAAATTTGTTAATATTGGAAGACATAATGGAAAGATGGTCACATTAAGTGAAGAATTGAATGATAAGTGGGAAAAGTTTCATATTGACAGATTTAACATTTTATGGAACTTATTAGACACTTACGCCATCTACAAATACAATCTTAAAAAGATTGATTTTGATAGAGATAAATACTATTGTCCATCAAACCATGCATGGGGCTGGTTTTACGTTCACTATAATCAAGAGTTTTATTCAGATACTTTGATAAAATTAAAAAATCTTCTAAAAGATTATTAATAATAAGGGAGTTGTATGAGAAAGATGAAAAAGAAAAAGTTACTGGTTGTTGGCTTATTAGCATCTATGATGTTAGGTTCTTTTTCGGAAACAATATCAACAGTCGCTTTAGCGACAACAGAATCCGAATATAGTGCTGAGCAAGAAGAAAAGATTATCGTTCGAAGTAAATTAGAAAATCCTGAGTTGTTTGTGAATCTAACTGATTTCACCCCCATTGAACTCTCTATACAAGAAGAAACAGAGGTAAGTGTTTTTGAAAAACAAACGGTGGCAGGTATTGATTATTACTATGTTTCTGTTGAAAACAACTGGGGATGGTCAGAAGCTTCTAACTTCACAGCAATTTTAAATGAAGAGGATATTGATACAGAGATTACATTTATAAATAATGATGTCGTTGTTTATGAAAAACCAGAAAAGGATCAGTTGGAAGAGAATAAGCAATTTGATATTGGAGAGAATACTTATAATACCGTTTTGAAAGTAGAAACCTCTGAAGGTGAATTTTATCAAATATTTGATAAAAATCTAGAAGAGGGATGGGTAAATGCAGAAGATGTTGAAGTAGTTCAAGCACAAGAGGAAACAACTGAAGACTCGGAAGGACAGGAATCAACTTCTTCAGAAGAATCTGCTGATGTTGAGGGAGCAGAGCAAACAACTGACAACACTGTTGCTCAAGATTCTGGTAAAGCCTCATTGCAGACGACATTGGATCTTCAATATGAATATGCAATTGTTTCTCGGAATGGATGGGATATTTGGGAAAAACCATTTGTTTCTGGCGTTTCCTCTATTGATAAAACGGATGTTTACTTCAATAGCGGGGAAATCGTAAAAATCGCTCGAAGAGAACAAACGCAACATGGCACCTACGCATTGATTCAAGTAAATGACGGCAATGGTTTTAAAGAACTTGGTTGGGTAAATGAAAATGGATTGACTGCAACCATTTATGAAGATACAAAAGAAACTTATCAACAATTCAGTAAGACCAACTGGGATATTTGGAATACACCATATTCTACTAGATCTAAGTCTATAGGAAAAACAACCAATCTTATGTCTGAGAAGCTATTAGTCAAGAAAATTGCTCAAACTAGATTTGGAAGATATAGTAATGTTTGGTTATTTAATAAGAGTACCAATAATTATGAAGATTATGGATGGGTAAATACAAATGGATTATCGGAACTCACCGAAAAAGTCATCGATAATACTTATGTAACATTAAAAGTAAACAACTGGGATATTTGGGATAGCCCTTATACGAATCAATCAAAATCTGTTGCCAAAACTACTGAGTATAATACAGGCGAAATACTTTTGGTCACAAGATCTGCAAAGACAAATACTGGTTCTTACTATCGAATTTGGTCTGATAACGGCTCAGGGTTCCAAGCCATTGGCTGGGTGAGAGATACAGCAGTTCAATCAGCAGAGTATAGAGTTATTCCTAATGAGTATAAACGAATAAGCAAAGCTAATTGGACAATATGGGACACGCCTTATTCAAGAAGAGCTAAATCAGTCGGCAATACTAATAATTTCAGAGCACAAACTATTTTGCTGACGAGAAGAGCAACTACTTCATATGGAACATATGTAAAAATTTGGGCGAGAGACAGCTCTGGCTCTTTCAAAGATTTAGGCTGGCTGAATGAAAATGGACTGGTAACTTATGATGAGAAAGTCGTTCCGAATGCATATGTGACAATTACCAAAAACAATTGGGACGTTTGGGAGCAGCCTTTTACTACTGGCGTCAAAAGTGTTGCAAAATCTCAAAACTTTAATAATCAAACTTTATTAGTAACCAGAGAAGCAAAAGTTGGAAATACTTTGTATTTACGTATTTGGTCAAGAAACAACAATGGCAACTTTGAAATAAGAGGTTGGATTAATGCGAATGGAACATCATATGGAGATCGCATTATTTCGCAGAGAAATCTAAATGAAAATATGAGGGTAGTTACGAAAAGTAACTGGACAATATGGGATAAACCTTATGTTACTGGTGCGAAACAAAAGAATAATTCTACTTCGTATTTAAATAAAAATGTTGTTGTCAAAAAAGAAGCTGTGACCAATTATGGAACCTATATTTTGATCGTTTATCAAGGAAAAGAGTTAGGTTGGATAAATAAGGATGGATTGTCTTCTACAAATAAGTATATTCTTGACAGTGCTTATTATAGTCAAACAACCATTGGAGCTTGGTCAGGTTGTGCGGCAGTTTCGCTGTTTACTGCACTAAGAATGAAGGGATATGCGGGGAATGTCAGTTTGACACAAATGATCAATAACATGCCACTTCACAGTTCCAACCCCAATTTAGGACAAATTGGCTCGCCTTGGGGAGGCGCTGCAACTTTTAAAGCAGTAATTACCCCGATTGGTTTAACGAACTATGCCCAAAGATATACTTCAACAGCAGCTAATTTTTCTAATTCTTCAATTGATGCTGTTCAAAGAGAAATTATGTTAGGGAATCCAGTCTTATTCTGGGGTAAATGGAACATGGGTTATGCAGGGATAAATATGGTTCCAACACATGTTTTGATTATACGTGGATATGAAAAGACATCATATGGAGAATCGTTCTTGATTCAAGATGTAGGCTTTGACTCTGCGAACTCTAGTGGAGCTATTCGTTGGGTATCAAAAACACATTTAAATAGTTACCTTACTTCCAAACAGCGTCAAATGATGGTCATACGTTGAGTTCTTCGCTTCATCTTACTAAAAATATTTTAGGTTTCTAAAAATCATTCCACTCCTCCTAACTTTCGTGTATAATGGTACAAGCCAGTATTACGAAAGTTAGGAGGAGTTGTTTTGAGTAAACAACATCCAGAGGATAAGTCCTTTAAAGACGAAGTATTAGGAGCTTTAAAGCAACCTCAATCAGATCAAACCCAGGAAAGCGATGGTTTGAACGAGCGTCCTATTCAACAACCTCAAGAAGAGGTGGGTTCGCGAACTGCAAGTGGAAAGACCAAAAATAAACAAGCAAAGCAAGCTGCTACAAGTCGTAGGGCAGCAGCGGAAGAAGTGCCCATAGCTGAAGGTGGGGAAACGCAATTGCGCAAGCAGCAACGCAAAAAAGAAGATCGGATTGTCAATCGGATCGTTTTGATCGTAGTCCTTGCTCTGCTCGTCATCGGTGGTGTTTTAGGATTTTCAATGTATCGTTATGTAACATCAGGATTGCAGCCGTTGAATCCAGAAGATACAGAAACGGTGGCAGTTGAGATTCCTAGTGGATCGTCCAACAAAGCAATTGGAGAAATATTGGAAGATGATAATATCATTAAAAGTGGTATGATCTTTAACTATTATACGAAATTCAATAATTTAACTGGATTTCAAGCAGGAAATTATCATTTTTCTCCTAGTATGACATTGGATCAAATCTCAAAGATGCTGCAAAATGGTGAAGGCTCGGTCACCTCTGATGCAAAAGTGACGATTCCAGAAGGATTTGATGTTGACCAAATCGGTGATGCTCTAGCGGAAGCAACGAATATCTCGAAAGACGATTTCTTAGCTTTGATGGAAAGTGACGAGTTCTTTGAAAAAATGAAAGACACCTATCCTGAGCTTTTAGCAAGTGCCGGCGATGCGCAAGGTGTGCGTTACCGACTTGAAGGATACTTGTTCCCAGCAACTTACGACTACTATACAGGGAATACCCTAGAAGAAGTCGTTACCCAAATGGTGGATAAATCAAATTCAGTCTTGTCAAAATATTTCGATCAAATCGCTCAAAAAGAAATGACGGTTCAAGAAGTCCTTACTTTGGCATCACTTGTTGAAAAAGAGGGCAGTAAGCTCGAAGATCGTAAAAATATCGCACAGGTATTCTTCAATCGTTTAGCGATTGATATGCCGCTGCAATCGGATATTTCGATTCTATACGCGTTAGGTGAGCACAAAGAGCTAGTCACTTATGAGGACACTCAAGTTGACTCTCCTTATAATCTCTATGTGCATACTGGCTACGGACCTGGACCATTCAACAATCCAAGCGAAGCAGCGATCCAAGCTGTCTTAGATCCAACACCGAACAACTACTATTATTTCGTTGCTGACATTCAAACCCAAGAAGTTTACTTTGCGGAAACCTATGAACAGCATATGCAATTAGTGGAACAATATGTAAACAATACCTCAAATTAAATTTTCATAGGTTTATAGTTTACATTTAAAAAAAAGCATGGTAATCTTTTGTGGACTCATCGCAAAAGATTACCTTTTGCGATTTATTAGAAGTTACTAAAAGGAGAAAAGAACTATGGTAGAAAAAGTTTACCCAATGACACTTGAAGGAAAAGAAAAGCTAGAACAAGAATTAGAAGAATTGAAAACGGTAAAACGCGGGGAAATCATTGAACGTATCAAGGTAGCCCGCAGTTTTGGCGATTTATCCGAAAACTCCGAGTATGAGTCTGCAAAAGATGAACAAGCGTTTGTCGAAGGCCGAATCACTACTTTAGAAAATATGATTCGTTTTGCAGAGATCATTGATAATGAGGGTGTAGACTCTGATGAAGTTTCCATCGGAAAAACTGTGATTTTTGTTGAGTTGCCTGATGGTGACGAAGAAGAGTACATGATCGTTGGTAGTGCTGAAGCAGATCCGTTTTCTGGTAAAATTTCCAATGATTCACCAATCGCTCGTGCCTTGATTGGGAAAAAAGTCAATGATGAAGTGACGATCTCAACGCCAGGCGGAGATATGCAAGTAAGAATCACAGAAGTAAAGAAAAGCTAGTCGCTTAATCACTAGGTAGATTTAGGTGACCCTGTTGTTCATTCTCCTTTAGGGAAATTGATCAAACAGGGTCTTTTTTCGGACCAGCGACGGATGGACAAACCATTTTTTTCAGGTATGATAAAGTAGAATTACTAGGAGGAGGAGCTTGAATGAAAAGTCCTTGGCGTTTTTTCTTTATTGTTGAAGCGCTCTTACTGCTTTTTGCGGTATGGCAAATTTTATCTAATCCGCCATTATTATTTTTATTAATACTTGGTGTGACGTGCTTGGTCCTTGTGAACCGAAGTGAGCGCAAGAGCAATTTTAAAAATTTCTTGATGGTCTCAAGTTCCATTGCTATTTTGATCAGTTTGTTAAATAGTCCAGCACTGTGGCTGATGCTGATTTTTGCGATTTTATTTATTGGTTTAAAAGGCGTCGAGATTACCGGAATCGACTTAACTAAAAATTCGTTCTGGCGCAAAAAACAAATGATTATCGTTGAAACTGAAGAACCCAAAGCTGATCATCCGCTGAAACAAAAGCAGCAATGGTTAGGCAATGAACGGATCGGCAGTCAAGTCTATGAATGGGACGATATCAATTTAGATATCTTGACGGGAGACACTTTCATCGATCTAGGCAACACTTTATTGCCTAAGAAAGAAAACGTCGTGATCGTACGAAAAGGCTTTGGTAGAACTCGTATTTTAGTGCCTGCTGGCATAGCGATCAAATTAGAGCACAGTACTTTTATTGGCTCTGTTATCTTTGAAGGTGAAGAAACGAGCTTGAAAAATGAAAAAGTAACGATTTACAGCCCGGATTATGGCGAAAATAGTCGGCGTTTGAAAATCTTAACGAATACCCTTGTTGGTGATGTTGAGGTGATTCGGGTATGATTGGGAAATTTTCAAGAGGCATGATCGCTTTTTACGCAGGATTAGCAAGTTTTTTCACCATGATATTGATGCTGTTTTCCTATTTGTATGCCAGTGGGAAAAATAATTGGCTGATAGAAGTCTTTCAAATCAAACTCTTTTTTATCCCAATCGTCTTTCACTTACTTGTAATATCTGCATTGATTGCTTTAGCTGTCTTTTTACTGATTTCTTTTTTTCGCAACCGTCAATACGGTCCGGTGGAAGAAAAGCTAAGACTGTTAGCCAGCGGCTATATCGATAGCCCTTTATTGGAAACAAAGATCCCACATGCGTCTGAAAACCATTTGATTGCGAATGTGGATCGTGATATTGCCAGTATCCAATCGAAGATGAAACAGATGTCGATGGAATTACAGCAATTGAATGCGAAACCGCAGTTTGTTGATGGTCAGACGAAAGAAGAGATTTTAGAAGCAGAAAGGCAGCGTCTGGCTCGTGAACTGCACGACTCTGTTTCTCAACAGCTGTTTGCCGCCATGATGATGATGTCTGCACTGAATGAGCAAGCGATTCGAACAGATGCTCCAGAAAGCCAAAAGAAACAGTTAGCTATGGTCACAGACATTATCAATGCTTCGCAATCTGAAATGCGGGCGCTCTTGCTTCATCTACGACCTGTAACTTTGGAAGGGAAGAGTCTAAAGCAAGGAATCGAGCAATTGTTAAAGGAATTAGAGACCAAAATCAAAATTCTATTGACTTGGGATATTGAAGACTTTACGATGCCTAGTTCGATTGAAGATCAACTCTTTCGCGTGATCCAAGAACTCTTGTCTAATACACTGCGTCACGCGAAAGCTGATGAGTTAGAAGTATACTTGCATCGCATCGATAATAACGTGTTATTGCGGGTGATCGATGACGGAGTTGGCTTTGATCCCCAAGATCAAAAGGCCGGCAGCTATGGCTTGATGAATATCCGAGAACGTGTAAGTGCTGTTGGCGGAACGTTGAAAATTATTAGTTTTAAAAATCAAGGAACCAGTATTGAAATCAAAGTTCCACTGTTGAAGGAGGCATAACGTATGATTAAAGTGTTGTTAGTTGATGACCATGAAATGGTTCGTCTAGGGGTCTCTTCTTATCTATCAATTCAAGACGATATAGAAGTAATTGGGGAAGCGGAAAATGGTCGAGTCGGGTATGAAAAGGCATTGGAATTACGTCCAGATGTGATTTTGATGGATTTGGTTATGGATGAAATGGATGGGATCGAATCTACGAAATTGATTTTAAATGATTGGCCAGAAGCAAAAATCATCATTGTCACTAGTTTTATTGATGACGAGAAAGTCTATCCTGCAATTGAAGCGGGTGCGGCCGGTTACCTGTTAAAGACGTCTACTGCTCATGAGATTGCGGAAGCCATTCGTGCAACCCAGCGAGGAGAGCGGGTCTTAGAACCCGAAGTCACCACGAAAATGATGGATCGTTTGACGAATCGGACACCAATCCTACATGAAGATTTGACCAATCGGGAACAAGAAGTGTTACTGTTGATCGCTGAAGGAAAGAGCAACCAAGAGATTGCGGATTCACTCTTCATTACGCTGAAAACAGTGAAGACACATGTGTCAAACATCTTATCAAAATTAGAAGTAGAAGATCGTACACAAGCTACGATATATGCTTTTAAACATGGCTTGATAAAATAAAATCTTAATAATCATACCTCCTCATGGCAAGCAGGGGAGGTTTTTGTTATACTAAATAATGATCTGGCAAACAAAGGAGCGTTTGTGGTGAAGCAAAATTATGCAATTATTGGATTAGGTCGTTTCGGTGGAAGTATTTGTCGTACGTTGATTGAATCAGGTCAAGAAGTGTTGGCAATCGATAGCAACGAAGATCGTGTCAATGAATACATGAATATCGCCACCCATGCGGTGGTCGGGAACGCACAAGATGAGATGACGTTGCGTTCATTGGGTATCCGTAACTTTGACCATGTCATTGTTGCGATAGGTGAAGATATTCAAGCCAGTATATTGGTCACACTGATGGTTAAAGAAATGGGTGTTCCTAATATCTTAGCCAAAGCCCAAAACGAATACCATGCCCGTGTACTGGAAAAACTCGGCGCAGACCGTGTCGTCCATCCTGAACGTGATATGGGGATTCGCATCGCCCATAATCTAGTTTCCAAAAATATCTTAGATTATATTGAACTATCTGACGAATTTTCTTTAGCAGAGATTCGCGTGTCCAATCCACGCTTTTTCAATAAATCCCTGATTGAGCTGAATTTTCGACAAAAGTATGGTCTGACAGTCGTTGCGATTCGTCGTGGACCAGGACAAGTGATCGTTTCGCCTGATGCAGAGGCAATCGTGCGTGAAAATGACAATTTACTCGTGATCGGCAATACAGATGATGTAGATATACTCGATGAACATATGAATGATTAGGAGTGAAGAAAATGAACTTAACAATAAGTCCTGAAGCAATGCAATGGTTCAAAAAAGAGTTGGTGGTAGACCAAGGAAGCGGGATTCGTTTTTTTGGAAAAATTTATGGAAAGACACAAGTGCATGACGGATTTTCCGTGGGGATGTCAGTAGACAAACCAGAACGTCCGATCGTTGAACAAACCATTGACGGATTGCTTTTTTTTATTGATGAAGCGGATGAGTGGTTTTTCAAAGGCTATAATCTGACAGTTGATTATGATCAAACGTTGGATGAACCGAAGTACGATTTTAGTGAAGATAAAAAATAATGTGGATTCGGTCATAGCTGACCGGCTTCCCACGATTGGCTCTAGGAGATGAAACCGATGTTATCAATTGTTGTACCTTGTTTTAATGAAGAGGCGAGCTTGCCGATATTCTTTGAGGAAACAGAAAAAGTGAAGAGACAATTAAATATGCCCTTTGAATATATTTTTGTCAATGATGGCTCTTCAGATCAAACACTACCTGTTTTAAGAGCGTTATATCGTGCCCACCCCGACAGTGTTCGCTATTTATCTTTTTCGAGAAACTTTGGCAAAGAAGCGGCACTTTATGCAGGCTTACAAGCGGCGAAAGGCGATTTTGTCACTGTGATGGACGCAGACCTGCAAGATCCCCCGACTCTACTGCCGGAAATGTTTGCGATGCTAGAAGCAAAACCAGAGCTTGATTGTGTTGGGACCAGACGAGCGGATCGCAAAGGAGAACCGAAAATTCGTAGTTTTTTCTCAGATGCCTTCTATAATATTATCAACAAGATTGCCGATACCGAAATGGTAAATGGTGCCCGAGATTTTCGCTTGATGCGCCGTAATATGGTAGATGCCGTTTTACAGCTATCAGAGTACAATCGCTTTTCAAAAGGGATCTTCAGTTGGGTAGGCTTTGATACAGAATACATCGCCTATGAGAACCGGGAACGAGTCGCTGGCGAGACTTCGTGGTCATTTTGGAAACTATTCCAATATTCGATCGATGGGATTGTCAACTTTTCGGATACGCCGCTGAACATTGCTTCGTTTATTGGGGCGCTTTCCTGTTTTGGCTCTCTGATTGCGTTGATATTTATTGTGATCAGAACCTTTATCTTTGGTGATCCAACAACTGGTTGGCCATCGATGGTTAGCATTTTCTTATTTGTGGGCGGCTTGCAATTGCTTTGTTTGGGAATCATCGGGAAATATATTGGGAAAATTTTCTTAGAAACCAAAAATAGACCCTTATATTTCTTGAAAGAAACTGAAAAAGACCAAGAAAAACAACGATAAATTAAAAGTGTACAATCTGAAGGTTTCGCCTCCAACTGTACACTTTTTTTGCGGAAAGAATTTGTTAGTAGCCTTTATCCAAGTTTATCTCATTTTTTTCAAGTTCTTGTTTCGCCAAAAATTGTTGGAAATTCGCTAAGAAAATGGCCATAAATGCCTTTTGAAAATGGGGCGTATGCCCTGAGATATGGGGGGTTATCAAAAGGTTCTCGATGAGCCATAACGGATCATTCTCGGGCAATGGCTCTTCTTCAAAAACATCCAGAGCGGCAAATGCTATCTGCTTTTTTTCTAGGGCTTTTGCTAATGCATCGGTATCCACACTAGGCCCACGGCCGACATTATAAAAGGAAGCACTAGGTTTCATTTGGGCAAAAAAAGCTGCATCATACAAGTGAGTGGTTTCTTCCGTCAGAGGAAGGATGTTGATGACGCAATCGGCGGTTTTTGCGCAAGCGTGTAAGTCAGATAACGCAAACGTTTTTTCAAAACCTGTCACGTCATGCCCGCTAGTATTGATACCAATGGGACTTACACCAAAAAAGGTCAATGCTTGAGCTAACTTTTGGCCAATTTGTCCTGTACCAACGATCAAAATCTCTTGGTCCGACAATTTTGTATAGTGAATTGTATTCGGTGACCATTGCTGTTTTCTCTGTTGCTGAATTGCTTGGAAAATCCCGCGGTTTTCCATAAATAGTAGAGCCAACAAATGGTCTGTGATCGATTCGGCATGGATGCCGCTGCCATTAGATAAGCGAATATTGTATTTCGCAAACTCTTTTAATGGTAAGGTGTCTACGCCAGCTGAAATCGCTTGGACCCATTTCAAATTTGTTTTCTCCGTTAGCAGGTAGTCCTTCCATTCCGACTTCCAACCAATGGTGATTTCTACTTGTGACCAATCAATTGCTTGGTCCTTTGTGTACACAAGAAATTGATAGTCTTTTTCGATTTGTTTCACATATGTGTCGCGAAACTCTCGAGTGGCTAAGATTATTTTTTTCATTGCCAAGCCTCCTTTTAACTTAAGTGTAGCAAAGAATGAGAAAAAAACCATGTTCAAGGAATTGAACATGGCCTAGATTAGGTTTTAAACTGAATTTTTGGAGAATGTTTGACCCCTTGTGTGAATAAGAATAAAGAACCAAACAAAATAAAGGTGGTTGCATCGAAGGAAGGCAATAGTAGTTGTACGATTACACTAATAAGCGTAGGCAATGCAGCACTTACGATCAGAATCTTTAAATTTTCAAAGAAAGTATAGGAGAATCGTTTTAATCTTGTATAGATCGTTGCAATAAAGGTCCCCATCACTAAGGTGATCAGCAAGCTGACAAATGATGGATACAATGCAACAAAAAAGACAATGAGTTTGATTAGCCATGGAATTGCTTGGTTTGATAGCGCTTCTCGAATCGCCTGACCGTTAAGATTGCGCAGCGCAGGCTCACTGTAATCAAATTCTAATTGATTAGAATCTAACATTGACGTCGATAAGCCAGAAGAGGGGATACGGATGACCAGCTGATCTTTTAACAAGCCAACAGCGATGACAGAGCCAGTAACATCAGATGCAATATCTGCTGGCGTACGGTTGCCATCTGGATCGAAAGTAAAGATGATCGAATCGGTTTGATAAATGAAACCTTGCGTATCCGGCGCTGTAGCAAGCTGCCCATTTTCGATCGTAAAATCTGGAATCGATTCTCCAATTTTTTGTCCGTCTGCTTGCACATCGCGAAAGACACCTAATACATTGATGGTCATCGGTACCGCGATAAGCACGGAGGCGCTTAATAGAAAAACGATTACTTTGGAAAATTCTGCTTTTTTGACAAATTTTAAATCAGGTATTCGGAAAAAAGCAATTTTAAATAGTTGGACGATAGTCATTTGCTGATGAACTCCTTTGTGGTATAACTAGAGTAATTGTAACGAAGGGTTCTTTGAATTACAAGGAATTCACAAAAAAAGAACCAATAATCGAATGAATGAATAAATAAAGAAATGAAAGTAGGCAAAAGAATGCAAAAGTACAACGAATACAAGCAGTTCTTGCAGCAAAAAAAGTTGTGGGAGCCGATTACGTATTTATTTTTTGGTGGATTAACGACTGTAGTCAACATTGTCGTCTATCTCATTTTTCGTGAAGGATTTGGTCTTTATTACCAGACAGCGAATGTGATTTCCTGGATTGCTTCTGTTTTGTTCGCCTACTTTACAAATAAGTTATGGGTCTTTGAAGCAAAAACCGAGACAAAGCAAGAGTCATGGGCGGCATTTGGGAAGTTCATTTTCTTTCGCGTCTTATCATTAGGCTTAGATATGCTTTGTATGTATCTATTTATTTCAATTTTGGCAACCGGCGATCTAGTTGCCAAGCTGGTCACCCAAGTTGTTGTTGTTTTGGCAAACTATGTGTTTAGTAAATTTTTGATTTTCAATACGAAAAAAAGTGAGAAAAAGTAAGCATATTTTTTGAACAAAGTCTGATAGTCTGATAATGTTACTTATGTAAACATTATCATTGAGGAGGAATTTTTTTATGACTTACACATTACCAGATTTACCTTACGCATACGATGCATTAGAACCATACATTGATGAAGAAACGATGCATTTGCATCATGATAAACACCATAACACTTATGTAACAAACTTAAACGCAGCGATTGAAAAACATCCTGAATTAGGTGAAAAAACAGTTGAAGAATTATTAGCTGACTTTTCTTCTGTACCAGAAGATATTCAAACAGCAGTTCGTAACAATGGTGGCGGCCATGCCAACCACACGTTCTTCTGGGAAATCTTAGGCCCAAATGCTGGTGGCGAACCTACTGGAGCCATCAAAGAGGCAATTGAAGAAACTTTTGGCAGCTTTGAAGACTTTAAAGAAGAATTTAAAACTGCTGCAACCGGACGTTTTGGTTCAGGTTGGGCATGGTTAGTCGTTAAAGATGGCAAATTAGCAATCACCTCAACAGCGAATCAAGATTCACCATTGATGGATGGCCAAACACCTGTCTTAGGTTTAGATGTTTGGGAACATGCGTATTACTTGAAATACAAAAATGTTCGTCCAGATTACATCAATGCTTTCTGGAGTGTTGTTAACTGGGACAAAGTAAACGAATATTTCGCAAAAGCTTAAACAATTTACTAGAAAGAAGCCTGCTAAAAGGCTTCTTTTTTTGTGGATAGAAAGAATCGTTTTGATATTGCTAACGCTTACATAATCCGCTATAATAAAGGCGACGGAATCGTCGGATTATAATTATTGGAGGCTTTACACACTATGGAACATGGGAAAGTAAAATGGTTCAACAACGAAAAAGGATTTGGTTTTATTACAGTTGACGGTGGCGATGATGTATTTGTTCACTTTTCTGCCATTCAAGGAGACGGTTTTAAGTCACTTGAAGAAGGTCAAGAAGTTGAATTTACGATCGTTGAAGGTGCCCGCGGACCTCAAGCAGCGGAAGTGACCAAAGTCTAAAACAGAACGGAAAAGCTGAGTAAGCCCTCAGCTTTTTTAATTTGCTATTTCTCGCCATATTTGGTATCTTCAATACATTAGTAAGACTAGGAAGCGAAGAGGGATAAGAATGAAACGAGTAATTACTTACGGAACATTTGATTTATTGCATTATGGACATATCAATCTTTTGCGTCGTGCAAAAGAGCAAGGCGATTATTTGATCGTAGCACTATCAACGGATGAATTTAATTGGAACGAAAAACAAAAAAAATGCTACTTTTCTTATGAGAAAAGAAAGCAGTTATTAGAAGCGATTCGGTATGTGGATCTAGTGATTCCTGAAGAAGGCTGGGGCCAAAAAGTTTCCGATGTCAAAGAATATCATGTGGATACCTTTGTTATGGGAGACGATTGGGCTGGCAAATTTGATTTTATTCAAGAAGAGACAGATGCTGAAGTGATCTATCTAGCACGGACTCCGGAAATATCAACTACTCAAATCAAAAAAGATTTGAAACTTAACAATTAAAAGACTATTATAAAAAAGCATCTTTTACAGATGTTTTTTTTATTGAGCCCAACTTCAAGAAATTAAGATTTTATTACTAGTTTTTCATTGATTATTTGTTCAGAACACAAAATATGGTATGATGTTTTGTGAGTTGACTCGATCAATTAGAAATTCTATGAGAATGGATGAAGAAAGTGGAAAAAGAAATCAAAGTCCGTGCAACTTTAGTGACGAAAGAATACGACTTATATAAAAAGAAAGCGGATAAAGTAAAAGCACTATTCAAGTTCTATCATCGCAATGTTCCTCGATTTTGGGCCTTAAAAGGGGTCAGCTTCGATGTGAAAGCCGGCGAATCAGTAGGGATCATTGGAATCAATGGTTCTGGGAAATCAACTTTATCCAACGTGATCAGTGGGATTATCCCACCGACATCTGGTACGATGGAAGTAAATGGTGACACCTCGATTATCGCAATCGGTGCGGGGTTAAAATATCAGCTGACTGGGTTAGAAAATATTCGACTCAAAGCATTGATGTCTGGAATGACTAATAAAGAAATTGATGAAAAAATGCCTGAGATCGTGGCCTTTGCTGATTTGGGTGACTTTATCAATCAACCGGTTAAAAGCTATTCCAGTGGGATGAAATCACGGTTAGGCTTTGCTATTGCTGTTCATAATGATCCAGATATTTTAGTTATTGATGAAGCTTTGTCTGTCGGTGATGAAACTTTTTATCAAAAATGTGTGGATAAAATCATGGAATTTAAAGCAGCCGGAAAAACCATCTTTTTTGTCAGTCATGCTTTAGGACAGGTAGAAAAACTTTGCGACCGAACGATTTGGATGCACTATGGTGATTTACGGATGTTTGGTCCTACTGAAGAAGTAATGGCTGAATATCGCAAATTCATTGATTGGTTCAAAAAGCAGCCAAAGAAAGAGCAAAAAGCGTATCAAGACAATTATAAAGAAGACCAGAAAGCCTTTAATTTGGAGAAATTAGCAGAAAAAAGCCGTGAAGATCACTTCTTGCAACAACAAAATCTTTCGGACCAAATGATCCAAAAAAACTTGAAACGTACACCTTTAGGGGAAAAAATGAGCTGGCCAACCAAAGGAATCCTAGGTTTGGTAGTAGCCGCAACGATATTTTGTTCGCTGGTTTCTTTTAGTGGGCGTTCGATTACTTACGCAATTAAGAATCCCGTTGAAACGATCAGTCAAGTTTTCAAATAAAGAAGATGTTTCTTTGTTTAGTTCATATAGAAAAGGAAGAAGTTTGTGAAAGAGATTGCTGCAGTTATAAAAGAACAATTTAAGCATGCGGGAATTATATTCCGGATGTCTCGATATGAGGATAAGGCTACTTATCAGAGCCATTATTTGGGATTAGCTTGGCAAATATTAAATCCTGCGATTCAAATCGGTATTTATTATTTGGTTTTCGGGTTAGGAGTGAACGGGAATAGAAAAATTGATGGCGTTCCTTTTATTATCTGGATGCTGATTGGGATCACTGCTTGGTTTTATATTAATGCATCTGTACTAGGCGCTTCTAATAGTATTCACCGACAAGTTGGAATGGTAGCAAAAATGAAGTTCCCAGTAAGCATTTTACCATCGATCAATATTATAAGTAATTTGTCATCCTACATTCCTATGGTGGCAATCGTCGTAGGTTCGTTATTCATAGCAGGTGTGACACCAAGCATCTATTGGTTACAATTTATTTATTACTTTCTTGCGATGGTCATATTCCTATTTGCTTTTGGTCTATTGAATGCGACCATAACAGTACTGATACGTGACTATCATATTTTTCTACAGTCTGTTTTGAGATTATTATTTTATGTTTCTGGTCCGATTTGGGATATTAATAACCGAAATATGCCTGTTTGGTTAATCAAGATTCTTCGCTTGAATCCATTTTACTATTTAATCGAAGGATTTCGTGATGCTTTCCTTTCTCGTGCATGGGTTTGGGAAAAAACAACTTATACACTTATCTTCTGGTGTTTAACTTTGATGCTTCTTATTCTAGGAAGTCATTTGCATATGAAGTTCCGCGCTCGTTTTGTGGATTATATTTAAAAAAGACTATTTGCGGTGTCCCCTCTAACTTAGAGGGGACACTTTATTTTTGTTTATTTCAAAGAAGTTACGGAAGGATTAAATATGAAGTTGATGCATGATAGCGATTGCTGAAAGATGCGTTTTGTGGGAAAATTTATTTGATGAGTAAATTTTTACTGGTGAGGTGTAAGATGCGGAGATATCAAAAGGTAATTTTAGGTATTTTAGTCGTGTTAGTGGTTGGAATCATTGGAGTAACGATCTACGGGATGCAGGTTTATCAAGAGACGAATGCCACTTTTAATCAAATCTCTCACGCTGTTGATCGGAAAACAGACAAACGAGAGGAAGCGATCAGCATTGAAGATCGAGATCCGTTTTCCATTTTGCTAATGGGAATCGACACTGGGGCTTTAGGGCGAACCGAACAAGGTCGTTCGGATAGTATGATGGTGGTGACGGTCAATCCAGAAAAAAAACAGTCAACGATCATTAGCCTTGACCGTGATATTTACACACAAATCGTTGGGTACAATACGATCGATAAGCTGAATCATGCTTATGCTTTTGGTGGGGAGGCCATGGCCATGGACTCTGTTGAAAATCTCTTGGACATTCCTATCGATCACTATGTGACGATCAATATGCAGGGTATGCGGGATCTGATCGATGCAGTTGGGGGCATCGAGGTGACAAATGATATCGATTTTACTTTAGAAGGTGTTCATGTCCCTGAAGGGCGAATTACTTTAGATGGTAAGACAGGTCTGGCTTATGCAAGAATGCGAAAACAAGATCCGGAAGGGGATATCGGTCGCCAAAGACGGCAAAGAGAAGTGGTTACGAAAATTCTTCAAAAAGTTATGAGTCTGGATGGTATCAGTAATTACCAAAAGATTCTTAAGGCGGTTGAAAAGAATTCGAAGACGGATCTTACGTGGAATGATATGATGGACATCGGTACCAATTATATTCCTGCTTTTACGACCATCAAGCAAGAGCAACTCCAAGGAGAAGGGCAACTGATTGGTGGAGTATATTATCAGTTATTGGGGACGAATCAGTTGTTGCATACGCAAAATTTATTAAAGGAGCAGTTGCAGCTTCCGACGAACGAGGGTTTGACCCAAGGCGACGAATTTACTAACGGATCGCCTAATTATCAGTTATACGACGACAGTCTGACCTTTTCAGAAGAAAACTCAACAACTGGAGAGTAGCTAGTTTCTTTAGAAGCCTAAAAAGTAGGATGACCGAAAGTCCTCCTGCTTTTTAGTTTTCCACAAAAGCACCAACGGAAATCTTGTTTCACGAAACCATCAAATGAAAAAACATAAGAAAGCTTAAAAAAACAATTTTTTCATGAAAGAATGAAAATGAAACATTCAAACTGTGAAACATTTACTCGGATTCACGCTAATTTTTATAGTTTTTTCTAAGGATTAATGGATATTTTTTGTTTTTTCTGTTTCGAATCGAATTTTTTGGTAAAATAGGACAGTAGTCATTATAGATTGGAAGGATAGATGAGATGAAGAATTTGAAAGATAAAGTTGTCCAAGGGATACGCAAGGGGCCAGAAGAACCAAAGGCTAAATCGTATCGCAAATCTCATGTTCCATTTCGATTGAACTTTTTGTTTTTTATTATTTTTGCTTTGTTTGTGTCCTTGATCGTTCAATTAGGCTATCTACAGATCGTCAATGGCGACAATATTGAGCAGCAGTTGAAAGCTTCATCTGTAGTGGAAGTCAAAGGAAGCGCCCCTCGGGGAATGATCTATGACGCTTCTGGAAAAGCGCTGGTGGAAAATCAAGCCAATGCAGCAATCACATTTACCCGCGGAAACAAAATGACCGCTCAAGATTTGTTAGAAACGGCCAAAAAATTGAGCGAGTTGATCGAAGTACCTGTGGACAAAAACTTGTCTGATCGTGATCTTAAGGACTTTTGGTTGGCCGATGAAGAAAATCTTGAAGCAGCAACTGACCGATTGAGTGATGAAGAGCGTTCTATAGGTACTTCTGAACAATATGCGGCAACCGTTGATAAAGTGACAGAAGATGAAATCAATTTCTCTGATGCAGAATTAGAAGCAGCCACGATTTTTAAGCGGATGAATAGCGCCCAATCTTTGAGTACGGTCTTTATTAAGACGTCGGATGTGTCTGACCGTGAATTAGCTATTGTTGCTGAAAACATGGTCGATTTACCGGGAATCTCCACCGGTACCGATTGGACGAGAAACATCGTTGAAGGAAGTTCTCTGGCTAGTTTGATCGGAACGGTGACCAGTGAAGAACAAGGAATTCCGGAAGAAGTTTTGGATGAATTTTTAGAAAAAGGCTATGCTCGTAATGATCGAGTTGGACGTAGTTATTTAGAGCAGCAGTATGAAGAAGTCTTACAAGGCACAAAATCCATTTCTGAGATTTCCCTTGATAACAATAATAATATTGAAAGTCAAAAAGAAACCTTTGCTGGGGCAAAAGGGGATAACCTTGTATTAACATTAGATGCTGAGTTTCAAGCGAGAGTTGATAAAATCTTGCAAGACAATTTCCAAAAACTGATTGATTCTGGGGCAGCAGAATATTCTCCAGGGGTTTACGCAGTGGCGTTAAATCCAAAAACCGGCGGCGTTTTGTCAATGTCCGGCTATCATCATGACACAGGTTCAAATGAATTGCAGGAAAATGCCATTGGTACCTTCATTAATTCCTTTGTACCAGGGTCCGTTGTCAAAGCAGGGACTTTGGCTGCTGGCTGGGAAAATGGGGTCTTAAATGGCAATGAAGTGTTATTGGATCAACCAATCAGAATTGGCTCCGATGTAAAAGCCTCAATTTTCAATCCAACTGGGGCAAATAATCGTAACCTTTCTGCGGAGCAGGCGTTGGAAGTTTCTTCTAACTCCTATATGATGCAAGTCGCTTTACGTTTGATGGGCATCAATTATCAGTCAGGTATCTCGATTCCAACAGTGGATCGTCAAGGGGATGTCTATGAAAAACTACGTTCATCTTTTGCGTCTTTTGGTATGGGAACTGAAACTGGGATCGATTTACCGGGAGAAGCGACTGGTATCAGCACATCGATCGATAATATGGACCCCGTCAGTGATGGTGGGAAGATCCTTGACTTGGCTTTTGGTCAGTTTGATACCTATACCACGTTGCAGCTGGCACAATATGCAGCAACCGTTGCTAATGGTGGCAAAAGATTGCAGCCTCATATCGTCGACGGTATTTACGGCAATGATGAAACTGGCGGTCTTGGCTCACTGATTGAAGAGATCGAACCAACGGTATTGAATGAAGTTGGTTTAACAGATGCTCAAATGCAAATTGTTCAAAATGGATTTTATGATGCAGTTCATGGAACGGATGCTTGGGCAACTGCCAAAGGCTTGGCTTCTGCGAAAATGGAGGTCTCTGCCAAAACAGGTACTGCCGAAACACCAATTGTGGATAGTAATGGCAATACCATCAGCTTAGTTAACCTAAACATCGTTGCCTACGGGCCAAGCAGTGATGCGGATATTGCGATTGCGATCGTAATGCCTCAATTAAAAGGCGACACAGATACCCATCCAAATATTCAAATCGCCAAAGAGATCATGGATGCTTACTACGACTTATATATGAAATAAGCATAAAAAATCGCAGTGAAGACTGCGGTTTTTTTGTTTTATAAGAAAACTGATAGAAAACCAACATTTAGTGAGAAAGACTTGCTATTTTTGAATGATTGGCTTAGAATACTAGCGGTCAAGAGATAATTTTGATTTGCACGTTAAATAAAAAGATAAACTGATGATAAAAGGGGTAAAAAACGTAATTATGAACAAGGAATGTTTAAGTAAGCAAGAACTAATGAAGCAGTTGGGACAATTTACACCAGCTGAAAAAAAGGAGATTCGGGATTATTTGCAACGGAAAAATCCATTGCTTTTCCGAAAATTTGAACGAATGAAACACGATTTATATCGCTTGGAATCACGGCGTGTCCAATGCGAGATTGAAAATAACGAAAAGGAGTTAGGTCTTCTAAACGACAAGATCCTTTTAAAAAAAGAAGATTTTCTTGAGCTGTTATTAGCCATTCGAAAGAAAAGAGGGTAATGGATGGAATTTATTGAACTCGTCATTATCATTGCAATTCTTGTCACATTATCAAATGTGGCGAGCAAAATATTGCCCTCAGTACCGATCTTTTTTATTCAAATCATCTTAGGAATTTTATTAGGTCTTACAGAAATGGGTCAAGAGATCGCCTTTGAACCGGAAATGTTTTTAGTAATGATCATTGGTCCATTGCTATTTCGAGAAGGGGAACGAGCAGATGTACCTGAGATCCTAAAAAACAGCAAGATCGTGCTGTTTTTGGCTTTTGGTGGCGTTTTAATGACGCTGTTTGCGGTCGGCGGAACCCTCCATTGGTTGATGCCGACGATACCTCTGGCTGCTTGCTTCGCTTTCGGGGCTGCGTTAGGACCAACTGATGCGGTGGCAGTCTCCTCATTAGCAAAGCGTTTGAAAATTTCCAAAAACATTATGCATATTCTTGAAGGCGAGGGCTTACTGAACGATGCTTCGGGGGTTACCGCATTACAGTTTGCTATCGTGGCTTTGACTACCGGGAGTTTTTCAGCAGCCAACGCAGGCTTCCAACTTCTTTTCTCTAGTATCGGTGGCGGGCTTGTCGGTTACTTGATAGTATGGCTGAAACGCCGGATTTTACGTTTTATTGAAAAAATCTCGGCACAAGATGTCACAGTATACTTATTGATTGAACTGCTCTTGCCATTTGCTGCCTATTTGCTGGCAGAAATGATTGGCGTCTCAGGGATTATCGCAGCAGTTGTGGCAGGTGTAGCCCAAGCCCAAAGAAAACGCCGGATCTCGTTGTTTGATGCAGAATTAGCGAACATTTCGGAAAGCACATGGTCGACCATTGTCTTTACATTGAACGCATTAGTGTTTCTCTTTCTAGGGATCGAGTTGTCACAAGTCTTTTCACCGATCTGGGAAAGCAAAAACTATGCAAACTGGCATCTAGTCATCACGATTTTAGTCGTCACAGCGGTGATTTTCCTCGTACGTTTTATCTTTTTGCTATTTTATTATTGGTTCTTACAGTCAAAAAAACAAGTATCCATGAATCAAGTCGCCTTGTTGACCTTTGGTGGCGTCAAGGGAACAGTCAGTTTGGCAGCCATCTTCATTTTACCGGTGATGGTGCATGATACACCGTTTCAGGAACGGAGCTTGCTCCTGTTTTTGACCGCCTGTGTAATTTTGCTGACATTGATCATCAGCGTGATGGTCTTACCTTATTTGGCAGATGGTGAAGCTGCCGAAAGTGTCGACTTCAATCACTTGCTGATCTTAGAAGACGTCATCGAACAATTGGAAGCAGAAGAAAAACAAGAGCTTTCTGATAAAGGTCGCTTAGCGATCGATGCTGTCATCAATTCCTATGAAAATCGTCGTTGGGAATTGTATCGCAATAGTTTGACTGATTCAGAAAAACAAGAAATCCAAGAAATTCAAGGATTGATTTTATCGATCGAACAAGACGGCTTGGATGAAGCTTATCGAAATGGGAAAGTCAGCCTAAATGGCTATCGTTTTTATTCACGCTTTATTTCTCAGCAGCAGCATTCCCTCGCAAAACAAATTCTCTCATTCTTTAGTTTTTGGCTCTTCTTTATTCAGCGTTTTATTCGTGTACTGATCCATCCACGTTTGTTTTTACAGCGGCAGCAGCAACTGAAAGATGCCTTGAAACAACGAGACATTTCTGAAGTACAAAAAATCTACTTAAAAAACAGCGAATACATTTTTCACAGTTTGAGCAATTTAGAAGATGTTTATGATTCCTCGCTGATCAATTTCTTTATTCGTCAACGAGAAATGAGCATCAAACGGTTTGAACATAGCAATTTCATTGAAACGATCATGATTGAGCAAGACCCGATTTTTGTTAAGAAAGTCCTTTGGGGCTATTATCTTGAGCGCAAGACGATCGATGAATATGAAGTGGCTGAGAAAATTTCAACGATTTCTGCAAATGAGTACCGACGCAATGTCAATCTGTTAGAATCGTATGCGATGTCTCGAGCGGAAGAACAACCGAAACAGCGGATGTTCCGCCGATAATATGTCTCAAAAGGCGCGCAACTTGATGCACGTTTTATGGAGTGTCTCCGTCAGGTTATTCCTAAAAGATGATCAACATCGATGATCAGAGGGAATAAACTGACGAAGGCATTCTTTTTTATTGCAAAAACTGCTCCTTTCTCTCATCGTTTCCTCGGATGAAATGTGGTACAATGAGCGAAGAAAAAACTCAGGAGGGATTCTGTGAAAGAATTAAAAGTAAGTGAATTAACCAAAACTTACGGTGAAAAAACACTGTTTGATCAGCTTTCTTTTCTGATACATGAAAAAGATCGGATCGGTTTGATCGGTGTCAATGGCACGGGGAAATCAAGTTTGCTGCGAATCTTAGCAGGTTTGGATCGTGGAGATGGTGATCGCCAAACTGTTTTTGCTAGTCAAGATTATCGAATTGGCTTTTTAGCGCAAGACAATCAGCTACAAGAAGAATTATCCGTTGTAGATGCTGTTTTTCAAGGGACCAGTCCGCTGATCCGCGTTGTTCGCGACTATGAAAAAGCGCTGATTGCTTTAGAAAATAATGGTATGGATCAACAAACGCAGCGCAATTATCAATTGGCAGAAGAAGCGATGAATAAAGCGGATGCTTGGAACACAGATACAACAGCCAAAATTATCCTCCAAAAACTTGGGATCAGTGATTTAAAGAAAAAGGTCAGTGAGTTATCTGGAGGTCAAAAGAAACGAGTGGCTATGGCTCAAGTATTGATCGATGAACCAGACCTGTTGTTATTGGATGAACCGACTAACCACTTAGATTATGATGCGATCCAATGGTTGGAAGGCTATCTAAAAAATTATCGGGGTGCGTTATTGATGGTGACCCACGATCGCTACTTTTTGGATCGAGTCGTTAACCGGATCTTTGAATTGTCCTTTGGCAAGCTGCATGAATATCAAGGCAATTACGAGACGTATCTTCATGCTCGAGCAGAACGAGAACGAGTGGAGGAGACGCAAGAAGACAAGCGCAAGCAGTTATACAAACATGAGTTGGCTTGGATTCGCACCGGAGCGAAGGCCCGTACAACGAAACAACAGGCACGGATCGATCGTTTCGATGATTTAAAAGAAAACCTACATCAAGTAAAACGGAACGGCGAAGTGGCCATTGATGTTGCTACGACACGCTTAGGCAAACAAGTCTTAGCGCTAAAAGATGCGAGTTTCCAGATTGAAAACAAAACGATTTTGTCTCACTTTGATCTGTTGATTCAATCAAGAGAACGCTTAGGGATCACAGGAGAAAACGGTGCGGGCAAATCTACGTTGCTCAATATTTTAGCTGGTCGCCTGCCTTTAGAAGAAGGGGAGCGGACGATTGGCGTGACTGTGAAAATGGCTTATTATACGCAAACGATTGAAGCGATGAACCCTGATCAGCGAATGATTGCTTATTTGCAAGAAGCAGCCGAGGAAGTGCAAAAAGTGGATGGCTCACAAGTCAGTGTCGCAGAAATGCTGGAACAGTTTTTGTTTCCGCGATCCATGCACGGCACTAAGATCGGCAAGCTGTCTGGCGGGGAAAAACGACGCCTATTTTTGCTCAAGCTATTGATTGGGCAGCCAAATGTTCTCTTGTTAGATGAACCGACCAACGATTTGGATATTGATACCCTGACGATTTTGGAAAATTATTTGGAAACATTCCCAGGTGCAGTAATCACTGTTTCCCATGACCGCTACTTTTTAGATAAAGTTGCCCAAAAATTGCTGATCTTCGAAGGAGACGGCAGGATTAAGTCCTACTTTGGTTCCATTAATGAGTACCTAGCAGCCAATACCAATAAAGCTAGTTCAAGTGTACTAGAGCCAAAAGAATCAAAAAACGATTCACTTTCTCCTGATAGTGAGGAGTCTGCTGCAGCGCCTGTCAAAAAGAAACTGAGTTATATGGAACAAAAAGAGTGGGCGACAATTGAAGATGATATCGCGGCGTTAGAAGAAAAAGCTGCCGCTTTGACTGAAGAGATGAATCATCAAGGAGCTGACTTTACCAAGCTCCAAAAATTACAGCAAGAAATCAGCGAGGTTGAAACGCAACTTGCAGAAAAAATGGATCGTTGGGAATATTTGAGCGAGTTTGTGTAGAGTAAAGGAGAGAACGATGGAACAAGCATATTTAGATCTAGGAAGAAAAATATTAGCAGAAGGCAATGATAAAAGTGATCGTACAGGAACGGGAACACGCAGTGTCTTTGGTCACCAAATGCGTTTTGATCTGTCCCAAGGCTTTCCATTGTTGACAACCAAGAGAGTTCCTTTTGGCTTGATCAAAAGCGAATTATTGTGGTTTCTAAAAGGAGATACCAACATTCGTTATCTCCTAGAACATAATAACCACATTTGGGATGAATGGGCGTTTGAGCGCTATATTAAAAGTGATGCTTACACAGGTCCTGACATGACGGACTTTGGCCGTCGTTCCCTAGTGGATGAAGCTTTCAATGAACAGTACCAACATGAGTTGAAACAGTTTTGTGAAAAAATCTTATCTGATGATACATTCGCTGAAACCTTCGGCGATTTGGGTCATGTTTATGGGTACCAATGGCGCCATTGGGAAAAAAGTACGGGTGGGTTTATCGATCAAATCAAAGAAGTGATCGAGATGATCAAAACAACGCCAGACTCTCGTCGTTTGATCGTCTCTGCTTGGAATCCAGAAGATGTACCGACGATGGCGTTGCCCCCTTGTCACACGATGTTTCAATTTTATGTTCATGATGGTCGCTTAAGCTGTCAGTTATATCAACGCAGTGCCGATGTCTTTTTAGGCGTTCCCTTTAATATTGCTAGTTATGCGCTATTAACGCACCTGATTGCTCATGAAACTGGACTAGAAGTCGGAGATTTTATCCATACATTAGGTGATGCTCATCTGTACAGTAATCATATAGAACAGATGAAGGAACAGTTGACTCGTTCAGTACGTCCGGCGCCAAGCTTACAGTTAAATCCTGAAAAACAGTCAATCTTTGATTTTGAAATGGAAGATATTACCCTGGCAGGGTATGATCCGCATCCAACAATCAAAGCACCGATCGCAGTTTAAGTGGTTGTTTGGTTTCATTTCATAAAGAAAGGAATGAGGCGTAATGGAAAATACCCACAAACGAGGCTTTGCGGCGACCTTTCATCAGAGACATGCTGGATCGATTCATGCATTGCTCATTGATCAATGCATTGATTTCTTGCATCAGCACTATGATGGAGTTTGGCTATCCGTATCCGAGGAAACAGTGCCGGAGCTAAAAGAAGCCATTCGATCAAATCAGCAGTGCACTGCCATTTTTATACCAGCAAAAGGGGCGGCGGATGCCCGCAGAAGACTTGTTTTTGCTGCACAGCATAATTTACCAATGCTGGATTCATTGCATATTTGTGATTTTGATCGCGTAGTGACTTGGATCGAGACGTATCCAGAAGAACTTGTGGCAATAAGCAAACAGCCGTTACCAGAGAATACGTATTGTATCCTAGGGCGAACTGCAAGGGCGTTTGCGAGTCATCCGCAAACGTGGCAAAGAACGGAGCGCTTGATCAACGAGATCGCAGCTGACTTTTTTCAAATACAAGAAATTGATGTCGCAGCTGGTAGTGCTCTCTTTCCTATCTCCCTGATACCGACTTTACTGAAAAACAACAACGCGCGTTTAAACGATGGGGAATGGCCGAGAAATGTCCAAAGAAGCGGCGGCACAATTGTTTACCAAGCCTGTGATGGCTTGCGCTTTGATGAGCGCAACAAAGATTCATTTGAGCATGAATCAGCTTTTCAGCTGATGCAGCGGCTGCAGGTTGCTGCTACTATTTCGGAATCATTTTATACAGAAGGGATGTAATTTTTATGTTGATCGCACTTTGGGCACAAGATCAAAAGGGTTTGATCGGAGCGGATGGCACGTTGCCGTGGCATTTGCCAAATGATTTGAAATTTTTTAAAGAGCAAACCATCAATAATACGATTATAATGGGGCGCAAAACCTTTGAAGGAATGGGAAAAAGATTACTGCCGCAGCGTACGACGATCGTTTTGACAAGTGATCCACACTATCAAGCCAACGGCGCGTTAGTGATGCATGACCGAGAGGAAATCTTAGCGTATGTGAAGCAACAAGAGCATCCCGTTTTTTTAACTGGTGGAGCGGGTGTTTTTGAAGCGATGATTGACGATTGCGATCAATTGTACCGTACAGTGATCGATGCGGAATTTAACGGAGATGTGTATTTCCCAGAGATTGATTGGACGCAATGGAAACTTGATCATGTGATCGATGGGATCGTCGATGAAAAGAACCGTTACCCCCATCAATTTGAATTTTATCATAGAAAATAAAAGAACAGGAAGCTTTCTGCAGCGAAAGTTTCCTGTTCTTTGTTTGTAAGCAATGCTTCATTTTTAGGTATACAACAAGACGGAGAAGTACATCAGTCCAGCACCTAACATAACGAATAAGTGCCAAACCACATGCATGAATCGAACGGATTTTAAACTATAGAATAGCGCACCTACAGTATAAGAAACACCACCGCTTGCTAGTAAAAATGTTCCCCAGTAGCCTAAATGTTCGATCAGAGGTTTGAAGGCGACGACACATAGCCAGCCCATGATGATGTAGATCAGGGTGGAGATTTTTGAGACAGTCTCTTTTTTATGAAGAGTCAGTGACTTATAAACGATGCCGCTAATTGCTAGTAGCCAAATCAAGACAAAGAGTGACCAGCCAAGCCAGCCTTGGATACTAAGCAAGCAAAAAGGTGTATAGCTTCCGGCGATCAGCAAGAAAATGGAGGCATGATCAAAGACTTGGAAGACCTTTTTTGCTTTGGTAAAAATCAAACTGTGAAATAAGGTAGAAAAGAGGAAGAGCAAAATCATCATCGACCCATAAATGGCATAGGAAACGATATGGATAGGTGACCCTAGATTTGCCCCCTTGATTAAGAGGATGACCAGTCCTGCGATACTCAGTCCTAATCCGATCCCGTGGGTTACTGCATTTAATACTTCATTGACGATCAAATATCTGCGACTAAACTTCATGTGCTGCATTCGGCACCGTCCTTTCGAATCGAAATTAGATGAAAAAAAATTTTCTCTCTGTTATACTTAGTATAAATGGTCTGTGGTTATTTTACCACGAAAAAAGACTTGATTTAAAGAGAGAGTGAATATATGATGGCAAATCTTAAAATTGTGACAGATTCTTCCAGTACGATGGAACCAAGTGTCCGTGATGCTTTGGCTATCCATGTCGTGCCTTTATCTGTAATGATCGATGGTGTCGTTTATCCAGATGATGAAACGCTGCCGGGAGAAAAATTTATGCAAATGATGGCGCAAGCCAAAGAATTACCTAAAACTAGCCAGCCGCCAATCGGTCATTTTGTAGAACTATATGATGAATTAGGCAAAGATGGCAGTGAAATACTATCGATTCATATGACCAAAGGGCTTAGCGGAACCGTGGAAGCGGCTCGTCAAGCCAGTCATTTATCAAAAGCCAAAGTCACCGTGATCGATAGTGACACGACAGACCAAGCGTTGGCTTTTCAAGTGATTCGGGCAGCAGAATTGGCTAAAGCCGGTAAGACACTAGAAGAAGTTATACCAGAGGTGGATTTGGTGCGTGAGCATACGAAATTATTTATCGGCGTTTCAACGTTAGAAAACTTAGTAAAAGGCGGTCGTATCAGTCGTGCCAAAGGTCTTTTATCGAGTTTGCTGAACATGAAAGTGATTATGGATTTTGATCATTCAGAACTGATTCCAGTCGTCAAAGGACGTGGTGTCAAGACCTTCAATAAATGGTTTGAAGAGTTAAAAGCTGAACTGAAGAGTATGCCTAAAGTGACGAAAATTGGTATTTCTCATGCTGAAGGGTTAGAAATCACAGAACGTTTCCAAAAGGAATTAGCGGAACTATTCCCCGAGTTGGATATCCCCTTGTTGCACACGACACCGATCATCGCCACTCACACAGGTAAAGGTGCCTTTGCGATTACTTATAGTACGGAATAAAAAAGCATGTTTTCTTTCAGCGATTCGTTTAATGACGAATCGCTTTTTGGCGTATGACAAGCTGTCGGGAAGAAAAAACAAAAAAAGAAGCTGCTGTTGCTTGTCGACTCTTTGGCAGGTAGCTGTTTTCTTTCTTAAGTTTGAAGGATTGCGACTAGGAATTTTATGAGAATTTTGTTAAAATAGCAAAGATTACAAAGGAGTTTGAATACCTGTGAAATGGAAGAAATTAGTAACTTATCTACTCGTTGTGGGATTGATAGCTATTGGAACTGGCTTACTGTTTCATTTTACTGTTCCCAAAGCCCAACCATTGCTGACCCCTGTGGACAAGCTAGCAGCCAATGATTCGAAAAAATCCGCCATTGAATATCTCGCTCTTGGGGATTCCTTGACAGAAGGGGTTGGTGATGAAACAGCTCGTGGTGGCTTTGTGCCAATTTTGGCTGGGGATCTAGAGGATCGCTATGATTTGAGCAATTTGGTAACTAAAAATTATGGGGTCGCTGGTGAAAGAAGCGATCAGATTTTAAAGCGAGTGAAAAACGATGAAGACTTACGCCAAGATCTTAGTCAAGCGGATTTGATTACCTTGACTGTCGGCGGTAACGACGTACTAAAAGTGATTCAGAGCAATTTCTTCGGCTTGAGCATTGAGACGTTTACGGAACCGATGGAAGATTACCAGGAACGTTTAAAAGACTTGTTTGCTCAAATCCGCGATTTGAATAGTGATGCACCAATCTATGTCTTGGGCATCTACAATCCATTTTATCTGAATTTCCCAGAAATCACGGATATGCAGACGATCATTGATAACTGGAATAAACAAACGGAAACGTTCGTCAATCAGCAAGACAATGCCTTTTTTATTCCTATCAACGATTTGCTCTATAAAGGGTTAAGTGATGAGGTCGGTATTGCTGATACAGAAGAAGGAGAATCAGAGAAAACTGCCGAATCATCGGACACAGAACGCTTATCTGATTCATCGACGACAGCTTCGGATGAATCACAAAGCAGTACTTCAACGACAACTGACTCATCGCAAACTGTCGGGAATAATATCACAAACAATGTTTTGTATGAAGGCGATCGCTTCCATCCCAATAATCTTGGGTATCAACTGATGGCGAATGCCGTTCGCGATGAAGTGATCAAAACGCAAAATTATTGGTTGCTAGAGGAGGAAGCAAAATGAAACCAAGCGAATCAACGAAGCAGCCGGAAAAAACAGCTGCAACGAAAAAAAAATCGATCAACTACTGGAAAATTGCTTTTCTAGTGTTGGTCGGTATCCTTTTAGGCACAACGGTTTTCTTTGCTTCAAGAATTTTTCAACAGCGAGAAACCGGCTTAAATGAAAGTGCTGAACTTGTTCAACGGGAGGGCAGTCCTGTTCTGACCGTTAACAGCAACAAGAGCCAGGTCAACCAATTGATTGATTTTTATCTGTCAGATTTTCAAAAAGATCAAGAGGTCAAGTATAATTTTGAGCTAAGAAATGAGGCATTGTTGACGGGAGAGTTTCAAGTATTAGGATTTCCTATCACCTTCTATCTCTATTTTGATCCTTACGTGACCGAAGAAGGTAACGTTCAATTGAAAGCCAAAAGCTTATCAATTGGCACCTTGGATCTGCCCACCAGTGAAGTAATGAAAATGATCAAACGTAGTTTTAAATTTCCTGACTGGATCGATGTCAATGCCGATGAACAAATCATTTTGATACGTTTGGATCAATTCCGTATGCAAAATGGCTTGTTTATCAAAGCCAACAAAATCAATCTTGTGGATGATGAAATTCAAATGAGTTTATATTTACCAGCTGAAACGGAGGATGAATAATGGAACGAGCAATTTTTGCCGGTGGGTGCTTTTGGTGTATGATCCAACCCTTTGATGAATTAGAAGGGGTGCATTCAATTTTTTCCGGCTATACCGCAGGACATACCGGAAATCCAACCTATGAAGAAGTCAAAAGCCATCAAACAGGGCATACTGAAGCAGTGGAAATCATTTTTGATCCTGAAAAAATCAGTTATGAAGACCTTTTGACGATCTATTGGCAGCAAACGGATCCGACAGATGCTTTTGGTCAATTTGAAGATCGCGGCGACAATTATCGTCCGGCTATCTTCTATTTTAATGAAGAGCAGCGGAAAAAAGCCGAAGCCAGCAAAGAGGCGCTTCAGGCTTCCGGTCGATTTACCGATCCGATCGTGACCACGATCGAACCAGCCCAACCTTTTTATTTAGCGGAAGAAGAGCACCAAGAGTATTACAAAAAGAATCCTGAGAATTTTGCTCGCAATCATGCCCGTAGATCAGCCTTTTTAGAAAATCATTGGGAGCAAGAACATGCGTAAAAGTTTTTATACCTATTTAATGGCAGTCAAAGGACCGAGTCATACAGATGAGGCCCAGATCTTTGCTACTCATGCAAGTCATGATATCCAGTTTCCGAAGCACAGCGATGACTATGATGAAGTCTCTTCTTATCTGGAACTAAATGTTGATTATTTGCCATCCATGGATATTTTTGATCGTATCTGGGCAGAGTATCTCGAAAATAACAAATAAAAAAACTATCCTTCGTTTTGTATGGTTGCATAAAATCCGCAGAACGGAGCTGTTTTTTCTCAGAGAGGTGTTGTGAATGAAAGGTTTAACGACGAGCCGATATATCGTTTCTCTCGTTTGTGTCGCAATTTTGTCAGGAGGCGGTGTCTATTTATGGCAAACGGCTCAGCAAAATCAGCAGACGACGCAACCGGTGACAGAAACGACCACAGAAGCCAGCGGAATGGAGAAAATCCAGTCGCTATATGACCAAATCCTTGCGAATTATTACCAAGAAGTTGATGAGGATGCCTTGATAGAAGGTGCCCTTCAAGGGATGACTGATGCGCTAGATGATCCTTATACGACGTATTTGAACCAATCAGATGCGGATAACTTAGAACAATCACTTTCTGGAAGTTTTGAAGGGATTGGTGCTACCTTGTCGATCGTTGAAGACTATCCAGAAGTCGCACAAGCACCGATAAAAAATACGCCTGCTGAAAAAAGTGGTCTGCGGATCAATGACCGAATCGTTAAGGTAGACGGTGAAGATACGCAGGGACAGGAATTATCTGAAGTTGTGGGTAAGATTCGTGGTGAAAAAGGGACGAAAGTCACCTTAACGATTCAACGTGATCAGGACACCTTTGATGTGGAGATCACTCGTGATGTGATCCCAATCGAAACGGTCCATGGAGAAATTGCTGAAAATAATGACACAATCGGTCGTATCGATATTACTTCCTTTGGTGAAAACACAGCAGCTGAGTTGAAAGAAACCATCACCGAACTGCGAGAAGCCGGCGCAAAGTCGTTTGTCTTGGATTTAAGACAAAATCCTGGCGGACTGCTGGACCAAGTACAGATCATGGCAAGTATGTTTTTAGAAAACGGCCAAACGATCGTGAAGTTTGCCAACAATCAAGGGGTGGTCAGTGAGACCAAAGCGAGCGAAGCATTGGATGAAGGATTCAAAGTCACAGAACCGGTCGTTGTTTTAGTCGACGGCGGCAGTGCCTCTGCATCGGAGATTTTTGCCGCAGCCTTGCAAGAATCAGCGGATATCCCAGTTGTTGGTACAGAAACCTTCGGCAAGGGAACCGTTCAGAACGTGAAGGATCTGGGGGATAATAGTGAATTAAAAATGACGGTCATGAAATGGCTGACACCGGATGAAAATTGGGTCAATGATCAAGGTGTGATGCCGGATTATGAAGAGGACTATCCAGAGTATGCGTATTTCCCGCCATTACCACGGGACAATGCCTTAAAAGCTGGACAATCATCAACGGCAGTCAATAACCTAAATCAATTTCTTAAAGCTTTAGGGTATGCCACTAGTGGTGATACCTTCAATGATGAGACGACAGCAGCAGTGAAGACTTTCCAAGAGGCTCATGATTTAAAAGTGACTGGGGAAGTCGATGCAGACACTGCCCAAGCGATCGAAAAAGAAGTAACGGAGAAACTCAAAGCAGAGGACCCAGCATATTTAAAAGCACTGTCCTTGCTTTCTGAAGAATAAACTAAGTGAAAAATTGGAGAGGAGGCAGACGTGTGGAGGCGAAAAAACTCTGGGTTGATCGTTTTTGGCTAGTAGTGAAATATGCGTTGATCGCTTTTGCAACAGCATTCTTGATTCGGGCATTCTTGTTGATCCCAGTTCCTGTTGAAGGAAATTCGATGGAAGGAACCTTAAAACAAGGAGACATGGTGGTCATTGAGAAGATTTCGCCAATCCAACGTTTTGATGTCGTTGTTTTCCAGTTGCCGGATGGTTCGACCTATATCAAGCGGGTGATTGGCTTACCGGGTGAGTCAGTGAAATATGTCAATGATCAGCTTTACATTGATGATGAACCGGTAGATGAAGATTTTCTAGTGAAGAACCGCAGCAATGATCACGAGTCTGTCTCTTACACCAATGACTTTGATTTGGAATCTTTATTAGGTGTTGAGAAGTTAGGGAAAGATAGTTACTTTGTCATTGGAGACAATAGACGTGCCTCCAAAGATAGCCGTTCCTTTGGACCAATATCAGGAGAGGCCATTTTAGGCAATGCTCGTTTTGTTTATTATCCATTGACTCATATTCGATTGATTTAGTCTGTGTAAAATCAATAAATAATTAAATAATGAATCCCCCCTTGGAATTATCCGTTGATTCCAAGGGGGGATTTTGTCTAGCTTTTTATTCTTTTTCCAAAGGGAAATGGTTAGCATCGAAAGAAGCGTTTGTTTAGTCACTAATTGCTGTTAATTTTTTTATTTTTTCATTAAAAGCATTCGATAGTTTCTGACATAAATTCGTTTCAAAATCACGATAGCGACAAAAATCAATGATTGCCGAGTTTTCTTCGGTTGTAAAAGGGGGTAAAAGCTGTGGTGAGCTCAAAATATAAAAGTCAAAAGGTTCTTCAGTTGGCAGCGTGATCCGTTCAATTTCAACGTAGGGCAACCGTTCACATATATTAAAAACTTCCATGGAAACCAAGTAGTTAGATACATAGACAAAAGCAACTTTAAGTTTATATTTTTGTTCCTTTTCAATGTAAATGGGATAAAGCAAACAGGCTTGATAAAAAGCAAGATCGGTATAACAGGTTTTTAACCACTCATAACCTTTACGATTTGCTATTTTACGCCAAAAACTTTGAATGGTATTTGTCAAAATCGTATGTAATGGGTATTTATCCTTAATGACATTTGCTTCGAAAAAATTCGAAAGGGGGACTTTTTGCTTAAATATACAGAACTTCAACAACGTAAGATATGTATTCATATAAAGGAACGACTGATGGTCGAAGTCAAAATCACAGAGAAATTTTTGGCAATGTTCTTCAAACTCAGTCATCAGCTCTTTTAATTCTAGCTTTTCGTGATTGTAACAATCCGTTACAATCGGAAGACGCACATCTTTGGCAGAAGTCAGCATCGGCCAGTAATAAAAAAGAAAGAACAAAGAATTGATCTCAAGAATGTCTATTGCTGAATCAATGATCATAAAGAAAGCAGAGAAGAAATCAAGCTTTTCACCACTGGGGATAAATGATCGGTTCGTTAACTGATAAAGATTTGTCTTGTGACCATCCTTTAAACGAAACAGACAAATCTTGCAATGAAGTAAGGCTTCTTTTTTGCCAATTTCATACTTGCTTTTGTATTTCGTTCCTTCATAGGTAACAAAAAGCTCTTCGATCTCTTGGTCAAAGGCCTTCACCAAACTATCCCCTAAAGAAATGTGCCAGATAAAATTAAACAATAAGATGCGAATCACCATCTCTGAACCGATAAGCGTCATGGCGGATTGATTTAAGGTTACGTTGAATTCCTTTAAATGATCCTGAAGCTTTTTAGTTTGTCGGAAACAAGTCGAACGACTGATATAGTTTCTTTGGCAAAATGCCAGCAAACTTTCATCTTGATTGGTCAAGATACTTAACAACATTTTATAAGAAATACTTTCTTGGGCTAAAAACTGCTGATATTGATTGTATTCAATCAAATTTTTAGGGAGACTAAGGGTGTTTTTATGTAATGAAAGATTTACTGGGGAGAGGTTTTGCAGGTCCTCTTGGATCGAGGAAAGTAAACTTTTCAATCTCGTTGCACTTAAATGGGTCAGATTTTTCACGAACTCTATGTTGTATTCACCCGGAGCAATTGATAGTAGTTTTCCGTAGAGTCCGATTTTGTCTAATGCTCGGGTATCTAAGAGTATTTTTTCAATCAAATGATCACCTTCTTATTTTATTAATAACTTATTTATATTACTGTGTAAAGACACGTCTCAAAACTTTTGCTTTTTTTTAGAAAAACTGAGACAAATTTTTGCCAGAGCTGTCTCATAAAGAACAAAAATAGAAATCGCATGTGAAAAACGCTAGTTTTTTTTAGTTATTAAATAACGTTGGTTAATTGGTTCCGCTTTGAAATAAAAAAACTTTTTTATTTATGAATAACTACAGATGCGTAAATTTTTCCTGTTTTTCAGAAAATAAAAAAAAGAGGTGTCTTTCGCTTCTTTCTTGTATCATCAGCTTGTAATTTTTGATTCTTTGAAAGGAGGTCTTTTTATGTTTTTGACAAAGAGACACCACTGGTTCTCTTTCATTTTCTGTATGTTAGGGGGGATATTATTTTTCATTTATTCGAGTTTGCAAACAAATGGGATAGCAAGTGCACAAGAAGAAAATACGATCGCTATTACCGAAACGGAGCAGATCAAGTTGACAGGTCAACGGGAGGGCAATCAATTTACTTTACGATATCAGCTATCACAAAAAAACAAACAGCAACGCATCTGGCTGCAATTATATGCACTTGATGAAACAAAAGAACAACCGCTAACGAAAACGAACAACAAAGAGGTGGTTTTTATTGAGGATGAATCCGCGCAGTCTTGGCTAACAACACAAGACTTCTTGAAAACACCCTGTGAACAAGAAGTAACGTTTCAACTACCTAATGAAACAAAAAAACTGAAGTTGGCGATTCAGATTGAAGAATATGATCACGAAAATCAAGAATCGCACAAATTGGCGTCTTTGGATGAATTGATAGTTGACATTCCGCTTGCGACAGAATCTGCTTCCTCAGATAGGGTGGAAGTCAGCTCAACTGATTCACAAGCTGCAGAAACCGGCACGGAGTCAACTTCGGAACAAGTGTCGAATGAAGACTCAAAAGGTGTTTCGAATGAAGAAACGCAGGAAGAGACAAAGGAAACAGGAACAACGACAAGTTCTTCTGAAGACGAAACACTCATTGAACCGTTTAAACAAGAACATCTTTATCAAAAAACGACCGTTTCACAGGCTTTTGCTTCGATTGAACCAGATTATACGACAGACCAAAGCGGGACGTATCCTTCGGCTAATTGGACAATTGATGAAAAGAGCAATGTCTTAAATCATCAGGGGAACAAAGATGCAGGCGAAACCTGGGATGGCGTAACTACATGGAATGGTGATCCAGAAAATTTGACCAACTCGTATATTGAGTATGGTGGTGTGGGAGATGAAGCGGATTTTGCTTTACGGAAATTTGCAAAAGAGACGAATACTCCAGGACTGTTTGATGTCTACCTAAATGTACGAGGGAATGTTCAACGCCAAATTGATCCGATCGATGTTGTGTTGGTAGTGGATTGGTCAGGGAGTATGAATGAGATGGGACGCATCACTGAGGTAAAAAAAGGTGTGGATCGCTTTTTGAATCAAATTGAAGGAAGCGGCATTCAAGACAGTGTCTACATGGGCTATGTCGGTTATTCCAGTGATGGTAACAATTACCAAAACAAAACCTGCCAGTTAGGAAAATTTTCTGAAGTCAAAGAGACGATCCGAACGATGACGCCAGAAACAGCAGCTGGGGGGACCTTTACCCAAAGAGGGCTGCGCCAAGCTGGGGATATGCTATCAACGCAAAATGGACATAAGAAAGTCATCGTTTTGCTAACAGATGGCGTGCCGACCTACAGTTATCATGTGTCCAAAGTGCATACACAAGCAGATGGTAGTTATTATGGAACCGCCTTTTCTCTTTCTCAAGACCAGCCGATGAATACTTCACATCTCTACAACGGGTATTTTGCATCTGATCAGTACGGTAACTCTAAATGGATCAACAATACGTTTGTCGCCACGATCGGTGAGGCGATGGCGTTAAAAGAGCGCGGGATTGAGATTCACGGATTGGGGATTCAACTGCAAGGGGATCAAACAGCTGGGTATACAAAGGCCGATGTTGGGAACAAAATGAGACAGTTGGTTTCTGCTGATGAAGAGGGGCATCTTTATTATGAGTCAGCCAATGAAGCAGCGGATATTGCCGACTATCTCGAGAAAAAAGCCCTTCATATTTCGGCGACAGTCACTGATGGAGAGATTACTGACCCCATTTCGCAGCCATTTTTATACGAAGAAAATAGCTTGTCCATCAAAAGTGTCGGTTCTGCTGCTCTAACGGTGCAGCCTGAGGTCACGATATCTGACAATACACTCAATGCTTCTGGTCTTTATTTAGGCGAAGGACAGGAACTGCAAATTCATTATCAAGTGCGGATTCAAACGGAAGCAGCGGATTTTAAACCAGATACTTGGTATCAAATGAATGGAGAAACGGTGTTTTATCCGAATCATCAGTCCGATCAAAAGGCATTGTTTGGTGTGCCTTCTGCCAAAGCACCTGGGAAAGAGTTGACGATCAAAAAAGTCTGGGAGGAATACGATGGCGATACGTCAAGTCGCCCAGAATCTGTCTATTTTGAAATAAGCAGAAGCCCAGTTACTAGCAAGGAGAGCTGGCAAACAGGATATCTCAAACTTACTGAGACCGATGCACAAGATCAGACAAGTTGGGAACGAAGCAAGGTTTCCGCGGTTTCTGAAAAGGATGGAACGGATTACGAAGAAACCCGTCTACTGCCGCTTTATAACAATCAAGGAGAAACGTTTAATTATCAAGTCACAAATGAACTGGCAGTATCAGGCTACGAGTCGACAAGAGTGGATGTTTCTACATGGAAAAACACAAAGACGTTTGTGCCCCTCGCATTAAATCTGATCAAAAAATCCGCTGTAGGAGAGGTGAAGCTGACAGGTGCTGTTTTTGAATTGACGGGCGCTGGAAAGACAGTAACCCTTGTGGATCAAGGGGATGGAACGTACGGGCTGCCAGCAGATACTACGTTGCAAAAAAGTCAGACGTATCGTTTAAAGGAAGTCACTGCACCGGCGGGACATCATTTGGCTAAGCAAACAGAGTGGCTGATCCATATTGATGAGCAAGGGCATGCGACGATTGATGGACAACCTGTCACACTGGTCGAGCATACGATTATCCTGGAGATTACCAATCCGTTTACAGAAATTCCAGTCGCTATTCGAAAATATACGTTGCAAAATGAGCAGCAAGTATTGTTAGCAGGCGCTGTCTTTTCTCTTCAACAAAAAACAGCAGGAGGGGATTATCAAGAAATCGCCTCAGAAACGTCGGATGATGTTGGGATGGCTGAATTTACGATCCTTGAGCCTGGCGCTTATCGTATCTCAGAAACAGCCGGTCCGCTCGGATATGATACGGTTGCCGGTGACTATGAATTTGTCGTTGGTACAGACGGAAAAATCCAGTATCAAGGGGAAAATGTCGACGGGGATGCCAACTGTTGGACCCTTACCCATGGCAATCAGTTAAAACCTTTTGATTTGGTGGTCAATAAACAGGATGAACTGGGACAAGCACTTGAGGGGGCAAAATTCCGGCTAAGTGGAAACGGACGGACCGTCGAACTGCCTGAAAACGGAGAAGCACTAGCGGTATTTCACTTCCAAGATCTCACACCCGGCAGCTATACCTTGGAAGAAACTGGTACACCCGCAGGCTATGCAGGTTTAACAGCACCTGTCCAAATCAAGATTGAAGAGGATGGTCAGGTCTTTATCGATGAAGAACGACTACCGAATCTTCTTGTTTCTGGAGAAAAGAACAATCAAATAGAATTGATCGTAACCAATCAAGTGAAAGTGTCTCTTCCTGAAACCGGAGGGAATTGGCATGGATGGATGGTCATTCTTTCAGCAAGTCTGCTAGTCCTTTTAGCTGGTAGCTATTTGCACGTTAAGCGCAAAGATAAGCCTTCATTAAAGTAATTTTTCCATTAGCGAATGAAAAACGAAAAAAATTTAGAAGAGAGGAAAGAACAATGAAAAAGATTTTTAATCATACGAAAATGGTTTGTCTCCTATTTTTACTTTTGCCATTTGTCTTTTTTGGAACAAAAAATCAGCAAGTGTCTGCAGAGAGCAATTTGGCACAGATCCATCTCCATAAAAAGAAAATGGTCAATCTGCCAGGTTCATTGATTCAAAATAGTGGGACTGAGATGGAAGAGTTTGATCAATACCAAGGCTTAGCCGATGTCACTTTTTCTGTCTATGATGTGACAGCAGCATTTTATGAAAAACGATCTGCAGGGGCATCCGTTGAAGAAGCCAAGCGTCAAGTTCAAACCTTGACGTCTGGTTCCCCTATAGCTAGCGGGAAAACAGATGCAGCCGGTGATTTGGTTTTTGAATTGCCGAAAAAACAAGCAGATCGGGATGCAGTTTACACCATTGTAGAAGCCCCTAAAGACGGCGTTACAACTGCTGAGAATATGGTGATCGCCTTTCCCGTATATGAAATGATCCAACAAGCTGATGGCTCATATGTTTATGGAGAAGAAGAGCTAGACACGATCCATCTTTATCCGAAAAATATCGTCACAAATGAAGGAACGCTCCTTGTGAATAAGCGAGGAACGGGGGAAAACGAACCACTGAATGATGCGGAATTTGTTGTTTCAAAGCAAGAAGGACGCGAAAATACCAAGAAATACATTTTAAGTGCAGCCGATGGACTTTATACATGGACAACTGACAAACAGGCAGCGTACCGTTTTTTGACAGGCAAACAATATGCTGCTGGAGACGCTTGTATCGATGTGAGTGAGAACCAAAAAGGACAGCTAAAGATTGCGCAACTAGAAACAGGCGCCTATCAATTAGAGGAAACGAAAGCCCCAAGTCAAGCCGCCTTAATCGAGGAAGAAAGAATCAAGGATTTCTCGATTGATTCAGGAAGTAACGTTACTGTTGAGCTAACAATCAAGAATGACACAACAAATGTTACAAAAACAACACCACAATTAGACGGCAAAGACGTAGAGATCGGCGAAAGAATCCAATATCACCTAACGGTCAATATCCCATCAGGTATTCAAGATAAAGTAGGATCAGAAAACAAATACAAACATTTTCAATTGATCGATGCCCATGATCCAGCATTAACTTTTGAAAATACAGCTGAAGGAGAAACGGGCTATGCGTTGTATGATGGAGAGCAGAAAATCGATGCGACGAATTACCAAGTAACGGAAAAAGAGCATGGCTTTACGGTAACTATCAATCCAGAATTCGTGCCGCAATTAACGCCGGGAAATCAATTGCGCTTTGTGTATTATATGTATTTAAATGAACAGGCTATGCCTATCAATGGCTTTACGAATGAAGCAAATGTAGAAACGGATTTCATGACGGATCAAACGCCTCCAAGCGTGGAAGTTTTGACAGGGGGCAAACGGTTCTTAAAAGTCGATGGGGCTGTGACCGCTACCGAAGCATTGGCAGATGCAGTTTTTGTTGTACGGGATCAAGACCGTGATGATGCCAACTACCTGAAAATCGAAGAAGGAACCAAACAGGTATCTTGGGTGCAAACAGCGGATGAAGCGACGAAATTTACCACAGGGACAGATGGATTAGTTGATATCATCGGGTTAAAATTTGGCACCTACTATTTGGAAGAAGTAAAAGCACCAAAAAATTATGTACTGCTAACAAATCGCATCGCTTTTGAAGTACATGAAACGTCTTATGGAACGAAAGAGCAATTGGGAGATCCAGAAAAAGTCCCTAACCACCGCAAAGGAACCTTACCGGCAACTGGTGGTGCCGGCACGTATTTAATGGGCGCCATCGGAGTGGTGATCGTTGGTTTAGCTGGGTGTTATTTTGTTAAACGGAAAAAAGGGTAAGTAAATGAGATGAAAATGCACGATGACAATCAAAAGGAAAAGAAATGGCACGAAAGTACCTACTCAAAAAGTGACTTTGTTGGATGTTCTAATGGGTATTCTGCTGCTGCTAGGTGTTCTGATCATCAGTTATCCTTTTGTAAGTAATCAGCTCAACACCTTTTTGGATCAACAGTTGATCAGCTACTACCAAAGCCAAGCTAAAAAAATGAGTGAAATAGAAAAACAACAAAAAAGGAACCAGTTGGAACGAGTAAATCAAGAGCTGGCACAGCATCCCAGCAATCCTGGAATCAAAGAAACGCAAGATTTATCAGAAACAAGGGACTCAGAATCAGGCGATACACCTGATTACTATGAACGACATACGATCGGCGTTTTAAAGATCCCCGTGATTGGTGTCGCTCTCCCGATTTTTGATCAAACCACCGATACGTTGTTAAAAAGAGGAGCAACATTATTGGAGGGCGCTTCGTATCCAATAGGTGGTGAAGATACCCATGCAGTTCTGTGCGGACACCGTGGGTTAACGAGTGCAACCCTCTTTACGGATCTGCCTAAGCTGCAGATCGGCGATGAGTTTTATATCGAAACGTTTGATGATACGTTGGCGTATCAAATAGATCAGATTAAAACGGTCGCCCCTGATGATACCGAAGCACTAAAAATTGTCAAAGGCAGTGATTATGTCACCTTACTAACCTGCACACCCTATATGGTCAATAGCCATCGTTTATTGGTTCGCGGCAAAAGGGTTCCTTACAATGAAGAAAATGAAACAAATGCCGCAAAAAAAGCAAACCAGCAGGATTTGTGGGTGCTGCTAGTTGTAAGCACCACACTATTACTACTCCTGCTGGTGATTAGCAGAATCAAAAGAAAAAAACAGCATGATTTGATCACTCCCAGTGATAAGAAGCAAAGATAGCAGGATTTCCTCTAGATCCACTAGAAAATGACTTGTTAACCTTACTCAGAACGAAACATGTCGTGTGAAATATGGTACAATAACGAAGATAAAAGGTAGTAAAAAACAGTCGGTCTAATGGTAAAGGTGTCAGAAAAAAGGAAGAATGAGTGGGTAGACAAGCTTTTTCCAACCACTTCCCCAAAATTAAAAAGCGAGAAAGCGCGTATGACGCATGAGAATCGCGCTGAAAGCTTTACCTATGCACGAGGTTGGAACAAGAACATTGTCCTAAAGCAATTTTAGCAAAATGCCCAGTGTGACTAGTTTCTCTGATGGTTTTAGAGCAAATAGTCCTCGTTCTTGTCAGGTATATACTGCATGGATTTAGACACTACTGTCTTTTTACCAATTCGAAGAAGTACCAAGGAGGAAAACGTTCAAATGACCATTCAATGGTTTCCAGGCCATATGGCGAAAGCCAGACGTGAAGTAAGTGAAAAATTAAAATTCGTGGATATCGTTTTTGAACTCGTGGACGCACGCTTGCCGATCTCATCCCGCAACCCCATGCTGGACCAATTATTACAGCAAAAACCACGATTGATCTTGATCAATAAAGCGGATTTAGCAGATCCCGTTCAAACCAAAAAATGGGAGCATTATTTCCAAGCACAAGGCTATTTAGCCTTGGCGATCAACGCCCAAGACAATCAAGGCGTCAAAGCCATTGTCCCGACGGCTAAGCAAGTCTTGAAGGAAAAAATCGCTCGTGACAAAGCCAGAGGATTGAAGCCCCGTGCGATTCGAGCGATGGTGATTGGCATTCCGAATGTTGGAAAATCAACCTTGATGAACCGTTTAGTAGGGAAGAAAATTGCTCAGACGGGTAATAAACCCGGCGTGACCAAAGGACAGCAATGGCTGCGTTTTGGGACTGATCTAGAGCTGCTAGATACGCCTGGGATCTTATGGCCAAAATTTGAAGATCCTGAGATTGGTAAAAAATTGGCATTGACGGGGGCTATTAAAGATCAGCTGATCCATTTGGATGATATCGCATTGTATGGACTTGATTTTTTTGCCCGCTATTATCCTGAAAGAATCGCCAATCGTTACCAACTAAAGGCGGAGGAAGAGGCGTTGTTAGCGCCAGACCTGTTGATGAAAATCACTGAAAAACGTGGGTATAAAGATAACTATGATCGAGGAAGCGAGCTTGTTGTCTTTGACATTCGGCAAGGAAAATTAGGCCGTTATACACTAGATCGAGTGGAGGAAATGGAAAGCCAAGATGAAACAACCGATTAAGTCAATCAAAGAGCGATTATTTGATCCAACATTTAATGACCTGGCATTTTTACAGGAATTGCAGGCAGATGAACGCGCGGGGGTCCAAAAGCTACTGCAACAATATGAGAAACAATTAGTTAAACAGCAGCTTTTGCAGGAGAAATACGAAGAAATGATGCGTTTTGAAAACGAAGCATTTCAACAAGGTGCCCGTTTTATCGCCGGTTTAGATGAAGTGGGGCGTGGACCATTAGCAGGACCCGTGGTGTCAGCTGCGGTCATTCTGCCTAAAGAATGTCAGATCTTAGGTCTGAATGATTCAAAACAGCTTTCTGCGAAGAAAAGAGAAGAACTGTTTATCGAAATTCAAAATAAAGCCGTGGCTGTCGGTATCGGTGTGGTTAGTCCTGAAGAAATCGATCGGATAAATATCTATCAAGCGAGCCGCCTGGCGATGAAAGAAGCTTTGATCGACTTAGCGGTCAAGCCGGAACATTTGCTCATTGATGCGATGACCATCGAGACCGACATTCCTCAACAAAGCCTGATCAAAGGTGATGCCCGCTCCATTTCGATTGCCGCAGCAAGTATCATTGCCAAAGTCTATCGTGACAATTTAATGAAAGATTTTCATGATGTGTATCCTTTTTATGGGTTTGATCAAAATGCTGGGTATGGGACCAAAGTTCATTTAGAAGGGTTAGCTGCCCATGGAATTTGCCCTATTCATCGTAAAACCTTTGCCCCAGTTAAACAATACTTATAAATTTCATCCATCCCTCTTTTTTTAGCGAATCTTATAAGTAAGATCACTAAGAAAAGAGGGTTTTGTTTATGAAGTATCAACAAGCAACAGATTTTGAAAAACAGTTGATAAAACTGTACTACTGTCAGGGAATCGGTCTGCAAGGTTGCTGGAAGATTATTTGGCATTGGCTGGAAACAAAAGAAATGCGTTGTTCGTTGGAAGAGATGATTGCCATCGGCATCCTTCCACAGCATAGGACGGTTTTTCGCCGATCGTGGGAGCAAATGACAGAAGAGCACATCACACAAAAGATGGGGGGACAAAACTACCTCACCTTCTTTTCAGCGGAGTATCCGATGCTTTTAAGACAAATTGCGGACCCACCATTATTACTATTTTACGAAGGAAATCTGCAATTGTTGCAAACGCCCATGATTGGATTTGTCGGCGCAAGAACAGCTTCTCGCTACGCGCGTAAAGTTTGCGAAAAGCTGATCCCGCCTTTAGTGACAGAAAACTATACGATCGTCAGTGGATTAGCAAATGGCGTCGACAGTTTTGCTCATGAATCAGCCATTAGAAATCGGGGACAAACCATTGCCGTGATTGCTTCTGGTTTGGAACATTGTTATCCTACTTCTGCGTATCCGTTGTTCCAGCAGATTCGTCAAGAACATCTAGTACTGAGTGAATATTCTCACGACACCAAACCGCAAAGACATCACTTCCCCTTACGCAATCGCATCATTGCCGGTATTTCAAAAGCGATCTGTGTGATTGAAGCTAAAGAAAGAAGCGGTTCTTTGATTACGGCACAATTAGCAATGGAAAATGGCCGAGAAGTTTTTGCAGTGCCTGGTGAAATGATTTCCGATCAGTCAAAAGGTTGTCACCACTTGATTCAAGATGGCGCAAAATGTACGATTAGTGTGTCAGATATTTTACAGGAGTTAGCCTTTTTTTGATTTTTCCAATCAACCTTCCTTGACAAACCTTTTCTTGAAAGCTATGATAAGCTACGATTTGTATGTTTCATCTGCATACGATAGGTTCACTGATTGATAGAATATAATAGTAGGAAAAATTCAGGAAGGAGCCATTCTTTATATGGCATATAAATATTTAGTAATCGTGGAATCGCCGGCAAAGGCGAAAACCATTGAAAAATACCTTGGACGAAATTACAAAGTCGTCGCAAGTGTCGGTCATATTCGTGATCTTCCTAAAAGTAAAATGGGAATTGATGTCGAAAATGACTACGAACCGCATTACATTTCGATCCGTGGCAAGGGCGATGTGATCAAAAGTCTCCGCTCAGCTGCGAAAAAAGCCGAAAAAGTCTACCTCGCAAGTGACCCGGATAGAGAAGGAGAAGCTATTGCGTGGCATTTAGCTTTTCTACTAGGGTTAGATTTAAAAGATAAAAACCGAGTCGTCTTTAATGAGATCACTAAAGATGCGGTCAAAGCAGCCTTCAAAGAGCCAAGAACGATCGATGTAGATCTTGTTGACGCTCAACAAGCGCGCCGGATTTTAGACCGATTAGTCGGGTATTCATTGAGCCCGATCCTTTGGCGTAAAGTGAAAAAAGGATTGAGTGCTGGCCGTGTTCAATCGGTGGCGCTTAAGATTATTATTGATCGTGAAAAAGAGATCCGTGAGTTTGTTCCTGAAGAATATTGGAGCATTGATGGAAACTTTAAAAAAGCCACGAAAAAATTCAAAGCCAATTTTTGGGGCCTAGATGGCAAAAAGAAAAAATTACCGAATGCTGAAAGCATAAAAGAAATCACCGATCGTCTTTCTAGTAAAGAGTTTCAAGTGACGAAGGTTGAAAAGAAAGAACGCAAACGCAACCCGGCGGCACCGTTTACCACCAGTAGCTTGCAACAAGAAGCAGCCCGTAAACTGAACTTTCGAACGCGGAAAACCATGATGGTCGCACAGCAGCTCTATGAAGGGATCGCTCTTGGTAAACAAGGAACCGTTGGTTTGATCACCTATATGCGTACCGATTCGACCCGAATCGCAGACACAGCCAAAGGCGAAGCGGCAGAATTTATTGAAAGTACTTATGGTTCAGAGTTCTCGGCGCACGGTGGTAAAAAACGCGCGAATGCACAAGGGGCACAAGATGCCCATGAAGCGGTAAGACCAACAAGTGTGATGCGTACGCCAGAAGCCATGGAGAAATTCTTAGACAAAGACCAACTGAAACTGTATCGCTTGATCTGGTCTCGCTTTGTGGCTAGTCAAATGACGCCGGCGATTTTGGATACAATGAAAGTTACCTTGGATCAAAATGGTGTCATCTTTATTGCCAATGGTTCAAAGATCAAATTTAAAGGGTTTATGCAGGTCTATGTGGAAGGGCGCGATGATGGCAAAGAAGACAAAGAGAACATTTTGCCAGAGTTAGTTGAAGGAGATGTGGTCCAATCCGTATCGATCGAACCAAAACAGCATTTCACTCAACCACCTGCCCGCTACAGTGAGGCCACCTTGATCAAAACCCTTGAAGAGAACGGTGTGGGTCGTCCTTCAACTTATGCACCAACGTTGGAAACAATCCAACGACGTTATTATGTGAAATTGACACAAAAACGTTTTGAGCCAACTGAACTTGGTGAGATCGTCAATTCATTGATCGAGGAATTCTTCCCGCAAATCGTTGATATGCATTTTACTGCTGAAATGGAAAATAGCTTGGATAGCATTGAAGCTGGGAAAGAAGAATGGGTCAAAGTCGTCGATCAATTCTACCGTCCATTTGAAAAAGAATTGACGACTGCAGAAGAAAGTATCGAAAAAATTCAAATCAAAGACGAACCTGCAGGCTTTGACTGTGACCTTTGTGGCCATCCAATGGTGATCAAATTAGGTCGCTACGGAAAATTTTATGCCTGCAGCAATTTCCCTGACTGTCGCAACACGAAACCAATCGTCAAAGAAATCGGCGTTGAGTGCCCGGTCTGTCATCAAGGCCAAGTTGTTGAACGCAAATCGAAAAAAAATCGGTTGTTTTATGGATGTACCCGCTATCCGGACTGTGACTTTACTTCTTGGGACAAACCTGTAGGCCGTAATTGTCCGAAATGTGATAATTACTTAGTCGAGAAGAAAGTTAAAGGCGGCAAGCAAGTCGTGTGTATCAATGGCGACTATGAAGAAAATGTGCAAAAATAACTAGCAGGATTCCCTGTTAAAAAAAGAATCGGCGCATTCTTTTGAACGGTCAGCCTTGATGTTGGCTGACAAAAGAAAGTGCCGGTCCTTTTGATTAATACAAGCAGTTTCTTATGAGAAGAGGCGAGCTTTTGAAATAAAAGGAGAGCACTATGAAAGAAATCAATGTTATTGGTGCCGGTTTAGCCGGAAGCGAAGCTGCTTGGCAAGCAGCGCAAGCAGGTGTCGCAGTAAAGCTTTATGAAATGCGTCCTAAGAAATCGACAGAAGCCCATCATACAAATAATTTTGCCGAGCTTGTTTGTACGAATTCACTACGAGGCAACAATTTAACAAATGCGGTCGGTGTTTTGAAAGAAGAGATGCGTCGCTTAGATTCAGTGATTATTACCTCTGCAGACAAAACAGCGGTTCCAGCAGGTGGTGCTTTAGCTGTGGATCGTGATGATTTTTCAGAGTTAGTCACCAAACGTGTCAAAAAACATCCTTTAGTCACTGTCATCGAAGAGGAGATCACTGAAATTCCAGATGGGATCACCGTGATTGCAACTGGACCTTTGACTTCTGAACCTTTATCCAAAGCGATCCAAGCTTTTAACGGATCAGAAGGATTTTATTTCTATGACGCAGCAGCACCGATCGTCGATAAATCCACCATCAATATGGATAAAGTTTATTTGAAATCACGCTACGACAAAGGCGAAGCAGCCTATCTAAACTGTCCGATGAACGAAGAGGAGTTTTATGCGTTTCGTGAAGCTTTAGTCAATGCGGAAGTGGCCCCTTTGAAAGAATTCGAAAAAGAAAAATTCTTTGAAGGATGTATGCCAATCGAAGTTATGGCTGGCCGTGGACCGAAAACTATGTTGTTTGGTCCGATGAAACCCGTTGGTTTGGAAGATCCGAAAACCGGCAAGCGTCCTTATGCAGTGATTCAGCTGCGGCAAGATAATGCAGCTGCTTCTCTGTACAACATCGTTGGTTTTCAAACACATTTGAAATGGGGCGAGCAAAAGCGGGTATTCCGGATGATCCCTGGTTTGGAAGAGGCAGAATTTGTGCGCTACGGCGTGATGCATCGGAATAGTTTTATGAATTCACCAGAGTTGTTACAACAAACGTACCAATCGAAAAAACGTGAAGACCTCTTTTTTGCTGGTCAGATGACAGGCGTTGAAGGGTATGTTGAAAGTGCAGCCAGTGGATTGATGGCCGGGATCAACGCTGCCAAACTTGCAAAAGGGGAAGCGCCGATCATCATGCCACAAGAAACGACAATTGGCAGTATGGCGTATTATATCACTCATGCAGAAGGCAAACACTTCCAACCGATGAATGCCAACTTTGGTTTGCTGCCAGAACTTCCAGAACGAATCAGAGATAAAAAATCTCGTTATGAAGCATTGGCAAACCGGGCATTAGCTGCCTTAGAAGAAGCCAAAGAACAACTATAAGAGCGATGAGTCATCACCTTCTTACTAATAAATGGTAAGAAGGTTTTTTTTTAATTTGTCTTGAAACTTTAATCAAGGTGACTTATGATAGACAGTAACAATGACAGAAGGTGGTGAAGATGGTGATTGGAGAATGGATTCATTTGATTCAAAACTATTTACAGCGTTTTCCTACAGTAATTCAATTTTTAGGATGGCTGATCCTGTTGGTCGGGGTCATTTTCGTTGTCTTTGTTTTATTTAGTTTGCTGTTAGGTCCCATTATGTGGCTTTACAATCGCATCACAGACAAAAACCGCAGCAATGTCATTAGTCGCAATGATTTTGTGATCGGTGAACTGACGGAAAAGATTGTCGGAGATACAATCGGCGAAGTCATGGAGATAGGGAGTCAAGGTGCACGTTCTGTTTATCCTGCACGTTTTTTTCGGGAGCAAGATCGTGAAAACAATGTTCGATTGCCAGTCGGAACCAAAGTCATCATTGTCGATTTTGATAAAAAAGGGATCGCGTTGGTGGTGGAAAGTAAAAATTTTATAGAATAGGAAGTGTTACGTTATGGTGGATACAGGATCAGCAGTAGATTTTTTAAGTAATCCGATTTTATGGGGTGTTGTCCTCGTTGTTTTATTGATCGCTTTTTTGATGATACGCTATCGCATTGGGAAACCCGATGAAGCATTGATCGTTACGGGGTCATTTTTAGGAAAAGAAGGCATCAAAATCTTAAAAAACAGTGGGACGTTTGTGATTCCTATTGTTCAAAAAGCCCATAAATTAAGTTTATTGACCCACAAGTTAGAGATTGGGACACCAGAAGTTTATACGGAACAAGGCGTACCGATCAAAGCCAGTGCGACGGTACTTGTGAAGGTCGGCAATAGTACCGAGTCGATCAAGACAGCTGCTGAGCAATACTTAGGCAAATCCACAGGTGAATTGGAAGATGAAGCCCAAGAAGTCTTAGAAGGTCACTTACGGGCGATTCTAGGAACGATGACGGTAGAAGCCATCTATAAAAACCGCGATGATTTTGCGGAACAAGTGCAAGAAGTTGCCTCTACGGACTTGAAGAAAATGGGGTTGGAGATCGTTTCGTTTACGATCAAAGATGTCAGCGACAGCAATGGCTACTTGGATGCGTTAGGACGCCCTCAGATTGCTGAAGTGAAAAAAAATGCCGAAGTAGCGGAATCCAATGCCTTAAGAGAAACTCGAATCAAGCAAGCTGAGAATGAGCAATTGGCACAGCATGAAGAGATCCGTCGCCAAACAGAAATTGCAGAAGCGACAAAAGATATGGCATTGAAACAAGCACAATACAAACAAGAACGCGAAGTTGCGGATGCGAAAGCGGAACAGATCGCGGTCGGCGAACAAATGAAAGTTCAATTGATCGAACAAGAAAAAAATATCGAGATTCAAGAAAAACAAGCGGAATTGACGGAAAAAGAATTGAATGCAACTGTCCGTAAAAAAGCCGAAGCGGATAAATATGTGGTTGAACAAAACGCTTTAGCAGACAAAGCAAGAGAAATCGCACGAGCACAAGCGGAAGCGGAAAAAGTCAAATTAGCTGCCCAAGCAGAAGCCGAACGAATTGAAAAACTAGGTAGTGCCGACGCGGAACGGATCGCAAAAGTCGGTCAAGCCGAAGCGGAAAGCCGTGAAAAGATGGCGATTGCTTTGACCAAACTGAACGAAGCTGGTATTTTGATGGAGTTCATCAAAGTGCTGCCTGAAATCGCGAAAGAGGTCAATGCGCCACTGAGCAATATTGATAAAGTGGTTAGCTTTGGCGGCAATGATGGTCTTCAATCAATGGGGGAAGCTGGTTTAGCGCGAACCTTTGATACGATCAAAGAGACAACCGGATTAGACTTAGTTGGGTTAATCAATGACACGATGTCCACAAAACAAGGAAACAAAGAGCTAGTTCAGGCTGTATCTGAAAGCACTGGTTCGCATCAGCCAACAACTGATCCAATCGAATAAAAGCAAATAAGTGGAAACGTATCAGTCCCTCTTTCTTTTGAGGAGAGGGACTGGTACGTTTTTCTGGCGCATTTAACGGATCTTTCTGAACAAAGATAAGAATCTTACGTAGATTCTTAGAAAGTTTTCACAATTATGTCTAAACTTTGAAATATTGATTAAATTCTGACAATTCATTTGTTTTTTTTTGTGGTCTATGCTAAAGTTATTTCGAATCATGAAAAGGGGGGTTAATTTGCAAACAGATCAGTTTCAAGAAGAGTTTTTTCGTTATCTTATTGTTGAAAGAGGGTATTCGGAAAAGACAAAAAAAGCGTATCAAGAAGATATGGGCGATTTTTTTCACTTCTTAAAAGAGTCTGGCAATGAAGACCCATTAGCAGTGGAATACCGCGATGTTCGCGTCTATTTAAGCTATTTGACGGAACGAGAGTACAGCCGTAATTCCATCAGTCGTAAAATGGCTAGTTTGCGATCTTTTTATCAGTTTCTAACCAAGCATGAGATCGTCAAAGAGAATCCTTTCGCCTACATTCATTTAAAAAAGAAAAACGCCAAATTGCCGCGTTTTTTTTATGAGAAGGAAATGGATGCTCTCTTTCAAAGTGTTGCTGGCGATGAGCCACTACAACAGCGCAATCAAGCATTGTTAGAAGTCCTTTATGGTTCAGGTTTGCGGGTCAGTGAGTGCAGCAGTCTCACACTGGGGGCAATCGATTGGGAAAGCGGCGTATTACTGATCCATGGGAAGGGGAATAAGGATCGCTATGTTCCTTTCGGTAGTTACGCACAAGCAGCAGTCAAACGCTATCTTTCCTCAGGACGCAAACAGCTGATGGAAAAGCAGAACAAGGAACACGAGATCCTTTTCGTGAATCATCTTGGTGACGGGATCACTGCAACTGGGATCGAATATGTTTTGAATCAAATCATTCGAAAAAGCAGTTTAGACAGTAAAATCCATCCTCATATGCTTCGGCATACGTTTGCAACCCATTTATTAAACAATGGCGCCGATATGCGGACCGTTCAAGAACTGTTGGGGCATGCCAATCTATCGACGACACAGATTTATGCGCATGTCACCAAAGACAGTTTACAAAAAAATTATCGCCAATTTCATCCACGCGCGTAAAATTGGTACAGGAGGAACATAAATGAAGTCAGAATTTCATTCAACTACCATCTGTGCGGTTGAAAAAGATGGAAAATTTGCCATGGCCGGTGACGGACAAGTAACGATGGGAGAACAGGTCGTTATGAAAGGAACCGCTCGGAAAGTCCGTCGAATTTACAACGGTGAAGTGATCGTTGGTTTTGCCGGCAGTGTGGCAGATGCCTTTACCTTGGAAGAAAAATTTGAAGGAAAACTAAATGAATACAACGGAAATTTGCAACGAGCTGCAGTAGAATTGGCACAAGAATGGCGGACTCAGCAGTCGATGCAAAAATTAGAGGCGATGCTGATCGTCATGAATGATAAGGAGATGCTTTTGGTCTCTGGGACAGGCGAAGTCATTTCGCCAGATGAAGGGATCTTAGCCATCGGTTCAGGTGGAAACTATGCCTTGGCAGCAGCCCGTGCGATGAAACGTTATGGCGGTGAACTATCTGCCAAAGAAATTGCTGAAGGTGCCTTGAATATTGCCGCAGACATTTGTGTCTTTACGAATCACAATATCATTGTAGAAGAGTTTTAAAGAGGGATGACGATATGACAAACCAAAACAAATCACCACGAGAAATCGTGAAAGAGTTAGATGAATACATCGTTGGACAAACCAACGCCAAAAAATCAGTGGCTGTTGCTTTGAGAAATCGCTACCGCCGGCTGCAATTAGATGAAAAGATGCAACAAGATGTCACACCAAAAAATATTTTGATGATCGGACCAACAGGGGTTGGTAAAACGGAAATTGCGCGACGCTTAGCAAAGATCGTTGATGCACCTTTCGTTAAGTTAGAAGCGACGAAATTCACGGAAGTCGGCTATGTCGGTCGAGACGTAGAATCGATGGTACGTGACCTCGTTGAGAATGCGATCCAAATCGTGAAAAAAGAACAATATAAAAACGTGCGGATCCAAGCAGAGAAAAAAGCCAACCGTCGTTTAGTAAAAGTCTTAGTTCCTGGTATTAAAAAGGAACAGAAAAAGAATACCAATCCTTATGAACAAATGATGAATATGTTCAACGCCGCACAACAACCAGAAGAGCCAAAAGAAGAATTGACGGATGAGATTCGCAGCAACCGTCAAGCCATTTTTGAGCAATTAGAAAAGGGCCTTTTAGACAACCGGGAAGTGACGATCCAAGTCGATGAGCCGAAAAATCAAGCACCGATGATGAACAATGGCTTAGAACAAATGGGGATCGATTTGAATGAAACCTTAGGAGCATTGAAACCGCAAAAGAAAATTGAACGCACAGTAACCGTAAAAGAAGCACGAGAATTGCTGATTCAAGAAGAATCCTCAAAACTGGTCAACGACGCGGATATTCATAGTGAAGCATTACGTTTAGCAGAATCTAGTGGCATCATTTTTCTAGATGAAATCGACAAAGTATCTTCGAAATCACAGCAGTCAGGAGAAGTTTCTCGTGAAGGGGTGCAAAGAGATATCTTGCCGATCGTTGAAGGATCACAAGTCAATACGAAATACGGAACCCTACAAACAGACCATATCCTTTTTATTGCTTCTGGGGCATTCCACCTGTCGAAACCAAGCGATCTGATCCCTGAATTGCAAGGGCGTTTCCCGATTCGTGTGGAACTAGATGATTTGACAAAAGAAGACTTTGTTAAAATTTTAACGGAGCCCAACAATGCCTTAGTCAAGCAATACATTGCCTTGTTAGGAACCGAAAATGTCAAAGTAGTCTTTACGATGGAAGCTATCGAGAAAATTGCCGAAATTGCTTATCAAGTGAATCGCGATACCGACAATATTGGTGCTCGTCGTTTGCATACGATTCTAGAGAAACTACTTGAAGACTTATTATTTGAAGCATCTGAGATGCAAATGGGTGAAATCACCATCACAGAAGCGTATGTGGAAGAAAAACTTGCGTCCATCGCAAAAGATGAAGACTTAAGCCGGTATATTTTATAAAGGGAGCGGACCAATGAAAACATTATTAGAAAAGACAAGACAAATCAACGAATTATTGCAGCAAAAAAACACCTTTAATTTAGCTTCTGATTTGCCTTACGACAAGATGGCTGTCATTTTAGGAAACATCCTAGACAGCAATGCGTATATTATTAGCATTGACGGTAGCGTGTTAGGTTTTGTTGAGAACCATGATGTCAATAATGAACGCATCAAAAAAATGTTTGTTGAAAAACAGTTTCCTAAAAATTATACAGATTTAGTCGATCACCTGACTTCCACAGAAGCTAATGTGCCAATCAGTGATGATATGACCGCTTTTCCTGTAGAAGGCCGTGAGTTGTATCCCAACGGACTAACGACCATCGTACCGATTTACGGTGCAGGAGAACGTTTAGGTACGATCATTCTTTCCAGAATCGATAAGTCCTTTGATGACGACGATTTGGTATTAGCGGAATACAGTGCGACAGTTGTTGGTATGCAATTCTTGTACCAAAAATCCCGCAGTATCGAAGAAGATGTTCGCAGTACCACAGCTGTTCAAATGGCAATCAACACCCTTTCTTATAGTGAGTTGAAAGCTGTTCAAGCGATCTTTGAGGCATTAGAAGGCGACGAAGGTCGTCTGACCGCGTCAAGTATCGCTGATCGCATTGGAATTACACGGTCGGTGATCGTAAATGCTTTGCGTAAACTAGAGTCTGCCGGCATTATAGAATCCCGCTCTTTGGGGATGAAAGGCACCTATTTAAAAGTGCTTAACAGCCGCTTTAAAGAGGAATTGACGAAACATCAATATTAGGAGATGAGACCATGACAGTTACCATCACGGCGGGTCATCTGCAAGCAAAAATTGCAGAAAAAGGGGCTGAGCTACAAAGCTTAGTTGATACAAGCAATGACCTTGAATATATTTGGCAAGCTGATCCAAACCACTGGGGAAAGCATGCGCCAATCTTATTTCCGATTGTTGGCGCCTTAAAAGAGGACACCTATCAGCATGAGGGCAAAAGTTATCATTTGCCCCGTCATGGGTTTGCCAGAGACATGGTGTTTACTGTCGTTGAAAAACGTACAGACTATGCCTTGTTTCTATTAGAAAGTTCAACTGAAACCAAAGTGAAGTATCCGTTTGATTTTCAGCTGTATGTCAGTTACGAATTAGGCGGTGATGGCTTAGTCGTCAAATACCAAGTAAAGAATAGCGGTCAAAAAGAACTATTCTTCTCCATTGGAGGACACCCTGCATTCAACGTCCCACTTGAAAAAGGGCTGACATTTGAAGACTACTACCTTTCTTTTTCTCCAAAAAAATCACGAGTGAAATTGCCATTAAAAGGCAATTATATTGATTATGAACAACGCACACTCGGTCAAACGAATACGGATTTGCGCTTGACCCACGATATGTTTGCAAATGATGCGCTGGTTTATGAAACGAAAGGATTACATTCCTACTCGATTCGCAGTGAGAAATCGCCTCATAGTGTTACGTTAAGCTACAATAATATGCCGTATGTCGGTTTTTGGTCCACGTATCCCGTAAAATCGCCGTTTCTATGTATAGAACCATGGTGCGGTATCGCAGATACACTGGAAGCTTCCGGTGAGCTTTCAGAAAAATTGGGTATTCAAGCACTTTCGCCTGAGGAGTTATTTGAAACAAAGTACTCGATCACAGTCAAATAAAAGCAGGCAAAAAGAAGCTGAGAAAAGTCATTGCACTTTTCTCAGCTTCTGCTTATTTGTTCGCTTGACGCTTATTCAGACCAAACGGTACCCGACTTTCAGTCCCGTCTTTAATACGTGAAATATTTTCGCGATGGCGAATAAAGATAAAAATCGTTACGCCGATCGCGATGAAGGTCAGCAACCAGTTTTGCTCAGGCAATATCGCAGGGGCGATAAAAGGCAAAACGACCGTCGATAAGGTGATCAAACACGCCGCGATCATACTGGTCAGGCTTACCATACTTGTCACATAAAGACAGATAACAAAAATCAATGAAGAATAAATGAAAAAGAGCGGATTGTATCCTAAGAGCATCCCAGCACTTGTCGCCACCGCTTTGCCGCCTTTAAACTTGGCAAAGATCGGAAAGGTATGACCTAAGATCGCGCAGACCCCAAACCAGAGCGGATTGACGGTATGGAGACCAAAGAGGACAGGCAAACTGGTTGCCAAAGTTCCTTTTAAGATATCCATCAATAAAACAACGATCCCGGCTTTCTTTCCTAAAACGCGAAATGTATTGGTCGTTCCCGTATTGCCGCTGCCGAATTGGCGAATATCTTTTTTGAAAAACAATTGGCCAATCCAAACACCCGAGGGGATCGAACCTAAAAGGTAAGCAACAATAAATAAAAGAATCGTATTCATAATAACCAACTTTCTTTGCAAGGCTAGGGCAATTTTAGCATGAAAACGCCTTTCCAACAATAAGAAAATCTTTCGCTAGTCAGGGAAAGAAGAAAAACAGCTTTCCTCGGAGCTGTGAAACACAAACAAGCCATTTTGTGACTCTAGCTTGTGCAAACAAAGGAAAAAGGATAAGATAGTTTAGAAAAATGTTCGCTTGAAAAAAGCGTATTTTGTGTTAAGATTTTTTTTGCAGTCCTTTCAGCAGTAAAAAAGGACTGATCAAGATTAAAGGAGCGGTGGGTTTGGCAAAGAAAACCACAGAATATAATGATGCTTCCATTCAGGTCTTAGAGGGCCTAGAAGCAGTAAGAAAACGGCCAGGAATGTATATCGGCTCGACCGATAGCCGCGGCTTACATCACTTAGTGTATGAAATCGTCGATAATGCGGTTGATGAGGCACTCTCTGGATACGGCAATGAAATCGATGTTACGATCCACAAAGACAATAGTATCAGTGTTCGAGACAATGGGCGAGGAATGCCGGTCGGGACACATGCATCGGGAATCCCTACTGTTGAAGTGATCTTCACAGTGCTACATGCCGGCGGGAAGTTTGGCCAAGGAGGCTACAAAACTTCTGGCGGCCTTCATGGGGTTGGTGCCAGTGTTGTAAATGCTCTATCCAGCTGGCTGGAAGTAGTCATCGTTCGTGATGGCATCGAATACAAACAGAGCTTCAAAGACGGTGGGAAACCAGCGGGTACTTTGAAAAAAATCGGCAAAACTCGTAAACCAACTGGAACCACAGTCACCTTTAAACCTGACGACACGATCTTTTCAACAACCAAATTCTCCTATGAAATTCTCGCAGAACGTTTAAGAGAATCGGCTTTCTTGCTAAAAGGGGTCAAAATCTCCCTGACGGATGAACGTGGGGAAGAACCAATTCATGAAGTTTTTTTATATGAAGAAGGCATCAAAGAATTCGTTGATTATTTAAATGAAGAAAAAGATACCTTGACCCAGGTGGTTTATTTTTCCGGTACCAAAGAAGCAATCGAGGTAGAACTTGCCTTTCAATACAATGATGGCTATTCGGAAAATGTCTTGTCCTTTGTCAACAATGTACGTACCAAAGATGGTGGTACCCATGAAGTTGGGATGAAAACATCAATGACGAAAGCTTTCAATGAATATGCCCGCAAGGTCAATTTGTTGAAGGAAAAAGATAAGAACCTTGAAGGTAGTGATTTTCGTGAAGGCTTAGCGGCCGTGTTGTCGATCCGTGTTCCAGAAAATCTTTTGCAATTTGAAGGACAGACCAAAGGGAAATTAGGAACACCCTTAGCAAGAAATGCTGTAGACAATGTGATTGGCGAGCAACTAGGCTATTACTTGCAAGAAAACAGTGAAATGAGTCAAATGCTGGTTCGTAAAGCGATCAAAGCAAGAGAGGCCCGTGAAGCTGCCAGAAAGGCGAGAGAAGAAAGCCGCACTGGAAAGAAACGCAAAAAAGGTGAGTCACTGCTTTCTGGAAAATTAACGCCTGCTCAGTCTCGTAATCCTAAGAAAAATGAATTGTATTTGGTGGAGGGGGACTCAGCCGGCGGGTCAGCAAAGCAAGGCCGTGACCGCAAGTTCCAAGCGATTTTACCGTTACGAGGCAAAGTTATCAATACAGAAAAAGCCAAGATGCAGGATATTTTGAAAAATGAAGAGATCAATACCATGATCTATACTATCGGTGCCGGTGTTGGCCCAGAGTTTTCGATTGAAGACTGCAATTATGACAAAGTCATTATCATGACCGATGCGGATACCGATGGGGCGCACATCCAAGTGCTGCTTTTAACGTTTTTCTACCGGTATATGAAACCTTTGATCGAAGCGGGAAAAGTATACATTGCTTTGCCACCTTTGTATAAAGTGTCTAAAGGGTTAGGGAAAAAGGCAGTAGTCGAATATGCTTGGACGGATGATGAACTAAGCAAACTGACCCAAAAAATCGGTAAAGGCTATATGCTTCAGCGCTACAAAGGGTTGGGGGAAATGAATGCCGATCAATTGTGGGAAACGACGATGGACCCAGAAACGCGGACGCTGATTCGGGTAAGAATCGATGATGCGGCTCAAGCAGAACGTCGCGTCACCACTTTGATGGGGGACAAGGTAGAACCTCGTCGGAAGTGGATCGAAAGCCATGTTCAATTCAGTTTAGAAGAAGATGGCAGTATTTTGGATAAAAAAGAAGATACGGTACCGGAATTAGTTGATGAAAAGTTAATGGATACCGAACAAGCAGAAAGCAAACATTTAGTTAAGGAATAGGAGGTGGTCTCTTGGAACACAGAAGCAATATACAAGAATTGACATTGGAAGAAGTGATGGGAGATCGCTTCGGTCGATATTCCAAATACATTATTCAAGAACGGGCATTGCCAGATATTCGTGATGGGTTAAAACCGGTTCAGCGGCGCATCTTGTTCGCCATGAACCAAGACGGCAATACGTATGACAAAGGCTTCCGCAAATCAGCGAAATCAGTCGGGAATATCATGGGGAACTTTCATCCCCATGGTGACTCGAGTATTTATGAAGCAATGGTCCGCATGAGCCAAGACTGGAAATTGCGTCAGATTTTGATTGAAATGCACGGAAACAACGGGAGTATGGATGGTGATCCGCCAGCTGCCATGCGTTATACCGAAGCACGACTTTCAGAATTAAGTGGTGAGCTGTTAAAAGATATCGAAAAAAACACCGTCGAATTGGTGTGGAATTTTGATGATACCGAAAAAGAACCAACGGTCTTACCAGCAAAATACCCAAATCTGTTAGTCAATGGCTCAACTGGGATCTCAGCTGGGTATGCAACGGAAATTCCCACCCATAATTTAGGGGAAATCATTGATGGAACGGTCTATTTGATCGACCATCCGCAAGCTTCTTTGGATCAGCTGATGAAGTATATTCCCGGCCCTGATTTTCCAACAGGAGGGATTTTACAAGGGAAAGAAGAAATCAAAAAAGCCTATGAAACAGGCAAAGGCAAAGTGATCCTGCGTTCGAAAACCAAGATCGAAGACATCAAAGGTGGCAAGCAGCAAATCGTTATCAATGAGATTCCCTATGAGGTCAATAAAGCCAATCTAGTCAAAAAAATGGATGAGATTCGTTTGAATAAACGGATCGACGGGATTGCTGAAGTGCGTGATGAAACTGACCGTACTGGTTTGCAGATCGTTGTCGAGCTGAAAAAAGAAGCAAATGCACAAGGAATTTTAAATTATTTATTTAAAAATACCGAATTGCAGATCAACTACAACTTCAACATGGTGGCTATCGACAATATGCGCCCCCAACAAGTCGGTTTGAAACGGATTTTAGAAAGCTACATCAAGCATCGGCGTGAAGTGATCGAAAAACGCAGTCGTTTTGAACTGCAAAAAGCCCAAAAGAGACAGCATATCGTCGATGGGTTAATCAAAGCTTTATCGATTCTTGATGAAGTGATCGCCACCATTCGCGGCAGTAAAGACAAAAAAGATGCCAAAAACAATCTGGTTGTTCAGCACGGTTTTACGGAAGAGCAAGCAGAAGCCATTGTGAACTTACAGTTGTACCGCTTGACCAATACGGATATCACACAATTGCAAGCAGAGGCGAAAGAACTTGCTGAAACGATCGCTGAATTGACAACGATTTTAAATGAGGAAAGTGAATTACTGAAAGTGATCAAAAAGGAATTGCGGGAGATCAAGAAAAAATATTCGACACCGCGATTGACTGAGATCGAAGCCGAAATTCAAGAAATCAAGATCGAAACACAAGTTTTAGTCGCGCAAGAAGAAGTCGTCGTGACAGTCACAAGAGACGGTTATGTCAAACGCAGCAGTTTGCGTTCTTACGGTGCCTCAAAACCAGAAGAGATCGGCATGAAAGAAGGCGACTCTTTACTTTACAGCAACCAAATGAATACGTTGGATCATCTGTTATTGGTAACCAATAAAGGAAACACGATCTATCGTCCGGTTCATGAATTGCCTGATTTAAAATGGAAAGATCTAGGCGAACATATTTCGCAAACGGTTATGACACTGGCGCAAGATGAAATGATCATTGGGGTCTTTGCCTACAAAGAGATCGATCCGTTGAAAAACTTTGTGCTGATCAGTAAAAACGGCATGATTAAACAAACACGAATGACGGAATTTGAACCTTGGCGCACCTATAAGACACGGCCAATGACGATCATGAAGCTGAAAGATGAATCAGATGAATTAGTCAATGTCTTTTTGACTGATCAAACAGAAGAAATGGATGTCTTTTTAGTCAGTCATCTTGCCTTTGGCTTACGGTATTCGCTTAATGAAGTGCCCGTTGTGGGACCAAAAGCAGCTGGGGTCAAAGCGATGAACCTTAAAGCGGATGATTATCTTATCAATGGGTTGTTAGTTTATTCAGAAGGGGATACACCGATCGTTCTGATTACCCAACGTGGCGCAGCAAAACGCATGCTAGCCCAAGAGATCACCCAATTAGGACGGGCGAAGCGTGGATTGATGGTCTTACGGGAATTGAAGAAAAACCCTCATCGCGTAGTCTATATGGGGAATGGAGAGAACCAGCAGCTACTGGTAACCAACCAAAAAGGACAAGCCTTTGAAGTCATCACGAATCAAATCCCGATCAATGATCGGACCTCCAACGGCTCATTTATCATGGATGAGAAAACAGGGGGGCAAATCTACGAAGTGAAAACACAAATCAGTCCTGCAATCGCAGAGGATTCTGTACTATAAATTATAACAAAGCAACCATTCTGTACCAGTACAGAATGGTTGCTTTTTTGCCTCTTAATTAATCTTTCACATTAATAAAAAACGCACTTTAATAAAAGATTCACATTTGATAAATGCTTATAAATCAACGTTTTTAATAATAAAAATCTTAAAAAAAACTAAATTGTTCAAAATAATTCTTGAAAACACTTGCAATCATTAGGGTGTGTGTTATACTGTTCACGTAAAGCTGTTACATTAGTGAACAGAAAATTTAAGGAGGTCCATCAGATGGAACAATGGAATGGATTTAAAGGAAAAACTTGGAAAGAAGAAGTAAACGTACGCGACTTCATCCAAGAAAACTACACACCTTATGACGGAACAGATGAATTCCTAGCAGATGCTACTGAAGCAACGACGAAGCTATGGGATCAAGTCATGGAACTGAACAAGCAAGAGCGTGAAGCTGGCGGCGTATTGGATATGGATACAAAAGTCGTTTCAACGATTACTTCTCATGGACCTGGCTACTTAGACAAAAACTTAGAAACAGTTGTTGGTTTCCAAACGGAAAAACCATTTAAACGCAGCTTGCAACCATTTGGCGGCATCCGCATGTCAGAACAAGCAGCAGAATCTTACGGCTATGAAATCGATGCGGAAGTTTCTCACATTTTCCGCGACTACCGTAAAACACATAACCAAGGGGTATTTGATGCCTATACACCTGAAATCAGAGCAGCTCGTCGTTCTGGTGTAATCACAGGTCTTCCTGATGCATACGGCCGTGGCCGGATCATTGGTGACTACCGTCGTGTTGCATTATACGGAGTGGATTTCTTGATCAAAGAAAAACAACAAGACCTATTGTATTGCGGAAACGGAACCATGTCTGAAGACATTATCCGCCAACGTGAAGAATTAAGTGAACAAATTCGCGCTTTAAGCGAATTGAAAGAATTAGGAAACATTTACGGATTTGATATTTCTAAACCAGCTCAAACGGCGAAAGAAGCATTCCAATGGTTATATCTTGGTTACTTAGCAGCCATCAAAGAGCAAAATGGTGCGGCAATGTCATTGGGACGTACGTCAACTTTCCTTGATATTTATGTTGAACGCGATTTAAAAAATGGCGTGATCACTGAAGAAGAAGCACAAGAAATCGTTGACCATTTTGTCATGAAACTACGTCTTGTGAAATTTGCTCGGACGCCTGATTACAACGCATTGTTCTCTGGTGACCCAACTTGGGTAACTGAGTCAATCGCTGGTATGGGTGAAGATGGACGCCACATGGTAACAAAAAACAGCTTCCGTTTCTTACACACTCTAGCAAACTTAGGTCCAGCACCAGAACCAAACTTGACTGTTTTATGGTCAACACGTTTGCCTCATAACTTCAAAACATTCTGTGCGAAAATGTCGATCCAAACATCAGCGATTCAATATGAAAACGATGATGTGATGCGTGGACATTGGGGCGATGATTACGGAATCGCTTGTTGTGTATCCGCAATGCGCATCGGGAAACAAATGCAATTCTTTGGTGCTCGTGCCAACTTAGCAAAAACATTGTTGTATGCAATCAACGGTGGGGTCGATGAAAAATCAAAAGCACAAGTTGGACCAAAATTCCAACCAATTACTTCTGAATACTTGGATTACAACGAAGTAATGGAAAAATATGACACAATGATGGACTGGATTTGTGATCTGTATGTGAACACATTGAACATCATTCATTACATGCATGACAAATATTCTTATGAACGCATTGAAATGGCGCTCCAAGATACAGATATTCTACGTACGATGGCTACTGGTATCGCTGGTTTCTCTGTTGCAGTTGATTCATTATCAGCGATTAAATATGCCAAAGTTCGTACGATTCGTGATGAAAACGGCATTGTTGAAGATTACGAAATCGAAGGCGATTATCCTAAATACGGAAACAATGATGACCGTGTAGATGATATCGCAGTCAACTTGTTGAAAGCTTTCATGAAGAAAGTAAAACGCACAAAAACATATCGTGATGCAAAACATACAACTTCGATCCTTACAATCACTTCTAATGTGGTTTATGGGAAGAAAACAGGGAACACGCCTGATGGACGTCGTGCAGGTGCACCATTTGCTCCAGGTGCAAACCCAATGCATGGCCGCGATACGCATGGTGCATTAGCAAGTCTTTCGTCAGTTGCGAAATTACCATATGATTACTCATTAGATGGTATTTCAAACACCTTCTCAATCGTACCTAAAGCATTAGGTCGTGACGATGAGACACAACAAGAAAACCTAGCAACAATGCTAGATGGCTATGCAGCAAAAGGTGGTCACCACTTAAATATCAACGTATTTAACCGTGATACATTACTTGATGCGCAAGCTCACCCAGAAAAATACCCACAATTAACGATTCGGGTTTCTGGTTATGCGGTTAATTTCATTAAATTAACCAAAGAACAACAAGATGATGTCATTGCTCGTACAATGCACGAAGCAATGTAATAAGCAACAACTTCAGGCGGCGGACGGGAAAATCCGCCGCCTCTTGTTTTGAGAGTATCAGACGGAGCATGGTTATCCGTCGTTTCGAAGAAAGGAAGAGCATTATGGCAGTAACAGGACAAGTACATTCAACAGAAAGTTTTGGATCAGTAGATGGACCAGGTATCCGTTTTATTGTATTCATGCAAGGATGCCGCATGCGTTGCCAGTTTTGTCATAATCCAGATACTTGGAAGATTGGCACGGGTGTCGAACGAACGACCGATGACGTCTTAGAAGAGGCGTTGAAATATCGCGAATTCTGGGGACAAAAAGGTGGGATCACCGTTAGTGGCGGGGAACCGTTACTTCAAATGGACTTTCTGATCGATCTGTTTCGTAAAGCCAAAGCAGAAGGGGTCAGCACAACATTGGATACTTGCGGAAAACCATTTACACGAGAAGAGCCTTTTTTCAGTAAGTTTCAAGAGTTGATGACTGTGACCGATTTGCTGTTGTTTGATATCAAACATATCGATAACAAAGCCCATAAAGAGCTGACCACCCAATCCAATGATAATATTTTGGATATGGCAAATTATCTTTCAGAGATCAATCAGCCCGTCTGGATTCGTCATGTGCTGGTTCCTTTTAGAAGCGATTATGATGACTTCTTGATCCGTTTGGATGAATTTATCAAGACGTTGAAGAATGTCGATAAAGTTGAGATCTTACCTTATCACACGATGGGGAAATACAAGTGGGATGAGCTAGGCTTGAAATATCCCCTTGAAGGAATCGAACCACCAACCGAAGATCGGGTGAAAAATGCCAAACGTTTGCTCCATGTAGATGACTATAAAGGCTACTTAACCCGTTGATCAAAACAGGAAAGAAGAGATTGCTATTGCTTCTTTCCTGTTTTTTTACTATGATTAGAAAGTGAATATCAATTGAAATAGGAGCGATGAAGAAATGTCGAAAATATTAGTATTTGGTCATCAAAATCCTGATACCGATGCCATTGGTGCAGCGATTGCCTTTGCGAACTTACAAAATCAACTTGGGAAAGACTGTGAAGCAGTAGCGCTAGGTACACCAAATGAAGAAACACAATTTGCACTAGACACCTTTAGCCTGGCTGCTCCTCGTGTGATCGATTCAGTGGCAAAGGAAACCCAAGAAGTAATGTTAGTGGATCATAACGAATTTCAACAAAGTGCAGCAGATATTGCGGATGTTACTGTATTAGCAGTGGTTGATCATCACCGTATTGCTAACTTTGAGACAGCCAATCCGTTGTATTATCGTGCAGAACCTGTTGGTTGTACCAGTACGATCGTATTGAAGTTATACAAAGAAAATCAAGTGGAAATTCCAAAAGCGATCGCAGGAATCATGCTTTCAGCGATCATCTCCGATACATTGTTGTTCAAATCGCCAACATGTACCGATGAAGATGTAGCGGCAGCAAAAGAATTAGCGGTTTTAGCAGGTGTTGAACTGGAAGCATACGGATTGGATATGTTGAAAGCCGGCACGAATCTTGGGACGAAATCAGCCGCAGAATTGCTGGATCTTGATGCAAAAAGCTTCCCAATGGGCGGGAAAAACATCCGTATCGGACAAGTCAATACAGTCGACCTAAAAGAGGTCTTTGACCGTCAAGCAGAATTGGAAGCTGCCATGAAAGAATCAATGTCAGCAAATGGCTATGATTTGTTCTTGCTAGTTGCTACTGATATCTTAGACAGTAATTCTGAGCTATTAGTTGTTGGTGAACCAATTGCCCCAGTAGAAGCAGCGTTTGAAACGACATTAACGAACCATCGTGCCTTTTTACCTGGCGTTGTTTCTCGTAAAAAACAAATCGTTCCTCAATTAACAGCGGTTTTCGAAGGATAATTAGGATAAATGTCAGAGTGCTGGTGAGATCTGTTTTGGTAGATCAAGCCAGCATTTTTCATGATTTTTTTAATAAGGAGTACACACAGTGAAATTTTTTTATAGTCCCCATTATCGTTCGTTGCAACCGATAGTGGCATCTTCTGAATTCCATGATTTGGTTCATGTGCTTTTAAGCTGTCAAGAACCGCCGACACTACGAGAGCTAAAAGCGAAGTTTCCAGAGGTGTCATTTGATAAAACCCTTGACCGTCTGATCGCATCAGCTTTGATCATCCGCCAAAATCGACGCTATTTTTTAGGTTTTCCTGTTTATACTGAAGAAGATCAAAAGCAGCTGCAAGAAAGTGACGGTTTTTATCAAGATGCCCTTGATTGGTCAACACAAGAAATCGCTGGTTTTCTCAAAAACTTTGCGACATTAAGTAATGAAAATAAATACTTCTATGGTTGTTTGCAGGAGGTGGAGCAGGGGATTGTTTATTCCTTGGCCCATGAAAGTTTTCAGATGATCTCATACGCAGAAGCGCCATGGCCACCAACGCTGCCGGCTTTTTTTGAAGCAAATCGCCAGCTGCAAAATCTATCGGTTTATGACGATCTAATGGATTTGATCGGCGATGTCGATCCGGTCTATTACTTAGATCAAGTAAGTGTCATCTTTGAACGTATCCGTAAAAACAAAAAAGTGCGTCCGAGTATTTTTCTAGAATCGCTTCAACAGTTGAAAATCGTTAGTTCCGAGCTAGATTTCTTGCTGGAAGAAATAAATTGTGATAATCTAAAAAACGGCCGTTATCCATCTGCTGAAAAGGATATTTTTTTGCAACGATCAGTGCTCGCTCACTTAGCGAAAAAAGTAGGTTCATACAACACTTTTTTTTTCAATGATAATTGAGATTTCTAATAATTATGTTATTTGTTTTAAATTTTCTGAATATTACAAAGCTGTTAGATGTTATTCTAATAGCTTTTTTTCTTGTTCACTAAAATGATAATTTGATGAATAAAAATTAAAATATAACGATCGTTTTGTTTGGAGATTTGATTTCTTGATGATATGATGATTTTAGAACGTTGAAAGGGGATATAAAAATGGAAGGATATAAAACGGTTGATTTTGAACAGTTGGAACGGAATAAAACGAAAGCAGAAATGATTACATTCGTATCAATGTCAGAGATAGAAGCGGCACGGCAAGCAATTACAAATGCGGGGATCGATGAAACGCGTTTTTCTGATGGAGATCTCATTCTCGCATTAAAGCAAAAGGAACGATTTGGGGCAAATACGATCGTTTCAGTGGTTATTGATTGGCTAGTGAATCAAAACTATTTAGTGAATCCCGCGAATGCCCTTCGTTATTTGGCAAAAAAAATGGCAGATGGTCCATTAACGAGTTATAAATTATTGAGTGAGGGAGAGTTTGACTGTGATGGCAATTATTACTTAATTGGTCACGCAGACAAGTCCTTGGCAGTAAATAAAGCCTATAAAGTTTACACCGATGGGCAAGTAAAAGAGCTTTGGCAAGCAAAATAATTGAAGGTGATTTCGGCTCTAGCGAAGAAGGAAAACGGCTGTAGAAACAGTTGTTTTCGTAAAAGGATCGAAGATTGAAGGTTGTGAAGGACGCGTGAAACTAAACATTCGAATCAGCTTAGCTGGCAGTCATCTTTTGATTGGTGCATTCAGTTTGATCGGTGCATTGCTGACGCTTTATAAAGTACCAACTAGTTTTGGTACGATCCAAGTCATGTTAGGTGAAATTTATTATACCGATACGGTATTTGACCGATTTACTCAGCTTTTCTTATTGGGGATTATTAGTCTTTATACCGTAGTGACGAGTTTTTACGGGTTTCGATTCTGGTGTTTTTGCTCCGCCTCTTCTGCATTTGGGACACTGCTGGCATATGTTGAATTAACTGAGACACTTCCGGTGATGATTGTTTTCATCCTGGTTTTGGCAAGTTTGTTTCAGTTAAGTGTAGTCACATACTTCATTTTCCAAAAGCTAAAAAGTAGAGCTGAAACAGGTTGAACAGATACGTTCAAGCTGTTTTTTTCTGTCCTGAATAATTCGTTCGTATCATAGGGTTATTAGGTTACTAGAATTTTATTTTATGCTATGCTAACAGTAGAGATCGTTTGATTGCAAATGCTTCTCTATTAAAAAATGGGACAATGATCGATCGTTAAAGAATAAGCGATCAAGATGAGTCGAAGGAGGACTGATGAGAGAGTGGTTACCAAACAACAGGTACTGACTGCAGAAAAGGACTTTCTGAGCGGTGAAAATTTTTATGTCCAACATTTCTTAGGAGCCTATCAAGCGGATGACGGCTATGTGTTTCGTGTTTGGGCACCAAACGCTCAACAAGTTTGGCTGGTTGGTGATTTCAACCAATGGACAGACACTTTGCCAATGAATAAAAGGGCAGAATCTGGGGTCTGGGAGATTGAGACCAACCAAGTAAAAGAAGGACAGCTTTACAAATACAAAGTCAAACAAGCAAATGGACGAGAAGTATTGAAGATTGATCCTTTTGCTGTCCATTTCGAAGCTCGACCAGGAACTGCTGCCGTGTTGCATTCGATCCCACAAAAAAAATGGCGGGATGGACTATGGCAAGGCCGCAAAAAAAGACAGAAAACATTTAATCGACCTCTAAATATTTATGAAGTTCATGCCAGCTCGTGGAAGCACCACGAAGACGGCACCCCTTATCGCTTCTCTGAATTAAAAGATGAACTTATTCCTTATGTGAAAAAAATGGGTTATACCCATATTGAATTTATGCCTTTGATGGAACATCCATTAGGTACCTCGTGGGGCTATCAGCTGACAGGTTATTTTGCGCTCAGTTCCTATTATGGGACACCAGAAGAATTTCAAGACTTTGTAGAGGCATGCCATTTAGAAAATATTGGTGTCTTTGTTGATTGGGTACCAGGACATTTTTGTGTCAATGATGACAGCTTAGCTTATTATGACGGCACGCCGACATTTGAATACATGGATGAAAACCGTGCCAAAAATGTTCGCTGGGGTGCGATCAACTTTGATCTCGGCAAACCACAAGTCCAAAGCTTTCTGATCTCAAGTGCCTTGTTCTGGATCGAATTTTATCATATTGATGGTATTCGGGTAGATGCCGTTTCCAACATGATCTATCGCGATTATGATGAAGGTCCATGGGAACCAAATCACGAAGGGGGCAATCGCAACTTTGAAGGCTATTACTTTTTACAGAAGCTTAATTCTGTTATCAAGTTAGCCCATCCAGCAGTGGTCATGATTGCAGAAGAAAGTACGTCTGAAACCAAAATAACAGGAATGGTCGAAGAAGGCGCGTTAGGATTTGATTATAAATGGAATATGGGCTGGATGAACGATGTCCTGCGTTTTTATGAAATGGACCCGATTTTCCGTAAAGATCATTTAAATCTGCTTTCTTTCTCTTTCATGTATCGGATGCAAGAAAATTATATCTTGCCACTTTCTCATGATGAAGTCGTTCATGGTAAAAAAAGTTTGATGCATAAAATGTGGGGGGACCGCTACAAACAGTTTTCACAACTACGAAATCTCTATACGTACATGATGATGCATCCAGGGAAAAAATTGTTATTCATGGGTAGTGAATGGGGACAGTTTTTAGAATGGAAATATGATCATGGGCTTGAATGGGTCGATTTAAACGACACATTAAATGCAAAAATGCAGTTCTTCACCCAGACCTTGAATGAACTATACAAAGAAGAACGAGCCCTTTGGGAATTGGATGATCAAGAAGATTCATTGATGGTGATCGATGCAGACAACTTAGATGAAACGACATTGACTTTCTTACGACAAGGAAAAACGAAAAAAGATTTCTTGATCGTTGTTGTCAATCTGACACCAGTGGAGCGTCACGATTTTGCGATCGGCGTGCCATACGAAGGAATGTATCGAGAGATTTTAAACACTGAACGGGATGTATTTGGTGGAACTTGGGTGGCTAATAACCAAGACTGCCAGACCAGTAATGCCCCTTTTAAACAATACGACTATCAAATCAAAACAATTTTGCCTGCACTTGGGGCTTTGATTATCAAACCAGAAAAAATCAAAATGACTCGTAAAAAAGAAGTAAAGAAAGCATAAAAAAAGAGTAGAGGGGGAACGGTGAGTAGATCACCAAACAAAATGAAAACAGAAATGTTAGCAATGATCCTCGCAGGAGGACAAGGGACTCGTTTAGGGAAACTAACAAAAAATATTGCCAAGCCAGCAGTTCCGTTTGGCGGCAGGTATCGGATCATCGATTTCACGTTGAGTAATTGTGTCAATTCTGGAATCAAAAATGTGGGTGTAGTCACGCAGTACCAACCTTTAGCACTGAACAACCATATCGGCAATGGCGCCAGTTGGGGATTGGATGGAATCAGTACCGGTGTGACGATTTTACAGCCATATTCAAATTCAGAAGGCGAAAAATGGTTTGAGGGAACTGCCCATGCCATCTATCAAAACATCGCCTATATCGATGAGATGGACCCGCAATACGTCTTGATTTTGTCCGGCGACCATATCTACAAAATGGATTACGAAGAAATGCTGGAAAAACACAAAGAAAATGATGCTTCATTGACGGTTGCAGTTCTCGAAGTTCCGATGAAAGATGCTTCTCGTTTCGGGATCATGAATACTGATAAAAATGACCGCATCATCGAATTTGATGAAAAACCAGCCGAACCAAAAAGCAATCTTGCTTCGATGGGGATCTATATATTTGATTGGAGTCGTCTACGCAGTATGCTATTGAGTAACTACACAAAAGACGGCGAAATGGTCGATTTTGGGAAACATGTGATTCCTTCTTATCTAGAAAGCGGCGACAACGTTTTTGCCTATCGCTTCTCTGGTTATTGGAAAGACGTAGGAACGATCGATTCATTGTGGGAAGCCAACATGGAATTTATTGATCCAGCTATGGAGTTGAATATCCGGGATAAAAGCTGGCAAGTGTTCTCCAAAAACCCAATCGCACCACCGCACTTTGTAACTGAAACCGGTGCTGCTAAAAATTCGCTTGTGATGGACGGCTGCTATGTTGCTGGGGAGATCGAGCACAGTATTTTATCAGAGAACGTGCAAGTGAAAGAAGGCTCGACTATCAAAGATAGCGTAATCATGCCTGGAGCGGTGATTGGCAGAAATGTCAAATTAAATCGAGTGATCGTTGGGGAAAATGCAGTGATTGGTGACGACGCAGAGATCGATGGAACAGACGAAATTGCCGTAGTCGGCTATTCTGAAATTTTAGGGGTGACGATTGATGAGAACTAATAAAATGTGTGCAATTTTAGGGAACCTACAGCGATACCAAGACTTGATGCCATTAACGGAGAATCGTCCGCTGTCGACCTTGTTGTTTGACTGCAAATATCGCTTGTTGGATTTCAATCTTTCAAGTATTGAAAATGCCAACATCAAACAAGTCTACATGATTTTCAATGAAGGAGAGACCCAGTCAGTTTTTGATCATATCGGTGGTGGAAAAGAGTGGAACTTGGACGGTGTTCAAAACCGGTTCTTTATCCACTTATTCCAAGACTCATTGAAAAAGCAAGCCGAAGGGCAAGAGTACTACTATAACGTCATTGACTATTTGGAAAAATCAAAATCAGATCACACTGTATTTATGGGCAGCAAAATCTTATGCAACATCGATTTGCGTGCTTTGCTGAAAATTCATCAACTACAAGGCAATGAAATGACTGTGGTGTATAAACGCATCGGCAGTGACAATGTTTCTGAAAGTGACTTGTTGTTTAATGTTGACAGTGAAGGACACTTAGAAGAAGCGATCCAAGCGAAAAAAGGGGAAGTTGGCTCCCTAGTCAACTTGTGTACGGATATTTTTATCATTCAAACGGATCGTCTGATCGCGGCTCTTAAAGAAGGGCAAAAAGTTGGCGCAACGGCAGATCTCGGTCAATTTTTACGAGAGATGATCTCTGTGGAGAACACTGGCCTATATGAGTACACTGGTTACTTAAGTAACATTTATGATATCTCTTCTTATTATCAAACAAATATGGACATGCTAGATGTGCATAAATTCACCTCATTGCTTTATTCGAATCAAAAAATCTATACCAAATTGAAGAATGAAGTACCAACCTATTACTCGGAAACGTCTGAGGTGAAAAATAGCCACTTTGCTTCTGGTTGCATCGTTGAAGGCTCTGTCGAGCAGTCACTGGTTGCTCGCCGTACGAAAATCCATCCTGAGGCAAAAGTCAAAGGCGCGATCATTTTCGGAAATAACGAAATCAAAGCAGGTGCCGAAGTCTCTTATGCGATCTTAGATAAAAATGTAACCATCGCAGAAGGTGTAAAAGTGCAGGGAACCAAAGAAACCCCGATTGTCATTAAGAAGAATTCTCATGTGACAGAAGATGTAATCGGAGGAGCAAGCGCATGAAGGTTTTGTTTACAGCAGCAGAGTGCGCTCCGTTTTTTAAAACAGGCGGGTTAGGGGATGTTGCAGGTGCATTGCCAAAAGAGTTGGTCAAAAAAGGCGTCGAGACAGTTGTCGTCTTACCTTATTTCACGAAAATGCCTGCCGAATACCAAGACCAAATGGAAGAATGTTTTTCCTTTGAAGTGGCGGTCGGCTGGCGCAAGCAATATTGTGGGATCAAAAAATTAGTTCTAGGCGCTGTGACTTATTATTTCATAGACAATCTCTACTATTTTGGTCGCGAACGGCTCTATGATTTTTATGATGATGGGGAACGCTTTGCTTTCTTCCAATTAGCCGTGATCGAAATGATGGAACGCATTGAATTTATTCCAGACATCGTACATGTCAATGATTACCATACGGCGATGATTCCGTTCTTGATCAAAGAAAAATATCATTGGATCCAAGCGTATCAAAACATACGCACCGTTTTGACGATCCATAACATTGGGTTTCAAGGGTGGTATAGTCGCGATATTTTACCGGATCTTTTTGGGATGGGTACGGAAAGATATGATGATGGAACCTTGCGTTTAAACGATTGCTTGAACTTTATGAAAGCAGGAATCTTGTATGCGGACCGCATCACGACCGTCAGTCCTTCCTATAGTGAAGAAATCAAAACAGCTGAGTTTGGTTGTGGTCTTGAAATCATTTTACGCATGGAAAGTGGCAAGCTAAGCGGTATCTTGAATGGAATTGATTATGAAATGAATGATCCAGAAACCGATCCTCATTTGGACTATCCTTTCAGTGTCGAGGATTTATCAGGAAAAGCTAAAAACAAGCGAGCGCTACAAGAACAGTTTGGCTTGCCAACTCGTAAAGAGGTTCCGCTGATTTCCGTTGTTAGTCGTTTGACCACTCAAAAGGGGTTCCATTTAGTTCTTGAAGAAATGGAAAACCTCTTGCAGTTTGATGTTCAGTTCATCTTACTAGGGACTGGCGAACATGATTTTGAAGAAGGCTTTCGCTACTTTGCGCAGAAATATCCTGACAAATGTGCTGCCGCGATTTCTTTTGATATTGCATTGGCGCAAAAGTTATACGCAGCAGCGGATCTCTTCTTGATGCCTTCGGCTTTTGAACCATGTGGACTATCGCAGATGATCGCGATGCGTTATGGTACATTACCGATCGTTCATGAAATCGGTGGCTTGAAAGATACGGTGGATTCCTATAATCCGATCACGAAACAAGGAACCGGCTTTGGCTTCCAAGAGTTTTCACCTTTTTACTTGATGAATGCCTTAAAACAGGGGATTGAATTATATGAATCGGATCCGACAACATGGACGGCATTAGTCAAGCAAGCAATGAAAAAAGATTTTAGCTGGAATCAAAGCTCAGATCTTTATGTTGAGTTGTATAATAATATCAAAGTTTGATTGTTTTAAGACAGAAGAATCCTTGTCTGCAACAGAGCGGCTAGTTGTATGACTAGCCATTCTGGCGGCAAGAATTCTTCTTTTTTATAAACGGTTAGCATAAAGGAGTGTAACCCTATGACAAAAGAACGATTGCGTGATCTGTTAGAAACCAACGTGCACGAACTGTTTGCGATAGAGATCGATGAAGCATCACCGCAGGAATTGTTTCAGGCGCTAGCCAATGTCGTGAAGCAAATGTATTCAGAAGACTGGCGCCAGACCAGAAAAAATCTCTTGTTGGAGGACCAGAAACAAGCGTATTATTTTTCAATCGAATTTTTACCCGGCAAAATGTTAAAGAGTAATCTGTTAAATATGCAGCTGTTGGAGCAAGCGGAAGCCGTTTTTGAAGAGTTAGGGGTTTCACTTGACGATGTTGCAGAGACGGAAAAAGACATGGCTTTAGGCAACGGGGGACTCGGTCGCTTAGCGTCTTGTTTTATGGATTCATTGGCTTCTTTAGGTTTGCCGGGAAATGGCAATGGGATCCGCTATCGCTACGGATTATTTAAACAAAAATTTATTGACGGTCATCAAGTAGAGTTGCCCGATGACTGGTTGCGTTCGGGGAATGTTTGGGAAGTCCGCAAAGAAAGCAAGGCGGTGCCTATTCGTTTCGGGGGCCATGTCTATCTCGTTAACGGAGAGGACGGGAAATTAGCCCCAGTTTATGAAGGTGGCTTTACCTGGCGGGCGGTTCCTTATGATACAGCAATGGTTGGCTACCAAAATCACCATCTCAATACCTTGCGTTTATGGAGTGTTGAGGTTCCTGCCGAAGATGAGGCGCACTACGCGACACTAGAATCGCGGCAAGCATTGGAAAATCTGACAGCGGTCTTGTATCCCGATGATTCCAATGAGACAGGCAAACGGACCCGGCTGATGCAAGAATACTTTTTTGTGTCTGCAGGGATCCAAAGTATCGTCCGTTATTATAAAAAATTGAATTTACCTTTGGCCATGATGAGTGAACGAGTAGCGATCCACATCAATGATACGCACCCAGCCCTTTGCGTCCCAGAACTGATGCGCATTTTAGTTGATGAAGAAGGTCTTGCTTGGGAACAAGCGTGGTCGATCACCGTGAAAGTCATGAGTTATACGAACCATACGATCATGGCGGAAGCCTTAGAAAAATGGCCCGTGCGCATGATTGAAGAAGTTTTGCCGAGAATGGATCAGATCATCAAAGAAATTGATCGCCGTTTTGTGGAAACGATGCAAGGGGTCCATCCGCAAGCCTTACTGGAACGGACACGAATCATTATTGATGATCAAGTCCATATGGCACATCTCGCGATCATCGGCAGCCACAGTGTCAATGGCGTAGCCAAGCTCCATTCTGATTTACTAAAATCAGTGGTACTCCATGACTTTTACCTTATTTATCCTGCCCGTTTCAACAATAAGACCAACGGCATCGCGCAACGGCGTTGGCTTCAGCTAGCCAATCAACCGTTAGCCAAAGTATTGGATCAGTCCATCGGTACAAGCTGGCGCAATGATCCATTAGACCTGCAACTACTCAAAAACTATTATGAGGACGAAACTGTTCTCCAACAAATTGCCGACGCAAAAATGAGTAACAAGCGTGCACTAGCACAGTACATTCAAAAAGCAACGGGCATCACAGTAGATCCGACGGCAATATTTGATGTGCAGATCAAGCGTCTGCATGCATACAAACGACAATTACTAAATCTTATGCATATTCTAAAGCTCTACTTTGAGGTCAAAGACGATCCAACTGCTGCGTTTCATCCAAGAGTCTTTCTCTTTGGTGCCAAAGCCGCACCAAGCTATCACTACGCAAAATCGATCATTAAAGTCATCAATGAAGTGGCGAATCTGATCAATTATGATGAAACCATCAATGATAAAATCAAGGTTGTTTTTTTAGAAAATTACAACGTTTCTTTAGCAGAAAAAATTATCCCAGCAGCGGATGTCAGTGAACAAATATCATTGGCCTCCAAAGAAGCTTCTGGGACAAGCAATATGAAGTTGATGCTAAATGGGGCAGTAACGATCGCCACTTTAGATGGTGCCAATATTGAGATTCGAGATGCAATCGGTGATGAAAACATCGCGATCTTTGGGCTAACCGAAGAAGAAGTGTATCAGTATTACGCCCAGCGTAATTATTCTGCCTATGCGTATTATGAGTCAGATCCACTATTGCAACGTGTAGTCAATGCCTTTATTGACGGGACAATCCCCAATATTCAAGTAGAAGGCCGCGAGATTTTTGATTCACTTTTGAAATACAATGATGAGTACTTTTTATTAAGAGATTTCCACGCCTATTGTGATGCACAGCATCGGGTGGATATTGCTTATCAAGATACTCATCGCTGGCAAAAAATCAGTCTAATGAATATTGCGAATGCTGGGAAGTTTTCGGCGGATGAAACGGTGCGAAATTATGCAGCAGATATTTGGCAGATCGATCCATTATTTGCCCATATCAAAGAACCAAATGCGGCAAGTTTGACGGAGTCAGTGCCTCCAAGGGGAGACAATTGAAGCGACTTCGGTTGAAATGGCGCAGTCTTTCGTGAAATTCTCTTTTATTTGTGGTATGATGAAAAAAATGCATGTAAGAGGATGAGTACAGTGGCAAATTATTTAGATGTGAAACGAAAACACTTCCGTTTTCCTGCTTATGATGATACAGACGGTGTGAAGCTTCAATCCGAGCATCGCCCCGCATTCAGTAAAGCAGATGATTGGATTTTAACCGAAATCAAAGATCCCGTGAGTCATTCTCACAAGGAAGAAAGTCAATCTTTGCAGCGTAAAGTGCAGTCCAGCCAACGCGATCGAGGGCACAATGTTCGTCAAAAAGAAGAGCTTGCCAATCACCGTGCCAACTTGCCTCAGTACGGAAAACGTCCGGTGAAAGAGCAGATGCCGACAGGAAAAACCAATTTTTTTGGCAAAGAAGCGAACCATTCTTCTTATCAAGTGACTAGTAAGAAGGAAAAAGCTGAGGTTCCTGTTTCTTCAAAAAAAGAATATTCGGGACGCTCTTACTTCGTGCCTAAATATATTCCTGCATCAATTATTCCAGATGAGCAAAAACCTGAAATTACGCCGAACGATTTGATGGATGCAATGGCAAAAAAACAAGAAAGTTATTTGTTATTTGACACTGAACCAGCAGCTTATCAAGTCAAAGAAGAAAGCGATCCAACCGTCAAAAAATTCAATCGCCACCCCTCTGTTGGGATGACACGCAGCGAGTTTCGAGCCAACAATAAAAAAAATGGTGAGAAAAAACGGTCCGTTTTAGATCGATCATTAAAAGGAATGATTGAAGACGATCAACAAGCAGAATCTTCAAATGGCTATTTTCGTTCTAAATAGCAGAGACAGTTACTTTTAATAGAAGTAGTCCTTTGAGCATAACGATGAATGATTTCAGCTAGATGGCGAACATCTAGCTGTTTTTTTTGTGTGCTGAAACTGCCGATTTCACAAAATACTTAGTCGAATTACATTTTTCACCGACTGAGGAATATTCTGATTTTACTAAGCAATAGCGTGGGCTATAGAATAAAGTGAAACGATCAAAACCATCGTTATTTATAATGTTTGTTATTTTAATTGGCGATTTCTTTTGTCATTTAAAATCGATGGCAGGATTGTGGTTTTCTGATCAGCCGTAATTGAAAAAAGGAAGCAAGCGTCCTGATGGTTATAGCTGCTCTTTGGGAAGGACTGATCCATGATCGATTTCAAGGGAAAGATACGCTGAAAGGTGGGGCATCAACAAATGAACAAGAAAAAGAGAATGGTATATTTCACCATCATTATTGGCTTACTTGGAGGACTCTACTTTTTTTCAACCATGAGTGTGTTTTCTTCAAACATTTTCTTTGCTGCACAGCTGGAGGAAGAAACGGTTGCGAGTGACCCATTCGAACCGATACGAGAGAAAGAGGCTGAGGGAAAAGTTGCCATTTATTTTGATGAATCAACGAAAGCCGGGACTGTAGGAGACATGTTACTAGTTGCGTTTCATACGGGCCGTCCCATTAGTGAAATAGCGATCCGGTTGCCGCAATCTGCGGTTTTTGTTGAAGAGGAGTTGCCAAAGGGAGTCAAAATTACGTCAACCACTGAAGAGAATGGTTGGAAACTAACGACTGATATCCCTAGAAGTGATTTTTTGGTTCCATTGGTAGTTGATACAGCAGGGGCGTTTCCATTTGAAGTAGCAGAATCAATGATAAGACTTGAAATAAAGGAAGCACGGGAGACAAACCCTACGGATACACAAGAGGATGCGCTAACCGATTCGAGTGACTCCACTGATCAATTAGATCAAGAGGACAAAGAGGATCAATTACCAAAAGAGAAGGAAATAGAAAGCCAGATTCCTGACGAATCAGAGTCAGATCCTGGTAATCTGTATCTGTTAGGCGACGACGTAAAAAAGAGAGGGGTTGCTAACTGGGTCGAATTTATGGCTGCAATGGTCGATCCGACGGTCAATTATATTTATTTGACAGCCAGTTTTCAAACGAACGATAATCCTCGTTTAGGCATTACGGGAATTGACGGCTGGAGCAGCAGCGCCAATCCTAATGGCGGATTAGCCTATGTTTATATCAATGCCTCGAGAGTTTCAAGAACGTTAATCATCGATGGTCTCGACACCTTTCAGATGGATCTTAGAGCCGTAGCGATCTGTTTTCGCGATTCGAGTGTCAATCCTGATTCCCCATGGGACATTACCTTGCAAAATTTGGAACTTTACCATGGAAACTTTTGGGGGGCAATTGAATATCATGATTTGAACATGTCAAATCAGCAGCGTTCAATCATTCGGTACCACAATCTCAACCATACTGGCAATCAGTTGTTTTACGGTTTGCACTCTCGAGCCAGCTTTTCTGGACATTCGGTTTCACACCAAACGCCTAGATATACATCAGACTTCAATGCTTCTTGGATGATTCACTCGAACACCCAAGCGAATTTTGAAATCAACCAAATCGAGCTTCGTGAGGGAGCAAACGTCGAAATGTCGACGATCAGCTCAGGAAATCTTGATTTTTATAATACGAATGCGCGTCTCATACTAGGGAATAATGCCCGACTATCATTAAATGCCAACGGTTCAGCTGGCGAAGCAGGCGGTGCCAATATTCGCTTTGTCGCTGGCAATGGACGCATTGAGTTAGGAAAAGGTGCGGAATTGGCATTAAATACACAAAACAACAGTCCGGCAGTCATCACATCAGGCACGCCCCATGATATTCGCTTAATGGAAAAAAGTCGCTTGTCAGTTACTGCTACAAACCGAACGTTGTACAGTCATATTTTCTGGTTAAGTGCCAATACGCATGTCACCTTAGAAGACAGCAGCACCTTAGAGGTTGAAGCAACAAATCAAAATACAACCGCAAATATCTTCCACTTCTCTGGCACGACTGGCAATCTCAACGTGGGCAAAGATGCTACCTTAGATATTCGTTCGGACAGCCCACAAGCTGTCCAACGGCTACTTTTCTTTACCGGTGCCAACAATCCCGCAAGATTGACGATCGACGATGCCAAGCGTGTCAATTTGCAAAGAACCCGCGCCATAACGACCACCACAAATGGTCTAATTGAAGGGGGAGGAATCACTGCAAAGAATCAGGCGATTCGCCAGTGGCGGCATGGAAATACAGGAGATCCATCTGATTTTCAGTGGCAACCGATTCTGTCCATGACTGCGGCGATTTCCGGAACCAACACCAATGTGACCAATGTATCTTCACTGAATGAGGAAACAAGTCGAGGGTTTGCCTCGCAGTTTGCTTCTCGTTCACAACGTCTATTATTTGAGAGAATCCCAGACATCACGGTGACCATCGATCCTTTGACAGAAGATAGAACCTTACCTAATGCCTATACGATTTCGGGAACCGCCAATCCTGGTAGCTACCTTCGATTTCAAAGAGAGGGGCTGATGCCAGAACCGACGCTTGAAACGCCAGTCGATAGTGCCGGCAATAGCGAGTACTTTCACACACAAGCGGGTGAAAATGGGCACTATTTACTTGATCTATCTGATTTAGAACCTTTCCAGTATTTTACACAAGGTGAGGTGGTCACCGCTCAGGCATTTCTTGATGGTAAATGGGCAGAAGCATCAACCACTGTGGAACCCATTGGTGACGTTGACCCAAAAGATCCCCTTGATCCTGATCAACCGATTCTACCTGAAAATCCACCATTGATACCAGAAAATCGCGGGTTTATCAGTATAGACTTTGTTTCACAATTCGATTTTGGTACAGTACCGATTCGCTCGTCGACAAGCCGCTATCCGGCGCGTCCGCAACGAATTTCTTCAGTGGATGATCATGAATCAACCGAACGACCAAACTATATTCAGGTTTCCGATCGTCGATTTCTCCCAAATGGCTGGACCTTGAGTGCCCGATTATCTGAGGAAGGGTTCGTAAGCACGGATGCGTTTAAGCACTATTTAAAAGGAGCGAGTGTGCATTTGAATAATATTGAAATGGTCACCTCTAAAGAAAATCGCTCTGAAGCACCAGACTACGTTGAAGCAATTGAGCTAGGACCGCAGAACCAAGTGATTGCACGTGCCAATGAAAATCAAGGGACGGGTACTTGGATTCAACGCTATGGAAACGAGCATACCATGCAAAAAAGTGTCGAGCTGGAAATCCCTATTGGCGCGAGGCCGCAAGCAACAAGTTATCAAGGAACCCTTCGTTGGGAGCTGAGTTTCGTACCTGGTGCTGACGAATAACCCCTTGGAAAACAAGTAAGCATGTTCTGCAATCGTGAATATGATCGAACACTGTAAAAGTTGCTCAGACAAAAAGAAGTCCAGTTGCCATTGGACTTCTTTTTTGTCTGAAACAGACGAGCGGTGGTTTAAACTGCTTTTCCCACTTTGGTGGATATGCTTTTCGATCAATAGAAGAGAGTGAAACCACAGGCAATGGACCAATGAGCAAAATCATGACATGGTAGTGATCAATGAAATCACTTAAGCACTATATCTTCCCCAGTATAAATTTTATTTAGCTATTTTAGTAATTAAATCCTGCTCAAATATTTTAATTTTCTCTTGCCTTTTGATATGCTAAGAACAAGGGGGAATCAAAGATGGAAGTTGATCTACAAATGCTGGCGATGATTTTCTTTATCAATCTCGCCTATGTCACATTGAACACACTGCGATTTTTATTGACAATGAAAGGGTATCGCGTGATTGCCCCATTAGTGAGTATGATCGAAATCACGATCTATATTTTAGGCTTATCTATGGTATTGGATCGTTTGGATAACCCGCTGAATCTCTTATTCTATGCATTAGGTTATGCTGCAGGAGTCAGTATTGGTATCAAAATCGAAGATAAGCTGGCTCTGGGCTATACAATGGTCACAGTGATCCTACCTAGTAATACGGATGAGGAAAAAAGTTTGCCTAAGATCTTACGACAAGAAGGCTACGGAGTTACACAAAGTTATGGAGAAGGCTTAGAAGGGCCACGACTGATTTTAGAGATTCTTTCCCAAAGAAAAAGTGAGAAAAAGCTCTATCAAACCATCAAAGCGGTGGAAGAACGAGCGTTTATCATCAGCTATGAACCCAAGTATATTTCGGGCGGTTTTTGGACCAAAAAAATCAGCCGTAGAGAGGCGAAGTTGAAAAAGCAAGCACCTGTTGATTGAGGAACTAGAGGCAGCTTGATCCATTCGTGAAGAATAGTTGCATAATAAGCAGGGAGTTTATTGATGAGAGGAAGCGTAAGGTGTGGAAAAGAAAGCAAATGGTATGATGGCGGTCATCGCTGCCCTGATCTCAAATATTTTGGTGGCTATTAGTAAGTTTGTCGGTTATGCACTAAGTGGCAGTGCAGCCATGTTGAATGAAAGCATTCATAGTGTCGTGGATTGTAGCAATCAAATCTTTTTATTGATCGGGGATAAACGGGCAACAAAGGGCCAAAGTGAACTGCATCAGTTTGGAGAAGGTCGGGCGAAATATTTTTTTAGCACGATCGTTGCGATGATGCTCTTCTTTGGTGGGGGCGCACTCGGTGTGATGGAAGCGGTAGAAAAGCTGCTGCATCCTGCCCATGAAGTTGGTAACGCTTGGTTGGTGATCGCTATTTTGATTTTCGGGATGATCGTTGAAGGAAGTTCGTTGTGGATCGCGATCAAGGAGATCCGCGAACTGAATGTGGAACGTCAACCAATCTATCGTTTTTTGAAAGAAAGTCGGCATAGTGAGATTCTGATCATTTTCACAGAAGACTTTTGTGCAATGATCGGCCTAATGATCGCACTATTTGGTACGATTTTAACCATGATTACGGGTAACGCATTTTTTGATGCCTTCAGTGGTTTGTTGATTGGTCTTTTATTGATGGTAGCAGCCATTTTCTTAGCCCGCGAATTTTACAGTCTACTGATTGGCGAAAGTGTCACAAAACGGGATCTAGCAGTGATCAAAAGAGCATTTGAACGGCCAGATGTTGATCGCTTGATTGATGTTAAAACGGTGCATTTAGGACCATCAGAAATTTTGATTGCGGCAAAAGTTGATATTGCCTCGAAACAAGAAGAGGTCGGCTATGAGATCATTAATGAGATTGAAGCCGAGATTCGACACCAGATGGCAGATAAAAAAGTCTATATTTATATTGAGACAGATGAGTATGACCCTCACTATATGGAGAAACGCCGTAAACTTGTGCGACCTTCCCACTGATTTAGCTAGAATAAAGCAGCTTTTTTTGATACAATAGACAAGGATTATCACATAGTGAAGGAGATTTCAAAATTATGATCAATGCAAGTGACTTAAGAGCTGGAATGACATTCGTTCAAGACGGCAAACTTATCAAAGTATTAGATGCTAGCCATCACAAACCAGGTAAGGGAAATACGGTTATGCGTATGAAATTACGGGACGTTCGGACTGGTTCGACTTATGATACAACCTTCCGTCCAGAAGAAAAATTTGAAAAAGCGCATATTGATACGAAAGCTGTACAATATCTATACACAATGGATGATACAGCATTCTTCATGGATCTGGAAACGTATGAACAATATGAAATTCCAGTTGAAGTGGTAGAAGAAGAAATGAAATTTATTCTTGAAAACATGGAAGTAAAAATCCAATTCTTCGGCAGCGAAGTAATCGGCGTTCAACTACCATCAAGCGTAATCTTAAAGGTTGTTGAAACACAGCCGTCGATCAAAGGGGCGACTGTGACTGGTTCAGGCAAGCCAGCAACGATGGAAACTGGCTTAGTTGTCAATGTTCCTGACTTTGTTGAAGAAGGCGAAATGCTAGAAATCAATACAGCTGAAGGTACCTACTTAAAACGTGCGAAATAAGAAAAAAACCGCGACTTGTTCGCGGTTTTTTCTTTTGCTCTGGAGGAGGGATCAAAAGTGAATCATTTCCCGTCTGCCAATGATTTTTGTAAGGGATAAATACTATAGGGTTTACTGATAAAGTAGGCGACGGAGCAGACGATCACAAACAAGGGCAGATTTTCAAAGCCAAAGACTTCCCCACCGATAAAGATCGGTGCAAATAAAGTGCTAGTAGCACTGCCAAAGACACTGGCATAGCCTAGGGCTGCCACCAGTTCGATAGGCAGTCCGAAGAGCGGTGCCAGCACGACGCCCAAAGAGGCGCCGATCGCAAACAAAGGGGTGACTTCTCCGCCCAAAAAACCAATACTGATAGTCAGTACAGTTAACACCATCTTAAGCAGCCAGTCATAAGAATAGATTGGTTGATTCGTGAAACTAGCGCTGATCAAATTCGTTCCTAAACCTGAATAACGACCATGATACAAAAGGACAAAAAGTAAGACTAGCACGAGTGAACCGATGCCAATGCGCCAGAGAGGATGAGGAAAGCGTCGTTTCATGATCCGTTTCATCGTTTCTAATAATCCCGCAAAGCTGCCACCAACAATACCAAATATTAAGCCAATCAAAAGTAATTTCAGAAAAACAGCCAAAGTCAAATCGGGGGACGGTGACAAAGCAAAACTAAATTTTTCTAATCCTAACAATTGAGAAGTCGTACTAGCGGTGAAAGCAGCCAGCAAAGTTGGTAAGAGTGCATGATGACTGAATTTACCGATGACAAGTACCTCCAGTGCGAAGAACGTCGCAGCGATCGGGGTTTCAAATAAACCAGCAAATCCCGCAGCCATCCCAATCATGATCAGGGTGCTGGCGTACTTTTCTAGTCGCAGCCATTTTCCTAAGCGATTGGCGATGGTGGCACCTAACTGAACCGCAACCCCTTCTCTGCCAGCGCTTCCTCCAAATAAATGCGTCAGCCAGGTTCCCACCATTACAAAAGGAATCAAGCGCAACGGAATGTCTTTTTCTTCTTCATGTCCGACTAAAAACACTAAATTCATTCCCTGAGGACTTCGGTCACCGTACTTTTGGAACAGGTAAGTAAAACAAATGCCGATAATGGGTAAAAAGAGAATCAAGGGCAAAAAATGACTATCACGAAAGGCGCTTAAGGAAAGTAGGATCTTCCCAAAGAAGGTGTCGACGGCTCCAGCGAATACGCCAATAACCAGACTGACCACACCTAAAGCAGTCAGTTCCCAATTAGTTGTTTTTTGTTTCATCATTTCTATCACGATCCTTTAAAAAGAATATAGGAACAATGCTCCTGCAAATACGACGACCTAGTGAAAATAAAAAAATGACTGCTACACACTAAAAAAAGTGGTAGAAGTCATTAGCAAAATTGCGGTTTCAGTAAGAACTGAGGGAGACATTCATTCCCGATTAGCATCAATATTATCTGATAAAACCCTCCTTTTGTCAATGGATGTTTGTTGTGAAAAGCAATTCATCTAACACTTATCTTTTCTACATAGTTATGGTAAAATTAATCTCATAAGAACTTATATGGGAATTGAGCGCCTTGAGGATAATTGGCATGAAAAGGGATGAAAGGACGATCCTTCTACTGTTTGACCAAGGGTAAGACAGTGAGTAGTGAGGAATCGAAGAGGAATAAAAAATGGTTGCATTTATGACGAGCGAAAAATGGCTGCAAAGTGAGCGTTTTTATTATGTGATCCTACCAATTCTCATGGTAGTTGGTCTGATTGCGTTATTAGGGTTCCTGATGGTTCTGCTTTATCGAGAAAACCGCAACCCAAAAGTGACGCTATTGCTTGGCGGCATAGTCGTTACGTGTCTATTAGGTTTTTTTATTGGGGATCAAGTGTATGGTGAATTCAAAACGTATAATGCGCTGATCACACCGAATATCCGAGATCGCGAAAAGATGTTTCTAGGCTATAAATATTACGAATCTGATACTACAGCAATTTATCAGCGCATCCAAAGCAATGAAGCGATTGAAACTTTAGGAATCTATCAAGCAATACCGGTGGAACGGGAGATTGAATTTCTTGGTTCTGCTCATAACTCCGTATATTTTAAAATGGGCGCCCAGGTTTACTATGCTCGCTATCAACCGACTTTTGTGGATGAGGAAACAACTGCTAAACTGCAGGGGGTTCAATATCATTTGACTGATCCTTCCTTTGAAACAATTGGTTTCTATTCCGAAACCAACAACTATTTAACGGCAATCACGATTCCAAAGTCCCAAGAAACCCTCGAATATCAATCCGTTGATTCTGTGATCCCGAAAGAACTTGGGAAAAGTCAAACCCAATGGGCGTTACCGAATAGGAATGAATAACGATAAAAAAACTACCTAAGTCACGAAAGAAAGCTCCCTCAAGAAGGAAACTTCCGTGCGCAGGTAGTTTTTTGCATGCTTGGTCAGAGAACATTGCTTTTCCTATGACTGATCAGGTAGTCCTCTTTCTTTTTGCGAGGCAATTTTTTGAAGGCGGCTTCTGCTTGAGTGGCTTTACTACGAGTGGAAAAGCTTTCCGCATGGATCATTTGCAAGGGTCTGCGACTAGCGGGACGGGTATATTTTGCCCCGATCCCTTTGTTATGCTCTAATAAGCGGCGACTCAAATCGGTAGTATAGCCGCCGTAAAAGGATTGGTCGTTGCAACGTAAGACATAAAAGTAATGGTTGTCAGCAGCCATAGAGCATCGCCTTCACTTCTGGACTATAAGAGCCCGTTTCATCATAGGTAATGAGAGGAGAATCAATTTTAAACCCTTCCGCCTTACCATCCTTGATTCCTTCAATCAATAAAATATTGGCCTCTTTGCCTACTTTCGGATAGACGAAGCGGACTCGTTTTGGCGCGATTCGATGGGTGCGCATATGGTCCAAAATATCGAGAAAGCGATCCGGGCGATGAACCATCGCAAACCTTCCATTCATTTTTAACGCTTTACTGGCGGTTTGGATCACTTCATCTAAATTTGTGGTGATCTCGTGCCGGGCGATCGCTAAATAGGGATTCGGGTTTTTGATCGCCGTCGGTATATTTTTAAAGTAAGGCGGATTGCAGACCAAAAGATCGACGGAATCAGGTTTGATTTTTTGAAAGAGATTCTTCAAATCCATAGGATAGACCGTCAGCTGTTCTTGCAAGTCATTTAATTCGATACTGCGCTGCGCCATATCCGCTAAGCGTTCCTGCAATTCGACCTGATAAATATGAGCAGTCGTTTTTCTGCTGATAAATAAACCGACTGCGCCATTCCCTGCACAAAGGTCAACGATCACACCTCTTTTTGGTACTCTAGCGTAATTGGCTAATAAGACAGCATCTAATGAAAAAGAAAAAACTTCGGAACTCTGAATAATCTTGATGTCATCGGCATACAATTGGTCAATGCGTTCGTTCGGTTGCAACATGAAGCATACTCCTGTTCTAAATTCATTTCAATGTATTATACTACGATTAAGAATAATGGGAAACGCTAAAAAAGGCTTGTCATTTAAACCGTTTTTTTGCATACTTGAATAGGAGAGAAATAGAAAGGAAAATGAGTATGTTTTTTCGCTTTATGCGCGGTGTGGTTCGCGTAGTATTATTTTTGATCAACGGCAATGCTCGTTATCAAAACAAAGAGGTTTTACCTAAAAATGAAAACTATATTTTAGTGGCTCCTCACCGAACCTGGTGGGATCCATTGTACCTAGCAGTGGCTGCTCGGCCAAAGAAATTCAGTTTTATGGCGAAAGAAGAGCTGTTCAAAAACCCGATTTTACGGTTCATTTTGATTCATGCCAATGCTTTTCCAGTCAAACGGGACAAACCAGGACCGAGCGCGGTAAAGACGCCAGTCAAAATCTTGAAGGAAACCGATCTTAGCTTGATCATGTTCCCAAGTGGTACGAGACATGCAACGGCCTTAAAAGGTGGCATGGCGTTGATCGCGAAAATGGCCAAAGTCAAGATCGTTCCCTCTGTTTATCAAGGACCGCTGACATTAAAGGATTTATTTAAACGCAAGCGAGTGACTGTCCGTTTTGGGGAGCCAATCGATATCAGTGACATCAAAAAGATGGACAAAGAGGGCTTGGCGGAAGTGGAACGGCGCATCCAAGGTGCATTTGACACACTGGATCAAGCGATCGATCCGTCATTTGTTTATCAAATCGATGAGTCCAAAAGAGAAGATTAATACCTAAGAAAAGCCGTTGATCCTTTTGTGATCAGCGGCTTTTTTCTAATGATTTAATCCAACAATTCGAAAGCAAATTTGGTCCATGGTTTCAAATATTCCAACAAAGGCAACTCATCTTTTGGGATAGCACCGACTTTGTTTTTTCGGGCGTCTTGGTGAGGGGTCAAAACGATCTGCAATTCGTTTTTGTACTGACCAAAGGTATCATTGCCGATAACGATGTCCCCATAAGCAAACGGTTCTTGGTTTGTATGAGGGAGGTTTTCGATGGGACGGTATTTCACCCGTGATTGTGTGGACCGAGCGACTAACGCATTACTGTCACCGCGACGAAAATGATTGGTTTCAGCTAATATCCTCCGTTCGATTTCGCTGGCTTCTGCTTCTACGGAAACGCCAAAGGTCAGTTTGTAGCGATCGATCGTTGCCAGAGCTTTCAGTTCTGCATCCGACGCATAGGCATTGCCAATAATCACCGTATCGATCAACCCAGAAGCAAAAAGCAGCTTTCCTTGTAGCGCCAATGGTAAATCGCGACAAGATTCTAAGGTTGGCAGGCCATCATTGACTTCCCAAGGGCCAATTTTGGCTGATTGGCTAGTGATGAAGGCGGCTGTTTTCAACCCATATTTTTTAAAACGTTGACTGCAGTTGCGGAAAAAAGCCTCCGTTAAGCCTGTGCCTCGTTGGGGGTAAAAATTGTGGCAGCCATATAAAAAAGGTTCATTGGCTTGATAAGAAAGGATATTTTCTAAATAGTTCACATCATTACTCATATTCAATTCAATCGCCAAGCCGAATGGATTGAAGGTCAGTTGGGCTTCTTTGCTGCCATCAAACCCTTGATCCAAGCGGATACCGTCCGCACCTAATTCTGCAAAGAAGCTTAGATCGTCATAAGAGATCGCCAGATCACTAAAAACAGCTGGGGAAATATCTAAAATCGTTTCAAATCCAAGGTTCTTGGCAAACCCGATAATCGAAGAGAATTTTTTTCTGACGGTCTCTTTGCCTTCACTGACTTCTAGCATACTCATAAATAAGCGAGAGTAACCAAGGGCAGCAGCTTTTTTTAAATAGTCTTGATCCAGTAAAGGATCGCTATGGTCGGGGTAAATCGAAAGGCCAATTTCTCGTTTCAATGGTTTTCCCTCTTTCTAAAAAAATCGTACGAAGCACCTCTTAGTATCGAAAAATGCTGCTGAGGAGCGCTTCTTCCGATGGTCTTGATGGGTGCTTCGTCCGACCTTTATCAACAAATTATTGTGTGACTGGTTGATTTTCTTTTTCCAATTCGTTTTTGTCATAGATTTTTACGAATGGGTAATAGATCAGAATCGATAAAAGAATCAAAAGAACATTCAGCACGATCGCACGCCAATCGCCGCCAGTCGCTAAGAAAGCACCAATTGGTCCAGGCAATGTCCAAGGGGCATTGACCGTGACGGCATTGACTAAACCTGCTGAGGTGGCGACCCATGCAATGACACCATTGATTAAAGGCGCAATGATGAATGGTGGGATCAAGATTGGATTCAAGACGATCGGTGTACCGAAAATCAGTGGTTCGTTGATGTTGAAAATAGCTGGAATTAAGGCTGTTTTTCCTAGTTTTGAACCGAATTCCGATTTTGTGCGAAAAGCTAACAAAATAGCCAAACCAATCGTTGAACCAGCCCCACCAATCCAGATGAACCATTGATAAAATGGTTCGGCTGCAATATTGGGAATCATATCTCCCGATGCAAGCGCTGTTGTATTTCCTTCTAACAACTGTAACCATAATGGACGAGCCAGTGAACCAACGATAGAAGCACCATGGATCCCGAATGACCAGAAGAAGGTCGTCAAGAAGGTGATCAAAAGCACACTTGGCAAGGTATCTGCGGCACTGACTAAAGGATCGACGACTTTTGCCACGATCGTGTGCCAGTCAAAACCGATATAGTAAGTGATCGCGCCCATTCCTAAAATGATCACTAAAGTGGGAGTCAAGGCTTCAAAAGAGCGAGCAACTGCAGGTGGGACTTGTTCTGGCATCGTGATTTTGAATTTCGATTTGTCCGTTAACCGATAGATTTCAACGGCAAGAATCGAGGTGATGATCGCCACGAACATACCAGCACTCCCTAAATTGGCCATTGGCAAGACAAAACCGACCGTTCCAGCTGCATCCAACGCTTCTGCTGGGATATTGACCGGGGTGAAGGTCAGTAAGAAGGCGGTCGTTGCTAAGATCCCGCCTGAAAGACCATCAAGCTTATAAGAGCGAGAAAGACTGTATCCGATCCCGAATGCAGCATACAAGCTCATAATGTACATCGTCATTCGATAAGGCAATAAGATGGTTGTGGCATTGCTAGACAAGAATTGATAGATGCCCCAACTTTGAGGCAGCGGTGGAAAGGCTAAAATCATAAAGAACGAACTGACGATAATCAATGGCAATGTTGAAACGATCCCGTCACGAACCGCTCGCAAATGACTCTGGCTGCCAAGTTTTTCCATCGGTCCTGCCAGATGGCGTTCGATGAACTGAGTGAATTTATCTAACATGGTTTATCCTCCTAAGATGTTTTACATTTTTGTTTCCCATGGATTCGGAATGATTTTTCCTAAAATCACGCCTTGGGCTGCCCCGGTTGCTGCAGGGGCATTGTTGACACGGCTGTGAAGGGTTTCATTTCCTAAGATGGCGAAAGCCACCGCTTCTTTGGCATCGTTCGAACCGCCAATGTCATCTTGTGTTACAACGGCTACTGTTTCGGGTAAATAGCCTTTGATCATCTCAATCAGCAGATGGTTATGGGCGCCACCACCTGAAAGAATCACTTCAATATCATTTGTTCCCAACTGAGGGAAAATGAACCTTTGGTAACTGTCAGCAATGGAAAATGCGGTGAAATCGGTTAAAGTTCTCACCAAGTCTTCCGATGCTACTTGGGGATATTCGGTCATTAGCTGCTGCACAAAATGTTTGCCAAATTGTTCACGTCCAGTGCTTTTCGGCGGTTGCTGGGACAAATAAAAATGAGTTCTTAATTCCTTTTGCAAGGTGGGTATAATTGCTCCCGCTCGGGCTGTTTCACCAAACGCATCATAAGGCTGACCGAATAGCTGAACCATTAGTTCATCGATGACCATGTTTCCTGGACCTGTATCAAAAGCATATAATTCGCTTAAGCCACCATTTTTAGGCAGAACCGTAACGTTGCCGATGCCGCCAATATTTTGCAATAAGCGATTTTTATCGCCTGATTGATAAAGCAGATAGTCCGTATAAGGTACAAGGGGCGCTCCTTGCCCGCCAGCAGCCATATCCATCACTCGGAAATCGGCGACGACTTTCGTTTGTAAGCCATAAGCAATAATCGAAGGTTCGCCAATTTGCAAGGTGCTGTTTTTCGATGGATCAGCATCGGGGGAGTGCCAGATCGTTTGTCCGTGGCTGGCAACAAAATCAATGCTTTTTTCTTCAATACCGGCTTTTTGGCAGAGGATTTGACACGCTTTCAAAAATTGATACCCTAATTCAGTATTTAATTGGCAGATGAGGGGAACATTTGATTCCACCGGATCACAAGCAGTTTTTATTCGTTCCTTCAATTCTTCACCAATGGGCAGTGTGAGCATTTCCATCAGCTGGACGTCAGTTTCGGTACCGCAGCCGTTGATTTTTACTAAAGCAGCGTCGATTCCATCCAAACTGGTTCCTGACATGAGTCCTATTGCAAGCATATCGTTTCTCCTTTCTTTTAGAATAGTGATGAAAGCGATTGTTGAATTCGATTTCACACTCATTGTAAATGAAGTGTAATTATATTTCAAGATATAAATTTATAATTGAAAAAACATTTCAACATAATGATGTTAGGTGTTCGCTATTTTTATCAAAAATGGGTGGTAAATGAAATTTCGCTGGAAGAGAGATGTCTAACGATCAGGGAAAGTGGTATAATGATTGGAAGGATATTTTTTAAGAAGGTGAAGAAATGCGCTTTATACATACAGCTGATTGGCACATCGGAAAAAAACTACATGGCTATGATCTGCTGGAAGACCAACGAGCAATCATTGATCAAATCATAGCGCTAGCAAGAGCAGAAAAGGTCGATGCCATCGTCATTGCGGGGGACCTTTATGATCGTTCGGTTCCTGCTGTTGATGCAGTCAAATTACTAAATGAAAAAATCGCTGAAATCAATTTAACGAATGAACTGCCATTATTGGCTATCTCAGGAAATCATGATAGTCCAACTCGTTTAGAAACCGGCAGTCAGTGGTTTCAACAAACACGCTTTTACCTGTCCACCAGCATCGAACAAAGTTTGCACCCGGTTGAGTTTGACGATACACAATTCTTTTTACTACCGTATTTCGAACCCATCGAGGCCCGCTTGTTTTTTGATGAACCATTAATGAAGATTTCTGATAGTGTCCAAAGAGTCATTGAGGAGATGACCAAGAACTTTGACTCGTCCAAAAAGCAAGTGCTAGTGACCCATTTTTTTGTGGCGGGTTCTAGCCAAACAGATTCAGAAACAAAAATTCAAGTTGGCGGATTGGACAGCGTACCGACCACCGCTTTTGCGCCTTTTGATCGGGTTGTTTTAGGCCATTTACATGCCAATACGGCTCTCAAACACCCAAAGATCGGGTACAGCGGCTCACCACTGAAATTTTCCCTTTCTGAACGGACGAACCAAAAAGGGATCTATCTTATTGATACCGTAAAAGATACCAATGAATTTATTCCACTGACACCAAAAAGGGATATCCAGCAGCTGACGGCGTCCTTTGAGGAGTTGATCGATCCGGTTTTTTACCGTGATCTGGATCGTGAGGCGTTTTGGCATTTTCTGCTGACGGATCGTGCTGTGATTCCAAATATGATGAATCAGTTGCGAAAAATCTATCCATTTATTTTGTCTGTCGAACGGTTGAATGGACGAGAACAGACGAAAAAAAGACAGCTAACGACACGAGAAACCGATCCGCAGACCTTGATCAGTCATTTTTTTCAAGAAATGACGGGTGATTCATTGCTCGATTCACAAACCAAATGGATCGAACAAGGATTAAATGAAGCATTTGTCGTGGAAAAGAGGGAATAGTCATGCAACCGAAGTCTTTACAAATGAAAAATTTTGGTCCATTCATTGATGAAAAATTGGATTTTAGTCAGCTGCAAGCTGGCGGGTTGTTTTTGATCAGCGGCAAAACTGGTGCAGGAAAAACGACTATTTTCGATGGAATGACGTTTGCCTTGTTCGGTGAAACATCGGGGAATCTGCGCTCAGGCAAAGAAATGCGATCGATGTTTGCTTCACCAACCGAAGAGACCAGCGTCACGTTTACTTTTGAACATCAGCGTTTTACCTACCAGATCCAACGGAAACCGGAACAGACGTTAGCAAAAAAACGTGGTGACGGTGTCACTAACCAAACGGCAAAAGTTCAATTGACGATTTTTGACGCCGATGGCAAAGAGAAAAAGCAGATCAGTAAACGGACAGAAGTTGATGCGTTTATCAAGGATCTGCTGCAGCTGGATGCAAAACAGTTTTTTCAAATCATGATGTTGCCGCAAGGAGAATTTCGTAATTTTCTGATTGCCAGTAGTAACGAGAAAGAACGGGTTTTACGAAATCTATTTGGTACAGAAATGTACCAGCAATTTAATGAATGGCTAAAAGAGCAAGTCAAAGCACAAAGTAGAAAGCTTGAACATCAGCAACTAGTCGCTTCGCAGATCATGGAGCGTTTTGAATGGGAAGAAGTGCAAGAAGTTTTAACGGTTGCGGAATGTCTGACTTTATGGGCGCAAGATTTAGAGAAACAACAGATTCAACTTCAAAAGTTATTGCAGAGAAAAGACAAGGCAACGCAAGAAATGAAAGCTGCGCAAGATGCCTTTTACCGTGCAAAAGAAATCGAAAATGCTCGGATCGAATGGCAAGAACTACAAGAAAAAGCACAACTGTTGAATGCCCAAAAAAACGAGATCGATCAAAAAAAAGCACGATTGACCCAACTTGTGTGGGCGCTTGAACATCAAGAAATCATGCAGCAAAAAGAAGAACGCGTAAATGAAGCGCAGCAAGCAGCACAGCAAATCGACGAAACGAAGCAGCTGTTGCAAGATGTTCAGCGGCAACAAGTAAGCTGGAAAGAACAAAGACCGTTGATCGAAGAGACTAAGAAAAAGCATGAAGCTGCCAATCAAAGAAGCCAACAGATCCAGCAGCAGATTCCATTGGCGCAACGCACAGAAAAGCAGCGAGAAGAAGTGGCACAGCAGGAAAAAGCAGCACAGCAGCAAACGGGCAAATTGACCAAAATTACTCAAGTGCTTGCTAACACCAAAACACAAGAGCAGCAACTGGTAGAAAAAATTGAAACGTTAAGAACATTTCAAACAGAAGCATTAAAACTAGCTGAAACACAATTGCTAATTGAAAAATGGCAACAAGCAAAGGCACTGGTTCGTGAAGCAGAACAAAAAGCAGGGGAACAGCAACAAATTCATTCGGAGTTAGTCCTTGAACAACAGCAATTGACAGCATCCTTGCTGGAGCTGCAAAAAACGCTAAAACAAGAAACCAGTCAAAATGCTCGAATGCAAATTGCGCGGCTTCGCCTTTTACTGGAAGAAAATGAACCCTGTCCGGTTTGCGGATCCTTGGATCATCCGAATGCACAGGAGCATACGACCTATCCCATTGAGGACATTCTTGCGAGTGAGCAAAGACTTGAGCAAATGCAAGAAAAATTGACGATAGTCCAACAGCAGGTATCGGCAAATCAAACGCTTCAAGAACAAGCGTTATTGCGGATCAATGAATGGCAAGCGACAAGCGTTTCGGCGGAAAAGCAAGCGGCTGCTGCTTGGAACGACGTTCAGCAGGCATACGCTAGGTTACAGCCTTTCGAAACGCAAGAGAAGCTTACTGAAGAAACGATTGCACAGGAATTAAAAAAACGACAATCTATCAATCAGCAAAAAGCCTCCTCTTACGAAGCAGCGCAAAAAACATATCAGGCAGTAAAGGGGCAATTGACAAAGTTAGATGAATCCTATCAGCAAGTCAGTGAGCAAGCAAAAAAGGCCGAGGAAGCGCGCCAACTTGCGGCAGGAAAATTGGCCTCTTTGCAAGAACAACTTGCTGGTGCTACTTACCAACAACTACAAGCCGATTTAACGTCAATTCATCTTTTACTAAGGGAATATACGCAACAAATCGAGGCGGATGCACGGCAAGAAGCACAGATCAAAGAGCAGCAAGCGATCCTTTCAGAGAAGTTGAAGAATGTACAACAATTTTTCGAAGAAAAGCAAGCCGCCAAGGCGAAAGCAGAACAACGGCTGATGCAACGATTGCAAGAAGCAGCGATGACTGAAGAAGCAATGCGGGAATTGATTGCCCAAGCTCCTCAAACAACCCTTCTGACAGAAGAAATCAAAACCTATGAGCAAGAAACGGCGTTTGTTCAACAGCGTCTGATATTGCTAGATACCCAATTAAAAGAGCAGGCGGCAATGGATTTAATCCAATTGGAAACGACCTACCTTCAGTTGCAGACTGTGATGGAGGAATTACAGCAAGAAACGGTTCGCAAACAGGAGAAGGTCAACAGCAATCAACGGTTATTTGACGAGTTGCAAGCCATTTATCAGAAAAATGTCGAAGAACTTGCCCAATTAGGCCAACTCCAACAGTTGGCAGAAACCATCAATGGCGAAAACACGAAGAAAACCAGCTTGGAACGGTATGTGTTGCAACAATTTTTGACGGAGATCTTAGAAGTCGCCAATGAACGCTTGTCCCGTTTGACCCGTGGCCGCTATCAATTTGAATTAGCGGATAAAGTTGGGAGCTATCGAAGCTCAACAGGCTTAGAAATTGACATCTATGACGATAATGCCGGTCAAGTCAGAAGAGCACATACACTGTCAGGCGGTGAAAGCTTTATTGCAGCCTTAGCGTTAGCAATCTCTTTAGCAGATGTGATCCAGCAACGAGCTGGCGGGATTGAGATCGAAGCACTTTTCATCGATGAAGGGTTTGGCTCGCTTGATGAAGAATCATTGGAAATGGCGATGGAAGCATTAGAAATGATCGAAAATGAAGGGCGCATGATTGGGATCATCAGTCATGTTCGAGAACTGCGGGCAAGGATCCTGCAGCAAGTTTTCGTAGAAACCAACGGCAGCGGGCAAAGCCGGATCCGAATAAAAGAATAAGGAGAGGAGGGCTCTTATGAAGTGGAGTATTCCAGAAAAAGTAATCGAGCGGGGGAGAACGTATCTTAATGAAGGCCGTGTCTTGTCTGTCACCCCGGATAAAGAGAAAAATGTGTGGCATGCAGAAGTACTCGGAACAGAATTGTATTTAGTTACTTTGGATGCTACTGCCAAAGAAGTGGATTATTGCCAATGTCCCTATTGGGAAGAACATCATTATTGCAAACATACGGTGGCCGTCGAACTCTATTTACGCCAACAAGGAAAAACACGAAAAATCAATGAACAAACCCCCATCAAAAAAGCCTTTTCTGCTTCAGAGATGTTTTCCAATGGTTTTGCCCGCTTAGACAGCGAAAAAGAAGCGAGTAAACCATTACAGATTGAATTTCGGGTAGATACGATTGCGACAAATCCTTATCACCAAGAGATGGATATTTTAGGGGTCTCTTTGAAGGTCGGGCATCGCGGCACGGCCAGGACCTATGTCGTCAAAAACATTTACAAATTTTTACAGATGTATCAAGAGAACAAGCACTATGCGGCCAATAAGCAACAGACCTTTTTGCTTTCTGCGGATGCTTTTGATGAGAAAAATCGAGCTTTATTGAATCGATTGACAGGAATCGCGCAAACCCAACAATTAATGGGGCAAGCGGGCATTCAAATCAATGGCAAACTTGACAAAAAATACTTGCTGCTGCCCGTTGAATTCGGCAAGGAACTGCTATTGCAATTCAATGATGTCTACACGCAAATCACCATTGGTGAAACCAAGGTCAGCCAAGTAGACTTCCAATCGGGGGAACCATTGACGTTTTCAGTTACAAAAGAAGCGGATCATTTTCCGCTGCTGTTCGTAAAAGACTTCGACCACTTACTTAGTTATTATAACTGGGGGCTGTTGGACGGAACATTTTATGAATTGACTGTCGAGCAAAAGGAGATCTATGTCACGATGCAGCAGCTGTTTAAACGTTTTGAACAGCCAATCATTGATTATCCAAAAGAAGAGCTGGCGAATCTCTTTATGAAAGTTTTGCCTTATTTGCGAAAAATTGGGCGTGTCCAAGTGGCTCCTGAGGTTCAAAATGACATCGAAGAATCTGAATTGAAAGCAGTTTTCTCCTTGCGGAAAATCAAAGGTCAAGTAGATCTACAAGTTGATTTTACTTATGGAGAAGTCGTTTTTTCAAGTGATGAAAAACATCAATACATGCCAGAAAATCATCCAGAGATTTTACGTGATTTCCAACAAGAAGCACGGATCGAAGCCATTATTGAAACCTTTGGCTATCAAGCCAGCAGCAAAAATTGGCAAAAAAATCTACCACTAGGTGAGCAACTCTATACCTTTTTTACGAGAGAGATCCCGGTCTTGAGACAATTAGGGGAAGTGCGGATCGGCAAGAAGCTGCGGGAACTCTACCTTGATGCCCAGCATCATCGACCAGAAATCGTGATTGAAGAGAATGGTTCTTGGTTGGATATCAAGTTTGATGTTAGCGGCATTCAAGAATCAGAGATCAACGATGTTTTGCGGAGTCTGTTGCAATCTGCGCAATTTTATACCACAGAAAATGGGCAAGTTCTTTCGCTGGAGTCGGAAGAGTTTCAAGAAGCAAGTGCTGCCCTCAAAAAATTGCGGCTCTCGTTAGATACGAAAAACGGGGCAATCCAAGTCCCATTGAATCAAGGGCTATTACTGCAAGAACAGTTTGCCGATCAAGCGAGTTTTAGCACAGGCTTTCAGCAAATGACGAAAGATTTGATCCATCCAGAAAACTTTGAGGCACAGTTGCCAGACAACTTGCATGCTGAGTTGCGGCAGTACCAAGAAGTTGGCTTTCGTTGGCTAAAAATGTTGAGCCATTATCAATTTGGCGGCATTCTTGCTGATGAAATGGGGTTAGGGAAGACCGTCCAAACCATTAGCTATTTGCTTTCTGAGAAACAAGAGCATCAAAAATTGAATGCGTTGATCGTGGCGCCAGCCAGTCTAACATTCAACTGGCAGCAAGAAATCAAACGGTTCGCACCTTCAATTTCAGCGACTGTCATCAGTGGAACGAAAGAAGAGCGAGAAGCGCAGATGGCGCAATCAGCGGACGTCCGAATTACTTCGTATGCAAGCTTGCGTCAGGACATTGATGCCTATCAAGCACTAGAGCTATCGTGTTTGATTTTAGATGAAGCACAGATGGTCAAAAACAGCGCGACCAAAACGGCACAGGCATTGCGATCCTTGGAAGTTCCGCAGCGGTTCGCCCTCAGTGGCACACCGATCGAGAACAATTTAGAAGAATTGTGGTCCTTGTTCCAAATGATTATGCCAGGCTTTTTCCCCAACAAGCAGAAATTTAAGGAACTATCTACACAGGAAATTGCAAAAATGATCAAACCCTTCATTTTGCGAAGAGATAAAAAATCTGTGTTACATGATTTACCGCAAAAGCTGGAAACAAATTATTACAGTGTCCTAACAGAGGAACAAAAGAAAATTTATTTGGCGTATTTGCGACAAATGCGAGAAGAAATCGCGCAAATGGATTCTACGTCTTTCCGCAAAAATCGGATCAGTATTTTAGCTGGCTTGACTCGTCTACGGCAAATCTGCTGTGACCCTCGATTATTCGTGGAGGACTACGAAGGGTCTTCTGGGAAACTTGAGCAGGTCAAAGATTTACTCTTAGCAGCCAAAGAAAATGGCCGTCGTGTCCTGCTATTTTCTCAGTTCACCAGTATGCTTTCGATTATTGAAGAAGAATTAGCCCAGGAAGGGTTTGAATCCTTCTATTTGCGTGGCAGCACACCGCCGCAAGATCGTTTGACGATGGTCAATGCTTTTAATAGTGGCGAAAAAGATGTCTTCTTGATCTCATTAAAAGCAGGAGGAACTGGACTAAATCTGACTGGTGCAGATACAGTGATTTTATACGATTTATGGTGGAACCCAGCAGTGGAAGAACAAGCCGCTGGACGAGCCCATCGGATTGGTCAAAAAAATGTAGTCGAAGTCTGGCGAATGATCGCCGAAGGAACCATTGAAGAACGAATGGATGCATTGCAACAAGAAAAACGTGAGCTTTTCCAAAAAGTGATTCAAGGCAATGAAACCCAGCTTCAACAAATGACCGAAGAAGATATTCGCTTAATTTTGAGTATCGGCGAAGAACATTAAGCATTCAAAAAAACATGGACCCGCTTGAAGCGAAGGTCCATGTTTTTTAGTTATAGGCGTATGCAGGAAGCTGCAAGAGGGCGTCAATACTTTCTTGGAGCTGCGAGAAAGCAGTGATCGACACATCGGGCAAATCTTCCAATCCATTAGGCGCCTGACGAAGACGATGATTGAACCACAAGGCTTGCCAACCGGCTTTTTTGCAGCCCACTACATCATTATCAAAGTTGTCACCTACGTACAGTGTTGTTTCTGGATCAAGAGCAAAGGCGGTTTCTGCCAATTGGAAAATTTCTAGCTCTGGTTTCTGATAACCGGTTGCTTGTGAAATGATCATATGCTCTGGTTTGATCCATCGAGTCAGTTGCAACTGATTCAACTTCTTTTGTTGGTGGTCGGTGGGACCGTTAGTAATAATTCCTAATTTGATTGGCAATTTGGACAAATAACTCAAGGTTGACTCAACTTTTGGATGTAGCGTGATAGCATCTAGTTCTTGTTCATAACACAGCTGAAACTTACAGCTTTCTTCTATTGTAATAGGTAAGTACCCTAAATCCGTTAATGAATGGGTCAGTCGAAAATAACGAAAATGATCTAGCGTCCATTCATTTGCCAATACCCGTCCAAACTGCTCATCACTGTGCACCCGAAACCGTAAGTAAAGAGCAGTTAAATCTTTGTGGGCTATTTTTGGGAAACATGAGGTTACGGCATTGTGAAATGGTTGTTGCTGGTCATATAAGGTATCATCGACATCAAAAAGAATACTAGTGATCAAAAAAGACACGCCTTTCAGAATTAGTGAAAATTTTCAGTTTGTTTTCGAATCAATCATAAGCCATTATTCCTGTAAAAAAAAGAGGGAAATTCCTGTAAAATAAAGGTTTTATTTACTGTTTTTAGAAATCCGCGTCTTTATAGGTTTTCAAAATTATAGTGAATTTTACCCATTTTCACATGTTTCTCATTTTGCATTTCTACTGAGAGTTGCTTATAATGATAGCTATTGAGGAGGGGGAAATGTGTTAAAAAGGTTTTTTCGTTATTATCGACCGTATCGGTCACTATTTATGCTAGATTTTACTTGTGCGGTATTTGCTGGTTTATTAGAACTGGCCTTTCCCGTTGCCGTCAACCAAGTAATCGATAAGATCATGCCCCAGAACAACTTTCGCTTGATACTATTGGCTTGCTTAGGCTTGTTCTTGTTTTATGTGATCAATACTGTGTTGCAATATATCGTGGTTTTTTATGGTCATAAACTTGGGGTCAATATTGAGACAGATATGCGTCAAGAACTGTTTCGACATCTGCAGACCCAATCTTTTGAATATTATGACAATCAAAAGACCGGCAAGCTGATCAGTCGCTTGACCACGGATCTCTTTGAAATCTCTGAAGTCGCTCACCATGGGCCAGAAGATGTTTTTATTACCATTATGACTTTGGTGGGGGCATTCCTATTGATGTTGAATATGCACGTTCAATTAGCGGTAGCGACATTTGCGTTGATTCCATTGATTACGATTGCCTTGGTTTTTTTCAATAAGAAAATGACCAAAGTCAATACACAGATCTATGACAACCTCGGTGAGTTCAACGCCGGAGTGGAAGCATCTGTTAGCGGCATTCGAGTGACCCAATCGTTTGCTAATGAAACGTTCGAACATAAACGCTTTGATGGATTGAGCGAAATCTATCGGCAATCGAAGATCCTTTTTTATAAGGTAATGGCGATCAGCTCAGCGTATAATTACTTTCTGATTCGCTTGATCAACTTGTTTGCTCTGATTTTTGGTGCTTACTACGTGATTCGTGGTGAACTGACGAATGGCCAGTTTGTAGGGTTTATTTTATTATCGAATGTCTTTGTTAGACCAATTGAGAAGGTCAATACGATGATTGAAAGCTATCCGAAAGGCATCGCTGGCTTCAAACGATTGACCGAAGAATTGGATAAAGAACCGACGATCAAAGACAAACCAGGGGCACGGGTTGTTCAATCATTAAAAGGGGATATCGTCTACCAAGATGTTTCTTTTTCCTATGCGGATGCGACGAAAGTCTTGAATCACATCGATTTATCGATCAAAGCTGGCGAGACGATCGCCTTCGTCGGGCAAAGTGGCTCAGGGAAAACCACGTTATGCAACTTGTTGCCGCGTTTTTATGAAGTCACTGAAGGCGCCATTACGATTGACGGCATCAATATTCAGGAGATGACCCTGGCTTCTTTACGTCAGCAGATTGGGACTGTGCAGCAAGATGTCTTTCTTTTCCCGGGAACGATTCGAGAAAATATTGCTTATGGCAAACTTGATGCAACAGAAGAAGAGATTTTAAAGGCAGTCAAATTAGCACACTTAGAAAAGGTCATCGATCAAATGACGGATGGGTTAGATACGGTCATCGGTGAACGAGGAGTCAAATTATCCGGTGGTCAAAAGCAGCGGGTAGCGATTGCTCGGATGTTCTTAAAAAACCCGCCGATTTTGATATTGGATGAAGCAACATCAGCGTTGGATACGGAAACCGAGCAAGTGATTCAAGAGTCATTGAATTCTTTGGCAGATGGCCGTACAACCTTGATCATTGCCCATCGCCTCGCAACGATCAAACATGCGACACGCATCATTGTCGTTAGTGATAAAGGCATCTTAGAAGAGGGGACCCATGAAGATTTGATGGCGAAAAAGGGACATTATCGCGCATTGCATGATGCGCAATTCGCTCGTGATGGAGAACCTTCTCTCCCTTAGAAGAAAGAAATGAACGATCAATCCAAGAAAGCACTAGTCTTTTTATACTTTGTCAGGAAAAAGCATAAAAGACGGGTTTCTTAGGTTGATCGTTTTTCACTAAATTTTTGTGAGAAACCCTTTTCATTTATAAGCAGATATTCATTTCTCCTACTGTTTTATTGTCGATTATGACAGAAATGCTTGTATGGTTTTCTGATTAAAAAGGAATGTGATACAATGGAATCAAGAATGAAGACATTGGTTGAGAATCTTCTCTGGAAAAAATAACATATATTTTTATTGTAGCCCTGTCGTTTCCAAGGCAACAAGGGATCGTGAAATTTTTCCTTTGAAAACGATTGAGCCATGGACTTGGTTTTTTTCTCCATTTTTTTGATTACACATGTAATTACAGAGGGGAAATTAAAAAACGCGGGATTCAACTAAAAGAGTATTTTAATATTCTGACATCTTTTTGATACACCTTTGACACACTGTTGTATAAAAGAAGTAATATTAAAAAAAAATTTGATTTTTCTCATTTAAAAATAAACTTTTTGAGTGAAACCTTTTGCCTAAAAGGTTTCGCTTTTAATATAACTTTCGAGTTTTATTAAAAAATATGAGATTTAGACTAGATTTTTTTTAGTTAAACCTGTATAATTGAAATCAAGCGAGGGAACAGGACTTGCTTGATTGAAAATTAAAAAGGAGAGATGCACGTTGTTGACACTATACACTTCCCCAAGTTGCACATCTTGTCGCAAAGCTCGTGCGTGGTTACAAGAGCACGAAATCCCTTTTGTTGAAAGAAATATTTTTTCAGAACCGTTAAATATTTCTGAGCTTAAGGCAATTCTACAAATGACAGAAGATGGCACAGAAGAAATTATTTCCACCAGATCCAAAGTATTCCAAAAGTTGAATATGGATCTAGATGACCTGCCCCTAAAAGATTTATTGACACTTGTTCAAGAAAATCCAGGATTATTGCGTCGGCCAATTATGATCGATGAAAAACGATTGCAAGTTGGGTTTAACGAAGATGAAATTCGTCGGTTCTTACCTAGGGATGTTCGCCAACTGGAACTAAGACAAGCGCAATTAATGGCAGGCTTATAAATTTGACTTCATCGACTCGCTTTCTCGTAGAAAGTGAGTCTTTTTTTGAGTTTTTACGTTTTTCTTAAGAGGATATTCGTTTTCTCTTTACTTTTTATCAGGTTTCGATACAATGAACCTATAGTGAGTAGCAAAAGTGAGGTGTAGCTAATATGGAAATGGAACATATCAATGAGAACACCATTCGTGTATTGATCAAAAGTGAAGACTTAGCTGCGAGAGGCATCACTTTTCTTGACCTTCTAGGAAATCACAATGAAATTGAAAACTTCTTTTACAGTATTCTTGAAGAAGTTGATATTGACGAAGAATTTAAAGGCAGTGAAGCTGTAACTTTCCAAGTCTTGCCTAAAGGCGATGGGTTAGAATTGTTTATTAGCAAAAATCTTCCACCAGAAGGAATGGAAAATTTTGATGAGATGAACGATGAAGCGAATGAAGACATTACCGATATGTTGAAAAAACATGTGGCGGCTCAATTACAAGAGTCAGAGCAAGCAGAAGAAATCGGCAATCGTTTTGTATTCGAGTTGTTGCGATTCGAAGATATGATTCAATTGGCATCCGAAGTATATTTGGATTCCGTTGCAACCAATCTTTACCAAATGGGTAACCATTATTATATTGAAATTCGATTCATGGATGCAGAGGTTACTGATATTGAAGTGGAAAATGCACTTTCTTATTTGATGGAATTTGCCCAACGGACATCAGTGACGCCAGAGGTTTTATCTGAATATGGTCAGTTGATCATGGAAAACGATGCACTTGAATTGACTCGTTTCTACTTCAAGAATGATTAATGAATGAAATTCATTTCCAGCCAAGGACATTTTGACAATGTTTTTGGCTTTTTTTAATTGTGTTTGACGAATCTGGCGTACCTCTTATTGAGGTGAGCCAGATGTTGAAAGCGTTGAACCAAAGAAAAGAAGTCATCCTAGCGAAAGGGGCAAAGAAATCCTCGGGCCCTTTTTATTGCCCAGGCTGTCAGAAAGAAGTGATTTTGAGGCAAGGACTTAAGCGACAATCCCACTTTGCCCATCAAGCCACCACTGATTGTCAGACATACAGTGAAGGGGAGACGAAGGAGCACTTGGAAGCAAAACAACTTTTGTTTGAATGGTATCAAGAGATGGATATTGAACTTGAAGCCTACTTGCCGCAACTTCAGCAGCGACCTGATCTCTGTTACAAAAATATTGCCGTTGAAGTCCAGTGTTCTTCACTCAAGTTTTCACGATTTCTGGAACGAACCAGCACTTATTTAGCAAATGGTTATCAGCCTTGGTGGATCCTAGGGACCAAAATGTATCCGAAACGCCAATGGTCGCTTTTGGCAAAAGCTTGCTGTACTTATCAGTCTACTGGCTTTTGCTTGTGGCTCATTGATACGCGAAATCAGGCATTGGTGCGGCTGCACCAAATCAAATGGCACTATCAAGAAGGGGTAATCAGTCGACGAAGCGCTATACAAAAAGGGGAGCCTTACAAGAAAGAGACACTTCGACCTTTGTACGAAGCAGATGAATCAGATACCCACCATTCTATTGAATGGGTAGCGGTCGATTATCGTTTGTGGGTGATTCGAAAACTGCGAAACAGACTGCCTAAAATCAGAGAGATTCAAGAAATAGTATACCCGTTGAATGGGAATGTCTCACAGTTGCCTCTTTGGTGCTATTGTGAAAGTCGGTTTGGCTTTTTATTTGAACACCACATACTGATTTTTCGCTTTCTCTATTTAAGTGAATGTCCCATTAGTTTTGAACAGTGGTTGATTCAGTTGAGGAAGCTGCATTGGCAATGGTGCTTTCCTTTGCTTGATCAAAGAGAAATATTGAGAGAAATCTTTCAAGAATGCCAATATTTAGAAAATTCGGTTTCTTTTTCAAGCCAATGATTTGGTTTCGTTGAAAAGTGTGATAAGATATTTTTAACCAATGAACAAGGAGTGAAGGGAATGTCAGAAACAAAACAATTACCAGCACGTGAATCGATTCCAGTCGAAAAAACGTGGGACTTAACGAAAATCTATGCCGATGATGCGGCTTTTGACATAGAATTTCAAGAAATCCAAGCACAGCTCAAAGAAGCTAGCAGTTACCAAGGCACTTTAGCAGATGGGCCACAAGCCTTCCTATCCGCTTTAGAATTTGTCTTAGATCTTTCTCGCCGTTTAGAGAAACTGTATGTTTACAGTCATTTAAAAAATGATCAAGATACCGCTAATACGACTTATCAAGGCTTATATGCGAAAGCCAGCAGTTTAGTTGCGCAAGTAAGTGAAGCCGTTGCTTGGTTTGATCCCGAATTATTGACGATGTCCGATGAAACGATTTGGGGCTATTTCGATCAAGAACCGAAACTAGCTGTTTATCGTCATATGATCGAAAAAACTATTAACGAGCGGCCCCATGTTTTGCCTGCCGATCAAGAAGCGCTATTGGCTGGAGCAGGCGAAATTTTTGGAGCATCCGGCAACATTTTTTCTGTTTTAAACAATGCTGATTTGGATTTTCCAGTAGTTGAAGACGAAAACGGGGAAAAAGTACAGCTATCTCATGGTGTATACGGTGAGTTGATGGAAAGCACGGATCGGTCTGTTCGGGAAGCGGCCTTTAAAGGTCTCTATGGCGTCTATGAACAATTCCGCAATACCTTTGCCCAAACCTTAAGTACGAATATCAAAGCCCATAACTTTAAAGCCAAAGCCCGTAAATACGACTCGGCACGCCAAGCCGCTTTGAGTGCCAATCATATTCCTGAAAGTGTCTATGATACCTTAGTGGACGTCGTTAATCAGCATTTGCCATTATTACACCGATATATGGCATTAAGAAAACGCCTGTTGGCTGTCGACACGCTTCATATGTATGATGTGTACACGCCGATTTTAGGGGAAGCACCGATTCGCTATACCTATGAAGAAGCAGTCGAAAAAGCGAAAGAAGCGTTAAAACCATTAGGGGAAGAGTATCTAGCTGTAGTTGAAGAAGCCTTCAGCAATCGGTGGATCGATGTCGTTGAAAACAAAGGCAAACGCAGTGGTGCCTATTCTTCAGGTGCTTATGACACACTGCCTTATATCTTAATGAACTGGAATGATCGATTGGATCAACTCTTTACCCTCGTTCATGAAATGGGACACAGTGTGCATAGTTACTTCACACGGAGTAACCAGCCTTATGCCTATGGGGATTACTCGATCTTCTTAGCAGAAATCGCTTCAACCACGAATGAAAATATTTTAACGGAATACATGCTTCAGACTGAGACTGATCCGCGGGTCAAAGCCTATGTCTTGAATCATTTTCTTGATGGATTCAAAGGAACGATTTTCCGTCAAACGCAATTTGCCGAGTTTGAACACTTCATGCACGTGGAAGATGCGAAAGGAACGCCGTTGACCAGTGAATTCTTAAGCGAGAACTATGCCGAGTTAAATGCAAAATACTACGGACCATCAGTTGAAAAAGATCCGGAGATTCGTCTTGAGTGGTCACGCATTCCGCATTTCTATTACAATTACTATGTTTATCAATATTCAACTGGTTTTTCGGCAGCTTCTGCTTTGGCGAAGAAAATCTTAGTTGGCGAACCTGATGCCTTAACTAACTATTTGAACTATTTGAAAGCCGGACGTAGTGATTATCCAATCGAAGTCATGAAAAAAGCAGGCGTAGATATGACGAAAGCAGATTATATTGAAGATGCAATGAAAGTATTTGAGCAACGCTTGAATGAATTGGAAGAACTCGTAAAAGAAATCGAAGCATAATTGAAAAGAGTACAAACCAGTCCGAAAAGGATTGGTTTGTTTTTTTGTTCCTCCCGCAATGAAAAACGCTGCGCAGCGAGCCAAACACAAGATCATCGTTTGGCTCGCTGCGCAGCGTCGCTATTGAATAGGGTTTCATAAAAGAATCAACCCTCGATCAATTTCATGAATAGTGGAAAGTTTTGGTGCTTTCAAAGACTGAGCTTTTTGCATAAATGTATCGAGTTCTGTTGCTGTACCACAGACGAGAGGAAGACTTCTCAGTTCCTCTGATCCTTCTAAAAGGACCCCATATTCTTCTTCACTTGAAAAATCATACACCACAGCAGAAGGTGTGATCGTGATGCCCATGTCTTTCGCTACCCTCTGATCGGTGGCAAAGTTCTTTTTCACTAACTCAGATGTACGATCTTCTAGGAACATCTCTAAATCACCATTCGTTTCTGAAAATAGATCTTTCACTAAGGTGTCACAATATTCCTGTTTTTCGATCCCTATCCGTTGTTGCAATTTCAATAAGAAATCCCGAGCAATTTTTTTTCCTTGCAACTGGGCTGCTTTATAATCCAATGACGCAGCATAGATTTGGTTGGTCTGTTCATTTCGCAAGACCAAATCCGCCTTATTCATGGACAAATAGTCCATTGAAACACCTACGGAAAACAAGTTAACGAAAGGCAGGATCTGCAAATGGATTTTTTTGCGGCTCGTGTTTAATTTGTTGAGAATCTCCTTTTCGATATCATAACAAATAGGCCCAATCGGATTAATAAATAAAAAAAGTTCGATCATTTGAATCTCTCCCCAATTAAGATTCTTGAGTAACTTGAAAAACAAAATAAGTATGTTTTATTAAATATAGCAAAAAAACGCGAAAAAAGTAAGCAAAAGGGCATCCTACAATGATTTTTCTTCAACGGCTCGAATGATCTTGTTTTTTGCTGGTCGGTAAGGAACACCAAAAGAATGCAATAACGATTGAAAGGCAAGTTCTCCTTGAATTGGCTCACTGACTTCTAGCTCTAACTCATAATCATGCTGTTGACCATACCAGCTTTCATCCAAAGCAAGTAATCCTTCATTGATCGGAAATTCCGCCCGTTTCGTTTTTAATGCTACGATCATGTGTAATGAATCAGGTTCGATATTCGCTGCTTTTAAGCGTTGAGCAACCACACCTGTTTTTAAAATTTTTTCTGACGCGATCAATGACGCTGCGGTTTCGATTGTCAAAGGATCAGTCGTTTCTAACAGACCGTGTTCAATGGGGGTCTTTAGCGTTAATTCTGCATTGGTAGGAGTCGTGCGAATGCGTAAGCCAAAATGCTTTTCTCGCAGTTTAAAGTCTTGCGTATCAAAGTAATAATTGGTTTGCGTCTTGAAGGCTTTTTCTGACAATTTGTAATAAGCAAGCAACTGGTGGTATTCTTTTTCCGTCAACATTGTTTTATATTCAATCTCTACTTGTTCGACCATTGATTTTCACTCTCTTTCTATTGCAAACATAGTGTACGCTGTTTCAGCTATTCCGTCAAAGAAACTAAACAAAGAAAAGCGGAAACGATTGGGGCAGACAAAAAAATCTTTTGTTTCTGCACTTCTGTCCATTCAGTTTTATTCCAAGAGTATGGTAGAATAAGAGGTATGTTATGAACAGAATCGAGGGAGAAGAATGATTCGAGATTGGGAAGAATTCTTAGCGCCTTATGAACAGGCGGTTTCAGAATTAAAAGTAAAATTAAGAGGCATAAGAAAACAATATCGGGAACAAAACAAACATGTTCCCATTGAATTTGTCACGGGGCGTGTCAAGCCAGTAGATAGCATTTTAACAAAAAGCAAATTACGAGGAATCGCACTGGATCGTCTTGAAGAAGAAATGTCTGACATCGCCGGTTTGCGAATCATGTGTCAGTTTGTGGAAGACATTCACCAAGTCGTTGAACTGTTGCGGACACGTAAAGACATGAAAGTCATTATTGAACGTGACTATATTACCAATAAAAAAGTCAGTGGTTACCGCTCGTATCATCTGGTGATCGAGTATCCAGTTCAATTGATCGATGGAGAAAAAATTATCTTAGCAGAGGTACAAATTCGTACACTGGCGATGAACTTTTGGGCAACGATTGAACATTCATTGAACTACAAATACCAAGGGGAATTTCCCGATGAAATTAGCGAGCGACTACGACGTTCGGCAGAAGCAGCCTACCAGCTAGATGAAGAGATGTCTAATATTCGTGAAGAGATCCAAGAGGCACAGCGGTTGTTTTCTCATGGGAAAGGCAAACGCGGCGGACATGACACGCCCAAGTTGCCGAAGGAGGAATCAGAATGAAAGGCATCCGCGTGGCAATCGTCCATAATCAAGAAAGCAAGTCAGTAGAAGTGACGAAGCGTTTAACTGTCCTCCTGGAGCAGTCTGAAAACAAGATCGATCAAGAGAACCCTGAATTAGTGATCTCTGTTGGTGGAGATGGTACGCTTCTTTCTGCTTTTCACTTGTTCAACCATAAGTTAGACCAAGTACAATTTTTAGGGGTCCATACGGGACACCTCGGCTTTTATACAGATTGGCGTGACTATGAATTGGATGAATTGGTAGAGTCTTTATGCAATGACCATCAAAAGAGTGTCAGTTATCCTTTATTGGATGTCCGAATCACTTATGCAAATGGCAAACCAGACAAGCATTTCCTGGCATTGAACGAATCAACGATCAAACGCGGCAATCGCACCATGGTTGCCGATATTTCTATTAAAGAAGACCTCTTTGAAAAGTTTCGCGGGGATGGCCTCTCGATCTCAACGCCAACCGGCTCAACTGCCTATAACAAAAGTGTTGGTGGGGCAGTATTGCACCCAAGTATCAATGCGTTTCAATTAGCAGAGATTGCTTCTTTGAACAATCGCGTCTTTCGGACACTTGGATCACCGATCGTCGTGGGTCATCACGAGTGGGTCAAAGTGCAACTGCAACAAAGTACCGACTATTTAGTGACGATTGATCAATTTACCATCGAGCAAGAAGAAATCGACGCAATCTATTACCGGATTGCCGATGAACGGATTCATTTTGCGTCTTATCGGCATATGCATTTTTGGAATCGTGTCAAAGATTCCTTTATTGGAGAAGAATAAACTCATGGAATTTACGTATCAATATACCGGACAAGGGCAGCAAGTCAAATATTTTTTGAAGGAACAAGGAGTATCCAAAGGTCTGCTAGCGAAAATAAAATTTCAAGGCGGAAAGATATTTGTGAACGACCACGAGCAAAACGTCTTGTTTTCTTTGGCGCAAAATGATAGGGTAACTATTGTAATTCCTCCTGAAGGGGAACATGAAACGATGCTGGCTGATCCGACACCTATTGAGATTGTGTATGAAGATGCCCATCTGTTAATCGTGAATAAGCCGGCTGGCATCTCATCGATTCCTGCGCAATATCATCCGACTGGCACGATGGCCAATCGAGTCAAGGCCTACTATCAAGCGCAACACTATGAAGATCAAGTGATCCATGTAGTGACTCGCTTAGACCGTGACACATCAGGATTGATGCTTTTTGCAAAACACGGCTTTGCCCATGCGAAGCTGGATAGCCAGTTACGGAAGAAGCAAGTTGTTAAAAAATATCAAGCCCTCGTTGTGGGAGATCTTTCCGCATTATCCGCCCATAGCGAGATCGATTTGCCTATCGCTAGGGACCTGACCTCGCTTTTGAAACGCAAGGTCAGTGAAGAAGGAAAAGAGGCACGTACGGAGTATTGGCTAAAACAGCGCAATTCAGATTGCGCATTAGTCGACATTCAACTACACACAGGCCGGACACATCAAATAAGGGTCCATTTTTCTGCAATCGGTTGTCCCTTACTAGGAGACGAGATGTATGGGGGACCAATGGCTTTTGGGATCAGACGACAGGCACTTCATTGCTGTCAGCTGCAATTCCAGCATCCCTTTACGAATGAACCGTTGGCTTTTGAACTGCCTTTACCTGCAGACATGGCCGCTGTTTGTTCAGCTATCGATAAGCAATAACAAATGAGGTGAAGAGATTGGATGAAAATCAAGAATTAACCGAACGATTTGATCAACTGAATCAAGCACTAAAAGACAATGATATCCAGGGATTTCGTGAGGCATTCTTGGATCTGCATATCTACGAGCAGGGTCAATTCTACCAATCTCTAGAAGCAGACGATCGACAAATCGTCTATACGTATCTATCGCCGAAAGAATTGGCAGACATGTTTGACGTCATTGAAGAAGACGATGAAAACATGGTGGACTATCTTTCAGAAATGCGGCCGGCATATGCTGCAACGATGTTAGCAGAGATGTATACCGATAATGCTGTCGATCTACTGAATACATTGGACAAGAAACAAACGGCCAAATATTTGAGTCTGATGACTGCTGAAGCCGCTAGCGAGATCAAAGAACTATTGCATTATGAAGATGAAACAGCTGGATCATTGATGACAACCGAGTTTGTTTCCATTGTTGCCAACCAAACGGTTCGTTCAGCGATGTATGTCTTAAAAAATGCCGCAGATGTTGCTGAGACGATTTATTATATTTACGTCGTGGATACCGACAACAAACTTGTGGGCGTTATTTCTTTAAGAGACTTGATCATCAATGATGAAGATACCATGATTGCTGATATTTTGAACGAGCGGGTGATGTCGGTTCATGTTGGAGATGACCAAGAGGATGTCGCTCAGACCTTCCGGGATTATGACTTTCTCGCATTGCCAGTCACCGATTATGACGATCACCTATTAGGGATCGTGACCGTCGATGATATCATCGACGTTATCGATGATGAAGCAGCCAGTGATTACTCGGGTTTGGCAGGGGTCAATGTAGAAGAAGTCAGTGAAAACCCGATCAAAGCTTCTTCGAGAAGGTTACCTTGGCTCATCACCTTACTCTTTCTCGGAATGGCAACCGCCAGTTTAATCAGCCATTATGAAGAGTTAGTTAGTGAAGCAAGTATTCTCGCCGTCTTTATCTCACTGATCACCGGAACTGCCGGCAATGCCGGTACCCAATCTTTAGCGGTAGCCGTACGCCGCTTGGCGATCAATGATGATAAAGAAAATAGCTTTATGAAAACAGTGGTCGGTGAGGTGCTTACAGGACTTTTCACAGGAGCTATTACCGGATTGACGATTTTTGCTATTGTGGCTGTCTGGAAACAAAATCCGATTCTAGGGTTTGTGATCGGGATGGCTATGATGTGTGCCATCACAGTAGCCAACTTAGCGGGAAGTTTGATTCCGATGCTAATGGATAAGCTTGGGTTTGATCCGGCAGTGGCGAGCGGTCCGTTTATTACGACCCTCAGTGATTTGACCAGTGTTTTGATCTATTTCAATATTGCCAGTCTTTTTATGAACTATTTTATTCAATGAATAAAAAATAAAAGCAAGCCGATGATTTTTCTTCGAGTGAAGAATCATTGGCTTGCTTTTTAATTTTTTGGTTTTGGCAACACCCCAGAAGGAGAGACGCCATAAAGTTTTTTAAAAGACTTGCTAAAGTGATAGGCATCTTGATAGCCAACTGCAGAGGCGACTTCCTTGATCGTGAGGTTGTCATTTTTTAGCATGTCTTTGGCACGTTTTAGGCGGATTTCTATCAAATAGTTAATGGGGCTGACCCCTGTCGCTTCTTTAAAAATCTTGGAAAGGTACGTCGGACTGAGAAATTGATCTTGTGCCAGTTTTTCCAAGGTGATTTCTTCTTTATAATGATTTTCCAAATAATAGACGGTATAGTTGACGATTTGTTGTTGTCTTCTTTGGCTTTTGGAAAGGTAAGGAACGACATTGATGTGGTCTTCATTTAGTCCGCGTAAAATATAGACGAGCATCTCCATCAAGACAGCTTTTTGCATCAACTGAAACTCATCCCGCTCTTCACTGCTTTCTCGCACCAACTGCCACGCTTTTTCCAAAACTTGATGATGGTATTTGCCTAATTCTAACAATGGGTGTTTGTTGGGGAAAAAATTTCGCTTGAATCCTTCCAAGGAAATATTCTTCAGTCCAATATGCAACTGGTGGGAGCGAGTGCCTTTAGGCTGTAATTCGCAGTGGTCGACACCAGGATTAAAAAGCATGACACTGCCAGCACGAATTTTCTTCGCTGGTTCTTTTTCAAAATAATACGTACTTTCTCCTTCTAACAAGACGCTGATTTCTAAAAAGTCATGATGATGCATTTCTCCATGACTTTCTGCTTGCGTCCATGGGTCAAAGAGATAGATGATTTCGGGATTGAAGGTCCGAGGGTTAACTAAATTCATGGCTGATTCACTCCAATTGGGTGCCCATCTCCGATAAAAAAAGGGAATGGTGCTTCTTACTAATATTTTACATCAAAATGAGTAAGAAAAACCATTCAAATCGCTTTTCAAAACGCTAAGCTTAACAACGAGAGGGGGAATTAGATGAGTAATACACAATGGATCTGGCGCTATGCCAAAAAGAACCGCGGAAAAATCATATTGGCGATCCTGTTTTTAGTGATCAATGCAGCGCTGATCATTGTTAATCCGTACTTGGGAGGAATGGTGATCGATGATGTCATCAATCAGCAAAAAACGCACTTATTGATTCCATTACTGTTGATCATGATCGCAACGACCGTCATTCGCACCATTGTCCGCTATAGTTATCAAATTTTATTTGAACGGGTCGGACAAAATACGCTATACGATTTACGGGAAGACTTGTATCAGAAACTGCAGGAATTGGATTTTGACTTTTTCAATCACACTCGTGTGGGAGATATTATGGCACGAATGACCGGGGATACCGATGCTATTCGCCACTTTGTTTCTTGGGTGACCTATAATATCGCTGAATGTATCTTATGGTTCTTTTCAGCGGTGGTTGTGATGAGCTTTATTGATTGGAAATTGATGCTGGCACTGGTGGCTGTCACACCGATCATTTTTCTGTTGACCAACCGCATGTCTAAAAAAGCACACCCACTGTTTTTTGACATTCGTGAGAGCTTTTCGCGCTTGAATTCAATGGTAGAAGAAAATATTGGCGGCAATCGGGTGGTGAAAGCTTTTGCTCGTGAAAATTTTGAGATCGAAAAATTTCGCTCCTACAACGAAGATTTTAAGACCCGCAACATGGCATCTGCCAAAGTTTCCCGCACTTATCTGCCCTGGCTTGATGGCTTAGCAGGAAGTTTGTCAGTCATTGCCTTAGTCTTAGGCGGAATTTTCGTAATCAATGGGGACATGACCTTAGGAGATCTTGTTGCGTTTAATGGCTATCTATGGATGTTGAACAACCCCATGCGTATGAGCGGCTGGTTGATCAACGATGTTCAGCGATTTTCTGCGGCCTGTATCAAAATTCGACAAATGCTGGCACAAGAATCGAAAATACCGGTTCACCAACAAGAAAAATTAGAACCGATCAAAGGATTTGTGGAATTTAAAGATGTTTCGTTCCACTTTTCAGATGATCCAGAGCAAAATGTACTGGAAAACATCAACTTCACCATCGGGCCAGGACAAACGTTAGGGATTTTAGGCGAAACCGGCTCAGGAAAAACGACCTTGGTGAATTTAGTCGGACGTTTTTATGACCCGACTGAAGGGGAAGTATTGATTGATGGAAAAAATGCCAAAGAGTATCCTGTGCGCCAAATGCGGGAAAACATTTCAATGGTGATGCAAGATGTCTTCTTGTTTTCTAATACCATCTCTGACAATATTGCCTTTGGAAATCCTTTAGCAGATGAAGGCTTTATTCGCCAAATGGCGGTAGTCGCCGATGCAGATACCTTTATTTCTCGAATGCCTCAAGGCTACGAGACGATTGTCGGTGAACGAGGCGTCGGACTTTCTGGCGGACAAAAACAACGGATCTCTCTTGCGCGGGCCTTAGCCAAAGATCCATCGATCTTGATTTTGGATGACACGACGTCTGCCGTCGATATGGAGACAGAATCGAAGATCCAACAAGAGCTGACAAAATTAACAGGAGAGAAAACGACGTTCATCATTGCCCATCGGATCTCCTCTGTTCGAGAAGCCGATCAGATTTTGATGATGGAAAAAGGTCGGGTCGTTGAACAAGGCACCCACGAAGAACTCGTCAAACTGCGAGGAAAATACTATGAAGTGTATCAAAAACAATTAGGCTTGTCAGGAGGTGAAGACGATGGCGAGAAATAAATTTGATGTCGATGAGGAATTAGACCAGGAATTTAGCTGGAAGGATTTCAAGCGTTTGTCCCAATACGTCGTACCGTATAAAAAAAGTATTGGAAAAGTACTATTTACGATCATCCTGGCAAACTTAGCAGGAATGCTGGCGCCCGTTTTCACGAAGATCGCCATCGACTCATCGATTCCTGAAAAAAATGTCAATCAATTGCTGCTTTTAGGAGCTGCCTTTTTAGTGACCTTGATCGTTATTGGCGTCTGCATGCGTTATCGTATTTACCATATCACGAATATTGGGCAAGATGTTTTGAAGGATATGCGCTTTGATATTTTTGAACATCTGCAGCGGCTGCCGTTTTCTTATTTTGATACAAGGCCCCATGGCAAGATCTTGATCCGCATCGTAAACTACATCAATACACTGAGTGACCTGTTGAGTAATGGCCTGATCAATTTGATTTCCGATGTTTTCAACGTCATCATCACCTTGATCTTTATGTTTGCGATCGACTTCAAATTGACCCTATATTCCCTTGCGTTGCTGCCAATTTTGTTCATCATGGTGATGGTAATCAAAAATAACCAGCGCAAAGCCTATCAGGAGTTGAGTAATAAACAGTCCAATTTAAATGCTTACATTCATGAAAGTATTGCCGGCATCAAGATTACCCAATCCTTCGCACGGGAAGAAGAAAATGCAGAGATTTTCCAAGAAGTCAGCAATGATTATCGGACTTCCTGGATGAAAGCTGTCAAAATTCAGTTTCTCATGTGGCCTGGGGTGCAAAACATTTCAGTCATTACGACTTGCTTGATTTATTTTGTCGGCATTCGCCAAATCGGTGTCGATGTCAGCACAGGTACGTTGATCGCTTTTATCAGTTATATCAATAATTTTTGGAATCCAGTCATCAATATCGGGAATTTTTATAATTCTTTGATTACAGCAACAGCCTATCTTGAACGGATTTTTGAAACGATGGATGAAGTGCCAGATATCGAAGACAAACCAGATGCAAAAGTATTGCCGACGATGAAAGGAACCGTTGATTTTGAACACGTGACCTTCCGATACGAAGAAGGCAAAAACATTCTTTCTGATGTCAACTTCCACATCGAACCCGGGGAAAGCATTGCCTTGGTTGGCCCTACTGGTGCTGGGAAAACCACGATCATCAATTTGCTGAGCCGCTTTTATGATGTCAATGAAGGCAGTGTTAAAGTAGATGGGATGGACGTTCGTGACGTGACGCTGGAATCGCTGCGTTCACAAATGGGGGTCATGCTGCAAGATACCTTTATTTTCTCAGGAACGATTATAGAGAATATTCGCTATGGAAAATTAGATGCGACAGAAGAAGAGATCATCGAAGCAGCGAAAATCGTCCGTGCTCACGACTTTATCACGGAGTTGAAAGACGGCTATCAAACCGTCGTCGAAGAACGAGGAAGCACTTTATCTTCAGGGCAACGGCAACTGATTTCCTTTGCCCGAGCGTTGTTGGCTGATCCAAAAATTTTGATCTTAGATGAAGCGACCTCAAGTATCGATACGAAGACAGAAGAATTGCTGCAAGAAGGATTGTTGAAGCTGTTAGAAGGCAGAACCTCTTTTATCATTGCTCACCGGCTGTCCACGATCAAAAATTCTGATCGAATCTTTTACGTGGCAGGGGGCACGATCGCTGAATCGGGTAACCATGATCAGCTAATGGCACAAAAAGGCTTGTACCACCATTTGTATCAATCACAATACGACTTACTGCAAGCCATCTAAAAAGAATCCCCACAAACGATGCGTTCTCATCGTTTGTGGGGATTTCTTTGCGTGATTCTTTTGTGTCACGCAAGCTCAATCATTAAAGTCGACGATTCTGGTTCCATGAACTTCTTTTACACCTAATGTATCAGCAACTTGTTGGGCATTTTCAAAGGAAATGCCACCGCCAGGTAAAATCGTTAAACGCTCACCAGCATAGGCGATCAATTCTTTCAGATGATCGAAGTTGTCTTCAATCGGAGTCCCTGCAGCACCACCATGGGTCAAAATCCGCTGTACGCCATGCTCAGCTAACCAATCGATCGCTTTAAATTGGCGCGCTGCAGGAATCGCGTCGAAGGCCATGTGAAAAGTAACCTGCAAGCCTTCTGCGGTTTCTAACAATAGCTCCAATGCTTCTTCGTCTAACCAGCCGCTAGGAGTTAAGCAACCTAGAACAACGCCGTCTGTTCCTAATTTTTTTGCTTCGATCAAGTCGGTATGCATGATTTTCAATTCTGTATCATTGTAAACAAAATCACCGCCCCGAGGTCGAATGATCGTCATAACGGGTATTCCTTTTTCGCCAGCATATTGCAGGACTTCTTCTTGCACGCCGGTACTTGGTGTTGTTCCGCCGACTGCTAAATTATCACAGAGTTCGATGCGTTGGGCACCTCGGGCGATTGCTAAGGGAATATTGGTATAATTTTCTGCACAAAATTCTTTTAACATGATTTACCTCCAATAGATGGGTGTTCAATTGATTTGTTATTCTATCCACTAGCATTCTACCACAAGAATATGCTAAAGTAGAGCAGAGATGAGGGAAGTTGAATGTTAAAAAAAATCGATCGCGGGCGCCTTTTTTTAAACGCCCATTATCACTTATTTGAATGTCCGTTGTGCCGCCAAGCATTTTTCCCGACCGAAAATGGCTTGGTTTGTCCAAATCGTCATCGATTTGACTTATCAAAGAAAGGCACACTTTTCTTTTTGGATCATCAAGTTAAAGCAGATTATGATCAAGCACTGTTTTTGCCGCGTCAACGTATGATCGCTAGCGGCATGTATGCACCAGTCCTTGAGACCATCAAAGCAGCTTTGGGGGATGCTGAGTATCTTTTAGATGTCGGTTGCGGTGAAGGCAGTTTCCTTGCACAGATGGTCAATGAAAAGACCCAAGCGGCTGTCGGTTTTGATATAGCCAAAGACGGGGTCTATCTAGCTACCAATCAAAACGTACCCGCTTTTTGGTGTGTGGCGGATCTGACTAAGTTACCGTTTGCTGAAGCGAGCTTTGATACGATTTTCAATCTGTTTTCACCGTCAAATTACGGGGAGTTCAACCGCATTCTAAAAAAGGGTGGCCAGTTGATCAAAGTCGTCCCAGCAGCGGATTATTTAAAAGAACTACGAGCCGCTTTTTATCCTGATGACGAAACAAAACAGCAGTATTCGAATGAACGGGTCGTTAGCAAATTTTTTGAACACTATCCCACCGCATCCCGTCAAAGAGTAACGCATGTTTTTGCGATTCCTGAAGAAAATCGGCAAGATTTACTTGCCATGTCGCCGTTAGAGTGGGGGGCTTCGGAGGAAAGGAAAGAAAAGCTGCGTCAAACCCCTTTGGCACAGATAACTGTTGATGTTGAGGTGTTGATTGCGAAAATTTCCTGAAAATATTTTGAACTTTTTTGTTATTTACTCTTGCAATCATGCCATGGGAGTGATATATTGTTCTCAAGTCATTTTTCATTGGTTTTTATCAGGTTCCTGTTCTGATAAAAGTTAGTGAAAAGAGCTTCACTAACGTAACGACTCGCAGTGATCGACACCGAGTTGGTACGTTTTTTTTTATGCCCAAAATTCAACTTAAAAAATGTCTTTTTCAAAAAACAAGCGTGCCAAAATATGGTACTATAGAAGTTATTGAAGAAGCTATTGAGAATCAATTGTAAAACGCAAGATACAGAGACACAAATCAATGCGAGAACCGATCGGCAATATCCGATCGAAAGGAGTTTTTATCTATGAATCACATCGTTCTTTTTGAACCTCAGATCCCGGCCAATACGGGGAACATTGCACGTACTTGTGCAGCAACAAATACTCATTTACACTTAATAGAGCCACTAGGCTTTTCAACGGATGACAAGCAATTGAAGCGGGCAGGACTTGATTATTGGCATGATGTCAATATCACCTATCACAAAGATTTGGCTACTTTTATGGACTTTTTAGGAGAGCGTCCGTTGTACCTGATCTCGAAATTTGCCAATCGCGTGTATTCTGACGTCGATTATACCGCGGATGATGATCAGTTCTTTATTTTTGGGAAAGAAACGACGGGGCTTCCGGAAAGCTTTATGCGTGAGCATGCCGAAAAATGCCTACGCATTCCGATGAATGATGAGCATGTTCGTTCCCTAAATCTATCAAATACGGCTGCTTTGATCATTTATGAAGTTTTGCGGCAGCAAGGCTTCCCACAGCTGGAATTGACACACCATTATGAGAACGACAAACTAGATTAAGAAACGAGGCTTGTTCGATGCAATTATACTTTACCCGTCACGGAAAAACAGAGTGGAACCAAGCGCGCCGCTTTCAAGGGATGCTAGGGGATTCACCGTTATTGCCGGAAAGTCATGAAGAGATCAAACTGCTCGGTGATCATCTGGCTGCTATTCCTTTTGAGAAGATTTATTCAAGCACGTCTTTACGAGCAAAAGTAACTGCCCAAGAGATCCAAACAAGGCTCCATCACCCTGTTGAAATTATTTATAATGAGAACCTGCGTGAGATCGGACTTGGTGAATTAGAAGGACGTTCTATCGATGAAATGCATGAGAAGTATCCTCAACAATTGACTGATCTGCGTAATCATCTTGATCGCTACGATCCCAGTGCCTTTAAGGGAGAGCCGATCCAAGAAACATTGAGCCGGATCGAGACCGTCGTCATGGATGCGGTGATGCAGCATGAAGGCCCATTATTGTTCGTCGGTCATGGGGCATCCTTTACGGCTGCTATCCAGTGGCTTGCAGGCAAACCATTAGCCGAATTAAGAGAGCAAGGTGGATTAGTCAATAACAGCGTTAGCTTATTAGAGACGAATGAACAAAAAGTATTGCCTTTTGAACTAAAAGTTTGGAATGAAGCAAGCTTTTTAAGCAATCAGGCAGGATTAGACGCTTTATTGTAAACCATGAAAGGAGCGGCACCATGATTCCAGAAAGAACGTTTTTTGTCGGCCATGTTGCCGCCATCTTTTTCCAGAATCCCAGCAATTTTTATAAAGTACTATTAGTTAAAGTCACTGAGAATAATGCCGACTACAAAGACTCGGAGATCGTCGTTACTGGTAGTTTCGGCGAAATCCAAGAAGAGGAAAAGTATCGGTTTTTTGGTGAGCTGGTCAATCATCCCAAGTATGGCGTCCAGTTGAAGGCCGAAAGCTACCAACAAGAACAACCGACCTCTGAACAAGGGTTGATCGCCTACCTTTCTGGAGAAAAATTTCCTGGGATCGGCAAGAAGACCGCTGAAAAAATCGTTGATCTTTTAGGAGAAGAAGCGATCGACCGGATGCTGGAAGAACCGGCATTGTTGGAGCAGATTCCAGGGTTAAATGAAAGTAAGCAAAAAATGATTTTAGATACCGTTCGGCAAAACCATGGGATGGATCAAGTAATCGTTGGCTTGAGTCGCTATGGCTTTGGTAGCCAGCTATCTTTTGCTATCTATCAAGCCTACAAAAATGAGGCGCTATCCATTATTGAGGAGAATCCATATCAGCTGGTGGAAGACATTGAAGGCATTGGCTTTAAACGCGCAGATGGCATCGCTGAACAGCTGGGGATCGAAGCTTCGTCACCGCAACGGTTTCGAGCGGCGGTCTTGCATCAAATCTTCGCCCAGTCCTTGCAGACGGGCAATACCTTTATCCACGCCCAAGATTTGTTAGAGCAGACACTGCGCCTATTAGAAACGAGCCGCCCCATTGAGATTGCGCCTGACGATTTGGCATCAACGATCATTCATCTAGTGGAAGAAGGAAAGATCCAACAAGAAGAAACCCGTTTATATGAAAATAGTTTGTACTTTTCTGAATGGGGAATTGCCAGTTCCATCGAACGCTTGCTTTCCCGCAAAAAAGAAATCGTCTATCCTGAGAAAAAAATCAGTAAAACGTTACGTAAAATAGAAAAGCACTTAGGCATCACCTATGGTTCCTCGCAAGAAGAAGCGATCAAAGAAGCAATCCGATCGCCATTGTTTATTTTGACAGGTGGCCCAGGTACTGGGAAAACAACAGTGATCAATGGGATCGTACAATTATTTGCTGAGTTGAACGATTTGGACTTAGAACCATCAAAATACAGCGACGAAACCTTTCCGATTCTCTTGGCAGCACCGACTGGTCGAGCCGCCAAACGGATGAACGAAACGACTGGTTTGCCAAGTGGTACGATCCATCGTTTGTTAGGATTGAATGGCCGTGAAAAAGCACCATCGATTAGTCCCAAAGAGTTAGAAGGCGGTTTACTGATCGTCGATGAGATGTCAATGGTCGATACGTGGTTGGCGAATACGCTCTTTAAGTCGATCCCTACAAACATGCAAGTGATTTTTGTGGGGGATAAAGATCAGCTTCCTTCTGTGGGACCAGGACAAGTCCTTCATGATTTGCTAGCGATCGATGCGATCCCGAAACAAGAATTGACGGAAATCTATCGTCAAGGAGATGGATCAAGTATTATTCCACTGGCCCACGCCATCAAAAACGGGCAGCTGCCTGCTGATTTTACACAAAACCAAAAAGATCGTTCTTTCTTTGCTTGTGATGCGTACAAGATCGAACCGTTGATCGCTCAGATCGTGAAACGGGCGAAAGACAAAGGTTATACGCCGCAAGATATTCAAGTGTTGGCGCCGATGTATCGTGGGGCAGCTGGGATCGATGCTCTGAATAAAATGATGCAAGAGATTTTTAACCCCAACGATGGAACCAAAAAAGAGGTCACCTTCAATGATACGGTGTATCGTATCGGCGATAAGGTCTTGCAGTTGGTAAACTCTCCTGAAGATAACGTGTTTAATGGCGATATGGGCCAAATCGTTGGGATCACTCTAGCCAAACAGTCGGAAGACAAGGTTGACGAACTGGTCATTCAATTTGATGCCAATGAAGTGACCTATAAGCGTAATGAATGGAACAAGATCACATTATCCTACTGTTGTTCGATCCATAAATCCCAAGGTAGTGAATTTCAAATGGTTATTTTGCCGATGGTTCATCAATACCAGCGTATGCTGCAGCGCAATTTGCTATATACCGCTGTGACTCGCAGCAAAGAGATGCTGATTTTACTTGGTGAACCGCAAGCCTACCAAACCTGTGTCAGTCACGAATCTGCCACTCGCTTAACGACATTAAAAGAACGTATCAATGGCACGGAAGAAATGACGCCGCTGCAACGGGCGAAATTGGCTCAGTTTGAGGAAGCCGATGATCCGTTTTATAATGATTCCTCTGAGAACACGAAGGCAAAAATGGTAGCTTCGAAGCCAAAGGAAAATCCCAGCACTGAAGCTGCTGCTAACCAGCAAGCGACAGAAAAGTCACCAGATAGTGGGTTGGACTTGTTTGCTTTTGCCGAGCCTGAGCCGTCGGCACCAAATCAGACAGAAACGGCCAAGCCTCTGTCAGGGGATAAGGTCCTAAGTGAAGGGACTACGGGGGAAGAAGCACTCATCGAAGAAACGCAAAACGATGGTGTGCTGACCTTAACGATGGTCAAAAAGCATTTAGTAGATCCAATGATTGGGATGAAGGACTGTTCTCCGTACGACTTTATGCCCGTAAAAAACGAGGGATTATAACGATGAGAAAATGCTAAAAATGGGTTGTTAGTGAGCGCTTTCTTTTGGTTTTTCAGCTTCTTATGCTAAGCTGAAATCAAAAGGAGGCGTTACATTATGGCGAAAGAAACCGAAGACAAATTAGCAAAACTCGCAAAAGAATCTGGCAACGACTTTAAGAAATTGGATGAGATGGAAAAAGAATTTAAATTAGATGAAAGCCCTGATGCAGAACGAGGCGAACGGGAAGAATCAGGATTAGAAAAAACGTTAGATAAGGCGCCGATTTTCCCGCCTAACACACCAAATAACCCAACGAATCCTGGCAGTCCTGGAAATCCATGATTTTATACCAAGAAGAAACCAACTGTTGAATAATCGAATAGAAAGAAACCTGAAGAATGCAAAGGCGCATTTCTTCAGGTTTTTTGTGTCTAACGAGACTCACTGTAAATGCTGATAAAAATAGATTGCTAATTGCGTGCGATCCCGTAACCCCAGCTTTTCTAGTAATTGGCTGATGTAATTACGAACGGTTCCATCACTCAAATACAAGGCATCGGCGATTTCTTTATTGTTTTTACCCGCTGCTACTTCTTTGATGATCGCAAATTCACGTTCGCTAAAGGAAGCTTGATTGTCAATTGATGGTTCGTTCTTCATTAGCTGTGTGAAGGTCTCAACGATTTCATTCCCAAAGACAACTTGGCCATTATAAGAGGCTTTGACAGAAGGGATGATTGCCTGTAAATTCTGTTTGATCAAATAACCTTTCACACCGATGGAAAAGGCTTCTCGAATGTATTCTTCATCTTTGAAGGTAGTCAATAGCAAAAGGATCGCGTGGGGAAATTTAGCCAGTATTTCTTTGGCAGCATCGATCCCAGTTTGTTCCGGCATGCGGATGTCCGTCAGCAAAACGTCAGGACGATGAGTTTCATAGAGGTCAATGGCGTCTTTGGCACAATGACCGATGCCTAATACACGAATTTCTTCTGTGCTTTCTAAAATGGTTTGCAACGAGGTCGTCACAAACGGATCATCGTCAATAATAACTACAGTAATCATTGGTGTTCCTCCTTTGGTAAAATGATCGTCAACTGAAAGCGTTGGTTTTCTTGTAAGATATGAACTTGTCCTTGTTGTTCTTGGACCCGTTGACGCATCGTTTTCAGACCGATTCCAGTTTTAGCAATTTGAGATCCGCGGACCCCATCATTGGTGATTTGCAAGCGGAAAAAAGCAGGCAGTGTCCGAAAATGCAAGACAACGGTTTTGGCATGACTGTGTTTGATGCTGTTGGTCAAGGCTTCTTTGATCACCATTAAGAAACAATTTTGCTGGGCTTCGTTCAATCCTTCAAATAAGGTTCCTTCAATCGTGACTGAAGATGGAAAATCAGCAATCAGAAACTCTAAGGACTGTTGGAAAGTAATCGATGTCTCATGGAGATCATGAACGCTTTGGCGGATACGATCCATCCCAGTGTGAACCGTAGCACTCAAATTTGCTAAGGGCTCATTCAGTTTTGGTTCTTGATTGATCATTTCAAGTGCGCCAATCTGCAAAATGGCACTCGACAGCAGATGGCCAACATTGTCATGGATATCTCGCGCGATTCGATTTCGTTCTTCGGCAATTTGTAAGGCCAATTTTGTTTCTTGTGATAAGGCTAGTACTTTGTTTTGCTGCGATAATTGCTGCTGTTTTTCCCAATGAGTATCTTTTGAAGCGATGTACTTTTTCTCAAGAGCAGACATTCGCTGTTCTTTTTTACGTAAGTAAAAAGCAAAAAGCAACAAAAGGATGACAAAGGCGATCTTGGAGGGGGATTGATTGCCAACTGTCGCGATCAATAAAAATCCTAATAAAGATAGAATGTCATCTTTTCTTTCTTCAGGAGCGATCACCCGCATCATTGCAGGCAGAAAGAGGGCAAGCTCTGGCCAAAAAGTACATAGAAGCAATAGAATAACTTGAAAAAACCAGCTTGCTTTCCTAGGCAATAAATAACTGACACCAGTGAAGAAAATAGCGATCAGCAAAAAAATGACTTGTACGGCAACAAATCCTTGATTTACCAATAGAAGCAACGAGATTGCGAGTAGAAAGCCAGCTTCGCTGAGTAGTCGAGATTTGGACATGGCAGACTCCTTCATTGTGACAAATGTCATAGTTGATTTGGTCAATCGTCACTAGTTTCTTTTCTTAAACTTTATTATAGTCAGATTAACAAGAAATTTGGAAGGAGTTTTTCATCATGATTATTGAAATTGATAAATTAGTTAAACGCTATGGTGATTTTGTGGCATTGAATCATTTTGATCTGCAAGTACAAGAAGGGGAAGTTTTAGGATTATTGGGACCAAACGGTAGTGGGAAATCGACTGCTATCAATTGTATGCTCTCTTTGCTAAATTATGACAAAGGCACCATTAAACTGTTTGGATCAACCATGACCCCTGAAAACTATGCCGTTAAAGCAATGATCGGCGTCGTTCCTCAAGATGTTGCCGTCTTTGAAGAACTAAGTGTACAAGAAAATATCGATTATTTTTGTGGTTTATATGTTGCTGACAAAGAGAAACGGCAAGCATTGATCGAAGAAGTCATACAATTAGTGGGATTGGAAAATTTCGTGACTTTCCATCCAGGTGAGCTGAGTGGTGGCTTGAAACGACGGTTGAATATTGCCTGTGGGATCGCTCATAAGCCACGCTTGATTTTTTTAGATGAACCAACAGTCGCCGTCGATCCCCAAAGTCGTAATAAAATTTTGGAAAGCATCAAAGAGCTGAATCGCCAAGGAGCAACGATCGTTTATACGACCCATTACATGGAAGAAGTGGAAATTCTTTGTGACCAGATCGTGATTATGGATCAGGGACAGGTGATTGCCAAAGGGACCAAGGAATCTCTGAAAGACATGGTACGCACGGCAGATCGTTTGACCATCGACATCCCCTTACTGCCAGACCATGTATTGGCTACAATTCAAACCACCATTACTGCTGACGGGATCGTTTATAAAGAGGGACAGCTCCAAGTAACAACGACGGAACTCAATACGGTCTTGCTCCCCATTTTGACGCTCTTACAAGCAGAGAAAATCAGTTACGGAAAAATTGCAACCAAAGAAGCGACCTTAAATGATGTCTTTTTAGAGATCACGGGCAAGGAATTGAGAGACTAAAGGAGGGGAAAACATGTTTTGGCATTTTTACAAATATCGCACAAAAGTGCTGTTGCGAAATAAATCCATGCTGTTTTGGACGTTGGCGTTTCCCATTCTCTTAGGCCTAATGTTTATGGCGGCCTTTGGGGAGATCGATCAAGCAGGAAATTTAGAGACAATCACGACGGGAATCGTAAAAAACGGGGATCAATCAGCGCTTTCGGAAAATTTTTCCGCGGTCCTTGAACAAGTGGAAATCAATGAAAAACCATTATTTGATCTTAAGGAACTATCAGAAGCAGAGGCAGTTGAAGAGCTGAATGCGGGTGATTTAGCTGGGTTTTATCTGATAGCTGACGAAACGATTTCACTCCATGTGGGGCAAGCGGGCATGAGTCAGACGTTGATGAAAAATGTAATGGATCAATTTTTACAACGTACAGCGATTATTTCTAGTAAAGCAGCAGAACTTGAAACGCTTGATCTTGCACCAATTATGGCCGCGTTTGAACAGGAAGCGACTTTTCAAGAAGTGAATGCTGATCGTGACATGAGTGTTAAAAGTTTTTATTTCTTTACTTTGATTGGGATGGCGATCCTCTATGGGACGATGTGGGGTGTTCGCAATGTTCAGGATCAGCAAGCCAATCAATCCGCGAATGGGATTCGGCTTTCCTTGATACCAAGAAAACGCACATTGGTTTCAAGTGCGAATTTAGCGGCGAGTTTTACGATTGTGTTAGTAGAAGTCTACATTATTTTAGCGGTTTTTCGTTTTGTCTATCAAGTAGACTTTGGTGAACGATGGCAGTGGCTACTACTGGTTGCCGCGTTGGGATCATTGTGTGCGATTTTGCTAGGAACATTGATTGGAAATCTGACGCCAAAAATGAATCTGGTGCAAAAGGATGGCATTTTGATTTCCGTGACGATGGCGATGAGCTTTTTTGCCGGGATGATGGGCTCGGAACAAATCAAGTATTGGCTTGATCTACATGTGCCGATACTGGGGCAAATAAATCTCGTCAATTTGATCAGTGAAAGTCTCTATCAATTATACTACTATACAGATCTGGCTAGCTTTTATACCAATCTTTTATGGTTGACTGGCTTTATCGTCCTTTTCGCAATTGGAAATACTTGGATCGAAAGAGGGGTGCGCTATGACGCTTTATAAAACGATTTGGACTTTACTGAAGGCCAATAAGTCGAATTTACTAATTGGAGTACTGATCACTGTGGGAGTTACATTCTTTTATGCACAAAGCATCGACGTCGAAAACACCTCTTTACAAGAAGCCAACATTGCTTTGATCAGTGAAGAGGAGTCGCCAGTCGTTGACGGTCTTCGGGACTACTTGAAGGAGAAGCAGACCTTGGTCACTTTGGAGGGTACCTCACAAAAAGAAATTGATGATGCCCTTTATTTTAATCGCATAAACATCGTCTTGCATTTACCAGTAGATTTCACGGAACAGGTGGAGGCCGGCCAGATGCCAGCAATCGAGATTCAAAGCCGGCCAGATGCTTTCTCTAAAACCATTGTCACCCAGCAAGTGAACACGTACTTACAGACGCTTTTGCTTTTTAAAGAAGAAGGTAAAACAGTTAGTGAGGCGATAGAACAAGCACAAACAGCGCTAGCCGTCACTGGGCAAGTTGAACTCAGTACAGAATATAGTCAACGAATGAAAAAAATGTTAACAGGCATGACCTTTAACTTATTGTCATATGGTCTCTTTCTATCAATATTTAGCGGGTTTGGCGTGATCAATATGGCCTTTAATCGCAAAGCAATCAGCAAGCGAAACCAGAGCGCCCCTCTTGCTAAACGTGTCTTACAGCGGAAAATCCTGTTAAGCTTGATCAGTTATTCGCTGCTCTTAACTTTCGGCTTTTTATTACTGATGGTGTTATTAGTGATCCGCACGTCTTGGGATACAGCAGCTTGGTACCACATTTTGAACACGTTCTTGTTTTTATTACCAGTCATCAGCTTCTCGGCGTGTGTCACTTCCCTGGTGAAAAATTCAGAAGCAATCGGCGGGATCAGCAATATCTTTATAACCGGCAGCTGTTTTATCGGTGGTGTCTTTGTATCAGCTAATTTCCTGCCAGATATTGTCAATAAAATCGCGGCGTTTACACCAACGTATTGGTTTGTTCAAAACAATACCTTGATTAGCGAGACCCTCACGTACAATCAAGGGTTTACTGAATCGTTTTGGTTCAATGGCTTTGTCTTGGTTGCATTTGCAGCAGTATTTTCAATGATCCAATTTGTTTTGGGAAAAGAAAGAAGTCCTCGTTGGCAGTACAACTCAGCGAAAAACTAACAGGTACACAGAAAAAAACGATACAAATCGTTGCTGATTTGTATCGTTTTCTTTATGGGCACCAAAATAATTGATTGGCAGTAGTAAAGGTAATATCAAAGGGACGTTGGCCCATTTCTTCGCCATCTTCTTGTCCATGTTGGGGCACGGTAGAGATAATTCTCAGCTTCGACGTGGAGAGATGATGAAAGTAGCGTGAATTCATGTGTTTCTTACGCATCAGTAAACCGATCAGCCAGAAAATCTTGAAAATCGACACACGCTCAACGAGTACGAAATCAAACTTTTTCTCTCTGACTGAAGCGGTTGGGGCGATTGCAACACCGCCGCCAAAGTAAGGATGATTGGTCGTGGTGCACAAAAAAGCTTTTTTATAACTGAATTGTTGCCCATTACACTCGACTAAGATCGGAAAACCTCTTTGAAGAAACAAAACGCGGATAATTGCAGCGATATAGGAAAAGGAGCCGAGGTTGAACTTATTAAGACTGCTTTTTGCCACAGAGTGATTGGTGGTATAGACGATTGCCGCATCAAGACCAATACCCACATTATTAAGAGCGATGCCGTTTTCCTCTTGGATCTGCTCTTCATAGCGGATAATGGCCAATTCTTGGGGCTTAGTAGTACCGGCAATTTTCCAAAACGCTTTTTCCGGCTCTCGTGGCAGATCGATACTTCGCGCAAAATCGTTTCCCGAGCCAGCGGGGATGTAAGCAACGGGAATTTGTTGTTGTTCCAGTTGTAACTCTGATACTACTTGGTGCAGCGTTCCATCACCGCCGATAACCACCAATAATGGATAAAGCATCTCGCCATTTTCTAAATAGACATCATCCCAAGGCAAAAGGCGTTCTTTTAAGAGTTTTCTGGTAATGTTCCGTTCGTCACCGGGTAATTTGGTTAGATAGATTTGATGGGGGAAACGATGTTTTTTTACGATTCTTTGCACACGTTCCGCCGCTTTTTTTCCTCGTCCACTACCTGAAGCAGGGTTTACGAGGAAGTGATAATAATAGTTCATTTTATGAATAACTCCATATCGTTTTTTCGTTCAATGCGGTTAATTATAGCATGTTTCGACAGAAGGCGGGGAGACGATGCCTGAAAAAAGAGCAAAAAAATAGATTCGACGATTGTGCTTTCTGGGTTTTCAAAGGTTCTTATGTCCACTTTGATCCTCAGGTAATGATGCCCATCGCCGAATCCTATTCAATTAGTAAGGAGTAACTCAAATTCCCACATCCTTTGTCTTTTATTCTAAGTTGACAACAATTCTTTTCTTGCAGAACCTGCTTCGTCTGCTTTACTGGGAATCCTTGCTCCTTACACTTATAGTATAGCACATTTTTCTCTTTTAGCAATCGCTTACATGATTTGGTTGTTGTCTTTTAGATAAATTTAAATAGTTTAAATGAAAGGTAAAGGAGAAAGGAGAAAATTTTGATCATCGCCGATCATGATAAGCTCTTCTGAAGGAGTTGTAAACAAAATGAATCTGTGGGAAGGTAGGATAGCCATGGAAAGTCCAACTAGATTCATCTTTCTTTATGTAGTACATTAAAATGATTTTAAATCATTTAATTGTATTTTTATTATTATTTATTGCTTTTTCCTTGTTAAAAAAAAGCGATAGGAGTAAATTAGAAGTGTAAAAAACTTATTTTAGGAGGAAGTATTATGTGTACTGCGTTAACTTATGTAACGAAAGATCATTATTTTGGCAGAAATTTTGATTATGATGTTTCTTATAAAGAAGTAGTGACCATTACTCCGAGAAATTATCCATTCAAATTTCGCAAAGTAAGTGAAATAGATCACCATTACGCAATGATTGGGATTGCTGCTGGTGTCGCTGAGTATCCACTGTATTATGATGCGGTCAATGAAAAAGGTTTAGGTATCGCTGGATTGAATTTTCCAGAAAATGCTGTCTACAATGAATTTCAAGAAGGAAAAGAGAATGTTACGCCTTTTGAGTTCATCCCATGGCTCTTAGGACAATGCGCTACTGTCGAAGAAGTAAAAGGGCTATTAGCCAATGTCAATCTCGTTCGGATCAATTTTAGTGAAGATTTGCCTCTATCGCCTTTGCATTGGATGATTGCTGATAAAAAAAGTGCCATCGTTGTGGAAAGTATGAGTGATGGCCTTCATATTCATGAAAATCCGGTGGGAGTTTTGACAAATAATCCACCATTTGACTATCAATTGTTCAATTTGAATAATTACCGTGTGTTATCATCGAAAACTCCGGAAACCCATTTTTCTGACAAGGTGGATTTTGATGAATATAGTCGTGGAATGGGCGGCTTAGGTCTGCCAGGAGATCTTTCTTCGATGTCTCGCTTTGTCAAAGTAGCTTTTACTCGATTGAATTCCGTTTCTGGAGAATCTGAATCCGAAAGCATTAGTCAGTTCTTCCATATTTTAGGTTCGGTTGAGCAACAAAAAGGACTTTGTGACATAGGCAATGAGCGCTATGAGTACACGATTTATTCTTCTTGCTGCAATACAGATAAAGGAATCTATTACTATCGTACGTATGAAAATAGTCAAATCGTTGCAGTTGATATGAATAAAGAAGATTTGGAAGGTAATGTACCGATTTCTTATCCATTAATTGAAGACCAACAAGTTCTTTTCAGTAACTGATCCATTCTTAAAAAACCATCTCAAAGCTGTTTTGAGATGGTTTTTTTCTTTTTCATTTTTAAAATGAATCACTCTCATTTGTTGTCGTCTTCGTCCCTGCGGTACTTTTATTCGGAAATGGAAAAAAGCGGTTCACCAATATTGCAATCGTCATGCCGATAAAACTATCAACAATCCGATTAAAAGCATACAAGTAAGATTCAGTTTGAGGAATCATAAATAAAATCGTCAATAGTGTGGCACAAGCACCAACTGTTCCCTCGGAGTAATCAAATTTGACCAATAAAGCGATCATTAACATGATCACTAAAGGGATTGCAATCATTTGAATAAAGGACGAATGTCCGAAAAAGTTAAATATCGCAATACAAAATACAGAAGCGATTGCGCCGAAGCTGTTACCGGCAATCCGATGTTTCCCGTATTTGACGGTATTCTCATGATCTTCTCTTAATGTGAAAACAGCTGTGATCGTTGATACGACGTAGGTTTCACGATTCAAAAGAACACTAACCAAAATACAGAGGAATACACTGATTCCAGTTTTTACATTTCTTAAGCCAAAGGTCAATCCAAATAAGTTCAATCATGCCATCCTCTCAAAATAAATTTCAACGAAGTCGATTATACCACATTGCAGACGGTCAATTGCTTAGATTTTCAGAAAAATGAACAACGATTCTTTCATCGTACGTTGACAGGCAAATTTTATCAGTCGTCGAGAAGCTAGCTTGATACCATGCAATTTTCAACTTTGAGTGTTGAAAGGAATACAATAAGTGACCCCAACCCTAAATGAATTGACTTTCGTTGCCATCGCTTAAGACTCCTTTTTTTATTTCTCAGTCTGTTCAACGTTTAAATAAGTGTTTTGATAAAAAAATATTTATTGTTCATAAAAAGTTTGTTTTTTAGATATTATATTGAGATAATCAAAATAAGGAGGGTTTAAAATGAAAAAAGTGTCCATACTATTTGTTCTTTTACTTGGCTTTGTTGTTTTTCCGATGACAGTTTTTGCTGCATCTTCACCAAGTGTGAGCTATCAAACAAATATCCAGTCTCAAGGGTGGCAATCATGGAAAACAAACGGTCAGACGTCAGGGACCACAGGGAAAGCCAAGCGACTTGAAGCAATCAAGATAAAAATTACTAACGAAAAATACAAAGGGAATATTGAATATAAAACCTCCATTCAGAAACAAGGCTGGGAAAAATCGTTTAGAAAAAATGGGACTCTGTCTGGTACAAGTGGAAAAGGACAACGGTTGGAGGCGATCCAAATCAAACTCACCGGTGAGATCGCTAAGTATTACGATGTCTATTATCGAGTCAATGCACAACAATTTGGCTGGATGGGGTGGGCGAAAAACGGACAGTCTTCAGGAACGTCTGGCTTTGGTTTTCAACTGGAAGCAATCCAGGTCAAACTGGTGAAAAAAGGTGGGAAAGCACCTGGAACGACGAATGATGCATTTAGAGATGGACTGAAAAAATATGTAGACAAACGGGGCAAAGGGCTGATCAAAGGCTCCAAACAAAAGATTTATCATATACCGGGGAGTCAATATTATAATAAAACGACCAGTCCAATTCGGATGTTCAAGACAGAGGTGGAAGCCTACAAAGCGGGCTTTCGACCAGCTAAATAGAGGTGTGGCAGGCATTCGCTGAGTAAACATCTATGAGAAATTGCTTTACCAAAAAGGTAACGAGGCAACGAGAAGAAAGCTATTTTTGATCAAAAAGTAACTGAATCGTCTGATTCATTCTAAACATCCCTTTCCGTTAGCGAAAAGGGATGTTTTACGTATTCAAGATGATTTCTGTGCGTAGATCCGACGAATCTTAAAGTAATTCAGCACTTAACCTTTCATCACGAGATGCGCCTTGATTTAGCGAGGTTTCAACACAAAGCCACCATCTTCATCGTTCATTTCTTCGGTAGGCGTAAAAATAATATTTTTCCCATCTCTTTCAAGGGTAAAGATTGAATCACAAGCCATTAGGAAATCTGACGATGGATGATTCATTGATAGTCGAATAGGGCTAGAAAATGAAAGCTGCGAAGTGTTTCTTTAAATCAACGGATGAAGGAATAGAGGAAGCAATTCCATCTGCATAAAGTTTTGTCAGGTGAATTCTAGATGATTTGATGATTAAATGGCCGGTTTAACATTGATATATGGCTATTAATGTGTATAATAAGTACTTGTGCGAAGCGCACCGCGGTTCATCAACCATCCCGCGTAATCAAAACTCGGAGAAAGTAGGGATCAAATGGAAAAATCAACAAATCTAACCAATCAACGTTTGCGTGTCGTCGCAGCCAATGGGATCATTATGGCACTTTATGTTGCTGTAACGGTTCTAGTCTCACCCGTTGCCTCAGGAGCGATTCAATTTAGGATATCTGAAGGATTGAATCACTTGGTCGTTTTCAACAGAAAATTGATGTGGGGTGTCGTTGGCGGGGTTGTAGTGTATAACATGTTCTTTGGAATGGGGATCTTGGATGTCGTATTCGGCGGTTTCGGAAGCTTCTTGGCTTTAGGAGCAACTGCATTGGTATATAAGAAGATTCCAAATGTTTTCGTAAGACTGGCATTTAATACCATTGTTTTTTCATTAAGTATGTTCCTGATTGCGATTATGCTAAATATCACCTTAGCATTGCCTTTCTGGCCAACATTTGCAACAACGGCATTGAGTGAATTTATTGTAATGACGATTACGGCACCGGTGATGTATATCATCAATCGTGCCGTTCGCTTCGATAAGCGCGTGTAAAAAAAGCTTGTTTTTTGCTTTGATGGTTCTCAAAAAACAAGAAAAAAGATCATTCCTAAGAAATGAAGGAATGATCTTTTATTTTATTCTGCTTTTAAGTCTTCGATCTCCACAACTTTGAAGTTTTTCGCTTCTAGTTGCGCAACGATCTTGTCGCATAATTCTTTTGATGTGTTTGCTGGTAAAGTGATCATCGTACGACGAATAAATTCGTCTTTACCGATGTCGAGAGTGATACAGCTAGCGATACTGCTGTATTTTGCGATTATTTTTGAGATAACCGCTAAGTCGCCTTGTTGACCTGTTGATGCGATCGTCAACACATAGCTTCCTTGTTCGACGCTCCATGATTGTGACAACATATTCAATAAGGAACTATGAGTCAAGATGCCGTAAAATTGATTGTTTTCATCTAGTACCGCAATATAAGGCAATTCTTTGATTGTAAAGAAAACCTTAAAAAATGAAGAGTTGACATAAATGAACTTCGTCGCATTTTTTAGCAGATAGGTGACGGGTAAAGTCATGTCACCGCCATTTGCTTTATGGCGATAGATGTGCATTTTATAAATATTTCCTCTAAAAATCTTTCCTGATTCATCTAGGATAGGCACACAACGATAACCAGACTCTTCTAAAATTGCCAGCGCTTCTTCTAAGGTAGCTGTTTCCTTTACCGTTGTTAAATCGCGTTTTTTGTAAACCATTGTTTTTAATAACATAATTTTCCCTCCCAAATACCCATTTAACACCATTATCATACCACAAAATCAGCAGAAACTATATTTATACGACAGAAAATCAAAAATTGACACAATCTTAAATAAATGGTATTTTTAGTGTTGGAAAACTTTATAAAAAGGGGGAGGACACTAAGATGGCAACGAAAAAAGCTGCTTTGGCTTGTTCTGTCTGCGGATCCCGCAACTATTCAAAATCAGTCAGTGAAGGTAAAAAAGGCGAACGCCTTGAAATCAACAAATTTTGCAAGTATTGCAATCAATATACGTTGCATCGTGAAACGAAGTAAGGAGGGAATCGAATGAAATTTTTGAAAAATGTTGTTGAAGAAATGAAAAACGTTTCTTGGCCATCAAAAAAACAATTACGCAAAGATACATTTGTGGTGATTCAAACAACCATTATTTTTGCATTGATGTTCTTTGTGATGGACACACTGATTCAAACGGTCTTCAATTGGATCCTAAAGTAACACTTCTTACTGATAGCGCTAGTCATTTATCACAAATCGTGCTATAATCGCTTTGAGGAAAAACTTCGGTGCAGCTGAGGTTTTTTTATTTTACAAAAAAGATGGGGAGTCCGAAAAAAATGGAATCTTTTGAAAAAAATTGGTATGTACTGCATACGTATTCTGGCTATGAAAACAAAGTAAAAGCGAACCTAGAGTCACGTGCACAAAGCATGGGGATGGGTGATTATATTTTCCGTGTCGTCGTTCCCGAAGAAGTAGAAACAGAAGAAAAAAACGGCAAAACCAAAGAAATCGTTCATAAAACATTTCCTGGCTATGTATTAGTTGAAATGGTCATGACGGATGAATCTTGGTACGTTGTACGTAATACTCCTGGGGTAACAGGTTTCGTTGGCTCTCATGGTGCAGGAAGCAAGCCAGCGCCTTTATTACAAGAAGAAATCAATTCAATTTTACGTTCGATCGGTATGAGTACTCGGACAGTTGAACTGGAAGTCGAAATTGGCGAAACCGTCAAAATCATCGAAGGTGCGTTTTCTGGTCTAGAAGGACAAGTAGCAGAAATCGATGAAGAAAAACAAAAACTAAAAGTGAACATCGATATGTTCGGTCGTGAAACCAGTACAGAACTTGATTTTGAGCAAGTAGATAAAATTTAACTGCTGGATAGACTAGCATGAACGGCTCATTTACGGTAAAATAACAGTAATGAGAATAAAGTGGACCAATTCGTTGGCCCACTTTTTTTCTCAAAATGAGTAAGCGCTTTATAAGAGGAAGGGGTCTTATGTCAAAATTATTTGCTTTTTTTAGAGTAAAGTTTCACAATGATTTTCATCCCCATACTAAAGGGATGATCTCTGTACATAATGGGTATAGCTTGTTGTTTCTTTTTAATTTGCTGCTGTTTTTCTTTGCCATGTTGTTTTTCGATCCAAGGGTGGCAGTCGAAGAGCTCAAGTTGATTTTATTTTCGGAAAGTCATCTTGTGACAGATTATATTGCTATGACTTCTGTAGGGTCGGCTTTATTAAACAGCAGTTTGATGACGTTTGTAGCGATCTCGATTTGCTATCATTATCGGGTGCCGATCACAGGAGGCGCGGTGTCTGCTATCTTTATGGTGACTGGGTATGGTTTTTTTGGGAAAAATCTACTAAATTTTATCCCGATATTTTTAGGCGTCCGTCTGTATTCGTATTTTATGAATGAACCATTGAAAAAATTTCTGTTGATCGCCTTGTATGGATCGTCGGTTTCTCCAATCGTCAGCTATTTTGCATTCAATGACTCACTACCGCCTTATTTTAGCTTGGTGATGGGGTACGGTATTGGAATTTTTACCGGTTTTTTGATGGTTCCCATGGCCTTATATTTTCAAGGACTTTTTCAAAGCGTCAGTTTATACAGTGCTGGATTCACTTCAGGAATGTTGTGTACATTAGTCGCCGCTATCTGTCGGATGTTTGGCCTAACGATTGAGCTAAGAACATTGGTGTCGCAAGAACAGCAGCCGCGTTTGATTCTCATGATGCTGGTTTTAGGAAGTGTGTTCGTAGGCTATGGGTCGCTGATGGCAATCAAGAAAAAACGATTGAATATGCGAGCGATTTGGTCTCATAGTGGCAAAATCGAACGAGATATCTTACGTGATACCGGCGTTTATAATACGATGATCAACATGGGATTGATGACGTTTTTGCTTGTGGCATATGTCGTCAGTATTGGTGCGGTTTTAAATGGACCAGTTATCGGTGCGATCTTTTGCGTCATCGGCTTTTCTGCTTGTGGCTCTCATGTCTTTAACTCGCTGCCTTTATTGGCAGGGGTGACGATTGCCAATCTATTGAGCGTATACACCATCAACGAGACGGTTACAGTCACGTCAGCGATTTTTGCGATGATGCTCTGTGCAGTAACAAATGCCTATGGCTGGAAAGGCGGCTTGGTGGTCGGTTTTGTGCACGCCTCAATGGTACTGAATATTGATTTCTTACATGGAGGTTTGAATCTGTATAACAATGGTTTTTCTGGCGGGCTAGTCGCCATGATGATCATTCCCTTATTGGATCTCAGCAAACAGCTTTGGCAAAAATCAGCCGATCAGGCGCAAGCTACCAAGGATGAAAAACCACAAATGGACTTGAAAGCACAAGAAAGCGAGCAGCCATTGGTCCCATTGAATCAAACAGAAGGAAAACCTAAATTTTCCGAGCCTGTGAAGGTATTAAAACCCGTTGCCCAAAAGAAACACTATAGGGTAGGCGAGTGGGAGTAGAAAAACCGCCAATGTCATTTGTTACTTGTTTAACAAGTAGGGAGTGCTTGCCTTTTCGTCGTTGGAAATAATGGGAAAATGAAAACCAACCAAGAACAAGCAACGATTGGTTGTTCTTGGTTGGTTTTTATTCGTGTTCATTTCTAAAAAAACATCAACGATTGGCTTCTAAGATTTCTGCCTGTAGGCGTTGGGCAGTCGGCGTCATGGCTAGACCACCTTCAGCCGTTTCCTTGAAAATGCTAGGCATTTGTCGTCCTACTTGATACATCGCTAAGACCACTTCATCAGGTGGGATGACACTTTCGATTCCTGCTAATGCCATGTCGGCAGAGATAAAGGCCTGGGAAGATCCCAGGGCATTGCGCTTCACGCAGGGGACCTCGACTAAGCCCGCGACAGGGTCACAAATCAAGCCCATCATATTCTTGAGGGTGATCGCCACCGCTTGAGCCGCTTGGTGGGGGGTGCCACCTTTTGCACAAACCAAAGCCGCCGCTGCCATTGCGCTAGCAGAACCGATCTCTGCTTGACAACCGCCTTCGGCACCGGAAATCGAGGCATTGTTGGCAATCACCAGACCAAAGGCGCCGGCTGTAAACAAAAAGTCGACTTGTTGCGCTCGAGTCAGTGCCAAACGCTCACGTACGGCCATTAATACACCAGAAACAACACCCGCACTACCGGCAGTCGGTGTTGCACAGATCAAGCCCATTTTCGCATTGACTTCGTTGACTGCAATGGCATTTTGGACCGCTTGTAGAATGGTTTCTCCGCTTAAAAAATCACCGGCAGCAAGGTAGTCGTTCATGCGAGTCGCATCGCCGCCGGTCAATCCCGTCACCGATTTTACACCAGCGACACCTTCAGCGACTGATTGTTCCATAACAACTAAATTCTTTTCCATGATTGCAAGGATCTGTTCGCGACTACGACCAGTATTTTCTGCTTCGATCGCAATCATCATCTCTGCAACGGAAGGATAATTTTTACTTTCTATTACTAACTCTTCTATTGTATAGAACATGTGCTTATCTCCTTTAATCAAAATACGCAGCGCTGTAAACGTGCGGCAAAACTTTGATTTGTTGCGCCAGCTGATCATTGCGCTGATCGACTTCGATGATCATGATTGCTTTATCACCGACAGCTTCTCTCGTAACGGTCATCGTACCGATATTGATTTGAGCCTCTGATAGTAAATTGGTTACTTTCGCAATCATTCCCGGAACGTCTTGATGGACGATCACATAAGTAGGGGTACCCAGTGTCAGAGAAATTTTGAAGCCGTTAAGCTCTGAGATTTGAATGTTGCCACCACCGATCGAGATGCCAGTGACAGATAGTTTGTGGCTATCTTTTGTCAAAATCATCTTGACCATATTCGGATGTTCCGCTTTTTCTTTTTTAGGGACGAATAAGACTTCGATCCCTTTCTCATAAGCGATTTTTAAAGAGTCCGCTAGGCGAGCATCATCTGGCTCCATGCCTAAGAGACCGCCAACTAACGCAATATCGGTTCCATGACCGCGATAGGTTTTAGCAAACGATTCATACAACAGGATATCTACACTGTCTGGCTGTTCGCCAAAAATACTGCGAACGATTTTTCCGATCCGGGCAGCACCGGCGGTATGAGAACTGCTGGGACCCACCATGATGGGTCCGATTATGTCAAATACACTGCGGTATTTTAATTGTTCCATTTTTTTCACCTCGATAGTAGTAAACGAATAGGGAAGAATTCCAGTAGTAGTGTAGCATAAAAAAATGAGAGAATGAAAAAAGCAGACCAAAAGCAAGTGATTTTTATTTCTTTTTTTAGCGATGGACTAACGAAAAGCGCTGGTGAGCATTTTTTCAAAAAAATCAGCTGAAAAACCTTGAATTATTCCATAAAGATGCTATAATATTCCAGTGTGCTTTCGTCACACGTTTTTTGTGTGTGCACATGAATCACCAAAGTGGGAGGAGAAATTTGGATCTCCAATTAACCACATCACGGACTCAAGGAGGTATGTCTCGTGGCAAAAAAAGTAGAAAAAATCGTTAAATTGCAAATTCCTGCAGGTAAAGCAACACCAGCTCCGCCGGTAGGTCCTGCGCTAGGTCAAGCGGGTATCAACATCATGGGATTCACTAAAGAATTCAATGCTCGTACAGCTGATCAAGCAGGTTTGATCATTCCAGTAGTGATCTCTGTATACGAAGACCGTTCATTTACTTTCGTTACAAAAACACCACCAGCAGCAGTATTGTTGAAAAAAGCAGCAAACGTTGAAAAAGGTTCAGGCGAACCAAACAAAACAAAAGTTGCAAAAGTTTCACGCGATCAAGTAAAAGAAATCGCTGAATTGAAAATGGAAGACCTAAACGCAGCTGACGTTGAAGCAGCAATGCGCATGGTTGAAGGAACTGCACGAAGCATGGGGATCACTGTAGAATAATTACAGCCCTAAGGAAGTAGCTTCTCAGTCGGCTTCATATTGAAAAATATGGGACACGTGGGAGGTTCTACCGTTATAACCACATCAAGGAGGAAACAAAATGGCTAAAAAAAGCAAAAAAATGCAAGAAGCATTGAAAAAAGTTGATGCTACAAAAGCTTATTCAGTTGAAGAAGCAGTAGCTTTGGCAAAAGAAACAAATATTGCAAAATTCGACGCAACGGTTGAAGTTGCTTACAAATTAAACGTAGACCCTAAAAAAGCGGATCAACAAATCCGTGGCGCGGTTGTATTACCAAACGGTACTGGTAAAACACAAACAGTTTTAGTTTTTGCTAAAGGCGATAAAGCCAAAGAAGCAGAAGCAGCTGGTGCTGATTTCGTTGGTGACGACGATATGGTTCAAAAAATCCAAGGTGGCTGGTTTGATTTTGACGTTGTTGTTGCAACGCCTGACATGATGGCTACTGTTGGTAAATTAGGTCGTGTATTAGGCCCTAAAGGTTTGATGCCTAACCCTAAAACTGGTACAGTAACAATGGACGTAACAAAAGCAGTTAACGAAGTAAAAGCTGGTAAAGTTACTTACCGTGTTGACAAAGCTGGGAACATCCACGTACCAATCGGAAAAGTTTCTTTTGAAGATGACAAATTGATTGAAAACTTCAAAACGATCCATGAAACATTGTTGAAAGCTAAGCCTTCAGCAGCAAAAGGTCAATACATGAAAAATATCTCAGTTACAACAACATTTGGTCCTGGGATCCATGTAGAACAAGCTTCTTTCTAATTTAATACAAAAATTCAAAACTTTTATTGACTTGACTACCTTATCTATGGTAAGGTAGTCAAGGTTAAAAGTTTAACTGTACCGAAGACAGTAGGTGGCATTTGCCTTAATTTCCTACCGAGGACGTTTATTGAGAATCTTCAATAGTCCCTCTATGTCTACGGTGGCATAGAGTTTTTTTATTGTCCTTTATAGGACAAAGGAACAGTTTGTTTCGAAGAAACTCTTCCATCAAAATCAGGAGGTGAAATATAAATGAGTGAAGCAGCTATCGCTAAAAAATCCGCGATCGTTGATGAAGTGAGTGCAAAATTCTCTGCAGCCGCATCTGTAGTCGTTGTTGACTACCGTGGACTAACTGTTGATGAAGTAACTCGCTTACGTAAACAATTGCGTGATGCAAACGTTGAGATGAAAGTTATCAAAAACTCAATTCTTTCTCGTGCTGCTGAAAAAGCTGGTCTAGAAGGTTTAGGTGAAGTATTCACTGGCCCTACTGCCGTAGCATTCAGTAACGAAGACGTTGTTGCACCTGCAAAAATCATTAACGATTTCGCAAAAGACGCAAAAGCTTTAGAAATCAAAGGCGGTATCATCGAAGGCAAAGTTTCTTCATTGGAAGAAATTACTGCATTGGCGAAATTGCCAAACCGCGAAGGACTTCTTTCTATGTTGCTATCTGTGCTACAAGCACCTATCCGCAACGTGGCTTACGCTGTCAAAGCAGTGGCAGAAAAAGAAGAAGATGCAGCATAATTGCCGCATAATTTTTCAGTATTAAAAACTAAACTACTTACTTAAATGGAGGAAAACAAAATGGCATTGAACATTGAAAACATTGTCGAAGAGCTAAAAGGCGCGACAATCTTAGAATTAAACGATTTAATTAAAGCTATCGAAGAAGAATTTGGCGTATCTGCTGCAGCTCCTGTAGCTGTAGCTGGTGGAGCTGGCGATGCTGGTGCTGCTGAAGAACAAACTGAATTCACTGTAGAATTGACTGCAGCTGGCGATCAAAAAGTTAAAGTTATCAAAGCAGTTCGTGAAGCAACTGGCTTAGGCTTGAAAGAAGCGAAAGCAGTCGTTGACGGAGCTCCTTCAGCAGTTAAAGAAGGCATCTCTAAAGACGAAGCTGAAGCATTGAAAGCAGCTTTAGAAGAAGTTGGCGCTTCAGTAACAGTTAAATAATTTTTCTTAGTGTCAAATCTTTTCGTATGAAGGGGTTTGGCGCTTTTTTTGTTAGAGGCTGAGATTCCTAAAAAGTAATAAGCAGCGATCCTCGTTTTTTTATGAGCGAGGATCGCTGCTTATTTTTTTCGAAATTGTTGGAATAAGAACACGAAAATAAAAAAGAAAAATGCTTCCCACAACGTTGTGGTCCAACTAAAGCTGCGGTTAATACCAAAAACGAGATTACCAATATTGGAAACCACCAAATACAAGGCTGTTGCTAGCAAAGAATAGCCGAATCGTTTGCCCATCATTACGCCTCCCTTTGCTATGATTGTAACAAGTCAAAAGAGTTGTGGCAATCAATTCTGATGCAGTGATGATAAATTGATCGATAGAAAGAGAAAAACCGAACGGTCCGTAGTGATCGTTCGGTTGAAGAGGATGTAGCCCGGTTCGCTTAATCCAATGGAACATCAAAGATCCAACCGGTTGGTGCCGAAATATCGCCGAATTGAATGCCGGTCAATTGGTGATACAATGCTTTTGTTTGTGGACCAACTTCCGTTTCGCTATAGAACACATGGAAATCCTCGCCGTTTTGGATCCCGCCGATCGGGGAAATAACAGCAGCTGTTCCGCAGGCACCCGCTTCGACAAAACGATCCAGCTCATTGAGATAAACATCACCTTCCACAGGGGTCAATCCTAATGAATGTTGCGCTAGATGCAGCAATGAATATTTTGTGATACTTGGTAAAATAGAAGGAGATTTTGGTGTCACAAATTCATTAGCAGCCGTGATCCCGAAAAAGTTGGCAGAACCGACTTCTTCGATTTTGGTATGCGTTTCTGGATCAAGGTAGATGCAATCGGAAAATTTCCGTTGATGGGCTTCGTATCCAGGTAACAAACTCGCCGCATAATTTCCACCAACTTTGGCTGCGCCAGTACCATTTGGTGCCGCGCGATCATAATCAGAAACAATGAAATTGGTTGGTGTCAATCCGCCCTTAAAGTAAGGTCCGACCGGCATACAAAAAACCGTAAAAATATACTCTGGTGCTGGGCTTACACCGATATTTTCTCCGACGCCAATCAATAGAGGACGAATATACAAGGTGGCGCCGCTGCCATAAGGCGGAACATATTCCTGATTTGCTTTTACTACTTGTTTTACCGCATCTAAGAAAAAGGCCTCAGGAACCTCTGGCATACGCAGGCGATAGGCACTGCGGTTCATCCGTTTGCTATTTTCGTCTGGACGGAACAAATTGATGCCGCCATCTTTTCTTCGGTAGGCTTTTAGTCCTTCAAAACATTGCTGTCCATAATGAAGAGCGGTTGATCCCTCGTGGATATGCAGATAATTATCCTCGGTAAGTTCGCCTTCATTCCAAGAACCGTCTTTCCATGTTGCCAAAAAACGCCATGGCGTTTTGATATAAGAAAACCCTAAATTTGACCAATCGATTGTCATTCGTTCACACCCTTTTTTAATTTTTCTAAGTATAGCACTTCAGAAAAGAAATGTCATTATTTTCTGAAAATTATTCTGTAAGAATATTTGGTGACAGTGACGTGTAAAGAAAGGGGAACCGATCTTTGCTTGTACGAGTTCCCCAGATTGTTTTTCTACAAGTTCTGTGCTTCAATGAGAGTATAAAAAAACAAAAAAGGGGGAACGTTTGTGATTGAGGAAGTGTTGACGGACAGTCTGGGGATCGCTGCTGCGTATCGACGATTGAAACCAATCATGATCCATACACCACTTGCACCAAGTAATATTTTAGGCAAAGAAAAAGAGGGCACGATATTTTTGAAATTAGAAAATCTACAGCGTACCGGCTCCTTTAAAGCGCGGGGGGCGTATAACAAACTCGCGTCATTGACTGATGCAGAAAAACTTCGCGGTGTCATTGCCTGTTCTGCAGGAAATCATGCGCAAGGTGTTGCTCTCGCCGGATCGTTACTGGGGATCAATGTCCGAATCTTTATGCCATTAACGGCTGCCAAAACAAAAATAGAGGCGACAAGAAGTTATGGCGCACAAGTCGTTTTAGCAGGAGAGACGTTTGATGAAACCAAACAACTGACACTAGACGCCATGAAAGATAGTGGCGAAGTATTTGTCTCTCCCTTTGATGATCGTGCAGTAATGGAGGGGCAAGGAACGATTGCGATCGAACTGTTGGAGGATCTTCCAGATGTTGATAATGTCATTATTCCCATCGGCGGTGGTGGGTTGATTGCTGGGATTGCTTTAGCCTTAAAAGAACTTCGTCCAGAAGTCAAAATCATCGGCGTTCAATCCTATGGCGTTTATGGCATGATCGCCTCACTTTGGCAGCAAAAGCTAGTAGCCAATCGCCGCAGTAGAACGATCGCCGATGGCTGTGATGTTGCTTTGGCAGGGGAACTGACCTATGATGTTTTAAAGACCCGTATCGATGAAACGGTCTTAGTTGAAGAATCCGATATCGAACAAGCGATCCATTACTTAGCATTGAGGGAAAAAGTCATCGCAGAAGGGGCTGGTGCATTAAGTACGGCGGCGATTTTAAGCGGACAGATCGATCATTTGCTTCGAGGAAAGAAAACTGTGGCATTGGTCTCCGGCGGCAATATTGATTTCTCTGTGTTTAAGGAAATCATCTGAGTGCAACAAGCCTTCCAAAAAAGAAAGAAGAGACCTGATTAGACATTCTCCTAATTGGGTCTCTTCTTTTAAATTCAAAGCAGGCGCTCAGATGATTACTTTGGGAGAGAAAGTATTGTTTCGATCCACTGTCCAAAGGTTGTTACATATTTCAACGGTCCGATCAATGTAAATCGTGCCATCGTTGGGTTGATTTTTTCAAAGTAAAAACGCCGACTTTCCCCTGAGTAAAGTGCATTGAACTCATCAATAACGATTTTTTTTTGCTGTTGTAGCAATTCCTCTGATTCAATAAAGAAATCAATGGCAAGTAAGCTTTCGGGTATCTGTTTTTCTGAACGTATTGAAGCAAAAGAAAGCAGGGGATCTTCAAATGGTTCGCCCATCAACGAAGCCACATCTTTGTAAGAAAAGCGCCACTGCCCGCCAATTTTTGTCCCTTTAAGTTGGTTGGTCTTTTGATAATTTCGGATGGTTCGAGTCGTTACGCCCAGTTTTTCAGCGACTTCTTCAACGGTATAATAATCTTTCATCGGTTCCTCCTACAAAGCGATTGTACGATCACAAAAGCGTTGCTCCTCTTTCTTATGACTAGTATAGATGATCATGCGTTTTTCTGCATGTTTTTTTAAATACTTCATAATCTTTTCGGCAGCTTCATCATCAAGGCTGCTGGTAGCTTCGTCTAAAAGAATGATTTCGGCATCACTTAATAATATGCGAGCTAGAGCGATTCTTTGCTTTTCTCCTCCAGACAAGTCGGCACCATTTTCCGTAAGCCTGCTAGTCCATGAGCGCTGTTGAAAAATGGGCGCTAAAATACCAGAGGTTTCGATAATTATTTTTTCTTCTCTCGTCATTTTTCTTCCCCATACAAGATTTTCTTCAATTGTCCGAGAGAGAATCGTAGGGTCTTGAGCAAGGTAGAGGGTTTTATCTGTTTCAGGGTTTCTTGGCTTGATGCGTTTACTCTTCGTTGAAAGCGAAATTCCTTCTGATGGATAAAGGCCAGCAATTGCCTTTAAAAACGTTGATTTTCCTTTTGCTGAAGCGCCAGCCAAGTAAATATGTTCACCAGGTTTCAAGGTTTCTTCAATGGGAAAGGAAAAGCTGTGGTTGCCAATGGATACGACAGGGTGGTCGAAAGTAAGACTCAGAGTAGCTTCACACGTTTGGTTCCAGCGGTCATCGGGAGCAGCCAATTCTTCGTTAACAAAACGTTGATTGGTCCTCAGAGTAGCTGTATCAAGATTGATTTTCGTTAAACCACTTAATGCAGAAAAGTAAATGGGTAATAGCACGCCAATCAAAATCAACGCAGAGGTTGGCAGTTCATCTTGTAATATTCCTTGAATCATAAACAAATAGACGCCGATCTGGGCGATCTGATTGATCGCATTAAGGACTAAACTAGTCGTTTGGGCAAAAGTATTGGTGTTTGCTAATGTTTGATACATCGATGTCAATTGAGAGGAAAACAGCTGCTCAAGAACAGCGTCACTCCATTGCTTCATTGTATCAATATGGGACAATGTTGTTAACATTTCCTTATTGCTAAGAGCAAATGCTTCTTGCATATTTTTCATCTTAATACTCAACTGTTGATTGATCCATCGAAACCCAAAAACATTGATGGGAAATAGCGATAGTAAAATGAAACCCAGTAAATAATGCAATTGGAAACACAAAAAAAGTGGGATCAGCAATAAGAAAAAGCAGCGAATGGATTCGCTAAAACTACCGCAAATAAACAAGTATAAGGAATCAACAACGCCAAAGATGCGGTTTAATAGATAAGTGGGCTCCTTTTCAGAGAGTTCTACATAACTCTTCCTTTTCATTTTTTTTAACAATTCTAAGAGATGGCGAACATTCATCGAAGCTGCATAGCGCTCTTTCATCAAAATCAATAAGAATTGCGCGCAATAAGTGATACTTAATATGAACGCTAATAAGCCGACAAGATGATCAAAGCGCAGTGCGTGATCTTCTTGTAGAAGCAAAGGGAAAGCGAGGTTTGTCAGGACAGTCAAAAAACTAGCAAACTACTCAAACTGATAAAAAGTTTATTGTTTCTAATAATTTCAAACATAAAATCAACTCATTTCCTATATTTTCCTAAATGGTAGATGTTTTTATGAAAAATGTCAACAAAAAAAGAGTTCCTGATTAAAGGAACTCTTGAAAAATCAAAAGCTGCGTCCGCCGCCGCCGAATGTTCCGCCACCAGAAGAGTGGGTCGTACTGCCACCGCCGCCGCCAGAAAAACCGCCACCACCGCCTCCACCATTATTCGAAGGACGGGGGATGCGTCTGGTTGTGACAAAGGAATTGACTAAGCGATCTTCTTTTTGGGTCAGATCAATACTTGATTTTTCTAGATAGTTAAATTTGTAGCCGCCCATTTTTAATTGGTAACGGGATTTAACAATGATGAAAAAAGCGATACTGATCACTGCCGCGATCGCTAAGCAAATAGCAATTTCTAGTGGCGTTATCACTTTGTAATAAGTAATTTTTCCGGTATCACGATCGATACGATAATGATCGGCAGGAACACCTGCTTCCACAAAACCCTCTGCTTTTTGCAGATAGACCAATGCAGCTTGATAATAATTTCCCTCTGCCATCTGGTCAAATACCGCATCAAGTAGCTTATCTAGACGTGAATCGGTAAGATAATCGATCATATTTCCGGAAGTCGAAACGTGAAATTTCCGTTGCGCCATATCGATCACCAATGCCGAACCGTTGTTGTCGTTGCCGATCCGTCTTGAAAGATATCGATCAGTGTACAACTCGATATCTCCCGTATTGCTGTTTGTTGTTTGAATAAAAACTTCGCCTTTGATCTTTGCATTCAGCGCTTCTGCTTCTTCGTTCAACTTCTGGATCTCTTGTTCGGTAAAGAGTCCAGCGTGGTCTGCGACTGTCTCTTCGGCTGCGAAGGCGGGCAGGGCGGTTAAGAAAAAGCCAACCAGCAGTAACAACAAATAAGATAGTTTTTTCATAAGAAATACGCTCCAATCAATGCGAGGATGGTCGTTGCCGCGAAAATTGCGCCACTGACGATTCCCAAGCGCTTGTAACTAATCGGTAAAACACCGCTGACTTTTCCGGTTTGCCCATTCATCGCATAATAAAAGGCACTCTTGTTTTCATCATCGGCTCGATAGGTCACTAGCCATACAGGAAGCAAAACGTAGTTGTTTTCTTCTTTTGTTAGATTGATGGAACGATTGTTGCGTTTAAAACTAGTATAGCCATTGACGGTACCTGCTAGCAGATTTTCAGCATAACCCGATAATTCGTTTTTGACTTCGTCAGAAAGATCAATGTATTCAATGTCTCTTTTTTCTGCTTGGAAGCCGGCTAAATATTGACTGCGAAAATTAACAGCTTTTTCAAGGGGAAACGGCTGAACGCCAGTCACCATTTTTTGCTGAACGTTTTTTGACAGCGCATGCTTGAGCAATTCATTCACCTTGATTTTTCCTCGTCGCAAGACATCGTATTGTTTGTGCTCAGTATATTCAATATCACCAACGCGCCAAATACGCAAAGAGGTACCCATACCTGAAAGCGAGCCATTCATCTCAGCATCGACGACCCAATAAGGGAAGTACACACCAGTCAATTTCTCTACTTGTGCTTGATCGAAGAAATCCCGTGGCACAAATTTTTTCTTTTGCGCCCATTCTAAGAATTTCGCAGTTGCTTCTTCCTTTTCGATGGCAAAAGGGAGGACTTTGTTAGGTAAAAATTCTCCTGAAAGCCGTCCCGACAAAACGACCGGGTTATGGCAAAAGTAGCAATAGGTTGCGGCTGTAGTCGCATCCGTCACGATTTCAGCACCGCAGCTGGGGCAGGTGAAAAGGTCCATCTGCCCCGCTTGTGCATCGGCTTGCTCTCTAACTTCTTCTTGAAGGGACGGTTCAGTCTCGGTCGCTGCAGAAGGATCTGAGACAGGAGTATCGGCCATCTGCGCTTCTTTTTGCTTTTCTTCGAAGGCAGTGACTTCGTCTTCAGTAAAAATACTCAGACAAAATGGACAATGAAATTTTTGATCACCAGGTTCAAAGGTTAAAGCGCCCCCACAATTGGGGCACTTATGTGTGATAACATCCATCAGCAATCCTCCTCAATTAGTCTACTGGGACACCTTTGAAAGGTTTGCCGCAATTCGGACAGAATTTTGGAATGCCGTTGGCTAAATCGATCACTTCACCACAATCGTTGCATTTCATTTTCAGGCTTGGTCCATCGCTCGTTGGTTTTGGCGTCCCGCAATTGCTGCAGAATTTACCAGTATTAGAGGTGCCGCATTGTGGACAGTCCCAATGATCTGCGTTGTTTTGTGCAGAAGCCTGTTGCTGCATTTGCTGTTGGTTGTTTTGTGACGCTTGGTTCAAATAACCGCCACCAGCGTTCATCCCCATGCCCATGCCAACAAACCCAGTCGTAGCCCCAGCGGCATTGCTACCGGCAGATTCCATACCACGAGCAACCGAACCTTGAACATAGCCTTCACGAATCGAAGGGTCGCCTAACATTGCCCCTTGGTTCCGCATGTTGATCAGTTTTACGGAATCATCCGTATAAGAGATGCTTGCGACGGCAACAGAAACGATTTCCATGCCGCGGAGTTCTCGCCAGCTGTCATCAAGAACCGTTCCCATATATTTGCTTAATTCCATGCTCTTAGATGGAACGTAAGAAATTCGTTCGCCATCAGCGGACATTTTGTTGATCGCTGTTTGTAGGGCGGTCAAAAATTCAGCTAAGTACTGCTCATTGATGTCGTTGATATCGACTTGACTTTTGTTTTTTGGGATCGCATTCGTATAGAACAAAATTGGATCGGTAATTCGTAAGGAATAGTTTCCGTGCGCCCGTAAGAATAGTTCTGCGTTATAAAAGTTGTCAAAATAGTTCAAAGGCGATGAAGTACCGAAGCGAATTCCTTTGATTTCTTGAAGATTGATATAAAAAACTTGTTGTTTTTGTGGTGTAACGCCGCCAAACTTAAAGCGGTCGAAGGTTTCAGAAATCGCATCTTTCAATGAACCGTTCAACATCGAAGGCGCTAATTCATTTTTGACGGTATAGTAGCCTTCTTCAGCGGTATAATCGATGATTCGCCCGCCATCAACCAATAACATCATCATATTCGGATAGACATGGATCACTGACCCATCAGTGATGACATCTTCCGTGCCTTTTCTGTTAGAACCGCGTTTGTCATTACGCCGCACTTTGACACCTTTTGTCATTACTGTCGAATCGCTCATATTGTCAGGCTCGATCACCTCTAGCCATTGATCTGCTAATCCGCCGCCAATTGCGCTTGTTGCCGCTTTGATAATACCCATTTTCAGTCCTCCTTTAAATTGTTTTCATCACAATAGATGAACGTAGATTCATTATACCATAGGAGGTGAGATTTACGTTATCAGTCTAAAGTTGGAGAAGAGGAATGGTCTTTTTTCTTGAAAATAGGGAGGAATAAAAGGATATAGTGAGTGAAAGCGCGCGGAATGGCTCTTCGAATTAAATTTCCATTTCTTTTAAGATTCCACCACGCAAACGGTGGTTTTTTTAGCTGATATTACGTATAATAGAAGGTAGCGAATTTTGAAATGAGTGTGGAAAACTATGGCCTATCAAGCATTATATCGTGTTTGGCGTTCTCAGCGTTTTGATGATGTTGTCGGACAAAAAGCAATTACCCAAACCTTAAAAAATGCAATCGATCAAAATCAAATCTCGCATGCTTACTTGTTTACGGGCCCTCGAGGAACCGGGAAAACAAGTGCAGCGAAAATTTTTGCCAAAGCCATCAATTGTCCGAACCAAGTCAATGGCGAGCCTTGCAATGAGTGTGACATGTGTCGCTCAATCACAGCAGGAACGCAAGAAGACGTGATCGAAATCGATGCGGCAAGTAACAACGGTGTAGAAGAAATTCGCTTTATTCGTGATCGTGCGAACTATGCACCGACCCAAGCAGAATACAAAGTTTATATCATTGATGAAGTGCACATGCTGTCAACAGGCGCATTTAATGCATTACTAAAAACATTGGAAGAACCACGGAAAAATGTTGTCTTTATTTTGGCAACAACAGAGCCCCATAAGATTCCAGCAACGATTATTTCCCGAACCCAACGATTTGATTTCAAACGGATCAATACGCAAGACATCGTGGGTCATTTGGAAACGGTCCTTACTACTAGCGAGATCAAATACGAGGCAGAAGCTTTACAGATCATTGCGCGAGCCGCAGAAGGCGGTATGCGGGATGCCTTGAGTATCACCGACCAGGCGATCGCTTTTAGTGATGGAACCGTAACGACCCAAGATGCTTTAGAAGTGACGGGCAGCTTGTCCTATGAAATGATGGACCGTCTGATGCAGGCTTGTGGGGAAAAAGAAGTTGCCGATGCGTTAGCGACCTTGCGGGAGTTATTAGCCTCTGGTAAAGAAGCCCGCCGTTTATTGGAAAACTTGTTGGTTTATTGTCGAGACTTGCTGATGTATCAACAAGCGCCGCAGCTGCTATCTGAAAAGTCTCTGCAGTTGACTGAAGCGTTTCAAACACTGGCAAAAATTACCCCGCCAGCAAAAATCTATCACTGGATCACGGTCTTAAACGATACGCAAAATGAAGTGCGATTTACGAACAATCCTACGATCTATTTGGAAGTGGCTGTGGTCAAATTAGCCAATGATCCAGAAAGTGCTGCTGTTGCCAGCAATTCAGCTGACAATAGTCAAGAAGTGGCGCAGTTACGTCAAGCACTGCAAAAACTTCAGGCAGAGGTGCAACGACTGCAAGAGAATCGACCGACAGGTGCCGTTGCTGAAACCACCGCGCCAGTGAAGAAAACCAAGGCGACCACTACGTTCCGTTTACCAAAGGAACGCGTGTTCCAAGTGCTGAAAAGTGCAACGAAGAAAGACTTGGCAAATGTTCGTAATGTTTGGGACGATCTTTTGATGTCTCTTTCCGTGACGCAAAGAGCTATGCTGCACTCCAGTGAAGCAAAAGCTGCCAGCGAATCGGGCGTCGTGATCGCTTTTGACTATGAGATCTTATGTCAGCGAGCAAGTAACGACCAAGAGTTTCAATTGATGATCCATAATCAATTGTCCCGTATGATCAAAGACTACGCCCCACAGGCTGTCTTTATTACAAAAGAAAGTTGGCCGACGCTACGACAAGAGTTTTTGGCTGGCGGTCAAGCAACGGAAGAGTCAGAAATTGAAGTAGAGCAAGAAGAGACCGAAGCCGCTCCTGTCGAACCAGAAAATGACGACTTAGTAACAAAAGCGCAAGAGTTATTTGGTGAATTAACCAGCATTGAAGAAAATTAATGAATATGGAGTGATGAATAATGATGCGAGGCATGGGAAATATGCAAGGCATGATGAAACAAATGCAAAAAATGCAAAAAGAAATGATGAAAGAACAAGAAGCACTAAACAGCAAAGAATTTATCGGCGAATCGACAAATGGCTATGTCAAAGCGACCTTTACTGGCGATAAGACGTTACAAGACATTGCTATCAATGAAGCAATCGTTGATGCTGACGATGTGGAAATGCTGCAAGATATGATCATTTTAGCCATCAATGACGGATTAAAGAAAATTGAAAAAGAATCGGAACAAACAATGGGCAAATATACAAGAAACATTCCGGGTCTATAAAAGGAGAAATGACGGTGCAATATCCTGAACCGATCGCCCGATTGATCGACAGTTACATGAAACTGCCGGGAATTGGACAAAAAACCGCAACACGTTTGGCATTTTATACGATTGATATGAAAGAAGAAGTCGTCAATGAGTTTGCTAAATCGTTGCTTAGTGTTAAACGAGATTTGCACTTTTGCAGTATTTGCGGAAATATAACGGAAGAAGATCCTTGTGAAATCTGCAGTGATCCCACAAGAGACAAAGAAACGATTTTAGTAGTTGAAGAGCCTAAAGATGTCATGGCATTAGAAAAAGTCCGCGAGTATCATGGACTTTATCATGTGCTGCATGGCGTGTTATCCCCGATGGAAGGGACAGGTCCAGAAGATATCAACATTGCATCCCTGATACAGCGGCTGCATGATGATCAGGTCAAAGAAGTGATCATTGCGACCAATGCGACCACGGAAGGCGAAGCGACGGCGATGTATATGTCGCGTTTGATCAAGCCTGCCGGTATTAAAGTCACGCGTTTGGCTCATGGCTTATCTGTGGGCAGCGATATTGAATACGCGGATGAAGTGACCTTGCTAAAAGCAGTAGAAGGTCGCCGAGAATTATAAAGATATTGGAGGCAATTAGGGTGAATGGATTGTTTATAACCATCGAAGGACCGGATGGTGCTGGAAAAACCAGTGTGATCGAAGAATTGTATCCTCGGTTACAGCTTGAAGCAACAAGAAAAATCGTTAAAACAAGAGAACCTGGCGGAGTTAAAATCGCTGAAAAAATTCGTAAAATTATTTTAGATCCGCGAAATGAAGAAATGGATGAGCGGACCGAAGCCTTACTTTATGCAGCGGCACGCCGCCAACACTTGATTGAGGTTGTCCTGCCGGCATTGAACGCCGGACACATCGTGATCTGTGACCGCTTTGTTGACAGTTCGCTTGCCTATCAAGGAGCTGGACGTCGCATCGGGATTCCTGAGATCGCACGGATCAACGAGTTTGCGACGGAAGGAACGACCCCTGATTTTACCTTGTATCTAGATGTTGACTCTGATACTGGCTTGCGTCGCATCCAAGAAAATCGTGCACATCAATATGACCGACTAGATTCGGAAGGATTGGAGTTTCATCAACGGGTTCGTCATGCGTATCTAAAGCTAGCGGAAGAAAATCCTGTACGCATTCATAAGATTGATGCTAGAATGGGGTTACAAGAAGTTGTTGAATCCAGCTATTCAGCAATCGTTGAATCGTATCCTGCTTACTTCAAATCAATCTAGGGTAGGTTGGATAACACAAAGGAGATGGTCCCATGAAATTAATTATGGCAATCGTACAAGACAAAGACAGTAATCGTTTGGCAAATGAGTTTATTGATGCCAATATCCGTGCTACAAAATTGTCATCAACGGGTGGTTTTTTAAAGGCTGGTAATAGTACGTTTATCATTGGTATTGAAGATGACCGTGTGCAAGATGCGTTAGAATTGATTAAAAAAACCTGTCAATCAAGAAAGCAATATGTCTCGACACCGATGTCACTAGATATATCCTTAGATGGTCAAGTTCCTTATCCAGTCGAAGTCGAAGTCGGTGGCGCCACCGTATTCGTGCTGCCAGTTGACGGATTCCATCAATATTAAAAAAGGAGCATTTCATGGAGGAGTTATTTCTACAAGAATACCAGCCTCTTGTTTTTGCCCAACTAAAAAAAAGTATCAAGCATGGGCGCATTGCTCATGCTTATCTTTTTGAAGGGGACAAGGGGACTGGCAAGCATGAACTAAGTCTATGGCTCGCAAAACGCCTTTTTTGTGCCAATGTACAAGAAGAAGCGCCATGTGGTGCATGCAGCAATTGTCTACGGATCGCCCAAGGAGAGCATCCTGACGTTATCCAAATTGAACCTGATGGGCAGATGATCAAAGTCGACCAGATTCGACAACTGCAAGAGGAGTTCTCAAAAAGCGGCTTTGAAAGCCGTTTGAAAATCTTTATTTTGTCTCAAGCTGACAAAATGAACAACAGCGCTGCCAACAGTTTACTAAAGTTTTTAGAAGAACCAGTGGGAAACTTTCTGGCGATCTTAGAAACGGAGAGCCTTGGTCGTATTTTGCCAACCATCCAGTCTCGCTGTCAGATCATTCATTTCTCTCCTTTGTCAAAAGAAAAACTGCAAGAAAAGTTACAAGAAGAGGGACTTTCTAAAGAGACAAGCCGACTTCTAAGCCACTTGACCAATAGTTATCATAAAGCAGTTGAAATCTCGCAAGATGAATGGTTTAATGAAACTAAGGATGCTGTTAAGCGTTGGGTGAATTACCTTTTGAAGAAAGACCCGCAAGCATTTATTTTTGTTCAGAAAAAATTATTGGGTCTAGCAAAAGAAAAAAATCAGCAATCAGAAATCTTTTTGCTCTTGTTATTTTACTTTCAAGAGGAGCGGGATCGATTGTTGGGGCAAGGTTTATGGGGAAAAGAGATCAATCGTGCCATTGAAGCCGCATTGCAAGCACAAAAAAAGTTGCAAGCCAATGTGTCTTTCCAAGGTGTGGCAGAACAATTTTCCGTGAAAATCATCTATGGATAAAACGCAGCAGCCGGAAAAGGAGACCAGAGATGATCGAAGTTGTCGGAGTGCGTTATCATGACGTAGGCCAGATTTATTTTTACACACCGAAAAAACAGACCTATACTATAAATGACCAAGTCATCGTGGAATCACAAGATGCTAAATGTCTTGCCACAGTCGTCACCAAAAGCAGAGAAATGAATGAGAGCGATTTGCCTCAGGTAGTCAAACCTATCTTACGTCGGGCGACGAAGAAAGATTTGGAACAGGCAGCAGCCAATCAAAAGGCGGCAGATGAAGCGTTAAAAATTGGAAAAGAAAAAATCCGCGCACATCAGTTGCCAATGAAACTGATTCGAGTAGCCTATACCTTTGAGCGGACAAAACTGATTTTTTCGTTTACTGCAGAAAGCCGTGTTGACTTTCGCGAATTAGTCAAAGACTTGGCAAGTGAATTTCATACCCGGATTGAACTGCGCCAAATCGGTGTCAGGGATGAAGCGAAGGCACTAGGCGGAGTTGGGCCCTGTGGTCGCAAACTATGCTGTGCGACGTTTTTAGGGGATTTTATCCCTGTATCCATCAAGATGGCTAAAGATCAAGGACTTTCCTTGAATCCTGCGAAAATCTCAGGATTATGCGGTCGTTTGATGTGCTGTCTTAAGTATGAAAGTGAAGAATATGAGCGGGCGAAAAAAGAATTGCCGGATCGCGGCAAGGAAGTTGAAACGCCAGATGGCAAAGGACGTGTGGTTGGGCTGGATCTGTTGAGCCGAGTGATCAAAGTCCGTTTGCATGATCGGCAAACACCAATCGAATATGATTATGAAGAACTAGTGACAAAATAAGTAGGTGACCATAATGAGCATGGACAAACGATCAATATATGACGGATTGAATCAGTTAGAATCGGAGTTGCAAAATTCCTTAAATAATCTAGCGGAAATGAAGCAGTCTTTGCAAGAAATCGTCGAAAAAAATACGACATTAGAATTGGAAAATCAACGCTTACGTGAACACATTCGTGAGTTGAACCAAGTGGCAGATGCACCCGCTGAATCGGTCAAACAAGAACTTTCTAAATCACGAATGAATTTAGAAAAGATTTACGAAGAAGGATTTCATGTTTGTTATGACTTATACGGTTCTCGCAGAGAACATGATGAACCTTGTGCATTTTGTCTAGAAGTGATCTATCGTGAAAGCGGCAAATAACTGACTGACAGTCTAATAGGTTCGTTAGAAAAAAGATCAGTTTCCACTGGTCTTTTTTTCGAAAGGAGCAGTACATGCAAAAGCAACAAAGTTATAAACAAGACACTGGAAAACTGTATCTTGTTCCGACACCGATCGGGAACTTGGAAGATATGACGGTCCGTTGTGTCAAAATTTTAAAAGAAGCGGACCTGATTGCAAGTGAAGATACTCGCAATACCCAGAAATTGTTGAATCATTTTGAGATCTCGACACCGCAAAAAAGCTTACATGAACACAATTATAAAGAGCGAGTTCCGCATTTGGTAGAACAGCTGCAGATGGGCAAGACCATTGCCCAATGCAGCGATGCTGGTATGCCCTCCATCAGTGATCCGGGGCATGAATTAGTCAAGGCCTGTCTAGCTGAAGGAATCGCGGTGATTGCGCTTCCGGGACCTACGGCAGGTTTGACAGCGTTGATTGCTTCAGGCTTATCGCCGCAACCAAATCTTTTTTATGGCTTTTTACCTCGTAAGAAAAAAGAACAAAAACAAGCCTTGAGTGAATTAGCGACCCAGAAAGCAACGATGATTTTTTATGAGTCACCCTATCGAATCGCAGCGACGATTGAAACAATGCTAGAGGTATTTGGTGAACGTCAGGCAGTCATTTGCCGAGAATTGACAAAAATCCATGAAGAATACTTGCGAGGGACCTTTTCTGAATTGATCGACTATTTAGAGCAGCAGCCAATCAAAGGAGAATGCTGTCTGTTGGTGGAAGGCTCTTCTGAAATACATGAAATTGTTTATGAAGGAAGTTACGCAGAACAAGTAGCTGCCTTGATGGAAGAGGCCGAAATGTCCTCAAAAGAAGCAATCAAAGAAGTGGCTAAACGTAATCAAGTAAAGAAACAGCTTGTCTATCAAGCGTATCACCAAATAGAAGAGTAATCATACCGAGACTTCTCTCGGTATTTTTTTGTGCCACACGCTCACTTATGTGATATTACCTAACATATAAAGTCAGCTATTTTCAGAAAATTCATGTTTTTCTCAGAAAAATCTAGATTATTCGAAAATATGGTGTTAGGATAGCTAACATATAGAAAGGGAGGCGTGTAAAATGGATACAGGGAATATTGCATTTATTTTAATTTGTAGCGGTATGGTTTTTCTAATGACTCCAGCATTGGCATTTTTTTATGGAGGATTGGAACGACGCAAAAACATCCTCAATACCATGATGATGGTGATTTGTACGATGGGCTTGGCGTCCGTCCTCTGGGTCGCTCTAGGGTATACATTATCCTTTAGCGGGACAGGATCATTTATTGGCAATTTAGACAAAGTCTTTTTCAATCATGTTTCGATGTCAGAAGGAGAGGGAATTCCAGAAGGGTTGTTTGCTGCCTTTCAAATGATGTTTGCTTTGATCACAACGGCGATTATCACTGGATCAGTCGTTGGAAGAATGCGGTTCTCTGCTATTTTTCTATTTATTGGCTTCTGGCTGGTTTTCGTGTATTTTCCAATGGCGCATATGGTGTGGGGCGGTGGCTTCTTAGATGCGATCGGCTCGATCGACTTTGCAGGAGGCAATGTCGTTCACATCAGTTCGGGAATCAGTGGGCTAGTCTTAGCGATCGTTGTCGGTAAGCGACGAGAATTTCATCAAACCGAATATCGTCCTCATAATATTCCCTTTGTTGTACTAGGTGCCGGTCTTTTATGGTTTGGCTGGTTTGGCTTTAATGCTGGCTCTGCGTTAGCAGCTGATGGTCTAGCGATCCACGCCCTAATGACCACGAATACAGCAGCAGCCAGTGCGATGCTTTCTTGGATGCTGATCGAAAAAATCGTCGTGGGAAAACCGACAATCGTCGGTGCTTGTACAGGTGCAGTTGTGGGCTTAGTTGCCATCACACCAGGGGCGGGGTTTGTCTCCCTTTGGTCTTCCTTTATCATTGGCGCTTTAGTCAGTCCGTTTTGTTACTTCTTTATTTCCGTCATCAAACATCGATTAGGGTTAGATGATGCATTGGATGCCTTTGGTTGTCACGGGGTAGGCGGAATCTTCGGTGGTTTGATGACCGGGATCTTTGCCGATCCCGCTGTTGGTGGACATTCAGGATTGCTTTATGGCGGTGTTGATCTTTTTATCGCACAAGCCGAAAGTATCGTATTTACGATTTTGTTCGCTGGTATCCTATCCTTTGTCATAATTACCTTGATTAAATGGGTGATGCCGATTCGCGTATCTCAGCAAGAAGAAGCGGTGGGGATGGATCGGATCGAACATGATGAAACGGCCTATCCTACCTTTATGGGGTTAGATTCTTAAGAGTGGAGGAGCAGTCATGAAAAAAGTTGAAGCGATTATTCGCCAAGAAAAATTAGAGGAGCTAAAAGCCGCTTTGGATCAATCGGATCTGATCAGTGGGATGACGGTCAGTCAAGTTCTCGGGTGTGGCAATCAAAAAGGGTTAAAAGAGTTTATTCGTGGCCAAGAAGTGATCACGACTCTTTTACCGAAAGTAAATGTCCGCTTTGTTTTGGCAGATGAAAAAGTCGATGCCGTGATTGAGCTGATTGTATCGATCTGTCGGACAGATGAAGTCGGTGATGGCAAAATATTCGTCTACCCTTTGGAAGAAGCGATTCGGATTCGCACCAATGAACGAGGAGAAGCTGCCTTATAGCAGAACTTCTTGGGTCATGAACCGTGCAGCAAAAGTAGCGAACGTATAGGGAAGGGCCAATGAAAATTGGTCCTTTTTGCGTCTTTGTCTTGATTCCTTGCTTGATAGGGAACTTCTGTTCGTTTATAATAAGAAGCGAGGTGAGCAACGATGTCGGAACTGCAATTTCCCTTAAAAAATGATACGAGCCGCAAAATTATTCATATTGATATGGATGCTTTTTTTGCTTCGGTGGAAGAACGGGATGATCCTGAGCTGGCCAAGCATCCCCTTGTCATTGCCCGTCACCCAAGTGATACCGGCGGCCGAGGAGTGGTCACGACAGCGAATTATCTGGCGCGACAATATGGCATCCATTCGGCAATGAGCGCACAAAAAGCCTACGAGCTTTGTCCGCAAGCGATTTTTAAACCGGGGAATCATCAAAAGTATCGTGAAGTGTCCCAGCAAGTCAGAGAAATTTTTCACCGATACACCGACATCATCGAACCAGTTTCAATTGATGAAGCGTATCTGGACGTCACAGTGAACAAAATCAACTGTCCTTCAGCAATTAAGATCGCTCGTCTGATTCAGCGAGACATCTGGCATGAGACCCATTTGACTTGTTCGGCAGGCGTCAGTTACAACAAGTTTTTGGCAAAATTGTCCTCGGATTATCATAAACCACGAGGGTTAACAGTGGTGATGCCGGATGAGGCAGTGGCCTTTTTGCAACAACTACCCATCGATAAATTTCATGGGATCGGGAAGAAAACTGTCCCCAGGATGCATGAGTTAGGCATTTTTACAGGAGCAGATCTATACGCTTGGAGTGAGATGGCGTTGATCCGCGAATTTGGCAAAATGGGGTATTCTTTGTATCGCAAAGTTAGAGGAATCCATGATTCACCAGTCAGTGTGACCAGAGAACGAAAATCAGTCGGTAAGGAGCATACATACGGCAATCCATTAACGAGTGAAGAACAAGTCTTAAGTCAATTACGCGCCATCGCAGAAGAAGTTGAGAGATCACTAAAGCGCACACAGAAACATGGCAAAACAGTCGTGTTGAAAGTCCGTTACAGTGATTACTCTACGATCACTAAACGAGTGACTTTGCCGATTTACGTTCATAAAAAAGAACAGTTATTTTCAGAAGCCAGTCTCATTTGGGAAGAGATTTTAGGTCTTGAAAAAGGCATTCGTCTTTTGGGAATCACCGTCACAAATCTCGATCCTCTGACCTATGAAAATATCGTACTGCCTTTATGGCAAACATCTGACGATCAGTAGACCTAAAAAGGAGGACCAATATGACGATCTATCAAGTATATGAAACGATGATTGCTTTGGCTGATGAAGAACGAAGGGAAAAAATGGCCGCCTATATGCGGCATCAGTTTGAGTTTTTAGGCATCCCTACACCGTTGCGCCGTCAGCAGGAAAAAGCAGCCTTTAAAGTAGCAAAACAAATGAAACGAATCGATTGGGAATTTATCGATCAATGTTGGCAAAGCAGCTATCGGGAACACCAGTACCTTGCGATTGATTATTTAGTGGCGCTGGAGCCCTTTTTATCAGCCGTTGATCTAGGAAAAATTGAACAGTTAGTCATAACGAAATCTTGGTGGGATAGCGTGGACGCACTAAGTGAGGTCGTCAGAAAGCTTGTTCGCCGACTGCCAGCGTTAAAGGCTGAGATGCTTCGTTGGAGTCTTGAGGATAATCTTTGGCTACGGCGAGTGGCGATTCTTCACCAATTGTTGCAAAAAGAACAGATGGATCGACCATTACTTGAAGAGATCCTTGTCAACAATTTGGGGAGTTCTGAATTCTTTATCAACAAAGCCATTGGCTGGAGCTTGCGAGACTATGCCAAGACGAATCCTCAGTGGGTCCAAGATTTTCTTCTACGCCATCAAAAAAGTCTGGCGCCTTTGACGGTTCGTGAAGCAAGTAAGTACCTTTAAAAGCTTGGTCACTGATTTTTATATAACAAAAAAACACCGTGCATCATCTTTGAAGGAAGATGTGGTGACCCCAAAAGTTCGATTTTTTGGTCTAACTTTTGGGGTCATCTCAAGATGCACGGTGTTTTGAGTCGTTAAATTTGTTTTTTGATTTGTTCGTAACTTGCTTCAGCATCTTTGCACTTTGCCCAGATAACCGCTTTTCCTTGTTCTCGAGATGCAGCAAGATCAATGATTCGTTGATTGCTGCTACCACGAAACTGCAAGTTAAGGTTTCGCTTGCTGAGTTCAAAACGGCCGTCCACCAAAATATCAATTTTGGATAAAAGTTCTAGTTTGTCAGGGGTCTCCAAGAGCAGTTCTTCGTAAGTGTAGCCTGACCAGCTCCAAATGTCCTTGCTATGACCAAATTCGGCGCGAACGCGATCAACAACTTTCAGACAGACCGTCGTGTTCAAGAAAGGTTCGCCGCCTAGGAGGGTCAGTCCTTGAACATAGTCATGTCGCAGATCCTCAATGATTCGATCCTCTAGCTCTTGGGTAAAAGGTGTGCCGTAGCGAAAGTTTTGGACGGCTTTGTTGAAACAGCCTTCACAAGCAAACAGGCAGCCGCTCACATATAAACTATTTCGGATGCCTTCACCGTCCACAAAGTTGAAGGCTTTGTAATCAGCGATATAATTTTGACTGTACTCGTTTGCTTTCCATTCTTGGGGCTTAGGATTTCTCATAAGAAAACTTCTTTCTATTGTGAATTACAGGGGTTGTTGGATAAAAGGAGTATAGAAGAAATCTAACACTCCTTTTATGATTATTCTTGCAAATGTTTGACCCGAGCAGAGATTTCTTTGTGACGACCATTGACCATCGGGCGAGCTTGAGGATTTCCAAGATACCCGCAGGTTCTTTTGACAACATCACAACTTTTTGGATCGTGATTGCCACATTGTGGACATTCAAAGCCTCGTTCGGTTGGATTAAAGTCTCCTTCATATCCGCACTCGTAACAGTGATCGATAGGGGTATTTGTTCCAAGATAAGCGACCCGATCATATGCGTAATCCCAAACTGCTTCTAACGCTTTTGGATTTTGCTGCAAGACTGGATATTCACAGTAATGAATAAAGCCACCAGAACAGTATTTTGGATAGTCCTTTTCAAAATCAAGTTTCTCAAATGGTGTCGGATTTTTCCGCACATCATAGTGGAAGCTATTGGTATAATATTCTTTGTCGGTAATATTTTCAACTTCACCGAATTTTTCGGTATCTAAGCGACAGAAACGATCGGTCAAGCTTTCACTAGGGGTCGAGTACACACTGAAATGATAGCCGTATTCATCGCCCCAGGCATCGGCATGAGCTTTCAATTCTTTCACGATCGCCATCGTAAAGGCCTTTGCTTCTGGGTCTTGTTCCCAAGTTCCACCATAAAAAGCCGAAGCAGCTTCGTATAAACCAATGTAACCAAGCGAAACAGTGGCACGTTTGTTTTTGAATAATTCGTTGACATTGTCTTTGCGATCCAAACGTTCACCGAAAGCCCCATACATATAAAGGATCGGCGCATTGGCGGGACTCGCTTCTTTACAGCGTTCCACTCGATAGACAAGGGCATCTTTAACGATTTGCAGACGGTCCTCCAGCAGTGACCAGAATTTTTCTTGATCGCCATTTGCTTCTAAGGCGATCCGTGGAATATTCAATGTCACGACACCTAGATTCATCCGACCGACATTGATTTCTTCACCACGTTCGTTTTTCCAGCCTTGCAAGAAAGAACGACAGCCCATCGGCACTTTAAAGCTCCCAGTCAATTCAACCAATTTATCATAATTCAAAATATCCGGGTACATCCGTTTAGTGGCACATTCTAAAGCCAGTTCTTTAATATCATAGTTCGGATCGGTAGGTGCCAAGTTGACCCCACGGCGAATACTAAAAATCAATTTTGGGAAAATAGCGGTACGCTTTTCACTGCCTAACCCGTTGATGCGAATTTGGAGAATCGCTCGTTGAATTTCCCGTTCGAACCAGTTGGTTCCTAAACCAAAGCCAAGGGAAGTAAACGGCGTTTGTCCGTTAGAGGTGAATAACGTATTGATTTCGTATTCTAGACTTTGCATTGCATCGTAGATATCTTTGCGGGTTTTGCTCTTCGCGTAAGCTTCCCGACGTTCGGGTGTCTCAATCCATTCTTCGGCATCTTTTAAATGTTTTTGGTAATTCAACTCAGCAAAAGGAGCCAATAATTCATCTGTTCGATCAGCAGAACAGCCACCATATTGACTCGATGCTACATTTGCAATGATTTGTGAGATTTGAGCGGTGGCCGTTTGGATCGATTTTGGCGATTCCACTTCGGCGTTCCCAATTTTAAACCCATTATTTAGCATGCCTTTAAAATCGATTAGGCAGCAGTTGGTCATTGGGGTATATGGATGATAATCCAAGTCATGGTAATGAATGTCGCCTTTTTGGTGGGCATTTGCCACGTGAGGAGGCAGCATTTTCAAACCAATCGATTTTCCTACGATCCCAGCGGTCAAATCACGTTGTGTGTTGAACACGTTACTATCCTTATTGGCATTTTCATTGACGACCGATTGATCTTTATTCATCAATTTATTGATCGTAAAGTTGATGTCTGTGGCTTTGCTGCGCTCGAAATCACGATGGGTCCGATAGTTGATATATTCTTCAGCCAAGGCATACTCGTTTTTTGCTAATAAGATATGCTCGACGATATTTTGGATCTCATAGATTTTTACATTCGTACGAAAACGTTCCGCGATCTCGTGATCGACACTGTCAACGATCTCGGTGATTTTTTCGTGGTCGATGGGAGAAAGCTCGCCATTGATTTTTCTTAGGGCTTTCACTAACGCATCGTAAATTTTTTGATCATCAAAATCGACAAGCCGTCCATCACGTTTTACGATTTTTAACTGACGCAAAGCGGACTGTCTTTCCAACCCTTGCTCAGGATTTCTCTTAATGTTCATCATTTCTACCACTCCTTATCTTCCACAATATAATAAAACAAATTGTAGAAATGAGCAACTATATATAGTAGTCGAAAAGGGTTTGTGTTTTGGATATACACAATATATGGTGTATATTCATTGAGGTGTTTTCGAGAAAACTTGATAAGATTAAGGATTTGGTTGTTCCATGTTTCACATAATGAATAAAAACTTTTTTAAATTTATTTTTTCTCTGTTTTGAAGCAGAAGTATTCAATGAGAAAGTATGCTACCATAAGGAGAGAATTTTTTTAAAGGAGGGTTCTGTGTGAAAAATATGATCGATGTGAAGCATCTGACAAAAAGTTACGGCACCCGTTTCAATCAAACCAAAGTATTAGATAACCTTTCTTTTGCAGTGGATCAAGGAGAATTTGTTGGGGTCATGGGGCCCAGCGGTGCTGGGAAAACGACCTTGATGAATCTTTTGTCTTCAATCATGCGACCTAGCTTAGGCTCGATCTATATCGATGGCAAAGACATTACCCGAATGTCGGAAAAAGCCCTCAGCGATTTTCGCCGTCAGCAGATTGGCTTCATCTTTCAAGATTTTAATCTTTTAGAGACATTGACAGCCAGAGACAATATTTTGCTTCCTTTAGCGATTGATCGCTTGCCCGTGAAGGAAACTCAAGTACGTATCGAGGAGACGGCCAATTTGTTAGGGATCGAACACTTGTTGGATCGCTACCCAGAAGAATTGTCTGTAGGGCAAAAACAAAGGGTCGCTGCTGCTCGGGCGATCATCAGTCGTCCGGCGGTCCTTTTTGCTGATGAACCCACGGGAGCCCTTGATTCAAAAGCGGCAACAGAATTGTTACGGTATTTAGCGCAGATCAATCAACAAGAAAAAACGACGATCTTGATGGTCACCCACGATCCTTTTACCGCCAGCTACTGCAATCGGATTCTGTTCATTCGCGATGGTGTCTTCTTTGCGGAAGTTGTCAAAAAAGGCAGCCGTCAGGAATTTTTCGAAAAAATCATCGATATGCAGGCTACGATTGGAGGCGGTCCGCGCCATGTTGTTTAAAATCGGCTGGCGGAGTTTTTTGCGGCAGTTTCGCAATTATATGGTGTATTTTATTTGTATGATGACCGCTGTGATGATTTTCTATTCATTTAATGCCTTGATGAACGATCGCCTCTTGAATCAACGGGTCCAGCAAGACATCCGCATTGAAGGGGTTTTAGGATTTGGCAGCAGTGTGGTCGCATTTGTTGTCTTGTTTTTTATGCTGAGTGCCAATCATTTTTTTCTTAGTCAGCGACAAAAAGAAATCAGTGTTTACCAGCTTTTGGGGTTGCGACAAGGTCGTCTTGCTTGGCTGTTGCTACGGGAAACGTTTTTACTAAATTTTTTCTCTCTAGTGACCGGTATCTTTATGGGAATTATTTTTTCAAAATTCTTCTCAATGATTTTGATTCGGGCGATGGGCCTAAATTTGACCAGTCATTTCTTTAATTCACCGCAATCGATTTTTTCGACGGTCTTTGTCTTTATCGCCGCAATGATTATATTGAGTATTCAAGTGATCCTTTTTGTTTGGCGTACCCCAATGAGTGAATTGATCAAGACCGAATACCGCTTACCGATCAAAAAAATGAAAATGACTCCGTTTCGTACATTGATGGGGGTCCTAGGTCTGATTTTACTTGGGGTAGGGTATTATCTGTCATTGACCCTAAGGGAAACATGGACCAACTATATCACGTATACGCAAGATTTTTCAGCGATTCTATGGATCCCTTTACTGATTCTATTTTGCTGTATAACGGCAACCTATCTCTTTTTTGATTGTTCCTTGCCAGCACTATTGTATTTTTTGAGTAAGCCGAAAAAACGTCTTATCAAAGGGGCGAAACTGATTGCTTACAATAACGTGCGTGCTTACTTGCAAAGGACGTGGAAAAGCTACGCCCTTTTGACGATCATCACTGCAATCGCGATTTCATTGATCGGGGGAACAATGGGGGTCATCTCTTTGAATTACCAAGCAACGAACCGTATCTATCCAACTTCCTTTCAGGTGTCAGGAGAGCAGGCAGGGGCCTTGCGTACCCTTTTAGAAAAGTCGGATGTGCCAATAACAGCGGAACAAGCAATTCCCTACAAAATGACCAATATGACGGTGCAGACACGCTACCTAGGAGAGTTACAAGATGAAAGTGTCGAAAATATGATGGTGAATCTGGTGGCACTTTCGGATTATCAGCGTCTGCGAAAACTGGTTCCGGGTGCTCCTGAGATTCGACTGAGTACTGATAAGCAAGCTGTACTTTTTGACAGTCAATACGACGTAACTCGTTCATTTATCACATATCGCGATGAAGTCAAAGTCGGCAGTCAGCATAATTTTAAACTCATTCAAGCCGAACAAGATTATTTTGGTGATAGTGCTTTACGCTATTCTTTACCCAATGTCCTTGTCATTCAAGATGAGGCGTACCAACAAATCAAAGGATTCACCTATACCATTGCTTATTTACAGACCGAAAAGGTGCAAACAGACGCGCTGACACAGTTGTTGGATGAAGAGCTGCCAATCGAGTGGGCGCATCCAATGACCTATGAATTTAGCGACGACCAAAAAAACGTACGCTTTTATCCAGAGACCGCTCGGGATTCAAGTAGTGATAGTGGTCAGACGACCGCATATCGGCTAACGTTAGCCAATCGCTTTACAACAATGCGCGGGGTGCGACGACAAGCAGGAATCATTTTGTTCGTATCGCTATTTGTTGGGGTGATCGTTTTGATCACCACGTCTAGTAGTTTGATCGTTCGGCAATTTTCTAACACGGAGCGGGAAAAGTACAATTACCGACTATTGACAAAATTAGGCTACACCCGTAATGAAGTGCGCAAGTTGGTGTACTGGCAAAACATTTGGATTTTTATGCCTGGCACCTTATTGGCGATTTTGCATGCGGTATTTGCCATCAATACTTTCACACAGATCATCGATAGTCCCGGGTATTGGGTTGCTCATTTGTTTGCAGCAGTGGCAGCAGTCGTCTATCTGTTTGCCTATTTGATTACCGTCAAGCTGTGTCTGCGGATTATTGAAACTTGATCTATTTATACGATAAAACGATTCTAGGAAACTAGGATCGTTTTTTTTCGTTTAACCAATCTTTTTGTATTTCCCTCTGGCACCAGATTAAGAGAATGGTATAATCATAATCAATGAGACAAAGGAGGAAGCAAGATGGAGAAAAAAGAAGAACAGCTTTTAATAGACCTAACGACTGCACGTGGGGTTCCTGGGAATGAGGAGGAAGTGCGTGAAGTCTTTAAAGAATATGCCAAAGACTTTGCTGAAGATATCTTTTTTGATGGTTTAGGAAGTGTCATTGCCAAACATGTTGGTGATGGCGGCGGTCCGAAAATTTTTATTTCGGGACATATGGATGAAGTCGGCTTTATGGTAACGAAAATTACGGAAAAAGGCTTTATCGAATTTCAAACCCTTGGTGGCTGGTGGGGGCAAGTGATGCTGGCACAGCAAGTGGAGATCAAAACCAATGATGGCAAATTGATCCACGGTGTCGTCGGCTCAAAACCACCCCATGTGTTGAGTCCAGAGACTCGAAACAAACCTTACGATATCAAAGATATGTTCATCGATATCGGCGCGTCAAGCGAAGAGGAAGCCAAAGGCTGGGGCATCCGTCCTGGAGACATGATCACCCCCTATATCCAATACAAACGGATGAACGACAGCAAATTTTTGCTAGCCAAAGCATGGGACAATCGAATCGGTACGGCGGTATCACTACGGGTATTAGAAACCTTGGCAGCCGAAGGACATCCAAACTGCTTGTTTGCCGGCAGTGACGTGATGGAAGAAGTTGGACTACGAGGTGCGCGAACAAGCACTCACTTAGTGAATCCTGATATCGCTATCGCCCTAGATACTGGTACCGCTGGGGACACACCTGGAATGACACCAAAAGAAGCGGATTCTGTGTTAGGCAAAGGCCCACAAGTCTTGATTTTCGATGCTTCCATGATTCCTCACAAGAAATTATTGGATTTTGTGATCGATGTCGCCGAAGAGATGGAAATTCCTTTCCAATATACCGTGATCACTGGTGGGGGAACCGATGCTGGTCAAATGCATTTGACTCGTGATGGGGTTCCTTCGATCGCTATTACTGTGCCAGTTCGTTACCTGCATTCTCATACTTCTGTCATTCATGAGGATGACTACTTCAATACAGTCAAGCTTGTAACGGAAGTGGTTCGCCGCTTAGACGATAAGACCGTTAAAGCATTGCGCAGTTATTAAGGTGAGTCTATGAGATCAAATACAATGATTCGAGAGACGGCTAAAAACTCCTTGCGCGGATTCTGGGGAACGTTCGTCTTAAGTATTTTAGCAACGGTTGCGGTACAAGCGGTGGTCAGCTCGCTTTTTAGTAGTATTGGGACTTCTTTTGGTGCAAACAATGCAGAGAGCTGGATCGATCTGATCTTGGACAATTTTGTCTTCTTTGCTTTTTCAGTAGCATTGAGTATTATGGCACTCTATCTGGTTCGTGGCAGAGGAATCCAGGTGGCGGATATTTTTCTCGTCTTTGATAAGCGTCTGTATGTACCGTTTTTGCTATTAAACTTAGTGAGCGCGCTTTTAAATTATCTTTTGAGTTTTGCGATTTTCTTGCCGCAGTTTGTCTTATCAGGACTCAATCAGTATTTGGACTTGGTATTAAATTTTAATCGGGGAATCTCTGTTGATGTGGCTATGTTTAATGGTTCGGTCGCTTTTGTGATTGGGACCTTTCTCTCCATCATTTTGTTCTTCTTTTTGTCACAAGTCGTTACTGGTGTGATCCAATTAGCAATCTATCTGCGCTATGATCAACCGGAATTAGGGGTTCTTCAGTCTATCAAAGTAGCCTTTGCTCTCTTACGGCCGCATCTGGGGCAATACATTTGGCTGCAGTTATCACTGATTGGTTGGTTTATTCTGGGTTTCTTGGCGCTTTTGATCGGGATGTTGTGGGCAAACGCCTATGCGTATGCGGTCAACGCAGCATTCTATGAAGAATTGATCAATGAACAACGAGCGCTGATCAGATAAGCAAAAAAAGACGACGTACCATTGGAATGGTTCCTTAAGGATAGAGTAGAACACTCATTCAAGGGATTCATCAATAGACGTCGTTTTTTTCTCATTTTCTTGATCCTTTTTAGCAAAAAAAATGGTCGGATTTTAGTCAAATCAGCTGAGATGTGATAGCATAAAAGAAGTAGAAAATCAGCTGGAGCCAAAGAGGAGGAAACACATGTGAAAATAACTGTCTTAGGTTGTTTAGGTGCCTATCCGTATAATGGTGAAGGGACTACTGGCTATTTAGTAGAGTCAGATGGCTTTCATTTGCTGCTTGATGCGGGAAGTACCACCTTGGTCCAATTAGAAAAGATCCTTGATCCCTTAGACTTAGATGCAGTGATTTTGACACATTACCATCAAGATCATATTGCGGATCTGGGGGTATTACAATACTATTGGCAATTATATCCCGAAAACGAAGAACGGCAGGTTTTGCCGATCTACGGTCATGGGGAGGACAGGGTTCATTTTGAAAGTCTGACGATGCCGGGAGTGACCCAAGGATTTGATTACCTTCAGTCTGAGTCGTTGGAATTGGGCCCGTTCACGATTACCTTTATGAAAACGATCCATCCAGTCACTTGCTATGCCATGCGATTTGTTGAGAAAAGTACGGGCAAGGTCTTTGTTTTTACTGGAGACTCTGGCTATTTAGAATCTTTCGTTCCGTTTGCTGAAGGGGCTGACTTATTCTTGGCAGATACCTATCTTTTTGCAGGAAATGAGCGGCACAAGGCTCATTTTACTTCAAAAGAAGCAGGGGAGATCGCCCATGCAGCGCAGGTGAAAAAATTAATGTTGACGCATTTGCCGCAACACGGTGACTTAGAACAGTTACGAGAAGAGGCTGCACTAGCTGCCAATGGAATCCCTGTTGAGTTGGCGGCTGTTCAAAAAATAGTAGAAATCATCTAATTAGGAGGAACGAATAGTATGCTTTTTGTACCGAATGAACTGAACGACCCACGCATCAATTTAGCCATCGAGATTTTTCTTCTTCAAGAAATGAAAGTGGATGAACCAATCTTACTTTTTTACATTAATGAACCATCGATTATCATTGGACGCAATCAAAATACGATCGAAGAGATCAATAAGGAATATGTGGATGAACATGGGATTCATGTCGTTCGTCGTTTCAGCGGCGGCGGTGCAGTCTATCATGATTTCGGAAACTTGAATTTCAGCTTTATTATGCCTGACGATGGCAATTCTTTCAGAGATTTTGAAAAACTGACCAAACCAATCGTCCAAGCCTTGCATGAGATGGGGGTTGAAGGGGCGCAACTAAAAGGGCGCAACGACCTTGTGATCAACGACATGAAGTTTTCTGGGAATGCGATGTACGCAACGAATGGTCGGATGTTTGCTCATGGGACGATCATGTTTGACAGTGACATCAATGAAGTGGTCAACGCCTTGAAAGTCCGCAAAGACAAAATCGAATCAAAAGGCATCAAATCGATCCGCTCAAGAGTGACCAACATCAAACCATTCTTGCCAAAAGAGAAGCAAGACATGACGACTGAAGAGTTCCGTCAAGAAATCTTATTGAAGATTTTTGGTGTCGATTCCGTGGAAGAAGTCAAAACCTATGAACTGACTGAAGAGGATTGGGTCAAGATCAATGAGATTTCCGATAAGTATTATCGCAACTGGGATTGGAATTACGGTAAATCTCCAGCTTTTGATATTGAACGCCGTCATCGCTTCCCAATCGGCTCCATCGAAGTTCGTTTGAATGTGGCAGAAGGAAAAATCACGGATGCCAAAATCTTTGGCGACTTTTTCGGACTAGGGGACATTGCAGATGTCGAACAAGCCCTGATCGGAACTCGTTATGCCAAGGAAGATTTGGCACAAGTCATCGCCAACATTGATGTTAAAAAATATTTTGGCAACATCACGCCTGAAGATTTTCTTTCATTGATTTATTAATCAAAAAACGAAGCAGCCTTTTCAATCTGGCTGCTTCGTTTTTTCTATTAGTATGCGCGGGCGATCCAAACGGTATGCTTGGCAGGTTTGCCACTGACGATATCGACTGTTTTTTCCATTGGTGCTTCAAACGGAATGTTTCGGGTAGTAAAGCCGGTTTCTTCTTTGATTTTCGCTTCCGTTTCTTCCGAGCCGTCCCAACCGATCAAAACAAAGCCAGTCACTTTGTCTTCTTGTTTGCACGTTTCGATATGGGCTTTTAGTTCATCCAATGTATCGATGTTGGTGTACTCATTATCTTTGTTACGTTCCTTCGCAGCTGCCAATAAGCGTGGGGTCATTGCTTGCAGTTCTTGATCAACGAAGGCTTCCAAGTCCTCAAGGGCGACTGTTTGCTTGTCAGCCAAGTCGCGGACTTTGACCATCACTTTGCCAGCTTCTAAATCTCTTGGGCCACATTCGATTCGCAAGCAAGCGCCTTTTAGTTCCCATTCATTGAACTTATAGCCAGGTGAGTTATCAGAATCATCCAATCGAACACGAATGCCCTTGGCTTTAAAGTTGGCATACAGTTCTTCTAATTTTTCTAAGATGGCTGGATTCTTTTTCCATGGACCGACTGGTAACAACACAACTTGGGTTGGTGCAATGGTTGGTGGGAAAACTAACCCATTTTCATCGCCATGGGTCATGATCAAGGCCCCCAACAAGCGGGTAGAGACACCCCAAGAGGTTGTGTGGGCATGGACATGCTTGTTTTCTTTCGTTAAATACGTAATATCAAATGCTTCAGCAAATTTTGTCCCCATGTAGTGGCTGGTTCCTGCTTGGACTGCTTTGCCGTCTTTCATCATCGCTTCGATCGAATAAGTATCAACTGCTCCAGCAAAACGCTCAGAAGGGGTTTTTTGTCCGCGATAAACAGGGATCGCTAGGAATTCTTCGCAAAGGCGGGCATATTCATCCAAGATTTTCATGGTGCGTTGACGTGCATCTTCTTCGTTTTCATGAGCGGTATGGCCTTCTTGCCATAAAAACTCTGAGGTACGCAAGAAAGGCAATGTTTTCTTTTCCCAACGAAAGACGTTTGCCCATTGATTGATTTCATAAGGCAGGTCACGGTAGGAGTTGATCCAATCAGAAAAGGCAGAGCCAATCATGGTTTCTGAGGTTGGACGCAAGGCCAAAGGTTCTTCCAATTTTTCATTGCCGACTTCTGTGACCCATGGCAATTCAGGCGCAAAACCTTCAATATGATCGGCTTCTTTCATAAAGAAATTTTGCGGAATCAGCATTGGGAAGTACGCATTGCGAATGCCCTCTTTTTTCAAGAATCGATTGAACTCTTCTTGGATATGCTCCCAAAGTTCGAAGCCGTCAGGACGGAAAATAATGGAGCCTTTCACTGGGGAGTAAGCCATCAATTCGGCTTTTTGGATCGTTTGGATATACCATTCTGTAAAATCATTTTTTTGTGTCATTCTTTTTCCTCCTTAAAAAAATAAAAAAGCATCTCGTCCTAAAAAAGGACGAAATGCTTGGATTTCGCGGTACCACCTTTGTTGATTATCTATCGGGATAATCCAACTCATAAAGGATAAGGCCTTTCCACCGACCGTTTTGCGGTCATTGCCATTGGGTAGGTTCATTTTATCAGTGGGTGTCGATTTTTCAGCTGCCATCGACTCTCTAAGACCATCATAAAACTACTATTCCAATGCTTGTTGCTGTTCTTTATCATGCTAAAGCGAAAAAGCGAAAAAAGCAAGAGTTTTTTCGCTTTTTCTTAAAATCGCTCCTTTAAAACTAATGTAACAAGACGGTCAGTCGAAAGACAGCGGATCTATTTTCGCCCTAAGTGTCAAATGCAAGAGGTGAAGCCCGTCAGTTTCTTCAATCCGGATACTTCCTTGGTAGGCTAAACAAAGTTGTTCTAGCATTTGCATGTCAGCCTGCATCGCCTGTCGTTTGGTTTCATTGTTCTGTAGTTTTTCTGCTTCTTCATTTGAGAGAAGCGGCATTTGGCAGTCGATATACAATTGGCCATTCGTGTCATTCACCCTCAACGCGAGTCTTCGCTTTTGAGGATCAGTGACCGCACAAGTGTATCGGATGGCGTACTCTAGGCAATGAGCAATCAAGGATAGACGATCATTTTCCGCCAATTGTTCCAGTGGTTCTATGATGCCATCACAGGCAAAGGTGATCCTTTTTTGAGCAGCTGTGTGTTTATAATTAGCAAGCAGCATCGTCGTGAGTGAATCTTTTTCAACGGAAGGACTCGTTAACTGCTGCTTGATCTGTTCTTCAATCTCACTAAGGCCTTCATAGGCCGCTGCCAACTGCTGATCTTCTAACATATCCTTGACCGTATGGGTTCTTTGTTTGATGGTCCGTAAAACTTGCTGCCATTTTAGCGTTTGTTCAGGGCTGATCGCTTGTTGGTTCTCATATAAACGCACTTTGATGTCTGCCGTATCGATCTGCTTATTTTTACCCTCGCTGGCAAAAAAGAGTTCAAGGAAGCCGTAGCAAGTAAAAATGATAATTAATAAGAAAAAGATGATCGAACGCCAATTGATATCAGATTGTGGCAAAACTAAAATATCCTGAATATACAAGAAACAATGACCAATAGCCGCAATCACGATCCAAGGCGCACAAATGACATAAAAAGGATTTTTTTTCAATGCTTCATAGATTGCTGCAAAAGAAGTAACGAAGGTACTGGTAATATTCAACAAGAACATATAATTCATGATGACGGGCAAACTTTGTGCTTGGAAAAGTGCGAAAAGTATCGCTAACAGACCGAATGAATAGTGGAAGTATAACCATTTCTGGTAGTACTTGCGAATAAAATGCATATTCGTGCAGTAAAAGCCGATCAAAAACATTGGTGTAATAATAGAAAGAATATTTAACATTACAGAGTTGACGATTGGGGGAAACAGTAGTCCACCAAGCATATCGCTGAAGCCCGCTTCCAAGCCTGCTGTTAAGGCAAAGCCGCTGAATAAGAGAGAAGATATTTTCAGCCTTCGTTGATTGATAAAAGAAACTAAGACATAAAATAAATTGATGATACAAATAAAACCAGTAAATAAAAGAATGTAAATATTTAAAATTGACAGACTGAAGACATAGCCGATCAGTGCATTTGCAGGGCCAAAAAAGACTTCTGCTGGGAAGCCAGAATAGGTGTCAAAAGGACTAGTCACGTATATTTTCAAGGTTTTACCAACATAATCCTCAGGCAAGGTGATAAAAGACAATGTTTTGCCTGGATGATTGAGAGTCAGTGGATCATTGGGCTCATCGTTGGTGTAAATTTCTTGATCATCGAGATAGACAGTCATGTGTTGATGATCGCCAATTAGTAACATTGTAGGGTATTTATAATCGTTGGTCATTTTTCGCTTCATCACAAAACGATCATTGGCTTTTACACTAGGTAAATGTTTCACATAACGGCTAATAAAAGTAGATTCGGGATTGTCCTCAGCATAGAAAATCCAGTCTTCCTTTTTCTCCACTGCATGGATATCAGAAGTTGGGAATAAAAAAAGAACGAGAAAAAAGACAATACTTCCCAGTAAAAATAGGACCAGAAGGATGAAGGGAATCCAACGCTTTAAAAAAAACTTGTTATTTAAAAAAGGCATACTTTTTCTCCTCTGTTTTTTAATCGCCTTTAGCATAATATAAATAATTAAATAAAGTCAAATAATAATCGAGTAATCTTCGTATAAAAATTCAATGAAACGTTTTTAAATATTTGAAAAAAATAGAGTTATGTTATAGAATCATAAAAGAAACTGAGGTTTAGAAGGAGAATAGAAAATGAAGCTTTTTCCAAAACAAAGTATCATGCTCTCACTTTTTGTACTGATGTTCATGCTGCTGTCTGTACTAATTGTGGTGATCCCACATGCGTTTGGTTTCACAATGGCTATTGTTGCTAGTGATGCAATGGAACCGACATATTCTGAAGGGACACTCCTTTTTGTAAAAAAAGCTTCTGAAGATAATTTAGTGGTTGGCAACGAAGTAACGTATTATGTTGATCAAGGTAGACAGATGCGGACGCGGCGAATCGTTGCGGTTGGGGAAAATCAATCGGTGCTCTACACCATTGGCGACAATCAAAATCAGATGGAACCAAACGAAATTCAAAAAAGTCAATTGATTGGCCAGCCGATATTTTATATTCCCAAAGTAGGGGCCTGGTTGAACCAAACGACGATCCAGCTGTTTAAAAACATGTATCTTCTTTTCGCCTTGTATATATTAGCAACGACGATGTTTGTTACGTTTTACCAAATCAAATCTGGTTCAGTAAAAAAGACGATCACTTCTTAATAAATCAATGAAAAAAGACAAAGAAACCCTTACGTTTCTTTGTCTTTTTGTCTCTTTCCCCTTTATAGGATGAGTGTTCCGCCAAGTCCCACCATCAAACATAAGGATAAAAACAGCGTATCCATAAAAGTGATTCGAAATGTCTTGGCATAAGTTCGCTTTCCTTCACCGTCGAAACCTCTTGAAAGCATTGCCGTCGCCAAAAGTTCGGACCAGCGAATGGATTTGACGAGTAAAGGAATCAACATTTTGAAAGAAAACGAATTGACTGAGATTCCTCTGGAACGCATGCTATTGCGGATGTTTTGATACTCTGCTGGAATGATCGGAGCAATTTGAAACGCAGCGAGCAGACCGTACGCAAAAACGGCAGGTAGATGCAGCTGTTGCTGCAGCGAATAAATCAATTCATTGATCGTGGTCGTCACACTGAAGGAACTGCCCAGAATACCGAAGCAGTAGATACGGCTCGCCATGTCAAACCCATAGTGAATAGCTGCCGTTGAGGAGGGGTCGCCTTGATGGTCTTGATAGTAAAGGAGACCAGTGAAAAAGACCCCTACAGCTGCCAATGTCAATGCAGAAAAGAGCAAAAGACTTTTTTTCAAGGAGCGCTCTTTTACAGTAATAACGAAGAATAGGACAGAGAGCAATAAATTCAATCTGAAATTATTTTGAAAAGAAACCACTAAGGCGAGTCCTAAAATGGCGAATAACTTGACTGTGGGATTGAGTGTACGCATCTGCGACCTCCTTTTGATAGCAATTGAAATCAATGATTTGCGAGCAAAACTGTTGCAACAATAAGACATCGTGACTAACGATCAAAACTAACGTGCCAGTGGTTGCTTTAGCAGCTAATAGCTCCATGATCTGCCAAGCTTGTGTGACATCTTGACCATATGTCGGCTCGTCTACTAGCAGTAGGTCGACCGGGCGCTGCAGTAAGGAGGCAACAGCCAAGCGCCGTTGCTGTCCTTGACTCAGTAGAAAAGGCGACTGGGCACTCTTGTTTTGCAGACGCAATTTTTCGAGTAGTTTGTCGCTCTCGGTCGGGGCGCTTCCTTGGCTAAGCTCTTGCGCAACGGTAGCTGCCAAAAATTGGTCTTGCGGATTTTGCATGATCCAACTGATGGAGCGAAAAGGTGACGGATACTTCTTGATTGGTTTACCTGCCAAAAGAATATCCCCTTTATAGGCCTGCTGCTGTAAAATAGCTTTTAAAAACGAAGACTTGCCGCTGCCGCTACGTCCAGTGATTCCAATCAGTGAGCCCTTATCAAAGGCAAGATCTGGGAAAATAATTTCATGGTTTCGGATGGGTAATCGGAAATTTTGAAATGAAAGCCGTTTTTCGTTAGAAGTCGATTTAATGTTCACAAGCGGCAGCGACTTGCGTAGGTGCTGATCAAGTTGGCGGAGCGCTGCTTGATTGATCGTTCTGAATTCCTCTTCAATCAGCAGCCACTCATCGACCCAGTTAGCGGTCTCTTTGATTTGATGATCGATCAATAAAATACCAAGAGCATTTTTGTGTTGGATTTGCTGCAGTTTTCGTATGATTTTTTGACTTGTGTCCGAATCCAAATTGGCAAAGGGTTCGTCCAAAAGCAAGTAACGACTTTTTAATATCAGACAACAAGCCAATGCGGTTAGCTGTTTTTCACCACCAGACAAGGTCGTGAAAGGTTGATCAGCAAGGTGGGTAATCTCGCAAAATGCCAAAGCTTCAGCCACTTTGTTTGGCATGTCTTTTTGGGAAATACATTGATTCTCTAAACAGAAAAGCAACTCTTCTCGCGGTGTTGCCATGCAAAATTGCATATCAGGATTTTGAAACAATAAGCTGACGGACGTGCTTCTTTCCCGGATGGAAAGCTGGTTCATCGTTTGGCCGTCAATCGTATACGTCCCTCCATCAAACCCCTTCTCATTTAGTCCCGCTAAGAGATGGAAAAGGGTGCTTTTTCCTGTTCCTGAAGCACCATAAATCCCTTTTGTTTCACCAGGGGCCAAAGACAGAGTCAATTCAAGTCGCTTTTGATCCACCAAAAAACTGCCGTTTTTTACCGACAGGCTCATGCGGTTTTCCGTTTGACGATGACCGTTTGATCTTCAGCAATGGGGTAACTGTTGAGGACCCCCATCCGTGTCAAGTGGTCACAGACGATCTTCACTAAAAAGGCTGAAAAGAATAACGAAGAAAGCAAGCGAATAAGAAAGATCGCCAACAGCAACTGCCATTGTAGGTTAATGAAATTTGACCGAATGATTCCCCAAAGAAAACTCGTGATCGTGGCGCCCACGGCTCCAGTAACTAAAGGGAACCACCCGTAGCGTCGGTAGCGGCCTAATGCAAAGCCGGCTTCTGTTCCGATCCCCTGTACAAAACCGCTAATAAAAATGATAGGTCCATAAAAATTTCCCATAAACACTTCTAAAAGAGCCGCAATCATTTCAGTGATCGTAGCTGCTCCCGGCTTACGTAGCACATATCCGGCAAAAGCTGCCGCCATGAACCAAACACCAAAGATAAACTCATTGGCTAAGACAGATAATCCAAAGGGCGTTAGAAGCGTACCTAACAACAATCCGAAATGGACAGCCCCAAGATAGATCACGCCAAAAATCAACGAAGCAATTCCTACCATGATGACATCTTTCAAAGCCCACTTAGTCATGTGGCATCGCCTCCTTTTTTGAAGGGCTATTGACCGAAACAGTCGCTTCCAGAACATAGTGGGGGAGATGGTCATGGGCATAGGCTAATGCGGCTTCAAAATACGCAAAGAGTTGGCTTGCTGATCCGGTCAGCATCGTCACATAGTGAGCGGAACGAGGGCTCAAGCCATGAGTCTCTGCCAGCTGGACGATCGTGGCGATTTCTTCCATATAATGATTTTCGCCAAATACGTAAAACGAATATTTGCAATCAACCAAAAAGTCACCATTCGCAAGGTTCTTTCCTTTATTGGGTTGCGCCTGTTCGCCATTCAAGAATGTGTCACCCGCAGTGTCTCCGGGACAGCCTTTGGAAAAAGTAAACTCACCCACGAGGTGTGTCTTTGATTCGTAGGCGTTGATAAATAGCGCCTCTGCTGCGTCTATGACACTAGGCGCTTCCCCTCGAAAAAGGGTACTGAACAGATCGGTCTGCTGCCAAACAGCGCTCGTATTCGTTTTTTCGATACTTGTTAAAATTTGTTGCGCGAAATGGTCTTTCATTGGGTACAAGCTAACTCGGCACCCCGTGATATCGATCCCATCTGCCGCACAGGCGATTGGTTCATTTGTCATTTTTCTCTTCTCCTCTCGATGGTTTTTCTGTCTACAAAAAAAGCGTTCCTCCTTTTTCTATCCACACGTAGACAGAAAAAATGGGAACGCGAAAAATCATGCGCTGCCACTTCCCTACGTTGGTACTAACCAAATCAGGTTCTAAGGGACCAGACATACGTCTATCTCAGCATAAAGCGCCCCTAGTGGATAATCTTGTATTCAATTACCCCTCGAGTGTAGCACAGGAGGCGACAAAGGACAATAGATAGCGATTTTCGTCATTTGCCGATTGTTGCCGAATCAACCGATCCATTCAGTAAGTTAATAATGATATCAGCAGTGGTACATATGAAAGTTTTTACATATAAAAAAACATCTTGAAAAGCTGTTGACAAGGAGTAAATAGTTGTGTAAAGTAGAAAACCGATGGTAAAACGTAAACGTTACGTTTTGTTTTTGTAAATCGTAATTGATTTATCAGTGTTTTGCCGAGGAAAAGGAAATATGGAAAAATAAAAAGGAGTGTATTTTGAAAATGAAGAAGTTTTTTAAAATAACGATGTTATCAACAGTAGCCCTAGCTTTGGCGGCCTGTGGACAAGGAGGCTCTGATGCAACTGAACAATCAGGCAACGCTGCTTCTGATAATGAACAAATCCAGGTCATGGCTACGTTTTATCCGATGTATGATTTTGCTCGTCAAGTTGTAGGGGATGAAGGGGAGGTTGAATTATTGATGCCCGCAGGCACTGATTCCCACGATTATGAACCTTCTGCAAAAGATATGGCAAAGATCCAAGATGCGGATGTTTTCGTCTACAACAATGAGAACATGGAAATGTGGGTTCCTTCGATTGAAGCCACGTTAAATGACGGGGATGTGACAGTGGTTAAAGCCACAGAAGGAATGGTCCTGTTGCCCGGTGACGATGACCACGACCACGATCACGATCATGACCACGGCGATGATGGTCATTCTCATGAATTAGATCCCCATGTCTGGTTAGCCCCAAGCTTAGCCATGAAACAAGTAGAGGCGATCCGTGACCAGCTGAGTGAGGCTTATCCAGCGAAAGCGACAGCCTTTGCTGAAAATGCTGCAAATTATTTAGCACAGTTACAAGATCTTCATGAATCGTATGAAGAAGCATTTAGCAATCCGGCGCAAAATCATTTTGTAACGCAGCACGCCGCTTTTGGTTATTTAGCTTTAGAATACGGATTGACCCAAGTTCCGATCTCCGGTCTTTCACCAAGTGAAGAGCCTTCCGCTTCACGGATCGCAGAACTAAAAGAGTTCGTTCAAGAAACAGGCATTCAGACGATCTATTTTGAAGAAAATGCCAAAGACAGCATTGCCCGGACGTTAGCGTCAGAAGCAGGAGTCGAACTGGCTGTTTTGAATCCATTAGAAGGCTTGACCCAAGAGCAGATGGATAACGGGGAAGACTACATTTCAATTATGGAGCAAAACCGCGATGCCTTGAGAAAAACCACCGATGTAGCAAATGACAAAGAAATGGCTGAAGCCGAAAAAGAAAAAACAGTTTATAACGGCTACTTTGAGGATGCCGATGTACAAGACCGTCCTTTATCTGACTGGGCAGGAGACTGGCAATCCGTTTACCCATTTTTACAAGACGGAACATTGGATCAAGTGTTTGATTATAAAGCAAAAATGGACAAGAAAATGACGGCTGACGAATACAAAGAGTATTATACGACAGGGTATCAAACGGATGTTGCTCAGATCAAGATCACAGACAATACAATGACATTTATTTTTGATGATGGTACAGAGAAAGAAGCTAAGTATGTGTATACTGGCAAAGAGGTTTTGAACTACTCTGCTGGTAATCGTGGCGTACGCTTCTTATTTGAAAGCACCGATGAAGATGCGGCGTTCAAATATATCCAATTTAGCGACCATATGATCGCACCAGGTGCTTCACATCATTTCCATATCTACTTTGGCAACGAGAGTCATGAAGCGTTACTAGAGGAAATGGAGCATTGGCCGACCTATTACCCAACGGGGATGAGCGGATTAGAAATTGCACAGGAAATGCTCTCCCATTAAAAAAAAGATTGACAATCCTCGCTCTTTTCGTCAAAGTAAACTTGATAGGAAGGAGCGAGATTTTTTTGGAAAAAACATTGAAGAAATTAGCGAAAGTGATTGACCGGATGATGGATCACGTTGATTTGTATGGCGGACCCAGTGTGGTTAGTGACGACGATCTTGAGCATTACTTAGATCCTGTTTTTTACTTGATCTTTTGCGCGGAAACAGATGGCGGCATGACCAAACTAAAAGACAAAGTCTTTGTTGAATGGGTATATACTGAAATGCTGCCTCAAGAAGTACCGTACAGTCTAAATTTTCTTCCGTTTGCCAAAACAGCCATTGAAGACTTTTATTACTGCATGTATAAAGAAAAGCATATTACCAAATCGCAATACCTAGAAATTGCCTTTGTATTGGCTGAAAAACAACCTATCTTTTTCGCTCGGATGTCCAAACCACAGTTTTGGTCAGCTGAAAAGAAAGAAGCGATGTTAGCAATGATTAAAGACACCGATCCCGAAGAACATGATCTATTGCCCGTTGATGACCCACGGATTGCTGCAATCTCGCCAAAAATCGTCCCATTTCCAACAAAACATACGGCCTTTGATGACGCAGCAGATACGCCGGTCGCCTATCAGGTCCGTATTGATTTAGAAGGATACCGTCCGCCAATTTGGCGTCGTTTGATTATTCCTGCAGGGCTGACCTATGAACAGCTACATATTTTGATCCAGATTGCCTTTGAGTGGATGAATCAACATTTGTATTTGTTTATTGCCGGCTCGAAATCGATCGGCTTAGGCAATTCCGTTCCAACGGATGCGTCCGCTATTGACCAAGATTTTCAGTATTGTAAGTCCATGACCTATATTTATGATATGGGGGCAGATTGGACACATAAGATCAAGATTGAAAAAGTGTTGACAGCAGAGGATCATCCGAATCCGGTCGTCCCGGTTTGTATCAAAGCTGTGGGCGATGTCCCGATCGAAGATGCCTTTGATGATGATATCCGTGAACCACTGGATCGTGAGATCATCAATGAAGTTTTACTCGATTATTGGGAAACAGGAGAATATGTTTAACTAGTAGTTAGGAAATTGTCCGTAATTTTACAAGAATCAAACAGCACAACCACCAGGCCGTAACGGTTCTGGTGGTTTTTTAGTGGTTTCCTATCAAAGGCGCTTTTTGATATACTCTGTCATCGGTTTGGTGTAGGACGAGAAGTCTGTTGGTTGCGCATGTACCTCATTGATCCGATTTGCTAGAAGATAACCGATGTAAGGTCCCGTCGTTAAACCGGAAGAACCTAGCCCGCTGGCGGCGAACAAATTCGTTTCATCAGGCACTTCCCCAAAGAAAGGCGCAAAATCAGAGGTATAAGCGCGTGTGCCGACTCGCATAGTCATTGGGGCAGCAAAGAGTGCTTCGGGGTCTTCAAGAAAAGCACCGATTCCTGTCATCAATTGCTGTTGAGCTGCTTCAGTAGGTGTCAAATCCCAACCAGCATCATTTTCATGAGTAGCGCCTAATAAAATTTGACCATTAGAGAAGGGAATCAAGTCGCCTTCGCCTTCTAGCATGGCGACCGGCCAACTGTTTGTCGGCAGGTTGGTGGCAAAAGAGAGCAACTGGCCTTTTTGCGGACGGATATCAACCTGATACCCTAAAGGTGATAACAAGTCTAGTAATCCCGGTCCAGCTGTCAGGCAAAGAATCTCGGTCTCAAGAAAGTGATCCTTGGTTTTGATTTGCCAATGGTGGCCGTTTCTGACGATCTCAGCTTTTTCTTCAATAAAAGTCACTTGCTGCTGCTGAGCGTTTGCTTTTAAGTGGGCAAGATAAGCCTGACCATCTAAGCGGCCACCGCCTGTGATTCGTAAAGAGGGCATTTCTTTTAGTAATGGCAATACCTCTTTGGTTTGTGAGCCCGTCAGTAAGTCGATTTCGCCGATTCCTGGTGCCGCCTTACGTCGATTTTCAGCTAATTCTGCCAGTTCTTGAAGCGCGTTTTCTGGTCGCACTACCAAAGTGCCACATGGGGCATAGATGGATTCATCTAAAGCAAAATCCCGTACCAATTTCGGGAAGAAAGCGGCTCCCTCTTGTGCTAACTGGTACCATTTTTTATTGCGGCGTTTGGATAGCCAAGGGGAAATGATGCCAGCGCTGGCAGATGTTGCTTGACCGATGAGGGAATCAATGACAGTCACGTCAAATTTGGTTTTATCAAGATAATTGGCGAGGGTCAAACCGATGATCCCACCGCCGATAATCATAACTTTTTTCATAGTAGAAGACTCCTTTGTTTGATTTCATTGAAAAGCGAATAAAAAGCGAAAGTTCTCTTAATGCCGTTTTCTTTGCGTACTTAATTGCGTATAATAAGGAAATGGAAAAGAGGGTATTATGCAAACTATTCAAACAGTCTTAAAAGAACATTTTGGCTATTCACAGTTTCGTGAAGGTCAAGAAACGATTATTCAATCTATTTTAACACAACAAAATGTTTTGGGAATCATGCCCACAGGTGGAGGGAAATCCATTTGTTATCAATTGCCAGCGCTCTTGCTGGATGGAGTGACCTTGGTCATCTCCCCTTTGATTTCATTAATGAAAGACCAAGTAGATAGCCTCGTTGATATGGGGATCCCAGCAGCGTATATCAATTCTTCCTTGACAGGAGCACAGATCAATCAACGCTTGCAAGAAGCACGCCAAGGGCGAATCAAACTGCTGTATGTTTCGCCAGAACGCTTAGACTCAGAATCTTTCCGCTACTCATTGCGGAAGATGCCGATCGCTTTATTGGCCGTTGATGAAGCCCACTGTATTTCCCAATGGGGACATGATTTTCGCCCGAGCTATCTGCGACTCGCCGAAACGATCGAAAACTGGGAGCAGAAGCCAACGATCGTTGCCCTTACCGCGACAGCTACACCCAAAGTTGCCGAAGACATCGAAAACTTACTTTCAATTCCGGCAGAAAATCAAGTCAAAACCGGGTTTGCTCGGGAAAATTTGGCTTTTCAAGTCGTCAAGGATCAAAAAGATACCTACATCACAACGTATTTGAAAATGAACCAAGGACAATCAGGTATCATTTACGCCAGTACCCGCAAGGAAGTGGAACGGATCTATCACCTGTTGAAACATGAACGCGTGTCCGTCGGGTATTACCATGGCGGACTTTCAGAAGAAGAGCGCTCATTTTTCCAAGAAGAATTTCTTTATGACCGCCTGCAAGTGATGGTAGCGACCAATGCATTCGGGATGGGAATCAACAAAAGCAATGTCCGTTTCGTGATCCATGCCCAGATACCTGGAAATTTGGAGTCTTATTATCAGGAAGCCGGGCGTGCCGGACGAGACGGCGAACCCAGTGATGCGATCTTACTTTATGCTCCACAAGACATGCAGATTCAGCAATTTTTTATCGATCAATCCGAATCAGATATTCTTTATCGCCAAAACGAATACTTGAAATTGCGGGAGATGAGCCAATACGGACATACCCAACTGTGCTTACAGCGCTATATTTTGCGTTATTTTGGAGAAGATGGACCCGATTGCGGTCGTTGCAGCAATTGCCTTGATGAAAGAGAACAAGTGGATATCACAGTGGATACACAAAAAGTGTTGTCATGTGTGAAACGAATGGGCGAACGCTTCGGGAAAGCCTTGGTGGGGAAAGTGCTAACGGGCTCTGGCGACCAAAAAGTCAAACAGTGGGGCTTTGAAAAGTTACCAACTTATGGATTAATGAAAGATTGGTCCCAAAAGGAAGTCAATCAGCTGATCGATTATTTAACAGCATCAGGGTATCTTTTGCCGTCTGAAGGGCAATACCCTTTGTTAAGTGTGACCAATGTGGGGATTGATGTGTTGCTTGGAAAAGCAAAAGTTTATAGAAAACAAACCAAAGTCAAACAGTTAGTGGTTGATGATGAACTGTTCGATCAACTGCGCACCTTACGATTGAATCTCGCACAAGAACAAAATTTGCCGCCGTATGTCGTTTTTTCTGATAAAACACTGCGAGAATTGGCGGAAGTTCAGCCAAAAACGCCGATCGATTTTTTACAGATCAAAGGGGTTGGCCAAAACAAATTGGATAAGTATGGCGATGCCTTTTTAGCATTGCTTTCTGAATACGAAAAGACGGAAAGTGATTAAAAAAGACCATTTTCTCTACGATAAGACAAAAAACAGCAGGAAGGGACGAAAAATCAGTGATTACGATTCGACCGGCAATAGCTGCAGATCAAGCGTTTTGGTTTTCTTTGGATACTCACTTACCAAAGGAAGTCTTCGCCAAAAAGATAATGGAAAAAACTGCTTATGTGATAGTTGCAGACGAACAGCCAGTAGGGTTACTGCGCTACAATTTTTTCTGGGACACGATTCCTTTTTGTACCATGTTAGTGATCGCAGAAGCGCATCAAGGCAAGGGACTTGGGAAACGGTTGGTTACTTATTGGGAACAACAGCAAAAAGCAGCCGGCCATGCTCTTTGTTTGACTTCCACGCAAGTCGACGAGCAGGCACAGCATTTCTATCGCAACCTTGGTTACCAAGATGCCGGTGGGTTACTTTTGACAAGTCCTGGATTTGAACAGCCGATGGAATTATTTCTTATCAAACAGTTGTGATGTTTTTGCTAGCTTGTGGTACATTGATAGGAGAATGAGAAAATAGGAGCGTTTACTATGTCTTTTTTTGGAAAAATCGATTTCAATGAGTTATCAGAGACCGATCGTGCGATTTATCATTATATGTCGAGCCAAAGTGATAAGATTCCCTATATGCGGGTCCGTGAGATCGCGCTTGAATCCCACACCTCATCTTCTTCTGTTATGCGCTTTATCCGTAAATTAGGGTATGAGAGCTTTACAGAATTTCGTACCCAGTTCAAAGCACCTGAGTTAGATGCTGTCAGTTTTTTTAGCAGTATGACCGTTTTGGATCCGGAACGCTTCCCGCGAGACATCGAAGGAAAAATCCGGCGAATCGCTGAACGAATGCTGGAATGTGAGAATATTATTTTTTATGGCATCGGTGCGTCAGGTTCAATGTGTGAATATGCTGCCCGCCGTTTTGCCACGATCGGATTTAACAGTTATGCTTTGGTGGATAATACCTATCCAATCTTTGCGAAGCTGAAGCATACGTCAGACAATATGATCGTGGTCCTTTCAATCACCGGAACGACCACCGAGATCATTGAAGTGGTCAATGGCTTTCGTAATAATCCTGACTTCACCACTGTAGCAATCACCAGTGACGCCAACAGCACACTGGGGCGAATGTCCGATTATGTCTTAGACTATTCAGTTGATGTGAAACGCATCAACAAGTATGAAGATTTGACGACGCAAATTCCTTGCCTTTTCTTAGTCGAAGCGTTGTCGGAGACGGTTCGTCAGTTTTCTTTGTCCGCAGGGGAATAAGCTACATTTTTCCTTAAATAAATGAAAAAAACAAACAGGTTTAATGGATCAAGAGACTTTTCTTTTGATGACTTTTGGACCTGTTTGTTTTTTTGCATTTTAGCAAGCTAATTACGGTTCAGTCTTGTTGATAGAAAATGAGAGGGACGCCTGACATGAAGCGTCGATTCAAGGTGTCGAGGATTAAAGGAATAACGTAATCTAAGATCATTGAGCTTTTTGTTGTATAAAAGGGAGATGGCAAGTTTCTAAAATAGTTGCAACAATAACATATGAATGAAACGTATGTTTTTTTTAACTTCATGCAGGATATTCATCGATCGAGGAATATCGTGAATTTTATTCTAAGTAGAACATCGATATAATTAGTATGACATGTTTGAAAACCAT